>CAVTZY010000026.1:0-88589 GCA_963739235.1 Terriglobia bacterium | reverse complement strand
TCCATCGGAGCATAATTAAATACATCCAAGCGAGGCCCTGGCGACTACTGGGATGCCAAGATTAGCTGAAGCCTGCCCAACAGAATCGAATAGGGAATCAGTGATTGAGCTTCAATGGAATACCTGGACACATCAATCCCCGGTTGGAACCGTTTGACAGGGAATAGAAAACGGGTGTTCAGGCTGCGCGTCGCTCGTAGCGATGATGGAGCCCACCTACTTTGGAGATCTCAACAACCACGCCCCTTTCAGGTGGTTGCACTTCTCTTGTATCGGGTGAGTCCTTGTCCAATGCAAGATGGCAGCGGCTGTCGTGGTAGTAAGAAAAACAGGATCGAAGCGTTGCCCGAAGCGATTCTGCGTTGATCACGATGATGTGGTCGAGGCACTCTCGCCGGATAGATCCAATCGCGCGCTCGACATAGGGCGTCTGCCAGGGGGATCGAGGTGCGGCAAGCACTTGCTTGATCCCCATGTCCTTCAATTGCCGTCGAACATCCTCGCCATAAATTCGATCTCGATCCCTGAGCACATATTGCGGTACGGCGTCATAAGGAAAGGCCTGACGAAGCTGCTGTGAGGTCCATTCTGCGGTTGGATGAGACGTGACGTTGAAGTAAACAACCCGGCGACGCTCGTGAGAGAGAACGACGAAAACGTAGAGAATACGAAAGGTGAGGGTAGGGACGGTGAAGAAATCGATGGAGGCAAGCTGTTTGGTGTGGTTTTTGAGAAACGTTCGCCAGGCCTGAGAGGGCGGTTTGGCATTTCGGACCATGTACTTAGCGACGGTTGCCTGGGAGACATCGATACCGAGTTTGAGCAATTCGCCGTGAATTCGGGGGGCTCCCCAGGTCAGATTAGCTTTGCTCATGGTGCGGATCAGTTCGCGGATATCTCTTGAAATCCTTGGCCTCCCCGAAAGACCGCGCTGGCTCTTCCAGGTCCAGAACAGGCGAAAGCCCTTGCGATGCCAAGCGATGACCGTCCCTGGTTTGACAATAATGAGAGTTGAGCGCCACTCGGGCCAGAGGCGTAAGAGCCAGATCCAGAGGAATCGGTCCCAAGCTCGAAGTTTGGGCCGACCGGAAACGGAACGTCTCAAGACGATGATCTGGTGTCGCAGGGCGAGGATCTTGGTTTGGAGCGCAAGGCGTGTTCGAAAGCCGGCGAGGACGGTTGAGATTAAGGACATCAGGATGATGTGCATGAATCGGGAAGATATCAGCTCAATTCCGTAAGCTCAATGTTTTCAGCTGAGACGATATTATTGGCAGGGACAACGTCCGGCATGGAGATTCCGGAACGCCCATGGCGTCGGCAGCAGAATTATGCATGGCTCGCAGAGCGCTGTCGAATCGTCATTCCAATATGTTTACAGTATGATTCCGCAACTTCTAAAGCCGCTATGCCGAATGCGCACTCTTGCGGCCCGATATGAAAATGACGTATCCTTGTCGCATGCTTGATTGGATAAATTGCCCTGCCGTCGAACGAGAGCCGGGGAAAATCAGCGGTGCATGGGCGTTTAAAGGCACGCGCGTACCTGTAAAAGCGCTCTTCGAAAACCTCGAAGATGGCGCGTCCGTGGATGATTTTCTGGAATGGTTTCCCGGCGTAACCCGGGAACAGGTCCACGCAGTGCTTGAGTGCGCCCAACGCAGTCTGATCGAAGTCTGAGCTCAAAAGAATGTGCGGGCAAAGATATGAGAATTCTCCTGGATCATGGCACTCCCGCACCCCTCCGTCAAAAACTGCCCGGTCATATGGTATCTACCGCTTATGAAATGGGCTGGGCAGAGCTTGACAACGGCACCTTGCTCACAGCCGCCGATGGATGCTTTGATGTCTTCATCACCACGGACCAGAATCTTCGTTATCAGCAAAACCTTACTGGAAGAAAACTTGCCCTCATGGTGCTGCCAACAACCAGTTGGCCGAAAATACAAAGGCATCTTGCAGGTGTGGTCGCGGTAATAGCTGCCATTCGCCCAGGCGATTATCACGAGATTGTTTTTACGGACTCACCCCCTGCGGATTCAGAGGATTGATCGGCCCGTCCAGGAAATAGGAAATCTTAATTGCGGTCACGGCACGCTGGGGAAGTCTCTCGGCCAGGAACCGGATCCGCATCCGTCCTGCCAAAACCGCGCGCTGCGGCTTGCCAGTCACTACTGGAATCATTACCGCAAGTGGGGACGATCCGGTGTGAGACTTGGTGTGAGAAAAGTGTTCCAAAACCTGCCAATCTCACCCAAAACGGGCAAATCCCTACAATTGGATGTTTTTTATTTTCAGCAACTTACTGGGTCTGAGGAGGTTGTGAAACCCAGGAGCATTGCCTGGCAGTCAGGAGGTCGTGAGTTCGATCCTCACCAGCTCCACCAATAAAATCAATCAGTTACAAAAACTCATCAGCTTAATAAACCCATCATTTTTCAATTTGGTTCCATATAGGTTCCAGCCAGCATGATTCCTCTCGGGCCATGGAAGCGGATAAGCTGGCCCTACCTGGAGGCGCGTTGACTTTTGTTCGCTAATTTTATGGTAACGGACGAAGAGCAGGAACTAGTTAGGATTGGGTGCACGCCGGTTGCGCGGCGAACGTTTGCCGGGTAGTGGCCGCGCCCGCTCAACGAGAACCGCACCTTGATCTGCAAAAGGAGTGTCTTGACGTTCGTGCGGTTGCCAACAACGAGGTCAACACCCTCGTCATCGACAGATGATTTCTAACGTAAAGCCATTTTATATAATAGGCATTATCTGAGTACCTGGGTACGAGGAAAAGCGTCCCGGGAATCGAATAATCAAGTCCAAGCCACCCCAAGGCCACCTCCACTTCTCCGGTTTAGCGACTTATCAGGCAAGTGAACGGAAGCCATCACCAAATAGTTTCGCAGATCTGGAATTACAGGGAGCGACGGCCCAATAGCTTTGCAGTAAAACCTCCGTTCAATTCGGATCTCAAGGGATGCTCGATCGTGATCAGCCGTGCTTATTTCTTTCCGGTGGGGACTAGGCGCTTGAGTTCCTCGAACCAGTTCTGCACCAGGATCATTTCGGTGGCGGGCTGGGGCTTGATTTCCTCGGACTTCACCATCAAGAAGCGCTTACCGTCGGGCGAGATATCCCAGTTGCTGCCAGAGTACCCTGCCTGCTCAAAAAGCAGGCGGGGCTTTCCCGCAGAGAAAGCCGTCCCGGCCTGTACATCAACGACCCACACCTGTGTGGGCCTCCGATAGAACAACTGTTTTCCGTCGCGTGACCACAGGGGCGAGTTCCCACCTTCAGTTGAGATTTGCGTCTTCCCTCCGGAACCGGAGAAGGGCTGAATGTACACTTCATAGCGTCCCGATTCGTCCGACACGAACACGATCCAACGTCCATCGGGTGAGAATCTCGGGTTAGATTCGTTAAACCTCGAGTTTAAGAAGGGGGTAACTTTGCGGTCCCGCAGGTTCAGGAGATTGATGTCGTTACCGTTTTCTGGGTGGAGTTCCATGAATAAGAGCAGTTGCCCATCTGGCGACAGGCATCCCGTCCACTGGTTATTCTTGCTTGTTGTAAGCCTTTCCATTTGCGAACTGCCGTCGATGGACTGCCAGTAGAGATTGTTGGCTTCTCCCGATTTCCGCAAGCTGAAAACAACTCGCCGGCTGTCGGGTGTCCAATCAATAGAGGCGGCATTCCCCTCCGAGGTTAGCTTCGTGGCCGTGCCTCGGTCGAGGTTATAAATCCAGAATAGCCGCTCCATACCAACGCTTCTGTAGGCAATCCACTTGGCGTCAGGCGAAAGGCTGGGTCTATCAAAGGGGGCCTTGAAGGAGGTAATTGATTCGGCCCTTCCCTGGTGATCCACCCAGACCAGCGAGTTCTGCATGTCCGGGACAATGCCCCCCGGGACGTAAACCAACGAACCGGAAGCAGAAATTCTGAACTGGCCGGCTGTGGTATTGTAGCCCACAGTACCAGCGTTCAGCGCCTGCGTGATGCCCGCAATGGCAGGCACCGGTGGGCCGGTAACTTCCAATCTGTCCAGATCGAATGGAGCCGCCATCAGCATTCCTTGGCGAAGGAAAACCAAGTTTCCGGTGCCGAGGTAGCTGCCGTCAGCGGCATTTTCCATCAACACGCGCCATTTCCGCGTTGCAGGATCCATCACCGCAAGACGGGGTTTGAGGTCCATACCATCATCAAGTATGGTGAAGAGCACTCCCTTGCCTGCTGGAAGAACACAGGGCAGGCGGTGACTGAATTCCTGCTTCAACCTGTCGGATTTTGTCAGGGTCTCTACTTTGCCTCCGTCAGCAGAGACCCTGGAGAGCCCGGTGTTATAATCCAACGGGAAGTAGATCTGGTTGTCAGATCCCCAGCTGTAACCATAGGGTGAGTTCACTTCGCACAAGGGTGATGGAATCCCTCCCTCCACGGATACCTTCATCAGCTTGCGGTCTGCCCAGAACCCGATCCAGCGGTCGTCGGGGGAAAGAAATGGGCTTATGGCGCCATCCGTCCCGGCAATTGGCTTAGGTTCCAATTGGTCCAGACGCCGCAGGTACAATCGTGGTTTGTCCTGAGGTGCGGGATTCTCCTTGATCGCGCTGTAAACCAGGAAACGGCCATCGCTGGAAAGGGCCATCGCAGCCCTGCTCGGGAACTGCAGCCCCCCCATTACCCGTATCCCATCCAGCCAGTATCCCGGTTCCAGCTTTATGGTAGAGCGCACCTCAGACGGAGCAGTGGCCTCTGGCTTGGAGTATTTCATCACTCCCAGGCCGATCAGAATGCCGATGACCAGCACGGTGGTTCCTACCGATAGAGCCCACCCAAGAGAGAAAGGACGAGCGCGTGGAGTAGTCGCTGCGGATTCGGCAAGTTGCTCCCGCATCTCCAGGCGGACGTCGGCGATGTCACGCAGGCGTTCCTTCAGATCCTTCTCCAGGCAACGGCGCAACAGTCGCCGGATCGACTGTGGCGTATCCACAGGCAATGATGACCAATCCGGCTCGCCCTTGAGAATCGATGCCAGCGTCTCGGTGACGGTCTCGCCCTCAAATGACCGCTTCCCGGCCAGACACTCGTAGAGGACGCAGCCGAAAGCCCAGATGTCCGCCCTCTTATCGACTGCCTTGCCTTTCGCCTGCTCAGGCGACATGTAGGCCGCGGTTCCCAGGATCACACCTGGACGGGTCATCTGATCCGTCAGCGTCGGGGAATGGCTTGCGTCCGCTGCGGCCATTTCGCCCTGAAACGCCTTCGCCAGCCCGAAGTCCAGCACCTTGACCTTGCCCTCGGGCGTGATCTTGACGTTGGCAGGCTTGAGATCGCGGTGGACGATCCCTTTCTCGTGGGCAGATTCCAGTCCTTCGGTTATCTGGCGGCAGACCTCGAGGGTCTCATCCACAGGCAGCGGTCCTTTGGCGATGCGCTGCGCCAGGGTTTCACCCTCAACAAGCTCCATGACAAGGAATCGTTTTCCATCCTGCTGCTCAAGACCATGGATGGTAGCGATGTTGGGATGATTCAACGATGCCAGCAGCTTGGCCTCGCGCTCGAATCGAGCCAACCGTTCCAGGTCGCCGCTGAAAATGTCGGGCAGCACCTTGATGGCAACGTGTCGGCCGAGGGTGGTATCTTCGGCGCGGTAGACCTCGCCCATACCACCCGCGCCGAGCTTTTCCGTAATGCGAAAATGCGAAATTGTCTGGCCGATCATCGAGAATCCCACCATTGATACTTCTTGCACCGCGATCAGAACAACCCTAGATTGCTGTCAGTATAGTCGGACGGCATGGGCCTTGCTAGCTGAATCCGCAGCACTTCCGCCAGAGAGCAGGCACTCGTAAACCGTTGCGTTGGCCATAAATGGGCTTGTGAAATCGACTGATGACCAGTCACATGGCTGTGTTACGCGCTACCCGTAGAAGTGAAATTTCCAACACTCCCGCGAGGCCCCGTGCTCCGCGAAAACTCCGTCCCAACTGATTTTGTTGGATTTTTTTAGTTTCTCGGCTCCGTGCTTCCGGCATGAAGGTTTGCTTACGATCGTGGCCGTTCAGTCTCTCAATCTGGCAATCTTCGCGTGGTTCAATCGGGTGGCATGGTTGCGAATTCTCGTGTTACGACAGCAGCTCGCCGTGTACAAGCGCAAGTCGAAGAAGCCACAGCTAAGAAACCGGGATCGGTTTTTCTGGTCCATGCTCTCAAAGGTTTGGAGAGACTGGATCTCCGAGTTGGTCCTCGTAAAACCGGAGACTGTGATCCGATGGAGGAAGAGGAAGTTTCGCGAGTTCTGGCGGACAATGTTCCAGGGCCGGTCGGGCGGACCGCCAATTTCTAATGAACACATCACCTTCATCCGCCGGATATCCTCCGATCATCCGAAGTACGGCGAGGATCGCATCGCTTTGGAGTTGGAAATGAAGTTCGGTATTCATCACGCTTGCTCGACCGTCCGGAAATACATGGTCAAAAGGCGCTTGGACCACACAGATTCCCAAGCCTGGCGAAGCTTTCTGAAGAACCAAGCCAAGGCTATGTGGTCCTGTGACTTCTTTGTGCAGCACACGGTTGAGTTTCGTGTCCTTTACATTTTCGTCATCATGGAGCTCACGAATCGAAGGGTCCTCTACATGCATGTGACCGATCATCCAACGCTCGAGTGGACGAAACAACAGATCAGGAACGCCTGCTTCGAGAAGCTGCCCAAGTTTTTGCTCCACGACAACGACGGGAAGTTTGGTCAGCTCGGTCATCCATTTCAAATAGAGAATGCAGGCAAGAAGGTCTCGTGTCGATCCGCATTCGATGTGTGGCTCTGGCGCGAGATGGGCATCCGGGGGATACCGATCCCGTATGGCGCACCCAACGCGGCGGCGCACATCGAGCGGTTGATAGGGACACTTCGCCGTGAGTGTCTTGACCGGGTTTTGATCTGGAATGAGAGGCATCTTAGATGTGTACTGAACGAATTCATCGGCTGGTACAACCACGGCCGCGTTCATCAAGGGCTGAACGCGATACCGGATCCTGATCCGGCAATAGAGGGGCCGAAGCCGTTGGGCGGCAAACTTGTGGCGATTCCTGTGTTGAACGGGTTGCATCACGATTACCGGCTGGTTGCATAGTTGTCGTCGGACCGCGTTCTGATACCGAAACTTACTGGCGGGTGTGAGGCCCATTTACTCGGATCAGAGATTCTCCCGGAGAAATGGGCGAATATTGGAGCCCATGCCATACCAAAACAGGGGAGAAGATCTTACTCAAAATGCGTGGCCCCACACACAGGATTCGGAAGCTGTATCGGATTTTCGCGGACCACGGCATCCCGACCCCAACACTTTGATCGAGATCATTCCATTCTCCCCAGAAGGTCAGCCTTTGAGTTTCTTGTACAAGGGCTCCAATTTTGCATGATACATGGTCTTGATGCCTGCTTCCTCTTCTCCCAGCGGCTTCACCGGGATCAAATCCATTACCTCGTCGGCAGTCATGCCGGAGCCAAACAATGTTTTCCCGGCGCCTGCGATCATCTGGGCAACGCCGATACCGGCCTCTTCTTGTGACAATCCAAAAGACTCGGCGATTTTCCGCAGTTCCTGCAATTGGAACCATAGATAAGTTGGCCCCATGGCGGTGACAATGGCATAAGCTTCGAGCTTGTCTTCCGCAACTTCAGGGCACTGGCCTAGCGCGCTCAAGAAGCTGACCACCTTATCCTTCTCTCCCACGGTTAAGGTCGGCGAAAAAGAGATGGGATTATAGCCGGAGCCGATGATCGAAGCGGCATTGGGGATCAATCGCACGATGCGGTCAAAACCGGCGAGACCCTCGGTGATTTTGGCTCTCGACAGCTTGGGAGCCAATGAAATCACGATCGCGCACGATTTTAGACAGCCCTTGATTTCTCCCAGAGAGCCGCCCAGGACCGGGGGATGCAATCCCAGAAAGACCATATCTTGCGAAGCCGGCTCCCGGTTGTTGTTGTGTGCAATCTGGATCTCCGGAAACTTAGCCTGCAGCCGCGTCAAAACAACGAGATCCACATCGCTGGCGACGACCTGTGCGGGCATAAGCCCCGCCTTCTTCAGTCCGCCCAGAATGATATGAGCCACCCTCCCGCTCCCAACAAAACCTACGCTTGGTCCTGCCATGGGTTCCTCCTTGTTGATTTAGCCCCACCGGTCTGTGCTTCCACCTTGGCTCTGGGAATAAAGTCGTTTCCGGGTTCAATGGCGAGCCTGGAGTCCATCGAGTTCGCCACGAGACCTTGTTTCACTGCGCATTCCCAAGTCCGCTGGACCCTTTGAGGGTGTTGTTTTTCTTACTCTGATATCCAGCACTCTCTGCTATTGATTCGTGTCCGTTTCAGCCTCTGCAGTCACCTGGGTCTCACCGGATCAATGCCATTTGACTCTTTGCCGATTCCTTGAGGACACCCTCTATGCATACGAAAAGGTTGAGCACGCAGGGGCAGCACAGCCGGTAGAATACCTGCGCGCCGCGCTTGTCATGCTTGATAATGCCGGCATTCTTGAGCAGCGCCAGGTGCCTGGAGATTGTGGAAACGTCGGCGCCCACCATATCCGTCAGCTCACAAACGCAGTGCTCCCGGTGCGACAGTTGCTCGATGATGAACAGCCGCGTGGGGTGCGCCATGGCTTTCATGATCCTGGCTCTCGCTTCAAAAAGGGCCTGCAGTTTGGTGTTCATGCTGCCTCCCGCCTTTTGCATATTTGGCAATATAACCAAATACCCAATATCCGTCAAGATCCACCATTGCTTTCCAGCCATGGACATTTGCCTGGCCTCGCCGCGCTTCGGCCGGCGAGTGAACCGTACTGTTAGGCGGAAATTATTGTTTTGTATTATATTTGGACGTTCACCTTGAGGAAGAAGAGATGTATCCGGCTGATCAAAGGATCCCCGGAATCGCAATTCTATTCCTGCTGGGCATGCTGGTTACCGTCAAGCGAGTTGCTACGGGTTCCATTTTGGACAAACCTTCCCTTCGTTTACTGATCCACGCAGTCAATAGTCACACCTGGAGGACTGTCTAATGAGAATCTTGACAGTGTACGCCCATCCGAATCCCAAGTCATTTTGCCACGCCATTCTCCAGCAGTTCACCAAAGGGCTGGAAGACGCCGGCCACGTCAGCGAAGTGGTCGACCTGTATGCCATTCGATTTGACCCGGTTTTTCGAATGCAGGACTTTGCCAGTTATGTGGATGAAAGTATGCCGTTGGATATACTCGAACAAATGAACCTGAAGCAACGCGTGCTGGACTCCGCAGGAGGACCCATTCAGAGGTTCATCGCCTCACGCTGGCTCCGCAACATGGATCCTCAAGCAGTGGCGAAATTCATCCACGACCATAGGCCCAAAGACGTTATTGCCCAGTGGGAGAAACTGAAAAATGCCCAGGGCCTTGCCTTTATAGCACCCGTGTTCTGGCTACACTTTCCCGCGATCCTGAAGGGGTGGTTCGAACGGGTTTTCGCCTACGGTGATGCTTACGCACTAACGCCTGAGGGCTGGCGCGGTGAGGTTAAGGGTCGAATGCCACTGCTGCGCCATGAAAAAGCCCTGGTCATCAGTACGACGCTTTTCAAAGAAGAGGACTACAAGGCCGATTGGGAAGCACCAATGGCGCGAATCATTGACGACTGGGGATTACGATATCCAGGGATCAGAAAAGTCGAGCATGTTTATTTCTACCGTGTGCCTGTAGCGGACGATGAAACCAGACGGAGTTACCTGGAGCGAGCCTACAAATTGGGCAAAGAGTTTGCCCAGTGATAAAGGGTGCGGGCAGCAGTTGCTTTTGGTCTGGAAGGCAGGAGCGAACCACGAGACACCTATCCGGCAATTATTGAGATCAGCGCCCCAACGAGGACCACCCAGAGGATATCGACTTCTAAGAACAGAGCGGCAAATGCGGCACCGCTGAGGATGACATGAACTGGATTCCAGCGGACGTTAAGGGCGAAACGAACGGTGACGGTCAATAGAAGGCCGACAAACGAGCACAGGACGCCGCCGAGAGCCTTGTTGAGATACCGCGATGCAAACAAGCGGCTGCTCAAGGGCGCAATCCCAACCACAAGCAGGAAAGACGGCAAAAAGACACTGACCGTGGCCAAAAGCCCTCCGGCGAGGCCATGCACGGCGCAGCCCACAAAGGTCGCGGTAATTACGATCGGACCCGGGGTAATCTGCCCCAGGGCAATTCCGTTCAAGAAAGTCGGACCGTCCATCCAGCCCCGCACATGCACGATTTCGTGAAACATGAGAGGAACGGAAGCGAAGCCGCCCCCGAAGGCAAACAGGTCTATGGTGGACATGAGTGCGGCGAGGTCGAAAAGCTTCCGTTGGAATCGGAACAGCAAGCCAAAACCTGCGGCGGCAGCCCAAATAAGCGTCAATAGAGCTGTGGGAAAGCGGGATCTCGCCGGCGATTCAGTTATCGAGCGTCGAGCGGGTGTTTTGGCATTTCGCACCAGCCCAAGTGCAGCAGCGACCAAGAGAACTGCGATCGGGTTAACGCCGAACCCAAACATGATCGCGGCAATAACGGCAATGATCGCGTCTCTCGAGTTCTTCAGCGCATTTCGCCCAAACAACACGACTGCATTCGCAACAATGGCAACAATAATCGCCTGAAGCCCGCTAAATGCCGAAACCACGCCCGGCAGGCTGTGCGCGCGGGCATATAGAGCCGAGAGGATCATCATGAGCAGGAAAGCAGGGAAACCGAATCCAATGAAACTGACTGCCGCCCCCATGATCCCGCGTGTTCTCAGTCCGACGTAGGCCGATGTCTGCATTGCAGTCGCGCCGGGCATCAGCTGGCAGAGAGCTACGCCATCGAAAAAAGACTCCTTGCTCATCCAGCGATTCTTCTCCACCGCCATCTTGCCAATATAAGCGACCATGGACGGGCCGCCGAACGCGCTGGCGCCCAGCTTTAGAAAAGACAGCAGAAGGCAGGGCAATGACGGTCTGATCGCAGCCTCACCTGTTGCTTCCATTGTTGCCATCGGCCCGGGATCTGTTGCCGTACTTGACGTCATGCGATATCCCCTCGTTTCGCCGTCGCCCTTCTTCTCGGAGGTCATATGGCCTCAAGACTTGCTGCGCGTGTGTTTGGTCCAGTCCCAAATTGTTTCCTGAAACGGAAGAGTCGCCCTCACTGCAGTTTGCGTATTTCGTTTTCCACACTACGCATGTACTGCTCATCCAAGGGACCTCGAACAGCATCGAACGGTTGCTTTTCGCGGAGCTGCCTTACCTGCTTCTTGAGGAAAATGACCACTATGGCTGTACCCGTAAGCAGAAATACCCATGGGAGCACATAGGCCAGGAGATTGAATCCACGCGGACGCGGGCTGGCCAGGATACGTTCCCCATACATCGACACATAGTAATCCAGGATTTCTTGCTTCGATTTTCCAGCTGCCAGAAACTCGCGCACTTCTCTTCGGATCTGATCCGCCGCCTCGGAATAGTGTTGCGATACCGGCTGGCTCCAGCAGCAAGGAGCGATCAGCATCGCCTCAAGTTCACGGGCAGTCTCCTCTGTGTTCTGAGGGGCTGCCAATGCCGCGAGAGAAAAGGCCGCCATGAAGCCTATTGCCCTGATCAAGTGCATCATCATTTCCTTAAGCTGCAGAGTCTCTCCTGATGATGGCCCGTCACTCCGCGCGCAGGGATTGTACGGGACTTGCCAAGGATGCCTTCCGGGCGGGAATCGTTCCGAAGAGCAATCCGATGCCGACGGAGCTTGCCACCGCCAGAAGGATGGTTTGTGGTGACAAAATGGCCTCCCAGCCGGCGAGGCGCGCCACCACAAAGGTCGCGATAATCCCCACGAAAACGCCCACGATGCCACCGGACAGGCTGAGCATCACGGCCTCGACCAGGAATTGAAATAGAATATCTCCGCGTCGAGCGCCCAAAGCGCGCCGCAGACCGATCTCTTTCACTCTCTCCCGCACGGACATCAGCATCACCGCCAGGATGCCGACTCCGCCCACCGCCAATGACAGCGAAGCGACCCCCACCGTCAGGGAAGTAAACGTCTGCTGCGTCTCCTGTTGTGCTTTCAGCAGCTCGGCCTGATTCTGAATCGTAAAATCATCCGGCTTGCCGGCCCTCAGGCGGTGCCGATCCCGCAGGATTTGGCTCAGCCGGCCGGCGCATTCCGCCATTTGTCCCTCGGATCGGATCTGAATATAAATGTTGTTCACATACACGATGTTGAATGCGCGACGCAGCGCCGTCCGCAGAGGAATTAGAATCTGGTCATCCTGATCGGCGCCGTTAATATCAACACCGGCCGGCGCCAGGACTCCTATCACTTCGAACGGGACCTTCCCCACGCGGATTGTCTGGCCCAGGGGTCTGACTCCTCCGAAGAGTTCCCGCACCATGGTTTGTCCCACGACGGCCACACGCCGGGAGGCGCGGTCGTCCTGGTCATCGAAAAGTTCGCCCGCTTCCAGCTGGAGGTTGCGAATGGCCAGGAACTCCGGTGTCGTACCCACGATGTTGGTCTTCAGTCCGACCTCTTCGAACTTGACAGGCAATTTTTTCGACTGCGCCGGCGCCACTAGCGCCACCAGATCGGAGGCTGCGCTTCGAATGGCGCCGGCGTCTTCGGGCAAAAGCGTGGTCACCACCGCGCCCTGGCGTTCCCTCCCCGCAATCAGGGTGACTTTGCCGGCGCTGATCGAGATCAGGTTGGTTCCCATGCTGCGAATCCCGTCCATGACCTTCCGCTCGGAACCGCGCCCGACGGCCGCCATCACGCTGACCGTCGCGATGCCGACGACGATTCCCAGCAAGGAGAGAACCGTGCGCAGCTTGTGGGCCATCAGCATCTCAGTCGATACCTTCAGACCCCGAGTCCACCTCATTTGCGATTCCTCAGGCGCTTGTATCCGGCGCTCAGCGTAATGCTTGGACAGGCGGCATTTTGGCCGCGCGGCGCGCCGGGACCAACCCGAAAACCAGCCCGACCAGCAAGGACAGGGCCACTGCCAGCGCCAGAGGCTCCCATGAGAGGGCAGTCGCGTTCGTGGTCACTCTTCCCAGCACGATGGCAGCGACAATCCCCACCAGCAATCCGGCCAACCCTCCAGCTGAGGTCAAGGCAAGAGATTCGAACAGGAATTGAAGGAGAATATCTCGACGCCTCCCTCCGAGCGCCCGGCGCAGCCCGATTTCGTGGCGTCGTTCCGCTACTGAAAGCAGCATCAGGTTCATCAGTACAATGCCGCCGACAACAAGCGAAAGCGCCGTAACGGCGAGCAGAATCTTATTCAGAGTTCCCGAGACTGCCTCGCTAAGTGCGGCGACGGCGTCCGCCGTTACCACGCGAAAATCGTCCAGGTCGGGAGGTTGTATTTGGTGGCGTTCATGCATCAGCGCCCGAATCTCCTGCGTGACTCGTTGCACATCGCTGACGCCGTCCACCCGCACACGGACCATTGTGAGCGTCGTGACGTTGAACATGCGGCGCATCGCGGTCGTCAGCGGAACGATTACGCGATCGTCCATATCGGTCCCCATGGGACTTGTTCCCCGAGCCGGGAGAACGCCCTTTATCTTGAAATTAGCATTTGCTATCCGGATCGTCTCTCCGATCGGATTGGCGCCCCGAAAGAGTTCTCGGACGACCGTCTGCCCAATTACGGCGACCCGGGCAGCCGCCGAGTAGTCCTGCTCGTCGTAGAATTCTCCGTCCGTAACATACCAGTTCCAGGCTTCCTGCCAGTTCGTTGATGCCGCCTGGATTGTGACCTCCGTTGACTGCTCGCGATAAGTTGCAGGTATTCTCTGCCGCATCACCTGGGGGCAGATCATCGCGACTCCCCGGATCTGCGACTCGACCGCCTTCGCATCATCAAAGGTCAGAGTGGCCACGGTCGGGTCGGGACCCGGTATGTTTTTGCCTCCGCCCGCAAACAACATTATCGCCGTCGGACCGAAGTTGTTGACCCACTGCATCACCTTGCGGTTCGCCGCCTTCGCCATGCTCACTACCACAGTCATGGATGCTATGCCGACGATTACGCCGAGCATCACGAGAAACGATCTCATGCGATTGCGGCCTAGCGCGGTCACCGATTGCCGAATTATTCTTCCAGTCCTCATTTGGCACCTCGCTGTATCGTCGCAGGCTCATCCGATCCAGGAACGGCAGGGAGCGAATCGAGTTCCACCTGCGCGTCACGAATGGACTCAGAAGCCGCCTCTTCGAAGATCCTGCCGTCGCGCAAGGCCAGGATCCGATGCGCATGTTCGGCGAGGTTTTGGTCGTGCGTAATCAACACCACCGTCCGGCCCTCTCTGTTGAGTTTTTGGAGGATGGCCATGACTTCCAATCCGCTACGCCGATCCAGGTTGCCGGTCGGTTCATCGGCCAGGATCAAGGCGGGATTGGTAACCAGCGCCCTGGCAATGGCCACCCGCTGCTGCTGGCCGCCCGAAAGCTGACCCGGGAGATAGTGCAATCTGTCTGCCAGGCCCACGGCCCGCAGCGCGGTGCTTCCCCTTTCCGCCGCGTCGGCCGGATACTTGTCGGCGTAGATCAAGGGAAGCAAGACGTTGTCGAGCGCCGAAGCTCTCTCAAGCAGATGGAACTGCTGGAAGACGAAACCGATCTTCTGATTGCGGATCGCGGAGATCGTGTCATCGTCGTTGCGGAACACGTCCACTCCATCCAGCAGCTAGGCACCGCTGGTGGGAAGGTCCAGGCATCCCAGGATGTTCATCAGCGTGGTTTTCCCGGTCCCCGAGGACCCCATGATGGCGACAAACTCGCCATTGTCCACCTGGAAACTGATACCTTGCAGCACGGGCGTTTCCATCGAGCCCGTGAGGTAAACCTTGGTGATATCCGTTAGCTGAAGCATGGGCTACATTCCTCCATTCGTCTTCGGCCGCTCCGGATCACAACCTTGTCACCTTCCTTCAAGCCGCCCACGATTTCTATCCATTCGGAATCCTTCCATCCGACCCTCACGGTCTGGCGCTCAGGCTGACCATTGCGAAGGATGTAGACTACGGACTTGCCCTGTTCCCTCAATACGGCATGTATCGGCACCGCCAGGACTCCTTTGCGGGCATCCAGGGAAATGATCACATTCGTCGTCATTTCCGGACGAAGCTGGCCGGTGAGCGGCTCGTCGATGCGGTGGACGACATCGTAGTACACGACGTTATCCATGATTACAGCTTTGGGGTAGATAGCCTGTACCGAGGCGTTGAATTCACGGTCCGGGAAAGAATCCACGGTGAAGGTCGCCTTCTGGCCCACCCGAATCTTCCCGATGTCGGTTTCATCAACGAATGCATCGACCTGGAGCTTTTGCAGGTCGATGATGATCACGAACGTGGGCGAATTCAGTCCAGCCGCTACCGTCTCGCCCTCCTGCGTCGAAACGGAGCTGATGATTCCCGATATTGGAGCGAGGATCGTAGCATAGGAAACCTGCGCCGCGAGGACACGCCCAGCGGCGGCGGCCTGCTCAAGCTGTGCCGTCGCAGATTTTGAGTCTTCGGTGTATCTCTGTTTCGCGAGCTCGAGTTCACGCGCTGCGGAAACGACTCGGGCCTCGGTGACCTCTTTCTCTTTGCGAGCCGTGTCCAATTCCTGTCTTGACACCAACCCCTTGTCAAACAGCCTGTTTTGGCGGCTGAATTCAGTTTTTGCCAGCTCGGCAGTGGCTTCTGTATCGGTGAGGCCAGCTTCAGCCTTTTGAATCTCCCGAGGCCGAAGCGCCTCAACAGAGGAGATTCTGGCTTCGGCAATCTTGACTTCCGCGCGCCGCTGCTCCAGGAGAGCTTGCTGGTCGTCCTTTTCCAGCTCCGCGATGACTTGGCCGGTTCGAACCACGTCGCCGATGTTGGCGTACAGCCGTTGGACGCGCCCCGAAACCCTGGAGCCGACGCGCACTTCTGCACCAACCATGGCGGTGACCTTTCCGGTAGCTGCGACATTGGCAACGAGATCACGGCGTTGCACAGGTACCACGGAAATCCCCTGATCTGCCGCTTGCGGGCTCGCCCGATTCAGCATCCACCAGGTGCCTCCGCCAGCCAGAACTACGATTGCAAAAAGGACCAAAACCCATCGAAGCCTCATTCCTTCACCTCAAACCTCACTTGATCTCTCGCGCCGGAGGGACATCCGGCAGTTGCTACCCTTGTCCGCTTCCGGCCGGTCTTTCATTTCTTCCTCTCGCGCGCACCTGCGGGAAGCCATGGGGGACCGGGAGCGCCCTGCGCCTGGATTCGGGATTTGAGCAGGGCAAAGAACTTCGTCCGCTGCTCGGCGGTCAGTATCTGCTTGTCCTCGAGGAGATGCTCTATGACCAGGTTCTGCATCGAGTGTTGGGTTGAGTGAATCTCCTGAAATTTCGCTTCGATCGCCTGCCGGTCTGGCGGCTCGGCGGCGATCAGATCCATCAACTCGAGATGTCCTGCGATGATCCTGTCTCCGGTATCATTGAGAGCACTCAGAAAGCGGTCACGGCCGGCCTCAATTCGGACCCGTTGGTCTGCAGAGAGATCGAGATCTTCATATGCGAACCGGGGTCGATCGCTGAACCTGCGAACGCCATAGCTCACCAAAAAGGCGAGGTTTAAAACCACGGAGAAGATCACGGCAAGAGTCTTGATATGTCGTCTCATCGTTTGGCTCCCACGTATGCTGCAACAATCGGACCCCGGGAGGTCATACCGATCCACTGCAAGTCATCGCCCGCCGATCGCGAGGATGGCAGCGAAGCCCTTCCGATCACGAGACCGATGTAGCAGGCTGCAACCGAGACGGCCACAGCCGCGAACCGGATTGAAAACGGCCAATCCCTCCAGAAACGGAACAGGTCCCATGCTGAGAAGGTGGTTTTTTCCTGCGCGTGCACCTGAGCCATGATCCTGTGAGCCAGGGCCACCGGGACCGTCGGAGTCACGAGGGCACCTTGAAAGGCCGTGGAAAATTGGCGGATTTCCTCGAGTTCCTTGCTGCACAGGCTGCAGCCCTGCAGATGGCTCTCCACAAGAAGGCGCTCGGCCGGAGGCAGTTCTCCGTCATGGTAACGGCCAAGTCGAGTCTTAGTCTGCCTGCAATCGAACACTTTTTGATTCCTCCATCTTCTGAAACACCCTTATAAACGGCCCAACCCGCAAAATCCCCCGCCCGCAAGCGAGAATTTGCAAAAGATTCCTGCTGTAGAGGGAAACCAGCTCACGGTGTAATCCGAGTCTTTTAGGTCCGGAAATGATTCTTGATGAAATCCAGGCGAACGCGAAGCGCATGTCGGGCTCTTTGTAACATTGAGTCCACCGCCTTCGCAGAGGTGCTCATTGTCTCGGCGATCTCCGAATAGGTGAAGCCCTCCAGGTGACGCAACAGGATCGCCATGCGTTGGGCTGGCGAAAGATCATCGAGCGCCCGCTGTACTTGTTTTGCAGTTTCTTGATTGCGGAGAACAGCCTCCGGATCCCTTGCGATATCGACGCGATCAGGCAGGGCTTCGTGGTAGGCCGGGCGTTTCTTCGCGCGGAAGTCCAGGCAAAGCCGGACGACAATTCGGCTGAAATAGGTGCGGAATCTGGCGGTGGGCTGATAACGTGGAGCGGCCTTCAGGAGCTTGAGAAAGGCATCCTGGACAATATCCTCGGCCTCGGTGGCATCACCAAGGTAATGCACCGCCAATGCCCAGGCGGTGGACTGGTTCCGGATCACCAGTTCCTCGAAGGCACTCGAGTCCCCCTCCGCGACCCGCACCATCAGCAGCGCGTCTCTATCCTCCCCGAGCGGTAGGCCCGCTGATTCTTGTGTGGCTTTGTCCATATATGGCAGGATTCACCCATCAACGGGCAACGAACATGTGAAGCCGAACTTTCCGGACTCCGGGAGGCTCATGATTGCCTCCGAACCAACATTACAGCAAGACAGTATACTGGGAGACAACCGCGCCTTGGACTCAGTTTGACAATGTACCACGATTGCCCTCAAAGCGCGGACAGCAGTGCGTTTCGTCAATGCAAGGCGAAGCCGGAGGGCTTGGGAAACAAGCAGCCCTGTCCGCCAGTCAACGAGCGGTAATGCAAGATTGAACAATGTATTGATTCCATCAGCGTGATACCATGAGCAACTGTATTAGTCGTCCTTGTTGAAAAGAGATATCCAGACAGGAGAAGCAAACATATGAGAAACCGATTTGCCTTAATAGCCTTGATTTTTCTGCCGGCCTATCTCGCTGCTCAGATTCCAGGCAAGATGACTATGGAAGAGATGCATAAGCTGCACCAGGATCCGAAGGCCTATATTGCATCACTGGAAGACCCGCAGCGTGATGCTTACCAGAAGCCGCATGACGTGGTAATGGCCCTCGACTTAAAAGAAGGGGAGACAGTGGCGGACATCGGCGCCGGGTCAGGATACTTTGCATGGCGGTTTACGCACCATGTCGGGGACAAGGGGAAGGTCTACGCAGTCGACATCAACCCTGACATGATCTTATACATGAATCGCCGCTTCCGGGATATGCAACTCAAGAATATTGCGACCGTTCTTGCAGCGCCCGATGACCCGTTTCTTATGGACGCTTCAATCGACCGGTTCTTTTTCTGCGACACCTGGCATCATATTGCAAACCAGACACAGTACCTGGGGCTGATGAAGAAAATGCTCAAGCCCGGAGGCCCACTCTTGTCCAAAATAGGTTTAGAATCTTTGATTTCGCGACCAGCCCTTCGTGTGAAAACTAGCCAAAATGTCTAACAGAGCGGCCTCTGCAAAGGGTTCTGGGGTGTTTCGCCCGATTTTTTGCTCCCCGCGCCAATTTGGACAGCATTTCTCAGGGGATAGCAACCTCATTTTGGCCCGGATTTCGCGGTCCTTTATTTTCAATGGTTTAGCCTGTCCCAAATGACGGTTTCGGCGCTATCTTGGACAGCAGTGGAGGCCAGGTCATCATGATCGAGTTCCACAAGAAGGAACTTACCGTCGGCCCCCCGGTCGAAATGAAGATCGCGCGCGAAGACCTGGTGCGGCAGATGGAAACCAACGGATTCAAGCTCGCCAAAGAGCATACCTTCCTGCCCTATCAGTACTTCCTTGTTTTCACGCTGAAGTAGATTGCTGCACGCCAAGCTGTGGATGCTACACGGCCGTCCACTTTGCAGGCACCTCAGTAGCATTCACTGGAACCGGCTGCGTTCACGAGGTGAGATTCCAATGCGCTGCCTGATCCTCGCCGATATTCATGCCAATATCGACGCCCTCGAGATGCTGGACGCATCCTACGATCGCTTGCTCCTTCTTGGGGATTTCGTCGGCTACGGCACCGCTCCTGAAGAGGGGGTTCGCTGGGTGCGCCATCGCTCGTTCGAAAGCTGATCCAGCATGTCGGCTTGAGTGAGCGCTGAAAATCTCGCGTCGTATCATGGCCGGCGCGAAAAATCGTTCCAGGGATGCCGGCTCACTCAACCGAAAGGCCGAAAGGTTCCGGGTGCTCGAGAAGCGCCTTGATTGCGGCGGCAAAGGTGTCGAAATCGCCGAGATCGTTTTTCAGGATCCGCTGCAGCTCCGCCGGATTCACATCGGCATAGAAATGCGTCAGCCGGTTGCGGTAGCCCGCCATTGCTTTAAGGCCCTTGTCGGCATATTCTCGAGGCACGATCCCGACTTCCCCTAACCTGAGGGCAATGGCCTTGTATTCCGTCACCCGTCCTCCAGGGATGCGGGACAGTATGTGGCTGCCGATGTGAAAGATCCCTTCCAGCGCCCGGCGCAAATAGAATTGCGCGCGCACAAAGTTCTCTTCCTTCGCAAATTCTGCGTCCGGCAAATCCCCCAGGTTTTGGAGCATCAGCCTGTCTCTGGCTATGCCGTCGAGCCGGGGAATGACCGACTGAATCTTGATCGATGGTCGCGTCATGCCTCAGATCCTCTGCAAAACCGCCTCGTTGAAATTGTCGAGAAGCGGCTTGAAATCAGCGTACAGGATCATGACCCGCTCTTCGAATTCGTAGCGCGCATCCTCAGAAGATGCAAAGAGAAGCCGGCCATGCCTGATGGCGTCCGAACAGACTTCCAGGCCGGCCAACTGCAGGAAGACGATATCAATAGCCCCGACTAGGAAAGCGTCGGTCAGGATGTCGTATAATTCGTTGTACACGGCGAAAGAATCAGAACTGACCTTCCCCGAGTCTCGGAAGACGATCCCGAAATCGAGGTCGCTCACGGAGTTCGCGTAGCCCTCGGCAACGGAGCCAAACAGGTACACGAGTTCCACTCCCGCCGACTTGAGCCTGTCTCCTGTTTGAAGCGCGATCTCCAGGTTCTTCATTTGATTAGAACGTACACACACGGAATCGAAAGGTCAAGGAGCATCATCGGTGCCCGGCAGGAGGCGCAGGCGTGTGGATCTGAAAATCACGCGCCTTTTCCGTGCGGCTCAGGCTCGAGTGGCGGCAGGTTCTTTACGATCTTCACCGTCTCCAGGCTTACGGTGATGACCTGGCCGATGAGCCGGACGATGTATTCGGGATCGTCCAGGCGGTTCGGGTCGTTGGTGATGCCGCTGCGTTTGTCGGTGCTCACCTGGTTGTGCCTTGCCAATACCCCATCCACATTCATAACATTGACGTTCTGGTTTCGCGATGGCAGGCTGAGCAGCTATGATCAAGGCACTGTTCTGCATGATTGCCCTGCCAAGTGTTGGATTAAAGGAACGCCGTGAGTTGGCGTTCGAGAATCCCGCGCTTCCTCAGCAACTTGCGGTGTTAAACCGCAATCACCAACGATTGCGGATTCGAAGAACGGATCGGCTGTTTTGGGTTTGGATCTCTCGAATCTGGGAAAGGTGGCACGAGTCGCTGCTCGTCGTCAAGCCGGCTACGGTGGTTCGATGGCATCGGAAGGGATTCGCCCTCTATTGGACGTGGCTGTCGAAAAGAAATCCTGCCCGGTCCAAACACCCGAACATGGTCACGTGATAGAGATTCCCGAGGTTGGCGGTCTTCACCATCGATACGAGAGGCGTGCGGCGTAGCGCCGATGCTTCCCATCTGCCGTCTCATAACATCAGTCGTACGACTTTGCCCCACCCAATCGGCGTTTGTGACCATCCGGTGAGAATCGTGCACGCGTGTCATACCTGGAAACGCCCGGTTGGGTCGCGAGCAGTCCGGTGCGCCATTGTTTGGAGCAAGAAGATGGAAGAAAAATCGCCGCCGAGGGCACACGGCGATCCTGCAGAAACGAGCCGGTCCAGTTTTTGGCGAACGACAGGACCTTGCCGGCAGGTCCTTTGGATTCCCTCCCGTTTCCGGCGATGCCGATCAAATAATCCACAGTGGCATTGAGCGCCTGAGCCAGCGCTTTGATCTGCTCCGGAGCAAGGCGATGTTGCGTCGTTCCCCGGCGGCGCCGACCTGCTGCGTGACGCCTGTTATTCAGGCCGTTCTCAGCAAGGAGGCCTCAACGACTTCCGGCACCTCAATGAGAACGAACCAGTCTTTCGGGTATAGATAGTCTTCGCCGCTCTCATCAACGATCCGCAGGTCGCCATCCTTCTCGGCTTCCGGATCAGGAAGAACGCGGTAAATCTTGTGCAGCTCGAGCGAAGCTATGTACCCCTCATTTTTGAGGCAAACCACAAATTCAGCCTCGCTCTTTTTGTTTTCAGGCATAGGTTTTATTCAGTCAAGGTATCGCTTTCTCTTTAATTCCTTCCGGCCAATGCCATGCGCTTCGTACCAGTGGAGCTTGGCCCTGACGACGCGTGAATTTTGCAGGCGAATCATGGCCTGGCCCTTCATCTTGCGCCACCTTCCGCTTCCATACTGCTTCTCCAGCCGGGGGAGTTCCCGGATGCGTGCTCCGACGGCTATCGTCTCAACGTGCGTGATCTCTCCAAGTATATCAAAGTGCATCGGGCAGCACCTGCAAGGCAGTGAGGATTTAATTCAATCACCCGTCGACGGGAATCTCTGCCTCGGCACGTCTGCAATGACTTTAGCGCCCCGCTGCGCGAAATTTCCCTGAGAAATCCCGGGCCCGACGATCCCGGCAATGCCCCTCTACCCGTGCTTCCCAGACCCCGCTCAACCTGCCCGCACCGTCCGCCGCTTGTCGCCCTGCGGGAAACCAGCTTCGGTTTCACAGAAGGATATCGCCCCTGGACGGTGCCGGCGGCCTCGGCAAGCTTAACCTGGGTTAGTCCACGGGCCTTGCGGATGGCTTGCAGGCACACCCCAAAACGGGTCTCTCCATGTTTTTCCCTGGGTATAGAGTCTGCAATTGTATCGGGCATCTCAGGAATCCCTCCGGGATCTGCGCCTGACGGTACTTCCGTAATGCGTATGCTCTCATGGACAGTAAATCAAGGTCAATACAGTTCCGAACACCAATGAAACGACTCTTGCCAAGTCTTTCAAGAAAACTGGGACTGGCGACCAGAATCCTATGACCTGGCGTGGATTCTGCAATTCCGCTTGGCCGTCCAGGAACCAGCAGAGAGATCAGGGATTTGATCCGGAAGATGGTGGAAGCGAACCCCTTATGGGGGAGCCCGCGGATCCACGGAGAACTGTTAAAGCTCGGGATCGACATCTCGGAGCGGACGGTCGCGCGTCTTATGCCGAAGCGGAAGAAACCGCCATTAAAGACCTGGCGCACGTTCCTGGACAATCATCTCAGGGATCTTGTCTCAATCGATTTTCTTGTTGTTGCCGAATCGGGGACGGACCACTCGAAATCTTTCACATTGAACGGGCTGGGCAGCGCGGGGGGCCTGAAAATCGGGATTAGGCTCAATTTTCGGGCCTATCTTTTTGTTCTAAGGCATTTCCCTGGCCAAGGATCCCGGCAGCGGTGACCAGGGGGTTGGCCTGGTGGATGTCATGGGGGAACGTGTATGTTGCTTATTCGCGATTCCCGCGCCATGCATGGCGCCATCGCGGCGTGAACGCGGCGAACGACAGATTGATCCGAAAAATCACGGAAGTTTTGCTGGAAGTTCTCGGGACGGTCGAGCGGAGCCTCTCGCGACCCGAGACGCAATACCTCCAGAGTCGCCGGTAGCAGCATATCCACTAATGATCCCGTTCCCGCCCAGACAGATGAATGTATCCGGGCTTATGAACGAGGGGGCTCGCCGCGTATTTTGCCGCTTTTGTTCGATGTTTGTTCGACATCTTTTCGATTTCCGTTCGATATTTGTCCGGCGTTTGTCCGGTGCAGGTTTGCCGGCCTGCGGCGGAAGTGATGAGTAAGACACCATTCCTAAGCCTTCGGCCTAGGATCGCGCCGGGCAACGAGGGCGGCGCCATGTTGCGTGGTTGTTGCGTCCTTGCTGCGCACTGGGCCGGAAGATGCTGTTTTTTTGGCAGGGGGGATGGCTGGCGTGGAAAAAAGCAGGTTCTGCAGTTTCTGTCCGTGCGGTCGCTCAGTTATGGGAGAGGCGCGGCATTGGTATACGGGATTCGAAAGGGATTGAGGCAGCTCCACGTTTTTTCTCTCGATGCAGGCCACCGCTGCCGCCGACCAGAGAACGGCGGGATCCGAATTCAATCTATCCAGTGTGCCGCCGGGGTAATCAAGAAATCTTCCGGCGCGATGCCGGATGCGCCGACCAGGAGTTGTCGCTTTACAGGGAACGTGCGGGCGAAGGAAGCAATGCCGGGAAGGGCCGTTCCGCGCCGGCCGCTCTTAACTTCGATGGCGACAACGACACTACCGGCAACAAGGACAAAATCCACTTCGCGGCTGCGGTCGAGCCAATAGTGGACTTCGATGCCGGTGCCGCTCGTACTGTTCAAGAGATGGGCGCCCACGGCAGACTCGATAAGGCGACCCCAGAGGTTTCGGTCGGCGTAGATGTGCGCAAAAGAAGTATGGGCCAGGGCGCTCATGAGCGCAGTATTGAGCACCTGAAGTTTGGGGCTCGACCCGCGTTGGCGGACTTTCTGCCCGGAGTATTTGGTCAGAGCCGGCAACCAGTCCGGCGCCTTTCAGCAAATCCAGATAATGGGCCAGGGTAATTGTATTTCCGGCCTCCTGCAGTTGACCGAGCATCTTCTGGTAAGAGAGAATCTGCCCTGAATATTCACAGGCGAGAAGAAAGAGACGGCGGAGCAACGCCGGCTTGTCCACCCTGGTCATGAGCAGGATGTCGCGGGAGACGGTGGTTTCGATCAAGGAATCTACCACATACTGGCGCCAGCGCTGTTCCTCACCAATCAGTGACGCCGCGCCGGGATATCCGCCGAAATAGACGAATTGTTCAAAGGACCAGCCGAACGCTTCTTTCATCTCAGCATAAGACCAGTGGGGGACCGGGATAATCTCGAAACGGCCCGCCAGACTCTCGGTCAATCCTCTCTGCATGAGAAGAGGTGACGAACCCAATAGGAGGACAAGAAGCGGCACGCTTGTTGCCGTATCTTCGTCCCACAGGCGCTTGACTGTCTCCGACCAGCCCGGAATCTTTTGAACCTCATCGATGATGAGCAGCGCAAACCGGGTGCCTTTCCGGTCCCGCACAAGTGATCGCGCGATATCCCACTGTTGATTGACCCATGCACGATCTTGGAGCGTCGGCTCGTCGGCGGTGGCATAATGGGATGGAATGGCCAGTTCCTCAGCGAGTTGGCGCGCCAAGGTTGTTTTGCCCACCTGGCGCGGGCCCGCCAGGACCTGCAAGAACCGGCGCGGTTCGCCCATCCGCTTGCGGAGGATCGAGAAAAGGTTGCGCCTGAACTTGAGTTCCATCGAGCTGCACTCCATTTACTCACGATGATGAGTAAAATTACTCAAATTGCTGTCAATGTCAAGTCCACGCGCTCCGCGCAGCCTTTAGCGAGAGATTCCCAAGGTTAACCGGAAAAGACCATTCTATGCCTGTATTGCTCGCGATCACTTTGGTCTGGAGGCAAGTTCCACAGACACTTTGGTGTGAGAATTGGTGTGAGAAAAGCGCTCCGAAACGTGCCAATCTCACACAAAATCAGCAAGTTACTACAATTGGATGTTTTATGTTTTCAGCAACTTACTGGCTCGAGGAAGTTGTGAAACCCAGGAGCATTGCCTGGCAGTCAGGAGGTAGTGAGTTCGATCCTCTCCAGCTCCACCAATAGAATCAGCGACTTAGCAAATCAAACAAAACCGCGCTGACGCCACGGGATTCCACTGGGGTTCCAGGCGATTCGATCGCCAGCCTCTCTTCCGACTTCCGCATTGAATCACGCTGGTGACGCTTGGGTTTTGCCTGAGTGGGATTGTTCACATTCAGCTTTGGCCCCAAAGCCCGCCGGGGATTGGTCTGCTCCGCCATTTTTCTTCGGGTGTAGTCTCCTGCCAGAACTGCCTATGGCTGTGACTTAGAGAGGCAGGGAGGCGCGTGAGGCACGCAAGAAGTCCCTCCAGTCCAACCCGACTCCGCTGATCGTGCCGGCCATGGCCGCGGCAACCAAAGTCCAACTCTCTCGTTGATTTCCATGAATGTCGAACATAAACCGTTACCTCGCCCCCCCGGACGTGAGGTTCGCCAATCGCCTTTTTGCATCAACGAGCGGTGGCAGGTCTCCGTCGCCTTCTTTCCACATATCAAGGAACTCTTTGTAGGACTCTGCGGCCATTTCTCGCATGCCCTTCTGCTCGTAGATACGGGCCAGATGATAGCGTGCGAGCACCCAGGACTCCTCGTCTGGCTGATTGCTGCTCAGGTACGCTCGGTATTTTGCGATCGCCTCATCTAGTCTGCCGCTCAGATGATAGGCGCGTGCCAGAGGCTCGTCAGGACTCGCGTCTTCCGTTTTCCCAGCGCTTTCGAATGAGGCAATTGCCTCCTCGAACCGGTTTTGGGCCAACTCGATCTCACCCTTCAGGTAAAGGTAGGCCGCCTGATCTCCCCGATTGCTCCTGCTGACGCCGGAGACCGCCTGCGGGTCACCCACTCGGCGCGATAATTCCTTCAGAACGCTCCTTGCTTCCTGGATCCTTCCCTTTCTCGCATAGACCTTCCCCACCTCGAGCAGCCAATCCGGACCGAACGTGTTTGCCTTCAACAGCCGGCTGACCTCAGCCATTTCCTTATCGAATGCGCCATCCATCCGTTTCGTGCTGAACACGGCAGCCAGGTACAAGTGGTCACGAAGCTCACTAAGCGTACCCTCCCTGGCCTTGTTCAAGAGCATCGATTCCTTGAGATATCCGGCTGCGTCGTTGTATTTGCCCCGGTATATTGCGAGCAGGCCCAGCGAGCGGTATCCCTTAGCCTTCTCATCCATGTCGGCCGATGCGATGGCCTTCTGGAAAACCTGGGTCGCTTTCTCAATCTGTCCCATATTCACCAACATGAAGCCGTACTCCCGGTTGACGAAGATGGCGGTCAAGTCCGCAGGTTCCAGCTGGAACGCGCGCTCGTAGTTCACGAGCGCCTTTTGGTACTGTCGCAAACCGTTGTAGCACGTAGCGATATTGATGTAGGAACTGGCATCGGACGTATCGATTCGGAGCACTTTTTCGAAAGCCTGTATCGCCTCGGACTGACGCGACGTGATTTGGTATGCATAACCCAGCCGGAACCACGCCACAGAATCGTCGGGGTACTGTGCCAGGTACAGCTTGTAGTTCTCGATCCCCTGGTCGCGATTCCCGCGCCAGTCCTCCACGACGGCACGGATCCACAGCCGCTCCCGCACGGTCAGTCGATCGAGAAGACTCAGGGCCTTCCTGAAATGATCCTCCCCGGCTGGGCGTTCGCCATCAATAAAGAGGCTAACGCCCAGATCCGCGTGCGCCAAGGCGAAATCGGGATCGAGCTCGACGGCCTGCTTCAGCAACTCAGTAGCTGTCGTACCGCTCGCACGTCGACTCTCAGCGAAGGCCTTCAACGCTTCCAGGGACGAGGTCGTCGCCTCCGGCAGTAACACCCGTTGCTGGGTGATGCTCGCCAGCGACTCTCCCAACTTTTCGCGTGTCTTCTTGGCAAGCTCGTCCAGGGCTGGAAGCACACCGGCCTTCCCTTTGGCCTGAGATGAGTCGGAAGCCACGACGGCCTGCGTGTTGGGATCCACGATCTCGGATGTCAGCAAGTAGTCTTCATCGATCCGGCTGATGCCACACACCACGAGCGCCTTGATCCCTTCTCTGATCGCGACCTCCCTGCCGACAGCTTCGTCGAGTCTCTCAACTCCATCCTTTCGCATTCTTGCCAGTGTCTGCTGCACGCGGCTCCGCGGAAACACGTTCACATACTTCGACTGCTGGATGCTCACGGCCATTGCGGTATCGAGGGCAACATCAAAGACCTTGTCGCCCGTGAGGTTCTTGAAATCCGCCATCAGGATCCAGTCGCGCTCTTTGAACGCCAGCGCAGCGGGTGGTGACCTGAAATGGTTACTGCGTACCCACCAGATAGCCGCAACAACGAAGACAAGAGCGATCACTGCAACCACCAGCCTGCTTGGGCGAAGAAATCTCCGAGGTGCCAATCCTGCCTGTCCACTAAACAGTGCCTGCCTCAGTTTCGCCTGAACCTCATGCGCAGACTGACAGCGCTGCTCAGGATTTTTGGCCAGCATCTTCATCAGGGTGTGTTGGAGCAGATCGGGAAGTCCGCGCTTGTACTGATCAAGCGGAGGCGGCATCTCGCTCAAAATGGCACTTGCTGTTTCAATTCCGGATGCTCGCTTGAACGGATGAACTCCTGTCAGCATCTCATATAGAACGACGCCGAATGAAAATATGTCCGATCGCGCATCAACCTCCGTGCCTCGGAGCTGCTCGGGAGACATGTAAGCTAATGTTCCTACGGTTGTGCTGCTTTTGGTCAGGGCGGTGATCGTCTCTTCCTGACTCAGCATCCCCCCCGGCGGCATGATATGTTTGGCCAGGCCGAAATCCATTACCTTGGCGTGACCCTTCTTGGTCAGCATCATGTTCGCAGGCTTGAGGTCGCGATGAATGATTCCTTTTTCGTGCGCTGCCTCCAACGCCTCGGCGATTTCGGCTGTGATTTGCAGCGCCTCTTTCAGCAGCGCCGGCCCTTTGGCAAGCCTGTCCCGAAGCGTTTGACCGTCGACGTATTCCATCACAATGAATTCTTTGCCCTCGACTTCACCGAATTCGTGGATGGCGCAGATGTTGGGGTGATCCAGTGCTGCCGCGGACTTGGCTTCGCGCAGGAACCGTTTGTGAGCGTCGGAATCCGGTTGCATGTCTTGCGGCAGAAACTTGAGGGCGACCTTCCGGCCCAATGAGAGGTCCTCCGCCAGGAAGACCTCGCCCATTCCACCCTGGCCGAGCTTTTCGATAATTCGGTAGTGCGAGATGGTGTTGCCGATCAAGGATGATCCCTCCACTGGCAATTCGCGCACCGCAATTACAGGCTAATGAATTTGGTGCGATTATAATCGACTCGGTGCGGCCAGGGTAGCTGATTCCGCAGCACTTGTGCGAGGGAGTCGGATACCGGAGACTGGCACGCTCCCGAGATACGAGCTTCGCGTCAATTACACACATCAACGACGCCGTCAAACCGTAAACAACCTACTTGGGCTGGATGATGTTTGAGAGGTTATTAACGCGATCGGGACTTCGCGGGAGTGAGAGGCGTAGTTTCTGGTTACGCGGTAATGCGCCCGGAACGTAGTGGATTTCCCGTCACGGAGGCACCGCGCTGCTTTCACAAGATGCTGCTTCGAAAATAGAAGCGATTGCGGCGCCGAACCACTTGTGTGTTTCTGTGCCGCCCTTTCAGGGCTTGAGATCTCCGGTTCTCTACCCAGGGCTCACGCCCTGGGCTTTGCTGTCCCGCCCTTTCAGGGCTATGCATTGCACGACCTTGGAAACCCCGAAGGAGTAGAGCAGCAGAGCCCAGGGCGTGAGCCCTGGGAAGCCGGCATCGAGCGGTAAGAGCCCTGACAGGGCGGCACAGGAAACCTGTGGCGAGAGCGCAACATTTTCATGCGTTACTGGGTGCGCCCCGGCGCATGGGGGGCTGTTCCGAAAATAGGCGGAGCCTTTGGTGCGGTGGCATGACGCCGCAAGGCGCTTCGCACAACGGTTGTGCTTTTCATGCGCTTGGGTGCGCCCCGGCGCAGGTGGGACTGCTTCGCCAGGAAAGAATAGGCTCAACGGATAGATAAAGACTTCGTTCCAACCAAAAAGAATCACTCGGTTAACTTGTGTTGGAAAGTCCATCGCCTATTGCAATTTCCACGCTATATCCTGCGGGTCCCCGGGAGCTAAATCCGCCTGCGACGGGCGTCATAGTCTGTCTAATGTCAGCCTGAGAAGCCGTGTCTGTGCGCTTTTGCGAGGACTAATTCCATCTGATCTGGCCGCTCACCGCCTCGGAACAACCGCTGACCGTTTTTTGCTTAGTCAGAATGATTGATCCGCAGATAATGATCTCGCATAGCAGTGTTGATCCAAGTGAATGCAAGGTGAGAGTGTCGAGCGAGTTGATCCATGATGATCTATTATTTGTCAACAATCTCATTTTTGGCTGCCGCGGCCGGATTCGCCAGCCTTGGCATTGCCATTTGGAAGTTGGCGGTCTTCACCATCGATACGAGAGGCGTGCGGCGTAGCGCCGATGCTTCCCATCTGCCGTCTCATAACATCAGTCGTACGACTTTGCCGCACCCAATCGGCGTTTGTGACCATCCGGTGAGAATCGCGCACGCGTGTCATACCTGGAAACGCCCGGTTGGGTCGCGAGCAGTCCGGTGCGCCATTGTTCGGGGCGAGAAGATGGAAGAACAACAGTCGCCGAGCGCGCACGGCAATCCCACAGAAACGAGACGGCCCAGTTTTTGGCGACAAGTCGTCCGGCCGCCGTTAACGGGACGGTTGCCACACCAGAGACGGCTGCCTCAGCAGTATCAGCATCTCTTCGAAAAAGCTGGGCTCCTTCTGCTTCTCAGGAAACAGCGTGACCTGGACATAATTGTCAATGTCCAGGTAGGTGCGCGCCGCCTCATGGATCATCGCGGCGTTCAACTTCTTATAATAGTCAGCCAGGCTGAAGAAATCTTTCAGGTCCTCATTCTGCTGATATTTGAGGTAGATCTGGTTGAGGAGATAGCTGTTCAGCTTCATGTTCGTCTCGAGATCCCGCAGTTGCGACTCCCGCACGTCGTTGACCTGTTTTTCGGTTGGGCCGTTTGCCTTAATATTTTCGATCTCCTGGAAAACGACTTTGATCAGCTCGTTCGTCCGCGTCGGATTGCAGCCAAAATCGATCTCGAAACTGTACCGTTGCTCAGGGATTTTCGCGTAGCTGTAAGTCACGCTTGCGCCGTACGTACCGCTGAGATCCTCGCGCAGGGTTTCCCGCAGCTTTGTGTCGAGAACAAGTGATAGCGACCGGATCGCCATCCGATGCGTCTGATCGTACTCGAAGGGTCCGGTGAAGACGATAGCCGCCTGGCTCTGGGGCTCTATGCCCTTGGTGACGGTCTTTTGCACAACCCCTCTTGGAGGACGCATGCCTACGTTTTTCCACGTCTCATCTCGACGGAGGGAGGGGAGAGCGCCGAGATATCGTTCAACCAGCGGCTTTATGGCCTCCAAGTCAAAGCTCCCCACAAAGACGAAGGTGAAATCGCTGGCATCGGCAAAGCGGTCCTTATAGAAGGCGAAAGATTTATCCAGGTTCATCTCATCGACGATTGCCGGCGTCATGGGACGCGCCCGGAAGTGATTTTGGGTCATGGTCGTCGAGAGCATCTCGTTGAACAGGTAGTCGGGGCTCGCTTTTTGATTGGCCAGCATCGCTTTTCTCTGTGCCGTGAGCACGCCGAAGATCGTGGCATCGGCCCGCGGCTGCGTGAAGGTCATATAGATGAGCTGAAACATGGTCTCGAGGTCCTTGGGAGATCCGCTTCCAGAAAGGCCCTCCTCCGTTTCCCCTATGATCGGCCTGACGGACGCCACCTTTCCCGTGAGGATCTTACGGAGTTCGACGGCGCTGAAATTACCCAGGCCTCCTGCGCTGATTACCGCGCTGGCAGTGCTGGCGGCAATATAGTCTGCGTCGCCGGCGAGCGACGTGCCTCCGGGGCTGGTGGCGCGAAAAACGACTTCGTCCTCTTTGTAATTCGTCGGTTTGAGGACGACCTTCACTCCATTGGCGAGCTCCCACTCCGTGATGCCGTAGGCTTCCTTCACACCTGTTTTGACGATTTTCCCCGGGTTAGGCAGCTTCTCCATGAGCGGTTGATCGCCTACCGTATCGACGTAAGGCTGGAGCTGTTTTGTGTCCGCAGCCTTGATTGCGGCCGCGAGCTTCGGCCCATCCGGCACGGCCAACCCTTCTTTTTGCGGAGCACTAACTAGCACGACCCGGTTCCGGTCGCCCGTCCAGCTCTTCCCGAGCTTGTTGATTTCAGCCAGGGTAATCTCCGGCAGGAATCGCTTATAGAGCTCATATTCATAGGCGATGCCGGGGATGGGTTCCCGGTCGGTGAAATTGCGTACATATTCGTCCGCCAGTGCACTCGATTCGTGATTGTCCCTCTCCGCATAGAGGCGTTCAAAATTGCGCAAGACACCGCGTTTCTGCCTGTCCAGCTCTGTCGGCGTGAATCCATAGCGCACGACCCGATCAAATTCGGTGAACAGTGCATCCAGCCCGCGCTCGGTGTCCGCTTCCTTAACCGAAGCACTGAGTCTGAACGATTCCTTGGAACGGACGAAGAGTCCGAGTCCGGAACCGGCGCCCAAAAAAGGCGCGTCGGGCTTTTGAGCAAGCTCGGAAAACCTGCGATTGAGCATGCCGGTGAAGAGCGACTCCACAATCTGCTGGCGGTAGGCGCCGACGGTGCTCGGATCGTGAAGGGGAAGCTTGTTATAGACAGAGACGCTTGTCATGGTCGCTTCTTTGTCCGTGGCAATTGCATAGAGAGTTTCCGGGTGGTCGGGAACTTCATAGATCTGCCGCGGCCTGGATTTGGCGGGGCCGGACAGAGTGCCAAAATGTTCTTTGATCAGGCTCTGCACGACGGATCCGTCGAAATCGCCCACTGCGATGACGGCCATGAGGTCGGGCCGGTACCAGTCGGCGTAAAACTTCTTGAGCGTGGCGGGCTTGAAATTTTGAACAATCTGCATCTCCCCGATCGGAAGGCGTTCGGCATAGCGCGAGCCTTTGAGCAGGATGGGGAACTGCTTGTCCTGCATCCTGGCGTACGCGCCGCGGCCCTGACGCCATTCCTCGACGATGACCCCGCGCTCCTTGTCGATTTCCTTGGGATCAAAGGTGAGATTGTGCGCCCAGTCTTCCAGAATCAGAAATGCGTTTTTGACTGCGTCCGGCTTATCCGTGGGGATCTGGAGCATATAGACGGTTTCGTCAAAGCTCGTGAATGCGTTCAGGCTGGGGCCAAAGCGCATGCCGATCGATTCCATGAACTTGACGATCTCGTCCTTGGCAAAGTGTTTGGTGCCGTTGAATGCCATATGCTCGACGAAGTGGGCCAAGCCGCGCTGATCGTTGTCCTCGAGGACGGATCCGGCATTGACGACGAGCCGAAGCTCGGCGCGATTCTCGGGTTTTTTGTTCACACGGATGTAATACCGCAGCCCGTTGTCAAACTTTCCGACATTGATTTGTGGATCAACGATAATAGTCTGGCTGAGAGACGCGGTTTGTGCCGGATTCGGGGTCGTTTTTTCCTTACCGCCGGCCAGGCAAAACACGGCGAGCAAGGACGACAGGAAAAGCGACACCATTATCTTTATATGACGAGCCATTGATTCTCCCCTTCTGCAATTGCGAATTGAGATTTCAGAGCCATCTATCGACGTTCGCCCATGCTCCATTCTTGAATCAGCGCGCTACGAGGTGAAAAAATGCAGGCACACGGGACAGCACCCGGATTCGATCCCCTCAGCAAAAGATGAGGACGGAATATCAATGTTTCTATTATCCGGCCCGGTCGCCATCCAGGCAAGCGCAATCGATCGAATCGAAGGACAGGCTGGAATGGCGGTCACCGTATCGTTTCCTTTTTCTCCAGGTTGACCTGAATTTCCGTCTTGGACCGCCAGACCGGCTTGAGCTGCTTCCTGGCAAAGAGCTCCAGTTGATCGCCGATGTGCGGGGAACCGGGCTGGGACGCATTCCCGTAAGAAATGAGCGACATCGCGCGCGCGCCTTTCGGGCCGAACTCGATCGCTGCAACATACGAGTCGCCCCCGACGGCCGCGGCCTTACCATTACTCTCCTTGCCGAAATCGACCACGCGGAAGATGCCGAGCTGGCCCGGCCCGCCGTTGGCAGGCAGGTCGTATTTGCCGACGCGCAGCCGATAGACATCGCCCCAGGGCACGTCGAGGGCGCCGAATCGTTGCTGGACATCGGTCGCGGCGGCCACAAGAGCGGCCACGGCGGCAACAGGATCACGCAGGCCCGAAGGCGTTGTGCGCGGCTGCGCCTCGCTCCAGCGGTTCGCAAACAGGTTGCCCGCCTTGGAGGCTTCCCGAGTCCAGGCTTCGAAAAGGATCGCACCACGGCTGTCGGCATCCGCGCACCGGTCCCATGCCGCGAGCACTTCGGCGGCCCTGGCAGCCGGTCCCCCCGCTGCTTTCGCAGTTGCGAGCAGGTTGCCGAGGATGCGGTCGGCTAACTCCATGCGCGTCGAATGCTTTTGGGAGATAAACTTGTCGAAGGTGAGCGCCGGATCCTCCTCGATCAGGCGCGCGGAGCGCTGGGCTCGTAGGGACATCGAACGCGGCGCCATATAAGCCGGGTACCTGTTCGGGTCGATGGCCGGGGGGAACGTTGTCGTCCACGGCGGGTCATTCGCGTTCTGCAGCCAGCCGCTCGGCGGGTCGATCACCTTCGGCAACTCGTCATAGGAATGGGTCGTGGTCCAAAGCGTGGCGTCGCTCACACCCGGCACGATGCCGGCCCAGTTGTAGTTACCCGAGGGACGCACCGGTGTTCTGCCTCCGAAGAGATGCATGATGTGGCCGGACCGGTCGGCGTACATGACGGTGAAAAACGGATTCTGCAACGCCCGCTGCGCCAATTGAAATTCGTCGAGGCTTCGCGCGCTGACCATCTTCCAGTACTGGTCGGCGACGTTGGGCTGATCGAGTCCGACGACGCGAATCGCCAGCGCCTTTCCGTCCTTCTCGCTGACCACAGGGCCATGGATGGAACGACGAATCGTCAGGGTTTCCTCCGTCATTGCTCCGTCGGGCAATCTGATTTTCATCGATTCGGTCGTGACCTCGAATGGACGTACGGCATCATTCCAGCGATATCCGGTGCCCGCCAACTGGAGTTCGTACAGATCCGCTCCGTCCATGGTGTTGTTCGTGTGGCTCCAGCCGAGGATGTCGGTGAAGGCGATGCCGAGGAAAGGAGTGCCGACCAGGGCGGCGCCGTACGCGTTGACGGAACCGGCGCTGATCTGCGCTTCAAACCATGTGAACAGGTCGCCCCAGGGCAGATGAGGATTGGCAAGGAGCAGCGTGTTACCGGCTGCGGTGCGTTTGGGCGCGACGGCCCAGGTGTTCGAGCCGCGATTCCAGCGGTCGATCTGCCCCTGCAGCGCCTGCGGATTCGAAACAAATGTGAAGTTCAATACTCGCTGTGTGTGGGCCATCACGTCGGCCAGGGTTACGGGTAGGACGCCCCGGACATCGCCTGCCAACCGGTCTGCGTGCTGGCGCCCGTATTCGTTGATGCCGGCGACAAACGCTTCGAGGACAAGTTTCATCGGAGGAGTTTGCGCGGCGGCCCATTCACGGCCACGTCCGGGAATCCCCATCGTGCGGACATAACGGTCGTTCTCAGCATAGCTCGCGCCCCAGTATTCCGCGGCCCGGCCGCGTGCCTGGCCATACAGACGCAGCAGCAGGTCGCCATGATTCTCCATCTGAGCCCAGGCGAATGCGCGGAACGCCGGAGCCATGGTGGAGGAAAAGATGTGCGGGATACCCCAGCGATCCCACAGGATGTCAGCCGCTTCGGCAGCTTTCGTCTGGTCAGATGCTCGCAAGAACGTGCGCGATGCGGGATGGAGCGCCAGGGACAAGCTTAATGCAAGGGTGACAACTCGAACGAACCTGAAGCGATTCAGTTTTTGCATGGCCGCATTATAGGAGCTTTCATCACGCGTGGGAACAGGCCCCGCGACCTTTCTTCATCGTTGCCGCGCACCTGCTGATACGGAATATCGCACTTCGGTTCGTCCTGGAGTAATAGGGCTCGTCCGGATCCGTTATGGGTCTCAGGATCAATCGCGGCAAACCAGCAGATCACCACTTTTCAGAAGTTGGGGAAAAGTCCTAGCTGGCTCTGGATTCCAAAGGGCCGCTTATTTCACCCATACCCCATTAGGCTCCGCGGCCTCTGCGTCAGGATTTTGACTTTTTTCCCCGTTGTGCATTCCGCCACCCTATTCGCGTTTTCGTGGCCGAGTTGTTTCCCGCATGTCGAAATCGGTGAGGGCGCAAGTTGCCAGAAGCAATTGGCTGCAAATTCCTGTATCATCGGGATCAAGTTTACCCGGGATAAAGCCAGGAGCCTGATTTTCGGCATCTGAGAGGATACGAAAATGGCACGTCGAAATTTGCTGGTCGCCTTTCTGTTCGGATTCGCCTTCTATATGACATTGGAAGCCATGAGCTTTATCGGCTTCCTGGCTCCGGCAACCGCCTTTGAAAACCTGGTCCGGCACATCTCGGATGTGGCCGCGTATGTGGTTATAATCGCTGGCGTCGCCTTTGTGTTGATATGCAACTGGAGCCTGAAGTGGGCGGAAAATAGAACCGCGGGAAGAATTTCTCTGCTCAATCGGGTCACCTCCTTTCTGATCGGAATTGGCTTCTGCCTGGCTCTGGTGGCCATGGGCATGACCGGCGGTTACTTCGGGTCGGCCACAACCTGGCAACACCTTGTGCGCCGCATTGCGGAGGTAGTCGTTTTGATTGTAGCTTACGGCGGCGCCGCATTTGGATGTTTCGACATCGTGATGTTCTGGCACACCGAGAGGAAAACAAGTCGAAGGGTTGTTTTGCGTATCGGCGCGCGGGTTGTTCTCGTCGCGGTGCTGCTTCTGTTCGGTATGGGGAGTTTTCTCGGTGACCTGGCCTCCGGGGCGGCTTTTACCCTCTCCCTCTTCCTGGTTCTGTGCCTCAGCATAGCTCTTGAATTAAGCAGCAGCTGATGCGTGCAACACGGCAGTATCTCTTGAGGCGATCACCTGGGCCGCAAACGGTCTGTGGGAGAGTAATTATCCGATTCTCCAACGTCTCGACCAGCAGGCCTCGGCCCCGAAACACGAAGTATCGGAGCGAATGCCGCACCGTGTCGTCTTCCTGGCAAGTATTTTCCGCGCGCGGCCGCGCGATAGTCATTAATGCGGAACAGTGCCAATTGATTGCCGCCGAAGCTCCGGAGATATTTCGGCGCTTCGGGAGCCCAAAGGCATTACTCACATTCTTCATAGATTGGATTGGGGATCGATGTCTCGAAAATTGCGGCCATTTACCTCCTCCTGCTTCAGATTCTCAATAAACGATTCAGCTTTGGCGTTGTCATAGGTATTCCCAAGGCCGGCTCAGGCTGATCTGAATTCCCTGCTCTTGCAGCAATCTCACATAATTATCACACCATGCTGGAGGCCACGGCCGGAGAGATGAATCATTTCTGGCGTTGGCAGTGGGGGTGATGGGCCTCGTATCTCCTTGTCGTTGAGAGCTCCGGAGTTCAGGCTTTCTTAACCTAACATTAATAAATTACTCATGTCATCTTCACGCATATTTAATATAGTTTTTGCTCGGATGCGATGTTCATGTCCGGAGATCCTTTCGAGCTTAGAACCAACAAAGCCGTAGATCGGAGCAGCCCACTCGCATCTCATTAGAAGGTGGAATGATCCTCTGTAGATGAATAAAAGAACATCTATCGCCGGCAGATCTGGGCCAGTGTCATGGCTGCGGCCATATTCCTGGTGTCATCTCAAACCAGGATGCAGGCTATGCAGCAGGCAACGCACGATGGCAAGCCTCTGGTGGATGCGCTGAGCGGGAAACCAGGAAACCAGGGACGCCACTATCTTTTGAGAACATAGACTTGTTCATCGATTTGTGAAATAGGGTGGCGTCCCTGGTTTCCTGGTTTCCCCCGGTTTCCGAAAGTCCCCCGGGGTCCCTGATCAGCAACTTTGTCGGCTTGAGGTGGTAATTGCATACCACGTATAAGCCGACCAACAACAGGAGCTATGAATGAAAATCGCGATGGGTAGAAGGCTGCAACTCCTTCTTTGTGGAATATTTCTTCTTCTCATTACCTCGGTGGCGGCGGCTTCAGGGTTGCAGGATGGGAGTGCGGCAAAGCAAGCGCCGGCTCAGTCCGATTCGGCCAAGTCGAGCCCGGGCGTGGCGGGGGGCAAGGACTCCGGTGGAGCCCCCACAACAGCTGCGGCCCCGGTCACTATCCCTCCGCCTCAAGCGCCAGCAGGCCAGGAAACTGCTCCGCTCCAGTTCAAGATCGGAAGCGCATACGTCACCCCTATCGCGTTCATCGATTTTACCGGCGTTTATCGCAGCACGGCGCCGGGCACGGGCATCGGTACGAACTTCGGCAGCATTCCATACGGGAACACAACCCAGGGACAGCTGACCGAATCGCGGCTTAGCGCGCAGAACTCGCGCGTCGGGGCCCGCGTGGATGCCAAGGTAAAAGGCGCGACGATTACCGCATATTGGGAGTCCGACTTTCTCGGCTTTGTCCCGACGAATGCCGCCGTCAGCACAAACAGCGACAGTTTCCGCCTGCGCGTTTACTGGGCGGATGTGCGCAAAGGCAAATGGGAAATTCTGGGAGGGCAATCGTGGAGCATGATCACCCCAGGCAGAAAGGGGATCTCACCGCTGCCGGTTGATCTGTTTTACACCCACGTAATCGATGTGAACTACCAGCTGGGCCTGACCTTCAGTCGAGATCCCCAGTTCCGTTTCGTCTACCACCCGAGCGACAGCGTGGCGGCAGGAGTCTCACTCGAAAGCGCGGAACAATATATCGGAGGCTCCTCGGGAGGAGGTTTGATTACTCTGCCGAGCGCCCTGGCCACTCCCTATGCGTCGCAGTTGAACAACGGCATGACAAACTTGAGCGTTCCAGCTGTGCACCCGGATGCCGTGGCAAAAATCGCGTTCGATCCAAAACTCAAAAACGGGCGGGCGTTACACCTCGAAATCGGAGGCACCGCCCGAACATTCAGAGTCTGGAATCCCCTGAACAACCAGCATTACAGCGCGAACGGCGTCGGCGGGCAGGTGAATTTGAACATCGAGTTGATCCAAGGCCTGCGCATTCTAACCAACAACTACTGGAGTCAAGGCGGCGGCCGCTGGATTTTCGGACAGGCTCCCGATCTTGTCGTGCGCAGCGACGGCAGCCTCTCCCCGGTCCACTCCGGGTCTACGGTCTCCGGTTTGGAATTCACCAGGAAGAATACGCTCCTCTATGCATATTACGGCGGGGTCTACATCGGCCGGAACATTACCACTGATGCGGCTACCGGAAAGTTCGTCGGATACGGCTACCCGGGTTCGCCCAACGGCCAGAACCGTTCAATCCAGGAAGGGACATTCGGTTTTACCCAGACATTCTGGAAAGATGCCAAGTACGGTGCCCTGTCGCTGATGGGCCAGTATTCGTACCTGGTGCGCAATCCATGGGTTGTTCCGGCAGGCCAGCCCAAGAACACCAAGACAAACGTGGTGTTTTTAAATCTGCGCTATGCATTGCCGGGATCGGCTCCGGCCATGAAGTAGCCATGGAATTGCAATTTTGGGGACAGGCGCCATAACCTCGAAATTCCACGGGAATCAAATTCCTTCAATCTGGAGCGAATTAGAGGTTATGGCGCCTGTCCCCAAAATTGATCTTAACCGGATCTTAACGAAATGTTTGTCATGATCTCACAAAGCCAAGCAACAATATTTGTTCTCCCGAGGAGGGAATATGAAGAAAGTGCGAGCAGGTTTGAGTCTCCTGGCGGGCTTGGTGCTCGTTGCGGCAGGGTGCGGCGGTGGATCGGAGACCGGCCCTCAGCATAAACCGGTAACCGTAAAGGGCTCGGATACGATGGTTATCCTGGCTCAACGCTGGGCTGAGAACTATATGAAGGAAAATCCGGATCGCATGATCCAGGTAACCGGTGGAGGCTCCGGCGTAGGAATCGCCGCCCTCATCAATGGCGGCACAGACATTTGCGACGCGTCGCGTCCCATGAAAGATGCCGAAAAAGAGCAGGCCAGGAGCCGGCACGGCAAAGATGTGAAAGAGATTCCGGTTGCTCTTGACGGCGTGGCAATCTACGTGCATCAATCTTCCACAATTCAGGCCCTCTCGCAGCCTCAAATCAAAGGTATCTATACCGGGCAGATCACGAACTGGCGGGATGTGGGCGGAAAAGATATGAAAATAGTCGCCTACAGCCGTGAGAACAACTCCGGCACCTATGTCTTCTTCAAGGAGCATGTGCTCGGAAATGCGGACTTCGCGCGCGAAATTCAAACACTCCCCGGAACCGCTGCCGTGGTCAATGCGGTCTCGAAGGATCCGGCATCGATCGGTTACGGAGGCATTGCGTATGCCTCTGGAATACGGGCAATCCCGGTTCGCAAAGACGAGACTAGCGAACCCGTAACTCCCTCGCTCGCAACTGTACAGAACGGCCAATACCCATTGTCCCGCAACCTTTTCTTCTACACGATCGGCGACCCGGCCGGGGATGTAAAGGCCTTCATCGATTGGGTGCTCGGCCAGGAGGGGCAGAAAATATGCGAGGAAGTGGGGTATTATCCAATCGTCAAGAAGTGAAGGCGTTTTCGCTTCCGAAGATACGAACTATGGGAATGTTCAGTGACAAACTCGCCGCTTGTCTCATCAAGGGCAGCGCCTTCCTGGCGATTATTTCGCTCATTCTGATTTTTATATTTATCGGGAAAGAGGCCTTGCCGGTGCTGACCTCTGCGGAGGTGCAGAAGGAGGCGGGCCTGGCGAAATTGTTTCTGCCGCAGGCGCCACGTACGGGCGCCGACCGTGAGTTTACCTGGCAGCCGATCTCTGAGATCCCGAAGTATTCCATTCTCCCTCTTTTTGCCGGCACACTTAAAGCGACGATCATCGCGGTGCTCATCGCCATACCCCTGGCCGTTGCCGCCGCGCTCTACACCTCCGAATTCGCGCCTTCCTGGGCGCGCGAGGTGATCAAGCCCGGCATCGAGATTCTCGCGGGGATTCCCAGCGTAGTGATCGGCTTCTTTTGTTTGATGGTAATAGCCGGCTGGCTCCACAGCGCCTTTGGTTTCACCTATCGTCTCAATGCGCTGACCGCCGGCATCGGGCTGAGCCTGGCGGTAATCCCGATTGTGTACACGGTTGCTGAAGATGCTTTCTCCTCGGTGCCCCAATCTTTCCGTGAAGGCTCGCTTGCCATGGGGGCCTCCTCCTGGCAGACCGCCGCACGCGTCGTGCTCCCGGCAGCAATGCCGGGGGTGCTGGCGGCATGCGTCCTGGGTTTCGGCCGGGCTATCGGAGAGACCATGATTGTTCTCATGGCCTCGGGAAATGCAGCTGTGCTTTCGTGGTCGCCGGTCGATTCAGTCCGCACCTTTTCGGCCACGATCGCCGCGGAGCTCGGCGAAGTCGTTCAGGGGAGCCCTCACTATCATGTGCTGTTCTTTCTCGGGGCATTCCTCTTCGTCCTGACCTTTGTCCTCAACCTGTTAGCCCGGTGGTGGGTAGGCCGTCTCCAGAAGAAGCTGCAGGGAGCCTCTTAGGTACGCTATGTTGGATCGAACAAAAATCAGTTGGCGGTGTTTTCCAGGCCCTGACGGCGCTGGCATGCCTGATCATCATCGCCATGGTGGCCATCATCATCGGCAACATCGTGCACCACGGCGCCGCCAGGTTTTCGTGGGAGTTTCTCTCGCAGGCGCCCCGTGTGGGAATGACCGAAGGCGGAATATTCCCTGCCATTTTCGGCACGGCAGCCCTGGTAATCCTGATGACGATCGCGGTCATCCCCTTGGGAGTAGCCACTGCCGTATACATGCACGAGTATGCACCCAAAAGGTCCCGCATGGTTCACGTGGTTCGGCTTGCCATCCAAAACCTGGCAGGGGTGCCGGCCATCGTGTTCGGGCTTTTCGGAGTCGGCTTTTTCATCGAGTTTATCGGGCGGGAAGTCGATCACGCGCTCTATGGAGGCAGGCTTGTCTACGGACAGCCGGCCATACTTTGGGCGGCCCTGACCATGGCGCTGCTCACACTCCCGACTGTCGTCGTGGCCACGGAGGAGGCTCTGCGTGCCATTCCACAAAGCTATCGCGAAGTTGCTTACTCTCTCGGCGCAACCAGGTGGCAGATGATCCGCCGTGTGGTCCTGCCACAGGCGGTGGGAGGAATACTGACGGGAGGAATTCTCGCGGTGAGCCGGGGTTCGGGCGAAGTGGCCCCGGTGATGTTTACGGGCGCTGCCTATTTTCTGCCTGAATTGCCCACGCGCCTCCACAGTCAATTCATGGAAATGGGTTATCACGTCTATGTCATGACGACGCAATCGCCGGACGTCGAGGCTACCAAACCCATTCTTTACACCACGGTGATGGTCCTTTTGATGCTGACTTTCGCGCTGAATTTCACCGCCATCATGATCCGGGCGCAGATCCGGAAAAGGCTGCGCTATGGACGTTAGGCCACAGCCGGCCCTGTCGGCAAGTCATCCCGGACCCAAGTTCACGGGTATACGCACGGAAGACCTGTGTGTGAGCTTTGCCGCAGAGGAGATACTGAAAGGCATAACTCTCGAGGCCCGGCGCGGCGAGATCCTGTCCATCATCGGCCCGGCGGGTGCGGGAAAAACCACGTATCTCCGCTGCCTTAATCGCATGCTCGAGCTGGATCTTGATTTCAAGATCTTCGGCAAGGTGCTGCTTAACGGACAATCGATCTATGACCGGAATGTGCAGGTAGCGGCGCTGCGGCGAAAGATCGGCATGGTTTTTTCCGTTCCCGTCACGTTGCCGATGACGATCCATCAGAACCTCACCTTCGGGCTGAACCTCGGTCGCGAAGGCAGAAGCCGGCGTGATGAGCGGGTGGAAGCGGCATTGCGTGCGGCATATCTCTGGGAGGAGGTAAAGGATCGTCTCCAGGAACCGGCCCGGAACCTCTCCGGAGGGCAGCAGCAGCGCTTGTGTCTGGCGCGCACGCTCACGCTGCACCCGGAAGTGCTCCTCCTCGACGAACCCTGCTCGGGGCTGGATCCGATCTCGACCCGGAAGATCGAAGAAGCGCTGCAGGAACTGAAGGTGGACCTGACGATCATCCTGGTGACCAACAACGTGAAACAGGCGGCCCGGGCGTCGGACCGGACGGCGTTCTTTCTTTTTGGTGAGCTGCTGGAAGTTGCAGCCACCGAGACGCTCTTCACCACTCCGCGGGAGAAGAAAACCGCGGACTATATCTCGGGCAGATTCGGGTAATATTCATGATTCAGGTGGACACCATCCTGCAGCCGAAAATGGAAACCAGGGCGCTGGATCTGTGGTACGGTAAGTTCCAGGCTTTGATCGGGGTGTCCCTGGCGATACCGCCTGCCGCGATCACCGCCATCATCGGCCCTTCAGGTTGCGGCAAATCGACTCTGGTGCGTGTGTTCAACCGCATGAACGACGGCATTCGCGGAATCCGGATTGCCGGGGACACTCTGCTCGACGGTCAGTCCATTTATGCAAGCGGTATCGATCTGAGGCAGCTCAGGAAGCGCGTGGGCATGGTTTTCCAGCGGCCGAATCCCTTTCCGCTGTCGGTCTTCGAAAACGTCGCCTACGGCCCGAAAATTCACGGCTTGATAGCTGACGACCTGGAAGAAAGGGTGGAGAAAGCCCTGCGTCAGACGGGACTGTGGGATGTTCTCAAGGATCGGCTGAATGCTTCCGCCCTTTCGCTGGCGCCGGAGCAACAGCAGCGGATCTGCATTTCGCGCCTGCTCGCGGTCGAACCGGAAGTGCTGCTTATGGATGAACCGACTTCGGCGCTGGATCCGATTGCGACCGCGCGGATCGAAGAATTACTGATCGATCTCAAAAAACACTATACCATTGTGATCGTCACCCATAATATGCAGCAGGCGGCCCGGATATCCGACTTCACCGCCTTCATGTTGCTCGGCGAGCTTGTGGAGGTCGGGGAGACCCAGACCATTTTCGCTCTGCAATCCGACCCGAGGACAGAGCAATATATTTCAGGGAGGTTCGGATAAATGCAGCGTCATTTCGATGATCAGATCCAGGAACTTCTATCGAAGCTCGTGCACATGGGACGAGTGGCCGAATCCATGATTCAGGTGGCGCTGCGCATCCTGATTGAACGCAACGAAGCGCTGTTTGAGCACGTCAAAGGCAAAGAAGAAGAAGTGAACGAGCTTCAGATGGAAATAGATGATCGCGCGGTCAAGCTTACGGCTCTGCAGCAGCCCGTCGGCAGCGATGTCCGTTTCCTGTTCATGGCATCCCGTATTGCTTCCGAATTGGAGCGCATCGGCGATCAGGCTGTCAACATATGTCAGAACGCACACCATGTACTCAAGGCACCGCCGCTGAAGCCGCTGGTCGACTTGCCGCGCATGGGAGAGATTGCAGAACTCATGGTGCGTAACAGTATTGAAGCTCTGGTAACCAAAGACTGCAGTCTGGCTGACCGGGTTTTAAACGACGAAAAAGAGGCCGACGCATTTCGGGATCAGATCTTCCGGGTGCTCTTGACTTACATGATGGCGGATCCCGGAACGATTGAGCGGGCCCTGGCTCTAATCCTGATCGCGCGCAACCTCGAACGCATGGGGGATCACGCAACAAACGTTGCCGAAGAGGTGATCTATATGGTCGAAGGGCGCGAAGTCCGGCACCGTCGCGAGAACAAAGCCCGAAAGGACAAATAAGTGCAAGCCGGTACCACGAAATACACGGCGCGGCATGGCGGTAACCAAAAAGATCACGCCGCAGAGACACGGAGTATTGCATGCAGTCGACAACTCCGGAATCCTCTCTGTCGCCCTTCCAGGGCTCTGTTTCTTTTTCACCCCTTACCCCGGGCGGCGCTCCGCTTGCCCGGGGCTACTATCTCGCCGCCGCTGCCGCCGCTGAGGAGTCCGGTCCTGGAGCCTGGAATGCTGCCGCAATCCTGCCCCGGACCCTGGATTGCTGCTGCAGCCTTGCCCCGGAGGGGCAGTGAGAGAGTAGCCGGGGGCAAGCGAAGCGCCGCCCCCGGTTTGCAGTTGCAGGCGAACGAGGACTGAAGGGGCGAAAGAAAGTCCTTTGTGGACGGGCAAGGATTTGTATGCAAGCAGGACGAAAATGCTTCTGTACATTTTGCAGGGATTTTCGAGATAAGGCATGCCGAAGAAAACGGTTTTGACTATTGACGACGAGAAAGATCTGATCGAGCTGGTGCGCTACAACCTCGAAAAGGAGGGTTTCCGGGTACGTGGTGCGCTCGATGGCGAGACCGGCCTCGCAATGGCGCTGCAGGAAAGACCGGATGTCGTGCTGGTCGATCTGATGCTGCCGGGGATGGATGGCCTGGAGGTTTGCCGCCGGCTGAGAGCCGACAGTCGGACCGCGGCCATTCCGCTGATCATGCTCACTGCAAAGTCGGGCGAATCCGACCGCGTTGTCGGCCTGGAATTGGGCGCGGATGATTATGTGACCAAGCCGTTCAGTTCGCGTGAGCTGACGGCGCGAGTACGGGCACTGCTGCGTCGCACTGCGGGCTACCAAGAACCATCCGTCCTGCTGCGGCGTGGCGATCTGGTTATCGATTTAGAGCAGCGCAAAGTGACCTGCGGAGGCCGCGCGATCGAACTTACGGCGACCGAGTTCCGCCTGCTTCATTTTCTTGCTTCTCACCCGGGGCGAGTGTACTCGCGCGGGGAACTGATCGACAACGTCCTGGGACGGGATGTCGAAGTTCTCGATCGCACCGTGGACGTTCACATTTTGGCGTTGAGAAAGAAGCTGGGCAAACACGGCGCTTTGGTTGAGACCGTACGTGGTTTCGGCTACCGGTTTCAGCAAGAGGATACGAAATAATCGTTTTCCAGGCATATCCCGGGAAATTATTTACAAACGCCAAATACCGGAGAAAACAGTGAAAGGGCGGCTGTTCTGGAAACTCGGATCGCTGCAACTGGTTCTTTTCCTGCTCGTGCTCCTGGCCGTGGATACCTATGTTGTCCACTCGCTCCGCGAGGAATACACCGCGGCTGCGCTTGGGCAGTTGCAGTCCCTCTCTCACCTTGCGGAGAGCCGGCCGCCCGCAGGCCTGGATGAGGCTCCACTCAAACAGTGGACCGCATGGATGGGCCTAACCGGGACTCGCATCACCGTGATCGCCCCGGATGGGAAAGTGCTGGCCGATTCCCAAGAAGACCCTGCCAGGATGGACAATCATATCGGCAGGCCGGAGGTACGGGATGCTCTCGAGAAGGGCTCCGGCCGGGCGGTTCGTTACAGCGCCACCATCGGCCACGATCTCGTTTACTCTGCAGTCCGCCAGCAGACTAGAGATGGAAGTGCCCTGGTTATCAGATACGCCCTGCCGCTGGAGCGTCTCGCCGAGGCTCTCACCGGCTTTCGTCGTGGCCTCTGGACTGTATCTTTTGTGCTTTTGGCACTCGCCGGGAGTGCCTCACTCCTCTTCTTTCGGGCTCTCGCCAGGCGCATAGAACGACTCAAGGAATTCTCGCGCGCAGTTGCCGCAGGAAGTTTCCGGGGGCTCCCCATGGATCGCAAGGGAGACGAACTGGCCGACCTTTCCAGCACGCTCCGTCAGACCGCCGAGCAATTGGATGCAACGATTCGAACCTTGCGGGAGGAGCGCAACCAGTCGGCTGCGGTTCTGGCCAGCATGTCCGAAGGTGTTGTGGTCATAGGTCCCAATCAGCGGGTGATTTTCTGCAATGCGGCTTTCTGCCGGGCAGTAAATATCGAAATCGCGACTTGGGAAGGCCGCCCTGTCGTTGAGGTGATTCCCAACGCCGATCTGCTGAATTTCGTCGAACAGATGCGCACAGTGAATGCCCCAATCACCAGCGAACTTATCGTGGGTTCAGTGCGCACCAAGAGCTTCGCCGTAACGGCCACTCCGATCCGTTCCAATGACACAACCTCCGGATCCGTGATCGTGCTTCACGACATCAGCGAATTGCGCAGGCTGGAACGGGCGCGCCGCGACTTCGCGGCGAATGTTTCCCACGAGTTCAAGACACCCCTGACCGCAATCCAGGGTTTCGCCGAAACACTGCTCAGCGGTGCTCTCGAAGATGCGGAACACAGCCGCAAATTTGTAGAAATCATCCGTGAAAATGCGGTCCGCCTGGGTCGCCTGACCGATGATCTGCTCAAACTGGCTCAGATCGAGGCCGGGAAACTTGAACTGCAGCGTCAATCCGTCGCCGTCAGTTCGGTGGTCCAGCCTTGCCTGGAGGTCGCTCGGCTTAAAGCGGATCAGAAAAACCTGACTCTTGAAGCAGACTGCAGCGCGGATTTGCCTTTGGTGAATGGGGATAGCCTGTGTTTACAGCAGGTGCTGCAGAATCTCCTCGATAATGCGGTACGTTACTCTCCGACCGGGGGCCGCATCATTGTAAGGGCTTTCGTTGATGGCCCGGAAATCGTGATTTCGATTTCGGACAGTGGTATCGGTATTCCAAAAGCCGAACAGGAGAGGATCTTTGAACGGTTTTATCGCGCCGATGCCGCTCGATCGCGGGCGGATGGAGGAACCGGCTTGGGTCTCTCCATCGCCAAGCACCTCGTGGAAGCTCACGGGGGCCGGATTCAGGTGCAAAGCGAGGTCGGCGTCGGATCTACATTCTCCGTGTTCCTCCCTTGTGCGTAGTGGGGCCGGGCCTTCTAGTCCCAAAACAAGCGAGGTTTGAACATGACCGTGGTCGTCGTAGTTTTTCTCAGTTGGTGGCCATTTTCCCCACGCTGATTGTTGCCCATTGACACGACAATGCACATTCAAGGCAGACTTCCGCCTCCTGTTTTCTACCTTTTCGCTTTCCTTATCTGCCTTCGATGCGCCCCTTTCTCCCTTTTTCTCATTTGCGCCGGCGAACCGGGATATTGCCGACGCTCTGGGTCATGAAAACTTGAGCTCCCGTATGTGGTCGAACGTGGAGAAGAATGTTTCCAGATGCTTGCTGTAACTGAGAATACGAAATATCAGCCGTCGGCCGGTCTGCACGATTTGACATGGTATCTGGATGAAGCTCATCAGGAACCTCTTGAATTCCATTCGCAAGATGTCCCGGCGTGCCACGGGCGCCAGGGTCACCAAGCCATACCAGGCTTTCAGATTCCATGCCAGCGCCGCGATGACCATGTAAGCCCAGTTGGACTCCAAACCGTCCGATGGCATTCGCAACGCATTGATCCCGCTTTTCAGTTGACCAATGACGTTTTCCTGGTTGCAGCGGTCGTTGGCGAAAAAGACGACTTCCTGCATGCTCATGGCGCGATCGTTGGTGATATAGAAAAAGCACCTGACATCATCGAACAACCGGCGTTCTCCTTTTTGAATGGTCAGGTTTTTCCGCACGACAACCATCCGATAGGTCTTCTTGCACTGCCCCGGACGATAGTCGAACTCGGCAACTTGCTCACTCTCCAGGCGGATGTTCTCGAACTCCCTCTGCTTGACCACCTGTTCTTTTACGTTATCGGGGCGTTGCCGCTCTTCGGTCTTGATCTCATAGCGCGGAGGCCGTTGGAGCACCTTCCAATGGCTCGCCGGCAGGGCATCCGCCATATCGACGAGGTTCTTTTTGGCGTCGTAGCCAAAAACAAAACTAACCTTCTCGTCCCATCGATCAAAGTTGCTGGTCAAGGAGAAATCCGTGTCGCCCCGCAGCCAGACCTTCTGGAATACCGGAATCGTGAGATCAATCGCACGGTCCATCCATACAGCTGCTCCGTCAGAAGACGGCCGGTTGCCGGGTCGATTGACCAGGTAGAGCGTCTCGCTCGTATTGGCCAGAGTCACAAGCAACGGAGCGTAGCCCCAAATCCCGTTATAGGCGATGTCCATTCCTTCTTTGCACTGGCCCGTAGTTTCGGCAACGGTTCCGTCCACGTCGATGATGCCTTCCTTCCGGAAGGAGGCGTCCTGCAAACTCCAGACCTTGCGCCTGGTTTCGTTAAACGTTTCCTGGAGTCCGAATATCCAATCCTCGTCGAATCGCCGCAGGAAATCTCCCGCCGTCGTGGGATCCGGAATCCTGTCAGCTCCGAGGGCGTTCATATAAGCCTCATCATTGCGCAGGCGCTCGATATCTTCCAGGCACGTTCCGCCAGTGAGCACGTTGTAGGCGATGTTCAACACGTGATCCGATTCCCAATACGGCACGTGGATCTTGAGCAGAGCCACATTCTGGTTAATCGCCTGATCCAATCCCAGCTTGCATACCAGCTTGTGCATAGCCCCGACGCCTCCGCAGCCAACGGCACGTGTTCTCTCGGAAATCTCGTAATGGATGTTCGAGTCTTTGAACATGGGATCGGGCTGGTCCGGATACTGCTTCCGTTCCAATCGGGTTTCAAGATTTTGCTTGTCTCTGAGGTAGATTTTGTGGTTTCTTTTGTTCACCTGGAATGTGCTCCTTTTGGTTGTAGTGGTTATTTGCTAATTCCTATTATAACCAATAACGACGCACATTCCAGGTTGTTTCATCTTTTTTCGCTAAAAAATCATGCTGGTTTAGGGTCTAGTTGGTAACATAATATACGAATTTCCTCAGGCGGTTGACCGCCGTCTGGATGCGCTTGATCGCAGCATTCATGAGGCTAGAGAAATCCCTGCAAAGGTGGGAGAGTCGAGCACTGGCGCGGTGGCCCCTAGGATTCATTGTCTGTGTCCGGGCTTTCCCCTTCGTGCCCTGTCAGGTGTCTCCGTGACTCCGTTTCCAGCCCCCGCCACATCGCACGCAGCATGCGGATTTAGAGCACTATGCGCTTCTGCACACTTCACACCGAGGGTTATGCGGCCGATCAGCTCGCAAGAGTATTCGAGAAGGACTATCGATAGACGACTCGATCCTCGTTGAAAAGTCCGAAGCGTCTCGCACAGCCATTCCTTACTCCACCGCTGCCGCCCAAATCCTCGGCGATAGGCCTTTACTACCATTGAGTCTCTTAATGACTTATAGGCCTTCCCATTCTGAGGTACGAGAGGGATTCCGGGGATCCTCCTCTTGCTATTTGCTGCCGTCCATCACTGATCAAAAACCAAAAATCTGCCGATAAAAGAAAAAGCTGGCTGGATTCCGACACCGGCCTTATTGGCAGAATGCGGGACACAACCGTGGTCTCATCCGGAGAGCAATCCTGCGTGTATGCCCGAATAACCACATCAGAAGGGTAGGCAGCTATGATGCGACGCTATCTCGGTCCGGCGCTTATTGTCCTCTTCTTTACCATCTCTGTTGCGGAAGCCCAGGTTTCAGCTTCCTCTTCCGCGAGAGCTCAAGTCAGACTTGGCTTCGACAGCTTTACCGAGGGGAAGGTTGACCAGGCGATCGAGCACTTCAATGCTGCCCTCGAGGCGGATCCTCATTTTGCGGATGCCTACCTTTATCGCGGCGTCGCCCTTTATGCAAAAGGTGATCTCGAGCGCGCCGGGGGGGATTATGATCAAGCGATCCAGCTTAATCCGTTCATGGCGGCGGCGTACAACAATCGTGGCCTTATCGAACGAATCCACGGGAAAATCGAGCAGGCTTTGGCCGACTTTTGCAGTGCTCTCCGGCTGAATCCACAGCTTCTTCAGGCCTATTACAACCGTGGCGTTGCACTGCGAGAAAAGGGAGATCTGGATGCGGCAATATCGGATTTCAATCGCGCCCTGCAAATCAATGGGCGCGCCGCCGAGATCTACTGCAACCGTGCCTCCGCAAGGTGTCTCAAAGGCGACTCAAAAGGAGCGATCAAGGATTATGCCAAGGCGATTAAACTCAACCCTATGCTGGCTGCTTCCTATAATAATCGAGGCCAGATCAAGCAGGCTGAGGGGCGCATCGATGAGGCAATGGCTGACTATACCAAGGCCATCGAGGTGAATCCTGGTTTTACGGATGCCCATCGGCATCGCGCCGAGGTCTGGCAGCTCCGACGGGAATATTCCAAGGCTTTGGCTGAATACAATCGTCTCATCGAGATCAATCCCCGCGACGCGCTTGCCTATGCGAATCGCGGGATTATCCTGCTGCTTGAAGGACAGAAAAACGAAGCGCAAAAGGATTTCGATCATTGCTTCGAATTGAATGAACGTCTAAAACCTGTTCTCGAACAGCGCATTCAGGCGATTACAGCACAATTGTCGGCGCGGCAAACAGGTTCGACCGAAAAGTGATTTCTTTCATTTCTTCGCGCAGCTTCCTCACGATGCATTCTGCCTGATATTGCACTGTCGGGAATCATTACTCAATCCTGGCTTGCCCAGAGGCTTGGCCGATACCCATCACAGATCATCGCCTGTCCTTACTGAAAACTCGAAATGGATCAGAGTGGCCCGCCCCGGCTGGTTTCGGCGCAGCGAATGGCCGACGACTCCTCAGTCTCTTGAGCCTGGAAGATGATAGGCCGGACGTCTTCGACGGACTCGTCATTCCTTCGAACGGTCTCGTACCAGCGGGTGTGTTCGAAGCAGTGCCGGAATCCTCTTCGATGCCAGCCGATGATCGTCTCGGGCTTGAACAGTATAAGGGCCTTGCGCTAGCCGGGCCAGAGGCGAAGGAGGGTTACCCACAGGAGCCGGTCCATCGTCCGCAGCGGGAGTCGTTTGCGGTTGATCCTTTGGAGAACCGCCAGTTGATGTTGCCTATGCCGAGCTCGGCATGGTCGCCACTATGCAGAGTCCCGAACTATGCCGAGAAAATCTTCGTGGCCCGCGTCAATCGTGGGTTTGCACAATCAAACAGTTGGCATAGTTTTTGAGGCCTTCTGCTCGCGGTCTCTCAAGAGTCCTGGGCATCAAGACAGCAGTCGATCGCAGCAAAGGAGCTGGCGGCCCCAATAGCCACGGCACTGGAACTGCGGACTGCGGAACTGAGGCCGATGCCATGCGATGGCACAATTCGAGCGAAAACGCACAAGGAGGTTAGTGGTTTACGCAGAAAACTATGCCGAGTTGAGTGGGAAACAAACATTGTGGCGACACCACAAACTCGGGCGCTGTGACGGATCGGGCCCGCGCTACTCAGGATAGTTCGGGGCTCGGCATAGTGCCGGAGAGCCAGGATCTCGACTTGAAGTGAAGCTTGAGGCCATGACGTTGACGCGAGCCCGGCAAGCAGCGATATCAGAACGTCATGAATGGCGCACGACTGTAGCGGCACGAAGTTGCAACAGCAACGATTTCAATGACAACGAATTTTTTCAGGGACAGACTATGCTGTGGATTCTGTCATTCCTCAAACCGCGAGGAGGCCCAATATTCGAATTTCACAGGAAATTAACGATAGCCTGAATTGAAACTTTACAATGGCGGAATAAAGTCATCAACCGTAGGCATTTGAGCGCAGGGAAATGGCCGGGAACCTTGAATACATGATCACCCTGGATGGTGGATGACGTCGCATAAAGCGGCATTGAATCCGGCGGCTAATACTCTCGAAAATTCGAACGCCGGCAATCACGACACGAATTGGTATACAGCGGCCGACTGGGCAGTTGTCAATTACAGCGCCAATCTCGCCCTCGACTGGAAAATCTGGCGCCTGCAGGCAGCTGGGTGGAGGAGCCGCCAATAGCTCCTCCAGACAAACAACAGGATGATAAATCCTGAATTAGCTTTTAGCTTACTTTTCACAAAGACAATCTAGGCATCGCCTTATGATCAAATGTGATTTTGTGTTTTTCGACGCGGGGGGCGGGCATCGAAGCGCTGCAAATGCACTGCGCGCGGTGATTGAGGGCGAGCAGTATCCCTGGGAGATACGAATGGTAAATCTCCAGGAGGTACTCGAATCTGTGGACATAGTCCGCAGAATCACAGGGGTCCGTCTTCAGGATGTTTATAACCGGATATTAAAGCAGGACTTGACGATTGCCACGCCGCAATTAAATAGCATACTCCGCGCTGCAGTCCGCGTGTTCCATGCGCAGGAGGTCAAGGTGCTGGAGGCATACTGGAATCGCGGCCGGCCCGACATGGTGGTTTCCTTGGTTCCCCACTTCAACCGGGCCATGTTAGCGGGGTTGCGACGGGTTTCACCGACGATCCCCTTCGCGACCATCATGACCGACATGGCCGATTACCCTCCTCACTTTTGGATTGAGCCCCAGGAGCAGTTTTTAATTTGATGCTCCCATCGAGCGGTGTAGCAGGCACTTGAACTCGGTTTCCCTAAAGCCCTTATCTATCAGACCTCGGGTATGATTCTTCACCCACGCTTCTATGAGCCCCTCTGCATGGATCGTTGCGCAGAGAGGAACAAGCTCGGCTTGGAACCGGAACTGCCCACCGGACTGGTCATGTTTGGAGGACACGGATCGCCGTCAATGCGTGATATTCTCAGGTGGCTCAGGGACTCAAATGCCAAGATCCAACTCATCTTTTTGTGCGGGCACAATGCCAAACTGGCAGAAGAGCTAAAAACACGAAGCCGCGGATTTCCAGCGCATGTGGCAGGATTCACGAAAGAGGTTCCCTATTATATGCACCTCTCGGATTTCTTTATAGGCAAACCGGGCCCGGGGAGTATCTGCGAAGCCGTTGCGATGAAGTTGCCCGTCATTGTGGAAAACAATGTCCACACATTGCCCCAGGAGCGTTACAACGCTCGATGGATCCAGGAAAAGCAGGTTGGAATTGTGATTTCCAGTTTTCGCTTTATCGTGGGCGCCGTTGAGCAAATTATGCAGCCCGAGATGTTTCATCGTTTCCGGGCCAATGCGGCGGGTCTAAATAATAGAGCTGTTCTCGAGATTCCCGCCCTTCTTCAGGGGATCCTGGAACGATCCAAAGAACTTCCCGCCGCCTCCGCATAATGCGGCTCCCGGCGGCGATCGGCAGGATGGTGGTCATCATCGGTCTATCCAAACCACCGTTACCACGCGTACAGCTTCGAAAATCTGCTCGCCACAATTTCACCATCTTTTTGCGCAGGTTTTAAACACAAGAGTTAAGGATATGGCGTTCTCTCGCCCGCATCGCCGGTATGAAGCGGCGGTTTTGCAGCTTTTATTGGTAATGTGCTCAGGCGGTTTCTCTCTCGCCTCGGCTCCAGACGGCTTCGCTATGGATGCTATTTCCGGCAAATCTCTCGGACGCTGGGATTAGTGAAAGCACAGAAAACTCCCTGCAAACAACACCGGATTATCACTACGTTAATACCGTTTCCATCTCACATGCGTCGATTCTTTTCTAAATCCTCATATCCTCTTCATCTTTGATTTGTAATGTGGAATCCCGGCTAAGGAGGTTGTTTGTATGTTCGATAGAAAGATTATTTGCGTATGTCTGTCAATGCTCTTCGCACGGTCGCTGGCTGCGCAGGTGGATAGTGTCGCCCTCAACGGCACGGTCACCGATGCATCCGGCGCGATTATCCAAAATGCCAAAATCGAGGCTGTATCCAGCGCTACAGGTCTGAAGCGGGAATCGGTCACCAATGCCCGCGGCATTTATCAAATACCCGCGCTGCCCATCGGACCTTACAAAGTCACGATCACAAAAGAAGGTTTCAAGCCGCTTGAATTTCAAAACATCGAGCTTGCGATTGGCCAACCGCGCACGATCGATGCGCGGATGGAGGTGGGGACGATTTCCGAAACGATCCAGGTGACCGCGGCTCTCGAAACCGTTAATCGCACGTCGGCCGAAGTAGGCGGATTGATCCAGGCGGAGCAGATCAAAGAGATCCCGATCAGCGGACGCAACTGGGCCAGCCTCATGCTGCTGGCGCCTGGAGCCGTCAATTATGGCGACGGCGCCCAGCGCGCCATCCGTTTCGCCGGCCACTCACTGGACGACAGCAATTTCACTTATGACGGCATCGACACCAGCGGTGTCCAGGAACAGACGCAGAAGGCCGACACCCGGCTCAACATCGCGCTCGACGCCATCGCCGAGTTCCGCGTCAGCACCGCGGTCTATACCGCCGAGAGCGGGTCCGCCGGCGGGGCGCAGATCAACGTCGTGTCCAAGACCGGCACCAACCAATTTCACGGCAGCACGTTTTACGCCGTTCGCAACGATGCCCTGGATGCGCGCTCGCCATTCGACGACCCGACCACCGGACTCCCTCCGTTTACCCTAAATCAGTTTGGGGCCAATTTCGGCGGCCCCATCGTGAAGGATAAGGCGTTCTTCTTCGCCAATTACGAGGGGCTGCGCCAGAGTCTCGGCCGGACCTTCATCAACTTCGTGCCGAATGCCGCGTTTCGCGCGCAGGTGCTGGCGAAGTCGCCGGCGCTCAAGCCGATCCTGGATGCCTACCCAACCGGCGGGACACCGGTCGACAGCATCAGCAACCAGATTAGCGTCGTAGCCAGCGATACGATCCGCGAAGATGCCGGAATGTTCCGCTTCGACTATCACCTCTCCAATACGACCTCAATGTACGCCCGCTACAATGTCGACGATGCTTACATCGACAACCCGACCGATGCATTGGGTTCCCATAACGTCGTTCCGCACAGGCCCACCAACATGGTGTTGCAGTTGCAGCACATCTTCTCTCCCACAACCATTAATGAGGTTAAATTCGGATTGAACCGAGCCAACTACCATAACTATAGCTATGGGACCGCTCCTCTGGACGTATCTGTGTCGGGGTTCGACGGTGTCGGGGGAACTTCGCTGGACACGGAAGTCGGCACCACGTTCTCGTACATCGACAACCTGACCCTCGTCCGCGGCCGCCACAATTTGAAGGCGGGGATCGACGTACGGCGCATCCGTCTGAACAACTCCGGCAACACACTTACCACGCAGTCGGTCAGCTACGGCTCGACGGACGATTTCATCAACAACAAGGCCGCCTCGGCAACCTACAACCAGGGTGAAGGCGTAGTCGGCAACCGCCGCACATATTACCAAGGGTATTTTCAGGATGAATTAAAAGCCACATCAAGCCTCACGCTGATGCTGGGCCTGCGGTATGAGTTCTACTCGGTGGCCCATGAGATTCTGAATCGCTCCGCGGTCGTCGACATCCAGGGTTGCGGAGGCTTCTGCCCGAAAGGCACGCCGTACTATGACCCGAACACCAAAGACTTCGGACCTCGCGTCGGCCTGGCCTGGGCGCCTGCCGTATTCAAGGGAAAGACCGTTATCCGCACCGGCTATGGCATCTACTACGGTGCCAACCAGAACGATGACTTCAGCGATCCAGCCGAGAGCGCGGTGCCCCGTTACTCGCTCGCCTCGTCGGACTTCCCTGCCTTGTCCTATCCTCTTGTCGCGTTCCTGGATCCAAAAAACCAACTTTTCTCGCCAAAAGCGATCGACCGTCATCGCAAGGACCTTTCGTATCAGAACTGGGATTTCGTGATCCAGCAGCAGTTGCCGCAAGACATCGTCCTGCAGGTCGGCTATGTCGGCAGCGCGGGCCATCACCTCTTCAGCAAGTACACCATCAACCTGATCAATCCGGCAACGGGCACGCGTCCCTTGGCAGGATTCGGCTCTTTTGGCATCAAGACGAACGACGGCAACAACAATTTCAATGCCTTGCAAGCCTCATTGCAGCGCTCCTTCAAGCATGGCATTCTCTTCCAGATGAACTACCAGTGGTCGCATGGAATCACCGACGCCTCCATCGGTTCGGGTGAGGCTGTAAGCATCCAGAACATGAGTTGCCGAGCCTGCGACCGCAGCGACACGAATATTGACGTCCGCCATACGGTAACCATGAACGGCGTCTATCAGTTGCCCATCGGGCCCGGCCGCCAGTTTTTGAACGGCCGCGGTCTGGCTGCCCAGATCCTGGGTGGCTGGAGTCTGGCCGGCATCGCCTCCGCCCGCACGGGGCTCCCCATCAATATCACGATGTCACGGAGTGCATCGCAATTGCCCGACGGGAACACATCCGGACAGCGTCCGAATTTGATTCCGGGAATATCGCTCTACCCCGCGGTCCAGACCATTTCCAACTGGTTAAACGCGGCTGCGTTCGCCACTCCGACCAAGGGAATTTGGGGGAACGAGGGTCGCTACATTGCGAGGGGCCCCGGGAACTATGAAATCGATGGTTCGCTCCAGAAGACCTTCAAGTTGTCGGAGCGCGTCGGCTTCAACCTTCGCGCCGCGGGCTTCAACCTGCTCAATCACCCCATGTACAAGAATCCTTCCAGCTCGCTGGGCTCTAACCCGGCCAAGCCCTCCGCCAGTTTTGGCAAGATCCCCGGAATTATCAACACCGGTGCCACTGGAACGGGCGCCCCACGCCGGATCGAGTTCATGATGCGGCTCGAGTTCTAATCTCTTCGTCAGGCAGCAGGCCTGGGAACACATCCCGGCCTGCTGCCTGCGCGCAAGTCATTCTTTATTCAACAAACTGGCGATTTGTTCTGAAGGGAGTGTCTATGAAAGCTCTGACTGCCCTCGTGGCTTTGATGCTTGCGGCAACCGCAGATTATCATTTGCTGACGAAATATCCGGTCCCCGGCGACGCTGGCTGGGATTATCTAACCGTAGATACGGCCGCCCGGCGGCTTTATGTTTCGCATGGAACCAAGGTGGACGTGCTGGACGCGGACCAAGGAACCGTGATCGGCACGATATCCGACACGGCTGGAGTTCACGGGATCGCGCTGGCTCCGCAGTTCAATCGCGGCTTTGCCAGTTGCGGACAGACGAACGAAGTCGTGATGTTCGACATGAAAACGCTGAAGAGCCTAGCGCGCATTCCGGCAGGGAAAAAACCGGACGCGATTATCTACGACCCCGCGACCAAAAGTGTGATTGTCAACAATGGCGACAGCAACAACAGCACCATCATCAGCGCAGCCGAGGGCAAGGTGACCGGGACGTTGGATCTGGGAGGCGCTCCGGAATTTGCGGCCGCGGACGGCAAGGGCAAAGTCTTCATTAATCTCGAAGACAAAGGCGAGACGGTAAAGATCGATCCGATCGCGCTCATAGTCGAGGCGCGTTGGTCTCTGAAACCGTGTGATACGCCCACCAGCATGGCCATCGATACCGCGGCTCACCGGCTCTTCATCGGCGGACGCAATAGGCTGATGGCCGTTGTCGACACGGACACAGGCAAGGTCGTGACTACCATGCCGATCGGCAATAAGGTGGATGCGGCGGCATTTGAAATCGCCACGAGGCTGATCTTCTTCTCCAATGGCGATGGCACGGTCAATATTTTCCGCGAGGATGCTCCTGACCGCTATGCGGCGGTAACTACGCTCACAACTGAACCAGGAGCGAAAACCATGGCTCTTGATCCCACGACGCACCGCATTTTCCTATCCGCGGCCGAAAAAGATGGGAAGGCCAATAAGCCTGGGTCCTTTCACGTCCTCGTGTATGGAAATTGATGCGCTGCGCAATGCCGTGCATTGACCAGCCGTTAACATGATTTCCCTTCGCCTCTCCAGGGCTCTTTGTGTGTCATGGTCTGACCGGGGGCGGCGCCGCTGCGCGGCTTGCCCCCACGCTACTGTCTTCCGCCCCTCCGGGGCAGGTGCGCATTGAAAGCCTGCGGTCTGGTTGCCTCTCCGAGGCAGGTGCGCAATGGGAACCTAATGACTGGTTACCAGGGCAGATGCGCGATGGGAGCCTAATGTCTGGTTACCAGGGCAGGTGCTCAATCGGAGCCCAATGTCTGGTTACCAGGGCAGATGCTCGATCGGAGCCCATTTTCTGGTGCACTTGCGCGGTATGGACTCGACGGCAGCTTGTAATCGGGGCGGCACTCCCGCGCCGGAGGCGCGCAGGATAGTAGCCCCGGGCAAGCGAAGCGCCGCCCGGGGTTAAATGAAATGTGAACAGGAGCCCTGAAGGGGCGAAGGAAGATCTCGCCTTTTTTTAACACCATTCTGAGCAAGGTCCGTACGGTCCAACGATAACCAACACCCTCAGATGCCCGGCGCAATAGCGAAATCACCGTTGTAATTGATTACCGCCCAGAAAGTGTGCGCTCTGAGATCGAGGCCATAGGTACCCAATCCGTAGCTGGGGTCATAAGGCCCGATCACGAATCTCTTTGTGCCCCCTGTCCCATGGACGGCATTGCTCCAGAATCCATCGGCTTTAATCGCCAAGCCAACCTGGCCGGTCTTGGCCAGATCGTCGCTCACCACCTTCGGGTCGTAGCTCATCGAAAGGACATACGTATCTGTCTGGCTGCTTCCCAGATCGGCCATGCCCCAAAGGGTGAGAATGTCGCTGTAAAGGCCGGTAGTTTTTGGCAGCCAACCAGTGTCCACGAAACGGGCGCAGCTGCGGCCGCTGCCGTCCTTCATGGAACTGCCGTTTTGCCCGGACAGGACTTTGGCAACCATCCCGGCAGGGTCTTTATCCAGAATGCTAGTGTAGCTCTCCCCCGGAACTATCTGGAACTCCTTGCCATTCAGGCCGTATCCGAAAGTATCATGCTTGATAAACGCGAGTTGAGGCGTAGTCGAAATCAGATACTCTTTGGCGGCAAGAGTGGCGTCCACCGATGCTGAGTAATAGTCGGCGGTCACATTGGGGCCATCAACCGTAAAGATGTAGTAGCCGACGGTGTTTAGTTCCTGAGCAAGTTGTATCTGGCGTCTTCTACCGAAGGCCGGGACATTATAGGTGTCGTCATTGGAAGGATTTTTGGGGATATAAAACTTCGAGCTGTCCGAAGCGCAAATGATGTCAATCACTGAGGCCTTGCCATCCGTGGTGGTCACCACGCTGCGGTTGTACATGTGGTCATGCCCACCCATGAAGTAACGTACGCCATTGCGAGCCAGACTGTTAATGAAAGCATCCTGGCCGGCGGCATCCTTGGTGGGATCGCTTCCGAAGAGTGTGTCCACATGACTTTCGGTGATCAGGCCTTTGTGAGCAAAGACGAAGGCGTGGTTGCCCGCGACCCTGCCGGAAAGAACGTTGTTGATCCAGTCCTGCTGGTTGTCGATCGTGTTCGCTGCGCCGTCGGAGGGCGTGAACTGGTCGAGGAGCACGAGGCGGGCATTCATGTAATCGAAACTGTAGCTCAGGCCTTTCAGGTTTTCCGCCGGACTGCTGAAGTTTGAGCCGAGGGTAAAAGGAGAACCAGTCTTTTTGGCGGGCTTGGTGGCTTCGTCATCGGGGGTAGTGACAAAAGCATCCGGGGGGGTGGAGTTGTTCGAGCCATCCCGAGTCTGAGGAAACACGCGCGCAAATTCAACGGCGGCAGCCTGCTTGGATTCGTGGTTGCCGCGGAGCGGGAAAAAGCCGATGCCGGCGTTGTAGAGCGCCTGGGTGTAAGTCGCACGCGTGTCCAGCGCCACCTCGGTGCCTTTGTCAGTGATGTCGCCTACCTGCACCACGAATTTCACGCCCTTCTTGATAAACTCCTGGTTCAGCTGGTTGATGATGCCCACGGCCACGGAATTGGGATTATGGCCATCATCAGCGCCAATCCATTGAGTATCCGCCATGACTCCGAAACTCCAGGCAGAGGAGGATTGGCTTACCGGAATTCGAAAGAGGGCCTCACCTCGCGCATCTGCCTTCGAAGAAATGCTGGCACCGCTGATGACTGTCGTCAGGATGAAAACAGCAAGCGCGATCGTCGCTCGAATGTTAATGCTCCTAATCATGAACTCGACTCCTTCCTGAATCATAGTATTGGATCTTCTGCGCGCCAATGGCGCTCGATGTCGAAGCAAGCGAGACAGAGCAGGCACAAAATCAATCTCCAATCCCCCATCCCGGCCTCTTCGTGCTGGACAGAATGACTTAGGGCCAAACGTCAGAGCATCCTGCCAAAAATCCGGGCAGGGCTACCCGAGAGTAATCTCGAAATACTTGGGAATTGACCTGAAAACGATGAAGAATTCGTTAACTTTGGAACTCGGCTCATCCGGCGTGTCACTGAAACGAGGCTGTCAGGCATCCTCTGCGCGTTCGCGCCCGGCATGTTTAATGCAGCGATGCACTGATCAGTAACCCCAGCTTCGCGCTAAAGCAGCCGATGCACGCCCCCGCAACCACATCGGTCGGGTAGTGCACGCCGAGGTAGATACGTGAGAAGCCCACAAAGGAAGCCCAGGAATAGAGCAACGTGGATGCCGGCGGATACCAGTGTGCGATTAAGGCAGCGGTGACAAAGGCAGCGGCCGTGTGGCCGGACGGAAAGCTGAAAAGATCGGGCGGAACAACCAGCCTGTCAACACCCGCCAGCCTGTCGTAAGGCCGCGCCCTCTTTACGGCGCCCTTGATCAGCCTGTAACTGCAAAGCTCCACCGCAAATGAGAAGAGAAATGCAAGCAGGATTCGTTGCCATATTGTTGTTTGCGCGAGAGCAAGTGTCGCCGATACGGCCGGGTAGGCAAAGCCGTTGGCGCTGGCCGAAATCCACCGCATGACTCGATGAAGAGAGGATCTTCGAGCGCGACTCGTCACGCACGTCACAAGAAAAGCGTCCCACTTGAGAAGGATTCCACTGACGCTGGCCATAATTGCTCCTAATAGACCTGCCAAAAGGCCCGATGCAATTCGCTTCGGAAGTAATCAGGTTTGCGGCTGGAGTCTCCATACGCAGTCATTCTGGCAGGGGACTGTTATTCTCTAATGAGGGAATTATGAAGTCTGAGCGAAGGATGAGAAAATCACGTCAGCGTTCAGCGTTACGGCCACAAACAGCAGTCCTGACAACCTGGCTGCCGCCGTACCCGTCAGCAGGTAGAAATTGTGCCACTCATTGAGCGCTTGCAGCATTTGCCCGGGTCTCATCTCGCTTCCGGGCCGATCAGCTCACGAGTTCTTCGCCGACCTCTGGTCCAAGTGGCTCAGCGGCGCGCACAGACAATAGCCCACGGAGATGAGGCTTTTGATGTTGAGACCGAACGGATGAAGCTTTTGGCGGAGATGATAAATATATACCCTAAGCGTGGCTGCGTTAAAAGGCTCATGCTCTCCCCAGGCATGTTCCCATAATATTTGCGCGGGGACGATGCGATCGACATTACGCGCCAGACGCGAAAGGATCAGGAATTCCTTGCGGGGAAGAAAAAGGCTGGCCCCATTGCAGGAGACGTAATACGAATTGTGTTCAATCCGCAGAAACCCATCGTCATACACATCCGGCGCTGACGTCACGCTTGCTGCCTGGGATGGATTCATTGCCGCTGACATGTGCTCCATCTTGTCTCCTGATCTGAGTATTGGGTACTGAGCGCCGGGCCAATCCTCTAATCCCTGTTCTCCCGTCGCTCAGCACCCCAATGCTAAAGTCGTTCTCAGTTCTAAAAGTTAAATCTGAGCGCAAACTGGATCTGTCTTTGGGTACCTAAACCCACCGTGCGCTCGACCGTTTGAGTGAGCGAACCAAACGTCCCGGCGGCGGCGGCTGCGAATGGCTGCCCAGGCTGGAGCTGGTTGGTCCCTGTGCCCAGCACGCTCGGCAATGTCGCCACTGGATTGGAGAAATTAGCATGGTTGAGAATGTTGAAAAACTCCGCGCGGAACTCAACATTCTGCGTTTCGGTGATTAGGAACCTCTTGTGCACGACGAAGTCCAACTGGCTGAAGCTCGGGCCGTGCAGAGCGTTGCGCATTAAATTACCCCAAGTGCCCGGCTTGGGAGTGGTAAACGCCGCGGGGTTCAGGAAGAAAGTCCCGCCCACATTGAGGAACGGATCGACGCCGGGTATGAGATCCGGCCGCCGCACACTGCGTGACGAGCCGCCACCCTGAGTATTAATGACAGCCGTCCGTCCCGCGTCGGCGGAACCGTATACCAGACCCTGCGCATCCACGTAAACAACGTCCGGGCGCGCGATGCGCAAATCTATGGGAAGGCCACTGCGGGCATTGAGGATCGTACCGATCTCCCATCCCCTCACCAACAGCTTCTCCACACCACCGCTCTTGGCGCCGAAGGGCAGCGCGTAAAGCGCGCTTAGATTGAACGAATGGCGCACGTCGAAGTTGTTGTAGCCGGTGTCATAGGAATAATCGTTGCCGTTAACACCGCCGCCATTGCCGGCGGTAAGCGCATCGTTCGATCCGCTGGTGTTGCCAAAACTTTTGGCAAAAGTGTACTGAGAGTTTAACGTCAGACCGGAGCTGAACCGGCGTGCGAGGGTGAGCTGTGCCGCATTGTAGCTGTCCCAGCCGCCGCTGGTCTTATAGTCGATTTCGGCATAGGGCCTGAGTATGGTTCCGTCGGATTGCACGATGTCAAATTGGCGAATCACCGTGCCGTTGGCCAGCACCTGCGTGATTTTGTTGGTCCAATTGCGCAGGAAGAGGCTGCGCCCCTGGCTTCCGACATAGGCAGCCGTCGCACTCATCTTGTAGGGCAATTCCTGTTGAATGGAGAAACTGTACTGGTAGATCCGTTCAGGGATTTTGTAGTCGGGCGAGTAGGCGCGCGGCTGATACGACCGGTTATTGGGATTGCTGATGAAATTGCTGCGCACAGCGTCAATGTTGATCGGGAATGCGCTTCCCTGGGATTGCGTGGTAATGATCCGGTCGCTCTCAATCGGCTGGAGCTGGTCTTCGAGCTGGCCCGGCCCGTAGAAGATGCCGAATCCAGCGCGAATCGCCGTGTTTCCGCCCTTGCCGGCCTTTTTCGGAGACCAGGCAATCCCGATTCTGGGGGCGAAGTTGGTTCTGACTGCAGTATAGAAATTGGTATTGGGCGGAAGCAAAGTGCCCGTATTCACGCCGAAACGGACGTCCCAATTATTTGCTTCCCGCATCGGCGAGTAATACTCATAGCGCAGGCCGTAGCTGAGCGTCAGCTTGGGCTGTACCTTCCACTCATCCTGGGCGTAGCCGATATAGAAGTCGGTCTTGCACTCCCGGTTTCCGGTGGCTCCGCTGTTGAAGGGGCTTGGGTCGCTGAGGTCGCCGGCGTATTGAATGTTGCTCGTCGTGTTGGCCAGAAACGCGTTCAGATTGGAATATGAGTAGGTTGTGCCCCCCTGCCGGTTTGTGTACATGCGGACGGGACGGATTTCACCTCCGAACTTGAAACTGTGATTTCCCTTGACCCAGTTCAGGTTGTCGATGAACGACAGCGTGAATGGCGTATATGGAAAGCCGCTGCCATTGAAGGCGCTGGAGCCGCGAATGAGCCCGCCCGGCACCGCAAGGCCCGTGGAAGATCCCTGACCCGCAACGCCTGTGTTGGCGACGCTGCCCGTGGTGTTGATCGTGATCTTCGACATATCGATGCCGTTTACCGTGGGGGCAGTCCCGAACACCCGGGTGAGAGCCTCGTTGAATCCGAATTTGGTTTCATTGAAGACACGCGGCGAGAAGGAGCCATTCAAAGCGATGATGGCATTCTGCGGCACTGACCGATAATTGGAACGTCGGCCCGTGATTCCTTCCGGCTGGGAGTTTGTGCCCTGGTCGCGGAAATATCGCAAATACATGGTGAACCGGTCAGTAAGACGGTAGTCCAGGCGCATGCCGGCGGAGTTTTCATTGACGATAACTTGAGAATTCAACTGATAGATATCGTAGTCTGGGTTCGTGGATGCACCAGGCAGCAGAACGGAACCAGGACTGTGGAAGGCGTCTACCAAAGGTGTAACTGCTGCAACCGCCCGCGCCTTGGCGGCGGCACTGGGCGCTGCTTCAACTATGTTGATGTTGGAACGGAGGCGGTATCCTTCATAATAGGCGAAAAAGAACGCTTTTTCTTTCTTGATCGGGCCGCCCAGCGATCCGCCAAACTGGTTCAGGCGCAGAGGCGATTTGCCTACTTTGTCGAAAATGTTGCGCGCATCCATCTTGTCGTTGCGCAGATATTCAAAAAGCGCCCCGTGGAATTGATTGGAGCCTGACTTGGTGTTGACGCTGATCTGGCCGCCGGTTCCCGTGCCGTACTCCGCGGTATACTGGCTGGAGTCCACGCGGAATTCCTGCACGTTTTCCAGGCTGAGCTGCAGTCTGAAGGGTGAAGATATCTCCCCGTTCAGGTTGCCGGGACTGGCGTCGATGATCGCCGAGCCTTCGATGCCGTCGAAGCGGATCGCGTTCTGCTCATTGGATCGGCCGCTGAAGCGGATGTCGAAGAACGATCCGGTTCCTACGTTGACCGACCCCGGCGCCTGCAAATAAAGTTGTGAAAGCTGGCGGCCGTTCAGCGGCAGATTGGCCACCTCGATTTGGTTCACAAGGGCCCCGATGCGGGCGGATGTCGTGTCGATGGCCGCTTCAGTTGCTACGCTGACTACGATGGTTTCCGCTGTTCCTGCAGGGCGTAGCGTCAGATTTGCGGTGGCCGATTCGCCGGTGGCCACGATGAGTTTGTTGAGTTCGCTGACGGCAAATCCGGCCGAACTGGCTTTAACCGTATAGGCAGAGGGCAGCAAACCAGGAATCACAAAGTAACCCCGCTCGTTGCTTTCGGCGGTCCGGATCATCCCGTTGCGCTCATTGATGGCACTGACAGAGGCCTTGGGTACCACGGCTCCGCTGCTGTCCTTGATCGTGCCGACAATCTGTGCCTGGCCGGTTTGCGCTACTGCCCATCCGCATTGCAGCAATAGAGCCAACACAAGAACAAAACTACATAGGGAAAACTGGTGGATAACACTTGGTATCCGCCACGCCACGTTTGGATAAATTTTGTGATCTGACATCTCCATCCTCTCCATTGGGTTGATAATTTGAAGCAAGCGTTGCGAAACAGGCTTCTGTTTTGGACCTCCCGCAAGTTGTGAATATAGATGGCCAACGTTAAGCGAGAGTCAGAAGGATGTGATGTTTTCGTTAATTTCTTTTGGAAACGCCGTGAGAGTGAACCATTCAACGATCAACCTGGGTTTTCTTCATCGTTTCTTAACCTCTTTTAAATAATAGCTTCAAATTGCGCTACTAGCCTCGAAGACGTACCTCTTGGCTGAGACAATTTCGCGGGCATTTCGAATGCTGATCAGGGCTGGAAAACAATATCTAGGTCCACTTGAGATTCTGGGTGCCTTCATCTACGAATGCGGCACCGACCTCGCGAAAATTCTGGCGGGCACCACGGCAGAGCGAGGCGAGTTGGCATCAAAGATCAAAAACACAGAGAAATCCGCTCATGATCGATCAAAACAGCTGATCAACCAGTTGAATCGAGCTCCCATCAAACCACTTGACGAGAAAATCGTTCGCGATCTTGCCGTCATGCAGTCTGAAGTCCTCCGCGGAATCGCCAAAACAAGTAATAGCTTCCTGCTTTATCAGATTGGCACGCCGGGAGCATTTTTGGTGCAGATCTCCCAAGAGCTCCTTCAGCAGGCAGCTCTGATTAAAGCCATATTTGCTGGAATTCCGAAAGGTGACTGCGTCCTTGGGCAGTGTGAGGAAATAATCCAGCTCGACAAGGAGGTGGAAAGACTGCTTGAATCAGGTATGCTGCACTTGTTTGCCTCTGAAAAAGATCCTCTCGAGGTAATCAAGAGGAAGCAGGTCTTCGACGACCTCAAGATTTTGGCAGCAAAAGTTCGCCGGATTGCCGATTTCGTGAAGATCCTGGCGATTGCCTCAGCTGCAGCCGAATGTCCCCACGCGTTTTGGCATCGACGAAGCGCATGATTGCGTTTTCGGCCCCTGCCGCTACACTCACAAAGCAGGCTCAATCTACCAACACGGACAATGTCAAGGCGCGCCAGATGCAAGGCGACGGAACCTATCTGCGCTTGCGGCCTGCGGCCGATGCGGAGGCGGCGAATAGTCAAGTGCGGCTCATTGGCAAGCGGCCATAGCTGCAGGTTGATCCCGGATCAGTCTGATGCCCGCTGTTGCTGCCCTTAAGGAGTCCAGGGTGCCGAAAATCAGGATCTCTCCTTAAAATGGATGAAGAGTGAGGAATCCATCTCACGCGAGATGTGATAAATCGCTTCGCGGCAGACGCCACACTCGTCCAGGTGACCAAACACTTTCAGAATGGCGTTAATGTTCATACCTTTTCTCTTCTTCTTAACCAGCAGTCGCGCTAAGGTCTCATAGTTGTAGCAGGGGCGTCGTCTGTTCATAGGATTCATGCCGCCAAGTGTTTATTTGTTTGAAACCAATTCTCAGTTGTCGAGCGGCTCTTCGTCACCTCCTCATCTTCGCGGCTGATTCGCTGATGTGCGTTCGTAAATCTGCCTGGCGTTGGGCAAGCACCCGCGGCCGATCATGTCAACTTCCCTTGTCTGATTATTCACAAGGATCTCATCAAGCCTTCAAATCTGTGCGCTACCGTATTCCCCAGCCGTACTGGCACCAGCAGGTCTTGAAACGTCCACTCGGTAAGGGGGGTGTGGCTTTTCAGGGCCTGCTCACCCCCTCTCGGCAAATGTCTGGTGAGCATGAGGTCAGAAAATGGTGGATACAGATCACAGCATCGAGTTTCCAATTACTCCTGAGGATGTCCTGCGCTTGCAGGAAATAGAGCGAGGCAGCGATATGTATCATCAATGCGCTTCGGAACCCGATAACGCTGCAAACAACGCGCCGATCCATGCAGATGGGCCTTCCCGAAAGGAATGACCTATGGAGGTCCAGGGCCTGCGATATTCGTTGTCGGGTCCTTGATGACAGATCCGCGATTGCGAGCATTTGATCCGCGTATCGCGAATCCCGAAACTCTGAGCAATTTAGCAAGATGTGCGGATTTGCACTGGATTCGCGCTCAGATGTGCTCGCGGTCTACTTGATCTTGATGGCCATCAAGAGCGGAAGAAGGACAAGCGCTACCAGGGAAATCATGGCTAGGCCGACGATCATGGTTATGATTTTCTTCACTGTAGTTTCTGCTCCATTTCAAACTATCAGGGCGTGGCGGCCCGGGCTGTTCTCATGCGGCATCCGCGGGGCGCATGGCTTCGGCGGGTGTCTGCGCCTGAACAGCACGCAGGAACGCGCCGAGAAACTCTGTTCGATCCGGCGGCGTTATAAACAGATCATGGGCGCCGCGATCAAGCACATCGAGCCACAGCCGCTCATCCGCCGACCGAGATAATACAAATATTCCCGCTTCGGGAGCGGCCTTCCTCATAGCAGGAATCATGTCGAGGAAATGGCCGGTGTGTCGTGTCAGATTCATCACCACTGCGTCAAAGGGAAAGCAATAGGTGAAGGTTTCATGCAGCGTGTCGCCCGATTGCGCACCGGCGACATCGCAGGGAGTCTCTGCAAGTATATCCGTTACCAATTTTTCAACTTCGCCATCGGGATCAAAAACCAGCACTCGCAGTCTTTTGATATGCTGCATGCCCGCATCTCCTGCTGATCATTCGGTACGCAATGATGGTTGCACGGATATTTGATGATCCCGTTAACGTCACATCAAGAGATCGTGACGTTTTGATCATGCCGAGATGGCCCACAGCAAGATTTCACGCCACGGGAGCTTTGTTCCGGGATCGACAGCACGTTGTGCAGCAGGTGGGGTGGCAGGAGTCTGGAGTTAAAGTTTGCTCTTGGCCGAACTTTCCGCCATGGTGGACGATCTGAGTTCATTCCCAGCGCCAGTTTCACCCAACAGCTGATGCAGGGTTGCTTGAAGGGTCGTCAGAGCGGGGAGAACCTGATTCCTCAGTTTGGCCCTTCGATCTTCCGCGAAGGCAAGCAGACGGCCAATCTGAAAAGCCAGATGCACGGTCTCTCCTTGGTTCAAACGCCGGATTTCAGTTTTCAGACACTGGCAGAGAACGCACAAATCGTGAAAATCGCCTTCAGCGTCCTGGAGCGCTCGGGTTTCCGCGATCGTACTTATTAACCCGCCTGGCCAGATAGGATCGAACATCTCCATGGCATAGCGCAGTTTTTTGGCGCCGATACGCAGGGCATGAATCTGATCGTCGGTCGCCTTGTGGAAATTGTATCGTGGCCGGAATACCAGGATAGGTTCCATCAGCTGCCTGAGGATGCGTTGAGCCCGCTCCTGAGCTTTCTCGTGTAGCGGAAAGAGCGTCGGCTGAAATGGATTCTGTTTTTTGCGCCGCCGATTGGGCTTATTTACCGCCAAATTTGCGGCACCTACGAAGGAATTCCATTCCGCGGGAAGCTCCATGCCCGCGAGCAAAAACGCGATGCGAGAACGCAAGCGGGAAGGGTCGATCGTCTTCAGGATCCGCTTGAGCCTTTTCGCCTGCTTTTGCAGCTTCCCCTGGAATCTTTCCATTAGATATTCCCGGCACACGCTTTCCGCCATGTCCCCTGCTCCGCCCAGATCGCGCAGAAGCAGGATGATCACGCCGGTCTCCCGCGGTCCGCCGAGGGTCCTGGTTATCTCCTTCACCGAGCGGTAAACCGCCTGCCAGGGATGAGGAGGGAACAGTTCCTGAAAAGCTTCGAGCGCAGCACGCAACCGGCGGGATTGGACACGGGTATCGTGAATCGATTTTTCATCAGGCCGGCGTCTCAAAGAGATGAGTTCATCCAGTAGGGAATCAGCCCGCTGCTGGAGAATCGCTTTGCCGAACTCGCTGGTGGATCTTTCTTCGTCTATAATCATGATTTGATCGGAGATATCATGAAACCTTAACGCCATTATAATATGGGTATTGTTAGCTGGTACTGTTATTCCCGTGTGGAAATTCGTGACCTTATTATACTGGATCTCCTGGAACCGAGGCAAGCGGCCGGGATTTATAGTTGCGAGCAGAAACAGAATGCGAGTTGCGGCAATCGATTTGGGATCCAATTCGTTTCACATGCTGGTTGTCGAGGTTCTCAGCCCCACCTCGTTTGAGACCGTGCTCGCAGAAAAAATGATGATCCAGCTGGGCAAGAAAGCTCTCGTAAGCGGGCGGCTTGATCCCGAGACGATGGAGCGGGGCCTGCAATGTCTGGATGAATTCCGCCGAATGGCGCTGGCCAGGCGTGTGGAACGAACGATCGCTGTGGCCACCAGCGCCATTCGAGAAGCCGAAAACGGCGAGGAGTTTCTGCATCGTGCCGGCGCGCGGAGCGGCATGTCTGTCCGTGTGATCACGGGACGAGAAGAAGCGCGTCTGGTTCATTTGGCGGTGAGTCGGCATATTGACCTCAATCAGAAGCGGACCCTGATTGTCGATTTGGGTGGGGGCAGCGTGGAGTTGACCGTGGGAGATGCCAGCCGGATTTACTACTCAAGCAGTCAAAAGCTCGGATTTCTGCGCCTTCATGGCCGTTTTGTCTCCAGCGACCCGGTCACAAAGCGCGAGGAGCGACTGCTCACTACCTTCATCAAAGATTCATTGGCGGCTCCGATTGCGCAGATTCGCAAGCATGATGTCGATCGGATCATCGTGACCAGCGGATCTGCCACGACCTTGCTGCGGGTTGCCCAGCAACACCGGGGTGAAAGAAGCGGAACATCGCATCCTTCTGCCACGGTCGGCCGCAGTGAGATTCGTGCGCTCCTTGCGGACATGATCCGGCTCCCTGCCATGGAATGCGCGAGGCGATTTGATCTGGATCCCCTGAGAGCCGAATACTTTCCCATTGCTTTGCTCTCCCTGGATTCCGTTCTTGAGGGGATCGGAGCCAAAGACCTCACAGTGTGCCCGATCGCACTGCGGGAGGGGCTGATTTACGATTTCCTTGCCCGGACCAAGCCGCATGCCTTCGTTCAGAGATCCACACAGGACTTGCGCCAGGTGGCGGTGGTCGATCTGGCAACCCGATGCCGCTATCCTGCTGAGCATTCTCACAAGGTAGCGCTCCTGGCGGGTCAGATATTCAAGCAAACAGCCCACTTGCACCGCCTGGGGGACGCCGAAGCAAAGTTGCTGCACTATGCTTGTATTCTCCATGATATCGGGTACCACATCGGGTATTCCAGGCACCACAAGCACGGCTACTATCTGGTCATGAGCTGCGATCTGCATGGGTTTGCACATGATGAGAGGAATATCCTGGCCCAGCTGGTGCGCTACCACCGGCGCGCGGTGCCGCAAACCTCTCATCCTGAGTTTGCCGCTTTGCCGCCATCCAAGCGCAGAATCGTCAGATATCTCGCCGCAATTCTTCGAATCGCCGATGGTCTGGACCAGAGTCACTTTTCAAACGTAGTCGAGGTGAAGTGCCGCTCCGGGAAAAAGGACCTTAAATTCATCCTCGTGACCAGCGCCGGCCATGCCGATATGGATCTGGATCTGTACATGGCCAAGCGCCATGCCCGGTATTTCGAAAAGCTCTTCCATGTGGAAACTTCATTTGCTGCCGCCAAGCCCGGCGCAATCGACCGTAAAAAACAACTCCAGGGCCGCTGACACATCTTTCGAGGAGGCAGCATGGCACACAGGATATGCCCTTGGTGGTTTGGTTACTTTCTGGCCAGCCCAATTCGACGGCTGTGGCACAATCCGCGCGAAATCCTGCAGGCGTTTGTGCAGGAGGGGATGCTGGTGCTCGAGCCCGGCTCCGGCATGGGATTATTCACCCTCGAACTGGCGCGACTCGTGGGCCGGAATGGCAAGGTCATCGCCGTCGATGTGCAGCCGAGAATGATTGCAGGGCTCCAGCGTCGTGCCCTCAAAGCGGGGCTCCTCGACCGGATTGAGGTGCGCCTTGCGCAGGAGGACAGAATGAGGTTGGACGATCTCGACGGCCCAGTCGATTTCGTCCTCGCTTTTGCCATGATTCATGAGTTGCCGGACGCAGGCCGGTTCCTGGGCGAGATGCACAGCGTGCTCGGGCCCAAGAGAAAGCTCCTGGTGGCGGAACCAAGGGGGCATGTGAAGGAGACCGACTTTGCTGCCTTGATGGAAACAGCAAAGCGCTCCGGATTCCGGGTGGCGGGTGGGCCACATATCCGCTCGAGCTGGGCAGCCATCTTTGAGCGCGGCTGAGACCACGATCTCAGTAATCAGGCTATCTGAGCAGCCTTTCGCATCGATCGTGGCAATGCAGTATTGGCCAGTTCTATCGATTCTCTTTTTGGAATGACTACAACTCCCGATTCGGTAACTGTAAAGCGTTTTTTGTCCTCATCCAGATCGTAGCCGACGTGGAAGCGAGGCGGAATCTTTACGTCCTTGTCGATGATAGCCCGCCGGATCTTTGCATGGCTGCCGATCTCGACGCTATCAAAGAGAATTGAGTCTTCGACCAGGGCGTGAGAATTCACACGCACAATGGGGGAGAGGATGGAGCGTTCCACACGGCCGCCCCGTATGATGCAACCATTGCAAACCAGAGAATTGTGGCCTACAGCCTTGCGGCTCGGCAAGCGACGCGAAGCCAGGAACCGCGCGGGAGGACAAACTTCCGCAAATGAGTGTATCGGGGAAGAGGATACGTGCAAGCTGAATGGAGGGTGCGCTGCAACCAGGTCCATGCTGGCTTCATGGTAGGAATCCAATGTTCCTATATCGCGCCAATAATTGTAGGCTTTGCGGTTTTGGTCATAGAATGGATGGGCATAAACCTGCCCATTGTTAACCAAGCAAGGCAATATGTCACGCCCGAAGTCATGCGAGGAACGTCGAATCTATCTAACAGGAAGCCGTGACCGATTTCACTCAATCTTCACACAGGGCCCGTATGGAGCGGCAGTATAATCTTCCTGGCGTCCGTTTAATCACAACAGTACTGCGAGGACGAGAATCCCTCTAATCCGGGAGGGCGGGCGTGAAACACCCTATCCCATCCGCTGTCGGAGCACCCAAGCACATCAGGAAATCTGCGGTGGTTGAGTTTTGGGGAACGCAGGAGGAAAAATTGCGGGTTGCTCGCATGCCGGATTGCCATGCGGCGCGCTCGCGTTGATCTAAGGTCGCCCGGAAGCTGATAATAATTGGTACGGGTACACCTCCTGCTCTGCCCGAGGTTCCGTGGCGCCGGTTTATGATCCGATGCTCAGCAGGCTATAATTTTTCCGGAGACCCGTAGCCGAACCAAGCCAATTCGAGTAAGATAGCCTTTAGGATTTGGGATCCGGCGGCAAAATTCAAGGGGGTGCCGTGCCGAAAAAACCACGTCGGGGAGTGCGCCGTGCCCAGTCGGCGTCCGCAACGATCGCGCCCAAAGTTCCTGAAGATGCCAGGTTCTTTCTCAACCGGGAGTTGTCTTTGCTTTCCTTCTTCCGTCGCGTCTTGGAGGAGGCGCTGGATGAACGCAATCCCCTCCTTGAGCGTGTAAAGTTCTTGGCCATCGTCGGCACCGACCTGGCTGAGTTTTACATGGTGCGCGTAGCCGGTCTCAAACAACAGATCGAGGCCGGCGTGATCGAGTTATCCATCGACGGGCTTACGCCCACGCAGCAGCTGGCCGCTGTAAGGCAGGTCGCGCGGCAGCTGATGAATGATGCCCGCGATTGCCTGCACAATTTGCTGCCTTTGCTGGGAACGGCCGGTGTTCATGTCCTCGACTTCGCTGCGCTCGATGAAACCCAGAAGGCATACGTCAGACAGTATTTTGACGTGACGGTTTATCCCGTCTTGACGCCGCTCGCCTACGACCCGGCGCGGCCGTTTCCGCATATTTCCAACATGAGCTTGAACCTGGCGGTTATGCTCCGGGATGAGGGCGGATATCTCCGGTTTGCGCGCGTGAAAGTACCGAACACGCTGCCCCGTCTATTAAAAGTGCCTCCTCCTGCCGGTGCCCAAGCTGTACCAGAGCAGGACTCGCGCGTCAGGTATCTGGTTTGGCTGGAGCAGGTCATTATCGAACACCTGCCCAGGCTGTTTCCGGGAATGCAGTTGCTTGAGGCGCACCCGTTTCGAGTGACGCGCGACGCGGAAATGGTAATTCAGGATCTCGAGGCCGAGGATCTACTGGAATCGGTGGAGCGCGGTGTGCGCGAGCGGCGCTTTGGTTCCGTGGTTCGCCTGACGGTCGATCTCGCGATGCCCGATGATATCAAGAAACTCCTCGCGGAAAATCTGAGCCTGGAAGCGGACGAGATTTACACCTTGCGCTCGCCTCTGGGTATGAGCGATCTGATCCAGTTGTACGCGCTCGATCGACATGATCTCAAAGATCCGCCCTGTGTTCCTGTCGTGCCTCCTGCATTGGATATAGCGGAAGGGGATATTTTCACCGCCATCCGCAACCAGGACATTTTGTTGCATCATCCTTATGACTCGTTCTCTCCGGTCACAGAATTTCTCCAGGCCGCGGCGCGTGATCCGGACGTACTTGCGATAAAACAAACGTTGTATCGCGTCGGCCGCAATTCGCCGGTGGTTCAAGCACTCCTGGACGCTGCGCGCCGGGGCAAACAGGTTGCCGTCCTCGTGGAACTCAAGGCCCGCTTTGACGAGGAGAGCAACATTGAGTGGGCCAAAGCGCTGGAAAGTGAAGGGGTGCACGTCGTCTACGGGCTGCTGGGACTGAAAACACATTCCAAGACCGCGCTCGTGGTCCGCAAGGAGGGGGATACCATCCGCCGTTATATACATCTTGCCACCGGCAACTATAATCCCACGACGGCGCAGACGTACACGGATCTCGGATTGTTCACCTGCGACGAGGACATGGGAGCGGATGCCACGGACCTGTTCAACTACCTGACGGGCTATTCGGCCAAGAAGGACTATCGCAAATTCCTGGTCGCGCCCATTAATCTGCGGTCAGGCATCGAATCTCTTATCCGGCGCGAAATTGAGCGACAGCAGCAGGGAGAACAGGCGCATCTCATTTTCAAGGTCAACTCGCTGATCGACAAGCCGATCATTCGCCTGCTCTATAAAGCTTCGCAAGCCGGTGTGCGCGTCGATCTGATTGTGCGCGGCATGTGTTGCCTGCGTCCCGGAGTGCCGGGCTTGAGCGAGAACATCCGCGTCATCAGTATCGTCGGCCGCTTTCTCGAACACAGCCGGATTTACTATTTCTGCAACGGCGGCAACGAACAGATCTACCTCGGCAGCGCAGACTTGATGCCCCGCAATTTGGACCGCCGCGTCGAGATCCTCTTCCCCGTTGAAGATCCGAATTTGATCCGCCAATTGCGCGACCAGGTGCTGGCCGTTTATCTTGCAGACAATGTCAAGGCACGCGAGATGCAGGCCGATGGCACGTATGTGCGCGTGAAACCCCAGGAAGGCGCGGCATCCGTGGACAGCCAGTTATGGCTCACCTCCAGGCGGTCGCCCGCTTAGTCCGGAAAAGGGTGGAATCATGAAACTCTATTTTCTTCGGCACGGAGTGGCAGCGGAACGCTCCGAGTGGAAAGGTGAGGACGCGGAGCGGCCGTTAACCGAAGGGGGCAAAGAACGGATGGCGCGCAGCGCAGCCGTACTCGCCAAGCTTGACTTGGAACTGGATGCCATCCTCACGAGCCCGCTTGCCCGCGCACGGCAAACCGGTGACATTGTGGCCGAAGCACTCAATGCAAAAGACAAGCTCTTGTATGAAAGCCGCCTCGGCATATATTTCGACAAGGCTCAGCTGGCTGAAATCCTGCGCGATCATGCCGGGTGCGAAGCTCTCATGCTGATCGGACACGAGCCGAGTTTCAGCGAGACCATCAGCGCGCTCATTGGAGGCGGCCGGATCGTATGCAAGAAAGGCGGGCTGGCCTGCGTAAGGCTGGGCGATCGGACGTTCTCAAAGGCGAACTCCTCTGGTTGATTCCACCCCGCCTGCTCGCGCGGTGAACTTCGACAACAGCAAGGTGACCATGGTCGCAACCGGTGATGAGAACAGCTTGACCTCTGATGCACAGGCGGCTGTCCTTGTGCCCGGCGAAAAGATCGGTTTATCGGCCTGGATGGAACGCGCGCAGGTTGAACTCGGCCGGGTGCAACAGGATTTTGATCCGGACGCCGTCCATGACCTGCGTGTTGCCTTGCGCCGATGTCTCGCCATTGCCGATATCCACATGGCCCTCGACCCGCTCGAGGACTGGAGAGAAATGAAAAAGGAGGGCCGAAGACTCTTTAAGCGACTCGGCGAACTGAGAGACACCCAGGTCCTGCAGGAATGGATCGGACGTTCGGTAGGGCTGCAGGATCCTGCCGGAATGAAACTGGTCGCCCACTTGGTCGAGCGGGAAGCGCAGCAGCGCGAACGCGCAAGAAAGGCGCTGGGCCGCTTTAACCTGAAAAAATGGGGGAGATGGCAAGCCCGGTTGCCCGGAATTTCCGCGCCTGTGCCGCTGGAGGATCCGGTTTTCCAGCAGTTCGCCCTTGAACGCTGGCAGGCGGCGCACGAGTTGCACCACCAGGCACTGCGGAACCGGAGCCGGATCGCGTTCCACAGGCTCCGCATCGGCTTGAAACGCTTCCGCTACACGGTCGAGAATCTCCTGCCCCAACGGCATGAAGCTTGGGGCAAGGATCTCAAACTGTTCCAGGACGTGCTCGGAGATCTCCACGACCTTTTTGTCCTCTGGCGGACCGCGCTGCACATCGGCGCGCTATCGGACCGCGACGTCCGCTCCCAATGGCGTGTTCTAATCGAAGAAGAGAGCAAGGCCAGGATTCAAACCTATCGTGAGAAGGCGATCGGCAAGGACTCCATCTGGCCGGTCTGGCGCGCCGGCCTGCCCGCGGGCCGTGAACTGGAGCAGGCGGCGGAAGCCAGAATTCGCATCTGGTCTTCATGCCGGGATCCGGATTTTGCGCGCACCCAGGATATCGCCGGTGTGGCGATGCAACTGTTCGACGGCCTGGAGCGCGCAGGGATCATCGCCACAGGGGGAACGACAGATGTCCGCTGTGCACTGCATGAGGCTTCTATCATGCACAATGTCGGCCCGGCCGTTGGAGGCAGGAGGGGCGGAAGAGCGAGCTACAAGCAAATAACCAGGACTGAGCCGCCTCTGGGTTTTTCTGCGGAAACCTACCGACTTGCTGCGCTGGCCGTCCGATATCACCGCGGCGCGGTTCGCCGGCCCGAAAGCAGGCATTTGGCGCACCTCAACGAGGAACAGAAGCGAGCGGTGCAGCTGGCCGCAGCAATCCTGTGCCTGGCGGATGCCTTTGCCTGTCGCGGCGAGGAGCGCATCCGGCATGTTCATGTCAGCCGGATGACGGATGCCATTGTGATCTCCGCGGCAGGCTATCAGGAAGGAGATCTCCTGGCGCGCAAACTGGCAACCGCCCGTTATCCGCTGGAAGTCGTTTGCCGGGCTCCGATAAAGATCCAAACCCTTCAGGAATAGTGTGCCACTGCAAAATCTCCATCCCGCATCCGCAGAAAGCCAGTCTTAAGTGCGTGGCGTTCAACCATCGTGTGAATGCCACAACGCGTGCGGTTTCCAGAAACGAGCCGGCTGTGGCCCGCACGATTTTGGCCTTCTGGATGACTGTGACCTTCTTTCTCCCGCACTAACGGGAATACTCAAATGCCGGATGCGATATTCCTCTTTTCTGCCGGCGCAGGGCGGCGTTATCATCTGCAAGCGCTACCTAACCGATTCGTCACCCTATTCCGACCGGGGGCCCCTATGAGTCTGAGTGCAGATCTAAGGTTGAAGCCAGGTCACAAAGCCAAGCTCGAGCACCGAAACCCGAACACAACCCCAGGAATTAAGAGCAAGGCGGCTGCCGAAGCGGCGCTGGCAAAGAACATGACCCGGCTTGCGGAACTTCAATACCTGCTTTATGCCGAAAGCAAGCACGCCGTGCTCATAGTCTTTCAGGCGATGGATGCCGGGGGCAAAGATGGGACGATTCGCCACGTGATGTCAAGCTTGAACCCGCAGGGGACTGTGGTCACATCGTTCAAGGTTCCGACGGCCGAAGAGGCAAAACATGATTTTCTGTGGCGCATCCATAAAGCCACTCCGCGCGCGGGCGAATTCGCAATCTTCAACCGCTCTCACTACGAGGATGTGCTGGTCGTTCGGGTTCACAATCTTGTGCCGGAACAGGTGTGGTCGAAGCGCTACGATCAGATCAACAACTTTGAGCAGCTGCTCGCCAAGAATCATGTCAAGATTTTCAAGTTTTTCCTGCAGATCAGCAAAGACGAGCAGAAGCAACGGATCGAAAAACGGCTGGACGATCCGACCCGACAATGGAAACTGTCGGAGGCGGATTTTGCGGAACGCGATTACTGGGACGATTACATCCAGGCATACGAGGATGCGTTGACGCGATGCAGTACTCCTTGGGCCCCATGGTACGTGATTCCGGCCAACAAGAAGTGGTTTCGTAACCTTGCAGTATCCCAGATTCTGGTGGAATCACTGGAGGAGCTGAAGATGAAGTTTCCTCGACCAACCCTGGACTTATCGAAGATCAAGCTCAGATAGAGGGTAGTCCGCTGTCCCAAAGACAGAAACTGCCACAATTGCCGCCATGGCACTGCTGGAAAAATTCCCGAATAGGTTCGCTGGGTCTGGAGGCAGTCAGGCAGCGTCTGACGTTGTTCCCTTCGGCGCTCGCCTGATTCTTGTTGCTGCCGGTATTGGGAAGATCTCAAGATAGTGAATATGAATGGGAGGAAACCATGTTGCATGTTCTCTGGTCGATCGTAGTGGGATTCTGTGCGGGCCTCGTTGCCCGAGCCATTTATCCGGGTGCCAATCCGATGGGTCTTGTGGGGACGGCACTCCTCGGAATCGTCGGCTCGATCGTGGGAGGCTTGATTGCCAGGTTGATTTGGAAGCATAAGCCGGGGCAGAAAATCCATGCGGGAGGATTCGTGTTGTCTATCATCGGCGCTGTCATTGTTCTGTTTGTCTGGCAGCGACTCTTTTGAGTTTTGCCCAACTATGGTGCGTGCATGTCCGGCTTGAACAACCAGGCATGGTAGAAGCGGAAGGCTCTACAGAATTGAGGGGAGGAAGCGGGCCTACTGCCCTCTTCCTCCACCACCCAATCCCTGCAGAATCTGATGATTCTGTGCTTATTCCTTTTGTCTCATGATAGGGCGCAGTCCAGTTACCCGTTCCCCAAACCGGCTGGCCAATGCACGTTGCCCATCACTTTGCAGACACAGTTGTCACTACACTGCCGGTTCGCCCGGTGATGCTCTCGCGCACCACAAACCAGACTCCATAGTCTCCTGCTGGAAGTTCCAGTTTGTTCGTGTAGTGAATGCCCTGAGCACGAATCACCGCCGCCTGTTCGGCCGTGAGCACACGATCGATGCGCTGAGCCAGCCTGGTGATTTCCTTGCCGCCTTTGCCGCGGACGACAGCCACAATATCGAGCAGCAGGTGGTTGTCCTCGTCATTCAGGGTGATTGCACCGGCCGGCACGTCGAGCGCGAATCCGATCAGCTTCTTGTCACCTTTGTCCACCGGGCTCTCGAATCTGCCGCGAATCGGCACTGAGGTGTAATTGAGCGGCGAGACCAGCGCCAGCTGCAAGTCGGTGAGCTTGCTCTTTTCCGGATCGCTCGTCTCAAGGAAAAAACCATCCCGATAAGCCAGCTCGGTTCGCGGGCCATCCAGCCTGACGTTGATCGGGTGCCAGCCGGGCTTGATTTTATTGTCCAGGTAAAAACCGAGCATGTAATAATGGTGCGAATCATCTGCCGCTTCCTGCAGGCAGTTGGCCAGGTCGGTGCGGTTGAAGCATGGTTTCCCTCCCGTAGCCGCAGCCATGGCCTTGAACGAGTCGATGATTTCGTTGTTCGAGCCGCGTACGGCCTCCACGGCCTCGGTCAGGGGAGCATCGGAATATTTGACATCGTAGTTGGTGAACGACGTGTTGGACCCGTGTCTCGCATCCAGCGGATAGACTGCTACGTTAGCCAGATTCAGCAGATTGAAAGTGTAAGCGTTTTGATCGAGCGTTTCGGCGACCCTCCCCATATCGGTCGAGGCTCCCCCGCGCAAATCTTTCCTGCCGGCAAACATGCGACTCATTCCGCCGAAAACCTGAGTTCCCGAACTGGCCCATACCAGCGTCTTGCGGCCGGGCAGACCGCGAAGTGATTGAGCAAGTTGCTGCAGCGCCACGAGCGTGCTTATTCCTGTGGCACGATCACGGTAGATTTCGAAAATCTCCTGGTTTGTCATCAGAATGGTCCAGGTCTGCAACTGCTTGCATGCCGATGTCGGCATTGCTGCCCCCGCCGCAGCCCGCAGCAGAACGAGCGCATGGCGTGAAGTCCATTACTGGGCCGCCGGCCGCTTCCTTCGCCGCATTCTGCAGCGGCTGACCCTTTACCGCGGCAGCCAGCAACTTGGGATCCGTCGTGAAGTCGTGCAGCACGCGGATGCCGCTGCGTATAATAGCGATCAGTGCGAACGACTCACCTGTTTTTGCAGCAGAATCGAGAAACTTTATGATTTCCTGCTTCAGGTATGCCTGATCGAGCGGTTCGGTATTGTTCAAGTCGAGCGCGATGATCGTGAGTTGTTCTGCCGCGCCGCGGCTGCTTTCCGCGATATTGGAGAACTCCGCTGTCTGGGCGGGTTTGATGGGCGGTCTTGGATGCACTTCTTCAAAGATAGCAATGGTCTGCGGCTTGCCGTCCATTAGCACGGCGAAAGCATCGGCCTTTAAGCCCTCGACGTGCTTGCCTTCGCGATGCGCGACCACGGGCAACTGCACCAACTCGGTCTGTGTTTTGACGTTCGGAATCTGGCCTTTCCCCTGCACTGGTGGCGCGCTCACCGACGGGGCAGCGGCGACCCAACACAGAACGATTGCCGCACAGAATGTATACAGCTTAACCATCAAGCACTCCCGCGATTCATAAACGCGCCCTGGAAAGTCCGCGGATGTCAGAATATTCACCACAGCCCTGATGGATAATCTCGACCTGAGAATCGTCTTCGAGGCGAAAGATCGCGGGGAGCCACACAGCGAGGGCGGATTAGCTTCCGCTGCAGGCTGCCATGCAGATTTCGCCTAGTCTTAGGCGGCTGCTCACGAACCCCAAGGGTGAATGCAGTTAGAATCATACACTCAAACCATGTTGCACAATATGGAATTGATAAATACTTGCCGGGCATTTGCCTGCGGCTGTCCGATTATGCACCGCCCCCGGGCGTTGCCGACAGGCGCTGAATCCGGCAATGAGCATAGAAGATCAACCACAAAATGGCAATCAGAACGGGGCACGCCGGCGAAATTTTTGATCCCGGCGGAAAAGGAATGCAACAGCCAAGTTTATCCTGCTATATTGCTGTTTAAATATGGGGACATCCAACACGTTTACCTGATGCTATGACCGATAAAATCGGTGAACGTGTGGGACGTCCCCGGTTTTAGGGAAAGGGACAGCATGGATGGCAAGCAGGCAGGGAAGATAGGATTCAGGATTTTCACGGAGCTACCGCGACCGGCACAAAGCCTGGTGGAGCAGTTTCGCGGATTGGCCTCGCCCAATGTAGCGGATGTAATGGGAAGGTTCCACTTCATGGATCCGGGCATCCGCATGAGGACCGGGTTGCCGATCTGCGGCGTGGCCGTGACCGTGCTCGTGCGTCCCGGTGACAATCTCATGGTGCATAAAGCGATGGATATCGCCGGCGCGGGAGACGTGATCGTCGTAGACACATGCGGCAACACCAACACGGCGGTTTTCGGCGAGACTCATGGGCAATTCCGCGGTCGCAGTGGGTTTAGGTGGGTTGGTAGTCGATGGCGCCATACGCGATATCGACGCACTGACAGAATTGCGATTCCCGGCATTTAGCCGCACCGTTTGCGCCGGCGGATGCGATAAGGACGGCCCCGGCGAAATCAACGTGCCGATCTGCTGTGGCAATACGGTAGTGATGCCGGGCGACATCGTAATTGGCGATGCCGACGGTGTCGTCATTGTGCCCCAAGCCGATGCCGATGCCGTCCTGAAACTGGTCAAGGGGCTAAAGGAGCGCGAGATACGGCGCATCGAGGAAATCCGTTCCGGTATGGTGTTTAAGGGTGAAATCAACGACACGCTCCGATCCAAAGGCGTAATTTCATGACTTTCCTGCTTATGACTCCTGGACCGACGCGTGTCCCCGGCCGGGTACTCGAAGCCGGGGCGACGCCGATGATCCATCACCGCACCGACGAATTCTCCAGAATATTAACCGCGACTATTGACGGGCTGCGACCGTTGTTTGGCACCAGCGGTAGTGTCATTCCCGTGCATGCAACCGGTCGCGGCGCGCTCGAAGCCGCGATCACCAATTTGCTCTCCGCCGGTGACGAGGTGGTGGTTTGTTGCAATGGCCACTTCGGAGAAATGTGGGCCAAAATCGCTGAAAAATTCGGGATCGTGGTGCACCGCGTCTGCAGCAGGTGGGATGAATCCGCAGAGACGGGCCAGATCGAAGCCGCGTTCGCGAGCCACCCGCGTACGCGCGCCGTCCTCCTGGTTCACAGTGATACGTCGACCGGAGTGCTAAACGATGTGTCTGCCATAGCACGCGCAGCAAAGAGGGCAGGAGTATTGGTCATGGTGGACGCGGTCAGCTCGCTTGGGGGTGCGCCTTTTCGCTTTGATGACTGGGGGCTTGATGTGGCCGTCACCGCCTCTCAGAAATGCCTGATGTCCAGTCCGGGCCTCTCCTTCGTCGCGGTGAGCGACTTTGCCTGGAAAGCGAACGAAACCTCGCGTCTGCCGCATTCGTATTTTGATTTCGGCGCAAGCAAACGTGCATTCGCCCGCGCTCAACCGGATACACTGGGCACAACACCGATTCACCTGGTGCTGCAGGTCAATGCCGCGCTCTCCATGATCAAAGAGGAGGGGCTCGAGCGTGTCTATGCCCGACACGAGGAGATGGGCCGGACGCTTCGCCGGGGCGCACAGGAGTTGGGAATGCCCCAGTTGTTTCCGGATCTGCAGCAGCTGTCCCCTACACTCACGGCGTTAAGGGTGCCGGGAGGGATCTCGCCCCCGTCGATTCGTGAGCAACTCATGGCACTCGGAATCCTGACCGCGCGCGGTCTCGGGGCCTATGAATCGACCTGTATCCGCATCGGCCACATGGGTGATATTCGTCTCACGGACGTGCAGCGCACGTTGGACGGGCTGGCGGAGATCCTTAGGGATCATAAAAAGCATTGATCCGGTTCCGCAGAATCATGCAGACTCAGGAACGTGCACTGTAATTCCGTGCATTGTGTCGCGTGGGTCCTGCCTCCCGGGAACAATAGATCCAATAGGCACGGGCGCTCTCTTATAGGCCGCAAAAGGCATTATGTCCGGGAAGACAATCAGTGAAAAGATCCTGTCGCAAAAGTCAGGTCGCGACGCCCGCGCAGGGGACCTGGTGATTTGTGCGGTCGACTACGCCATGGCCACCGATGGATCGGCTCCGATGGCAATCGACTACTTTGAGCAGATGGGAGGCGCACGCGTATTTGATCCGAACCGCGTGGTCTTCGTAATGGATCATTACGACTCCAGCGCTCACCAGAAGACGGTTGAACTGCAGAATCAGATGAGAGTCTTTGCGGCAAAACAAGGCATCGCGGTTTTTGATGTAGGCGAAGGCATCTCACATCAGCTGATGGTGGAAACAGGACGGACGCGCCCAGGGGGGCTCCTGGTTGGCGCCGACAGCCATTCCGTGACCAGCGGCGCGCTGAACGCATTTGCGACCGGCATCGGATCCTCCGATCTCGCGGCTACCATGATCTGCGGGCGCATCTGGCTTAAGGTGCCGCACACGATCAAGGTGCTACTCGAGGGGCAGCCTGGGCCGGGTGTCTATCCCAAAGATATCGCACTGGCGCTTGCCGGCAGGATCGGTGCCGATGGCGCTAACTATCAGGCCCTCGAATTCATGGGTCCGGGGGCCTCAGCACTGGATCTGGAAGACAGGCTCGTCCTCAGCAATATGTCAGTCGAGATGGGTGCCAAGGCTGGGATCTTCCCTGCCGATAGGAAAACGATCTCGTACCTGGAACCCCGCACTTCGGCAGCTTTCACAGCGGTCGAAGCCGATGCCGATGCTCGATACTCCCGCGCGGTCATGCTGGATTTGTCAGGATTGACGCCGATGATCGCACGGCCGCACGCGGTCGACAACGTCACCGGAATCGCCGCAGTCATCGGCACTCCGATCCAGATGGTCTTTCTGGGCACATGCACGGGAGGCCGTGTGCGCGACCTGCATCAGGCAGCGAAGATTCTCGAGGCCGCGGGGCGGATCGCACCCGGCGTTCAATTGATCGTGTGCCCTGCATCTAGAGCCGTTGAAGCCGAGTTGAGGCGGGACGGCACGCTTGACCGCCTGGCCGCGCTGAGCGCAATGATCCTGCCGCCGGGATGCGGGCCCTGCTGCGGCACGTCCGGCCCGATTCCTGCGGCCGGAACGAATGTCATATCCACCGCCAATCGAAACTTCAAAGGTCGTATGGGGAATGGCGCAGCTTCCATTTACCTGGCATCGCCGGCGGCATGTGCAGCCGCAGCGGTTACCGGACAAATTACTGAAACCTGCGGAATCGAGGAGCGCTTGAAATGAGAATCGAGTTTGCGGGTAGAGCCAGACTGCTCGGCGATGATATCAATACCGACTATATTCTATCGTCCATCCGCAAGAAGGAATCGCTTGATCCTGCTACGTTGAAGCAGTTTTTGCTCGAGGCGCTCGATCCGGCATTTGCCTCGTCCGTCCTTCCCGGAGATTTGCTGGTGGCCGGCAGAAACTTCGGCTGTGGTTCTGCGATGGAGGTGGCGGTAACCGTGGTACTGGCGGCGGGAATCAGGGCAGTGCTTGCACGGAGTTTCGCCCGAACCTACTATCGCAATGCGATCAACAACGGTCTCATTCCGGTGGAGTGCGACACCCGAGGAATCGAGGAGGGAGATGATCTGCGCGTCCTGCTCGACGATGCGGGAGTTCGAGTGTTGGATCAAGGCCGGGCGCGCGAAATCAGCGCGGTCGCCTTACCCGGCATCATGCTGGATATCCTTGATCAGGGCGGCTTAATACCTTATTTCCGAACATACCACAATTTTGCCAAGGGATGATGCGAACACAATGAAGCTGCATACCAAGATACTGCTCGGATTGCTGGCCGGCGCGGCTGCAGGAGTAATTTCCCGTATTCCCGGCATCGCTTGGCTTCAGCAAGTGCTGGTGGCCATCGAGCCGGTCGGCATCGCCTTCGTGCAACTCATCATGATGGTTGTTTTGCCGCTCGTGGTCGGCAGTCTCTTTGTGGCGATGGCCTCGCTGGGTGACCGGCACCGGTTGGCGAAGATCGGCGGGCGGACCCTCGCCTATTTCCTGCTGACCACGATGATCGGGGCAATCATCGGGTTGTCGCTCGCCCTCCTGATTCGCCCTGGGACGGGACTCGATCCGGCCATTCGCACTGCCCTCGAGGCGCAATTCGAAGGGAGTGCCAGCAAAACTGCTGCTGCCGCAAACTCGGCTCCCGGGATCACACAGTTATTGCTCTCCATGATTCCCCAAAATCCGTTCGGCGCAGCCTCCAGAATGGAACTCCTCCCGCTGGTGATTTGCACCCTCATTTTTGGCTTGGCTGCAGGCCAGATCGCTGAAAGCCGCCGGCAGGTAATCGTGGGCTTCTTTCAAGGGCTCAACGACATCTGCATGGTGATCATCGCGTGGGTAATGAAATTGGCGCCGTATGCGGTTTTCACCCTGATCGGGGCAACCGTGGCCAGGTTCGGCATGGACCTGCTCCGTCATTTGCTGGTTTATTGCCTGGTCGTCCTGGCCGGGCTGTTGATCCACATGTTCGGCGTCCTCACCCTGGCTCTGCGATTCCTGGCGCGAATGAACGTGGTCCATTTCTATCGAGGGGTAGCCAAGGCGCTTCTGGTTGCTTTCTCCACTTCATCATCCAATGCAACTTTGCCGGTGAGTATGGAGGCGGCGGTAAAGAACCTGGGTGTACCGCAAGAAGTAGCCGGCTTCGTGCTGCCGCTGGGAACAACTTTGAACCTTAATGGTGCCGCCGTCTATAAAAGCGTGACCGCGGTATTTGTCGCCGGCGTGTATGGCATCACTCTCGGGCTGCCCGGCTATGTGACGATTATCGTGGCCTCTACGATTGCCGCAGTCACAGGCGTCGGGGTGCCGGGAAGTTCGCTGGTTACCACCTTGATCGTGCTGAACGCCATCGGACTTGGCCCGCATGCGGTGACGGGCATCGCCCTGGTGCTCGGAGTGGATCGCCTGCTGGACATGCTGCGAACCACAGTGAACGTAACCAGCAGTCTTACCTGCGCCGCCTACATCGCCAGGACGGCGACAAAGTGATTCCTCTCCACAAGGCCGGCGTTGCTTTTCCAATGCCCTGGCCTTGCGTCTCCGGTTCTCGTACTACCTACGCACAGGTCCTTGCCATTTAGGCAAGAACAGCAAATGATCGACTCGGAGGGCGCAGAGAAAAATTATTCAAAATTGAAATGTGCTCTGCAGTCCCTGCGCACTCTGCGTTGAGGCTTTTAGGTCGAGGTGGTGCAGTAAGGGCCCGGTATGCACCGCGCGTGCCTGAGTCCGGGGCGTCACATTGGCGGTGCGGATTCAGCAGGCATGTTATTTTTTCGGGAAAATCACCGGCAGCACCTGATCGGTCGTGAAGACGCATCGGTCATTGTGCCCGCATTCCGGCACGATCTGCACCGCGTGCTTGGCTCCCCGCTGCTCGTTGACGAATTTCACAAAAGCCTCGCCGCGGGCGCGCCGGGTCGCACCCTGGGCCATGGCGGAACATGAGGAATCGAAACCGCCGAGCGGCAGCGTGTCCACCTGGCCGAGCAGATATGTGGCCGGTCGCGAGACAAGCTGCTTCATCAATAAATCGTCGGTCATTTTGGCCGTGTATCCGCCGGTGCGATTCGCAAGGCCGAAGGGCCAGTTGTTGTAATTCGGGCAATTGCCCGCATCAAACGGGCCGTAGGAGAATTTCGTGTGCGGCGTGGTCGTGTTCCAGGCGGCTTGTGCGCTGGCCGGCGCCGCATCATCGACAAGCGTGACTCGCGTGGCATCCGGCCATGCGTAACTCGAGGGATTGGCAACGACGTACACCACCGGCACACCCAGCGTATCGTGCACACGATTGGACATCTCATAACGCGTCACGAACTGACCACCCGCGGAATGTCCCGCCACAACAATGATATTGAGATGGGGGAACAACTTCTTGTTTGCGAGCTTGCGCAGGATCTCATCGATCAAATCAAACGAGGACAAACTCGGGTCGCTCGGAGAGAAACCGCCCGATCGCCAGCTGTCGCCCGAGCAGCTCCAGCTGACTTCGTTCGGCGCGAGCTTGTCGGTACATCCGCGATCGCTCGACGCTATGCGGGGCGCAATCACGACGGTGTCGTCCAGAGCGCCGGCCAGGAATGCAGCAGTGGTCGCGGTGGTGAAATAGTGGTCTGCGTTGCGACCAGTGCCGTGTATCATGATGAGCGCGCGCGCCATCTTGTCGTTGCGCACGTCGAGCGAGTAGGTGCGATAAATCATCGACCGCGCGGGGCCTCCCCCAAGCTTGACCCATTCTGCGCAGGCCGCCGTCGCATTCGTGCAGGCCTTGGCCGCTGCGGGCGGACGACCAGCGGCAGGCGCAGTCGCCAGCGTACCCACAAGCAGCGCAACGGCAGTCATGGCCCACACGGATGCTCCGTGTTTTTGCCATAGACGTATTCGCGAAATTGCTCTAGGCGCATATGCTTCATATCGAATCGATTCCCAAGATTGGAGCGAGAAAGGGCAAAGGAAGATCTTCATGGCAAAACTCCCAGGAATAACTTTCAACAATCATACGCCCAAGGGCTGGGGTGAGGCCTGAAAAATTTGGCGACACCATGGGCTCGGACCCGGCGATAAGCCAAGGCTGATCACTCGCGAAGGTTATCTGACCTGAGTGTTTTTTTCAAGAGCATGAAATTTTTTATCAGTATATTCTTCATATGACTTGAAATGACCAAGATTTGATCGTTTGCTCAAAAACGGAGATTAGGCGAGTTTACTGGTTGAGCCGGGAATAGTCGCGCACTGGCAAACGCATCCTGGGGCTTCTATTGATTGAGGACTTTAAGAGTAGATGGGAAAGATTGACAGGAAGTGGGTTGAATCCTTTTCGTGGGACAATATCGTGACAAACTTGCTACGCCTGTGCGGAGACATGGTTGAGCGGGTGCGGAAGCCCTGCCGGGTGCCCTCGCCGGCCTTCCAGTACTCCAGGACGTTCATGTCCTCGAAGGTCCACCCGATGGATCCCTTGGATCCGTTGATCTCCCAGCGGTGCCAGTTCTTGCGGCCGCCGGCGAAGCGCGTGGCCTCGAAGGTGCCCAGCGCGCCGTTGGCGAAGCGGGCGATCCAGATGACGGCGTCGTCCACGGTGACGCGGCCCTTCTTGGAGCTGGCCTTCTTGTCCTTGAGCGCGGTGCCCAGCGTGGCCGCCTCCAGGGGCGCTCCTTGATGAAGGTCTCCATCGTGCCGGATTGGGGGTGCATTCCTGCATCTGATTCCCGAGGCTGCAGAAAAGGCTGCCGGAGTAAATATCTACGTCTGGATAATTTTTGGCATCCTCGCCTTTTTCTTCCTTGAGAGGTTCCTTTACTGGCGCCACTGCCATAACGGCGTATGCGATGTGCACGTCTTTACCTATCTTAATCTTATTGGCGACGGGCTTCACAACCTGATAGACGGAATGGTAATTGCTGCAAGCTATTCAGTCAACCTCCAGACAGGAATAATAACCACAATTGCTGTAATTTCCCATGAAATTCCCCAGGAACTCGGAGATTTCGGAGTCCTGGTTTACGGAGGATTCAGCAAGGCAAAAGCGCTCTTCTGGAATTTAATATCCGGACTGACCGCAGTTGTCAGCACAATCCTGGGTTCTATTTTTATAATCACATTGAAGGGTCCGTGCCGATACTGCTTGCATTTACTGCAGGCGGGTTCATTTACATAGCTGCTTCTCAATTTAATACCTGAATTACACCGGGAAAGAGTGTCTGCCAGGTCAAATCTCGCCTTCCTGTTCTTCATTGGCGGGCTCGTCTTTATGTGGGCAGCCACGCTGCTGAAACACTGATGAATACAGTCATTAGTCAATAGTCGTGAGTCATTAGTTAAAAAACATTCTTGCTGTCGACTAGACCGGCGACTATAGACTGTCTTTTAAGGAACTATTATGTTATTCAAACCCAAAGACTACACAATGGGAGATTTCTGGTTTTTGCGCAGAAAGAAGTCCGTCCATATGTTCTATCTCCTCGATGGAATATGGGGAATAGGTGATGCAGTTTCTCGCGATTTGCTCCACTGGGAGGAAAGAGGGATAATCCTGTTGCCAGGTCCTGCTGGTTCCTGAAGCAGTGCAGCGCTGTGGCCCGGTTCAGCAGTTGAAAAGGGAGGGAAATGTTATCTTTTTTACACCGGGCTGTGTAAATCAGAGAAAAATGGAAGAATCCAGCGCACAGGACTTGCTATATCAGAAGATTTTATCACGTGGAATAAATATCCGGGCAACCCGGTACTTGAAGCCGATGCACGCTGGTACGAATCAGCAGGTGGTAATGTGCACAACGACTGGGTTTCATGGCACATT
>CAVTZY010000025.1:0-15440 GCA_963739235.1 Terriglobia bacterium | reverse complement strand
TCGAAATTCCAAAGTACAAAAGGCAGCTTTGCCCGAGATAATTTCGAGGTTTTGGAGCCTATCCCGAATGGCGCACTTGGTTAAGGCAAGGTTCTTCTGTCGCCCTTCCAGGGCTCTGGCTCATCCTCCCTAGACCCCGGGCGGCGCTGCGCTTGCCCGGGGCTACTTTCTTGCGCGCCTCCGGTGCGGGTCCTCCCCCCAATGTACGGGGCTGCCATCGAACCCATGCCCCGGAGGGGCAATAAGATAGTAGCCGGGGGCAAGCGCAGCGCCGCCCCCGGTCAGCCCATCACACATGGGGAGCCCCAGCGGGGCGAGAGAAAACGATATCAATCTCATAACGCCGGGCTCGCCTCCACCTTTGAATCCTCCGTCGTTTCTCATGGTAATGCATGAAGGTCAAACCCGGCGTCCTGACGCGGTTTCTGCATCACCGCGCCGGCTTGAATAGGAAAGGAACTGTGGTAATTTAAGGATAGGAAGTTTTTTCCGGGGGTACATGTATGCACAATCTGAGAATCGTGGGTTTGTTTGCCTCAATACTTTTGATCGCAGCGGTGGCGGTTGCCCAACAGGAGACCTGGGAGATTGATCCTGCACACTCCAGCGTACAGTTTTCCGTCCGGCACATGATGGTATCCAACGTGCGAGGCGAGTTTGCAAAGTTTACCGGCAAGATCTATCTTGACGGCAAGGACATTACCAAGGCGCGTGTGGAAGTCACCATTGATGCAAATAGTATCAGCACGCACAATGACGGGCGCGATAAGGACCTGAGATCCGCGAATTTCTTCGATGTGGTCAAGTATCCAACCCTCGAATTCAAATCCAAGCGTGTCGAGCAGGCATCCCAGGGGAACCTGCACCTGATTGGCGATCTGAACATGCATGGAGTCACTAAAGAGGTGACTCTCGATGTAGCCGGGCCGACGCCCGAAATCAAGGATCAGCGAGGCGGATCCCATGTCGGCGCCTCCGCCACAACCAAAGTCAACCGCAAGGACTTCGGCATTCTATGGAACAGTACTCTGGATGGGGGTGGCGTGGTGGTCGGGGACGAAGTGTCTATCAGCATTGACGTCGAACTAGTGAAGCGCGCCCAGGTGCGTCCGGACTCGAGGAATTTACGCTGAGACTGCACCTGGATTGTTACACTTGATCGCGAAAAGCCCTGGGAAATGCGTGGTTTACTCAGGAGTTGAGACGATCTAGATGGCTAGACGATCATCGGCTTATCTATCTTCTTTCTCCTCAGTGCTGTTCTTGAATTGCCTCAGCGCATCCGCTTCAACTCAGCCTCCGATGCTCTATACCCCCAGGCGGGGGTGTATTTGCTGGCGATCGCTTTCTCGAAATAATCGCGGGCGCGCGCCTGCCGGCCACTCAGCAAATGCCATAGACCTATAGTGTAGCCTACCGTCGATTCGGAGAGACCTCCTTCGGCCGACATGGTCTTGGCGACTTCATCCTCGCTCTTCAGGCCTTTGAACAGCAGCAACCGGTCGAGGTAGTTTCCCGGGTGTCCCGGGAGTGATGTGATGTGGATGCCATCGAGAAGTTTCTTGGCATCCGCTTCGCGTCCGGCGCGGCGGAGGCTTGGATACAGCCAGGCACTGCATTCAACCCGTGTTGCATCGTCGGAAGAATTGGCCAGGCAACCTTCGTAGGCCTTTGCGGAATTCGCGAAATCGCCTTTCAGATAATAGGCCATGCCAAGGTGGTAATAAATGCCGCGGTCATCCTTCGTCAAGGACTCCGCTTTTTTCAGGTCGGCCAGCCCCGGATCGGTCTTTCCCAAATTCAGGTAATAGTGGCCGCGATCCCGAAGCGCTTCGGCACTGTCGGGTTTCAGACGCAGAGACTCGGTGCAGGCAGGGATTGCTTCATCATGCCGGCGCAATGCGGCCAACGCGCGGCACTTCTGCAGATGGGATTCCGCGTTCCTGGGATCCAGAGCAATGGCGCGCTCAAAGGACGCCAATGCCTTTTCGTTGTCGCTGTTTTTCAGATATTCCGTTCCCTCAGTAAGGGCCTGTGCGGCGGTTGACGCAGGCGGCGGGATCTGCTGCCCTTGAATTGCTCCTTGAAGGGTAAACGCCAGGACCAAAGTTGCTGATATCATGATGATCACTCCATACGGAAGGTCTCGATTTCTTCTGTTTAGTGCGCATTCTCCCCAACTCCTGAGAAGTGGGAGCGGTGAAACAAAAAACAACCATCCGACCTCAGGACTATCGGTTTTCCTTACTGACGGGATGTCCCGGGCCATCCGGACCATCGGGGGATCCCAATCCATGCAAATTTAAAGTCCGGATTTTTACTGCATGCCGCTTGTGCCAGTAGTACAGCACTCCGGATCCCAGGATCCCGAATGTCCCGGTGATCATCAGCAATCCGCGCACAGCCGGAATGCCGACCCCGAAAATAAAAACCGTGGCAAAGACGAAGAGTAATCCGACTGCACCCTCGACCGGTATCTTGTCCATCCGAATGCCCCGGTGGTACACGACCGCGTAGTTCCGTGGAATATCCATTTTGATTTGTCCTTTCCAGAACTCGAGAGTAGATTCCGGGCTCTTGCGAAACCTCAGGATCAAACGCAAGGAGCAGAGAACCTGCCGCCAATACCAGAGGCGGGCACGGACGATGCCCGCACTGGGGAAAATCACGGCCTCAAAGATTTCAGCGAGGTCGCCGGCAACACAATCGCGAACCTCGTCCGGGAGAAAGAACAAGAGAAGCCGCTCGGCACTCCTCGGCGGCTGCGCCGAAGGAAATCGAGGCCGGCTGTGATCACCAGAATCCCCGCTCATGGTTCCCCCAAAACCGGATCCAATCCCGCCCACATGCTGGCCAGGATCTTCCGAGACTGCTCGAGCGCTCTCGCTCCTTGCGCTGTGATCTTGAAGAATCTTTTGGCGCGCCCGCCCCGCTCCGGTGTCGGAGCGCCAAACTTGGAAGAGATGTAGCACTTGGATTCCAGCCGCTCCAGCGTGGCATAGACGGCGCCCATCATCACGGAACGTCCGGTTCGTTTCTCGATTTCTTCCCAGATCGTCACGCCGTAAGCGTTCTTGCCCAGACGCAGGACGGCTAACAAGACTATCTGCTCAAATTCGCCGAGGTAATCGCCTTTTCCCATAGAGCCTCATTTGTTCTACATTGTAGAACATATTTAGAATCCTGTCAACGGTGATCTTTTTCAGGATTTCGGGGACAGGCGCCCTAGCCTCGAAATCTCAAAGCGCACAAGGCAGGTTTGCCCGAGATAATTTCGACGTTAGGGCGCCTGTCCCGAATGGCGCTTAGTTAAGAATGCCCCAATCACCGGTTAGTCCCGCCAAATCAAGTGATTAAGCCCTGAAGGGGCAGGGCAGCAAAGCCCAGGGCGTGAGCCCTGGGATCATGGTCATCCGGGAAACCAGCCCTGAAAGGGCGACGCAGCCTGCGCCGCCCTTTCAGGGCTGATTCCTTGCCAAATGTCAGTTCCCAGGGCTTGCGCCCTGGGCTTTGCTGCTGGACCCTTTCAGGGTCCCAATTGAAATCCTTATCTAAGCGCCATTCGGGACAGGCGCCATAACCTCGAAATCCCAAAGATCACAAGGCAGGTTCGCCCGAGATAATTTCGAGGTGATGGCGCCTGTCCCGGAATTCTCATTTCCCGCTGACCGGCGGTTTGGCGGCCGGCGGAGCCGTGGGTGGAGTAAGCGAGCACACTGGCATCGCCAGAGGGGGCGTCGCTGCCTCGATCGGCTTGAGATTGTTATTGGACAGAATGGCGTTAAATGCAACAAAGTCCTGTTTGACGATCGTGTTCCAGTTCGTCACCGCGGTCTTGAGCTCGGTGCAGACGGCGACATAGGCTTTCTGCATGGGCTCGTTGGGCGCCATGTCACCGAAATCCAGCGTGTCGAGCTGGCGGTTTATGGTGCCGTTCATGCCGGCAAAGTTCGGAGGTGGGGGCACCGCTCCGGCCGCCCCTGGTCCACCAAATCCGCCGCCGCCTCCTCCGCGGCGGCCTCCACCCGCGGCGCCGCCTGCGCCGGCCAGCTTTGCGTCAAACGCCGTTGCGGCCGACACTACATCCGGCGGCGGATTCAACTTGGTGATGTTCGCCACCGCGGCCCGCATGGCGGCGATTTGCTGGTAGCCGTCCCAGGCCTCTTTCGCGCAGTTATAAAGATTCATCTGCAGCTCGTGCTGGGCGCGCAGATCGGCCGCCGTCGCCGGCGACCGGGGATCATTCTTCACGGTCAGCGTCTGCGTGTAGCCCTTGCCGTTTACCGTCAACTTTAATGTGAAGACGCCGGGCAGGGCAAGCGGACCCTCGGGCGAATACGGCGTGTCCTCAGCCATCGCGCCCATCACCTGGGCGAAGTTGTGGGTAAACGCCTGCGGGTTGTCGTAGCGGATGTTCCAATTGATCCGGTTGGTACCTACTTCGGTGGGCATTGGCTTGGGCTTTTCCAGCCAGAAGTTGGGCACCGGCGGCGGCGCATCCGGAAGCGGCGGAATCGGAGCGCTCGACATATGCCGCACCGCCTTGCCGGCCGCATCCATGATATCGAGCGTGATATCACCCGAGGGCCTCGTGCTCAGGTAGTAATAAATGATCGCGCCCAACGGCGGGTTAGCCGCGTGCGGCACCTCCGGTGGGAACGGCGTGTCGCCATTCACATTGCGCCGCACCCGTATACCATCGCCCGGCTTGAACAGATGCGCCGCCTCCGAAGCCACTGCCGGCGTGATCTGGCGCAGCGGTGAGTAGTCGTCGAGGATCCAGAACCCGCGGCCGTAGGTACCTACCACCAGGTCGTTTTCATGGATGGTCATGTCGCGGTACGACGTGTTGGGCAGGTTAAGCATCAGCGACTGCCAGTCGTCGCCGTCGTTGAAGGACACATAGACCGAGCTCTCCGTGCCCGCGAAAATCAAGCCGGCCTTTTTAGTGTCGGCCAGGATCACCCGCGCGAAGCTACCGCTCGGCTGATCGGTCGGCAGACCGTGAATGATCTCAGTCCAAGTTTTCCCGTAGTCATGCGTACGATAGAAGTAAGGCTTGTAGTCGCCTGTGGTGTGATAGTCAATCGCCACGTACGCCGTCGCAGAATCGGTATGAGAGGCATCGATTGCCGAGATATCGGCGCGCGTGGGATTGGGTAGGTTGGGGATGGTGACATCCGTCCACGTCGTGCCGTGATCCTTGGTCAGCTTGATCAGCCCGTTATTTGTCCCCACCCAGATCACACCTGCCGCGATCGAAGAGGGCGAAACAGATTCGATCGAGCCTCCACCCGGGCCACCGCCCCGCCCGCCGCGGGCGCCCGCAGTGGAAGGCGCGCTTGGGGGCGGCGGCGTCTCACCTTTGGGATAGCCGAGGTCGGGGCTGAGTTTGTGCCAATGCATGCCGCCATCGGTGGTTGCCATCAAGTATTGGAAACCGGCCAGCAACTCGTGCGGGTTCGCGGGCGACCACAGCATCGGCTGGTTGGTTACCTTCCGCAGCGTCTCACTCGTGTCCACGTTGGGACTGATATTGATCCATTGACCGCTGGGATAGGTGATCTTTACGATGCCGTTGCCCGGACCGCCGGAGTAGACGATCTTGGGGTTAAGCGGGTCAGCTACGATGTGACCAAACTCGTAGCCCGCGGTCGGGTACCAATCGAGAGGCGTAATTGCGCCCAGGTCGCCCCGGCTACGCGTGCCGATCGCGCCGCTGTCCTGCTGCGTAGCGTAAACCCAATATGGGAACTGCGTGTCGGTGGAAATGTGGTAGACCTGCGCCGTCGACTGGTTGTACCAGGAGCTCCAGGTCTTGCCGCCGTCGAGCGAGATCACAGCGCCCTGATCGACGCCACAAAGCATTCGCTGTCCGTTGGTAGGGTCGATCCACAGATAGTGGGGGTCGTCGCCGCCGGGCGCGCCTTTGAATGACTCGAAGGTGTTGCCGCCGTCGGTGGACCTGTACATCGACGTGTTCATGTTGTAAACGATGTCGGGGTTTTTGGAATCCACATACACGTGGCAAATATAGCCGCTGCCCACGATGCGTCGGTCCGCGGCAGCCAATTGGCGCCAATTGTTGCCGCCATCGTCTGATCGGTAAAGTCCAAATGTGCCCACGAGGAACATACGCTGTGCGTTGGTGCTGGCCGCTATCGCCACGCTCGTGCGGCCCTGCAGCGGACTCGGCAAGCCACCACCGGTAAGCTCTTTCCAAGTCAGGCCTTCATCTGTTGATTTGTATACGCCAGTGCCGGTCGGGCCCGCCGGGGCGCCGCCACGGCCGCCTCCTGCCGCTGCTGGTGCCGCACCCCCGCGAGGGCCGGCGGCCGGAGCTGTATAATGCCGCACCGTAGCGGCCAGGATAACGTCGGGGCGGTCGAAGGCCCAGGTAATACCCTGGATTCCGGTTTCGTTATCCACGTACAACGTTTTCTTCCACGTCTTGCCACCGTCTGTGCTACGAAACACACCGCGCTCCTCCGTGTGGGTGTGGATGTTGCCCTGTGCGGCCACCAGAACGACGTTGGGATCGTGCGGATCCACCAGAATGGAGGGAATCTGCTTGGTGTCGTCCAACCCGAGGTGCTGCCAGGTCCTGCCGCCGTCGGTGGACTTGTATACGCCGTTGCCTTCGTTAATGCCACCGCCGGTGATCAGGTCTCCGGTACCGACATAAATAATGTTGGGATCGGAGGGTGCGACCTCAATGGCGCCGATGCACGACACTTCCTTGACATCGTCGAAGATCGGATACCAGGTCTCGCCTGCGCTGGTGGTCTTCCACACGCCGCCCAGCGGCAAGCCTATGTAGAAGACGCCGGGTTGGCCGACCACCCCAGTGACGGCCGAAACGCGCCCGGCGCGGAAGGGGCCGATGTTACGCCACTTCAGGCCGGCATAGAGACCAGGGTTGACGGTTTGCGCCACAACCATAGTCGCCAATCCCAATAGCAACAGACCCAGGCTGCACAGCGCCAGGTGAGAACCAAAACGTGACCAAGGAGATGGCCAGCCGCGATTCAATCTTGTTTTCATGGTGTAGAACCCTCCCAACAAAGGAAAACGGACGATTTGAGAGGAGCATACAGCCACCGTAATAGAAGCGGAAGGGGAAATGCTTGCTTAGGGCTCGCGTAAGAATAATTTGGCATCTTGCTCCGGTTCCGATGCCCGATTAAATCATAATCAGCCGACTGCGATAGTTCGCCAGGCAGATGATAATTGGAGCTCGCGCGTACCCGGTGAAAAAAGAAAGACGCCCTGTGATCTTCAGGCAGAAAAGTCCGTCTAATGTTTTGCAAGCGGCAATTCTATCGCGATCAATTTGAACAACCCATCTGTGGCTTGCGACACCTGTAGCCTGCCTATTACACCGGACGATTTCGACTGGATAGTGCTTCAGCATCAGAAGCGTATTTTTCGCATTCTAATGCCGCTCGGAGGAGAGCCGGACACTGCGGAAACTCTGACACAGAAATGCTTCCTGCGCGCGTTCGTCAAGCGCACCAGCGTTCGCGGCGAAGCCAAGCTGGAATCCTGGATCGCCGGGATCGCGATCAATCTCGCACACGATCACACCCGGCGTGCGCCGCATTTCCCTCCGAACTCTGGATTTTTCTCTGCGGCCTGAGCTTTTTTCTCAGCGCTCTCTGCGCATGACTATTGATGCAACACCCTGATTTTCAAATTGCGGAACCAGACCGGCGCCGCCTCAGCCCCATGGAGTCCCTGGAGTCCGATTGGACCGACGCGCGCATAATCCTTCAAAGCTACTGAAAATTTGTTGCGGGTTCCATCCGGGTTCTTATTGGCTTCTTTCCAGTCGTTAAGATCGATGTTCATGACCTGCTCGCCGTTGAAGATCAATGTCAGCCGGCTATCCTGGCAGGCGATTGTGTATCGGTTCCACTCGCCCGCGGGCCGGCTCACATCCTTGTCGGGCGGCTTGGCGTTGTAGAGCGCGCCGACCATACCATACAGAGCCCCATCGGTTTTCTCGTGGATCTGGATTTCGAGTGCCGAAAGGATGTCCTTGATGTTGCCGGTACGGAGAAAGACGCCGCTGTTGGCGTTCTTGGCGACTTTGAACTCGAGATCCAGGATGAAGTTGCCATAGGATTCCCTGGTCCAGATGGTACCGCCCGCTTTCGCGACCAGGAGCCCGTCTTCAACCGCCCATCCTCCAGGGCTGAAGATCGCATTCGACAAATTGGGCTCAAATAGACTTTTCCATCCTGAGGTATCGGGATGAGCGCTCTCCTGCCCCCAGACGAAGAAACCCAAGGAAAGGCTGATGACAACTCCAAGAACAATTCGCAGCGACAGTCTCATGATTAGTTCCCTCAGAGTGTAGGAATCTTTGTATCACATTACCTAAGGAGGAGCGGGATCGCAGCCAGGCGCGCCAGAGCTGGGCAGCAGAAACCACAAACCGCGTACTCGGAGCGAGCCTATCACTCACCGGAAAGTAACGCAACACCGATAGATGGCGAAACTAGGTCGGACCGGTGCAAGGCTCATTTGGGCAGCAGATACGATAAAAATGCGCTCCCATAGACCACCAATCTCGATTTTGGGCCCGCCTTTTCGCAAATAAGCGGCGTAGGAACGACCTTGAAATAGGGGTGGAGTGGAGAGTCCACCAAGGAGAAATCGGTAATTCACTGAAACCAAAAATGGCGGAGGTGCATGGGAATCGAACCCACCGTGCCCACCTTCCGGTAAACACCACTGGATTTGAAGTCCAGGCCAGCCACCGGGCCAGATTCACCTCCGCAGCATCGCGATTGTAACAGAATCCTGTCCTGACTCGGCAAATTTCATCCCGGATTGTGTTTCTCGATTTGTACTAATTGCGTATGTATCTTTGCTGTAAAGCAAAGTAAGGCAAAAGACCAACGCAGAGGTCACTGAGGTCGCAGAGAAGAATCATTCAAAAGCAAAATATTCTCTGCTGCCTCTGCGGCCTCTGCGTTGAGGCTTTTAGGTCGCGGATATTCCGCACCGTCGCCTTCGCGCCTGGATCGCAGTCATGAATGGCGCTTTGCCAATCACGCGCCCGAGGCTATACTTTGCGTTTGCGTCGCGGCCGCGTAGTCAGATGCCGGCCGTGTTCCCTGGCTGCCGGAAACGACGATGACTCAACAAACTCAGCTCCCCGTGCCGCACGTGAATCGATGGCTCGTTTCGGTTTCCGTCGTCCTCGCCACATTCATGGAAGTGCTCGACACGACCGTCGTCAATGTGTCGCTGCCGCACATCGGCGGCACAATGTCGGCCACGGTGGAGGAAGCCACGTGGGTCCTCACTTCCTACCTGGTCGCAAATGCCATCATTCTGCCGATGACGGGTTGGCTGGCGAGACACTTCGGGCGGAAGCGCCTGCTGCTGTTCGCCATCGCCGGCTTTACGATTTCGTCTTTTCTCTGCGGCCTGGCGCCTAACCTCACGAGCCTGATCGTCTTTCGCATCATCCAGGGTCTGTCAGGAGGAACGATGCAGCCCATGTCCCAGGCGATCATGCTGGAGGCTTTTCCTCCGGAGGATCGCGGCAAGGCCATGGCTTTCTGGGGCCTGTGCATCGTCGTGGCCCCGATTTTTGGTCCTGTAATCGGCGGCTGGCTGACGGACAGTTACAGCTGGCGCTGGGTTTTCTACATCAATATCCCCGTCGGTATTCTGTCCTTCATCATGGCGCGCCAGTTCGTCTTCGATCCTGCGTATCTGCGCCGCGAATCCGCGCACATCGATTATTGGGGAATCGGCATGCTGGCGTTGTGGATGGGTTCTTTGCAGGTCCTGCTCGATAAGGGCGAGCAGGAGGATTGGTTCAGCTCCGATACCCTGGTCGTCCTCGGCATCATTGCGGGCGTCGGGCTGGTCACGTTCGTGATCCGCGAACTGACGGCCGCGTACCCGGTCGTAAACTTGCGGGTGCTCAAGGACCGTACGTTTGCTACCGGGGTATTCATGATCTCCTTGCTGGGTTTCGTGCTTTACGGAAGCCTGGTCCTGCTGCCGATTCTGCTCCAGACGCTGTTGGGATTCCCTGCTCTGCAGGCCGGCATCGCCATGGCGCCGCGCGGCATAGGATCCTTGATCGCGACGCCAATCGTCGGGGCACTCCTGGGACGCATCGGCGCACGCCGCGCGCTCGCATTTGGAGTGGCCTGCGCCAGCTTCACGTTATTCTGGCTGGGCAGCCTGAACCTCAACGCGGGCTACTGGGACGTCTTCTGGCCCCAGATCATCCAGGGCCTGGCGCTCGGCTGCCTATTTGTGCCGCTGACCACGATTGCCATGGATCCGATTCCAAGAGAACAAACCGGCAACGCCACCAGCATCTTCAACATGATGCGCAATATCGGCGGCAGTTCCGGAATCGCGTTCTCGGTAACGATGCTTTCGCGTCACCGCCAGATCTACAGCAACGTGTTTGCCGAACATGTCAATCCTTACAGCCTGTCGTCCCGGCTCGCGCTCAGCCAGATGCAGTCTGCGGCCGCGGCTGCCGGAGCCGATCCCGTAACGGCGGCCCAGCGTGCTTACGGCATGCTGTACGGACTCGTGCAGCGGCAGGCCTCCATGCTGTCTTTTATCTACCAGTTCAAACTCCTGGGAGCGATTTTCCTGATCGTCCTCCCGTTTATCTGGCTGGCGAAGCAACCGCGCCTGCGCAAATCGGGCAACAACGGCCCTGGCCCGCAGCCTGCGAACTCAAGGCCGGAGGCATCAGGAAATCCTTAATAGACATGATGGTGACTCTCACTTATTCGGACGAAGGACGGAAGGAAACTACCCGTATTGTACAAATTAGGCAAGCTTCCCCGACTTATTGCGAAACCATCGAGCAGCTTGACTCACATCCCATGCCAATGTAGAGTTATGCGCCGTGGGGCTGTAGCTCAGCTGGGAGAGTGCCTGACTGGCAGTCAGGAGGTCGTGAGTTCGATCCTCACCAGCTCCACCAATAAAATCAACAACTTAGAGAAATCACCCAAAACCAAAAATGTCCTCAGGGTAGCACAGGGGTAGCAATCACACCTCCTCTGCCCAACATCCTCGCTCTGAATTTCTATCTGAACCCCAAGGGACCGAAACCAACTTAAAGGGACTGCCGTCCAGGGCAGAAAATGGCGGTAGTAAGCTGCATTTGCGCGCCCGTCTGATAGTTCCCGAAGCTGGTGAAACCACCCACGGGCTGGACTTTGAGTCCCTCTGTGCGTGAGCAGGGCAACATCAATCTTGGCCGATTCACCAAAAGCTGATTGGGATGATTGGCGGATGGAACGACAAGCTGAAAAAAAGTTGGTAAGAATCTACCCCATAAGATGCTCGTCGTAATAAGGAGGCAATTTCAATGCTGTTACATCGCAGTGAAAAAAACGACCGATTGGCCGGTTAACGGGTAAGTTTTCGGCCTCTTTGGGACTCTCTATTATGAGGGGCAAGGATTTTCGTGATCGCACCTCTTGTTGGGAACCGATTGGAACCCTCCCAAACCACCCTTTTCGAATCACTCAGCATGAGGCCAGAAACATGAAATACATCCGATTCAAGGAACTTAGGAAGTTGATTCCGCTTGGAAGAACGACCATTTGGAAGATGATGCGCGAAGGGCGCTTCCCTCAAAGCAGGCGAATCGGGAAGGTGGCCACCGCTTGGCTCGAGCATGAAGTGGAAGACTGGATTAAAGAGCGCGCCCAGAACCACAGCAACAGCCATCCTCTTGGAAAGCAGGAGGCCGGCATATGAACCAGCTCGAATTGTCGATTTCACGCGCCGCTAACGCGAGAAAAAGGATCGTTTTATCGATGGGCGGGAAAGGAGGGGTCGGCAAGACCGCCATCATGGCCGGCCTTGCCGACTGGTTTGACACAAACCAGATTCCGATCACACTGCTCGACCTCGATACGGAGAACAAGGCCCGGGGGGCCCTCGCGCACTTTTATGGCAATCGCGTTCCGAAACTGAACATCCATACACCAGCCGGCCTCGACGGCTTCATAGATTACATCTCCGACGGCGCCCCGGTGATCCTGGCCGACATGGGGGCCGGCGCCGGCCAGGTGACCCACGACTGGTTCGACCGCATGTATCCCGACATCGCGGAAGCCGGCATCGTATTTACCGCTATCGGTGTGGTTACGGATGATCCTGCCAGCGTCGAAAGCGTGCTTGCCTGGGCCGCGAGCCTTCAGAACCGGGTTACCTACCTGATCGTAGAAAACAGTCTCACACAGCACGCGGATTTCACGTACTGGCGCGAGAGCGTTCAGGCCTGGGAATTCCGGAAGATCTTCAATCCGGCTCAGATCCGTATGGATTTCCGCCTTCCCGATCTTGAAAACGCCACCCGTAATCACGGCGTCACGCTTGGTGAGGTCGCCGCAAGAAAGACCGAGGCCCCGGAGCTTCAGAAAGCCTCGCTCGTCATGCGTGCCCAATGCTATCGCCGGCGGTTGTTCGCCGAATTCGATAAGGTCAAGGAGCTATTGTTGCCATGACGAGCGCCAAAAATCGGGATCTGATCGACCTCATTGGCGATTGCCTGACTGAGGACGAAAAGGCTGCCTATTCTCGCGAGATGATGTACTGCCGTTCGCTCCCGGACAATGACGAGCTGCTCCGCGTCCTGCGCGCCATGCAGTTTTTGACCTTACTGATGGAGCGAGTCCCGGAACGGATCGCAGATGAACGCAAACGAATCGCAAATCTGTTGGGCGAGGCCACAGGGGCTTTAGAGAAATCCCTTGACGCCAATCAAACACTCTCGACACAGATTCAACATCATCTCAGTTAAATGTATGTTCTTCTGGAAAACCGCATTTCGCCGGAAACTTTCGTTGAGCAGATCAACCAGAGACTCCCAGTTGAGTTTTGGCCGCTCGACAATTCCGGAAACATCGGCCGCTCTTGGCAAAACCCACAATGAAATGAAGCAGGTCAGCTCCGAGATCACAGGTTTCGTCAAACTGATCAGAAACGAACATCGCGGTGCGGCGGAAGAAGCACGGGCTGCCATCGCGAAAATGCAGAGGACCATCTCGAGCGCAGCCGAAACCGCCAAATACGAGGCAAGAAACCTGGTAGCTGAATTGGAGCCTCAGCGCTGGCTGCTGGTCAATGTCTTCGTAGGGTTGGCCTTCGTGGTGGGCTTTTCTGTCGGGTTATTTCTTCATCATTAACCTAATGGCGGGGGTCATACAAATCCGAAACAGACCGGGAGATCTCATGCTCACGATCCGTGCCATGTCCGACGGGAAAGGCTACTCATCCCGGCACCTTGAACACAACGACTATTACGCCGAGGGCGAGCAGATCGTCGGACTCTGGCAGGGACACGGGGCCGAGATCCTCGGGCTCGAAGGTGAAGTAAAATTCGCCGATTTCGAGTTCCTTCGACAGGGCATGGATCCAGAAGGCATTTTTCTGCGCCAACGCAGGAGCGCCGACCGGATCTCTGCCGATGGCTCGACGCAATCCCATGGCAGGCATTTGTATGATTTTACGATCTCCGCCCCCAAATCAGTGTCCGTCATGGCGGAATTGGGCGGCGACAAACGCCTCATCGAGGCACACCGCAAGGCAGTTGCCGAGGCCCTGCAGGAACTCGAATTTCATGCGGCTGCGCGGGTCCGGAAAAACTGGATAAACCAGGACCGGACGACCGGGAACATGGTGATCGCAGTCTATCACCACGACAGCAGCCGCGAACTCGATCCCCAGCTTCACACGCATGCCGTCGCCGCCAACCTGACCTTTGACCCCGAAGAGAAACGCTGGAAAGCCTTGCAGGCTTCCGGCATTTATAAACGGCGAGCCTATTTGACGGAAGTGTATCGGAACGCGCTCGCCCGGGAAGTGCGCCAACTCGGGTATGAAATCGAAACCCGCCGGAAGGGGAGAGGCCGGGACCCTGGTTTCGAGATCCGCGGGGTCCGGGATGAGATCCTCGCGAGATACAGCCAGCGCAGCCGGCAGCGCGACGAAGCCATCGAGAAATTCCTCGAGGTCAATGGCCGCCACCCTACCGATAGAGAAGTCGCCGTTCTCGTGCGCGAGACGCGCGCCGACAAACTCCGAAACATCTCGACGGAGGCCGTGAAACAATACCAGCGTGCCCGCCTGGAGACCGGCGAAGCATGGTTGTTGCATAAACTAGTCGCCAATGGGAAGAATGCCGCGATCCCGTTCGCCCCGGCGGAAGCGTCGCTGCAATATGCGGAGGATCATATATTTGAGCGAGTATCGGTCGCCCGCGACTACGAAATCCTCGCAGAAGCACTCCGATTTGGCCGGGGGCAAATTGATCGTGAGGAACTGAAGAAATGCCTTACCGCGCAGGAGTCGTCCGGCGTCATGCTGCGCAAATGCGACGAAATCGCGACCAAGGAGAGCCTGAAACGGGAACGTCAAATGATCGAGGCCGTAAATGACGGCATTGGCATCTACGGCCGGCTCGGCGGCATCCACCCCTTTCGCGCCTGCACCCGCCTGAATGCCGAACAAAGGCAGGTTGTGGAATTCGTCCTGGATTCTCACGACCGCGCGATCAACATCAGCGGCGCTGCCGGAACCGGGAAAACCGCCACCCTCCAGGAGGTCCGGCGCGCCCTGCTCGAATCCGGACAGACCTTGATCGCCGTTGCGCCGACTCGAAGTGCTGTTGACGAACTGAGGAAAGTGGATTTCGAAGATGCGATCACTATTGAGCACCTGCTTCAGGACAAACGCCTTCAAGCGTCGCTTGGCAACAAGGTCCTGATCGTCGACGAAGCCGGCATGGTCTCCGGGCGCCAGATGTGGGAGATACTTCGCTTCGCCGAGCGGCGTTCGGCCCGCATTGTCTTCAGCGGCGACACTAAACAGATCCAGAGCGTGGAAGCATGCGATGCCCTGCGGGTGCTCGAGAAAGAATCACGGTTACAGACCATCGAGCTCAACCAGGTGCAGCGACAGATTACCCAAGATTATCGTGATGCCATCAAAGAGCTGCGGCACGACCCCGGGCAAGGTTTTGAAATGCTGGACAGGATCGGAGCAATCTGTGAGGTGTCATGGTTGGATCGCGCGCATGAGGTCGCAGAGGCGTTCTCAGAGGCCGAAGCCCAGGGTCAGGATTCGCTCGTCGTCTGTGCGACTCACGAGGAGATTGACCGGGTGACTTATGCCATCCGCATGGCCCAAAACCGTGCCGGAAGAGGCGTGCAGGTCGGGAAAGATGAATCCCTGAACTGGACAACTGCTCAGAAAAGCGACATGGCAAATTACCAGCCCGGCCAGTTCCTGGTTTTTCACCGCGCGGTCAAAGGAATCAAGAAAGGCGAAGCGGTGGAGGTTGTAAACGCAGAGAATCACGGGGTAACAGTACGGAATCCATCGGGACAACTCCTCGTGCTGACGGCCAGGCAGGCAAAGAGTTTTGATCT
>CAVTZY010000024.1:0-519764 GCA_963739235.1 Terriglobia bacterium | reverse complement strand
TGAAGATCACGAAGTAGAAGTGCCAGACGATGATGGCAAGCGTAGCCAGCCAGGCTTCGTAGTAATGAACGGATTCCGCGATGTTCCAGCCCAGGAGAGTGATTTTGCCGATGAAATAGGTGTTGAACCAGAGAATGATCCCGGTGCCGCCCATGACGATCACACCCCAGATTAACGCCCAGTACTCCGCTTTCTCAATGTACGCAAAGCGCCCGAACTTGGGCTTCGACTTGGATGCGCCGACATAATACTTGGCCATCCCCCAAAACTCTCCCAAATCCGTTGGCCGCGGCAGCAGGTCGCGAATGAATTGCTTTCCCCTGGACGCAAAAAAGATGTAATAGACGTGATACAAGCTGACGCCAATCATAACCACGCCGGCGATGCGGTGCGCGATGCCGCGCCAGGCGAACAATCGTTCATTCCACTGGCGGATGGGAGCCACCCACCACGCGTCCGGGAATTTCAGCATGAAACCCGTGATCACCAGGGTAATGAAGGAGATCGCCAGCGATCCGTGCTGGACGCGCTCGGCCAGGGACATCCGCAGATACAGGGTATTCCCGAAGTGTTCTTCGGTCACCAGACCCCGCCGCATGGCGAAGCGATGTCTCGCCTTGTGCACAAAATCCAGCAGGTTGTGCACGAGCATCCCCCCGATGACTCCTATGATCATCAGGATGTAAAAAGTCCGGATCCAGTAGAGAATCGGTTCCGTAGCTGGAGCCACGACCAGGTGAACTGCGCCTTTTGTGAAGTTCTCGTTGGCGCCCTGATGGCACTTGCCGCAGGTTGTGGCGAGATTGGCTTTGTTGATGCTGGAGGTTGGGTCCGACGAAGACTTGATGTTATGATAACCATGGCAGCTTGCGCAGTTGGCTACCTGGACAATTCCTTCCTTCGAGGCCAGCCCGTGGAAGCTGTCTTCAAAGGAGGCAAAACGCTGGGAAGCCAGGCCATACTTCTCTGTGAGCATGACCGAGTTGTGGCAGACCGCACAGACTCGAGCTGAAACATTCTTTCCCGAAACACGCGAGCGATCGTCGCTCGGGGCAAGGATCTGGTGTTCTCCGTGGCAGTCGGTACAGTTGGGCGCTCCCTGATTCCCCGCCTTCAGCGCGGTGCCATGGATACTCTCCGAGTAAACTTTGACGATATTGGCATGACACTGTCCGCAAGTATCCGGAATCTTGAATTTGCTCACATGGGAACTTTCGATTGCTTCCCAGCGCCATGTCATGGGCGCCGTGACAGCTGCTGCAACTCGGAGCGCGCAGATCCCCTCTCGCAAGCGTCACCCCATGAATGCTGTCCTTGTAGTCCGCGATGAATCCGGCGGAAATTCCCACCTGCTCACGCACTTGAGGATTATTAAGATGGCACTTCAGACAGACTGCGGGTTCCTTGGTCTTGTAGAGCACCGATTCCGGATCAGAGATGGGCACGATCGTGTGCGCACCATGGCAGTCTGCGCAGGAAGGAGCGCCTTTGGATCCGCTGGTGAGCGCCAGACCGTGCCTCGAGCGTGAATAGCGATCGTCTTCGTTCTTGTGGCAGCGCCCGCAGGTGCTGTCGAGGTGCCCGCGGTTGGTCGTGGATTCCGGGTTTTTGGGGGAGAGAATGTTGTGCTTGCCGTGACAAGCGCTGCAGCCTTCGGCTCCCAGGGCTAAACCATGAATACTCTTGTCGTAGGTTCCGGCATCATGGCACGTCTGGCACTGCAACTGGCTTGATGACTTTCGCATGCGGGGTTTGCGAAGGATTCAAAGCCCTGATGGCAATCGACACAATTCAATGATTCGTGGGCGGATTGCTTGAGTACGTCTTTGTCGACGAAGAGGTGGACCGCCTGCCCTTTTCCTGCGCCGTCAGGCTGGGTTCGCTATGGCATGCAAGGCAGTCATCGTTGGATTGCCCCCATAGCAGGCCCGGAGAGGCCAGGAATAGGATGGACAACAAAAGGAGACCGTTACCGACCGCTTTCATAGATCTTTTTCCCACTACTTAAACAGTTTTCTTCCCCTATCCCTGCAGGTGCCGGGGGAATCGACTACCGATAGGCGAACAACATTGCGTAAACGATCCATATCACCATGCTGAATCCCAGGGCGAGCGCTCCCCAGGCAAAGATGCGGATGGTCTTGACCACGATCGGCGGATAAGGCTCGACCAGGTATTTTTCGAGCTCCCCGCTTTGCACCAGGGCCTCGTATTCGGCAGGCTTGTCCTTGCGGAATTCCTCGAGGGACATGCGCCCGGTGAAGACCACGATGTCCATGGGAAACTTCTCGGGGCGCAGGTGCGTGTTGAAAAAGTGGACCGTGAAGATGAAGCCAGTCGCCAGCAGCGCCTCGTCGCTGTGGATAATGGTCGCCACATTCAGAAACCAGCCGGGCATGAACCGGGTGAAGAACTCCGGGAACCAGAGCGTCAGGCCGGTCGCGCCGATTACAAAAATTCCCCAGAAAACGGCGAAATAATCGAACTTCTCCCAGTATGTCCACCGGCCGTAACGAGGGCGGTCACCAAACCCGAGGAACCATTTGATCGAGCCGATGAACTCCGTGAGATCCTTGCGGGTCGGGAGCATCGTGTCCGGGCCGAACAGCATCACTGCGCCATGTTCTGTGCTCGCGCCGCTTCCGTCGAACCAGATCCGTGATGTGGGTGATGAAAATGCCCACCATGATGGAAGCCGCCACACGATGGATGTATCCGGCCGACTCGAACCCTCCAAGCAGGTGCGACACCACGACGCCCAGGCGGTATAGGAAAACTTCAACGTCAGGCCCGTCAGCGCCAGGCTCATGAAGCTCACGATCATCGAGGCATGCAGCAGGCGATTGAGACGGGTAAAACGAACATACTCGGTCGCCTCAACCGCAGCCTGGACGCGGCCATGGCCCTGCGCATCTGGATGGCGCGCGGCAGCCAGAGCAACGTGTGCGCTCCGCCCATCGTGAACGTGCCGATGAGTAGTCCGGTCATGCCCCAGAAGGTCCAGAAGAGCCAGGGATACTTGGCCGGATCATGGTGGGTCGCATGGGTAAGGTAGCCAGCGAAGCGACGCGTGGCGCCAGGATGGCATTTCTGGCAGGTCGCAACGACATTGTTCACGGCTCAAATGCGAGCGCGGATCCGCGATCGGCATAATGTCGTGCGCACCGTGGCAATCGTAGCATTTGGCGGTCTTGGTGTACCCAAGCTGCGAAACTTTCCCATGATACGTGTCAAAGTAAGTCTTCGCAATTTTCTCATGGCATCGGCCGCACTGATTCATGATGGTAAGCTTGAAACCTTCGCTGTCGGTGCGAGCGATCGTGTGCGCGCTGTGGCAGTCATTGCAGACCGGTAGCGGATCTTTCGTCTGAGTGACATTCCGGGAATGCACGCTGCGTTCAAATTGCTCCTCGATGCCGTTGTGGCATTTTCCGCAGGTCGCCGGGACATTCTTGTCGTTGACACTCGACGCGGGATTTTCGTGGGGCAGAACGCCGTGAGCCGTGTGGCAGCTCGTGCACATGGCCGTAACCACTAATCCGCTCTTCAGCAAGCCCTTGCCGTGGATGCTCTCTGTGTACCGCTCGACGATCTCCTTCTCGCTGCCCGTGTAGCGCACCGCCGCCTTCTGTCCCTGACGATGACAGCGAGCGCACAAAACCGGCACATTGGTCGGAAATGTCGGCGATGCGGGATCCATCTTCCCCAGAGATGCCGTGGGTGCCGTGACATTCCTTGCAGGTCGGGGCGTTGGGATCCTGCTTGGCGAAAAGCTGCCCGTGCGTGCTCTTCTGATATTGCTGAACAAGCTCAGGATGGCAGGAACTGCAATCCACCTTCTGGGTAATTGTCTCGCAGGGGCGGAGACGTGATGGCGTGACCCCGAGGTGGCATTGGCTGCAAGCCTGCTTCACGTGCTTCGAATGAGTCAATTCCGAATCGTCCACGAAGAGCGGCCGGCCATCTTTGGCAGATTTGATATCTTTGCGCTCATGGCAGCGGAGGCAGTCGGCCTTCGCCATCCCCTGATCGTAAAAAACCTTCCGGACCTTGTGGGGCTGATGACAGTCGACGCACGCCGGCAGAACATGCTGTTCCTTCTCCCAAAGCTCTCCCTTGATGACCTTCCGGTGCACTTGTTCGATCATCGTGTGACACTTCGTACAGGTTGATGCGATGTTTCGGCGGGCGATGGAGGAGCGCGGATCGGTGAATGGCAGGATCTGGTGCGAGGTGTGGCAGGAAATGCAGGTCGCCGTCACTGCCAGCCCCTTTTTCAGCAGGGCCGCGCCGTGCATGCTCTCCGAATAGTTTTCGATGATGTTCGACTCGTGGATCTCACGCTGCTGCTGGACGGGCGTTCCTTCCTGGTGGCATTTCCCGCACACGTAAGGAATGCGCCCCGGAGCGACGGCCGAGTTCGGATCCTTCACCGGCAGGATGTCGTGATTGCCATGGCAATCTTTGCATCGGGGCGCCAGAACATCACCGCGCGCTACGAGCTTGCCGTGCACCGACTCGGAGTGCATCTTCTGCTCATCGCCATGGCAGGTGCCGCATGCAACCTTCGCCAGTTTTTCCTCGTGGGGAATGTCCTTATTCTGCAGGTCCGTGTGGCAGTCTACACAGGAAAGCGATCCATGCACTGATCCGGAAAACTTCTTGGCATCCACATACAGGGAAACGACCTTGCCATCCCGTGTCTTGGTCAGATCTTTGCTGTCGTGGCACATCAGGCAGTCTTCCACCTTCTGCGCAGCCGCGCAGATAGGGAAAGAGATGACGGCTAGACAAAGCCACAGACAGATTTTCGGTTTCATGCCCAGATCTACTACCCTCTACAGGATGGGATAAATCTCCCGGTATGCGCGTACTCGCCGCCCACACTCAGGTCTATGCCGACAAGATCACCGAAATATTTAAGCACGTCCCAAACCATTGAATATTTCAACGTCCAACATCGGCAAAAAATAGGACTTAAACCCTACCTGACAGCACCGGGGAAATGCAACAAATAAAAGCAAGAATATAACTTAACCCCATCCCATGCCTTGGAGGTTTTCGAGTTGCGCGGGCGCCACGGAGAAGCCCTTGGACCTCACTGAAGACAGCAATCATGTTGAGGTTACACTGCGGGCGGGTGAAAGGACCCACCTGGATAGAACAGGGGTTATGCAAATAGGGGCGGTGAGTGTTACCTTGATCTCATGGCAGGATTTCCGTCATTCCTCCGACCTCTCTTCGCGTTGCAGGCCGAAAACGAACCGGACAAGGCGTGCACGGGCAGCTTGCGGCATTCGGTGGTAGGAAAAGCCTACTTCAAACTTGGGGGGCTGTACCTCGGGCTCACCCAACAGATCGCAACGCACGACCTGGGCGCTCATGACGAGCTTGCTGTTTTCTCCCGGCAGGGCCATTTTAACTTCAAAGAGAGTGCCGACGGCGATCGTGGAGGGGTGATAGATTGCAAATCCACCCGCGCTGAGGGTGACCGTTTCGGTGCGGATGTTGTTGGAGCGGGCCCGGACATCCTTGTATCGTGCCAGCCCAACCACCCTGGCCACCAGTTCGACGGGGACATGGGCCCGGATTCTGACATCTTCTCGCCGTTGAATGGCACGCAGAGGGCCTGAAGGCCGGATAGAGAGCAAAGGCACGGGATCGTCAATGACATCCAGGACGGTCGCGTCGAATTCGTAGGTTTTCTGGTCCCGGCTGAAGGAGATCTTGACCGCCTGAAACTCCCGGACAGGGATGCGCTCCCCTGCATGAGTCGGCCAGCTGATGATGAGCTCATCGGCTGCCATTTCCTCAATGCGGCTTTCGCAATAGGGTGCCGAGTTAGAGTCCCCTGCCTGCACTTGGATCGCACATTTAACTTCGAGAGGCAGGATCATAGCCGATACCCGTTTACCTCAGATCGTCACCTGTGATGCGCGGCACTCCGTCGAGTGCAAGCGCAAACCCATTCTGACTTCATGCCGTTTTTTTCACGTTTCCCGTCCCCTGTCCCGGCACGCTGGGCACAGGGGCGTTTCCTTCCTTGTCCCGACCCATGTAGATTGTCACCGGGCGCAAGGGCATCTCAATCTTCTTTTCGTCAAATGCGCTCTTTAACCTGCGATTGAATTCGCGCGCAACTCCCCACTGCTTGATCGGCCGGGTTGTGGTTCGGGCCCGGATAATGATCGCGGAATCAGAGAAATGGTCGAGACCCATCACCTCCATCGGGGCGATAATATCATCTTTGAATTTCGGATCTTGACGCAAGTCGTTGTCGATCTTCTTGATCACCTCGATTACCGCATCGACATTTTCGTGATATCCCACAGGAATGTCGAACACGAAATTGGAGAAATCTTTCGTCATGTTGGTGACGAAATCAATCTTCCCGTGCCGCACATAATGCACGTTGCCGGACATATCTCGCAGTGTGGTCATGCGCAGGTCGACCTTTTCGACGAGGCCTGACTTGCCGGCAATCTCCACAACGTCACCCACGCGAATCTGGTCGTCGAGCAGGATGAAGAAACCGGAGATCACATCCTGCACGAGAGTCTGAGCGCCGAAGCCCACCGCCAGGCCTGACGATTCCCGCCGTAGCCAGGACGGGGGCGATATTGATCCTCAGTTCTCCCAGAATCATGACGAGGGAGACTGAGATGATGGTCAGATTGAGAACATAACGCACCACCGAACTGAGTGTGTTGGCACGCTTCTCGAACTCGAGATCCCCTTTGCGTTTGTGGAACATCATCAGCATGCGGGTCGAAACCATTTTCGCTATGCGCAAGGCGATCAGCATCAGGATGAGAATGACGACAACGTTGACCGCGCCCGGTATCACCTTCTCGCCGATGTATTCCGGGGTCAGCTTCCCGAGAAAGTTGTTGATAGATGCCTGGTTGTTCATGGAAATCTCCGTTCTCGCCTACTGCATTTGCGCCAAACCGCTGCCCTGCCATTTTGGCGGTGTCGCAGCAACGGATCAATAGTCTTTTGCTGTGATTCAGACATGAAAGCCAAAAGCAGCCACGAATGGCACGAATAGCTATAGCCGCAACAAGGAGACCTCATCGCCGAGCGGGTCAATCATCCGCGATTTTGCCTCTGCCACATGGGCGGCCTCCGGCCATGTGGCGGAGGCAAGATCGCACTCCCATGGGGGCCCCTTTCTCAATTCGTGCCATTCGTGGCTAGGTTTTTTAATGTTGGCATCGCAGGCTCTTTTGCGAATTTGCTTAGCGGTTGCGGCCGCATATGGTACATCCACAGAATGAAAGGAAAAACGGCGATGACACTCGATCGCGTGCTCTCACGCTCCGGCCTGGCTTCGCGGACCATTGCGGGCCAGTGGATCCGTGCCGGGCGCGTAAAGGTCAATGGTCGCGTGGTGAGAGATCCAGGGATTTGGGTGCGGCCCGGTGAGGATGCGTTTCACTTCGACGGCAAACGCCTGAAACACACCCGCAAAATCTATCTGCTTTTTTACAAACCCAAGGGTGTCATCACGAGCCACGGCGATCCCGGCGGGCGCGCCACAGTTTATGACTATCTGGACGATAGCCTGCCCTGGGTGGTGCCGGTTGGGCGTCTCGATATGGATTCCTCCGGATTGCTTCTACTTACCAATGATACCGATTTTGCAGACTTTGTCTCTGACCCAGCGTCGGAAATTGGAAAAACCTATCTGATCAAGATCAACGGTCTGATCAGCGATGAGGCCATCACACAATTAATGTCCGGCGTAAAGATGAAGCGCGGAGACTGGGCCCGGCCGCGATCGGTGCGCCGCATCGAAGATCGCGGCAAATACAGCCGCCTGGAAATAGGGCTGGTGGAAGGCAAGAACCGGGAGGTGCGCCGCATGATGGCAGCCGTCGGCTTCACGGTGCTAAAACTCGTGCGCACCGGCATCGGCCCGCTGACTCTCGAGAGCCTGGAAATCGGCAAATACCGAATGCTGACCCATGCGGAGTTGTCCTTGCTGAAGAACAAACCACGAAATAGGGGGTAAATCATATGCTCTGCTTCCTCCCCAATGGAGCAAAAAAATGGCTGCCTTCCGCAGGTCTCCTGGCAGGGATGTTCTGCACGGCAATCACGGCATATAGCCAGACCGAACCGGCCTTGCAGCGGCTGAGCGCCCGCGTAAACGGCCATACCTTCGCAGTCTGGGCGCGGATCCCGGCGGCACCGCGTGGCGCTGTGCTTTTGTTGCACGGCCGGACCTGGAGCAGCCTGCCTGTTTTTGATCTCCAGGTTCCGGGAATGCGGCGATCGGCTCTCGTTTCGCTCGCAGCCAAGGGAATCGCCGCCTATGCGCTTGATCAGCGCGGATATGGTGAAACGCCGCGAGACGCCACCGGCTGGATCACCCCGCTCCAGGCGGCGAAGGACGCCGTCGCCGTTCTCGGCTGGATCGCGGCCCGGCACCCGCTTCTGCCGAGACCGGCCTTGCTCGGGTGGTCTCTGGGCGCCGCGACATCCCATCTGGCGGCAGCATCTTCCCCGGCCAGCCTGTCGGCTCTCATTCTTTATGGATATGCCCCGGACCCCAAGGGAGTGATCGCTGCGGGCGTCGAAACAGCTGAACCCAGCCGCGACAAGAATACGAGAGAAGCGGCGGCCGGCGATTTCATCTCGCCGGGAGTAACCGACCCTGCCGTGGTGAAGGCGTTCGTGGAAACGGCGATCCGAACCGATCCGATTCATATCGATTGGAAGAATGAAACGCAGTTCCTTTGCGATTCGTCGAGAATCAGAGTCCCTACGCTCGTTCTCTATGGCGAGCGCGATCCCAACGTAGATGCAGCAAGCTTGCAGAGCTTTTTTGGTCTACTGGCCACAAAGGAAAAACAGGTGGTCATGCTGCCGGGCGCGGACCACTGTGCCCATCTCGAAGCCACTCACGACGACTGGATTGCAGCGATTGTGAGTTTTCTCGCTCGCCTTTCAGTGCCCGGTCGTTGAGGGGCGATGTGGGGGAAAACGATCCCGTAGAGGGATTGCTAAGTTCCAATCAGAAAGACATCAAGCCCAGCTGCCGGAGCGCCAGGTAAGCGGCGCCGGCCACTCCTGCCGAGTCTCCGAGGGCAGCTTTGAGAATCGGCACATCGCCGCGCGGGGGCCCGAAAAGTGATCGGTTCAGCAACCGTGGCACTTTTTCGTACCAGATCGGAAGATTTGAGACGCCCCCACCCAGGATGATGGCTTCGAGATCGAAAGCATTTACCGCATTGGCAAACACTGCGGCCATCATCTGACAGCTATCCTCGAAGAGCAGTTGCGCCGCAGGGTCACCTTTCTGATATCGATGGTAGATGGCCTGCACATCCAGCATTTCGCCGGTGGCCTCGCGAAATCGGCGGGAGATGCTCGACCCGGACAGATACGCCTCCGCGCAGCCGTGCCGCCCGCACTCGCACAGCCTGCCCTTGTAGTTGATCGTCGTGTGCCCGATTTCTCCTGCCCCGCCGATCGCGCCGCGATACAGGTTGCCATCCAGGATGAGGCCGTAGCCCATACCCGTACCGATAATCACCGCCAGCACGAACCGGTACCGTCCGGCGCAGGAAGCAAAGTACTCTGCGAGGGCCAGGCAGTTTGCGTCATTGTCGATCAAAAGCGGTACTTTTAGCCGGGACCGGAACGACCCGATGAATCCCGGGGCCTCATATGCGAGCGTGTGCGGCACGCCGAACAGTTGATCGAGAGCAGGCAGATATGTCCCGGGGGTTCCCATGCCGACGGCCTCAAACGGCTGATCGCCGGCGGCTTCGGCAACGACATTGGATATGTTTTCGACGACACGCGCCAACCCGAGAGACGGCTCCGAAAATGTGCGCCGCCTCGATAAGATATTGCACTTTGAATCCATGAGGCAGGCCTCGACCTTGGTCCCTCCCAGATCGACCCCGATCACAAATCGTTCCATACCAGGATCCTCGGCCTCAGGCTCTAAGGACCGCCGGGACAAAGGAATTGCATCCACTCCGGTTCTTCCTGTCCATATCGGAGATTGAGCATAGATACCTGGCGGCCTGCCGGCAAGAGGAAAAGATGGCCGGAGAAGAACAGGCAAAACCATCCGCACCCGGAGAGTCCGCCACAAATGACCATGGTGGTGGTATCCTTTAAATAGGAGGATTTTTTATGGCTGAAACACGATCCAACATGCCGGCGTTAGGCACGCCAGCTGCCGACTTTCATTTGCCTGACACGGTTTCGGGAAAAACCATATCTCTGCGAACATTCGCAGGGAAGAAAGCTCTGTTGGTCATGTTCCTTTCGCGCCACTGCCCCTTCGTACAGCATATCAAGCAAGAGATCGCGCGCCTGGACCGGGATTATAGCAAGTGCGGCGTCGGCATGGTCGCGATTTCCGCGAATGACATTGCAAACTACCCTGATGACGCGCCCCAACGGCTCAAAGAAATGGCAGAGAAAACCGTTTTCGCTTTCCCGTTCTGCTATGACGAGAGTCAGGCAACAGCCCGCGCCTACGCAGCTGCTTGCACACCCGATTTTTTTCTGTTTGACGATAAACGCAGGCTCGTGTATCGTGGACAACTCGACGATAGCCGGCCGGGGAATTCAAACCCAATCACCGGCCGGGATCTGCGCGCCGCTCTCGATGCCGTATTAGCGGGAAAGCCGGTCCCGACAGATCAGAGGCCGAGCGTGGGCTGCAATATCAAATGGAAACCCGGTAATGAACCCAAGTAGACTCGTGCGGCAAACCAAGGCTCAACGCAGTCTCTCATGCGCCGGGGCGCACCCAAGCGCATGAAAAGCACAGCCGTTGCGCGAAGCGCCTTGGAGTGCGGCGGCATGACGCCGCTTTGTTAGGCTTCAAAGCGGCGTCATGCCGCCGCACTCCAAAGGCTCCGCCTATTTTCGGAACAGTCCTTCATGCGCCTAGGGCACACCCCTGACGCGTGAAAATGTTGCGCGCTTGCCGCAGGTTTCCTGTGCTGCCCTTTCAGGGCTCTTACCGCTCGATGCCCGCTTCCCAGGGCTCACGCCCTGGGCTCTGCTGCTCCACCCCTTCGGGGTTTTCAAGGTCGTGCAATGCTTAGCCCTGAAAGGGCGGGACAGCAAAGCCCAGGGCGTGAGCCCATAAGCGCTAAGATAATCTTTTTGCGGCCGAATATATGTTGCATGGATCCTATTTTCCTTGGATTTTCTGGTTCAGTACGCTCCCCGAAATCTCCATATCCTGCCCAAATCGATCTTAACTTAGCGCTTATGGGCGTGAGCCCTGGGTAGAGAACCGGAGATCTCAAGCCCTGAAAGGGCGGCACAGAAACACACAAGTGGTTCGGCGCCGCAATCGGTCCTATTTTCGAAGCAGACCGCAGAAATCTTGCAGCGGAGTGAGATCAAGCCGTCCTATTCTTGGCGGCCGCTGACTTGAGCTGTCAAGCATCCGGCCATAGCTACCTGGATGCCCGAGGTTACTGAATTTTCACGACCAGTTTTGCCGTTCCGGTATTCCCGTTGGCATCCGAGGCACGCAGGCTGATCAGATGTTCGCCTGGAGTGAGGTCCGGGGTGATCACTTGAAAGTCCTCCTCTGCAGAGTCGGCGATGCCGTCGGTCGGGAAGACCAGGAACCATTCGCCGCCGTCAATGGAGAATTCTCCGCTGGCAATCCGGCCGGCGCCGATCTTGGCGTGGAACAGTACCTCCACCCGCTTGCCGTTGACGGTTTGGTTCGTTACCGCGACCACCGGTGTCGCGTTGCTGAGCACAAAAGGCCTGGAGATCAGCTCTCCAATCAGGGATTTGCCGTATGGATTGGAGGGGGCGTCGCTGGCCACAACTTTCAGTCGGTAGACACCCTCGGGTAGAGCTGCGCCGTCCAGCGTGTAAAAAGTCTCGGTCAACTCTTTTGCCAGCAGTTTCCAGTCCGATTCCCCTTCACCTTTGAAATAGACGGAGTATTCAAGGGAATCGTCGTTATCGTCCGTCGCTTTCCAGGTGAAGGCTTGAGCCCCGGGCTGCAGCATCTGGCGCGGCGGCAGCGGATTCAGCTCCTTTCCACGCTGTCGCGGCGCGTTCAGCGATTGGCCGTCGCCGCTGGTGGCCGAGATGCCCAGGCTCATCGATCCACTGGAGATTGATGGCATCTTTTGAACGGCAATTCCGGAGGAAAGCACAGTGATGCTCACAACCTGGGGGCGCAGGTTTTCCTGCAGATACGCGATCTGCATCCGCTCGAGAACATCATTCCCGGTAATCGCCTTCCCGCGTTCAAACGCGGCGCGCCACTGCAGGTAGCGGGCTTTTGGATTGCTCATCTGCTGACCCGGGGACGCATAGGGTTCGCTCCAGTCGCTCCATGAACTGTCCGGCCTCTCCGTGTTGCCGGTTCTAGTCGAGATCTTTATGCTCCCTCCCGATGGATTCACAAACCGCCAGACGATCTTTCCCCATGAGGCTACGACTTTGGCATCCAGAAGCCGCGACTCGTATGTGCCGGTCTGGGCCTGCTGGGACAGCAGCTTATAGACCTTCCCTTGATTGCTTCCGGCAACGAGAATCGCATCCGGCGCCGCCACCATCCGCGTCATCTGCTCTTCAGGGGAATCCGTCACCACGGTGACTTGCTTTGCCCCATCGACGGACAGAAGCCGTCCCTTGCCGCCGGTGGCAGCCAGCAAGGTATTGTCGCTGCGCACGAGGAGGTCGTAGATCACGCGATCTTCCGAGGCATACACCGTCTCAGCACTGCCTCCTTTCGTGATTGCAAAGATCGATGACTTTGCGCCTTCCGCGTCTTTGCCGCCACCCGGCGCACTCACGGACGACGTGGATTCCCTGGTTTTGTCCGCTATGTTGGCCAAAGTCTGAATGGTCGCGACGGGCAGAGGGCCTCCTGTGGACGGAATTGTCACGGCGGAACTTCCTGTTTTGGCGCCCGCCTTTGAGCTCGCGGCGGCGGCATAGATCGTGCCGAACCGATCCAGCGCCAGCGAGCGGATTTCGTCCAGTGCCGTGTCAAGCAGCGTGAAGCCTCTGCCTTGAGGGTTGACTTCGATGACCATACCGCCCGGGGATGTGCCGGCCAGAAGATTGCCGTTGCTCTCGCGCACGAGACACATGATATTGGCATCGTCCGGCTTGTAAAAAGTTGATTTCGCACCGGAGCGGTTGACCTTCAGGATCATCCCCTTCCCTCCTGTCCCGACGTAGAGATTGCCGGCATCGTCGAACAAGAGGGACCAGATGTATTTGTCTTCCGGATTGCAAAACTCCGTTGACTGATTCGGACTCGTTACCTTGTAAACCTTGCCGTCGGGGGAGGTGCCGACATAGAGCGTATCCGCGGAATCGAGCGCGAGGGCAAACACATCCAGATCCTTGGTCTGGAAGTACACGCTCCCCTTTCCCTGTGGATCGACTTTGAATACTTTGGCCTCATGGCCTGTCCCCAGGTAAAGGTTCCCCGCCTTGTCGCGCACCATGGAAAAAATGTAGGGCTGGCCCGTGTCGAAGAACAGGTCATACGCCGGCGCCAGGAACAGTTTTCCTTCCGTACCAAGGGAAATGCGCGTCAGGGTGCCCTTCAGCAAATCATCCTGCGTGAAGTTCTCCCAGAATTGCGGGGCTAACCGCCAACAGCAGCGTGCACGTAAAGGCCAGCAGGCATATCAGGAACATTGGGCCGCGGTATCGCATCAATGACTCCGATTCTCTGAGTTCGGGAGGGCCCTCGGTCTGGGCTGCGGTGCCAATCCAGGATTGGCAACAGGCAAGAGGGTCTCCCGGTTATGGTTTGATCACGAGGTTCAGCACCTTCAAACCCGATACAACATACTCGCTGGCAGGAAACTCATATTCCATGAGCGGAAGAGTTTGGATCGGGCTCATGCTGCCTGTGTTACGTTCCGATCGCAAGATCGAGAGGATGGACGGAGGCAATCCGGGCAGGCCTTCACCATTGATCACGGCCCCCGCCTCGCGTCGGAAAAGGCGCAAATAGAGATGATCGTTCTTGCGCAGATTGTTCATGAACTTGATCAGCTGGGACAGGTCCCTGGGGATCAGGTCCTCACCCTGTTCTCGCGCATCCATTTGCATGATCGTGGCGCCATCCGTCACCATGATGGATATCGGCCCCGGCGTAATCGAGGCCGGTATCTGTACAGGGTAGGATGCCGGCACGAGTTCCCCGTCCGGCTTCTGATAGAAAACGTCCAGACGGATCGATTCCCCTGCCTTGACCTCAGATCGATCGACGCGCATGGAATCCAACACCGCGCTGCGGTCATCTTCCACGGAGGAGATTTCCAGATCGATGTCTTCGAACTGCAGGTTTTTGTATCCCAGCGCCATGAGGAAGTAGACCGGCGCGGCGATTGACATCGCAGCATTGGCGGAGGAGCTGCTTTCCGAGGTAAATCGATTCTCGATTTCGATCGGCTGCTCCCCCTTTAAACTGATTTTCCCTTTAACTCGGACCGTGGAAACCCCCATCGCCCTTTCGGTCGAAATGACCGATTCGTATATGGTCAGGTTGAGCAGTAGCGGCGTCAGGAACCGATCCTGGGCAACCTCATAATTCCAGGTTTTGCTGATGCCCCGGCTCGTGGCCATGCGGATGCGCATGGGAATCATCTTGGTCGGCTCTCCCAGGATGCCGTAAACACCCATGCTGCGATCCTGGCGCAGCGTGCCGATCGGGTCCGTGGTCTCGAGAATCTTGAAGGAGCTCTGTTGGCTGGGAAAAACCGTGAGAACCCTTCCTTTGTACATCGGCAACTGGCTGAATCCCAGGTTGAACAGCGGATGGCCGAAAGCGTATAGCTTCTTGCCATCCACGTAGGTTACCGTACCCCCTGCGGAGACTTCAAAATCCCCGTGAACCAGTGGGATGACCAGATTGGAGCCCGGCTCCACCGGAGAATTGTCTGCCGGCGGCGGTTGTGTGGGACGGTTGCGCGCCTGCATCGAAGCGGCGCCGGACCCCTGCAGCAACGACAGCCCGTATGCACGGAATTGCGGGGCGAAAAAGCGCAACGTTTCGGAGCCGAACCCGCCCAGGTTGAGCGGAGTCGCAATTGGCAGCAGTGCGTGCCCCGCGAAAGGCTCCATCAATGGCTGCAAACGTGCGTCCAGCGCCGTCACTTCCATGCTCAGGCCGGAACCCAATCCTTCGGGAGCGGGCAGGATATACTTCCAGAACATGCTTTTCTTTATGATGACCTTGGACCCCGATACCCCAGGATCCGGGATTTCCGTGAACGCGTCCACCATCTGTTCAATCGGCGTAATCCCGCCAATTGCCTCCTTGGCAAAGGGGAAAGAAAAGGCAACGGCACCCAGCAGTTTCCCATCAATGAATACCGGACTTCCGCTCATGCCTTCGAAGACTCCCGTTTGCGCGAGCGGGCCCCCCGTCATGCGTGCCAGTACGGCATCTCCCCCGGGACTCATATGTCGCATGATCCCAAGAATCTCGACTTGGAACTCCTCCGGTTTGCTCCCCTGATAGCAGGTTTTGCCGATTCCTTTCATCCCAGGGCGCAGATCCTCAAGACGAAAAAAGTCGTTTTGAGCCCGGACTTTGCCATGCAGCGGCAGCAAGAGAGCAAATACTGCCGCCAGAATCCATTTTTTTGTCATCGCAAAAAACACCTTTCCGAAGGCACTTCGCGGAAAAATTCCACTGCCATAATGACGATTAAGTATAGAGGCCGCCCTCGAACATGGTCAAGTCATGGTCAAAGGTAGAATCTCGGCTTATTTAGGTGCCATTCTTATCTGTCCCTGATAATTTGTCTATTGATGAACGGTTCCCGTATAAGCATGCGCACGGATTTGTGCCCAGACGTGACGGCGGTATTGCTGGCCGGGGGCCGGAGCTGCCGCATGGGAATTGACAAAGCCTTATTGAGCGTAGGCGGGACACCCATGGTGCAACTGCTCTCCACGCGGCTAGCCGAGATTACCGATGAGGTGCTGCTCTCTGCGAATGATCCATCGGCCTACGATTTTCTCAACCTCACGATTGTTCCCGACGTTTTCCCGGGGTGCGGCCCGCTTGCCGGCCTGCATGCCGCCATGCTTCACTCGCGGCGGCCGTGGGTGCTTGCGCTGGCCTGCGATCTCCCGCGCATTTCCCCGGGGATGCTCAAATGCCTGATCCGGCACGCGCCCGGATTTGACGCTGTCGTCCCCGTCACCTCCGGCGGCCGCCTGCATCCGGTATGCGCTGCTTACAGCCGTGCTTGCCTCCCCGCCATCGAACGCAACCTGCGGGCCGGCGAAAACCGCATGATCCGTCTGCTCGAGGAACCCGGCCTTCGAATAAAGCGTTTGACTGCCACGGAAGGAAATTTTTCTGAAGCCAACCTGCTCGACATCGATAATCCTCGGGATCTCGAAGAATTCCTCCGGTTGCACAAATCCTAGGATTCACTATATATAGTGTCTCATTTGGCAAGTGACCCATTATATTGCGATTTTTCGCTTGCCCGTCCAGGTCGCTGTGCTATAGTGAACGGGAAATTCGAGCCGTCGGGTTGGGGTGCAGGAAGACCCGGGGTTAAAGCAGGACTTGGCACCGGCTAAACTATTGATTCGTTAATTTATAAGAGGTGTTTGCCGGCACCGCGAGGCCAAGGCGGAAAATGACGCGAACTGTTCAGCCATGAGGTAAAGGCTGAACCGAACGATCGCGCGTCTCTGGGGAATCAAGCATGCATCAAATCCGGAAGCTGGAAATCGTTGGGTTCAAGTCTTTTTGCGATCGCACTTCGATTGTCTTTCATGAGGGCTGCACCGCAATTGTCGGTCCCAACGGCTGCGGCAAGAGTAACATTGCCGATGCGATCAGTTGGGTCGTAGGGGAACAGAGCGCCAAGAGCCTGCGCACGGACCGGATGGAAGGTGTGATCTTCAACGGCACCCAGGCTCGCAAAGCCACCAATTTCGCGGAAGTCGTCCTATCCTTAAGTCTGAACGCCAATTCCAACCTGCCTGAAACATTGAATCTGAGCCTCAACCCTGAAGGATTCACAGTCGGGCGCCGGCTTTACCGGTCCGGCGAAAGCGAATATTACCTCGATGGGCGGCGCTGCCGTTTGAAGGACATTCAGGCGCTGTTCGAAGGCACCGGCCTCGGTCCCAATTCCTATGCACTTATAGAGCAGGGCCGGATCGGCCAGATCCTCAGTTCCAAGCCGGCCGATCGGCGCGCGTTGATTGAGGAAGCGGCCCGCATCACACTGTTCAAGAGCCGTCGTTACTCGGCCGAAATGAAACTTGAACTGGCCAGGCAAAACCTGCTCCGCATTAACGATATCGTTCAGGAAGTGACGCGCAACCTCAACTCGCTTCGGCGGCAGGCCGCGAAGGCACGTCGTTACAACCGCCTGCGTGAGGAGTTGCGCATCCTGCACAAGCTCAAGCTGGGAATGGAGCAGCGCGAGCTGAACGCCCGGCTGGAGCAGTGCTCGACGCGGTTCGCTGCCGCGCAAGAGCAGGAGCAGGAGATTCTTGCTTCCCTGGCGCGTCTCGAAGAATCGCGCGCCACCGGCCATGAACTCTGCCGCACCTGGGAGGAGCAGCTCAATGAGATTCGCGACCGCCTGGCGGGCCTGCGTGTCGAATCAGGCAATGCCGCAGGCCGGAGGGAGAGCCAGAAAGCGCAAAGCCGGAGCCTGACGGAGCGTTCAAATGATCTCGACCGGGAGCTGGCGGCCATCGCGGAGCGCGAGCAGCTGGTCCAGCGCGAGCAGGAACGCCTGACTCAAGCCTCCGCAGCACTGACGCTGGAAATCGCGAGCGAGCAGCAGGTTCTTGAGAGCGAGCAGGCGCGCGGCGAAGTGCTCCAGGAAGCCCAGCGCGCCACCGAGTCGAAAATCGAAGAGACACGAACTTTCCTGCTCAATCGCGCCGGGACACTTTCCGACCTGAAGAATCAGCATGCGCGCTGCGAGGAAAACCTGCAGCGAATCCTCTCCAGAGTCGACCGGATCCACGCGGAGCAGGAAGTCGAGGCTGGAGAGCGCTTCCGCCAGCAGGAACAACTGGCCGGATTGTGCGCCGGATTCGATGCCAATGCAGCCAGATTGAATGAAGTCGCCGAGCGGCAGACGGATCTCGAGATGCGTTCGACCGAACGTCGCCAAGCGGCTGGAGACGGCTTCCTCAGAACTCAACAGCCGGCAGGAGGAGTACAGCATCATGCAGCACCGTTACACCTCTCTGGAGGAGGTGGAGCAGCGGCGGACGAACTACTCCGAAGGAGTCCAGAAATACCTCTCGACCCAGGTACCAGGGGAGCAAGCCCCGTCAGCTCAGACGCTGGCAGATCTGCTCGAGACCGATCCAGCTTACGAGCTCGCCGTTGAGGACTACCTGAACGATCCGTTGCAGTACATCGTCGTGGGCGGTCTGGAAGACGCCGTGCAGAGCGTGGAACGACTCAAGCGCATCGGCGCCGGCAAATGCACGTTCATGACGCTGCACAATGGTCATTGCCATAACGCACCCGTGAATCGTCCCAAACTGACCGGGTCAGGCGTGGTCGGCTACCTCGACGAGCTATTGCACATGCGCGACGATGTGCGCGAAGCCTTCGAGCGCGCACTGCCCGATTTTGCTTCGACGGTCATGGTCTCCGACCTCCCCACGGCGTTCAAGGTCGCAGAGACTCATTCGGAAATGAGTTACCTGACCCTGAACGGTGAAGCCTACTCTCCGAGGGGCACGCTTTCTGCAGTCGGCGAACGGAAAGCGATGGCAGGTTTCCTTGCCCTCAAGCGCGAGAAACGCGAGCTGGAGCACAACCTGGTCGCACTGCGCTCCAAAATCGACCGGATGCGCACCGAAGTAGCCGGCCTGAAAACGGACCAGTCCGCCATCATAGAAAGTCTGAAATCCCTGGGCGTCGAAGCCCGCAAACTCGACATTGAAAAGGTCGTCCTGCAGCACCAGATCGAGCGCCTCGAAGGCGAACTGCGCAAACTCCTGCAGTCGGAAAATGTCGCAGCCATGGAGCTCTCCCAACTTCTCGCGGAGAAATCAGGATTGGAGGCCCGGCGCAGCGAGGCAACCGCCGGCATCGAGGAGATCGAGCAGCGCAGCCGCGTCAGCAGCGAAGAACTGGCGGAACTGACCACCCGGCTGGAGTCGCTCAAAACGGAGAGCCAGGAGCTCTCGAAGACGCTGGCAATCCTGGCTTCGGCGCACGCGGTCAAACGGGAGCGCCTGTCCGGTATCGAAACGGAGCGGCAAAGACTGACGCGGGAAGGCGAGGAGGTTCGTCGTCGCATCCGGACCATTCACAGCGAAAAAACCCAGACGCAAGCCGGCGCAGCTCGAGCTCGAACAGGCGTGCACGCAGACGGAATTGCAGATTGCCGAATTGGCGCGGCAGATCGGTGCAACTGAAGTAAGCCTCGCGGAACGGCAGAAGGAGTTGACGCTGCAGCGCGACGCCCTGGCCGCACTCGAAGAGCAGCTGCGCGCGTTGCATGCCGAGCGCGAGACCGCCCTGGGAGTGCGCAGCGCCATCGAGATTGAAAAGACGCGCATCGAAAGCGACCTCGAACACCTCGGACGCAATTGCGAGGAGGAATTCCACCTGCCCATCCAGGAAATCCTCATGCAGATCGAAGAGCCGGATTGGCAACGCGATCCTGCCGAAGTGATTCAATCCTTCGAGGCGACGCGGGAACGGATCGAGAGCTTCGGCGCCATCAACATGAGGGCTCTGGAGGAGTACCAGGAACTCGAAGAGCGGTATCAGTTCCTTAGCAGCCAGCGCGCCGACATCGAGCAGTCGATCGCCGACACTCAGAAGGCCATCGCAGAAATCAACCGCCGGTCCGTGGAACAGTTCCAGGATGCATTCAAAAACATCCGGGAGAACTTTATCGAGGTCTTCCAGATTCTCTTCAAGGGCGGCCAGTGCGATCTCGGCTGCTGGATGAAGGGGACCTGCTCGACAGCGGCATCGATATCGTGGCGCAACCGCCGGGCAAACGGCTGCAGAACGTGCTCCTGCTCTCCGGCGGTGAAAAGGCTCTCACGGCCCTGGCTCTGCTGATCGCAATTTTCCGCTACCGTCCCAGCCCATTCTGCGTGCTCGATGAAGTGGATGCTCCGCTGGACGACGCCAACGTGACCCGCTTCACCGAATTAATCGCCGCGCTGGGCAAAGAGACGCAGTTCATTCTCATCACCCATAACAAGAAAACGATGGAAATTGCCCAAACCCTCTACGGCGTGACCATGGAGGAGCCGGGCATATCCAAGATCGTAAGCGTGGATTTCCGTACCCAGGAAGAAGCACTGGCAAGCTAAATCCACGCGGCCACGAACAGCACGAAAATCCGTGTTCTTCGTGGCTGCGTTTTATTGGATCACCGGGATTTTCGATGACTGATCTTTGCCTGCAGACCGATCTCAAGGATTTGAAGCTTTTCCGCCGCGGCAAAGTGCGCGACGTGTACGAAGTCGGCGACCGGCTCTTGATGATCGCCACGGACCGGGTTTCCGCCTTCGATGTCGTCCTGCCCACGCCCATCCCGATGAAGGGAGCGGTGCTGACCCAACTCTCCCGCTTCTGGTTCCGCATGATGGAAGACATCGTCCCGAATCACCTGATCACAACGGAGGTGGATGAGTTTCCCGAGGAACTCCGGCCCTATCGAAATGCTCTGAAACTGCGCAGCATGCTGGTGGCGAAGGCCGAAATTTTCCCGATCGAATGCGTTGCACGCGGTTATATCACCGGCTCCGGCTGGAAGGAATATCAGGAAAACGGCGCCGTCTGCGGCATCCAGTTGCCCCGCGGCCTGCGCGAATGCGCCCGGCTGCCGGAGCTCATTTTCACGCCGGCTACCAAAGCCGAGACCGGTCATGACGAGAACATTTCCTTCGCGCGCATGGCAGGAATCGTAGGCGCGGACATCGCCGGGCGATTGCGGGACCTGACCTTCAGCATCTATCGCCGCGCCGCCGATTACGCGCTTCAGAAAGGCATTATCCTGGCGGATGTGAAATTCGAGTTCGGGCTCCACGAGGGCCGCATCGTCGTGTGCGATGAAATCCTGACCCCGGATGCCTCGCGCTTCTGGCCATTGGCGAGTTACCGGCCGGGCAGGCCTCAGCCCTCGTTCGACAAGCAATTCGTGCGCGACTACCTGGAGAAAATCCGCTTTAACAAGCAGCCGCCTGGACCCGAGCTCCCGGAGGCGGTCGTAAAAGGCACCAGCGAGAAATACCTCGAGGCTTACCGGCTGCTCACCGGATCCAGCCTGGTCTAGGAGCCCGTTCGCAGTGGGCGCCGTGCGGCGCACGGCGCTCGAATTCTACGATGATTCGATCCCATGCCTCGTCCGCAGGCCGGGCCTACCCTCAAATCCAAAAGCCGGATTCCCCAATCCAAAATTGATTTGATTCGTGGGTGGCAGATCCGTTAAGGTGAAAAGGAAAGCCTGGCGGCAGTTCTCCTGAAATCAACGGGGCAATGTGTCATGCAGTGGGGCCAGTGGACGTTTCTGGACATCATCTTTATCGTGATCATCCTGGTTTCAACAGGCTTTGCTTTGAGGAAGGGCCTGATGCGGGAGCTGATCAGCCTGGTGGCCCTCATAGGAGGATTGCTTCTGGCCGCCTTCTACTATCAGGCCGTGGCGCGCCTGTTTCTGGATCTCGCGAAAACGGAAGCGGTGGCTGATCTGATCGGCTTCCTCATCATTTTCCTGGCGACAATTTTGATCGGTGCGGTGGCAGCATGGCTTGTCAACCGATTCGTCAAAATGGCTTCACTCGAATGGATCGATCGATTGATGGGTGGAGTGTTCGGCTTTCTCCGGGGTTGGGCAGTGTCCTCCATCATCGCCCTCGCTCTCATCGCATTCCCGGTGCGTCAGGAGATCCTCGCACGGTCGGTTCTCGCTCCTTATCTGCTCGCCGGAGCCCGAGCCGCAGTCCTGCTGGTACCGGGTTCATTAAAGCTCAAATTCTACGAGGAATATCAAAAGATTTTGCAGACTTGGAATCACGACAGGAGCACTCGATGAGGGAACCTACGGCAAAACTGCCGCTCCGTCTCAAGGATCGGCTGGAGAACATCTGCACGGAGATGATCGACAAGGGGATTCTGTTTACCGAGGCGGTCGAACAGTTCGAAAACTGCTTCATCGCCGAGGTGGTCAAGCGCAATCAAGGACACCTCATGCGGACTGCAGAGCACCTGGGCATTCATCGCAACACCCTGACCAAGAGATTGCTTCAGTACAAGGCCAAAAACGCGCGCAAGGCCGGGTGAAACACGCCGGTCGTATGCCAACCCAAACAATTCTGAACCCGCGATCTCTCATTCGCCGGGATGCGCTCCAGTGCATGAAAATCAATGGTCCTTTCAATGCAGCCACGAATGACACAAATGAGCATGATTATGGTGCCATTCGTGGCCGTTTTTGCAGTTTTGCGCGAGTTATTTTCGAAACAGTCTCCCGTGCGCGTGGCGCGCACCCTCTGACGCATGAATACGTCCATCTACCTTCGTGGACGCCTGGCGGTTCATGATCGTGATCGTGGTCGTGATCGGCTTTTGGACGTTTGTTGACTGCCGATCACAATCACGATCACGACCATGCTGTTCGCGAGGGCACCTATTTTCGAAGCAATCCCTCACGCGCCGGTGCACACCCATGACGCATGAAAATGTTGCGCTCTCGCCGCAGGTTTCCTGTGCCGCTCTTTCAGGGCTCTTACCGCTCGATGCCCGCTTCCCAGGGCTCACGCCCTGGGCTCTGCTGCTCCACCCCTTCGGGGTTTTCAAGGTCGTGCAATGCTTAGCCCTAATGCAGCCGGCGCAGCCGACCTGAAGGTCTCGGGGTTGACGGGAAGTAGCGGGTCATATATGATTAGCACTCGCTTTGATCGAGTGCTAATTAATGATGTTAAGCTATTAGGAATCAATAAAATAGCAAAATACAGCGAAAGGAGATGAAGGGAATGAAAGTCAGACCTTTGCATGATCGAGTGCTCTTGAAACGCATCGAAGAAAAGGAAGTGAATAAGGGAGGAATCATCATTCCTGACACGGCGAAAGAGAAGCCGATGGAGGGAGAAGTAATTGCCGTGGGACCGGGCAAGATCCTGGAGGATGGCAAGCGGTCGCCGATGGATGTCAAAGCGGGAGACCGGATCCTGTTTGGCAAATACGCCGGCTCGGAAATCAAGATTGATGACCAGGAATACGTCATCATGCGGGAAGAAGAGATCCTGGCTGTGCTGGGAAAATAGAGGCGATCAAAAGATTACGAGGATAGAAACAGAAGAAAAAATAGGAGCAACAAGAAAATGGCTAAAGAGATCGTGCACGGTGAGAGATCACGCCAGGCTCTGTTGAGCGGAGTCAACCAGCTGGCGGATGCGGTAAAGATCACGCTGGGCCCCAAGGGCCGGAACGTGGTCCTGGACAAAAAATTCGGATCACCCCTGATCACCAAGGACGGCGTGACGGTAGCAAAAGAGATCGAGCTGAAGGATGGCTTCGAAAATATGGGCGCACAGATGGTGCGCGAAGTGGCGTCGAAGACCTCGGACGTGGCCGGTGATGGCACAACGACCGCGACCGTCCTGGCACAGGCGATCTTTCGCGAGGGCGTGAAAAATGTAGCCGCAGGGGCAAATCCGATGGCGCTGAAGCGCGGGATCGAGAAGACCGTCGAAGCGGCGGTGGCGGAGCTGAAGAAGCTGAGCAAGCCCGTGAAGGGCGAAATGATCTCCCAGGTGGGCTCCGTATCGGCCAACAACGACCGGACCATCGGCGGCATCATCGCCGAGGCCATGAAAAAGGTCGGCAAGGACGGCGTGATCACGGTGGAAGAAGCGAAGTCGATCGAAACGTCGCTGGAAGTCGTCGAAGGGATGCAGTTTGACCGCGGTTACCTGTCCCCCTATTTCGTGACCGACGCCGAGCGCATGGAAGCCGAATTGAACGACTGCGTCATTTTGCTGCACGAGAAGAAGATCAGCTCGATGAAGGATCTGCTTCCCTTGCTGGAGCAGATCGCGAAAGGCGGGCGGCCGCTCTTGATCATCTGCGGAAGACGTCGAGGGTGAAGCCCTGGCGACGCTGGTGGTGAACAAGCTGCGCGGAACTCTGTCGGTGGCCGCGGTCAAGGCCCCGGGATTCGGCGATCGCCGCAAGGCCATGCTGGAAGACATCGCAATTCTGACCGGCGGCAAGGTGATCTCGGAAGATCTCGGCATCAAGCTCGAGAACGTCCGCCTGGAAGACCTGGGCCGCGCGAAAAAGATTACGATCGACAAGGACAACACCACGATCATCGAGGGCGCCGGAAAGCACTCCGCAATCGAAGGCCGGGTGAAGCAGCTGCGCGTTCAGATCGAAGAGACGACCTCGGACTACGACCGTGAGAAGCTGCAGGAACGGCTGGCAAAGCTGGTCGGCGGCGTGGCGGTGATCAAGGTCGGCGCCGCGACCGAGACCGAGTTGAAGGAAAAGAAGGCGCGCGTGGAAGATGCCATGCATGCGACCCGCGCGGCCGTGGAAGAAGGCATCGTGCCGGGCGGCGGCGTGGCGCTGCTGCGCTGCATTCCGGCCCTGGAAAAGCTGAAGCTCGAAGGGGACGAGGCGATCGGCGTGCAACATTCTGCGCCGGGCCCTGGAAGAGCCGCTGCGGCAGATCGTGAACAACGCCGGCTTCGAAGGCGCGGTAGTGGCGGAGAAGGTGCGCCAGAGCGCTGACGTGAACTTCGGATTCAACGCCGATACCGAGGCATATGAAGACCTCGTGGCTGCCGGAGTCATCGATCCGACGAAGGTGGCGCGCACGGCGCTGCAGAACGCAGCCTCGATCGCAGCTCTGCTGCTGACGACCGAAGCTATTGTTTCCGAGATCAAGGAAGAAGAAAAGGCTCCTGCCATGCCTCCCGGAGGCGGCGGCATGGGCGGCATGGGCGGCATGTACTGATCACGCCCGCTCAAGACCAGGGTGGCCCAAGGGTTTCATAGGTGCCTTTGAGGCATGTTCAGTTCGAGTACAAAGGGCTCCGGCCAATTACCGGAGCCCTTTGTATTTTAGCCTGGTAGTGTATGATAAGCGCCGTGATCAAGAAGGTAATTCGTAGCGCAGCCGGTCCTTATTTGCTCCTGGGCTTGACGGCACTGGGCACGCTATTCTTCCGCATCGGATCGCTTCCCTTCCTCGGCAATGACGAATGCCGCTACGCACGCATCGCCGAAGAGATGAGCCAGGCGGGAAGATGGGTCACGCCCATATTGCAGGGCTACCCGTGGCTCGAGAAACCTCCTCTTTACTACTGGATCACGATCTTGATCTACCGCGTTTTCGGCGTCAGTGAAGCCTCCGCCCGCTATGGCCCGGCCGTCTGCGCCCTGCTCGCCGCCGCTGCGGTTCTATGGCTTGGATCCAAGCTCTGGTCGCGCCGGGCGGGATCGCTGGGCGGCCTGATTATGCTCACAGCTATTGGTTACTGTGCATTCGGCCGCAGCGCGACCCCCGACATGCCCATGATGGCCTGCTTCACCATTGCGTTCGCCCTGATGGCGGTCGCCGTCCTCAAGGACGGGCTGGCCCGTTGGAGGATCTGGGTGGCTTACGCTGCTCTCGGCCTGGCGGTACTGGCCAAGGGTCCGGTCGCCGTCGTGCTCGCCGCCGGGATTCTGATGTTATTCTGGACCCTGGATGAGCAGGGGAGTTGTTTTACGAAATTGCATGTTATTCCGGGTGCGGCCATCGCATTGGCTGTGGCACTCCCCTGGCATTGGCTGGCGTTCCAGGAAAATGGCTTCTCCTTCATCGCGAGTTTTTTGATCAATCATAATTTCGCCCGCTATGTTACCGAGGTGCACCATCACGATCAGCCGTTTTTCTATTTCCTGCCGATTATGCTCGGGCTCCTATTCCCATGGAGCGGCTGGCTGCCGGCTCTGGTTCGCGGTCGCCCCCGGCTCCGGAGCTTCGACCTGCGCACCTGGGATCGAAGCGTCCTTTTCCTGACCTGCTGGGCTCTGTTCCCTTTCCTGTTTTTTTCGCTCTCGAGCTCGAAGCTGCCCGGCTACGTCCTGCCCTCTTTGCCTCCCATCGCCCTGCTGCTGGGCCGCAGCCTGGCAGAGCTGACGCAGAGGCCCGAGGCCTCAGAGAAGCTGAAAGGCATACCCTGGATTTATTTGGTTTTTTCGCTGGGGTTGGCTGGCGCACTACCCGTCCTGATGTGGCAGGCCTATCAGGATACCTGGCACGCAGGCCTGATTATGGCAGTGGCCGTGGCGTTGCCGGCGCTGATCGTGTTTTGGCTGGCGCGCCGCGGCTACCTGCGCGGCGCGGTTCAAGCCACAGCCGTGCAGGGAGTGGTATTGCTCCTGGCTGTGACTCAGTTCGGATTTGCCCCTCTGGCGGAATACAACTCCGCTCACGACATTGCCGGTAAGGCTCTGGCCGCAAGCACGGGAAAATTGGAGATCGTCACATTCTCCTATTTCGACCACACGCTTTACTATTACACCGGGTACCGCATCGACGCGAACATTACCAGCCCGAACGCCCTGTTGGCATACGCTCAAAAACAGGCTGACTTCCTGGTGGTCACCACAGAACAGCTGGCCCGGAATCTCGAAAAAATGCCCGAGCTCTCGGTCAATCGTTTGGCCGAGCAGGGCAAGCTCCGTCTCCTGCATGTTCGATGTCCCGCCCCTCGAATCGCCATCGGAAAGAATACAGAATATAGAATTCAGAATACAGAATGGCCCCCGCCAGGAGAGTCGGACCCCATTCTGTATTCTGAATTCTGTATTCTGTATTCTCCATTGAGTTTTTCATTCCAATGTCTGAGAAGGCGAATTCTTGACTCGGTCCTCCCGGGATAGTAACCTGCGTTCCTAGTTGCGGAGACAAATATGTTGACGCTTTTCAACACGTTTACCGGGAAAAAGGTGGAGTTCCATCCGTTAAAAGAGGATGGGGTGCACGTCTATACCTGCGGCCCTACGGTCTATGACTTTGCCCATATCGGCAATTTTCGCACCTTTGTTTTTCAGGACCTTCTGACCCGGTACTTGCGTTACCGCAACTACAAACTCGTGCACGTTATGAACATTACCGACGTTGACGACAAAACGATCCGCAATGCGCGCGAGCAGGGGATGAGTCTCACGGACTACACGCAGAAGTACACCGAGGCATTCCTGGAAGACGCCAAGGTGCTGCACATTGAATTGCCGGCCCTGCTGCCGCGCGCTACCGATCATATCCCCGAAATGGTAAAACTGATCCGACAGTTGGAGGAGAAGGGCCACACTTACCGCAAAGATGGCTCGATCTATTTCAGCATCGCGAGCTTTCCCCGGTACGGCAACCTGAGCAGGAAGGATTTCTCCGGCATGCAGGCAGCGGGCCGGGTCGACAGCGACGAGTACGAGAAGAAAGATGATGCCAGGGATTTTGTGCTCTGGAAGGCACGCAAGGAAGGCGAGGATTTCTGGGAAACCGAGCTGGGACCGGGCCGGCCGGGATGGCATATCGAATGCTCCGCGATGAGCATGAAATATCTCGGGCCTACCCTCGACCTTCATTGCGGCGGTGTGGATTTGATCTTCCCTCACCACGAGAACGAGATCGCTCAAAGCGAAGCGGCGACCGGTCAGACTTTCGTGCGCTACTGGGTGCATTCCGAGTTCTTGCTGGTCGAGGGCGAGAAGATGGCGAAATCGAAGGGGAATTTCTTTACCCTGCGCGATCTTCTTGCTGCCGGACATGCCCCGGAGGCGATCCGCTACCTGCTGTTGTCGGTTAATTACCGCCGCCAGCTGAATTTCACCACCGACGGATTGCATCAGGCAGAGGCCTCGGTGCGGCGGCTGGAGGACTTCCTGGTGCGCATGCAGGAGAAATCGGGCCCGGGCGACCCAGGCACGGACATGGCTGCAGGTGTCGAAGCTGCGCGTCAGAAGTTCATCGAAGCGCTGGACGACGACCTCAACACGTCCGCCGCGCTTGCCGTCATTTTTGATTTCGTGCGCTCCGCCTATCAACGCGACGAACAGGGATCCATGACCGGGGGCGACGCGCGCGTTGCCATCGGCCTGCTCACCGAAATGGATCGTGTTCTGGGAATTCTGCGGGCGCAGCCTGCTCTGCTCGACGCAGAAATCATGAGACAGATCGAAGAACGCCAGGCCGCGCGCAAGCGCCGCAACTTTGCCGAAGCGGATCGGATCCGCGCATGGCTCCTCTCCCAGGGCATCCAGATCGAGGACACCAAGGACGGCATGCGCTGGAAGCGCATCCGCTGAAATCAGGCCGCCATTGCGATTTTTTCCCCAACTGAAATAATCACTCACCTGCTGAAACTACATGGGCATGACAGCGCCTCATCTGCTCGTGGGGCGAAAAGGGGAGCGTGTCGCCTGCCGGTACCTCATGAAGCAGGGATTTGACATTTTGGCGCGCCGGTTCAAGGCGCGCCGGGGTGAAATCGACCTGATCGCCCTGGAGGGGAATGTGCTGGTTTGTGTCGAGGTCAAAACCCGTGCCTCGCGCGCATTCGGCGATCCCTGGGAGTTTGTGGATTGGGAGAAACAACAGAGCCTGCGGCAAGCGCTCGAGGAGTTCGTGGCGCGCTACGATCTCGGCCAATACGCCTACCGCTTCGACATCGTCTCGGTAATTGCCCCCGGTACAAAGGTGCAGGAAATCAATCTATATCGTAACGCCTTCTAACACTACACGTCGTAAGAAGATCTGGTACAAACATCTTAAGCTTCTCCTCGCCCTGCTTCGAAAATAGAACCGATTGCGGCGCCGAACCACTTGTGTGTTTCTGTGTCGCCCTTTCAGGGCTTGAGATCTCCGGTTCTCTACCCAGGGCTCACGCCCTGGGCTTTGCTGTCCCGCCCTTTCAGGGCTAAGCATTGCACGACCTTGGAAACCCCAAAGGGCTAAGCATTGCACGACCTTGGAAACCCCGAAGGGGTGGAGCAGCAGAGCCCAGGGCGTGAGCCCTGGGAAGCCGGCATCGAGCGGTAAGAGCCCTGAAAGGGCGGTACAGGAAACCTGCGGCAAGAGCGCATCATTTTCATGCGTCACTGGGTGCGCCCCGGCGCATGAGTGACTGTTCCGAAAATAGTTGCCCTCACGAACATCGTGATCGTGGTCGTGATCGTGATCGGCAATCAACAAACATCTAAAACAGATCACGACCACGACCACGATCACCTACTGCTACAGAAGGTCCGCGGCGTTAGATTGCCATTTTCATGCGTCGCAGGGTGTGCGCCACGCGCATGAGGAACTGCGTTGAGGCTTTTTGATGCCGCTGTGCTTTGACGCTCAAAGACGTTGACCCTGGTCCCTCAGCTTTGCTACTATCTGTCGGCCTCAAGCACGGGGCGGGAATAACTCAGTGGTAGAGTGCAACCTTGCCAAGGTTGAAGTCGCGGGTTCGAATCCCGTTTCCCGCTCCAATTAACCTGCAATCCCACAAGAACTCCCTCTGTGCCTATGATGATGAGACACCTACCCCATGTTAATTTAGTGTAGAGGGTAGGGAGAGAATCCAAGATGGGAATAGCAGAATTGAAGAGAGAGACGGGGATGGTTGCCCCGGAGCGGAGTGAAGGCGAGCGCAGCGAGCCTTCGCGTAGCGGAGGGGCAACCATCCCCTTGGCGGTGCCGGCGACCAAGGCCCCCGACATAGCCGACCCTGAGGTCGACAGCAAGGCAATACGGAGGCGTTTCTCCGCCAAATACAAGCGGCACATCCTGCTGGAAGCTGACGAGTGTGGACCCGGTGGAATTGCGGCGTTGATGCGGCGTGAAGGCCTGTATTCCTCCCACCTCACCACTTGGCGCAAGCAGCGCGAGACGGGAGAGATCGCCGGGCTGGAGCCCCGTAAGCGAGGCAAGAAGCCGGTTCCACGCAATCCCCTGGCCGGCGAAGTGGAACAATTGCGTCGTGAAACCCAGCGGCTGCAGAAACGCCTGCGGCAGGCCGAAACCATAATCGATGTCCAAAAAAAACTCTGCGATCTACTGGGGCTGACGGTTCCCCCGATCGAACAGAACGGGAGCGACGAATGATTGCCTGTCAGGAGCTGTCGACGGAGGTTGGGACCGTAGCCGCCTGCAGGTCGCTGGACATCGCCAGGCCGACGTTTTATCGCCGGCTTGAGACCAGGACCGAGGACACGCCCGTGCCTCGCCCTGCGCCACCGAGGGCTCTGAGCGTGCTCGAGCGGCAGGAAGTCCTGGACATCCTGCACACAGATCGCTTCGTCGATAAGGCACCGACTGAGGTCTATGCCACCCTGCTGGATGAGGGAATCTACCATTGTTCGGTTCGGACCATGTATCGCGTTTTGGACGAAGCGGGCGAGATCCGGGAGCGCCGCAATCAGGCCTGTCATCCCCAGTACAAAGCACCGGAGCTTCTGGCCACCGCTCCCAACCAGGTCTGGTCGTGGGACATCACGAAGCTGCTCGGCCCGGTGAAGTGGACGTACTTTTACCTGTATGTAATTATGGACCTTTTTAGCCGATACGTGGTCGGCTGGATGATTGCTCCCTGCGAGAGCAGCGCGCTCGCCAAGCGGCTCATTGCGGAAACGTGTGAGAAACAGAACGTGCTCCCAGGACAACTGACGATTCATGCCGACCGTGGATCTTCGATGAAATCCAAGCCCGTGGCCTTGCTGCTGGCGGATCTTGGCATCACGAAGAGCCACAGCCGTCCGCATGTGTCGGATGATAATCCGTATTCAGAATCACAGTTCAAGACCCTGAAGTATCGTCCGGATTTTCCGGACCGCTTCGGCTCCGCCCAGGATGGACGCTCTTTTTGCCAGGATTTCTTCCCCTGGTACAACTGCGAACATCGTCACAGCGGGATCGGACTGCTGACTCCGGAAATGGTCCATTATGGCAAAGCTGAAGCTGTGACCAGCCAACGGCGGATCGTTCTGGCCTCGGCTTTTGACGCCCATCCAGAACGGTTCGTCCGCGGCTTACCAGTGCCACCGTCATTGCCGGAAGCGGCCTGGATCAACAAACCAAAGGTCGAATCCAAGAAGAGCGTGCCCGCCGAAAATGTCCCAATTCTGGGGGTAGTAGGAGATGGGTTAGATGTGGATCGTCGATCCTGGGGCATCCTGGACGGTGATATTTCCAGCCAGGCGGGTCAAGGTCTTGGAAACGACATTAAATTCGAGTCAGAGGTGTCTCAAAATCATTGACAAGTTCCGACTTGTCAGAACACAATGCGGTATATCCGCATCCTAAGAACCTCAACGCAGAGGCTGCAGAGAGTTTTTTGCCTTTGAATCACTTTCCTCTGCGACCTCTGCATTGATCATTTGCTTTTCTTTGCCTTACCGCACAGCTTTATACGTAAGTAGTACAGACTAAGGCAACTCCGGCAGGTTGGGTAGGAAAGCTGCAGTTTGTTGAGCCGCATCCTCGCCATCTCATGCTATCCTCCCGCCGGAAGTTTAGAGGCATGCTGTCTACTCCCTCGCATGCATGCAACCATTCAACCCTTGCTTTGAATGGCACAAGCTGTTCTGATCAAACTTCTCACGCAACAAAAAGGCCACCCTTTTCCATTTTAATGGCGAGAAATATGGGCTGGCACTACCCAAAAGAGTATCTCCGGACCACATGTTAAGGGACCGACACGGACTACTCCTACAATGAGGCTATCCCAAATGGCCGTCTATTTCACCGTCATTCGTACGTAGTGACGCATTGGCGTGGATTCGCTCAAATCTTGTGATCGCCGACTTGACATCGGTCGGCCGCAAAATAAAGAGAGGATCGCCCTGGGGATTCTGTTTGGGCAAAGAAATGATGGTGAATCCGGAGCGGCGCAACAACACCACACCTGCCTTTGTGTGACCAAATGCGAGAAACGTTCGTTGTTCGACTGGCTTGAATATTGCTTGAACGAACCTTAGAAACGCCAGTAGGATGATGTCCTTTGCAACCACCATGCTGAACTCGGTTTGACTGGGATTCACCATTATTGTCGCGATGTAGAGATACTGGGCCTTTGCGTTCTCAGATTCTGGAAGCATGTCATCGATCACCAGCGAGTGCTCAGGACGCTTGCCAGCAATAATGTCGCTCGCTGTCTCTTCTCGCAATGGGAAGATGTCAAAAAATCCGATGAGATGATTCTCGTTATCGACAATCGCTGTGAAGATAGCACGGTTCTTCAGTCGCCACGTCCTGTAGGTTTGGTAGTTAATGCATCCCTTGTCCAGTCCCTCCCGAACAATCTTGTTTGCTTCGAATGCTATTGCCTCGTCATCTGGAGAAGCAAGGCGAACGCGCTTAAGGCCGTCGCTAATTGAGAGCGTGATCGATCCTTCCTTGTCGCTAGAGTCCCAATAATGCAGGCGGACTTTTGGCCGTCTTTCGATCCAAGCCGTAATGGCAATGATTGGTAGTAACGTTATACATACAATGCAGGGCCAGAACCAACCCAGCTTGTTATCCAGATCCAACCCTTTCTTGAGCGTGACAAGGACAGTAACTACTGCACCGTAATATGCGAAAAGACGCTTAAGGAATTCAATCATACAATGAACAGACCATATATTTGGCCGATGCTCCGTAGGTGATTAGCTTCTCCGCAAGTCTTTGATCGTGGATGACCTTGAAACCAAAATGGGACCACAACGGGTCCGTACCATAGACCGAAACTAAGGCCAAAGCAGGTATCTTTCGGGTCGTCGCGAGTTCCTTGATGTATTCGACATAGTGGGCTGCGGCACCATGGCCTCGCGCTTCGGGCAACACTGCAACATCATGAATGTAAATACATTCGGGCTGCGTTGGGAGGCCGCCCAAGAACGCGTCGAGCGGCGGAATCTCGTTTAGTAACCAAGGATGCGATATGCCATAACCAACGGTCACGGCAGCCCCGACAAGCTTGCGACACCCTTCAGGATAAAGGCGGATCTTTTCGAGGAAGACTTCCTGCCTCTCTGGCAGCTCAACATGAACCCGATCAGCGATGATGTTTACGGCGTCAGCATCTTTAATTTCAAGAGCCTCCCAATGCAGCTGGCATTCCATGATTGGTAACATTTCCTAAGGGTTGACAGGTTGTCCGTGCTCGGAAGACGGAAACATCATCGAAAGCCACCTGAACTTTATAGGGCAATTTCACGTTGAGACGCAAGTGGAACTTCTGCACCATGTCGGAGTCATCGCGGCTTGGCTCATCTGAAGGATTTGACAGATTATCCCCCGTTCGGCGTTTGTAACTGCAAACGCGACCCCTTGCTTTACCGTTGGGATGAGATGTTTCCGCCTTCAGGGCCAAACCGGCATGTGAGACGCGCGGCCAAACCTCTTTCATTCCGTCTGTCCTTTCCCCAAAGGAATGGAAGTGGCAGCACAAAGCAGCTGCCTATCCAGCCCTACACGGTAAGCCAGGTAACGAGAAAGGAAATGAGCGCGGTTGGAGCTTTGCCAACTCGCGTCAATGCGAGGCCTTGATGTCCTCCCTCCGAGAAGCCCCATTGATTGAGTTCTTCACTCTTCTTCCCCTACGTGGGAAAAGGCCAGAAAATATTGAGATAGCTACCCCCTATCCTAAGATAAAAATCGGGAGAGGCCTTCGTTGAATTGTGAAGAGACATGCCCAACCGTCCGTCAACCAGGACGAGGTGGTGAAAACCATCCTTTTTGACTCATTGAAATCCTGCGATCTTTATAGACCTTCCGGCTCGGTCGAAGACTTCCATTGGCAGCCAAGCCCAACACCTTTCGGCTCGATGCGCGTGTTGGGTCTTCTCACCGCAAGATCTTCACGGTGCATCGCCCCCTACTTTCGAAATCAGAGGTGAACACCTCATCGCTTTGGATAGCGTGGTCGGGGTCGTACACTAGGAAGAGAATATGTGCATCCTGGGGATATTTAGTAAGATCCCCTGCCATACCCTCCGAGGCCTTTGCCGGCGTTGTGTCCTTCCGCAGATACTTACTCTCGATCACTAGATCGCTGCCTAAAAGTAGATGGTCTGGCACAACTCTCGCACATGCAAAGGAAACCGTCGGATGTTCACTACGAAACTTGGGTTCATGCGACCTCAATAGGGCACTAATCTTCGCATTCACGTCCGGCTCATCTGCCGGGCGCTGCGTCCGGAACATCTCGGGAATCGCCGTTCCTAGTGCTCGCCCGATACTTTCTACCAGCCTCATGACTTCGGGCTTCAGGTGCTCCCTGCGGGCGACGAGTCCCAGGAGGGAGCGCTCTGGAAGCGGAGCGAAGATGTCATCATGCTGCTTGCGCATTGCACAAATACCAGCCTCTACGTTTTCACCGTGGCGTCTCATCAGTTGATAAACACCTTCGACCATTTGCGCGTCGCCGCCAAAATCTGGCATCGCGTCTGCTAACAATGCGAGTTCAGAGGCATACTCCTCCTCGAAGCGAGAGCTGCCCCATTTTTCGAAATGGGCCGCTTGTCTGAGGAAGTCGACAGCAGTTGTGCGTGCTACAGGATCATCCACGTTCGAAGTGATAATATCGATTCCGTAGAGTCCAGAATGATCGAGATCGCCAGCGCCAGCGGCAAAGGCGGCGATCCGTCGGTCGATGCATTGCAGACAGGTGCCGCAGTGTGTTGTACCTTCCCTTTGAAAAGCTCGTGTGCACGACACCGCGCTGGAGATGAGGTCAGGCAAGGGGCCGGATCGAATCTGTTCGATTATTTCACGCTTTGTAAGATTGAGAAAAGGAAGGTTGATTTTGAACGGCCGGCCCCGGATGAGACTGAAGAGTCGCCCCAGGAGGAACATGCTTCGTGGATGGGTAGTCCGGCTAGCCCGGGCATTTGCGAGATCTTCTCGACGATACAGGTTAATACTGGTAACACCGTTTTCGTGGACAAACATTTCATCGAGAGAACAGGCATCGGCCAATGCAAAGGCTATGCTGCAGTAAAGAAACGCGCGTGTCCTTTGTGTTTCCTCCGGAGCCCGTTTGCCCCTCAGGTGAGCCTCAAACTTGTAGTGGGAAACTTGTCCTGGGAAGTGACGAGTTAGTGCGTCACAGAGGGAACGCTGTGTTCCAACCGTTCCCGTTTGTGATTGGTGACTTACGAGGAGCGCGTGCTTCTGAGACTGGGCTAGCGCCAGTTTCCGGGTTACGGCCCGTGTCAGTGCTCCAATTCGGCGCAGACCCTGATTTAGCGTGGGCTTGCGGGGATTCCTCTGGCGGACCGTCTGTATATACTAACCGGTTTGGTATTGGCCAAGTTCGAGTGTACGGAACAATTGCTCTTGTTGGGGCGACAATCGCGTGAGAGTCCGTTCCGCCCGGGGCCTGCCGCCGAGGCGTGCGGCTTCCCCCGAATGCGCGGCATAGTAGTTGGTGATTTCCTTGATCCGTGTCAGCTCTTGCAGCAGACGCCGCTGGGAGATAGGGACGCCCGCGGTGACTACCTGCCGGTGCAATAGCGACAGCAACGTCAACGCGAGAACGCAATGGAAAGCGTGGACGCGGATCATCGGATCGGTCCGGTGAAAGGCTGGAGAGAAGCGGATGAAGCATGGATCCTTCATGTCCCGGAATGCCCGCTCGACATGATGCTGGCCCCGGTAACCGAAGACGATCTCGTCGTCCGTGAGGCCGGGATTTGTCGTGAAGAGAACTCTCTTCCCGAGGACGCGGCTCTTGAGCTTGCGGTAAGCATTCTGGTCCGCGCCGAACTCAACCGCGAGGCGGTCATTTCTCCCCTTCACACGTGCCCAGAGGAATTCGCAGATGTACTGTCCCGATGTCAGCGCTTCGAGTTGCTTTTCGAGCCCTTGTCGGGTGAAGGGCTTGCCTCGCCAGCCCGGTTGGTGGCTCCGTTCGACGCGCCGTTGAAGATCCTGAAGGGCTCGAAGCTTCTTGTTCAGGTGCTGGCGTATGCCGCGGACCTGGCCGCGGAGCAAGGCCTGACTGCGGGTAACCAGAACGATGCGCTTCTGGCCGAGGACCTCCTTCTCCGTGCGGAAGACGCGAAGACCCTCGAAAAGAGGCCCTTCCAGGCGCCGGAACCTCTTGGCCGGGACGTCCAGGAGATCCTGATGCTGCGTCGGCACGAGCGACCCGATGATGTGGTAGGGAGAACCATCCAATACTTTCATGTTCTCCTCGGAGTTGTTCCCCTTGTCGAAGACGAGCGTGACGCGCTGACAGCGCTCCTTGAACATCTGATAACGCGCGACAAGATCGTCCAGGACCTTGCTGAACGTGACCGAGTCGGGCTGGTTCCCCTCGTAGACGCGGGAGAACAACGGAATGTGGAAGTCCCACGAGACCATCAGGGCGAGACCCACGATGCGCAGATCGGTTCGTTTCGACTTGGCATGACCCCGCTGCGCCAGCTCGCTCGGATTCTCCGAACACAGGAAGGTGTCGAAGTTGGTCGTGTCGTAAAACAGCGCCCGCACGTCGACGCCGAAGTCCTCGACCAAGCGTCGGGTCAGATCGGTTTCGATCGCCGCCAGGGCCGCTTCGTCCAGATACTGCATGTGATCCCAGAAACGCTGGCTGCACAGGGCCTCGGGCGGCAGCGGCAGAAGGCGCGGGAGGATGGTTTCCCGATACCACTCGCCCAGCCCGGCCTTGCTCTTGGGATCGACCACGCGGTTGATGGTCGCCAGGAGCATATACTCGCCGACCGACGCGCCCTGGTGGCGCTTGGGCGCATGGCGGTCGATGGTCTCGACGAGCTGGAGCCGGCCGGCCATGTTCCAAAGTGCAGCCGTGGCGCCAAACTCGCGCTCCTCGGCACACAAGGCGCGTCCGCGGCCCTCCGACAGCAGTTCGACAAGCTTCTGGGCGGTGCCGAGGTGGCGGACGACCCGCAGTCGCGGTCTGCCGTGGTCGTCGCGGTAGGACTCGACAATGCGCCAGTAACGATTTCCGCGGACGGAATAGGGCTGAAGGCTTGGCATGATTCGTATATACCATGCCTGGTATGGCCTGTCAACCGAAAACGCAACGGGTAGTAGTATGCCAGAGAGTGCCTTTCCATGGGCTTCACACGAACAACAAGGAGAGGCCGGCGCTTCGATCCTGCGGTCTCTTGATTCGTATATACTTGCGAAGGGCGAAACGAGCCGCCCCGAGTTTTCGCTCTCATGAAGGACGGGATGGGCACGGAAGCCGCATCATCGGCGGCTTTCCCGAGGGTGCGCGTTCATCCGGCAAAGCCCGAATGTATACCTGCAACGCGACAGATTTGTACTCGTAACCCGGAAACTGGCGCTAGGTCAAGTGCTCCAGCAAGGGAATCGAGCCCACCCGAGAAGAGTGAGATGGCGCGTGGGAGGCCTGTTTCATGCAAGCGAAATTCCGGTCGATCGAAGAGGCTGGTCGGTGGAGTGTCGTGGCCCGGGGAGAAGGTGAAGGACACTCTTACATCGCCACTCATGAACTCGATGGCGTCGGTAAGCGCGTCATGAACATCACGTCTGTTCCAGAAGTCCAGATCGCGAACGCGGATGTGAAAGTCTAACACCCGTGACCAAGTGTGATACTCGACCTCGTCGAGGCGTCCCCGAGATGCATCGCGATCTCCCGCAAATACATACGTCGCTATTTCCAACAGGTCCAGAGTTCGGGCAGGAAGATGAATCACGTTCTGCACAAACTTCGGCAGACCGGCCACGATGTTTCGGTTGCTCTTTTCAGGGCGGTATTCGAGAATCTGCGCCTCGCGACGACGCGCTGGAGCCCCATTGCAGCAGAAGAGGAAGTGCTTCTGGCGAGACTTCACTGGGAGGGCCTTACGTCTTAGCTCTTCTCGCAACTTCTCGAATGCTACTCGTAGGAAATTCGAAAGGCTGGCATTGTTCGGTGTTTGGTGTCGCGCATGTTTATTGTACCATCCGGCGGCGAATGACTGCGCTATCCTTGATGTTTCGAATGCATGCTGCGAAACCAGGTCAACCGACTTGTGGAGGCGTTCGGAGAATCGTTCCCTGGCGTCGATGCTGGTGATGGCAGACGAAGCTTCGCGTTCAAGAAAGTACCGTAGATACCGCTCTGTAAAACGTGCAAGGAACAAGCGTGAAACTTCGGAAAAACCCGCACCGGTTGAAGCAGCGGACCACACTTCGCGCGACGACTCAGCTGACCCGTGGGCAAAAAGGCCTGGCTGATGCGATTGCTGCTTGTGCCAAGCTGCGAGAGCCTCAGCGGCGGCCCGTTTGCTAAGTTCTGCATACTCATGTGATTCAGCGTGGGAATCGACCCAATCATTGAGAGCAACGCTTAAACGGAAAGGAGTCGCGTCCGATGGAAGCGAGAGCTGAGGTGCGGCACGACTATCGATGGTTGCTGGCTGAGATCGAGCGAGTGCAACGATAAAGCCAAAGGCCGCCTGAACCCCAGTGTCTCGGTGCAACGCTTGGAAACGACTGCGGACAAGTTCCAGGGTCTTGGCGGCGAGGGTCGCAATATCCGTGTCGCTTCCCGATGCAGCGCCATCGAGTGCGCTCACGATGTTGCGCCACGAGACTGAACGTGGCAGATGGCCGATGCGCTCGTGCCCCATGCGTCAACCTCCGAAATCGGGAGCCTTGTGACAAGGCATCCCGCGCACGTAACGTCTCGAACTGTGTCCTTATTGAATGACTACTTTAATAGTGATAGTGTTGCAAAATCCAGGAAAATTTCACGTCCTCAGCAAGGTGAGAAGCCGCCGGATCAGGCGTCTCCAATCGGCTGTCGTGTCAAAGTAAAAGGTATTGTTTTGCCCGAACACTTTCCGGGCAAGCGTTCGGTTCGGTAAGTATGTCTCTTCCCCGCTGAAGAATAAATAAGTGCATCCTATTTTTTCGCCAGCTTTTCGATACGATCGATACTTGGCGTAGGCATCGCGGCTGTACACACCGGACCGTTTGATCTCGATAAGGACGTTTCCGATTTGAAGATCTGCCTTGCCTCTGGTGCCGAGTTTGACCTGCCCGAAATCGGTACCCTTACGCCAGCAGCACGAAGCTCCTTCTGGATGCGACAGCGAACAGTTTGCTCAAACACCCAACCCCCGAAAGTCCACGAAACTCCGGCTGGCTGCCGCAATAAACCGGGATCTCGGTCAACTTGTTCCCCGCCATAGCAAGGTTTTGTTCGAAGATCTTCCAAATCTCTTCGTTGGTTAAGGCAGACACCATGACTCTCTCCTAAAAGCTGCTTCGTTCCCGGCGGATGGGATGTCGTTCCGTGATTATTTGGGGTTCTCCAAGCGATTCATGACCGCTAACCTGTCTGATCTAATCGGTTGCGATTTACAGCTGCGTTAGTCCGAGTGAGCGGCCTTCGGCAATCAGGAAGAGGTCGACAAGGAACCGGCTTTTTGAACTCTCTCAGGTTCCGCAGTTTTTGAGGACTTTCCGGTTCAATCGTAGATTGTCAGGTGGGAACGCGTGTACTCGCACAGAGCTTCTCGGACTTCTGATTGCCGCTTGCAGTTCCTTGATGATTTTTCATGCCCTCACAGTCTAAGATAGCATTTAAAAAAAACAGGGGCCAGCTAAACAAAGATCGGAGGATACAGTGTCTCCAAAAAACAAGAAGTCCAAGCGCATTGCGGCTCAAGTCGGTCCAATCGTTCGGCTCGGCAGCGCGAGGGCATACGACGCACTCAAAAACGATTTTGTGCATATATTCGTCGATGATCAGAACTTATTTTATGGAATCGTAAATGAGGAAATGGGCCCCGGGTATCGGATCGATTTCGGCAAACTGATACTCGCTGCATGTCGGACCGCTGGTGGGAAATCCAGGTACGTTGCGAGCGCCTACATTGCTGGTGTTATTCCGGACGATGATTCTTTTTGGCAAATCGCAAAAAATCAGGGCTTCACTGTCCGCCGTGGTTACCTAGGCTCTAACAGCCGTTCGAAACAGGATGATGCATATCTGATTACTGATTTGGTGGCAACTCTCTTCGAGCAAGAGGGGCCATCAACGATTGTGCTAGTGGCTGGAGATGCAGATTACGCCCCTCCTTTAGCTAAAGCTGTAGAGAAGGGCTGGAGAACAGAAGTGGCTTTCACAAATCGGGGAATTGCTACAGCACTCGCGCCATTTGTTCATGAATTCCGAACGATTCGAGCCACGGACATTGAGTATGGCTTCCCGTGAATGCCACTAAAACGGCATGAACATGCGAGCGACTAAAGACTCGACCCGGGAAGAGGCTGCGACCACATTCGGTGCATAGTTGCCTTGACCCCTCTGGCGACTCTCCTGGGTTTTGCGTTTCCAGAAATAGAGCCCCAAGATAGGCTTGATAAGCTTGGGGATTTTCGGTTTAGCGCTTGCGCCGACGTTTCCCCATCTTGCTACCGATCGAAATGCACTCTAAGGATCAGCGCCATCATAATCAGATCAGGTTGAAACTCGCGACGAACCGCGCAAAATTTGAGGTCAGGATGGTTCGCTACTCCTTTCCTGTGAGACTCTTTCATTCTCTACTTCATGCCGGTTTATCCCGGCGCTCAGAACGTCCCCCGTATTTAATGCGCTCCTTTAAATCCCCTTGGGATTGCAGAAGGCATCAGCCAGGAGTAGGGAGCTAAAATCCTGAATCGCCTTGAAATTCGAACTACGCAGGTGGGACTGCCCGCATGAATGGGAGTGCCATCTGAATCCGTCTTGCTCTAATTCCTTATTGGACTCTAGCCCGTTGGTAAAAGGAAAGATTGGCGGACTTCATGAAATTCTTGGCCGGCTTCTTGCCTTGGGGCCAATCGCCCAGCTTGTCGACCGAACCAAATGCCAAATCTGTGACGGGTGACAGGGAAAAATTCCGGCAAAACGCCGATATTGGCATCAGCGGAATTATTGTGATCTGGAGGATGCATATTCATGAACAGCCATATTTCTTCTGCTTTCGCTAATCTGCGCAAGGGATTTTTTTATTCCATTCTCGCTCTTGCCATGGTCCTGGTTTGCGGGCCTGACTCCGCGCGCCGCGAGCGCTTTCACACCTCAGTCTGCTACCACGCTGAACGTCGGGACGGCGAGCGGGCTGCCCGGCAGCAATCTTGACCTGGTAGTCGATTTGGCGCCTGGAACCAACAGCATCAGCACACTGCAGTTTGATTTGCTGTTGCCTGCGGGGTTGACTTATCAGGCGACCGCCGCGGGAACCGCGGCCGCGGCCGCGCAAAAGACCGCCAGCGGAAGCGCGCAGAGCGGATGGGTCCGAATTCTGATCTTCGGGTTAAACCTCAATGCAATCGGGGCCGGCCCCGTGGCCATTGTGACTCTCTCCATAACATCCGGGACTGCACCAGGGAACCTGCCCGTGCCCATCACCAATATTACGGCATCCGATCCGAGCGGCCTCGTGATGTCTGCGCTCGGAATTGACGGTTCCGTGACCGTTGTGGCTCCACCCGACACGACACCTCCGGTCATCTCAGGTGTCGGAACCACCAATGTCACATACTCCGGCGGAACGGTAGCCTGGACTACTAATGAGGCCTCCCATTCACAGGTCGAGTTCGGCACTACGACCGGCTACGGCGCCGCCACGGCGCTGGACACCAGCATGGTGATCGGGCATTCGCAAACGCTGAGTGGCCTCGCCGCCAGCACCAATTATCATTTCCGTGTTCTATCGGGGGACGCGGCCGGAAACCTGGCGGTTTCAGGCGACTTCACCTTCACGACCGCAGCTGCGCCCGATATCACGCCTCCCCTGATCTCAGCCGTCAAGAGTTCCAATCTGACCAGTTCGGGCGCTACCATCACCTGGACCACCGATGAAGCCGCGGACAGCCAGATTGAATACGGGGTTTCCGCATCGTACGGCAGTTCAGCGACGCTTGACCCTGCCAAAACAACCGCTCATTCACAATCCCTGAGCGGCCTGTCTTCTGCCACCATCTATCACTATCGGGTCAAATCGAGAGACGCAGCAGGCAATCTCGCTGTTTCCAGCGATTACACATTCACAACGTTACAGGATGCCGGCACCCCACCCGTCATTTCCAACCTTGCGGTATCCAATATCACTTCCCGGGGGGCCACCGTTACCTGGACCACGAATGTTGCAGCCAACACCCAGGTTTTCTACGGCACTACCGCCGCGTGCAGTTCCTCGACAAAGATCAAGACTACGCTTACGACGTTGCACACGCAGAGTTTGAGCGGGCTGAAGGCCAACACGATCTATTATTTTCGCGTGCAATCCGCCGATGCGCGCCGAACCCTCGCGGTTTCGGCGACGTTGAAATTCACAACTTCCACGGGAAATAGAATGAAACTGGTGTATCCGCTCGTGGAAACCAGGCAGGCACAAAATGCAACATCAGAAGATGGTCCCCAACCGAATCACAGCGCATTCATCGGAATCGCTATCGCCAACCTCAGCGACACCGATGCAGTGCTACGATTCACGGCACATGATCCGACGGGCGCCGAGATCAGCGGTCCGGACATCGTCAATCCGGCCGAGCGCATCCTGACACCGGGAGCGCAGCTCGCACTGGTAGACCTGGAGATCTTTGGCAGCGGGCTGCCCGGTCGGCAGAACATCGGTTGGATCGACATAGACAGCAACGTGCAGGAACTTAGCGCCTTTGCCCTGATGTTTAATGCCAGCCTGTCCATGTTGGAGGGCACGATCGCCCCGACAGGTTCGCTTACTCAGTTCGTTTTTAGCGAAATCGATGACCGGGGCTTCACGAACCTGCATCTCGCCAATCCGGGCGACGACCCCGCCAACGTGACCTTCCAGCTTATGAACGCGGGGGGAGCCGTGCGCGCTTCCGCGCAGCGGACAATCAGTCCTTTGGGTTCCATGGCCGAATCGGTGACCAGCCTGTTCCCGAATCTTCCCCCGGATGCGTCCGATTCGATCCGTGTCAACTCCGATACCGGCGTGATTCCGGTCGAACTGTTTGGCCGGGAAACCCATGACGTTGCCGTCCTCAATGCCCATGATGTCCAGGCCGGCGCCACCAGGCTTTACGCCCCACAATACCTCATTCGAGGACCGTATCGGTCCACCCTGTCCATCTCAAACCTTGAGGGCACCGGCGGCAGACTCACGATCCAAATGTTCGACGATGACGGGAGTCAGATCGGGGCCACCCGGAGCGTTCCAATTGCCGCTTTTGGCAAGGTTTACATTTCTGATCAGGATTTTTTTGACTACCCCGGCCAGGAGATGGTCCAGGGATATGTGGAAATCAAGAGCACTGGACCGAAGCTGGCCGGCAGTGTGACTTTCACCGACCCATCTGGTGCCGCCTTCGCGACCGCGCTGCCTCTGGTGAGTTCGCTTGAGCAATCCATGATCTTCAGTCATGTGGCAACGGATTCGACCTTTTTCATGGGCCTATCGCTTTTGAACCCGGGACACGCGGCTGCGGAGGTTATGATCGAGTTGTTCAACGCGGACGGAAGCATCGAAGCCACTAAAACTATTACAATTCCGGCACGACAACGGCTGTGCTCACTCGTGACGGAGATCTTCCCGCAGCTTGAGGGCCAGAGTCGAACTTCCGGATTTATCAGGGTTAATTCGAGCAGGGGAGTCGCAGCCTTTTCCGTATTCGGTACCCGAGATTTCAGGACCCTCTCGGCGATCCCGGCCCAGATCATCCGCTGATCAACTTTGTCACGATACTTCGTCGGGCCGACGGTATACATCAACTTCAAACGTCGTCTTTATGTAGCCCTGAGTCGAACAAGCAGAACGGTCGCAATGCAATGATTCATGGCAGGCGATTCACTTGTGCTTGCCCGTTCAGGCACACGCGGAGAAGGATCCGTTCGAACAGACATTGGACGTTCGTGTTCTGGAATCCCATGGCTCGACACACCTGCGCCCGCTGCAGCAGGTAGCCCGCGCTACGAACCCGGGATTTGCCGCATCCTGTCCCCGAAACTCGACTACATCCCGGGATCGTCGGCTGAGGGGCCATAGATGGATGGCACCTTGCCCCCCATCGGGCGCAGGTAGGTGCTGAGTTGACCCCGATGGTGAATAGCGTCAAACAGGAATCCCCAGACCATTTGGCCGAGGGCATCTTCCCATGCGCCGCCGTTACCCATCAGAAAGCGTACTTTTTTATTCCATGCCGCTTCATCCAGGTGCTCCATTCGTTCGTTGACCTCGGCCGACGAATGTTCGAACGCAGCCACGACCTTGTCGATGTCGGCCGGGGGCTTCGACTCTTTCCATTCGACGACTCCCTCTTTGATAAGGCTGACGAGCGCAGCTTCTTCGATCGCGAACAGCCAGGCCAGATCGATTGCAGTGCGGGCCTTCGGATCGGGGCGGTAATCAAGCCGCTCCTTGGGAATTGCCTTGAGGACGCGGACAAAGGCGGCCCTTTCGGCCTTGCGACGAGCGATACAAAATTCGAGGTTGGTCATCACTCCTCCTATCGGCATGCTGGTTTGCCGTTGGCTGAAGTACGATTCCAAAAATCTTTTATATGGTAACAAGCAATAGTTCGATTTCGAATGGGAATTTGGGGACAGGCGCCTGTCCCGAATGGTGCATAGTTAGTTTCTGTCGCGAAACTCCTTAACCCTCCGTCCTGGACTTGGACTTCGACCTGGACGTGGACTTGGACGTGGACATGCACAGATAAAGGGCGATCTGGTAAATGTTATGTCTGGAAAGTTTACCTCGGACAAGACCGTCCACGTCCACGTCGAGGTCCAAGTCCAGGTCCAAGCTGCTCACTCGGTTTTTCGATGTAACCAGCGAGTTTCGCGACAGAAATCAGTTAAGCTTATGCGAACCGGGTCAGACAGGAAGATGACCCTGAGAGGGTCAAACAGTGAAAGCCCAGGGCGCAAGCCCTGGGCAAAATGGGCAGTCCAAGTGAAGCCCTGTAAGGGCGGCACAGGCTGTTTCGCCCTTTCTGGGCTCTTTCACACTTTGTTCCCGCATTCTCCCGGAGCTTGCGCCCTGGGCTGGCGATCTTAAGCCCCTTCGGAACATGGGTGCGGACCATAACCTGTCCGCTTTTCCGCGCCGAAGGCGCTTTGGAGTGCGGCGGCATGCCGCCGCTTTTGGGATCCCGATATCAGAAAGCGGCGGCATGCCGCCGCACTCCGAAAGCGGCCGGCGAGGAATGGTTCAAAATTCCGGGTCTGTTCTTACCGCCGGCCGCGCAGATCGGACCATGTGGAGCTTGGCGAAAATGCGGACAGCTTTGCATTAAGGCGTGGCAGGAGTTCTGAAATTACCGATGGGTTGCATGGTTCCTGTTCCCAGGTTGCAGCCTGCTCTGATAGGATATCACCCATGCAGAACGCTGACTGGCGCACCCGCGTGGCGCTGGGGAAAACCGGACTGCAAGTCAGCCGGATCGGCCTGGCTTCGTCTTATGGACTCGGCGCCGATGGCCTTCAGCAGGCCTACGAAGAATACGGAATCAACTATTGCTATTGGGGAACCCTACGCAAGGAGAGTTTCGGCGAAGGGATCCGCCGCCTTGCGCAGCGCAAGCGGGAGGATCTGGTGGTCGTTATTCAATCCTATGCACGCCTCGTCGGCATGCTGACCTCCAGCCTGGAGCGGGCTTTGGGGCGATTGAAGCTCGATCACGCCGACATTTTTCTCCTCGGATTCCACAGCCGACCCCCTTCGCGCCGGATCATGGACGCGGCGCTGCGGCTACGGGATCAGGGCAAAGCCCGTTTCATCGGCGTATCCTGTCACAAGCGATCGACTTTCCGCCAATATGTCAGCGACGGCATCTTTGATATGGTGATGTTCCGCTACAGCGCGGCCCATCGTGGTGCGGAGACGGAGATCCTGCCACACATGAGTGCACCCAATCGGCCAGGGACCGTCGCCTACACAGCCACGCGCTGGGGGCAGATGCTGGACACGAAGAAAATCCCACCCGGAGAAGCCGTGCCACGCGCCAGCGACTGCTACCGTTTTGTTCTCTCCCAGCCGCAGGTCGATCTGTGCATGTCCGGCCCGGCTGATGTGGAACAGATGAAGGAAGGGCTTTCCGCGCTCGAGCGCGGGCCGTTGAGCGAAGATGAAATGGCCTGGATGCGCCGCATCGGCGACGCTATTCACCGTTGGCCTTGAAGAATCATGCGCTTGGGTGTCCTGATTGGAGTGGAAATACGCATTTGCTTAATCAATCTATGAGGTGCCTGCATGCATCGTAGCTACATTTTGGCGAGTATGATGCTACTTGGGGTTTGGGCCCTTTCGGTCGTCGGGCAGACGCCGGCGCCGAAGACCCATCGGCTGGAAGCCACACCGGCGACGGTCGCATATGGCTATTACTGGTCGGAGGCAAAGCCCGCGCTCAGAATCGCGTCTGGCGATATCATCGACGTCGATACTTTGCTGACCAACAGTCCCACGGGCCTCACCAGGGCGGGCGTGCCCGAGAACAAGATTCAGGATTCACTGAGGGCGGTCGTTACGGAAGTAACGGGAGAGAGGCGCGGACCTGGCGGTCACATTCTCACTGGTCCGGTGTATGTCGATGGCGCGGCGCCGGGCGATGCTCTCGAAGTGAAGATCCTTGCGATCGATCTTCCGATCGATTATGGATACAACGGCTGCAGCGGGTTCGTCCCGGAAAATTGTGACCGCTCCGCAGGCTCGAAGATCATTCAACTTGACAGAAACACCATGACTGCGCAACTGTTCCCCGGAATCGTCATCCCTTTGCGGCCGTTTTTCGGCAGCATGGGAGTGGCGCCGGCCCCCGAACTGGGCCGGGTGAGCAGCACTCCGCCGAGCAGGCATGCCGGCAACATCGACCTCAAGGATCTCACCGCGGGTTCGACGCTGTACATCCCGGTGTTCGTGCCGGGAGCCTTGTTCGAGGTCGGCGACGGTCATGCGGCACAGGGCGACGGCGAAGTCGATCAGACGGCCATCGAGACCTCCCTGCGCGGCCGCATTCAACTCACGGTCCGAAAGGACATGAAGCTCACCTGGCCTCGAGCGGAGACGGCGACGCACTTCATAAGCATGGCGACCGATCCGGACCTGGCAATTGCCACAAAGACAGCGATCCAGGAAATGATCGATTTCCTCGCAAGCACCAAGGGACTGACCAAACATCAGGCTTATCAGGTCGTCAGCATGATCGGGGATGTGGCCATCACCCAGCTGGTGGATAAGCCGAACCTCGGAGTGCACGTGAAGATTCCCAAGAGCATCTTCAAGTGAGCGAAGGGCGGGCGTCCCAGCCGCCAGGATCTACTGATTCGGGCCACCGCCAATCATTCAACGGGAGGATGCATGCTGCTAACATGCAACTATGGTTTGCTGTTGCTTTTTGCTTGCGCGGCCTGCGTTCAGCCAAATTGGACTTCGGCCGGCGCTCCGGCTCTTAGCGGTGAAAAGGCGATGGAGCATGTCCGCGCGCAGGTTGCGTTCGGCCCGCGGCCGCCGGGTTCAGAGGCGCTGCAGAAGTGCAGAGGCTATATCGAGCAGCAGCTTCGCAACTACGGTTATCAGATCGAAGAAGATGCTTTTAATACGGAGACTCCTTACGGAATCAAGAAGATGGTGAACGTGATTGCTCGAAAAGGGCCCGCGAACAACAAAGGAGTGATCGCATTTGCCTCCCATTACGACTCCAAATACATGGAAGGGATCCGGTTTATCGGAGCCAACGATGGCGGGGCCAGCACGGGTCTTCTCCTGGAGTTGGCCAGGGTGCTGGCGGGAAATAAGGACGGCTTGGATTACTGGTTTCTCTTCCTGGATGGCGAAGAGGCCTGGGTCGAGTGGAGCACCTTCGACAGCACCTACGGCAGCCGTCATCTGGCAAAACGCTGGCAACAGGAGGGGTTGATCCCCAAGATCCGCGCTTTCATCCTGCTCGATATGATCGGTGACAAGGACTTGGACCTCTACAGGGACACGAACTCGACTCCGTGGTTGATGGACCTCCTCTGGCAAACAGCCCAGAAATCAGGACTCGGCAGCATCCTGGGCGCGTACCAGGGCGGCATCGAAGACGATCACGTCCCGTTCAAGGACGTTGGAATCCCAGTCTTGGATGTCATTGACCTCGACTACGGGCCGAATAATTCGTTCCATCATACCGCGCAGGATTCGCTGGACAAAGTCAGCCCGGAGAGCATGGAGAAAGTCGGCAAGGTTGTCTTGGCGATGCTGCCGCAGCTTCAGGAAAGACTAGGCGCTAAATAAACACGACGCAACCTGTAGTGTATCGCGCCGCAGAAGAAGATGCGCTGTTCGAAAACAATGCCTGAAAACTGCAAAAGCAGCCGCGAATGACTCGAAAGTTCGTGTCATTCGTGGCTGCTGTTTGAAAACCAATAATTTTCCGGCGCAGGCGAGTTTGCCTTGGGTTTAAGGATCCTTCTTCAGTAGCTCTGCGCGAGTGTTTGGACGATGCGCAACAGTGCCTGCAGTTTCATTTCGTCGGACATGAGGCGCACATAGCGCATGGCCCCGTCGAAATTCTCGACCGCCAATTCTGCAACAATCGCCATCTCGAGTTGATCCGCCGCGCTTCCCATTCTGACACTGACTACACCCCTAGGCATCTGATTGGAGGGCGGATTGCTCTGTTCATCCGTGCGCAGTTGCTGAACCAGCGCCAGGCCTTTCTGCAGCAGATCGGCATCGACCTCACCATCGCAGCTTTGATACGCGCGCATCAGATTCTGCAATACGGATGCGCGTTTTTGCAGCGGTTCCACCTGCATCAAGAGCTTGGTGGCCGCGTCCAACGCCATGGAGGCAAGATCCGGCTCCTGCATGTTGGCTCGGTTGGCCAATTGAATTAAGATGTCGACCTGGTCGGGAATCTTCGACGCCTCCGCCAATTTCTGCTGTACGAAGGCAGGATCCTTCGCCAGTTTCCCGCGCAGGCTCTGGTACAAATCCATCCCGGCGAGAGGATTGGCGCCGCTGGGACTGGAAACGGGACCGGTGCCCGCGTACGAACTGCCTCCCGCGCTGTTATAGGTGGTCCGCGTCGTGCCATCTATCGAATAGTTCAGGGACACGGGAAGTTGAGAGCCTCGCATCGGACCCCCTGAGATGCTGTCGATCCCGCCAATCCGGTCCAGCTTGGCTTTCAATCCCGGAACCGAATTCAACGTCCTCATGGCAAGGTCCGGCCTGCCCATGAGGTTGCGGCACATATCGATCACGATGGCTTCCGATGCCGTCACCTGAATCGTCTGTTCACCGACGCTCACGGTTCCGCCGGTATTGGGTTTCCCTTGCCTGTCGAGCACCGGCAGCAGCGTGCTAAGTGCCAGCAAATAGCGATCAGGATCGACGTTGGGGAGCTGATTCACGAAACTGTGATAGCTCGAGAGCGCTCGTTGATCCGGCTCGCGTTGGCGGAAGTCCAGGATCGCCTGGTCCACCAGCTTGAGAGCCTCCGCCTTGTCGCCGGTTTGAGCCATCTGGGCAGCCAACCGGGCAGTGCTGCTGTAATCGCCTTTGGCGGCTGCATCTCTCAGGGATGTCACATTCGGGCCGATGCTCAAGCCGGGGCCGGTTCCCTGTCCAGCCAGTTGCTTTGCGAATAGTGCGGCAGATTCACTTTGGTTTTTCTTGAGCGCTTCGCTCAGGGAGACCGGAGGATCCGGCCACTGCTGCCAAAGGCCGACGGCACGCTCGGAGTCCAGGGATGCATAGGAACGGAGCAGCATTTGAGCGGTTGAAGTGGAACGCTGGTAAGACGGGGCATCCGCAGCATCTCGTGCCGCAGCACGCAGCCATGAGTACAGGTCCTCGAGCGCTGCAGGCGCCTTGGATTTATCGAGTCGAATCCAGTTTTGTGCCAGCTGGGAAAGCGAAGAGGAATCCGGGCTCCGCCGGGCAAGGTCCGTTGCCTGTTGCAGGGCTTCGCGCGCATTCTTCAGGTGCTCCGCGCTGATGCGCAGCTGGTGCGCTGTCCGCTTCAACTCCTTGGACTGGCTTCCTACCGACACGACCGCTTGTCCCGATAGGGAAGGTACCGACAGTGCGGCACAGCAAAACAAGATGATAGCGCTCCGGGAATAGCTCATGATCTGCCTCCCTGATGTGTTTTAACTCTTTGACGCCGAACGCAGCCAAACGTTCAAATAAAACGATCGCAACTTTCGATATCGAACCACGGCATGAGAGCGGAATATCCGCATCCCAAAAACCTCAGCGCGGAGGGCGCAGAGACCGAAGAGAGTTTTTGCTTTGGAATGACTTCTCTCTGCGACCTCTGCGTTAATCTTTTGCTTTTCTCTGCTTTACGGCAAAGAAGCGTTCAATCCCTTTATTTGGCGTTCTGGATCAAGGACACGTCGTCGATGATCCACATGCCGCGGCCATTGGTTGCGATCACCATCATGTTGTCGCGCGGATGGATTTGGATGTCCCAGACGGGCGCGTTTGGCAGGCCCGAACCCAGATAACTCCATGTCTTGGCGCTGTCGATGGTCACAAACACACCCAGATCCGTCCCCAGATACAGCACAGTGCGCATCTTGGGATCTTCACGGATGACGTTCGTCGGGCCGCCGAGCAGGTTGGCCGCGATGCTCGTCCAGGTCTTGCCGTAATCGGTGGATTTGTAGACGTATGGGGCGAAATCATCATCGTGGCGCCCGATCAGGGTGATGTACACGGTAGCCGGATCGTATTTCGAAGCGACGATACTCCAGACGTGCTTGTAATACGGAAGTCCGGCCGTGATTTCCGTCCAGGTCGCGCCATCGTCCCTGGTGACGTGCACCCGCCCGTCATCACTGCCGGCATAAAGGACGCCCGCCTTGAGCGGTGATTCGGAAAGCGCGCTCAATGTGGCGAAATTGATCGCGTAGGGGAGCTTCCCCTGCTTCGCCGGGTCAAATGCGGTCAGATCCAGACTGATCTTCTGCCAGGTTTCCCCTTTGTCTTTGGAGCGGAAGACGAACTGGAAACCATGATAAAGGGTGGACGGATCGAACTGGGAGATGATCGTGGGCGCAAGCCACTGGCCGCGATATTCGGGTTCGCCCGGTCCGGGCTTCGGGTAAATCTCCTTGGCCTGCCCCCATTGGCCGTTGGCATATTCGGCGCGCGCCACGCGGCCATAATAGGAGGAAGCATATTCGATGTTGGGATTGGTCGGGTCGACCGCGATCAGGGTGCCTTCCCCGCCCGGAGCGCTCTCCCAGCGAATCGATCGGCCGCGTCCGCCGCGACCGCGTCCCTGTGGGGCCGACTGCGGAGCGAATCCTACGCCGCGATAGGTCCCGGAGTCCTGCACCGAGCCGAAGGCGTTAAACGGCTTCGCCATGTCGAGGGTGACATTGTAGAACTGGACTGCCTGGATTCCCTTGTGGAAATCACGCCACGTCTTGCCGCCATCATAGGAAGCATTGGCGCCGCCGTCGTTGACTTCAACGATGTAGTCCGTATCGCTCGGGTCGATCCACATACCGTGGTGATCGCTGTGCAGCCCCTCGTAGTTCACGGACTGGAATGATTTGCCGCCATCAGTGGATTTGAGCATTCCCACGCCCATCAGGAACAGGGTGTTTTCATTGTTGGGATCCACTTTGATCTGGCTGAACACCCAGCCATAAGTGCCGCCGAAGCGCTGCATCTGTTGGGCGTTGGCCGGGGGGACCTTGGCCCAGGTATCGCCAAAATCGTTGGTGCGATAGATTTCAGCGCCGATGATATCCGGATAGGTTCTCGAACGTCCGTAGGAATCACGCTGGCCTTCCGGGGGCATGCCCACCGGCGTATGGTTGTCCACGAAGGCGTATACGATATTGGGCTTGGTCAAACACAGATCGAGACCCACCCGGCCCGTGTATTTCGTGTCGGGCAATCCGTTAGTCAGCTCTTTCCATGTTTTGCCGCCGTCCGTGGTCTTGTAAAGGCCATCCTCGCCGCCCGGAACGGGATCACTGAAGCGCTCGCGCACGCGGTTCCAGGTCGAGGCAATCAACATCTCCGGATTCGTGGGATGCATGACCAGGTCGATTGCGCCGACTTTCTCGTTGGCATAGAGGATTCTAGCCCACGTCTTGCCGCCATCCGTCGTTTTATATACCCCACGGTCCGGATTGTAGGTCCACTCGTGCCCGGAGGCCGCGACGTAAACGATGTTGGGATTCGTGGGATGGATCCGGATGCGGGCGATCGTTTGGGTGCCTGCCAGTCCCATGTGCTGGAAGGTCTTGCCGCCGTCTGTGGATTTGTAAATGCCATTGCCGGCGAGCGATCCCCGCAGGATGTTGGCTTCCCCCGTGCCCACCCAGATCGTGTTGGGTTCGGTGTCGGGTATTGCGAGCGCACCGATGGAGAGCGTCGGCATCTCCTCAAACAACGGCGTCCAGGTGATCCCGGTGTTTTCCGTCTTCCAAAGGCCGCCCGTGGCGGTGCCGATGTAGAAAACCTTCTTGTTCCCTTTGGGAACAGCGATGCTCGTGGCCCGGCCGCCGATATCTTCGGGCCCCGTGTAGCGCCAGCGGAGCTCTTTGAACGGCGTCTGCGCTTTCAGGGCCATGTGCTGCTCGAACCATTTCTGCCGCAATGCCGGATCGGTGCTCTCGACTTTTTTCTGCGCGCTTGCGGGCTTGGGCGACTGAGCGGAAGCGCCCAATGCCACGATCAGACCCGCCAACAGCAGTGAGCAGCCATGAATAAGAGTTCGTTTCGAAAGCTTCATAAATAACCTCCACATCCAAAAGGCGGAATGAATACAGCAGGCGATGTTTGGTAGTACATGACAGGACTAATCTAAACGACTCATCAGAGGAACAGATTCACTCGATGGTACCGTGCGCTATCCTACTCCGAACCGGCCGGCACCACAATAAAGATCGGGGGATCGCAAGACCATAATCCCGCCGTTTTTGCACCACCAGGCGGTATGGTTGCAGGGAAAAACCTCAGCGCGGAAGCTGCAGAGGATATTTGCTTTTGTTTTCTCCGCGACCTCTGCCCCCTCTGCGTTAAGGCATTGAGGATGCGGATATTCCGCACCCTGGACTTTGTATTTCCCTCTTTTCAGCGGAGTGCCTGCAGGGGGACTCGGAAATCCCTTGAATATCAGGAGGAGCAAAAGCTAGAATCTAACCGCTGTTACGGGGCTGCCCGGAAGGGTGGGCTTCGATTCCAGACATGGGGCGCCGTACCCAAGTGGCTAAGGGAGAGGTCTGCAAAACCTTTATGCAACGGTTCGAATCCGTTCGGCGCCTCCAGACCATTCATTCTCGCAGTGGAGCCTCGCGATGGTCATAAGTCAGCGGCTCCTGCTCAATCACGCTTTCCTGAATCCCAATTGCCCCTTGTGCTGCATCCTGATCGGCCACTCCCGCCATACCTGGGTTGTCTTCAATTTCGATGCATTCGAAGAGCTTTCGACCGAAAGCAAGCAATGCGCAAAATAGGAGGTTGTCATGACTGGATTATCCGTACTATGGATTCCCATTCTGTTGTCGTCCGTGATTGTCTTCGTCGCAAGCTCCTTGATCCACATGGTGACGCCGTGGCACAAGGGCGACTGCGCGAAAATGCCGAAAGAGGCGGAGTTTATGAATGCGCTTCGCCCGCTCGCCATCCCGCCGGGCGACTACATGGTTCCTCGGCCTGCGAGCATGCAGGACATGCGCTCGCCTGAGTTCCTCGAGAAGATGAAGAAGGGCCCGGTCATGGTGCTCACGGTGATGCCGAATGGCCCGGCGTCGATGGGAAGAAACCTCGTCATGTGGTTCATTTACCTGGTCGTCGTAGGGATCTTCTCTGCATATATCGCAGGACGGGCGCTGCCTGCAGGCGCCGCATACCTTCACGTATTCCGGTTTGTTGGAGCTACCGCATTCATCGCATACTCGGTCGCCCTATGGCAGATGTCGATCTGGTATCGACGCTCCTGGATCACGACGATCAAAGCGACAGTAGACGGATTGATCTACGCACTTTTGACGGCTGGCATTTTCGGCTGGCTGTGGCCGTACTAGGTCGGCCGCCTACTCACCATCCTAACGCGCGAAGTAGCCCTCACGAGCACGAATCCGCAGACCTTTCGGGTCTTTGATGCTCACCCGGATGGTTCTCCAATGAGAGTCGTTCAAATCGGGCGGAGCATAAGCCAACAAGTAAGCGTGCTGCATGTCCGCTGAAATGTCTTGAAACACTTCGTCGATTCGGGATGGCTTACTGACCGTAAATGCAGAGCCGCCAGTCGCCCGGCTCAGGTTCTGGAGTGTCTTCATCAGTTCCAGGCTCCTGATCGCCTCTCCTTCCGCAACCGCGTATACGGGTATGCCCGAATTCCTCGCCCGGCGCATGACCGCATTGGCATTGAGGTAGCTCGAGTTGTCCGCGCCATCGGTGAAGACAATCACGACTTTCTTTCCCTTCCGCTGTGAGAGCTCCCGCGTGACTTCGGATAGCGAATCAAACAAGGCCGTGGCTCCCTGCGCGATCGTGTTCAGCACTGCTTGCTTGGCCGCGTTTTTATCTCGAGTGAATTCCACCAAAGTAGTGAGCGAGGTATTGAACGAGTAAAGTGCAAACACATCGTTCTCTCTGAACGCGTCGATAAAGCGAAGGATGGCGTTTTTTACTACCGGGAGGACCGAACCCATACTGCCCGTGCGGTCAAGAAGAATTGCGCAGGAAAAACCCGACGTGGTCGATTCAAAGGCGGAAAATGAGCAGGGGACTCCATTGTCCAGGATCTCGAATCGGTCCCGCGTCAATCCTGAAACATACCTGCCATTGTGATCGAGCACCGTGACATACACCTCGATGAGACGGACATCCGATCGGAAGGTCGGGACGGGTTGCTGTCCTCTTCCTGCCGCCGATGCAGCCAGACAGCCGAGAACGGCAACTGATGTCGCAATGAGGGCCGAAAACGTGATTTTCATCTGTCAGGAAGCACCTCGTCCAACATCTGGTCGTTGATTTCCGCATATGCGGCAAGGATGGCGCGCCAGTCTCCCTCGGACGTCATCTTCATTTTTTTCAGCACTGCAACGGCCATCGGTTCCGCTACTGCTCCCAGGATCTCAGGAGGCAGTCCCCGCCGTTCCATATACTCTGCCAGATAAAGTTTGAATTCGTTGGCGCGCGCGGCTAATTTCTCAGGCGTAAGAAACTCCTCATAATATTCGTAGGAAGCCATGCGCAACAGGTGGGAGTGGCTGCAATGGTAGAGAGCGCGCGGATTGGCTCCAAGCCAGCGGATCCCCTCGGCTGGGTCCTGTAATGCCAGCGACCTGAGTGCTGCCAAATCCGGCGAAGCAACCGGGTCCTTGGGGTATTTGCGCAGGTATTCTTCCCCCAGGAAGTAGAGATCACTTAACGTAAGGATCTGTTGGATTCTGGTCCAATGGTGATCGGGAAGAGCCTGCAGAAGCTCGGCCCGCCGGCTCGGCGACAACAATCCGAAAGTTCCCTCCGATAATGCGGAGAGCATCTCCGGAGAATTGGGCGCGTTGGCAAGCCACTCACGGGCAGCACGAATATGCAGTGAAACCATGCGCAGATCAGCTTTATGGAGAGCGTTCCAGTGAGTCTCGTGCAGCGAGCCAATTAAAGCGGCGCCGACCTGCCTGGCCGCCTCATCGACCTGCCGGAAAGTCGACATCGAGGCTCTGCCGGCAAGATTGCCGAAATCTGCCAATCCTCCGACAAAAAAACTCCCGGCTTGCATGTTCGGAACCAGGTCGTCGGCAGTCCAAATGGAATTGGTCCGAAACGCTTTCTCGATCCTGACAAACTGGTGCTTCCGCAGAAACAAGGGATCGTCCGAGACCAAAAGGTCACTGGGACAAAAGTAATAGGCATAAACAATGCCGGTTAGCGCCAACCGCACCTGCGGATTCAGTGCGGACAGCAACTCCCGGGACAGAGTTTTCAGGCTCTCCCGATCGAACGATTTCATGGAAGCTGCTTCTATAAGGCGGCCGGCAGTCTTACGAATCCCGTCCAGTTGACAATGAATCCAAGCATCCCTCGCCTGCCCTTCTAAACGCGATGATTTACGTATCTCAATTTCAGGCAGGCGCCCAACCGCATCTTTCACGGCATTCGCCAAATCGCCGGGCACGGCCTCGGAATTTGAGAGCCGGCGCGTCAGGCGGTACAAATCCAGGAGGGGAGCCAGTGGAGGCACCTTCTGGAGTTCGAGCACCTCACGGAACGCATCCGACTGCTCTCTAGAGGCGTCGACCACCCGCTGTTTTCCATGGAATACAAAAGAGACAGGGGAGCCGTGTTCGAGCAGAGCCTCGCGGACGGCTTCATCGACATCCCGGCCTTTACCGTTGGCCTCGCCGGTTATTATGCCTGCCAGATCCAATGTCGCTGCCGCGTAGTCGGCCGGCGCCAGCGCGGTAAGAAATCGATCGCAGATCTCTCTGAACAGAAGGCTGGCCCGGTCCTGATCAATGCGGCCCGAGTCATGCAGCAGACAGAGAATCTTCAAAAGCCCATGGAGTTCCCCGAGAACGTTGTTCTCCAGAGCGCGGTTGGCGGAACGCAGATGCTCGCTCAGGCGGAAAAACTGCGCATAGTCATCTGAACGCAGCCCTCCCAGGACAACAAGATACGGCCACGCCCACCGATGGTCTCGATAACGCCGGACAAGCTGCAGCACGGAGGATGCGTCGAGCGGATGCGACCTGTGTTCATTCAAATGTTCCACCGCCAGAAATATGTCCAATCCGGTGAATTCTTCAGATTCATCAAAAAACGTTGTGCGTGCGAGATTGGCTAGGATGTCATCTTCCGCAGCCGGAGTGTCAGAGCGAATCGCGTTCCACGGCGCCACCGAATTTCCAGAAACAGAGGTCGGTCTGCCCCCGGCAGTCATCCAGACTTCCGGGCCGCCCGGAAAAATCACATGTCCGTCCTCATCGAGGGGAATCTGACGAAAGAAATCCGCCAGAGGCATGCGCCGCTGGGGCAGGGCCGCGCCGGATCGGACCTCCAGGGAATGCTTGAAAGATTCGTAAAAACCAGCCGCCCGCTTAAAAGACGCCGTAAAAAACTTTTGCCGTGCGGAATCAAGCTGCATGAGAGCGGCAAAGTAGGCCAGCATCTTCCCTTCATCCTTGTCGAGAAGGTTGGCAAGGAACGGTTTTGCTGATGAGAAACTCGCACCTACCAGTCGCTGCCAGACAGGTCCTGCGGCCGGGCCACCCGGGAGTTGAACGCACCCATCCCTCACTACCAGCGAGGAGGAGAAACGGTAGAGGAGTCTGGCATATCTGTCTTGAAGCGCTCTCAGGCCGAATTCCCTCATCAATTCCATTCCTGAGTTTTCATCCAGGTTGGACAGCCCGACGTAGAGGTAATCGAGGTTCAGATTTGTCATGAGAATCTCGCTGAGCCCGCCGGGCGGATTGCCATTTTCGAGGAGCGCCTCACGCCACCATGCCTCACCCAAGATGACCGGGACCTTCTCGTCCGGTATCGTGAGCTCAAAATCTTTGCCGCTTTGCAGCGCTGCCTGCATGGCGATTTGATTTAAAGCGAGAGCGGCCGTGGTGATCTGCCGTTGCGCTGCCGGACCATTATCACCGGGAGCGATCTTTACGCCGGCCTTGGATGTTTCCAAGTTCCATCCCAGCAAATCCAGGATTTCTTCCGCGGCTGTGCGGGATTCGGAAGTTCGAACCGACAAGTGCAAGATAGCCTTTTCGCCGGCGGGCACGCCAAAAGCCTGGAGGGTCCGAACTGTCTTGAAATGATCTCTGACCCGGTTCCGAAGGTCATTGGAAGCCAATACATCGTGGCTCGCCAGTATGGCGATCCGGGCCACCTCAAGGAAGTAATCCTTCGCCAGGGCGGATCGCCGGCCGCCCATCACTCTGAGAGCCGCGGCGATACCTCCCGGTACCCCAGCAGCACGCTCTCCGTCTTCGACTGGCTGTGACCAGGGCGCCACAACGTCTAGTAACGCGCTTCTGAAGTCAGGACCGCCAAAGCTGCTGATAGCCTGCCGGCGGGGAGACGAACCGGGTGCCGGAGTCGCAGTTACAATTAGCGAGATGGCCAGAACTACAGACATCATCAGATAACAGCTTATCCCGGTTCTTTTCATGGGTGTGCGCGGGTCCATTCCCGTGGGATGCGGTAAAAGGAGGTATTTCCCATTCCCCTATGGGTGCACGCGGGATCCGCCTCGCGGACATACGGTCGGGGTGGATCTTTGATTCCCGGGCATGCACCGATGTTGTAAACGCTCATGATAGTATCGCCCGAGCGCGCCGCACCGAGGTGAATCGCTGGTTACAGCGCGAATTTATGAATAATTAGGACACACCCCCTCACCCTATTCAAGACCCAAAACCCAAAGAGTTAGTTTTGAGCTGAATTAATGTGCCGCCTTTCCATGAATGTTTTTGAATGCCCCCGGGGTATTTGTCATCGCCATTTTGCATATTGCCGCATGGCTTGATTAATCCTCACATGAATATGAACCATCCCATGTTACCGGACATCTAATCAGGCGATATTGTGTCACGGCTGGGGGATAATGGCTCTTTGCCAGGATCTGCAGGGATGGACAATATGATGCGAACCACGCAAGTCGGCGTTCTCGCGCTCACAATGATGGTTATTTGCGTCCGGCCTGACGCAGGCCAGTCACAGGAAGTGCAAGAACCTGCGGTTTCGGCGGGCGGCACGGTCAGCGTTCAGTCAGGCCAGAAATTCATCCTGCAACTTGAGACAGATCTTCACACACGCACCACCAAAAAAGGGGATCGGGTGGAGTTCAGCACAGCCGCCGACGTTGTTGTGGACAATCAAGTCGTCATCCCAAACAAGAGCTGGGTGCGCGCTACAGTGACCAAAGCCAAGCGGGCGGGACACGTCGGGGGACGTGCCGAAATCCAGCTGCGGTTTGACGAAATCAAGCTCGCGGACGGGACGGTTGCCCCGTTGCACGCCTCAATCACCCGCGTCGGTTACGATCCTGTAAGCCCGACGAATGGAGGGGATCCCAGCTTGAAGGGAGAGTCAGGGAGTGGCCGAAATGTCGGCACAGTGGCTAAAGGGGCAGCCCAGGGTGCGATTATCGGTGTGCTGTCCGCGGGGCCCAGGGGAGCTATTTACGGCAGCGCAGCCGGAGCAGCGATCACAGCCGCCGGCATGATCCTTAGACGCGGGCCCGATCTCGATCTTCCCCGCAACACCATGTTCGAAGCCAAGTTCGATCAACCCCTCAATGTTCCAGCCACAGCCGTATTGCCGCCTGTCGCACCCGCCCCTAGCACGCCTGCAGAAACTCCGGTGGTAGTTGCCATGGTGGAGGAACAAATCTCACCTCCGCGACCCAGGCTGGTAAAGACCGACCGGGTCGAAGAGCCCCCTGTCGAAAACCCTCCCGCCTCAAAACCTCCGGACACCCCTCCCGCTGCTGCGCCTCCCCCTCCAGCCACACAACCGGGCGAGCCGCAACCTGCCAACGCCGGGGGACTCAAACTCAGTGTCAATGTGCGGATGGTGCTGGTGGATGCCGTCGTGAAGGATCGGGGCGGGCGCAATATGGACAACCTGACGCGCGATGACTTCCAGATTTACGAAGATGGTGTCAAGCAAGATGTGCAGAGCTTTTCCCGTGACGAGCTGCCTATCGCCGTCGCCCTGGTGATCGACCGGAGCGGCAGTGAGGCTCCCTATATTTCCGAACTGCGCAGAATTGCCAATCGCGCCCTGCAGGAACTCAAGCCTGGAGATGAGGTAGCGCTGTTTTCGTTCGCCGCTGATGTACAGAGAATTGAGGACTTGACCACCGACCGGCAACGAATTTCAGATGGTCTGACCCGGATCCGGGCTGGCGGCGGAACGGATATCATCGATGCCCTCTATGAAGCAGCCATCTACCTCAAAAAAGCCGCCCCTGATATGCGTCACGCGATCATTCTCATCTCCGACAACCAAGCAACCGTTCAACCCAGAGCCAGCGAGGCTGAAACCATAAAGGTCGCCCTGGAAAGCGAGACTGTGGTTTACAGCATCAAAACAGCGGGTGTGGGTCGACTGCTGGCGCTGCAATTGCCTTCCCTGCTGGGCGGTGCGGGATCAGTAAGCAAGGTGACTCAGGAAACGGGCGGCGAGATCATCGACGTGGCGAGTGTAGCGTCGCTCAACGCGGCCATGGGCAACGTGATTTCCCGCCTCAGGATGCGCTACAGCCTTGGGTATTATGCGCCTAATTCGGGACAAGGCGCATTTCACGCGATTGTGGTCCGGCTGGACGACAGCCTCGGGAAGCCGGGCCACGATTATTTCATCCACGCCCGGCGCGGCTATTACTCCACCGCCGACCGGAATCGATGAATTTCGGGGACAGGCGCGAATGGCGCTTAGATAAGAATTTCAATTGGGACCCTGAAAGGGTCCAGCAGCAAAGCCCAGGGCGCAAGCCCTGGGAACTGACGTAGGGCAAGGAACCAGCCCTGAAAGGGCGGCGCAGGCTGCGTCGCCCTTTCAGGGCTGGTTTACCGGATGACCATGATCCCAGGGCTCACGCCCTGGGCTTTGCTGCTCCGCCCCTTCAGGGCTTAATCACTTGACTTGGCGGGACTAACAGGTGATTGGGGCATTCTTAACTAAGCGCCATTCGCGCCTGTCCCCGAAATTGGCCACTTGCTGATATGACGCCTATGCTGGAGACTCCCCGCCTTTACCTGCGCCCCCTGGAGCTGGCTGACGCAGAGGAAGTCCAAAAGCTGTTTCCTCATTGGGAAATTGTGCGGTACCTGACGACTCAAGTGCCCTGGCCCTATCCTCCGGATGGAGCACACAGGTTTTATCATGATGTGGCTCTGCCCGCCATGGCTCGTGGGGATGCCTGGCATTGGACATTGCGACTGAAGAATCACCCTCTTCAAGTGATCGGCAGCATCAGTCTGACGAGGGGCGCAAGCTACCATCGAGGCTTTTGGCTTGGTCTGCCCTGGCAAAAACAGGGGCTGATGAGCGAAGCCTGCGAAGTAACAACGGATTATTGGTTTGACGCCCTGAAGTTCCCGATCCTGTGCGTCCATAAGGCGATCGCGAATGAGGCCTCGCGTTGCATCTCGGCGAAACAGGGCATGCAGGTGGTGGCGACAGAGGAACGGGACTATGTCTCAGGCCGCCTGCCCAGCGAAGTGTGGGAAATCGATGCGGCCGCGTGGCATAAATACAGAGGGCGGCGATGAAACCCAACCGAAAAGGGGATCATCAGGGCTGCAAGAGTGTCGTTGACGGGTAGGGATGCAGAGCAAGGGATGCTCATCGTCAGCATTTCTCGCTTCCCGGCAAGGCCCATCACCGACCAGCGGCTCGCTCACGCCGAGCCTCACTCTGATTTCCCCTTGTACTCCCGAATAGAATCGCTTATAACGCGGATATGCGAAATAAGCCGCTATATCGACTGAAAAATCGGTATCGCGGCCACTAGCCAAGCGGGATCATCTACCTTCCTGATGGTCAGGGACACGTGGCGTTGACGGTGCTGACCAAGGATTTCACGGCGGATACCAGTGACGTTGAGGAAATCATTGCCAAGATTGCGCGGCTCGTTTACGACTACTTTTATTTCACAAGCTGAGAATCCCGGCAAACCCGTGGCACGATGGCGGAGGTTCGCCACTAACGGTAGCAATTACTGTTTGCGGTCACTTGGACCTTGGTGACGCTACCTATCCCGATCGCCATCCGGAATCTCCTGAATCCTCTGAGAGGCTTATGGGCACGATGCGTGGATGACGAGCTGGCGTTTTTTGTCCAACTACTTTATGAACCGAAGCGACATGCTGAGGTTTGGACAGGGGACGGCGGAAAACTCCGATGATCTCCCTTACCTGGAATACTCTGCTCCGAGCGGAGCTGCACAATTGGTCGCGCGCTCGCGAGATAGTGGACAAGACTCTCGCCATCGACTCCAGGATTGAGGATGCGATCAAACTCCGCGATTATCTGAAGCAGATGAAATAGTTGCGAGAAGCTTCTACGATTACCTCTAGCAGATATTAATTCGCAGTCTCGCCAGCATCGCAACGATGGGGCTTTGTGACTGGAAGTTCGCGCAAATCCCGTACGCTGCCAGATCTTTTGGGGTAAAATTTGCCGGAATATGCGCCGGGGGAATTTAAAACGCTCAGGAGAGTTTAAATCCTGGGTATAACACCAAGATCGGTCCGGCATTATGGCCGGGCTTTGATCCCAATGATGGCGGTCAGTATCGTCTACCCATCCAAGCATTCCTCATTACTTATAGGGAAATCCCAACAATGAACGGCAGCAAGCCCGCACCCGCAGCACTAGAAGCGCATCAGGCCCAACTCGATCATCGTCGAATGAGCCGCATCAGTTCCGTAGCCACAGCAGTTCCCGGACACCGGGCCGGCCAGGAGGTCGCACAGCAGTTTTGCCGTGCCCTATTCCACGAGACCTATCCGGATATCGATCGACTGTTGCCCGTCTTCAGCAACTCCCAGGTGGAGAATCGATACTTTTCGGCTCCCAAGGAATGGTTTGAGACTGACCACTCTTTCGCGGAGAAGAACCGTCTCTACATCGAAACTGCGCTGGAGCTGGGAGAGGCAGCGATCTCGTCATGCTTGCGAAGCGCGGATCTCACGCCGCGGGACATCGATCACCTCTTCTTTGTCTCCACTACCGGCCTGGCCACTCCCAGTATTGATGCCCGCCTGATCAACATCCTCAAGCTGCGCCCCAATGTCCGGCGCACGCCGATCTGGGGCCTTGGCTGCGCGGGTGGCGTTGCAGGCTTGTCCAGGGCCTACGAGTACACGGTTGCTTTTCCCCGTGAGCGCGCGCTGGTTCTGGCTCTGGAGCTATGTGGCCTCACCTTTCAACGCAACGATTTGAGCAAGAGCAACCTGGTGGCGACTTCGTTGTTTGGCGATGGGGCCGCCGCTGCGCTTGTGTCCGGCGCGGAAACCGGCGATGCGGGTCCGCGGATCCTTGCCAGCCGGAGCACACTCTGGTACGAAAGTCTCGATGTCATGGGGTGGGACATCAACGACCGCGGGCTCAAGGTGCTGTTCTCGCGCGATATTCCATCCATTGTGCGCAGCCTGGCTCTCCCGGCCCTTTTGGAGTTCCTCACCGCCCAGGGGATCACGCTTCACGACCTGTGCCACATCATTGCCCATCCGGGTGGAGCCAAAGTAATCGAAGCCTATGAACAGGCACTGGGCCTCGCTGACGGCCAAATGGACCGGGCGCGCGGCATCCTGCGCCGCTACGGCAATATGTCCTCCCCGACCGTTCTGTTCGTGCTCGAGGACTTTGTAAGGTCTCAAGCCATCAGGCGCGGCGAGTATGGGCTGATCACCGCTTTGGGACCAGGTTTCAGCGCCGAGATGATGCTTATCCAGGGGTGACCCGGTCCATGTTCTTCGTTTTATTTTCCTACCTGATTTTGCTGCGGCTGGGCGAGCTTGTCCTTGCCGAACGCAACCGGCGCTGGGCCATGGCGCATGGTGGCAAGGAATGGGATCACCGGCACTACCGTGTGATCGTCGCAGTTCACATCCTGTTTTACCTTTCGCTGTGGCTCGAATGGAGATATGGGTCGTACGGCTGGAATGACCTGTGGCTGATTTGGCTTGTGCTGTTGGCAGCGGCACAGATCCTGCGTCTGTGGGCGATCCTGGCGCTGGGCCGGCGTTGGAATACAAGAATTATTGTGGTGCAGCAAATGAAGCTGGTAACTCGGGGGCCATACCGCTTTATCCGGCACCCTAATTATGTGGCAATCATCATTGAGTTGATCGCGATTCCTACCCTGTGCGGCGCTTATTTCACTGCAGTAATCTTCTCCCTGGCCAACGCATGGATATTGGCCCGAAGGATTCCACAGGAAGAGCGAGCTTTGCAGCAATGCAGCGGCAACGCACTACCCCCCCTGCCGCGCTTTCTTCCTCGCCACGCGCGCATCAGGTCCTATCCAGAATGACCGGCGCGGTCTAAAATTAATATGGATAGTGGAGGAGGATGACGTGAAAAAAATGATTATCGTCAGTCTGCTTGCGGCGTTGATGCTGATGTCCGCACCATTCATGCGCTCCCAAGGTACGCCCCAGGGTGCGGAAACCAAGGAAGTGCGGATTACGGCCAAAAAATACGAATTCTCGCCCAACACGGTGGAGGTCAACGCAGGCACCCGGATCATCTTCAAGATCACTGCCCTGGATCGGGAGCACGGGTTTGAGATTGCCAATGTAAAAGACAGCTGTGTAAAAATCAAAAAGGGAGAGACCGCAACTGTGGAATACATGGCGGAAAAAGCCGGGACCGTGGAATTCAGGTGTTGCGTTTTTTGCGGCGTCGGTCACCACGGCATGAAGGGAAAAATTGTGATCCGCTAGCGTGTTTTGAGGAGGGAGAGCTCGTGCGCAAACACAGGATTGTCTGGGAATTCGCCTGTCAGATCGGCAAACAAGCTGCGGGCACGGTCAAACTCGCGCTCGCGCTCAGCGGCAAGAGCGAGCATGGTCTTGGCTAACGGCTGCAGGTAATGGCCCCGGGTTGCCGCCACCTGGAGTTGCTCCATTCCGGCCTTCCGGTCGCCATGAATGCCACCGAACCACAACACGAATCGTTTGTAAAATGGCAGGCAGCCGATGATGTAATTGGCAGCGCCAAGCGCCACATAGGCGTCGCCATTGTCCGGCTCCACCTGCAGCAATGCATTCGCCTCAATTTCCGCCCGCCGGATGAAGCTCAGGCTCTCCAATTGGCGCTTCTTGATCAGAGCTTCGAAGTCCCCCTGCATGCCGTCGGTGAGCGCGAGTGTCAGAAGCGCGCCCGGATGTTGCGGATGGGTCGCGAGGCGCGTCTCCGCCATCTTGCGCGCACGCTGATTGGCTTCGAGAAACGCCGCATCGCGTCGCTTATCGGGTACACCCTCGATCCCTCCCAGCAGCCGTTTGTCATTGAGGAAGAATGCCGACGTCAGGACGCCCTGCTGATTGAACTCTTCGAAAAGATAGCTGGCCGCCTCGGCTGCGTAGCAGAGGGAATCTTCAGAATCAGCCTGCCGGCAGGAACCAAGCCGGGCGCGTGCGGCATCGAACCTGAGTTCGTACATCAGGCAGAAACTTTCATCAAGCTGCGGGTTTGTCGGTATCCCGGCCGCGGCACTGGCACCATCCGCCGGCTCGATCATTGTCCAGCAAATAAGTAATCGCAATATGAATCGCACCCGAGCCGCCCCCACAACTGAAAACAGTTTTATCCCTTTGGACAGGCCAAACATAGTGGCGCTTGAAACTGCCAGGCTCCGAGATTATGACTCGGATGCCTGAAGCCGATTGCTGTGCCGCAGGATCAGGGCAAAAAGCTCGTCGATGAACTCCTGCGACAGACCTAATGACTTTCCCCATTCTGATCGTTGCCGGAGCAGTCGCCGTTCCCGCTCGGGGTCATGCACGGGTGCGGCTTGATGCATTTTCAGCTTTCCGATTTTGGATGCAGCCTGCATGCGACGGCCAAGCGCGCCCAGCATTTGTTTGTCATATTGGTCGATCATGCTGCGAAGATCGGGTTTGCGCAGTCTGTTCAGGCTCTCAGATCCCATTTTGCGACGGCGCCGGCTGGCTTGCTCCCATGGGAGGGCCGCATTTCCCGTGGAGATGGCATCCCGCAACATAATAAAGCTCCGGTCGAAGCGCGCCATCGCATCCATGATGGACTGACGATTGGCTGCTAGAATTCCCGCCCACACTCCGTAGTCGGATGCCGCCATGCGCGTCATGTCGAGGAATCCGCGGCCGGCAAGCACCTCCAGCATGGTGTGCGTCGCGTCCTCGGCTTGTGCAGCATGCATGAGGGCGACCGCAAGCAGCTGCGGCAGGTGACTGACCATGGCCATGATCCGGTCGTGTTCCTCCGGATCAATGGTGATGGGACGCGCCATGAGGCTTTCCACTAGATCCATCAGAGACAGCAGAGCCTCGGGAGGCGTGTCCGGATAGGGGCACAGGACATAGACCCGATCACTGAACAGCAGCGGGTCGGCGGCCTCTACGCCCGACCTTTCCGATCCTGCCATGGGGTGCCCGCCGATGAAATGGGTCCCGGGCGGCATGAGCGCGTGCGCCTCCGCCATGATCTGCATCTTGGTGCTTCCGACGTCTGACACGATCGCACCCTTTTTTAGATGCGGGCCGATGCGCCTGACCATTTCCAGGATCGACTGCACCGGCGTAGCCAAGAGAACGATAGAGCTTTCCGGGATAATCTTGGGCAGTTCGTCCAGAGTGCCGAGATAGCCGGCGACTGCCGCCTCCTGCAAGGCCGGCAGGCGATCGGCAAGATCAAGGCATGAGATCGACCATTCTGGCCTCCGTCGCCGCAGGGCAAGGGCAATCGAGCCCCCGATCAAACCGCAACCGATAATCGTGATCTTCGTGTCTACCATTTCACTTTGTTCCTCCCAGGCGCCGTCCGATCGTGGTGGCAATGATCCGGCAGCGATTCATCAAGGTCCCGAATTCGTCGAAGGTGAGCGACTGGGGCCCATCGGACAGGGCATTGTCAGGATCAGGATGGACTTCGACGAGCACGCCGTCTGCGCCGGCAGCTACCGCTGCTCTTGCCATGGGAACCACAAACCGGCGGTCGCCGACGCCATGGCTGGGATCCACAATGACAGGCAGGTGCGACAGGTGCTGGATCACCGGAACAGCAGAGAGGTCCAGGGTATTGCGCGTCGCGGTTTCGAAAGTGCGGATGCCGCGCTCGCAGAGTATGACGTCCGGGTTCCCCTCGGCCAGGATATATTCGGCGCTCATCAACCACTCCTGGATCGTCGCCGCCAAACCCCGTTTTAGCAGGACCGGCTTTTTCGCCTGCCCGAGGGCTTTGAGCAATGGGTAGTTTTGCATGTTCCGGGCGCCCACCTGCAGCAGGTCGGCGTATTGGCTGACCGTCTCGATCTGCTCGATGGTCATTACCTCGGTCACCACGGCCAGCCCATGGCTGTCGGCTGCCTGTCGAAGCATTTTCAATCCTTCGATCCCGAGCCCCTGGAATGAGTAGGGGGACGATCGCGGTTTGAAGGCTCCACCGCGGAGAATCCGTCCCCCGCACCGGGAGATAAACTCCGCGCTGGCTTCGATCTGGTCGACGTTTTCCACGGCGCAGGGGCCTGCCATCACCGCCACCTCGGAATCACCCACGGTCGCTTTTTCCCCGACCGAAACGACTGTGTCTTCCGGATGGAATTCGCGACTCGCCAGCTTGTAGGGAGAGGAAACGGGGACCACATTGCGGACTCCGGGCATCAGGGAAAACGCTTCCAGGTCCAGACGTTTGCGGTCGCCGACTACCCCAAGTACAGTGTACTCGGCGCCGTCGGAGCGGTGCACCTGCAGGCCGGCCTCGCGTATGATTTGCTGCAATGCGTTGATTTGCGCTTCAGTTGCTTTGGTCTCACAAACAATGATCATATACTTGCTCCTAAAATGAAAGCGGCCCACCGATCCTCCTGCTGGGCCGCTTTATGCTTTCTGGAATGTTGCGAAGAAAGGAAAGAGGTACCCCTCAGGGGCTCCGATCGCGTGAGCCGCGGTAATAGTAATAATAGCGATAGGAATAGCAGCTGGTCACTTTCCGTTCCTCTGCTGTCATAATAACAGCAAAATCCCGGAGTGCAAACAGATTAGGCATTTAAGGATGGGGCGATGAGCCTGCAGAAGCAGCAAGAGCTGCTGCGCTCAAATCGTCATCGGAGGTAGAACCAGCCGATTGCTGCAGCGCAGCGGGTACCAGCCGCAGGTTGGCGCGATTCGGGCGCATGCCATAGCGAATGTGGGTGGGAATCCGTGTTTGCTGCCCGTGAACTCCGGCATCCGCCGGATCGGCCGGTTGAATTCGAATGCGATGGCTGAGGATACTGCCAAATTCATTTGCCTCCATGGGTCTGCCGAAATGGTAGCCTTGGATTTCGTCGCATCCCAGGCTCTTGAGAAACTGGTATTGCTGCTCCGTCTCTACACCTTCGGCGATCACCTTCATCTCGAGGCTGCGCGCCAAGGCAAGAATCGCCTTGATCAGCGCCATATCCTCGGGATTACTGTTCAAGTCAGTAACAAAGGATCGATCGATTTTCAGGGCATCCAGAGTAAAGCGCTTGAGGCGGCTCAGGGAGGAATAGCCCGTCCCAAAATCGTCAAGCAATATCCTGCAACCGAATTGCCGAATGTCGCGCAGCGCACCTTCGACTTCGGCCTCGTTTTGCATAAATATGCTTTCAGTGATTTCGAGCTCAAGGAGGGACGGCTCTATTGCGGTCTCATGCAGGATCTGGGATATGAGCTGTTGCAGGTCCTGTCCCCGGAACTGGAGGCCGGACAGGTTTACCGCCACCGGCACCACAGGCAGGCCGGCGCGCTGCCAGGCCACAATCTGCTGACACACGGAGCGCAATACCCATTCGCCGATCGGACGGATCAATCCCGTCTCTTCGGCCAGCGGAATGAACTCGTCGGCAGACAGAAGCCCTCGCGTAGGATGCTGCCAGCGAATCAAGGCCTCGGTTCCCGTGACCGCCTTGGTACGCCCATTCACTTTCGGTTGATAGAAGAGACGAAATTCTCGTCTTCCGAGAGCCTTGCGAAGGTCGTTTTCCAGCGACAATTTCACCAGGGACAATTCATTCATCGACTGGGAATAGAACTGATAGCCGCTTCTGCCGCTGTCTTTCGCATGAAACATGGCGGCATCGGCATTTTTGAGAAGCGTGTCGGCGTTTGTCCCGTCCGTCGGGGATAGACTGATGCCGATGCTTACCGCAGCTGAGACTTCCTGTCCGTCCAAAACAAACGGATTGGCGAATGCCTGAAGGATGCGCTCGGCTACGCTAGCTACTTCGTAAGCACCCTCCATTCCCGTCAGGATCAAAGTGAATTCATCCCCGCCAAAACGTCCGATGATGACGTTTTGCCCTCTCCCCTCGACACGCAGCTCCGGATCTTGAAAGCGCAAAGTGGACTTAAGACGGGAAGCAACAGACCTGAGCAACGAATCGCCCACGCTATGACCATAAGAATCATTGATGCGCTTGAAGTTGTCGAGGTCGAGAAACATGACTGCGAGTATTTGGTTACCGCCCTCAGACATGGCAAGGGCCTGGTTGAGTTGCTCCTTGAAGAGGATCCGATTGGGAAGCTTGGTCAAACCGTCGTAATAGGCCAGGGAACGGATTTGCTGGACTTTGTCCAGGTAGGTTTTGTAGGTGAAATAAATCGCCAGCATGACCGGTACGACCACTCCAACCACTTGCACAGTTATGCTGCCGATGGCCAGCGCGATAAAGCCCCCTGCCGCCGCACCCGCGAAGTAGGTGATCGAGGTCCAAAGAAAGCTGTCCCGCCAGATTCTGATGATGTTCTTGTTTTTTTCAAGGGCTACGATAATGGCGACACTGCCGGAATTGACAAGATAGTGCGCGAAGGCCAGCGCTGCCAGAGGGAAGAACATGTCAACGACTGCCGGCATGCCCTGCTGGAAGAGGGGCCCTCGATGGATCGTGCTGAAAAACACCGTGCCGGCGATCTGAGCAGAGCAGGCTATGGCGGCGACATTGAAAAGAGTGTACTGGAAACGACGGGACCGGTTCCGGGCACGCAAAGAACTCACAAGAGCATCCACGGCAGCCGTGATGATTCCTGCAGGAGTTCCATAAAGGATGACATTGGTGAAAAAGAATGTGTCGCCGATCGAGATCTTGGAGTTGGTACCGGGGATGCGGATGGTGCAAGAGCTGGTAACGATCGTCAAGCCGACGAAGATGAGCCACTGGTAGCCAAGGTGCATGTGCGGCAACTGAAAGAGAGCGGTGACCACGGAAACCAGCCCCAAGCAGATCACGGCATGCAGATAGCCGAAATACGCCCGATGATTCGGTCTGCTGGGAGTGCGCGGACTCGATTCTGTTGAAGCGTTCATCTTCTACCTTAAGCGTCTCTTGCCGCCGTGACTGGAAACAATGCTTGAAAACCGTCAAATGCCTCGCAACAACAAGGCCTTTAATTCACCTTGCCTGCCCAATGTACTTCAAAGGAAAAGTGCAAAAAATGGGATGAGTCTCCCTGTTTGTCTGTCTGTTGCTCCCATGGGATATAGGAGCCGGGAACCGTGAGCTGCGGCAGGCCCATATCCGATCCCGAATGCGACCAGCGCTCTCTTGGCGAGATGCATCGCACCTCTGCGCTTCGATCCTTCGATTTGGTTTTGAGACCGAATGCTCGACCCGGCTAAACCTTGCATAATCAACTCCAGGAAATGAGGGCATCAGCGCTCAACACAAGAGCCTGCATGGCCTTGAATAATCTCAACCTGAGACCAATGTACTTCAGAGAGAAGATGCAATAAATAGGAGGGCTCTCCCAATGAGATGATCGCGCGGTCCTATGGGAACAGGGAGCACTATCCATACAGGCGGCACACTTGTGCCAGGTATTTCGGGGACAGGCGCGAATGGCGCTTAGTTAAGAATGCCCCAATCACCTGTTAGTCCCGCTAAATCAAGTGATTAAGCCCTGAAGGGGCGGAGCAGCAAAGCCCAGGGCGTGAGCCCTGGGCTCATGGTCATCCGGGAAATCAGCCCTGAAAGGGCGACACAGCCTGCGCCGCCCTTTCAGGGCTGATTCCTTGCCAAACGTCAGTTCTCAGGGCTTGCGCCCTGGGGTTTGCTGCTGGACCCTTTCAGGGTCCCAATTGAAATCCTTATCTAAGCGCCATTCGGGACGGCGCCATAACCTCAAAATTCTATCGAACCAAACTAATGTTCTTTTGTTCTGGAATTTCGAGGTTATGGCGCCTGTCCCCGAAATACCGGGAGATACATACTGCCGGCTGAGGCCATTCTCAACCCTGTGAGAGTCCCAAGCTCACCATAGATCAGGACGCTCCCGACTGAATTGGCAATCGATGTCGGGTCCAGGAAAGCGGAGGACCAGTGGGCGGAGACGCCCTGGAGTACACCCGTTGAGCCGACCTTGCAGTCCCAGATCAGGCTGTCTCCCCACATTATTCCATCTCCCCGGAGGATTCCGTCTCCCCAGAGAATCGCAGAGGCTCAAAGCCGGTTGCTTAAAGACCATCAGGGTATCGTTCCAGGCGCTTGAGGTCTTGCCCCACAGGATTCCATCCCCCCAGAGGATTCCGTCTCCCCACAGAATAGCATCCCCCCAGAGAATCGCGTCACCCCACAAAATGGCATCTCCCCAGAGAATGGCTTCGCCACCGATCGTGCTGAAAGGGATAACGGAAGATGGTACGGAGATCCAGGCTGACCCGTCCATGACCTTTTTGCTGCTGGTAGCCGCCGATATCGCCTTGGCCAGCCGAAATGCCCCGTCTGCGTTGAGGTAGCCGTTTCCCTGCTCCAGGATGCTCGGGCCGGTCATTCTTTGGGCGGTATAAGCCAGAATCGCCTTTACCGCGTTCGGCGTCAGCGAGGGATTACCCTCGAGCATCAGCGCGACGGTTCCTGAAACTACCGGGGCAGCCATACTCGTCCCGCTCATAATGTAGTAGCTGTCGGCGGCGTAACTGTAAATGCCCTGTGTTTTTGCGCTCGCGGAAACAATCAGATTCACCGGATATCTTGTGGCCAGCGTGCCCGGCACCAGCGAATCGGAGACAATCTTGTTCCCCGGAGCAACGATGTCCGGTTTGATGATGCCGTCGATGGCGGTCGGACCGCAGGAACTGTAGCTGGCAACGTTGTCGTCCCTGCGAACCACCGTACCATGCGTGTCGACGGCGCCCACTGTGATGGCGGCCGGTTCATTGTCCGGGCTGGTGATTCCCCCGAAGACCCGCCCGTTTTCATCCTTACCGTAATTCCCAGCCGCTACCACGACCACTATTCCGTTCTTGACGCACGCCTCCACAGCCTGGCAGAGAGGATCTGTCTTGTAGGACTCGAATACGGGATGGCCGAGCGAGAGGTTGATGATGCGCATGTTCTGTTTGACCCGGTTCTGGAGGCACCAGTCCAGCGCCGCGATGACATTGCTGGTCTTGCCGGTTCCCTCTCCGTCCAGCACCTTCAGGCTGAGAATCTGCGCGCCGGGGCAATCCCCTTATACTGCGCGGCAAATCCGCTGTACGTCCCCCTGTCGTCCAATTTCGAGGTCTTTCCGGTCCCAGCAATGATTCCCGCGACATGGGTTCCGTGGCCGTAGGTGTCGTAGACGTTGGTCGACTCCGATACAAAGTTGAGGCTCGTCCGAACCTGAGTCCACAGATCCCAGGCGCTGAGGCCGTTGTCGCCGACTCCGGAGTCAATGACAGCAACGGTAATGCCCTTTCCTGTCGCGCCAAACGTTCCAGAATTGCCGGCCCACACCTGGTCCGCCCCGATGGCCTTGGCCGTAGTGGCCAGGTGACCCTGCAACGCGTAATCGACGGAGATCCGTTGCACCTGTGGTTGTTGCTCAAGCCTCTTCAGTGCACCGACCGTCGCCTTGGCCGAGTGCATGGGAAAACTGTCGAAATCCCTGCCCGGTTCACCTCCGGTGTCGAGGATTAATTGCCGGCGGGCGAGCCTCTTCAGGTTTTTCACTTCCACCGTTTCCCCGGGTGTCGCGTCGTCCTCGAACTGGATGATCACGTCGACGGTTTGCCCCGGGCGCATCATGGAAGCGTCCAGGTAGTCCAGCGCCGCTTCCAGCTTGCCCTGCCCGATCGCCTTGCCCTTTGGATTCGACTGGCTGAAGAGGGAGGAACAAAGTGCGAGCAGGAGGATTCCCAGGAAGGCGATTCTCAAGATCCTGGCATCGAATCTCTTTTTATTTCCCCCGAGCATTGGATTGCTCTCCTGAACCTGGTTCTGTTGCCTGAATAACATAAATGAGATTGGAAGGTCCGGATTCAGAAATCCGGACCCTCGAACTATTTCCTGGGCGGATAGAACCAGGCTCCAGGAGGACCGATGACAAGGCCTGATACAGATCCACTGTCTCCATTGCCTAGAATGCTTTCCGTGTTGGTAATCGAATTAGGATCGACGAAGACCGGGTACCATTTTGCAGACGTTGTGCCGCGAATCGTGCCAGTGCTCCCGCGACCAGTCAGGATTGTGTCCGTGGCGACCATGATGCTGTCGCCCCAGAGAACCCCGTCGCCCCAGAGAACGCCGTTGGCAAAGGCTGGCTGCTTGAACATCATCAAGCTGTCACCCCACAGGACGCCATCCCCCCAGAGCACGCCGTCACCCCACAGGACGCCGTCGCCCCAGAGTACGCCATCGCCCCATAGAACGCCGTCGCCCCACAGAACACCGTCGCCCCATAGGACGCCATCGCCCCACAAGACCCCTTCACCTGCTATGGTGCTGTAGTTCTTGATTGCCGAGGGTTCGGCAATCCACTGGTCACCGTTGGCCAGCATGTTCGTGTCTTGCGCGATGGCCCGGGCGAGACGGACGGCGCCTTCGGCATTCACATAGCCGTTGCCCTGTTCGAGAATATTGGAGGTCGTCATCCGCTGTGCAGTGTATGCCAGGATGGCCTTGACGGCATTCGGAGTCAATGACGGATTGGCCTGCAGCATAAGCGCTGCAGTCCCGGAAACCACCGGAGCCGCCATGCTCGTTCCATTAAGAATGAAATAGTTATCTGATTTGGATGTGGTGCCGCCCACACGGTTGGCGGAGTATCTTTTATAGAGCTTTCCGTGAACGGTAACAGAGATGACTTTGTTGCCCGGGGCGACAATCTCGGGCTTGATCAAGCCGTCTATGGCCGTCGGGCCGCGCGAGCTGTAGCTCGCAATGGTGTCGTCGCTGCGAGCGATCGTGCCCTTGGCATCGACGGCCCCAACGGTGATAACGGCCGGATCGTTGGCAGGACTGGTGATGCCGCCGTATATGATCGAGCCATCGCTTCCCTTTCCAATGTTTCCCGCCGCAACCACGACCACAATGCCGTTTTGAACGCACTTTTCAACTGCCTGGCAGAGTGGATCGGTCTTGTAGGACTCGTAAACGGGGTGGCCAACGGAAAGGTTAATAACCCGGATGTTGTATTTTGCCTTATTTGTTATGCACCAGTCGAGTGCGGCCAGCAGGTAGCTGGTCTGCCCCACTCCATTGGAATCCAGCACCCTTAAGTTTAATACGCCGGTTCCGGGGGCAATGCCCTTGTACTGGACAGCAAACCCAGCGGCGGGAGTGGAATCGATCCCCTGACCGGCGATAATGCCGGCGACGTGGGTGCCGTGGCCGTAATTGTCGTTAGGGTCAGACCCGCAGAATGTCATGGAGGCGAGGACCTTTCCGTTCAGGTCATTTGAGCCGAGATTAATACCGGAGTCGATCACCGCGACGTTTATTCCGGTCCCGTCGAACGCGGGCAGTCCGGAGGAACCGGCCCAGATCTGGTCTGCTCCGATGGCCCGAGCCGTCGTGTAGGTGCTGCCGATGACGGCGTAATCTATGGAAATCCGCTTGACCTGGGGATGCCTCTCGAGGCGCTTCAGCGCGGCAAAAGTGACTCTCGCGGTGTGAACTGGAATGTTGTCGAACTCGCGCTCAGAAATCCCCCCTTCGAGGGCGATTGCCTGTCGGCGTGCCAGTCTCGCTGCCAGCCTGATCTCTTGCTTCGTTCGTGTCCAACCTGCAATCTCCTCATCATCGAGAAACTGCACGATAACGCCGGCGGTGGCATTCGGGTCGATTCTTGAGCCGTCTAGGATTTCGAGTGCCGGCTCGAGTTTCCCGAAGCCATGGGCCTGCTTCTTCCCGGAGTTGGAAGACTGGGCGAATAGAGAAACACAGATCGCTACCAGGAATACCAGCAGGATCAACCGAGGCGCTCCTTTTCCCGGTTTGCATCTTCGAGCTCTGCCGTTCATTTTGATCTCCTCTGTTAATGCGGTCATGATCCCCTTGGAAATCGCTGTCCAAGGCTAGTATCAATCCGAGGCTGCAGAAAAAAAATGGGACAGCAAGCCCAATTTGGATGATCAGCCGGTCCTATGGGATGAGTATGAAAAATGGGAGGATTGTCCCGATGGGGCGGCACATTTACCGCAGCGGGAAACATAACTGCAGGGCAAGGAATTGTCATTGGAGTTCAGGGGATTGACCACCTTACTAACTGATCTTAAAAATTTCGCTCTTGCCAAACCCCTGAAATATGATCGTAGCTGCATTTTTGGCCGTAGTTTGGCATATGTAGGCAGATCCTGCTGTGCCCTCGCGTCGTTCAGCCTTGGTTTTCCTTAGATGCAGTTTTGGGGGGGGATTTTTTGCCGTCAAGGCCGTTTCCGCCGCTCTTGGAATGAGCTATTCTTAATGATCCTACTATTTGGCGTGGTCCGATCCTGTGTAGCCGAAATTGAATCGAACCAACCTGATGTATTTTGTTCTGGAAGTTCGGGATTATGGCGCCTGTCCCGAATGGCGCTTAGTTAAGAATGCCCCAATCACCTGTTAGTCCCGCCAAATCAAGTGATTAAGCCCTGAAGGGGCGGAGCAGCAAAGCCCAGGGCTCACGCCCTGGGCTTTGCTGCTGGACCCTTTCAGGGTCCCAATTGAAATCCTTATCTAAGCGCCATTCGCGCCTGTCCCCGAAATCCCCGTGATTTTTATGAAGATGAACTGCGGAGGCCGCCGGCTCCTCCAAACCGGCGGCCTCGAGGTACTGCGGTGATGCACGGAGCTTGTTAGCGTGGAGGATAGAACCAGGAGCCGACCGGGCCGACCCGCAAACTGCACGCCACCGCTTCGAAAATCAGGATCGCATCCGCGTTCGTGCTTCCCATTGAGGTGGGGTCCACAAACTTGGTGTACCAGGTTGCCGAGGTCGTGCTGCGAACCGCGCTATTCCCGACCTTCGCATTCAGGATTGTGCTGTTGCTCAAAGTCACGCAATCGCCCCACAGGACACCATCACCCCACAGGACGCCGCTGGCCAAGGCCGGCTGTTTGTAGATCATGATACTGTCATTCCAGATTGTAAAATTGTCGCCCCACAGGACGCCGTCGCCCCACAGAACGCCATCACCCCAGAGCACACCGTCGCCCCAGAGCACACCGTCACCCCAAAGGACGCCATCGCCCCAGAGCACGCCGTCACCCCACAGAACGCCCTCGCCGGCGATCGTGCTGAAGTTTCTGATCAGGAACGGGAAGGCAATCCACTGGGCACCTGCCGCCAGCGTGTTGGAATTCTGAGAAATGGAGCGTGCCAAACGGACTGCGCCCTCTGCGTTCACGTAACCATTCCCCTGTTCGATAATGCTTGGGGTGGTCATGCGTTGGGCAGTGTAATCCAGGATGTACTTCACGGTGTTGGGAGTCAGCGATGGGTTGGCCTGCAGCATGAGTGCGACGGTTCCGGAAACGACGGGCGCCGCCATGCTGGTGCCGCTCAAAACGAAGTATGCCTTGCTGTCGTCGGTGGAGCCCGATGCGTAGATCCGGTTGGCAGGATACTGGGTAAACAAATAGGAATCCCGATTCGGGAAGGCGATCACTTTATTGCCCGGGGCGACGATGTCCGGCTTGATCACGCCGTCGATCGCGGTCGGGCCGCGGGAACTGTAGCTGGCAATAGTATCGTCGCTGCGGGCGATCGTTCCTTTGCTGTCGACGGCGCCAACGGTAATCACAGTCGGATCATTGGCCGGGCTGGTGATGCCGCCATAAACAGCGGAGCCATCGGCTCCCTTGCCGAAATTGCCGGCGGCTGCCACAACGACGATACCGGCATTCACAGCCCGTTCGACGGCCTGGCAGAGCGGGTCGGTGCGATAGGATTCAAAAACCGGGTGGCCGAGTGACAGGTTGATCACCCGGATGTTGTAGTCGGCTTTGTGGGTGATGCACCAGTCAATGCCCGCGATGACGTCGCTGGTTAAACCGCTCCCACCCGTCCCCAGAACCCGGATGCTGATGACCTTGGCCCCGTACGCGATTCCTTTGTACTGGACCGAATATCCCGAGCCTGCCTGCGAGATGCTGCCGTTGCCGGCGATGCTACCCGCCACATGCGTCCCGTGTCCATATTCGTCGGCATCATTCGCAACAAAGTGAGTGCGAACGGCAACCCGGTTGGTCAGATCGCCCCGGATGTCGACACCGGAATCCAGCACAGCCACGCCGATCCCGCTGCCCGTGTAGGAAGGCACAAGCCAGGAACCCGCCCAGACCTGGTCGGCGCCGATCGCGCGAGCAGTCGTGTATGTGCTGCCGTTGACGCCGTGGTTGACGGAGATCCGCTTGACGAACGGACTCTGTTGAAGGCGTTTCAGTGCGCCAAAGGTCAACCGGACTGAATGGATGGGCAGGTTGGCAAACTCCCGCTCGACCATAGCACCGGCATCGGCGATAGCCCGGCTCCGAAGTTCTTTCGCAACCTTTTTTAGCGCTTGCCCGATAAATCCCTTGCCGGCGATCTCTTCGTCGTCAAGGAATTGAACGATTACGCTGGCAGTGGCATTCTGCGAGATGTTGGCATCGCTCAAGGAATCGAGAATCGGATCGAGCTTGCCCAAGCCAAAAACCTTCGCCTGGTTCGAGTTCGGCGACTGGCTGAACAGGCATACTCCAGCGAAGAGCACGACCAGGATCGCCGACCCTAACTTCCGGAACCAACGCCATCCAGGCTTGTGATTGGAACGCTTTGCTGTCATCTTTTTCACCGTCTGGTTTTTTCGAGACCGTTATAATGACCCGAAAGAACTCCTGCCATCGTGATGGATGGCATGAGGATCTTGTGCCGCCGAAGCCTCCGGCAGCCGACCTCTTGCCTACCTACACCCGCATGCCTTCCCCCCAGAGAATTGCCGCTCTCAGGGCGGGCTGCTGAATAATCGCAACGAAGCCTGCCATGGCACGTAGGGATTCTCCCCACAGAATGGCAGCTCTTGAAAGAATCGAATCACCCCAATGGTTGGCCTGGCCGGCCCCCCGCTGCATGTGGGCGCGATCATATTCATTCACTATTCCCCTGCTCCGGTTTGCGGAGTTGTTCATGACTGCCAAGGCACCATCTGTACCTACGGTCCCTTTCACGTTGCCCTGAAGCGCAGGCGCGCATTTATGGGATTGCTGGACCAGACCGGAAGGCGCGGCTGTATGCGTGTAACCGAGCTGGACAAGAACGATTCCTACGCAGGCAGCGAGTTGTATCAGCGTCCGAACCCAATGCGACGCTGTGATTGCGGTTTTTCCCATGATGGTCTCCTCAAGATCTTTTGCTATGGGTTACGAGGCTACTTTACTTCTGAGGAGGCAATCAAAAAATAGGAGGGCTCTCCCAATCGTATGATCGTTTTGTCCCACTTGAAATAGGAGCGGCGTGAAAACGAAATAACACAAATAGGCCAGTCAAATGAACTTCTGAACCAAGTGACCTCCGGCAAAGAGCCTCACCTCTTCTCAATATAATAAAAATGTCCTGCAGCCCGGCTTTGGGGCAATCTCCGATTTCTTTGACGAACACCGCAAGAATGCCCCGTAACGTCAACTCAGTTTCGAAAACACTGCGAAACTGCAACGGAGGCCCCGGCGGGGGAAACTGTCTCAAACCTGCAGCGCCGAAGACGCGGAAGAAAATAGCCCCGGGCGAAAGCCCGGTGTTTAGGATGCGGGCCATAGGAGCCCTGAAGGGGAGAAACGCTTGTGATGCCGGAGGTTTTGCCCCTTAGGGGCTCTTCGCCTCACCATGCCTAACCCCGGGCTCACGCCCGGGGTTATTGCCCAAACTTCGGGCTGTCGTTTCAGCCGGCAACATAGTTTTGAGACAGTCTCGCCGGCCGGGGCCTGGGGTCCACCAACACTGCGATCTGAGCGCCGGGCGGCGCCCGGCGCCCACTTTTCTAATAAGGATGCCGCTCGGCGGCGGGATTCTCCTTCTTCTGATCTTCCGGGCGAACGGGTGGCCTCCATTCTTTGCCCAGAACATGCTTCTCCATCCAGGCAAGCTCTTCCATATCGCGGATTCTGGAATGGTGCGGTTCGCGGAATCCATGGGGCTCGCGGGGAAAGCGGAGGAATTTCACCGGAACGTTGCGGTCCTTGAGGCCGACATAATACATCATGCTCTGGCCAATCGTGTCGGTCGTGTCGTTCTCACCGTGGAAGAGAATCGTCGGGGTCTGCACGTTCTTGATGTGCGTGTAAGAAGACTGTTCACGGTATCGAGCCGGATTATCCCAGGGAGTGCCGCCGATGTACCAGAGCTGCACGTCATGGTTAAATCCCATGGCATACTCTGACGACCAATCGGTGACCATGGCCCCAAGGCTTGCCGCCTTGAACCGGTTGGTTTGGGTAATCGTCCACCCGCCGAGTATGCCGCCGTAGCTCCATCCTTTGATTCCCATTCTGTCAGGATCGATGATACCTTTGGCAATGAGCATGTCCACGCCGGTCATCAGATCCTGGTAGTCTCCCCCGCCGATGTCACGCATGTTGCCACGCAACAGAGCGTCGTTGTAACCGCTCGATCCGCGCACGTTGGGCGAGAGCGAGGCGAATCCCAGGCCGGCATAGATATGATAGTTGGCGCTGAAACTGTAGGCGAAAACGCCCGCAGGGCCGCCGTGCACATTGAGAATGAGGGGGAGTCTGGTTCCTTCTTTGTAGTCCGCCGGGAGGTTCAAGATGCCTTCGATCTCCAACCCATCTTTGCTTTTCCAGGACACCAGCTCGGTCCGGGCCAGCGCCAGCTTCGCGATCTGCGGGTTCGCATGAGTCAGCTGCTTCTTCTGGCCGTTGCGCAGGTCGACGAGGTAAATGTCTCCCGGCGTGGAAGGATCGGAGTACGTGCCGGCACCGCGAGTGAAGTCTCGGCTGTAGCTGCCCGCGTTCATTACGCCCTTCTCATTGGTGACCGGCGTGACCTTCCCGGTGGCGACATCGAGACGGAAAACATTTCGTAATGCGCGATTCGAGCCTTCAAAGATAATGGACTTCTGATCAGGCAGCCATTCATACCCCGAAATGCCTCCTTCAAATGTCCCGGAAGCCAGGCGGATCTGACGCGTAGCCATATCCATGATCCAGAGCTTGTTGTTGCGCAGATCCCAATCGGTAATTCCCGCAGCAGTAAATCCCAAGAGCTTTCCATCCGGAGACCATTTCGGCTGGCCCTCCGGTGCCTTGTTGTTCGTGAGGCGCGTCATCGTGCCGGATGAGACATCGACCACGGCGATTTCGGAGAGGTTGCCGGAATTGCGCGCATCCTCAGTCCGGTATGTGAACGCGACCCTGGTTCCGTCAGGAGAGGGATCATAGTTGCCGATGATCATCTTTTCTTTGGTGATCTTGTTCTCTTTCTTGGAGGCAAGCTCATAGACCCAGAGCTCATTCCATTGGCCACGGCCCTGGCCATTGGATCCTTCATCCACGGCGATCACGTCATCGCCGGCTTTTTCCGCCGCCTTCTGTTCCTGGCTTTTGAGCTCGTTGGCTACGAAGAAAATCGACTTTCCGTCCTCGGACCAGCGGAAAGAGTTCAGACCATCCTTGTGGTCGGTCAGCTTCACGGCCTCGCCGCCGTTGGTGCGGATCAGGTAGATCTGCCGCCCTGCATTTTCGCCGCCTGCTGCTGCTCTCTCGCGGTTAGCGAGGAACGCAACGCCGGACGAATCCGGGGACCAGGCCGGCCCCGAGTCATTATCGCCGGAAAGGAATTGAAATGGCTCCCCGCCATCGGCAGGAATCATGAAAAACCGGGATTCGCGCTTGTTGTCTTTCCACTTGAGTCGGAGCGCGAGTACAGGATCCATTTGCCATCGGGTGAGATCTGCGGTCCGGAGACCTGGATCATGTCGAGCGCGTCATCGACCGTCATCGGCCGTTTAGCCTCCTGCGCCGACACCAGAGCAACCATCGCAATGGGGATCCATAGCAGTTTTTTCAGGCATCGTAAATACATAACGTCCTCCATGAAAGGAATGAGAGCGCCAACAGGTTGCCGCATTCTATCACTAATCCGCACTTCAGAGCGCGTGATCGCAGGTTTGCGGGTCTCGAATTCCAGGAAGCAATGGTGTCCCGTTGGGAACGCAGGCGTCAGGTTTGTGAGGGCCCCGGAGGTTACGCAATTGTGCCTGCTGCGCAGTCAAAATTGACGCAACCTGTGATTGTGCAATATGTCGCTCCCCCCAACATGTTGTGGTACGCGCCATATCGCACAATCGGAGGGGCCCAGAGATAGTAGCCCCGGGCAAGCGCAGCGCAGCCCGGGGTCAGCCAAACAACAACGAAGAGCCCTGGAGGGGCGAAAGACAAAATCAGATTCGCGTTTGTCTCCGCCGTCATTCCATCGCCCCTGCCGGGGCTCTATCCTTTTCCATTATGCTACCCCGGGCTGCGCTGCGCTTGCCCGGGGCTACTATCTAATGGCCCCTCAGGGGCCGTGGATATTCCACCCTTCGTGGTCCATTCCCCTGCGGGGCGCTGGCTTTTCCGCCATCCGGGTCCATCCCCATCCCGTTTTCGCACGGCGCCCACTTTGGTGCCCCAGTGCGTGGAACTGCGGGGAACATTTTCGGGGGTAATTGCGTTTTCATCATTAGACTTGCGACTGTTAGGAAATTTCACTCACGGGGAGGTAAATCGCATGAGCGCCCTGGTGCAAGATTTTCGTTCCGGCCTGCGCAATATCCGCACGCAACCAGGCTTTACCGCGGTGGTGGTGATCATCCTGGCCCTCGGCATCGGGACCAACACCACGATTTTCGGCGTCATCCATGCCCTCATATACTTTCCAATGCCCTTCAAAGATGCGGAACAGCTTGTCTTGGTCACCGAAGCCGGCGAGCGACAGCGCGGCGGCGGTCCGACATCCTATCCGGCCTTTCTGGATTGGAAAGGCCAGAATCAGGTTTTTGAAGATATGGCCGGATTCGCTCCTGAAGCCGTCAACCTGGCCGGAGGAAGTGAACCGGAACGCATCAGCAGCCTGCGCGTCTCGGAGAGCGCCCTCTCTCTGTTGGGGGCACAACCCGCTTGGGGCCGCGCCTTTCTGGCGGGCGAATTCACAGCCGAGGGCAGCCGGGTGGTGCTGCTGAGCCACAATCTTTGGCAGCGTCGCTTTGGCGCCGATCGGGCCATCATCGGGCAGACCCTGAAGGTGAATGGCCAGGCGCACACGGTGGTCGGAATCCTGCCGGAGAATCTGAACCTGGCACCGGCTCTTGGTTATGAACCGGCCCTGTGGATACCTCTTGTTCCCGCGCCTTCCGAGGACCGCGGTGCCCGAGCATGCCTGGTGTTGGCGCGCCTGAAACCCGGGATCACTCTGGAACGCGCACGGGCAGATATGGAGGTGATTGCACGACGCATCGCTGCGTCCCATCCCGACACAAACAAAAGCTGGACGGCATCGGTCGGCCCTTTGCGCCCGGAAATCGACACTGTGGCTTACGTCGTGCTGGCCATCCTGGTCGGCTCCATCCTCGCTCTCGCCTGCGCCAATGTAACCAACCTGCTGCTGGCCCGTGCGGCGGCACGAGAAAAGGAGTTTGCGGTGCGGGCGGCCTTAGGCGCAAGCCGGATGCGCCTGGTATGCCAGTTGCTGACGGAGAACCTGATGCTCCTGCTCCTTGGTTGCGCCCTGGGAGTTCTGGCTGCCGTCTGGGCTTGCGATTGGATCAGCGCCCGCTTTATTGACACCAATCTGGGTTTGCTTAGGATCGGGATCGATGCGCCGGTCCTGGCCGCAACAACGGTCTTGTTTCTTCTGGCGGGAACGATGGTGGGCCTGGTGCCTGCCCTGCAAATTTCCGGAGCCGGGTTGAGCCAGCCTTTGAAGGAAGGCAGCCGGAGTCTCTCCGGAGGCGTCTCGAAGCGCCGCTTCAAAGATTTTCTGGTCGCTTCTGAGGTAGCCTTTTCGCTCTTGCTGTTGATGGGAGCGAGCCTGGCGGTGAAAAGCTGGTTCCGCCTCTGGAGCGTCGATCTTGGTTTCCGTCCCGAGAAGGTTCTTGCGATGAGGATCTTGCTCGCCGACCGGCAGTACCCGGATAGCGATCGGAAAATCGCCTTTTTCCAAAACCTATTGAGACGCCTCGAATCCAGGTCTGAAGTCCGTGCTGCCGGGGTTGCCAGCGACTTGCCCACAGCTTCTCCCCAGCGCAGCTTCAGCATTGGAGGGCGACCTTTGCCGGCGCCCGGTGAAGCGCCGCAGGCGCGCTTCACGGCCGTGAGTGCCGGCTATTTCAACACTTTGGCAATCGCCGTGAAAGCGGGGCGGCAATTCACGGAGCAGGATAGCGCTACCTCGCCTGCAGTGGCGATCGTCAATGAAAGTCTGGCACATAGATACTGGACCGATCAAAACCCGATTGACGGCAGGATCGACGTAGCAGGTAAGCTCCGAACCGTGGTCGGCGTGGCTGCAGACGTACGCAGTATCCCGCTCAGCCTCAAACCTGTTCCGGAAATATTCGTCCCATTCACGCAGGCCCCAGACGGTGACATGGCCGTCGTGGCGGCAACGGCTCTCGCAGATCCGCTGGCGATCACGGCAGCGGTTAAGCAGGAGGTGCGCGCGATCGATCCCGACCAGCCGATTTCGCGCATCATGACGATGGAGAGCGCCTGTTCCTCGAATATGGGGGTCATCAGGTTTGGAACCTCCGCGCTCAGCCTGGTAGCGCTGGGAGCCTTGATTCTGGCGGCTGTGGGAATTTATGGGGTCTTGTCCTATACAGTCTCTCAGCGCACCCACGAGATCGGCATGCGCGTGGCGCTCGGCGCCCGGCCGCTTGACGTATTGAGATTGGTTATGGGTCAGGGGCTCACCCTCACGCTGTTCGGCATCGGCCCGGGATTGGCCGCTTCCTTGATACTCGGACGCGTGCTCTCGATTTCCCTCTTTGGAGTTCGACCGGTCGAATTCCTGATTCTTGCCGGCATCTCTTTGATTTTCATCCTGGTCTCCGCTGCTGCCTGCTATCTGCCGGCGCGCCGGGCTGCAAGCGTGGATCCCATGCAGGCTCTGCGCAACCCCTGACATTTCAGCTATCAGAAGCCCAAAAAATCAACGCGAAGATCGCAGAGAGACAGTGAGAGCGCAGACTAGTTGTTTTTAGAGGACATCCCTCAAACAGACACTGCGTTTTTCACTGCGGCCTCTCGCATACTTTACCAACACTGACGGCTGCCGGTGTCTGAATCTCAGGTCCGGCAATCATCCATTGGTGGGAGGAACGGTTTCGGCATACAATGCGGGATGCATCTCGCCGGCCATGATATGCCGAAAAACGTGAATCAAGCAAAGGGGAGACATTTGCCATGAGGGGTTTCGCTCCCGCACTCGCGTTCCTGTGCTTGACGATGTTCCATGCCGGCTCGCCGACGCTCACGGCGCGAGAGCCGGATGAGAAAGCGACATCGTTCTTCTTTCCTGCCTACCTGGCCGAACCCCAAGAAGGCGTCACCTTCGCCGCCTCCGCTCCATCTGTCGAATTGCAGGTTAAGTCAGCATCACCCATGAGCTTGACCCGCACGTTGCTGATCATCATCGACCCGGCTTCATACTCCATTCCGCAACTGGGCCGCCGCGTTACCGCTCTTGTCGCAGCGCTCGCCGCGGAGTTTCCGGACCGATCGCAGCAAAAGATTCGTGTGGGAATTCCGACTCTCGACGGGATCATTTACGACCCGTCCGAGAGTTCCGGCGCATCGTCGGCCGACATTGTGTCGGCCATCATGCGCCTGATGCCGGGAACCGAATCGGAATCGCGGAACGGCCCGGGCCGCCTTCTGGACCTGGTAGCAGACCTGCTGCAGAAGGCTGAAGCCGGCGGTGGGCCGGTGGATTGCCTCCTGGTGGGCAAGGATCGGTCTTTCGACGGTGATAACAGCAGCTACCTCAGGTTCGGCGCAGAGCGTCGCGTCCTGGAGGCCTGCCGGCGCAAAGGGAGCGTCGTCCACAGCTACCTGGAAGGCGTCGGCAGCCTCGGCTCAATCTGCGCGGCCACAGGAGGCATGAGCTTCACGAATGAAGTTGAGGAGGCGTTGGTTATTCGTCAGGTGCGCGACGCCCGAAGAAGAGGCTTTCTTCTCGAAGTGCAGCCAAAGGCAGCCGTAACCCTTTGTGGACGGTTCGATCTCTCAATCCGGGCAGCAGCTCAGACCGGTAGCCATCTGGATTTGCGTGCGCCGGCTGCGATCTGGCACATCCACGAAGATGCTCCTGCGCCCGAATACGAAAGCATGCTCGAGGCGTTCGAATGGATCGGACGGGCGCAAAAAGCCGCCGAAAACGGCGACACAACAACGGCAGTCAGGTTCATTCAAAACAGCGTCCAGTTGGATCCGGGCAATCCCGATGTCTTTTACTTCAGTGCCAAATACGCATCGGAGGCGGGAGAACTCAATATTGCAGAGGCACATCTAACGAAGGTCATGGCGTTTGTGCCCCGAACCGAGCGCGTGCTTATCCTCTATGGGGAAGTGTCTCGCAAGCTTGGCAAATCGGCCGAGGCGCTCGAAACGCTCAAGTCGTTGCCGCCCGAGATGCTGCCGAACTCAGCGCAATTCAAGTGGACGTTCGCCCGGCTACTTGCGGCGGCCGGCCGCGATGATGAAGCCGGGAAGATTTACGCCAGCCTCACTGATCTGGGTCAGGACAGCAGCCAGGCTCATTCCGAGTATGGGTGTCTTCTATTACGTCTCGGGAAGGAGGCGGCTGCAACAGATCAGATCCAGGCGGCGCTGGCAGCGGACCCGCAAAATGTCACCGCCATGATATGCGGTTCGGAAATGGACTCCATCCACGGAAGAATCCAAAAGGCACTTGAAACCGCGCTGCGGGCGGCTACGCTTCGGCCCGATGACCCGGATGTCCATTTGCAGATCGGAAAAATCCGTGGACGTGCCCACCAGTGGGAATCGGCGCTAACCAGCTTTGAGAAGGCGGGCAACATCTCCCCCGCGCGCGCCGATATTCTACTGCATCTGGCCGAAGCGGAAATCGAATCCGGGCATGGCCCGGAAGCCGTGCTGACCATGCGCCGGGCGCTCGCGATCAATCCATCCGATGCAAACGCCACCCGCCGAATATCCGGACTCTTCGCGCGAGCCGGAGCATTCACGAACGCGGCGGCCGTGCTCGAGGACGGCGCTGCAAGGATGCCGGACAACGCGCCGGCATTTTATCGCGAAGCCGCCGGATTCAGGGAACGTATCGAAGAATACGGCCAGGCTCTGCTTGATTATCAGGCCTCTCAGGCTTCGCCTCCGGATCAGACATCCAAGCCCGGCCCAGAACTCTCCTCTCACCTGGCGTATTTGTCATTGATGGTAACCGGTACCGCAGAACACTTTGGCAACACCTCCCAAAAAGCGCCTGCCGGTAGTGTGCCGGGCATGATTGTTCCGGGAGGACTGGCGCCGCTGGCCGGCATTCTCGGACTCGATCCGGCTGCACTAAGAGACGCCACCGCAACCGGGAAAGTATTTTCCGCCATTCTCGACACTCTCCCCTCGGCGGTAAACACAAACAAGCTCACCCGGCTCCAGTCCGAGATCCTCGATCATTTTCGCACCTACGATCGACTGCTTCAGTACATGAAGCGCAAAGGGATATCTCTCCTGCCGACGGACGAGGCGGGGAAAAGACAGAGATACGTTCTGCCGTTAACCGGGGATGGCCCGGCTATTAATCAGACAAAAAAATTTCTCAGCTTTTTTGGGATCAAATACTCGTCAAAGCAAAAGAAGGGGAGAAGAGCGGTCACCCTTATCGTGAGTCACGATCCTTTGATCCAGCAAGAGCAACGACTGCTGAGACGGCTGGGAATCGATATCGAAGCCCAAGACCTCCGGGAACTCCGGTTCACGATGGGAGATGAGATTCTCCCATCGATGATCGATGCCAATTTGATGCAAGGCAAGATCCTCGGCCTCCCGAACCGCGATCCACGCCTTCTGGTCGCCGAGTTAATTCGACGCCCCGATGAGATGAAGCTGTACTTGGCACTGGAGCACTGTCCCGCACCGTGGCGCGCGGCTCTGCTCCAAACTTTCAGCGGGAGAGAATTGATTCCTCTGACTCAAATCCTGGAGAGTATCGGCCGCTTCCTCGACTTTAGGGCCGATGGGCTGGTTCTTCCCGGGGCATCGGTCAGCTCGGCAGGCGCTCCCCGTCAAGATCCCCTGTCCTTAATCCGCCAGTTCCTGGAAAATGGCAGAGGCAGGCTGGTGTACACGTACTATACCCTTACCTGCGCCCCCCCTGCAGTGCAGCGCCTTTTTGCGCCCTCAGCGAACAGCCTTGATATATTAACCAATCTGGTCGCACCGAAAGTCTCATCCGACGCCTCGCCCACTCACTGGAATCCCGAAGCGGCCCGGCTGGTCCGCATGCTGGCTGCCGACGAGCAGAGACTGGTTCTTCCCGTCGATCCCCGCTTTATCCCCTATTTGTTTCCCAGCCGATCCGAAACCGGCATCTCGGTGAAAGATATCGCGAGCCTCGTACAATCAGGGGGAAAGTCGGATCCCGTGGCTGCTCCGGGTGCCGGCGCCGGTCTTGTCGAATTCGTGAGATTTATCCAGGATGTCCGGCCTGAGATCCTTACTGACGACGGAATCAAAGCCATCATGCGCAGTCCTGCTGAATCCCAGATATACCTCGATTTGATATGGGATATCCGCGCGCGGGCGGACTTGCTGGTGCCGTATTTTGCCTACTGCAGGGATGTCGCACAGGCACGGGACACGGCCTGGAACGTCAACCGCACGCGCACCAGCCAGTCGCTCTTTTTTCTGATCTCCGCCTTTTGCCGGGAAGGCGTGATCGACACGCCGACGGGCCAGATGCTTCTAAAGGCGGCACTCGCGAGTTTTGCCGCCGCCGAGGAACCGGCCTTTTTGGACAATGTTTCAACCTTCCTGACCGACATGCTGTTGCCGGAATTGGCGAATTCTCTGCGGATGCCGGCCGACTCGCCCGGGTTGCTGCTGGAGGCGCTGGCAGGACCCATTGAACGGAGGGTCTTTTTGTTCAACGGTGCGCCGCTTGTCCAAGAGGCTCACGCTGAACAACTGCAGCGTATTAAGAGTGTCTTCGGGCTGCAACACCTGGCACCCGTCGCCGATTTGCTCCAAGCGGTTCAGCTGGCGAAGAGAATCCTTGCGAGTCGTGAACGTCACACCGAATGGCTGCAAAGCCTCGCCGCGGCGATCCGCAAGCTTCCAGCCCCTGCCTCGGCAGCGGCAACTTCTCAAAACAAAGTGCCGTCGCCCCCTCCAAACGCATACGAGGATCTTGCCAAAGAATTGGAAGCACCGTCGGATCCCGTAATCCTGCGCGATTATCCCGCATGGGTCCAGAGAGTCATGAAACAGGTCGCCGCTGTTCTGCATACGGAGCTCGGGGTGGCGCTGTTGGGCCACTGCTACGCGTATGATGGTTCTCCCCAGTCCGCGGTCCTCAGTTACGATCCGGATTTCATTCGGAAACACGATTTCTACCCGCGCCGGCAGCCGGCGCAGACGGGTTGGTTGGAGGCGGTGCTGCTCGAGGGGCAGGGCAATGAACGCGGGGGCGCCATGACGGGCTCGCTCGCAGGGCTGCAGATTCAATTGAACAGACTGGAGACGGCGGCATCCGCCCAGAGCTTCGGCAGATGGGGCCCGGGCAAACTCCTGCCGGCGATGCTCACCGGAATGCGCGTGATCCATTCGCAGCTGCGCACGGATCGGGCGCAAGAATACGTGGCCCTGTCGACGCGCCTGGGACGCGAGCTGATGGCGTTGTGTTTGCCGGCTCCCGCAACGGATGGATGGTGCGATCAACATCTGGCCGCACTTGTTTCGCCATTGCGCAGGAACCAGCTTGCCGATCTTGCGAGCCGCGGCGACCCCATCGGCGCTTTGGAACTGCTCTCGCCTTCGGAATTGTTCTTTCAGGGGGAGGCCTATCTCGCGGAGGCCGGAATATTGCCCGCACGCGCCCGCCAGCGCCTTTGCGCTTATGCCTGCGATATCGACGCGCCGTTGAAGGCTCCAATCATCATGAGTCCTGCGCTCGAGAGGCTGCGCGAGATAGTCCCGGCAGAGCAATCCGCGGAGCTGGATGCTTTTCAAAGGGAAGTCGAGCAGTACGGATGCTCCATCCGGCGGCGCTTGGGCATCTCAGACGTTGCTCTGCGGTTTTGTGACTCCTACGAACGGCTGCAAAACTCTGCTTCGCCGGATTACCTGTTTGATCGTATCATTGACCTAAAGGTCCGATTGGCCGAAATCGGTTATGCTTCCGGAGCACCCGCAGCCGTTGCTGGAATGGTTGGTGAGCTCGCATTGCAGTATCTCGTTGCCGACCCTGCGTCAACTCGCGTCGGCTCCTGGAATGATCTGATGAAGGAAATCATGCGTTTGGGCCCTGCCCATCAGTTCCTGTGGATGGAAGAGCTGCTCAATCGCGGTTCGCTATCGGTCTATTCGGAAGCCCGGTGACGGGCTCGGTTTATGATTGGGTCGGGCTTTCAGCCCTTGCTTTGTTGTGGACTTCCTTTTCCTGGGGCGTTGCCCCAGGCTGGTATGGCGTCGCGCCTTCGGCGCTCGTCACCGGAAGGAAATGAGAAGAGCCCATCGGATCAAGGGCTGTAAGCCCGATTCATAGAGGCGGCAATGGCTCAGTCCCTGAGTCTGGTAATCGTCCACATCATTTTCAGCACCAAGGATCGTTTCGCTTGCCTGGATCCTTCCACGCGTCCCCGTTTGCACGCATACCTCGCCACCGTCGCACGCAACGCCAAATGCGAAGGCTATCGCGTCGGGGGCACGTGGGATCACGTGCATTTTGCTGTTCGGCTCTCGCGTACAATTGCCATTGCGTCATTGGTGGAGGAACTAAAAACCTCATCCTCAAAATGGCTCAAGTTGCAGTGGCCTCAACTGGGCCAATTCGCCTGGCAGCGTGGATATGGAGCTTTCTCCGTCGGCCCAGATGAGCTTGCAGAACTTGTGGCCTATATCGAGAACCAGGAGGGACACCACAGGGTCAGAACATTCCAAGAGGAATATCTGGCGTTTTTGAAGAAATATGGGGTGCCATACGACGAACGCTACGTTTGGGATTGATGATTGGGTCGGGCTTTCAGCCCTCGAATTGTTGTGGACTGCCTTTTCCTGGGGCGTTGCCCCAGGCTGGTATGGCGTCGCGCCTTCGGCGCTCGTCACTGGAAGGAAATGAGGAAAAGCCGATCGGAACAAGGGCTGTAAACCCGATTCATAGAGGCGGCAATGGCTCAGTCCCTGAGTAAGGAGCGCCGAAGGCGCGTGCCATACCAGCCTGGGGCAACGCCCCGGAAATGAGAAGAGCCCATCGGGAACAAGGGCTGTGAGCCCGATTCATAGAGGCGGCAATGGCTCAGTCCCTGAGTAAGGAGCGCTGAAGGCGCGTGCCATACCAGCCTGGGGCAACGCCCCAGGAAATGAGAAGAGCCCATCGGGAACAAGGGCTGTAAGCCCGATTCATAGAGGCGGCAATGGCTCAGTCCCTGAGTAAGGAGCGCTGAAGGCGCGTGCCATACCAGCCTGGGGCAACGCCCCAGAAATGAGAAGAGCCCATCGGGAACAAGGGCTGTAAGCCCGATTCATAGAGGCGGCAATGGCGCAGTTCCTGCGCTAGGTTCAGTAGTATCGCCAAGTAGCTTACGAGACAGGAGGAGTCTGATGAGGGGCAAGCGCACCACCTCTGCGAGCTTGGTGGCATGGGTCCTGGCCGTTATCGGATCCTTTGCCGCACAACAGCCCCAGCCTCAGAAGGCGCCGACCTTTTTCGGTGGCATCGCAGCAGGTACAGATATTTCTCACCGTCCAGGAAGGCTCACGCCGCATCACCGGGTTGGATTTTTCCAAATTCAGTCTGGCTGAAGACGGCAAGCCCCAACCCATCGATCACATGGACAGCGAGCAGGTTCCGCTCCACGTGGCCTTGCTCCTCGACACCAGCCAGAGCATGACGGCATCATTAAAGGAAACTCAGCAAGCGGCCAGCTTGTTCGTCAAATCTCTGAAACCGGGCGACCGCGTCACATTGATCCCCTTCAATTCGAACATGCGCGCGATTCCCCAGCTGACGGACGATTTTGAGCCGATCCTGAGCGGCATTCGCAGCACCAGGGCAGAGTTCAAGACCAAGCTGTACGATGCCATTCTGTATGCGATGAAGGTCCTGAGCGAGCAGGAGGGACGCAAGGCCATTGCGGTTTTCTCCGATGGAGAAGATACGGCGAGCACCGCTACGCTTCCCCTTGTTCTGAATGCGGCCTCACGGTACGGCTACCCGATCTATGCGGTCTGCGCCGGCTCGGAAACCAGCAGCCAGGCCTACCGCCAGATTCTGCGGCAATTGACCGAGACGAACAGCGGAAAGGCATACTTTACTGAAAACCCCCGCGACCTGGGCTCGACTTTCCTCGAGGTCTCCGCTGAGCTCAGGGCGGCCTACGTGCTTTATTACTACACGCGTTTGTCTCCCGACGATCGCTGGCATGAGCTCGTCGTGAACGTGGCCGATCCCCGTTACCGGGTCTACTCGCGCAGAGGGTTTTTTCTTGCCAAGGCGGGCAGCGCCGCCGCCCTGGCAAAAAACCTGGATAAAGTACCGGCGCAAGGTGTTGCCGATGCTACAGCTGCCAGGGAAAGCGTCAAGGCGGCATTGGCCGAAGTGATGGCGCCGCCCGCGGTTCCTCGTCCCGTAGACCGTGGATCGGTCGACAATTCCGATGTCACCGTTTCTACTTCGAACTCAAGGATTCCAACATTCAAGGTTGAATCGCGCCTGGTTGAAGTGCCGGTCTATGTGGAATCCACAAACGGAAAGGCGCCGCCGCTGTTCGCGGCGAAGGACTTTAACATTTCTGAGGATGGCAGCCGCAGAGATGTCGCCTACTTTAAGGGCGCCTTAAACATGGAGGATCTGCCCAAGGCGCGCGATCTTGCTATGAAAACGACCCTGACGGCTTCGCCTCAGGACAAGCCCATATTAAACTCGAGTAACGGCGCTGAGCTGACGCTCGGCAAATACTACCTCGTGCTTGATGACGTGACGACGGACGTAACCACCTTTCCGAAAGTCAAGAAAGCGGCCGAAGATCTGGTGAGGAGATACCATAACCCAATCCAGCCCTTTACGGTCTATTTCACGAGCAAGGGTCGTGGAAATTCCCCGCCTGGGGACATCGAAACCATGGTGGCGGAGATCCGCAAGGCGAACGGCCGTTCGATCCGCGTTGACGAGCAGCGCGAACCCATTACCGTATATGAAGCAGTCATGATAGACAGGGGTGATCGCGAAGTCCAGGAAATGGGTGAAATCCGCACAGCTGCGCAGCTGTCGTTGAGATTTCAAAACAGCCTCGGGTCAGTCGAGGGCGCGAGTGACGTCGATAACACCCCGGTTGTCCGAGCCACGCTTCAAGGCAAGGTCGCCGAACTGATCACGCGCAATGCCGGTTACGCGCACACTGCCTTAAACGGGTTACAGGCAGTCGTTACTCTGGCCGCCGCCGATATGGGTAGTTATACGAAGACCGTCATTTTTATCTCGCCGGGGTTTGTTACGGGTAAGGGCAGCCGGGGTGATGTGTCGGGTCCATTGCAGAGTATTGCGGCCCAAGCCCAACAACAGCACATCAAGATTCTTACAGCCGACATCGGTGGGGCTGCTTCGGAAACGCCGGTTGTGGACCCCTCAATTGGAGGTTATACCTATGCGCCTCGACTGCCGAAGATGATGGAAGCCCACGTGACTGCGTCGATTTTCGAGAAATCGTCTTCCCTGGACACACTCTCTCTGGGGAGCGGCGCCAAACGGATCAAAGCGGATAACGATATTGCCGCAGCCATCAATTCTGCTTTTGCTGCGAATGGCGCGCTCTATTACCTCGCATTTCTGTCTCGACAGCCCGCCGATGGCCGCTACCACAGGATCGCCCTGTCTGTCTCTTCGCGTTCCGTGCGCCTGCACGCGCGCCAGGGCTATTATGCGCGTCCACAAACGGAACGAGCCTCAATGCCTGCCGGCGGCGCTTCCAATGAGGAGGTAAATGCGACCCTGACCCGGGCCGATGAGGCCATGAAGAACCACGACTATGCGGCTGTCGCCACCGCGCTCGAGACGCTCAAGTGGAAATTCCAGGATAAGCCGGATTTCTGGTATAACCTGGGTGTCGCGTATTTCAATCTGAAGGACGCGCTGAAGGCGGCGGAGGCACTCGAGCAGGCCTGGGCTCTTTCCCCAGAGGATCGCACGACAGGCCTTATGCTTTCCCGCGCTCTTGCTGCTGCCGGCAATGATGATGCCGCTGTACAAACGCTGCTGACGATGCGTTCGCGGAATCCGCTGGATCTCGAACTCCTCATTCAATTGGGAAGAGTTTACGAAGCGGCCTCGAAACCCGCCGCAGCCTATGAGGTCTACCGCACCGCGCTGGATCTCAACCCGTCGCTCCCCTTGGAGTTTTACGTCGTCCTGATACGAACCTCTGCCCTCCTGGGGCGCGAGGCGGAAGCCGGCGTCTTTGTCGCGCGGTACCGGAGCCGTGGCGGGGCGGAAGAAACCATCGCGCCCTGGACGCGCCTGATGCTGCACACCTCGAAGGTATCAAAGTAGCCAATCCTTTGAGATAATTGCGGGCTGGGCGGTTGAAATTCCAGCTAAACCGCATCTGTGACAGCCCATTATCCTGGATTCCGAAATTGCCACTGAGATCAGGCGCGAAGCGCCGGCAATAAATAGCCCCGCGCGTAAGCTCCGTGGACCCGTTTGCGAACCGGATCGAGGCCTGAAGGGCCGGCCCAAGGCGGGAACCAATCTGTGCCGCGCTTCGGCGCTTAGGTATGGCAATCATCCTTATCCCGGCCTGACGGCTGGGTCGAGTAGGACGGGGTGCTCCCAGGAAGTGATCACGGTGGCCACCCCGTCCCTCTCGGAATCGCTTAAGTGGCTTTCCCAGCATACGGCTCTTCAGCAGTCCTTGGAGACGACATTAGCGTCGAATTAAGGGTTTATCAGGCGATGACTTCTGCAACTTTTGATTTGATGTGCCAGCTTCGTAGAGCTGGAGCCCGGTCCGAATGGATTCGGCCAGGGCCTGCTTGTTCTGTTGCGTGGCGAGTTCCAATGCCTTCTGAAAATGGGCGATGGCGTTGTCAACCTGTCCGAGATCGGCCAGCACGAGACCGAAATTGTAGTAGGCCAACTCGAAGTCAGGCTTGATCGCCAAGGCCTTCTGAAAATGGGCGATGGCCTCATCGTTCTGCCCGCGGATGGCAAGCACAGCACCGAGATTACTGTGGGCTTCGGCGTAGTCGGGCTTGATTTCCAGAGCCTTTTGGTAATGAGCGATGGCGTCGTCATAATGCTCGCGCTCAGCCAGAGCTATTCCGAGGTTGTAGTGGGCTTCCGCGTTATCGGGATTGATTGCCAAGGACTTCTGGAAATAGCCAATTGCTTCGTCAACTTGCCCGTGGCCGGCCAGAGTCATGCCCAAATTGTTGTACGCCAGCCAGCCCGATAGATTCCGGCTGATCGTGGTTCGATAGAGTAATTCCGCATCGGCATATTGAGTGCATTGCTGCCAGGTCAACAAGCCGAGTAGTGACAGCAGTATTCCGCAGACTACTGGTCTTAAGAATGTTGCTCGCTTCTGGAAATAGCTGAGGATTTTGTCGATCCCAGCCCCTGCAAGTGCGATCGGTCCAATGCTGGCGAGATATTGCAGATGATCGCCTGCGAAGGAATAGCGGAAAAAATAGACGCTGAAGAAGCCCAGGACCGGAAATAAGGCAGCGACAAAATACGTAGCCGCGAAAAACAGAGGCCTGAATTGTCCGTTCCGCATTAGCCACAACACCAATAGCCCCCCGACCGCCGCCAGAAAGGGCAGATACGCCAGTGGATTCAGAGCGTCGATCTGCCAACGCGGATAAATGAACGCCAGTGGGTGTGGCCAAACCAGTTTCATGAGGTAGAACCAGATGACCTTGCCCGCGATCACGACACGCTCGGGCAAGCTTTGATTCCACTCTGGTCCTAGCGCGCCCGAGTGATACCTCTGTTCCCAGATCGTCCAGGCGCTTGCCGCAAGGGAGACCACTAAAAGGGGGAAAAGCCAGGCGACATTGCGCCATCGCCACCGACGGTCCAACCACCACCAGCACAAGCCCAAAACGACCGGCAGTACTACCGTAGACGACTTGCTCAGGATCGCCAGCACAGCGCAGAACAGAACCAGCGCGTATTGCCAGTCGGCGATCCCCCCATCCGTGTGATTTCGAGCCTCGCGCCATTTGATGAAAAGCCAAATCGCCAGCAGATAGAAAAAACACGACTGCGTATTCTTCAACTCCGTGATCCAGGCCACGGATTCAACCATTACCGGGTGCAGTGACCACAGTCCCGCCCCCAGCCAGGCTCCAGGCACATTCAGTCCGCGCAGAACGCGCCACAACAAAAGCGCGCATGCCGCATGCATCAGGACATTGACGACATGAAATGGCAGGGGGTTCAAGCCCCATAGAGCGTGCAGCACCCAGAAGGTGGTAAGCACCAGCGGATAATAGGTCGCCGCGCTCGTTGTCCAGATGCCCTTGATCCCCAAGTCGCCGACAATGCATGGATTTTCCGTCAAGTGTGCGTCGTCATCCCAGATGAAGCCGGCGTGCCATGTTTGTTGGTATGCAAGAATCACGGCGACGACCAAAAACAAACCCAGGAGCCAATCCTTTTCCGGGCCCGGCCCCGATTTGCCATGGCCTCGCCGAGCGAAGATACCTGGATGCGCAATTGTAGTTTTTCGACCAGATCCTTTCGCCTTTGACTTCTTACTCATGGGCTTGGCGATATATTCATGATTTTGGGTTTGTGGAGTTTCATCTCAGCTGACTCTTGCCACCAATCGGGGTCAGCGCAAAAGCCACCCCTCGTCTGCCGGCCTGCCAGGTACTCAGATTCTTAGGTTAGGAGATTATGTTAACTCCCCTTTCGCTCTAAATCACAGGTATGGTTTGCTCTGGCAAGATTGTATACCCAAGACGATCGAGGTGTAACGAAAAGGGGCAAGCTGCGGTGGCTTGCCCCTTTTTCACATCAGGTTAGTTTGCGCGTTAGAACTGATAGCGCAGTGCGAACTGCATCTGCCGCGGATCAACCCGCTGACCGGTGCACCGGCCCCAGGTCCCCGTACTATCCATTGATCCGAGGCCGCAGGACATGATCGCGGAGTTGGTTACGTTGAAGGACTCCCAGCGGAGCTGAATTGCATGCCCTTCCTTGTAGGGCATCTTGAACTCTTTGAAGAGTCCGCTATCGATGCTCCATTGGCCGTTGATGCGGGTGACGTTGCGGCTTCCAGTCTCGCCGGCAAATGACTGCCGGAAAGCGGCAATGGACGCATTTGCGTCCGCCTGCGTGGCAAACGCGCTGGGATACAGCGTGCCGTTGGGCAACGTCCCGTTCTTAGTGATGCTGAAATCCGGCATGGGAAGGAGCGTAACCATGGCCGGACTGCTCAGCTGCCAGTTCGTGCCCCAGACCGATCCGCTGCTGGCACCCTGCGGTGTGGCGGAGTTTGCGCGGAAAATGCCCGAAAGCTGCCAGCCGCCGACGACGGCATCAATGAACTTGTTCATCTGCCTGCCGAACCTCATGCCGCGGCCAACCGGCAGTTTCCACACGCCGTAAACGTTAAGGATGTGCATTTGGTCGTAGTTAGAGACGCCCCTCTGCGTGCTCGTATCCCAGGAGTTAAGGATGAACCCGCTGCCGAACGTTCCGCCTTCTGTCCCGGAACCGAGGTCCTCGGACTTGGAGAAAGTGTAATTGACATCGAACTGCAGGTCGTTGCTGAAGCGCTTGCGCACGGTCAACTGAGCGGAGTGGTAGGCGCCGGAACCGATCGAGCTCGGGCCTGACAGCGCGCTGAATTGCCCGTTGAATATCGCGTTCGGACCAAACTTGGAGCAACCGAGAGTGGTGGCCTTGCCGGCCGAATTGAATAGGGTCGCGCTGCCGCAGATCTCGTCCATCCCGTTGAGGACGTTTGTGAAGTCGCCCATATTGCTGTTCCGGACGTAGTAGTTGGCGATATTCTGCGTGGCGGTGTACCCACCTCCTGCCGCACCCGGCCACAAATTTTCGAAGAATGGAATCGGCGGAAGATTCTTATACGAGGCATCGGTCGTCTTGCTGCGGATGGCGAGGTTGGTGATATCCGTGTAAGTCGCCAACTGCTGCATGGCCTGGAAATAGGTCTGGCCGGACTTGGGGTCCTTCAGGTTGGTGGGCATGGCCAGGTCGCGCTGGATCAGGGAGCGCCGCGAGAGGCGTCCGACATACGCGGTCTGAATAAAGAGGCCCTTGGCGAACTCGCGGCCCCAGCTGAAGTTCATGTTCATCGTGTAAGGCGCCTTCAGCTGATCATCGATGCTGTTGGTAATAGCGAAGAGGTTCGGATACGTGACCGGGAATCCGGCCGGTGGCACAGCGGGCAGAAACGCGGTCGGTATCTGATAGAAATCCGCAAAGCGCGGAGCATGGGCAGCATCCAACGTGTTCAGAGGGTTCGTGACGGATGATCGCAAGCCGAAGGCGGTGCTATTGAACGAGGCCGCCAGGGGCTGCCCGACCATGTCGTAGTACATCCCGAATCCGAGCCGGATCGAGCTCTTGCCCGGGCCGCCGAACAGGAACTTGCCCAGCCCTTCGGAAGCGCTGGGTGAGTACGCAATTCCAAGGCGCGGAGCCCAGTTGTTGCGCTGCGGAAACATATCCCTGCCCTGAGGGCTGGAGGCCAGCACGAATTGAATAGGGGCAAGGGTGTTCTGGGGAAGGCCCTGCGCCGCAAGCTGGCCGCGCTGTCCGAGCCAGGTCGACAGCGGGACGCTCGGAGAGATCTGTTGGCCATTGGTTTCGCGCACCGGCGGCATGATCGAAAGCCGGATACCCGCCGTGATCGTGAGGTTGCGCCGGATCTTCCAGCTGTCCTGGCCGTAAATTTCATACTCTTTATTGGCCATGTTTCGAGTCACAAACCCACCTGATGGGATAACCGTTGCGCTCCCGTCAGCGTTGGCCTTGTAATTGTAGTTGCCGTTGATCTGGCTGATCAAGCCAAGCAGCGCGGCCATGGCGTACGTGTAACTTTGGACATCTCCGGTTTTGATTCCTCCCGGAATGCTGGCATACAACTCCGTGCCACTCCCCGCAAGACCGGACGCGTTTGTCGTCGCGCTGTTGAACGTGTTGTTATTGCTGAATGTATTCGAGATCACGCGAATGGTGGTGCCAAAACGGAAATCATGATCCCCCTTCATCCAGGAGAAGTCCTCGCTGATGGTGTGCACGGGAACGAAGCGCGTCGAGGCTGTGCCGGTTCCATAGGGATTATCGTAACCGCGGAAAGTTGTGATCTCGGAATTCAGAAGGCCGGTCTGCTCCCCGCCCTGCCGGGTGAATCCGTACCGGAAGTTGCTGACCATGTTCGGCTTTAGCACCCATGTGTAGCCGACGGCCAATCCCTTGTTGTTGGAAAGGGATTCCGAATTCCCAGGCAGTCCCGGAAATTGAGGTATGCTGCCGGAGTGGTCATTCTGGAGGTTGCCGCGCACCATGATCTGGTGCTTGCCGGCGTTGTCCACAGTGTAATCCAGGCGGGCAATGTAGGTGTCCGTCTTGGTGTGCCGGGGCGCAATGAACTGGTAAGTGATCGTGTTAAGGCCGTCACCCGAACCGGCAAGGTTCCCCTTGGGGTACAGGGCGAAAGTCTTGAGCACCGCAGGATTGGCGCCGATGCCCAGCGGGTCGACGTAGGTTTTGATATCGTTGCCGCCGATCGTCGCCAGGGCGCCGGCCGCGTTGTGGTACGTCACGATCCCGTTGCGCAGGTTGTCGGTGGGGACGGTGCGATTTTGCGTACTGGCGCTCGCATTGCGGTTGCCCTCGTAGTTGGCAAAGAGGAACAGCTTGTTCTTGATAATCGGGCCACCGATCGAGCCGCCGAAAACGTTGATCAGCAGGGCGGCGTTGGCCGCTTTGCATTTATCCCACTCAGTGGCGAGCTGCTGCGCTGTGCAGTACTCATGGTAGCCGTTTCCAAAAGTACCACCGTTGTAGATCGGCTTCAGGCTGCGGTTGTTGAAGAAGGTGTCGGCCGCGAACAGGGTGTTGCGGTTGTATTCATACATCGAGCCGTGATATTCATTGGTGCCGTTCTTGGTCACCAGCGCGACCTCGGCGCCGGAGCCGCGCCCCTGGTCTGCGTTCGCGTTCGTGGTGGTTGTGCGGAACTCCTGCACGGAATCGAGAGTGACGCGCAGCACGCTTTGCAGGTTGCGGTTGACCTGGTCATTGACGTCGACACCGTCGAGGGTGACGTTAGCCTGATCCGCTTTCCCGCCATTGACCTGTCCGCCCGTAGTGACGCCGGGCTGGAGCAGGAGCAGGTTTACGACGTCCCGCTGGAACGACGGGAGCTGGAGAATAGCCGAGGAGGTGATGGCGTTTCCCAGTGAAGCGTCGGTGGTGTTTACCTGCACCGCGGACGCCGAGACCGTGACTGTTTCCGAAACGCCTCCAACCTTCTCAAACTTGACGTTGACCGTCGCGGGCGTGTTCACCGACAACGTAATGTCTTTGACTTCGACAGCGTTAAATCCCGCTTTTTTGGCTGTCAGGTTATATGTTCCCGGCATGACGGCTGGGAAAGTGTAGCTTCCCCCGTCGTTGGATACGGTTTCACGCTGGACACCGGTCTGGGTGTTGACAATGGTGATCGTGGTACCTGGAACGACACCACCTGACGGATCCGTGACCAAACCCGTCAGTGAGCTGACCGCCTGACCATGGAGGACAGGCGTCAGTAAAACGAGCAGCAAAGCACATAAACCCAGTCTTCGCATTTTAAGCTCTCCCCTATGCAAAATTACTCCCAACAAAATCCCGAAGGATTACCCAACGCTCTGCCATGGAGGCAGAATCCACTAACGCCACCCCCCTCTCGGATAACTCCTCTGCCAGGTGTCAAGGTTAAAACGTTATCCGAGGATACGGAATCGGCGTGAAATATTTCCCCGCCTTCTGATCTTCAGCGTTTCCAATTTCTCAACAAATCTTATCAGAAGTTTCGGAAAATCAAATGAAATTAATCTAATCGGCCTGCTGCGGCCGCCATCCGAGGTGACCGTAGGGAAGACGCCGGATTCGCTGGAAATTCTCGGCTCAGAGTTTCTTGTTGTCGTGAATATACTTCTCCAGCGTCTTCTTGTCGGTGTAGCTGGGTCTTACCAGCAGAAACTTTTCATACTCGGCTGCCGCCCGATCCTTCAGGTTAGCCGCATCGTAGAGAGCAGCCAAGCTGAGGTGCGCCTCTGCCTGGTTTTCCGGGTCGAGACGCGCCGCTTCCTCCAGCTCCGGAACCGCCTTGGAACCCTTTTTGACGCGGAGATAGGACTCGCCGAGGAAGCGATGAGCTTCCGCTGCCTCCGGATGAGCGCCAACCAACTGGCTCAACGTGGCAATCGCAGCATCATAGTTCTTCTGGCCATAGTTCAGCTTGCCGAGATTCAAGAGCGCCAGCGGATAAGACGGCTGCTCTTGCAGCGCACGGCGGAATGCCTTTTCGGCTTCGCCTTGTTTGCCCTGCGCGAACAGGGTGTTCCCCAAATCGGTCCACGCCTCGAAATCCTTGGCATCGGCGGTAACAATCTGGTCCAGGAGTTTGGCCGCCCCGGCATAGTTCTTCTTGGTACTCTCGGCCAGAGCCTGCTTCATCAGACTATCGCTCTCCGGACTGCGCTTATACAGATCCAAGGCGGAAATCGTTCCGGCATTGGCGGATGCCGGACCCGATTTTTCGCGCCATTCCAGCTCCAGGTCCTGTCGAGTGTCACCGCTGTTCGTTGAGTTTATGGCGAATTTCATGCGTCCGAGGGTCCGGCCTTCTCCTTCTACGGCGATTTCCCAGTCCCCTCTGGAAATGCCGGTGAACCGGTAGGACTCATGATTCTTGACCGATTGACGCCCGGATTCGGTTCGGTCCGATCGATAGAGGACTACATCAAATGAGTCGGGCAGTTTCGTGCCTTCTTTGGCCTTGATGGTCAGGGTTCCGACCAAAGCGGGGCCCCCCGCCCCTTTGCCTTGGCCAAACGCTGAAGCGGCGAAGAGGAAACCGGCAAGAACCGCTAAGTAAAAAGAATATCGGCGCATATCGTCACTCCCGGATTCAATTTCCCGCCCAAACCAACAGGCAGGCATACCACAAACAAAGTTTGCGGCATCGTATCACGCAAGCGATCGCAGCGCCTACGAATTTCCAAGTTTGAGGCAAAGTCACCCTTGATCGCCGGCCCCTTGTATTCAGCTTGTGATCAGTGGTGGTTCTTTTCTCGCGCGTCGCCCGGCTCTACCTGGCCCGGACGGGCTCCCAGGGACCCAAGTCCCGGGCTATACCTATGCCGCGCCTTACGGTGCATGTCACCGCATGAATCGCAGATGGGGAAAGGAGACATGGTCAGGATTGTGGGAAACAATGGTAACATGGCATCGGCGATCGAATGGCACAGGGAGAGAGGAGCAACATGGTCGACTTGCAGCAGCTGTACGACGCGATCCTGAAGGGCGACGCAAAAACATCTGCCTCTGTCACCCGCGAGGCTCTGGAAGCCGGAACTCCCGCAATGGAAATCATTTCCAAATATATGATACCGGCGATGGACAGGGTGGGGCGCATGTTCGAGTGTGAGGAATATTACGTCCCCGAACTCCTACTTGCCGCGCGCGCCATGAAGGCGGCGCTGGATCCGATGCGCCCGCTGCTGGCGGCAACCGGCGCCCGTGCAGCCGGAAAGATCGTGATCGGCACGGTCAGGGGCGACCTGCACGACATCGGCAAAAACCTGGTGGCTTCGCTGCTCGAAGGAGGAGGGTTTGAAGTGGTCGATCTCGGCGCCGACGTATCCCCCGATCGGTTCATCGAGGCCGTAAATTCCTCGGGCGCGAACTTGGTTGCGCTCTCCGCGCTGCTGACCACTACCATGACAGGTATGACCCATACGATCGAAGCTCTGAAACAGGCCGGTATCCGCGACAAAGTGAAAATAATGATCGGCGGGGCCCCGGTAACGCAGCATTTCGCCGCACAGATCGGAGCCGACGGATACGCTGAGAATGCCAGCCTCGCCGTCGCCCTCGCCCGCAAGCTCACCGCACCAGCGTGAGAGTTGCCGCTGGAAAAGCAAAAGCAGCCACGAAGGACAGACCTTGACTCTGGTCAAGCATTCGTGCCATTCGCGGCTGGTTTTTGAGAACCCATAATTTTGCGCTAATCTTGATTATTCCCAGGGGGCGGCCTTTGGTTTTGAATTCGCTTGCCCCTCTTTTGCCGGCGTGATAGAAACGCTTAGAATCAACCATGTCCCCAGTACCGTCAAAGGATTATCGCCGGGACGCGGACCGCTCCCCTGTCCGTCCCGCAGGAGATGAAGAAATGAGAAGAAAGCATCTTTACGTGCTGGCGTCAGTGGCGCTGCTGCTCGCCCTGCCGCTGCTGGCCACGAATGAAAATGTCAACTATGCGGACATCAACAAGATCAAAGCAGAAGGCATGCAGCACTCGCAGGTTATGGAGTTGAACAGCTGGCTGTCAGACGTTTACTCCCCACGTCTGACCGGCTCGCCTAATGCCCAGAAGGCTGCTGAATGGGCTATGGGCAAGATGAAGGAATTTGGGCTGGTGAACGTCAAGATTGAGCCCTGGGAGAATCGCAACGGTTTCGACCGCGGCTGGACGAACGACAAGTTCTATATGGCCGCCTCGTGGGGGCAAGGAAAGTTCGCCATCCCGGGCACGCCGACCGCTTGGACCCCCGGCACGAACGGCCTTCAGAGCGGCGAAGCCATTCTGGTGACGGCCACGACCGCGGAGGATCTGGCTCAGTACAAGGGCAAGCTGAAGGGCAAGTGGGTTTTGACGCAGGCAATACCCAATGTCCCCGCCTTCTGGGATCCGCCGTCGAAGCGGTATACGGCGGAGCAGCTGGAAGCCATGGAAATGGCGCAGCCGGCGCAACCGGAATTCGGCGTGACACCGCCAGGCGCACGGCAGGGCGCTCCAGCGCAGGCTCCTCCAGCTCGGCAGGGTGGACCCGGCGCTCCAGCTGCCCCCGGTGCCCCAGCGGCACCAGCTGCCGGACAACCGGCTGCCCCGGGTGGACGCGGAGGCGCTGCCGGAGGTTTCAATCGGAACGATTTCTTCCGGACGGAAGGCGCGCTTGGTCTGCTCTCGACAACCCCACGTGGCCACGGCATCTACGTTATCGGCGGCAGCCGCACCAGCGATCCAGCGACTACCCTTCCGGCAGTCGTGATCCCAGCGGAGCAGTATGGTCGCATCGGGCGCATGCTGGACAAGAACGTCCCGGTCACCATCGAGGCCGACATCAAGAACACATTCTATCCAAATCCCCCTGTGTTCAACATCGTAGGCGATATTCCGGGCACCGACAAAGCCGATGAGATCGTTCTGCTCGGCGGGCATTTTGATTGTTGGCACGCGGCGGAGGGCGCAGCCGATAACGGTGCGGGCTCGGCAGCCATGATGGAGGCCATGCGCATACTCAAGGCCACCGGCGTGCCGCTGCGCCGCACGGTGCGCATCGGGCTGTGGGAGGGTGAGGAACAAGGCTTGCTCGGCTCGCGCGAGTACGTATCAACGCACCTTGTGGACCGGCCGGCTACCCCAGCCGCCGCAGGCGGGGCAGCACCAGCCGGCGGCCAGCGCGGCGGAGGCGGCGGTTTTGGAGCACCGCAGGGCCCGCTCAAGACAAAGCCTGAATATGACAAGTTCTCGGTCTACTTCAATATCGACAACGGCACCGGTGCGCTTCGTGGCGTTTACCTTCAAGGCAATGACGCGGTGGCGCCGATCTTCCGTGAGTGGATGGAGCCATTCCGCAGCATGGGCATGACGACACTGACCATTCGAAACACGGGAGGCACGGATCACCAGTCGTTCGACGGCGTGGGTCTGCCGGCTTTCCAGTTCATTCAGGATGAGATCGAGTACAACACCATCATCCACCACACGAACCTGGACACCTACGAGCGGCTCCAGCCGCGCGACTGCATCCAGATGGCCACGATCTCCGCGGCATTCGCGTATCTCGCGGCCAATCGCGCCGAGAAGATGCCTCACAAGCCGCCCTCACCGGCCGGCCCGGGAGGCAGACGCGGAGGCCCAGGACAGCAGTAACCCATTGTCGGGGCTTGCAGAATTTGTCAGGTTCGAATCGGGTGCGGGGCGCATCCTTTGCACACCGCACCCGTTCGCTCAAAGGAGACACAGGGTTATGACCTATACCTATGAGCAACTCAAAGAAATGACGGTTGCGGAACTTCGTGAAATTGCCAAGGGAATGAAGCACGAAGCCGTACAGGGTTACACCCAGTTGAACAAAGAGCATTTGCTGGCTGCCCTGTGCAAAGCGCTCAATCTCGACATGCACGTTCACCGGAAGATCAAGGCAGCCGGTGCCAGTAAAAGCGACATCAAGTCGCAGATGAAAGGGCTGAAGAAGAAGCGGGACATCGCCTTGCAGGCACATGATCATGCCCAGCTCAAGACCGTGCGGCGCCAGATGCACGAACTGAGGCGGGCACTGCGCAAAGCTGCAGTGCCCGCCTCAAAGTAGCCTGAATTACCCGTTTTTTGACTGCAGCCACGAATGGCACGAATTGGCAGAGTAGATTCCGTGTCATTCGTGGCTGCTTTGCATTTTCAGGCCCCATGAACCAACAGCTGGATGCACTACCCATCGATGCCGCATTACCTGAGATCGTAGCGACCCTGAGGTCGTCCAGCGGGCTGGTAGTGTGCGCACCTCCCGGGGCAGGAAAAACCACGCGCGTGCCACGAGCACTGTACCATGCCCGATTCGCATCGGCCGGCGAGATCCTCATCCTGGAGCCCAGGCGGCTCGCGGCCCGGCTGGCTGCGGCGCGCGTCGCAGCAGAGTTTGGAGAACGACTCGGCGAGACCGTCGGCTTCTCGATCCGGTTCGAGAACGTCGCCGGCCCCAAGACGCGCATCCGATTCCTCACCGAGGGGATTCTCGCACGCAGGATCGTGCAAGATCCGCTCCTGGCAGGTGTTTCGACAGTCATTCTTGACGAGTTTCACGAGCGCCACCTTACCACCGATCTTGCCCTCGCCTTTCTTCGGCGCCTCCAATGCGAGCAACGCCCGGATCTGAAGCTCGTCATCATGTCGGCTACGTTGGATGCGGCGCCGATCGCAAGTTTTCTCGGCGGAGTTCCCGTGCTGACCTCGGCAGGCACCCGATTCGAGGTGACCGTGGCCTATGAGGAGCGCGAGCTTCAACGCCCTCTGCACGAAAAAGTCGCGGCGGCGGTTTCGAGGCTGTTGAAGACGGGCCTCGGGGGGGATGTCCTCATCTTCCTGCCCGGTGCAGCCGAGATTCGCATGGCAGCGGACGCTCTTCAAACTCTCGCGGCCGGAGCCCACCTCCTGGTACTTCCCCTGCATGGAGATCTTCCGGCCTCCGCACAGGCTCGCGCAGTCGAGCCGTCCCAGGAGAGAAAAGTGATCCTGGCCACCAACGTCGCGGAGACCTCGATCACGATCCCCGGCGTCGCCGCCGTGATCGATTCCGGACTCGCCCGTATGGCAGGACATTCGGCATGGAGCGGCCTTCCTGTCCTATCGCTTGTCAAGGTGAGCAAAGCGTCGGCCATTCAAAGGGCAGGTCGGGCGGGCAGAACACGGAATGGCCAGGTCGTGCGCCTCTTCACGCGTCATGATTTCGAGTCGCGTCCCGAGCGCGACTTGCCTGAGATCAAGCGCGCGGATCTGGCGGAATCGGTCCTGATCCTGCACAGCGCAGGCATCCGCGATCTGCGTTCCTTCACCTGGTTTGAGCCGCCCGCGGATTCAGCTGTGCGCGCTGCCGGGGATTTGCTGGCACGGCTTGGCGCCATCGAGGCTGACGGGTCGCTCACAGAAACCGGCCGGCAGATGATTCGATTTCCGGTCCACCCACGCATCGCGCGCCTGATCGTTGAGGGGGAGAGACTCGGTGTGGCGGAACCGAGCTGCCTGGTCGCAGCCCTGCTCAATGAAAGGGAGATCCGGTTCGATGAGCGCAGCGACTTGAGCCGAACGGCTTCATCCAAAGGGGCGCGCAGCACCGGCCCTTCGGATCTGCTCGAGCTGCTTGAGCGCTTCCGCGCAGCCGAAGCGGCGCGCTTCGATCCGAATCGGCTTCGGTCACTCGGTTTGGACACGCGTGCCGTAGAAGCAGTCGAGCGCGTGCGCCGGCAGCTCGGCCGGTTGCTGAAGCGCACAGCCAGAGCAGCGCGCGCGCAGGATGAAGATCAAGCACTTATGATCGCCATCCTTGCGGCATTCCCCGACCGCGTTGCCAGGCGTCGCGGGCCGACAGCTCGAGAGTTCCTGCTCGCAGCCGGCGGTTCCGGCAGGCTGGCGGATACGAGTGTGGTTCACCACGCCCCGCTCATTGTCGCCGTGGATGCGGAAGAGAGAACAGAAAGAAAAGGAATCTACCCAGGCGCAGGCGTCCTCATCCGGCGCGCATCCGCGGTGGAACCCGAGTGGCTGGCCGGGCTTTTCCCCGAGGAAATCAACCTGCGGAGTACCTTGTCGTGGAATGAATCAGCGGGCAGAGTGGAGGAATCAAGCCAGACTCTGTACGGCGAGCTGGTGCTCGAAGAAACCGTGCGCCCGGCACCACCGTCCGAAGCAGTGACGCGCATGCTCTTCGACAATGTGCGATCGCGCGGACTAAAGGTTTTTCGCGACGGCGAAAGTGTGGCCTCGTTCAGGGCTCGCATCGCACTTCTCGTCCAGCACTACCCCGCCGCCGCGTTCCGTTCCATCAATGATGAGCAGGTCAGCGCCGCCAGCGCAGAATGCTGCGCCCGACGGCGCAGCGTGGCTGAGCTTGCCCACGTTTCGCTGCTGCACGCTCTGCAGTCGAGACTGACGTCGCGACAAAAAAGTCTGATCGAGCGCGAAACCCCGGAGCGCGTTTCCCTGCCCGGCGGACGCAAAGTTCTTGTCCATTACGAATCTGGAAAGTTGCCGTGGATCGAATCCGCCTTGCAGGATTTCATCGGCATGAAATCGACGCCGACCCTCTGCTCCGGGCGCATCCCCCTGACTGTACATCTCCTTGCCCCAAACCGGCGCCCGGTGCAGGTGACCCAGGACCTGCCCGGATTCTGGGAGCGGCATTACCCGGCGCTGCGACGGCAACTCCAGCACAGATATCCCAAGCATTATTGGCCGGAAACGGAGGGAGAATGACGGTCGCCGAATGGCGAGTCTGCGAATAAGACAGTGGGGAAAAACCTTACCAGGCCGCGCAGGATTTTCTTTCGCCCCTTCAGGGCTCGTTCCCTTGCGATGGCCTACCGGGGGCTGCGCTTTCGCTTGCCCCCGGCTACTTTCTCACTGCCCCTCCGGGGCAGCGCCCCGGCAGCCGCGGCAGCGGCGGCAAGATAGTAGCCCCGGGCAAGCAAGGCGCAGCCCGGGGTAAAGGGTGAAAGGAAGAAGAGCCCTGACAGGGCGACAGAAAGGAACCGGGAGTTGTTCGTAGTTCGCAACTCTCTGCGACCTTCGCATCTCCGCGGTGAAATTGGTGGATTGCGACCGTGCCGCTCCGTGCCATTTGTGGCGGCTTTTAGCTTTTGCTGCCCGAATCACATATGGGAGGTGTTTCGGCTTGGGATTAGGGTTGTGGAGTTGTACCATGCGGGGAAATATTTTAGGGAGCTATTATGTCGAGATGGGAACGATCCGCTAAAATCCTGGTAATTGCCCTGTGGGTCTCTGTCGTTCTGTTCACAGGCACGATCTCGATTGGGGCGGCGGAGTCTCAATACATCCGCCAGCATTACAAAAAATACGAATACCAGATCCCGATGAGGGACGGCATCAAGCTCTTCACAGCGGTCTATGTTCCCAAAGATACTCATCGCAAATACCCCATCATCATGACACGCACGCCATACAGCGTGGCCCCTTATGGCCCGGACAAATACATCAATGAACCGGGGAGACAACGGACGCGGTACTTTCATGAAGGATACATCGTGGTCTATCAGGATGTTCGCGGACGCTACATGTCTGAAGGGGAGTACGTGAACGTGCGGCCCTACCTGCCGGTCAAGCACAGCAATCTCGACATCGATGAAACAACGGACACCTACGACACCGTCGACTGGCTGATCAAGAACGTGCCGCAAAACAACGGACGCGTGGGGATCAGCGGGATTTCCTATCCGGGATTCTATACGTCCATGGGGATAATCGATGCCCACCCTGCCGTCAAAGCGGCGTCCCCGCAAGCCCCGGTTTCCAAATGGATGGGGGGCGACGATTTCTTTCACAACGGGGCGTTTCTTCTCCCTCATGCTTTTGATTTCTACAGTTGGTTCGGCTGGCCCCGCCCCGCGCCGAAGTCGGAGCCCGACAAGCAATTCGACCATAGGACCCCGGACGGGTACAAATTCTTTCTGGAGATGGGGCCGCTGCCGAACGCAAATACGAAGTATTTGAAGGACCAGGTGGCATTCTGGAACGAACTCATGCAGCACGGCACCTGGGATGCTTTCTGGGATGCGCGCAATATTCTTCCGCATCTCAAAAACATCAAACCTGCAGTCATGGTGGTGGGTGGATGGTTTGACACGGAAAACCTCTTTGGCGCGCTCCACACCTACCAGGCCATCAAGCAGCAGGATCCCAATGCAAAAAGCATGCTCGTCATGGGTCCGTGGTCCCACGGGGAATGGAGCGCGACCGACGGCCAGAGACTGGGGGCGATCGACTTTGGCTCGAAGACCGCGGACGAGTATACCGACCGGGTGGAGGTGCCCTTCTTCAACTATTACCTGAAAGATCAAGGCAAACTCGATCTGCCCGGAGCTTTCGTTTTCGAAACCGGCGCCAACCAATGGCGCTCGCTGGAAAGCTGGCCACCGCGGAATCTGGAAGCGAAAGATCTCTACCTGCAAACGAATGGGGCTTTGTCGTGGTCACCGCCTTCCTCCTCCGCTGCCGGTTATCGGGAATATGTAAGCGATCCGGCGAAGCCGGTTCCCTATACCTCCGAAATCGTTCATTGGTACAACCCGGCTTTCATGCTCGAAAACCAGCGGTTTGCCGCGACGCGTCCTGACGTGCTCGTGTATCAGAGCGAGCCCCTCACCGACGGTGTGACCGTTGCCGGCCCCATAGCGGCAAGTCTGTTCGTCACTACCTCGGGAACCGATTCGGACTGGGTCGTGAAAGTCATCGACGTTTTCCCGGATGGGATGCGCAATCCGGATCCCAACCCTGGCAACGTAAATCTGGGTGGGTATCAAATGCTGATCCGCGGGGATGTGTTGCGCGGGAAGTTCCGCCGCAGCCTGTCCATGCCGGAACCTTTTGTTCCCGGTCAGATCACCGAGATCGAATTCGAATTGCAGGACGTCTTTCACACCTTCAAGGAAGGACACAGAATCATGGTCCAGGTCCAAGGCACGTGGTTCCCCATGATCGACCTCAATCCGCAAAAATTTGTCGATATCTATCATGCCGTGGAGAGCGATTTCCAGAAGGCAATCGAGCGCGTCTACAGCACGAAGGAATGCGCATCCCACATCAGGTTCGGGCTGGTGCGGAAATAGGCGATTGAGTGCCGCTGTTCAGGGCTGTGATGTCGGAGGCCTGCCGCTGTTCGAACCGATCCTTGTCCCAGATTTCGATGGCATCGATCATTCCCATCACAACGACGTCCTTGTCGATGCCCGCATAGGCGCGGATAGGTGCGGAAAGGTGAATCCGGCCGAGGCGGTCGATTTCGCACTCCTGGGCATTGCCAACCATGTGACGGGTGAGCTTTCGGACTGAAGGGTCCAGCTGCGACATGGAGCGCACCTTCTTGAGCCAGGTTTCCCAGCTCGACTCGGGGAGAATCCAGACGCAGGGATCAAAGCCCAGGGTGACGACGACACGCTGGCCGATCATGGTGCGGAATTTGGCGGGCAGGCTGACACGTCCCTTGACGTCAACGGTGTGATAAAAGGAGCCGTGAAAGTCCAGAAAGCCTTCAATCATAATTAAACCCGGCAGATTGGATCCGCGCAGCGAGAGCGGCACACGCAACTAAGCCGCTCGCCTCCGGCCGTCAAAAGCAGACTCGACCAACGCGGAAAGATCCCGCAATGCAAAAGGCTTGGCAAGCACTCCCGCCAGGCCATTCCTTTGAGCATGTTTCAACTCCGACTCAAATCTGTCCAGGGAACCGGAAACTACGACTGCCTTGGTGTCAGGGGCGATCGTCTGCACGCGTGAAAAGGTCGCGAGCCCGTCCATCCCCGTCAAGCACAAGTCAAGAATCAGGAGATCGTAGGGCTGTTGGGCGACGGCCTGCAGGGCCTCCTCGCCGGACCCGCTGGCATCGACTTCGTAGCCGGACATGCGCAGAAATTGGAGATAAATGTCGCGAACACAGGGTTCATCATCTACAACCAGAATATTTCCCTTTGCTTTCATGATTCCTCAGCGAGCCTCAAGGGTTGTCCCGCCTCCCTACAGGACCAACCTCTTCATTGGTGTTCGGCCTACGTCCTTGGGCCCACCCTGCTTTTCCACTACCAGGCGATTTGCTTTGTGTTTAGCGGCACCTTTTGCCTCTTTTTTCCACTTTTTCCCACCGACACGATACTCAAATACCATGGCATGAAATCATTGTCAACACAATTTCATGAAAAATGTGATTTATATGAAATAAATGAGAGAGGGCTTGAAATAACCAACGCAGAGCTCTTACGACGGCTGCGGCGTTCATTCGACGGCTGCGGCGTTCATTGAAATCAGAAACTCCATGTGCTCCATAGGGCCCAGCGCCGAAGGCGCGCTCCATACCAGCCTGGGGCAACGCCCCAGGATTGGGGAATGGCAGAAAAGAAGGGCTGAAGGCCCGCTCCAAATGAAACGGGCTTTCAGCCCTATAAACAAAAATCGCCCCAGCACCTGGGGCGTTGCCCCAGGCTGGTATGAATCGGGCCTTCGGCCCTGTTTCGGGAGGCAAGTTTCCAGAGAGGTCGCGAAGGTCGCAGAGGGAGATCTTTTAAAGATCCTCTGCGGCCTCAGCAACCTCTGCGTTGAGGTTCTTGCGATGCGGACATGCGGCTTAGTGTGTTGAGTGCCGTGTCGAAATCCGACCGCAACGCTATTTGGCGTTGAAGATAACGGCAGACTTGATGAAGTCGAGCTTCGGAAAGTTCTTGTCCAGGATAGGTATTGCCCTGCATCTGGATGTTCCCCTGGTCTCGCTGGCGTTTCGCCATAGGAGGAATAGAAAGCATCGACGACTTTCATTCCTTCTGCGCTTACCTTGCCGAAGGGGGCAAAGCCCTGGCTGTCAAGACCAGGAATTGTCGGCTAAAATTAATAAAGAGCTGAGTAGTGCGGGAATTCGGACCGGCCGTGGCATAGGAGACATATCCGCGCTTGTTGGACTGCAGGACCTTATCATCCTTGATGCGCGCCTGGTTCCAGACCGTATTGAGCTTGGGATCACCATTGATGCCGAACTGCGCCATGAATCCCGACATGACGCGGAAGAATCGGCAATTGTCATAGTATCCGTTCTTGACCAGATTATAGAAGCGGTCGGCCCCGGCTGGAGCCCAGGCACGGGTCACTTCAATCAAAAATGTGCCCTTCGTGGTGTCAAATTGTGCCTGGAATGTTTCCGGCGCTTTTTCCGTGAGTGCTGCAGGATTCATGAGTTTCTCCTTGATCGCTTGAGCCTCGGCCTGCGGAAAACCTGGTCCCAACGCAACGACACAAGGCAGTGCCAAAATTGTCATAAAACTCTTCACCATCAGACGCATTGATTTCTCTCCTTTTCTTTCTAGGGTTCATTGCAAGTGGCGTCCGCCATGCGGTGCGGCATGCCTGGGAACTCCCCGCGAAGTATACCATCAATCACGCAATTCCCCGGGATGACCGCACAAAGCGACATAGGCGCATGCCAAAAACCTTAACGCAGAGGCTGCAGAGGGTTCTTGCCTTTGAAAGCCTTTTCTCTGCGACCTCCGCGTTGATCTTTTGCGTTACGCTGCCATCGAAAACTGCAGACGCTAGAGCTCCAGTTTGTCGTTGATCATCATGTCGGCAAACTTGAATTTATATTTGAAGATGTTGTCGTCGATCCTGATTACCAGCGTTATCTCCTTATCTTCGAGTGTGCATGTGGGCTTGCCGTCGATCTCCTTGGCAAACTGCAGAAATGCGGGATCAGTCCTGGTTCGTGGCATGATCAGGTTTGCGAGGGGAATCTTCGTGCCGTCTTTTTTTTGCAGGCACGTGTCCTCTTTGAATTTTGTCAGCGCCGCAGCGGCATCCCCGGAGACTCCCCGGCTTCCGCGGCCCCCGCCGCCACCAGGCAAAAAACCCCTCAGCATCACTTCATAAAACTCAGATTTGCGATTCAGAATGCCGGCGATCTGCTCTTTGGACGTATTCGGCACGCTCAACATCATCTGCCGCGCAACCGCTTCGCGAATCGGCCGCGCGTACCAGTTCATGTAGATTGGCGGCGGGCCTTCCGAACCGCCACCTCCGCCACCACTATTTCTTCCGCCACCGCCTCCTCCACCGCCACCCTTCGAGTTCCCTCCGCCCGCTCCGGTGTCACTTATGGCGCCTCCACTGGACGGGGCGTTCCGCAGCAGCACGTGGGTCCAGGGCGAATCTTTGATGAGGATCTTATCCACCTCCTTGGCGGTCCAGTCGGTGTAGGGTTTGGTCACCCAGAAATCCTTCGGCCCGGCGTATGCCATCAATATGAATAGCGAACACGCGGCTAAAACCGCAGCGTGTCCAAACCGTCGATTACCCATAACTCTTCCTCCCTGCTCGGTAGTGTACCTCGCAACCTGCGGGCCGCATTCTAGCATGATCTGGCTCCGAACAGTATTGGGTGTCCGCGGTTTTCTGTTACAATCGCGCCAGCATTTTTTTCGAAGTCAATGGAAATACACCGCCCATCTCCCTTCGCAGGGGAGGCGTAAAGTTCATCCGATATTCAATCAAGACAGGTATCTTATGGAAAATCAGACTTTCAGAACGCGCATCGGATTCGCACGTATCTTTTTTTTGCTGTCTCTCTCCCTGATCCTGGTAATCGCTGTGGCGTGGAGTGCTCGAGCGATCCTGGCTCAGAATTCGACGGCCAAGCCTGCGGCAGCTGGCAGCCAGCCTCCGTCATTGGCGCCCATCGATCCGCAAAAATGCCAGGACCAGCAGGATATGACATGGGCCGACTATCATCCTATCCCGGGCAAGAGTTGGGCTGATCCTTCGCTGGTTCCGGCCCGGCAATTGAAGATCGCGCTCGTCGCCGTCGATTTTCCTGATCAGTCCTTCGTGATCACGCTCCCGAAAAAGTCGGACCTTTTCGGCAATCCGCAGATCGACCCGGTCCGGCGCGAGGACGTGCCCCAGTTCTACGCTGACTTCTGGAACAAGCCGGGCGAAATCAACCATGGTCACACAATCAACGGCTATTGGATGCAGCAATCGCGTGGCAAGATCGGCATTCCCAAGATGGATGCCTACGGACCGTACCGGATGCCGAAAAACCTGTTCCAGTACGGTCTCAACGAGTACAAGCAGCAGAGCGGTTGTCCCACCGGGTTCCTATGCAACGGCAACATGGAAGCCGATGTCGACGCTCTTTGGGCTGCGCAAGCCGGAGCCGACATCAAGAAGAAGTACGACATTGTCCTGCGCATCTACGCCGGCTATGACGAAACCAGCGTGTGGCAGGAATTCGGGGAAATGAAGTTTCAGACCAAGGAAGATATTCCAGCGGAGTGGGGCAATCCCGATCCCACCATGCCCGGGTGGGTCATCACTCGCTACGTCCCCTGGACCTCCTGGAAGGCCGGAGCACAGCAGTGGGGACTGTCGTCGATGCGACAGGGAGAGAACTCCGGGACCATCACTCACGAAATCGCCCACTACGCATTCAACACCGGAGATAACAATAACAATCCCTATATGACGCCTTACCATCGAGTTGGATCAGGGGTCTGGGATATCATGGACCGCGGTTCGTTCAACGGGCCGGGTGGACCGCACCGGCGCTGGGTCGTGCCCGCAAGCGAAGGGGCAGCCATGCCCGCGGGGTTCATGCTGCGCGAGAGGATTCGCTTCGAATTTGTCCGCCCGGAACAAGTCCTGAAGCTCAATCGAAACGGCCTGGCAGGGTCAGGTTTGGCAGTAGCCACCGTCACTGCAAGGGCTGTGGATCCAGGGCCGACAGGGCTCGCCGGCATAACGGTCACTCTTGACGGCGACGCCCCACAAGACAAGACCCCGCCGTGCGACATCAATAAGGACCCGCTTTGCGCCGGAGCGCCAACCTTCAACTTCTACACACTGGAAGTCGTCCAGCGGATCGGCTACGACTCCTTTACGCCGGATAACGGCGTGCTGATCACCAAGAGCAGGACGCGAGCCGATTCATCGACAGGCTATGGTTGCTTCAATTGGGTGATCGATGCCCATCCGGAAGATATTCATATGGTCGATTTCAAGAGGCCGGACGGCACGCCCGTGATGCGCACGATCGCGGACTATCGGCAAGTGAATGACGCCCTTTTTCATGCCGGTCTCAATTCCGGCAGTCAGTACGAGTGGGAGGACACGCCTAACCGCATGCATTTCTACATGATCGGCTTGCGGAGGGATGCGAACGGAATCCTGTCCTATATCGTCGGGGTACGATCGCTGGACGGCGCCGGCCCGCAAACCCATGGCGTGTCGGTGACTCCGCCGCCCGCGCAGAGCGTGTCCGCATTGTCGACGGACTGCAGCTTCACATTAAAGAACACAGGCGCGGCCGCGCCGGTCGCGGCTTCCCTGCATCCGCAAGACGCGGCTTTATTTTTGGATAGCGACATCTATCGTATGTCCGTCTCGGTCGAGGGCCAGGGGTGGACGGCACAGTTGCGTAACGCACTGGCGGCAGTCAAGTTCGGGGACACTCAGCCGATATCGGTGTACGCAGCTCGGACTCAGGGGAGTGCTGTATCAGCCAAGGTTACGCTGAAAGCAGTCTCCGAAAGCGATCCGACAAAGATCGCAACGGCAACCTGTGTGCTTTCGGGAGCCAATGCCAGGCGTTAACGCAACCAGGCGGAACAACGCGGGCCGTTCCCCGAGAATAAACAGCGGCTTCGAAGACCACGGCGCGGAATACCCGCAACTTAAAAAAGCCTTAACGCAGAGCGCGCAGATTTTTTGAAAAAATAAGAACTCTGCGCTCTCCGCCACCTCTGCGGCCTCTCCGGTGAGATTTTGCTTTTCTTGCCTGAATGGCAAGGCCTCGTACATAAGTAGTACGAATCTCTCCGGCTTGAAGATTAACGCTGTGGAGATCTCCAGCTCTTTGTGGCTGCTTTTTAACAAAATTTTTCCTGCACCAACGCTTGACCCGATTGCCGCTTTCCTGCATCTTTATTCTCAGTTTTCCGTTCATTAGCCCGGCCGGAATCGAGATAGGTGGCCGGAGTATGCTCTGCTCGGGAACTCCATCAAGGAGAATATGCAAATGGTCAAGGCTCAAGTCAGGCGCAGCCTTTGCGCGGCAATGTGGGATTTGGCGTTCAGTATTATGATCGTGAGTTTCCTGGCGCCGCACAGCTATGCAGGTTCAACAGCTGCGCAGGGTGGGCAGGCACAAGGTAATCCATCCGCCGCGCCCACCGGCAATCAGGCTGAGCCCCCGGCGGAGCAGGTTTTCAAGAATATCCAAGTGCTCAAGGGGATGCCCGCATCGCGGTTGAAAACGGTTATGACCCTGATCAGCACGTCGGTGGGCATGAGGTGCGACCAGTGCCATGCGCCCGAAGCTTATGAAAAGGACGACAAGCGCGCAAAGCAGACAGGGCGCCAGATGATCCAGCTCGTGCTTGGCGTCAACAAGAACAGCTTCGATGGCCAGACTCAAGTAACCTGCTACAGCTGTCATCGCGGCCAGCAGCGACCGGTGGCGACACCGCCCCTCGGGCAGGCTGCGGCGCCGCCGCCAGCCCCCGGGCCTCGCCCCGCTCAAGCAAACTTGCCGACCTACGATCAGATTATAGACAAGTACCTGCAGGCCATCGGGAACAGCGCAGCCTATGAGAAATTGAAAAGCCGGGTCATGAGAGGCTCCATGGTCGACAGCAAGGGAGGCACGTTCCCTGTCGAGGTTTATCAGGCGTCACCCGACAAAATTGTCACGATTACGACCTTGCCAGATGGGATCGCGGCCCAGGGCTTCAACGGTGCGATCGGCTGGGTTTCAGATCCAAGCGACTCAGCGGAATTAAAGGGACTGGAACTGGCGCAGATTAAGCGTGCCGCGGATATCGCGCGCGCCCTGAAGATCAAGGAAGAATCCCTCAGCCCACGTGTCAGCGGCAAAGTCACAGTAGGCGAGAGAGAGGCATACCTGGTTTCGGCGCGGGCGGACGGCCAGCGTGTCCAACTTTATTTCGACCTGCAGACCGGTCTGCTCCTTCGCAGGGTGGTCAGCGGCAGCACGATACTGGGCTCGTTTCCGGAGCAGACGGATTTCGACGATTACCGGGAGGTCGACGGCGTGAAACTGCCATTTAAGACCCGATATTCCACGCCGAATCCGGCTGCGGGAACCTCGATTGAGTTTAAGGAAATCACTCACAACGTCCCAGTGGACGATACCAAGTTCAATCCTCCTCAGATCCAGAAGTGACATGAGTCTCACGGGTGCAGGGAGAAGTCACAAAAAAACGAACAGGGCTCTGCGGTCTCTGCGCCCTCTGCATTGAGGCTTTTCGGTTGCCTATATTCCACACCGTGTTATTCGCGAGGTGACATATATGTTGTTGACTGTTCTGGTCGGCCTTATCGCGCGGTGGTCATCCTATTACGGCAACCACCAGCTCGCTTCGGTCACAATCAGGTTTCTTCATCTGGCAGGTCTCGTCATGGGCGGAGGAACCGGTTTGTTCGCCGATCGCCAGGTCCTGGGTGCAATTCGAGCCGGATCGCAGGAACGCGAGGCGGTATTGGCCACACTGAGCAGAGCGCATGCACACGTAATCTCCTGGATTGTCGTCGTCGGGTCGACGGGCGTGCTCATGACCGCTGCCGACACGCCGACTTTCCTGGTTTCGAAGCTCTACTGGTTTAAAATGGGGTTGGTTGCGCTCCTGGTAGCCAACGGCGTCGCCATGTTGTTTGCTGAGCGGCGGTCGCGGCAGCTCGGAGTCGACGCCGGTTGGCCCAGGCTGGTGGCGATTTCGACGATGAGCGCCGTTCTTTGGCTGACCACGCTATTCTTAGGCACGCTTTTGACCGTAGCGGCCTGACCTGCGACGATCGATGTATGAGGCGAAAATGAACAGAAAGACTGAAAAAATCGAGACCGACGCCGGCGCCGCTCCTGCCGCCTGCCATTGTTTCGATGCCCGGACGACACGGCGTGATTTCATTGCCCGCACCTCGTGCGCTCTGGTTGCGGCGCTGGCCGCATCCGGCGTGAGCCTCGAGGCCGCGCGCGCCTTGCCGGTCGCATTCGTCCATGCCATTCCCGAACAAGGGACCGAGCATTCTTACCCCCTGCCCTCCGAAGATGGCGTCAACATTGACGAGGATAATGAGGTGATCCTCGTGCGCAGCGCGAATCACATTTACGCATTCTCTCTATCATGTCCTCACGAGAATACGGCACTCCGCTGGCGGGCGCAGGACCAACGCTTTCAGTGCCCGCGGCACGAGTCCAAGTATCAGCCGGACGGCACCTTCATCTCCGGCCGGGCAACTCGCAACATGGACCGTTTCGCCATTCGGCGCGACGCCCAGAAGGTGGTTGTAAACCTGATAAAGCTGTACCGATCGGATGAGCAGAAAACCGAATGGGACGCCGCCGTCCTCACGCTCTGAGGGTTCAGGCTCCCGATCACCGGCTGTTCCGAAAATAGAACCGATTGCGGCGCTGAATCACTTGTGTGTTTCTGTGCCGCCCTTTCAGGGCTTGAGATCTCCGGCCCCAAAACCCAGGGCTTGCGCCCTGGGCTGTGCTGTTCCGCCCTTTCAGGGCTAGGCCTTGCACGGCCGTGAAAATCCCAAGGATCACGGCTGCAAAACCCCGAAGACATCTGAGGTAGTCTGTCAAGTTTTTTTGAGTCTCATGATTCTCTACGCCGCCTTGTCAATGAAGTCGAGAACCTCGGATCCTTTATTTCGAAGTGATTGGATATGAATCCCTTCGTCGTACATGACACGATCTTTCCAACAACGGTAGATTATCCGTATCCATTTGTACGCCAGGGATCGAACCGCCGCATGATGCTCCTTCCCCCTGTCCCTCTGCATCTCGTAGTGACCACGAGCCCAGGTGGACCAATGGCGCGACTGCCCGGCAAATTCGTGGAAGGTCTGCCTTACGAACTTGGGGCAGGCGAAGCGCCGGTGTATCCACAGATGTTTTCCGCTGCGCTCCGTGACCGGAGCAATGCCAGAATACTGTTGCACCTCGCTCGCCGACTCAAAGCGGCTTCGGTCCGAGCCCATCGCTGCCAGGAGGCGGGGAGCCAGAGCGGCACCCGCACCGGGAAAACTATCAAAGATTGCCATGTCCGGATGCGCCTCGAAGCGCGCCTTGATCTCCACGTCGAGGCGATCAATGTTCTCCATCGTGGGGCGCAAGACACGGAGGATGGTCTGCACCATCGTCACCGAAGTCTCTATGACAGTAGCATCCTCCGTAAGCGCTTGGGCCGTGCAGATCGCCTTCAGGCGCGCTTCGATGAGTTCGCGGCTCCGACTGCCATGCTGCCGGTAAAAGGTCCGGAGGGTGTCCAGCCTGGCTTTCTTCACCCTCTCCAAGGTCGGCCACTTCGACAAAAAGTCGCAGGCCATCACGCTGTCGATTTCTCCCGCCCAGTCCAGGGCCTGGGGAAAGTAATCTTTCAGAAGCTGGGTGAGCTGGTTGGTGAGCGCCCCGCGTTGATTCACAACCTCCCGGCGGTACTCCACCAGTCTCTCCAGAGCACGGGTCTGCGGGTCATCCGGCACCCAGGGCTTGATGCGATCGCGGTGCAGCGTCACCCACTCGAGGAGGTACTCGGCATCGGTAGGATCATCCTTGCCGCCCCCCGGAGAGAAAGCCTTTCGGTAGTCGGCCATCGACTTGGGATTGATCCGGAAAACATGCACAAAGTCATAGCTCATCAATGCATGAATCACAGCTCCCTTCGTTTGCTCGATGGCGACTGCCACGGGACGTCCACCAAACTTGCCTCGAAGTTTGAGAACCCATCCGTGCAGGTCTTCCGGATTCTGCTTGAGCTCATAGCGCTCGATCTCCTTGGTACCAGCAGCCTGAAGGGCAATGGAGTGCTTTTCGCTGCCCCAGTCCAGACCGATAAAAGCCGCGTAATCAACTGTGCTTGTGTCAAGATCCATCTGCATATCCTCCATGGGTTAGAGAGAACACGCTGGCTTCGGTCCGGCGCAACCCTTATAGTAGAGTCCTCTGTGGGGACGACATCTGAGTATGCGTTGTCGGACCAAAGCGCATCGTCCCACTCGAAAGTCTTCGGGCAGCCATTCAGGGGCTGGGGTGACGAATTCGTAGTGGGACGATGCGTGTTCAAACATTCGTTTGAGCCTAATCGCGGTTGGCCTGCCATTCAAGATCGGAACAACAAGAAATGTCGTAAAATGACCCTCCCGGGTCTGGACAAGGCTGGGGAATGCTCTGCACCCAAAATCGGGTGCAGACCAACTATAAGGGGTGGCGCAGCAAAGCCCAGGGCGTGAGCCCTGGGAATAGGTGATCGATGAAAAGAGCCCTGAAAGGGCGGCGCAGGAAGCTTGTGGCCGGAGCATAACATTTTCATGCGTCACCGGGTGCGCCACCGGCGCAGGAAGGACTGCTTCAATAATAGCAGTCTTAGCAAACATCGTGATCGTGATCGTGATCGGCGGTCAACAAACATCCATAAACCGATCACGACCACAATCACGATCACGAACCTGTATAGAAGGTCCGCGGCGGTAAATTGCCCTTTTCATGCGTCGCAGGGTGCGCGCCACGCGCATAGGAGACTGCTTCGAAAACAGCAAGAGCCAGCAACGTCGGGATCGCAATCGCAGTCGCAATCGGTCGTATCGGTATGCAATGGCCGATAGCAATTGCGATTGCGACTGCGATACCGATTCCGATTCCGATTCCGGCAAATGCCCACCAGAGGAGCATGATCTTTTCATGCGTCGCAGGGTGCGCCACGCGCATGAAGGACTAATTTCAGAACTCCTGACATGGTCTGAAAAACCCAAGGAAATGTGGCATTTCCGGACATGGGTGCGGACATTAAATTGTCCCCTTTTTCGAATGAACGATGGAAATCCCTTCACTCGCAGTGGCAAAGAACTATGACTGAAGAGCGCCTGATAACACAAATGGCTGGGTCGTTGGCGAAAAATGGTGCGGACATTAAATTGTCCTCTTTTCTATTAAGTAGGTTCTCGTACATGCTGGGCGACCATGAAACCAAGCCCGCAGCAGAGAGAACTCTTACCCCGGCCTACTCCAACGCCCGGCACTGTCTTTGTAAACGATCGTGTTTGTTTTCATGCCGAGGGTGACCAGCGTGTAATCTCCGTCCAAGGTATTGCATTTTCGCACTACTCCATCAGAGATCGTGCGGCCGAAGCGTATGCCATGGTCACGCTCTTTGAATCGGGGTACGCCGATCAGAATGATATTGCACGATGCTTTGGTTACTCCATTCGAACCCTGCGCCGCTACCAAAAGAACCTCCAGCTTGGTGGATTGGCCACACTCGCGCGTCCAAAGGGACGGCCTTCAGGCAGCGCTTCCACGAACAAGGAAGCACATGAGCGGGATCGGATCATCCTCCGCCTCAAGGCCAAGGGAATGAGTAATCGTTGGATTGGCGGTCGGCTTGGCCTTGACGAGAAGGAGGTTCGTAGGAGTCTGCGTCGGCTTGGTTGGAGACCATCGCCTGAGCCCCATCTCCCCTTCCTGCCAGAAGCCGATTTGGTGACAGAGACTACCACAGTATTCGATGACGAACCGATGGAGACTTCTTGCCCAGTTGCGGATTCGTCCGCACGTAAGGGCATGCGACCTCAGACCAGCACGGCTGACAAGAGCCTCGACGCTGGCCCGGTTGATCGGTCGACGGATCGCCTCCTGGCTGCAATGGGACTTCTCGATGATGCGCTGCCGGTGTTTGCTTCCGCTTCGAGTTTGCCGAGAGCGGGTGTTCTGTTGGCAATTCCGCCACTCGTTGCCAGTGGCTTGCTTTCTGTCGCGGAGAAAATCTACGGCAGCATAGGCCCCGCTTTCTACGGATTGCGAACGACTCTGGTGGCATACGTGCTGCTGTCGCTCCTGAGAATCCCTCGCCCCGAAGCCCTCAAGGAGCATGCGCCCGGGGAACTGGGGCGCATTGTCGGACTGGATCGTATCCTTGAGGTCAAAACATTGCGCCGCAAACTCACGCGTCTCGCTTCCCTGAAGGGTAGCTATCAGCTTGGTCGCGAACTCGCCCGGCTGCGTGTCGCCGAGCGCGGCAGGATGCTCGGCTTTCTCTATATCGATGGTCACGTCCGCGCCTATCACGGAAAATGGACGATTCCGAAGGCATACGTCACAAGGGTCCGGTTGGCCGCTCCCGGAACCACCGACTATTGGGTCAACGATCAACGAAGTGATCCGCTCTTTGTTGTCACGGCCGAGGCCAACGCCGCCATGACCCGCATGTTGGTCCCGGTGCTAACGGAAGTTCGCGAGATGCTCGGACCTCGCCGGCGGGCCACGATTGTCTTTGACCGCGGCGGCTGGAGCCCCAAGCTCTTTGTGACCCTGCTCGCCATGGGCTTCGATATTCTGACTTATCGGAAGGGTCGTACTCGTCGCATCGCCGAGAAGAGGTTCATGCCTCGCAAAGCCAAGCTGGACGGGCGGCAAGTGGAATACCTTTTACACGAGCAACCCGTACGCTTCCTGAAGGGGAAGCTCCGGCTGCGTCAGGTGACCCGCCTGACCGAAACGGGACACCAGACCCCGATCCTGACGAGCCGCTGGGACCTGCGCGACATCGTCGTCGCCTATCGCATGTTTGAGCGCTGGCGCCAGGAGAACTTCTTCAAGTACATGCGCGAGGAGTTCCTCATCGACGCACTCACCGATTACCAGGTCGAGCCTGATGATCCGACTCGTTCTGTGCCCAATCCCGCACGGAAAGCGGTAGAGAAGGAACTCCGCGCCGCGCGCGCCAAACTCACCAAGCTTCAGGAAACTTATGGCGCAACCGCGATCGATTTTATCGAGGAGCCGAGTTCCACCATGAGAAGCTTCTCGACCGTTGAGCAAAAGATCCGCAATGAGATCAGCGCGGCAGTCGACAGCATTGCCAGGGTTGAGGCTCGGCGCGACGCTCTTCCCGTCCGACTGCCTGTTGCGGATGCCCAACAAGGCCAGGAAGTCGTAAAGTTGTCGACGGAACGAAAGCATCTAACCAATGTTCTGAAAATGGTCGCATACCAAATCGAGAGTGATCTCCTCGCGCTGATTCGACCCAACTACAAGCGCGCCGAAGAGGAAGGACGCACTCTTGTTCAGATGGCACTGCAAGATACTGCGGCGATGCAGCCCACGGAGGACGAACTGCGGATAAAACTCGCGCCTCTCAGCTCTTCTCATCGGTCCCGCGCTCTGCAGGCCCTTTGCGAAGCACTCAACAAGACGAACGCGCTGTTCCCCGGCACCAGCCTTCGGATGAATTATTCCCTCGGGGAGTTTCCCTCCTGAAAGAAAAAGGGGACAATTAATTACCGGACCATGTCAGGAGCTCTGAATTTGATCTTTTGCCTTCGCCAAATCCCCCAATTCATATTCAGCCGGGCAGGAACGCAAAAAACTGCGTGAGAAATCTGCGCGTTATGCCGATAAGACATCTGCAACAATGAAAATACAGGCAGATGTAGGTGACCCCGGCCCGCCATTCGCTCCCGATCGCAATTGGTTTGTCTCAAGGACGTTAACTCTATGGAAACACTGGGAAAGTACGGACTCCTCGAAAAGCTGGGGGACGAGATCCTGGGGCCTGTCTACAAGGCCTACGATAGTTCCTCGAACCGAAACGTGACGCTGATCACACTCGGCGTTGACGTCCCATCGGATCCGGCTCTCAAGGAGCATTTTGTTGCCGAGTGTGCGGCAATCCTCCGGTTGAGGCATCCCAATCTGGCAACCGTCTATGAACAGGGGAAGGATGGGCAAGTCTCCTTTCTGGCAGCGGAGTGGTTGCCGGGAAAAGATCTAAAGCAATTGATTGCGGAAAATGCCGCTACCACGCTGGAATGGAAGATTGCATTCATGGTCCAGGCGGCAGCGGGCCTTGTCCATGCGCACACCCAAGGGGTTCTGCATCGGGGCCTCCGCCCCAGGAGCATTCATATGTTGCCGGATGGGACTGCCAAAGTCTCGGGCTTCGGCTGCGCGTCTATTCCCACTTCCCCGAGCGCTGCCCACCGAGCTTCTGTGGCCGACATCTACCGATCCCCGGAACAACTGATGGGCCGGGAAGCCACTGCGCAATCGGACATATTTTCCCTCGGGCTGATTTTCTATGAATTTGTTGCAGGCGTTCATCCCTTCCATGACGCCGACAGCAACAAGACGCTTGACTGCATCCTGCACCAGGCGCAGTTCCCCACCGTCGAGCAATTTCCGGATCTTCCCTTCAACCTGTGGCCCATCCTGGAACGATGCCTGGCTAAGGAAGCCGAGGAGCGGTATCCAAGCATGCGGGAATTCGGGACGGCCTGTCAGGGAATGCTGGAAGAATTGGCTGAGGACTCGGAGTGCATGCGGATCGAGCTACAGACAGCCTTGCCCCGTTTGCGCAAAGCCGCAAAGAGAGGTGGTGCGCCCCCCTCGCTGACAAAGCTCCAGAGCGATATTGAGCAGGTCCTGTTCCGTGTGCACGATTCGGACTACCAGTCGCTGAACCGCCTGATTCTGACATTGACGGAGCAGCATCGCCTGCTGGACTCTCCAACAGAAGCATCCTCCACTTGCTTGTCCGAACCCTTGGAGATCCCGCCAGAGCGAGGTCGGCCGGTGGTGTTCACGGATAACCCGTCCGTTGAGCCATCCCCTGGCCCACAGGAATTGGCGGGGACCGCGCCGCCAGCTCCCGACACGAACGGTTTCTTGACCACGGATGATGTGAGCGAACCCTCTGCCGAAACGTGCACGGATGGTGCGCAGAATACTGCCGCTGAGCCGGCGAATGAGAGTGCCGCGGTTGAAGTTTCAGCCCTTCCGGCCATCGAGCCCACGGAGAGCTGGCGTTCCCCGGCCCCGGCAATAACTGCAGAATCAACACCGACCTCAGCGGTCGTAAACATGGAATCGTCGCGGCCCCGCATTGCCCCAAAAGACAGCTTCTCTGAACTACTCAAGAAAATCGATCAGGGGCAGGAAAGTACCCAGAAACTGGTGGATAGTTTCTTGGCCGGGCGGCAAGCGATGGCATCTGGCAAGCCAAATCCGGAGGACAACGGACAGAACAAACCGACGGCGGTCAGCCCCAAGCAGTCTTCATCCGTGTCGAATCCGGATGCATCTCCGCCAGCGCCGGCAGCAAATACGGCTGCCGCCCAGTCCCAGAAGCCGCTTTACCATATTCACTTGGCCGGCGTCCAAGCATCTCCTGTGGAGAACCCCCTCAACGCCGCCGAACAGTTCTCCACCACACTGCCCAAGCCGGCACGCCGCAGAACGGCTCTCTGGATCTGCGCATCCACCGTGCTTCTGGTGCTGACCTTCGCCATTCCCGGAATTCGAGATAGCCTTATCACACCCATCGGAAAGGTCGTGGTGCAAAAAGGGTGGATGATGCTAGGGCGAGGAAAGCCGGCTCAGACTCGAACGGATGATCCGATGGCGACCGTAGTTCGAAACCAGCTCAATTTCGCGCGCAGGGATATCCTGCTGGAGGAGGCCGAAATCCTCCATGCCGTCGGCCGCCGCCAAGAAGCCCGGACGTTTTTATGCCGGCTCCTCGAACTTTATCCGGATTATGCTCCTGCCAAGGAGGAACTTGATCAGATCAAGGCGGAAACCAGCGCGCCATCGGGTCCGGATGATCAGATGTCGCCGATTCAGAAGCTGTTGGGCAGTGCCTCTTCGGCTATCAAGGCCGGGAATCTGCAGAAAGCCAAGACCGATCTGGATGCGGCAGACCAGTTGGAGCCCGGACTACCGGAAGTGGCAAAGCTGCGCAAAAATCTGGAGGCCAAAAAAACCGAATTGGCGCAGGGTGCAGCCCGCGATCAGGAAGCGCAGCTCACGGCGAACAAACAAAGAGATTCCGAGGCGTTAGCCCTGCGCGCCGAAGAACTCTATCGTCAGGGCAAGTATGATGACGCGCTTGCAGCCGTCGACGAACATATGGCGCGCTATCCGACTTCGACACAGATGCAAGAAATCCGCGGCCGGACCGTGGAGATAAAGCAAAACCTGAAATCCTACGAGACGGCCCTCAGCGCCGGGAAACTTGCCGAGGCTCAAGCGGCAGTCGAAAAGATCGAGCGTATCAATCCTGCAGATCCCGGGCTGGCGGGTATGCGAAAGCGCGCAGAATCAGGCCCGGTATCGGGCAGCGCATCGCTGAGCGTGTACTCGATCGCCGAACCCGCAGCCCTGATGCTCGATGATCAACCTGTAGGAACCGGCGGAGAGTTGGTCAATCAGACCATTGCCGCCGGCAGGCATAAGCTGGCAGCGAAGAACACCAATGGTCAAGGGGTGGAGATGGTCCATGACTTCGCCAACGGCCAGGCCATCACTTTGGTTTACGATGTGCCCGGCCAGGTCCTGCGCACCATGAATGAATCGGACCGGGGGCGCATCAGCAAGAGCAAAGCCAGGCTGCAGGCGCATCGGTTCGCCGTGGAACATTCCCACGGCATTTTGCGCGGGAACTGCAAAGGCGATCTGATCATCGACTACTATCATGTCGTATTTCAGCCGACTTCGGGCTCGCACGGGTTCAGCGTATCCTTCAAGGATCTCAAACTTCGGATAGAAAACAAGACCGCCGTGCTTTTCTTCGCGGCAAACGGCACCGAGTTTTTCACCTTCAAACTCTCCGATGCCCCATCCGCCCAAATGCTGCGCAAACTATGGGACGATCTCTCCGCCCTCGATATGTGATCTCATGCCGTGCAGACCGGCAGCTTACGGCCTCGCCACACTGTCAATATGCTTATTTCCTATATTAGCGATCGATGATTATCCGTACATTTTCGCAATCTCTTGACGATAAGTCTATCACCTATGGAAATCGATATTAAACCGGGTCTCAACGCGTTCGAGCGTTTCAATCAAATCTTGAAAGGCATGGCCGAACACCAGGCCAGTGACCTTCATATTTCCGTCGGCAGCGGCTTTCGATATCGTGTGCTGGGGAAACTCATTCCTGTCCCGGATGGAGGAGATCTCTCGCCCGGGGAAACGGCGGCTGTCACCGCCGGCATCTTGCTGGCGTCCCGCAAGTGCGCCAAGGGGAACGTTTCCCAATTCATCGAGTCGCTCACGGATTGCGACTGTTCGTATGTTGTGGCCGGTTATGGTCGTTATCGCGTCAACATCGCCAGCCAGCGGCGCTCACTTTCCCTGGTACTGCGCCACATCCCGTCGCTCCTGCCCACCATAGAAGGTCTGGGATTGCCGCCCGTACTGGACAAAATTGCCCTGGCCGAGCGCGGCCTGGTGCTCGTGACGGGTATCACGGGCAGCGGCAAATCCACTACCTTGGCGGCCATGATCAATCTGATTAATCAGACCAGGCAATGCAAGGTCGTCACGATCGAGGACCCGATCGAATTTCTCTACAATGACGGTAATTGTATTATCACCCAGCGGGAATGCGGGTCCGACACGGAAAACTTCGCCAAAGCCTTGCGGGCCGCGCTCCGGCAGGATCCGGACATCATCCTCGTCGGGGAGATGCGCGATAAGGAAACTATGGATATCGCCATCAAGGCTGCCGAAACCGGGCATCTGGTGCTGTCGACAGTGCACACCACCGATGCGCCCAAGACGATCTCGCGCATCCTGAGCGTGTTCGAGCCCGCCGAGCAGCCGGCAATACGCCTGAGGCTGAGCGAAACACTGTTGGCCGTAATCTCCCAGCGGCTGCTGCCGCGCGCGGATGGCACAGGCCGCGTGGTGGCTTGCGAGATCATGCGCCAGACCCAATCCATCCAGGAATGCATTGTCGACCCCGAAAAGACCGCGATGATCAAGGAATTCATCGAGAAGGGGCGCGATATCTACGGCATGCAGACCTTCGATCAGAACCTGACGGAGCTGTATAACCGGGAGGTCATCACCATGGAAACCGCGAAGGCCGCGGCAACCTCAGCCGCGGACTTCGAGCGCAACATGCAATTCATGTGACAATCCTGATCCACGCTGCGCCCGGCCCCCTCCCAACAACTTCTGCTGTAGCAACCTGGAAACTGGCACCCGATCAAAGCGGCCGGTACCAGCGTCGGCAGAATTACAGGCTCTTGTTGTTTCGAACGACGCTCTGTATTCCGGGCCGGTCCGGTTTCTTGTCCGCGCCCGCCGACAATTGGTTTCCATTCCCGCGCTTGTGACTCATCCAGGCGTAGTTGTATCGGTGTTCGCCTCGCAGAAAATTCCGGCGGGGATTGATTGCTGCTTCGCGTCCCTGCCGCGCACCGTTGACCGCAGCCGCCTGCTTCCGCTATAGTGCAGGCATGGATGATTCCTGCAACCCGCGATTCCAGCGCCTTCGGGAGATGGTCGAACAGGATGGCAACATCGCTGCCGTTTATCTCTTCGGTTCCCATGCCCGCGGCACGGCTTCGAAGCTGAGCGACATCGACATCGGGATTCTGTTCCGCTCGCATGTTGATGAAGCGCGATATTTTTCACTCAGGCTCGAGTACATCTCTCGCATCATGGAACTGCTCGGCACCGAAAAAGTGGAGGTCGTGGCTCTCAACAACGCGCCGCTACATCTGGCCTATGAAATCGTATCTCATGGGACGATGCTCCTGGATCGCGATCCTCGGCAGCGGGTGGCTTTCGATGCCGACCGCATCGGGCGCTTTCTCGATTTCAAGCCCTTCCTGGCGGTTCAGCTTCGTGCTATAAAGGAGCATCTTGCAAAGGGGACCTTCTTTGACTGATCCCATCCTGGTTGGCAAGCGCTTGAGGAAATTACGCGAGTATGTCGGGCTGTTGAGAACCCTGCGTAGCCAGCCGCGCCCCGCTTTCATCGACGATCCCTTTGTGATCGGAAATGTCGAGAGATACCTTCAGCTGGCTATCCAGGTAGTCCTTGATATCAGCAATCACATTGTTGCCGACGAGCGGCTGGGAGCCGTTGAGGAATACCGGGATGCGATCCGGCTGCTCGGTCAGAGGGGATTCCTCCCGATTGACCTTGCTCAGCGGCTCATGCCAATGGCCGGGCTGCGGAACATTCTCGTGCACGATTATTTGGACCTCGACCGAGGCAAAATCTACGACCTCCTGCAAGACTGCCTCGAAGACTTCGAACAGTTCGCCACGCAAATCAGCCGCAAGCTTTGAAGTCGAATTCGCGACGAACGGCATTCCCCATTTGAATGACTAGCCTGCCGCGGCAAGAGCTTCGTGTAAACGAGCCGGGTATTGCGCCCCCTGATCCTAGGAGCCCGTCCGAGAATTAGGAGGGGCCGCGTTCCGAGCGCCGCGGGGGCAGATGCAAGGCGGCGCGACGCAGGCGATGTCGCTGCACATCGTCGAGGAGCGCCAACGCCGCAGATGCCCCCGCGCCGCCGGAACCCGAAGGGCGCATGGGGATTGCGGGGCGATCTCCGCGTTGCTCGTCGTCAACGATGTGCACCGACATCGCCTCCTCCTCGCGCCTTGAGCTCGCCCCACAAGCCCCATGCGCGCGACCCCTCCTAATTCTCGGACGGGCTCCTAGGCAAATATACGAATGAACTCCGGGAATTCCTCATCAAATCCATAGCATCTGTTGATGCGTTCCCCATCAGCGTCGGAGTATACTGCGCACATGGAAGTGCGATATTTCATACTCTTCCTTACTCTACCGGCGCCGGCGGGGCAGACCTCCAGTTCGGGAATAGGACATTTGAAAATACCATGCGCCGGTTGCGCGAGAGAAGCTGCGGGCACGATTAAACCAGTCGATCGAAAGGACGGAAATTGCCGATGAAAGCGCCGCGAATCCCACTGATCATCCTTTCTATTACCATCACTGTATTTGCCGCTGAGCAGAATTGGACGCCGGCCGGCCAGACGATTCGCACGCCCTGGGCCAAAGAGGTCAATCCCGGCAAGGTCTTGCCCGAATACCCGCGCCCGATCATGACCCGTGCCGCCTGGCTCAACCTTAATGGTCTATGGGAATATGCAATCACGGCCAAGGCATCCGGCGAACCCGGCAGTTACGAGGGCTCCATCCTGGTACCGTTCGCCATCGAGTCGTCGCTCTCGGGCGTGGGCAAAGCTGTCGGTCCCGACCAGGCGCTCTGGTATCGCCGCTCATTCCAGGTCCCTGCAGCCTGGAAGGGGAAGCGCGTCATGCTGCGCTTCGGCGCCGTAGATTGGGAGACGACGGTTTATGTCAACGGCCGCCAGGCAGGCGTTCACAAGGGCGGCTACGATCCCTTTGCGTTTGACATCTCCGATTTCTTTCAGGGTGACGGTCCCCAGAAGATCGCAATCCGCGTTTGGGATCCAACCAATGGCAGCAACGCGACGCAGCCGCGCGGCAAGCAGGTGCTGCGCCCGGGCGGTATTTTTTACACGGCCGTTACCGGGATCTGGCAGACCGTTTGGCTCGAACCGGTTCCACAAGCACACATCGTCCGTCTCAGCACCATTCCAGATATCGATCAGCAAACCTTATCCGTGACGGCGGAGGCGGCCGGCGTCGCTGCCGAACACCGCGTGCGCGTCGAGGCGATCGAGGGCAAAACCATGCTAGCCCGCGGCGAAGGCCGACCCGGGCAACCCGTGACACTCAAAATCCCGAAGCCAAGGTTGTGGTCGCCAAACACGCCTTTTCTTTATGACATGCGCGTCGCACTGCTGGACGCGCAGGCGCGCACCATCGACTCTGTGGAGAGCTACTTCGGCATGCGCAAAATCGCCATCGGGCACGATGCCGAAGGATTCAACCGCCTGTTCCTGAACAATGCGCCGTTGTTCCAGCTCGGACCGCTGGACCAGGGGTGGTGGCCGGACGGCCTCTATACTGCGCCGACCGACGCCGCGCTTCGTTACGATCTGGAGCAGATCAAGGCGCTCGGTTTCAATATGCTTCGGAAACACGTTAAAGTCGAACCCGAGCGCCTCTATTACTGGGCGGATAAACTCGGGCTGCTCATCTGGCAGGATATGCCCAGCAGCAATTTTAATCGGAGAAACGTGGCTGCGGATGCGCTGGCCGAGGCGGACCGGCAGTGGGATACAGAGCTCAAAGGCATGGTCGATCATCTGCACAACTATCCGTCGATCGTCATGTGGGTCCCTTTCAACGAAGGGTGGGGACAGCACGATACCAAACGGATTACGGAGTGGATCAAAAGCTACGACCCGACTCGCCTGGTCAGCAACGCCAGCGGCTGGACGGATGAGGGCTTCGGCGACGTAAACGACGTCCACACCTATCCCGGTCCTGCTATGCGGCCTCCGGAGAGCGGCCGGGCTGTGGTTCTGGGCGAATTCGGCGGCCTTGGCCTCCCGGTCAAGGGGCATTTATGGAAGGAAGAAGGCAATTGGGGATACCGTTCGTTTGACGATTCCGACGCGTATCGACAGAAGTACACCGACCTGCTCGTCGCTATGTACGGTTTGGTCAAAAAAGGCCTGGCCGCCGCCGTCTATACCCAGACGACGGATTGTGAGATCGAAGTCAACGGCCTCATGACCTATGACCGTATGGTGTCGAAGCTCGACCCCAAGGCATTCGCCACACTCAATCGCGGTTTTCTTCCGCCGGTGTTGGAGGGAACACGCACAGGTTTCGTAGCGCCTGTTCAGGTAAAACTGCAGTCCTCAGACCCGGCATGCCAAACCCGTTACACGCGGGACGGCACGGAACCGACCGAGCGTTCATCCCGTTACACGGCGCCGATTGTCATCGAAAGGGATGTAATCCTCAAGGCGCGCAATTTCTGGCCGGATGGAACAGCCAGCGTAACCATCGGTAGAACCTATCGAAAGGCTCAAGCCATTTTGGATGCAATCCACCCCACAGCTCTCGAACCGGGACTGGCCTTCGCGTTTTACAAAAGCCATTGGACCACACTCCCGGATTTTGGAGCCCTCACGCCGGTAAGAACAGGTGTAGCCGATGCGTTCAACCTGGAATGCGCTCAAGGCGAGAAAGCCGATTTTGGGTTGAGGTTCACGGGCTACATTCAGATCCCCAAAACCGACGTATATGTTTTCTACGTCAATTCCGATGACGGCACGCGCCTGCGCATCGGGGGCAAGGATGTCGTCCTTAATGATGGGGTTCATGGCATGACCGAGATCCACGGCGAGATAGCACTTGCGGCAGGATGGCATCCGATCGAGCTGACGTACTTCCAGGGCGCCGGCGGTCAGGGACTTGAGGTCACATGGGAAGGTCCGGGCTTTCTGCCCAGTCCGATTCCAAAGGAGGCGCTGCAGCACCAGGTCGCGCAAAGCAAACGCAATGCCGGGAACGGCCGCTAGGTTTTGGGGACAGTCTAGAATGGCACTTAGATAAGCACCAGCGAGCGAGGTTTGGCAGGAAAATGACCCTGAAAGGGTCAAACAGTGAAAGCCCAGGGCGCCAGCCCTGGGGAAATGGATCAGTCCGAGTGAAGCCCTGCAAGGGCGGCACAGGCTGTTTCGCCCCTTCAGGGCTGTATTACGCGGGTGCACATTCCCAGGGCTCACGCCCTGGGCTGGCGCTGTCGAACCCATTCGGGACGGGCTACTAAACCTCGAAATTTTTCCAGGCAAACCACGCGGATTTCGTGGAATTTCGAGGTTTAGCAGCTTGTCCCCAAAACTAAGGTGTGGACAGCAGGTGCTCCACCAGAATCTTGAGTCCGATGATGGTCAGCACGAAACCGCCGAGTAGCTCCACGCGCCTGCCCCAGACGGTGCCGATGCGCCGCCCCAATACCATTCCCACCACCGTCAAGCCGCAGGCTACGACTCCTATGGTCAGCGCGGGAATCACGATCCCGGAGCGAATGACGGCCAAGGAGAGCCCGACGGCCAAAGCGTCGATGCTGGTAGCCACCGAGAGCAGCACAAGATCCCAGCCGGAAGTCGGGTCGGTAGTGGCGCGGGCTTCCTTGGCTTCGCCCAGTGAATTCCACATCATCCGGCCGCCGACGAACGCAAGCAGGCTGAAGGCAATCCAGTGATCATAGGAAGCGATATAGCGATATACAACGGTCCCGGCAGCCCATCCCAGGGTCGGCATCATGGCCTGAAACAAGCCGAAATGGAAGGCGAGGCGGAATATATGGCGCTTCGTCATCGGCATAAGTGTCAACCCGGTGACGATGGCCACCGCAAAGGCGTCCATGGCCAGAGCGACGGATGTTACCAGGAGGCTTATCCAACCCATTGCAGAGCTCCGCGAAACAGGACGGGTCGGGAGACGGCCGGGTGGAACTTAAACCGAAAGCCAGCTTGGGTCTTGTGCATCCGGTGATTTTATAGAAGTGAACAGATAACTGGAACAGTAGATTGATGCCTGCAAAAGCAGCCACGAATGGCACGAAGTTCTTGCCCATTCGTGTCATTCGTGGCTGCCTTAAACAGGCCATTGATTTTCATGCGCTTGGGTGCGCCACGCGCATCAGGGATTACGTTGAGGCTTTCAGGATGCGGCTATCCCATTCAGGAGGATCGAAGGAAAGCCGGCGGCCTGGATCCTGTGGTCGAGATCACTAAGCGGTCCGGACCTGAGCTGCTTCCAGCGGGCCACAGCTGCTTCAAGGCGCCTGCTGTAGGTCTGCAGGACCTCCCGTTCGGGTGCGGTCGGCGCCTGATCCGTGCCTTCGACATCGGTCTCCAAACCGGTAAGCGTCGTGCCGATCTCCGCGATGTTGTCGGATGAAGAACCATTCTGAAACCGGTCGAGTTCTTCCGCCATGCTTTGCATGGAGGACATTACTGCCGCGAGGTCCTGCCGGCCTTGCATCTTCCCTCTTGTTTCTGCGAGCCGTTTGGAGATACCGGCGATTTCCCGGCATGTGGACGTAGAGAGCGCCATGCCGTCGGCGGCCTGGCGCTCGAATGCCAGCTGCGCGGCCAGATCGGATGCGGAAACTTTCACGCGCGGGTCGAGCTGCACGGTCAGTGGCCGGCTATAAGTGCGCCCGCCCGCCTTGAGGCGAACTTCATACCGGCCCGGCAACACCAGCGCACCCGCGGGCAAGGCTTCCGTGCCACCTGCGACAGCGGCAATGGAGTACTCATACTGCAGCGCCTGAGGTCTCGGGTAGCGCAGATTCCAGGTGAACCGATTATGGCCGGGACGAGCGGGGAGCGCAGCCCGTGGCGTCAACCACCGCTCTGCAAAATATTGTTCCGCTGCCGGGGTCTGTGGAGCTTGATCACTCTGGAATTTCTGCACCAGCTTGCCTGCGGAATCGAAAATCTCGAGCGTCACGACCCCCTCCGGAGCATGCGCCAGATAATAATCGAGGATGGCCCCTTCCGGCGGATTGGGAGCGGTCGGCTCGTCGGGCGGGAGAGGCGTGTCCTTATTTTGATTCTGGATGAGCCTGAATGCGGGCGCCGGCGGGAAGAGATAGACATCCGCGCCGATCACTTCTGCCGGCATGTGGCGTAGAGGGCTGATATCGTCCAGCACCCAGATCGCGCGGCCCTGGGTCGCGGCAATCAGGTCGTTGCCGTGGATCGCGAGATCGTTTACGCCGCTCATGGGCAGATTGAGCTGCAGCGGCTGCCAATAATCCCCGTCACCGAAAGAAACAAATACACCGCGGCTGGTCCCGGCGAACAGCAGCTTGGGCTGCACCGGGTCCTGGCGCACCACATTGACATAGGCTTCCTTGGGCAATCCGCCTCCGATCTCAGTCCAGGTCTTGCCGTAATCATGCGTCCGGTAGGCGTGGGGTCCGTAGTCGTCAATGCGGTGACGATCGATAGCTGCGAAGGCGGTCGCCGGATCGGCAGCTGACGGGTCAATCTGCGCCACCTTGCTCCAGTCGGGGAGCCCGGGCGGAGTGACATTCTGCCAGCTCTTGCCGCCGTCGCGGGTGAGTTGGATCAGTCCGTTGTCGGTTCCGATCCAGATTACGTCTTTGTTGGATGGCGAAAGGCCGATGGTGAAAATAATGCCATAGCCGCAGGCGCGGGCGCGCTCGCTAGGAACATTTCCGGCACAATCCTTCGTACCTTCGACGGCTCCGGTCAAATCGCGGCTGATCGTGTCCCAATGCTGGCCTCCGTCGATGGAGCGGAACAGGACTTGTGCGCCGAAATAGAGGGCATGAGGTTCCTGGCGGGAAATCGCAAGCGGTGTGATCCAGTCATAGCGATAGCGTACGGTTGTGGGGCGCGCTCCGTAGCTGGACACGGGCCAGGGAGAGACATTTTGAACCTGACCGGTGCGGGCATCCCAGCGCGACAGGCGCCCGCCGAGCCCGCTGCCATAGACGATATCCGGATTCGTGGGGTCGGGGATGTCGTAATCGCGCTCGTCCCCACCGATGGGATGCCAGTCCCGAAAGGTAAGCTGACCGTAGTCGCTGCGGCTCGCGACCGCCACCGTGCCACTGTCCTGCTGGCCGCTGTAAATCCAGTAGGGGAAGCGCTCGTCGGTGGCAAGGTGGTAAAACTGGCCGATCGGCTGGTTGTACCAACTGCTCCAGCTGTCTCCGCCGTTGAGGCTGATCGTGGTTCCCTGATCGCTGGCCAGAATCATGCGCCGGGGATCCTTGGGATTGATCCAGAGAAAATGGTAATCATCTCCCCCGGGTGCGCCTTTGGTGATCGTGAATGTCTTGCCGCCATCGGTCGAGCGCCGCACAGAGCGCCCCATGACGTAGACGGTGTCGGAATTGCGAGGATCGATCGTCAGACGGGCAAAATACCAGTCGGCAAGACTGGCATCGTCGCTACTCTGCTGCCAGTTCTCCCCGCCATCATCAGAGCGGTAGAGGCCGGCGCCGGTCTCGGCGCTGATCGCCGCATAAACCCTCGCACCTTTGGCTGCGAGCCCGATGCGGCCGAGCGGTCCGCCGGGCAAGCCTCGCGTTGAGACCGGCGCCCAATTCCTGCCGCCGTCAACAGATTTGTAAATGCCGCTTCCGGGGCCGGCGAGCGGAGTGAAATACGACTGCCAGGGATTGCACCGCATTTGCCACAGCGCGGCATACAGGACGTCGGGATTGGAGAGATCGCGGGCGAGGTCAACCGCTCCGGTGTTTTCGTCTTTGAAAAGCACCTTCTGCCAGGTTCTTCCGCCGTCTGTCGTGCGGAAAACTCCTCGTTCGAGATTGGGTCCAAATACATGGCCCAATGCGGCGACGATTACCGTGTCGGGATCGCGTGGATCGACGACGATTCTGCCAATGTGCCGGGAATCCGCAAGACCAAGATGCTCCCAGGTTTTGCCGCCGTTTCGCGACCGGTAAACGCCATTGCCGGCGGCGATGTCATAGCGGGGCTCCGGCTGTCCCGTTCCCGCGTAAATAATCTGCGAATCACTGGGAGCGAGTTCGAGAGCGCCGATGGAGGCTATCGCCTCTTTGTCGAACAGCGACACCCACGTGTGGCCTGCATCCGCCGTTTTCCAGATCCCGCCATCGGCGGCGCCAAAGTAAAAGGTCTCCGGTGCGGACGGATCACCGGCCGCGCATGTCGACCAGCCGGCGCGCAGGGGTCCAATGAGGCGCCACTTTAAATCGGAACACGCGGGTTCCGGTACTTGGGAAGCCACCACGGCTGCAATACCCCAAAAAACAAGCGCTGCGTAAGGGATGAACCGCCTGACAAGCATTTTCGCCTCCGTCTGGACTGGACCAATCTAATAAGACTGCCTTGCTTACTACAATACTCCCAAAACAACATTCAATGGGCGGGGAGGTGGATTAGATCATGTATTTTGAAAACCTTTTTCACTATGGCTGCACTGACGTCCATCTGCTACTCTTAATATAGCAAGGGGAAAATGGGGACGCTCACCTATTTTGGCGAAGATCGGATGAAAATATTCTGACATCTACAAAACAGGTGAGCGTCCCCATTTTATTTTTCATTTCGCCGGAAGGCAGGGGAACACGATGGGACAAAACTCAATCGAAAAAAATCTCGCTGTCGTCAACGAGCACTTTCAGATTGAAGAGGCCAATGAGATCGAAAAAGCGTTGGCCCTTTATACGGAGGATATCGTCTGGGAGGCCCCTGCGCGCGGGCTATTACTGCATGGGAAAAGCGCAGCTGCGGACAACTACTACAAAATGTTCGGCTCCATGGCTGATGCAAAGGTAACTTCACTGAGCCGCTTCGCTACGCCCGATCGCGTGGTCGACGACAGCATAGCTACCTTCCGGCTCGCCGGGGACGGAGTCATCAACGCGCCTCTGCCTGTAGGATCGGAGGTCGAGTCACGCCTGATTCATATCTTCGACATGTACGAGGGCAAAATTGCCCGCGAGACGGTTTACGAGACATGGCGCAATAGGTCGTCAGCATCCAGGGCAGTCGCCCCCAGTATCGTGCCTGCGGCGGCTCGATCCGCGGAGCCCACTCCCGAGCCTATCATTCAACTGGGCCTCGGCTTTTGGGGCCCGAAGACCTTGCTGAGCGCTCTCGAACTCGGACTCTTTACCGAGCTGGCGAAGGGGGCGCTGGATGGTGAAACGCTGGCGAGTCGGCTTGGATTGCATCGGCGCGGCTACCGTGACTTCTTCGATGCGCTGGTTGCGCTCGGCATGCTCGAGCGCCGCGGAGACTGTTATGTGAACCGTCCCGAAGCCGATTTCCTGCTCGATCGGAACAAATCTTCTTACGTGGGCGGCTTGTTGGAATTCGCAAATCGGCAGCTTTGGAGGTCCTGGAGCTCGCTTACCGACGCGCTGCGCACCGGCCTGCCGCAGATCGAATCCCAAGACGGGCGCAGCCCCTTTGAGGTCATGTACGGCGACCCGGATCGATTGCGGGGGTTTCTTCAGGCGATGACCGGCTTGAGCATGGGCACGGCGAAAGCGATCGCCCGGCAGTTCCCCTGGCATCAATACAAGACCTTCATCGACATCGGCACGGCTCAAGGCGCCACTCCTGTGCAGATCGCGATGGCACATCCGCACCTCACCGGCATAGGGTATGACCTCCCGATCGTTGGCCCTGTTTTTGAGGAGTACGTGCGGTCATTCGGGCTCCAGGAGCGCATTCAATTCCGCGCAGGCGATTTCTTCGCCGGCCCTCTGCCGACGGCTGATGTTCTAGTGATGGGGCACATCCTCCACGACTGGAACCTGGCCGAGAAGTTAATGCTGATTGCCAAGGCGTACTCAGCATTGCCGCGAGATGGCGCCTTCATCGTCTTCGAAGGGCTCATCGACGACTCCCGACAAAATGCCTTCGGTCTGCTGATGAGCCTGAATATGCTGGTCCAAACTCCCGGTGGATTCGACTATACCGGAGCCGAGTGCTGCACATGGATGCGCGAGGCCGGCTTCCGGAAAACCCGGGTGGAGCATCTCGTCGGCCCGGAATCCATGGTCATCGGAATCAAATGACCTGAGATCCCGACAACGTGGGGACTCGATGCCTGCGTCCCCGGATCTCCATGCCACATTTGCCCCGGCTTGCGGTTTCGTGCCAGCGCCCCGGCGGAGTGCCGCCTACCCCGCGGAGCGCTGGCATCCGTCCTCAGTTGAGCTTGCCAGGATTCCTCAAAGGCTGGCAGCTGTGCGGAAAATCTCCCTTTCCACGGCCTTGATTCTCGACTTGAAAAATGGGGACGCCACTATTTTTTGGACGTTAGAATATTTCCATCAAATCTTCGCCAAAATAGGTGGCATCCAATTTTCCCCCATTTTTCGCGACGGCTCGGTCCGGTGATAGTAAGATGGCATTTCTGCCGGGGAGCGATTGCATCAACTGATCTCTGGAAAGGAGACACCAGATGCCGACTCAAACCATTGGTTTGTATAAATCGCACAGACCGCCCCGCTGGGTAGCGCCGGTCATGGGCGCACTGCTGGTGCTGGGACTGTGGAGCTTTGCGGCGTCCGATCCGATAACGCTTACCGTGCGCGTCGATCAGCCGGGATTCAGGATGGATCCGATCTTCTATGGCTTGATGACCGAAGAGATCAACTATTCCTACGACGGCGGTCTTTATGGCGAGCTGATTCGCAACCGTATTTTCCAGGACCGTCCCATTGTGCAGGGACGTGGCGCACGCGGCGGCACGACGAATCCCACAGGCGCCCAGCCTGCTGGCCAGGCAGCCGCACAAAATCCACCGCCGACTCCGGCGCCTGCGGCGCAGGCCCCTGGATCCAATCCGGCCGTCGCGAAAAATCCGAACCTGATCAACTGGTGGCTCGTCACAAGCAGCGGCGCCACCGGCGATATCGACATCGATACCATGGATCCTGTAAACACGATCGCGCTCAGGAACAGCCTGCGGCTCGACATCAAGTCCGCCGGCTCGGGCCAGCGCGTCGGGGTCGCCAATGACGGATACTGGGGTATCCCGGTCAAGCCGAACACAACCTACACTGCTTCGTTTTATGCCCGGGCCAGTCAGGACTTTCGCGGCCCGCTGACGGTTGCCATCGAAGGCAACAATGGTACGGTATATGCCTCAGGACTGATCCGCGCGCTGACGACGGAGTGGAAGAAGTACACTCTAAAGATTAAGACCGGACAGGTCCAGGCGACAGCGGATGCAAAGGTTTGTACTCTCCGCTTCCAATCCGGGTTCGCTCTGGTTCAGCCTGGTTTCCCTCTTCCCTCCCACGTACAAGAATCGCCCGAACGGCAACCGCATCGACATCATGGAGAAACTTGCCGACATGAAGCCGAGCTTCCTCCGCTTCCCCGGCGGCAACTACATCGAAGGGCGCGACTTTGAAAACCGCTTCAACTGGAAGGCCATGATCGGTCCGCTCGAAGAACGCCCGGGGCACATGAGCCCCTGGACCTACCGCTCCACCGACGGCATGGGCCTGCTCGAATTCCTGGAATGGTGCGAAGACCTCAACATGGAACCGATTGTCGGCGTCTACGCCGGCATGCACCTCGATCAGGGCCGCACCACGATCACCGGCGATGCTCTCAAGCCGATCGTTCAGGAGGCGCTGGAGGAGATCGAGTATATCACCGGCGCGACATCCACCAAGTGGGGCGCGCAGCGCGCCCAGCATGGGCATCCGGCGCCGTTCAAGCTCCGTTACGTCGAGATCGGCAACGAAGACTGGCTGAACAACGGGCTGCAAAACTACGCCGGGCGTTTCGCCATGTTCTATGACGCGATCAAAGCCAGATATCCGAACCTCCAGGTAATTTCTTCGTTGAGATCCAGAGACAAGTACGATCACACGCGCAAGCCCGATCTTCTTGACGACCATTTCTACGTCAGCATCCCGACGGCACTTGCGCAGGCACACTACTACGACAAGTACGATCGTGCCGCAACGAGGATCTTCGTCGGCGAATGGGCGACCAACAATCCGCGCGGCGGCCCGACGGGGCACATGGCCTTCGCGTTGGGGGACGCCGCCTGGCTGACGGGGCTCGAGCGCAACGCCGACGTTGTCGTGATGAACTGTTATGCGCCCCTTTTCTGCAACGCGAATCCCGGCGGCATGCAGTGGTCCATTAACCTCATCGGATACGACGCGCTGGGGAGCTTCGGCTCGCCGGCGTATTTCGTGCAGAAAATGTTTTCCAACAACCGCGGCGACGTGGTCCTGCCGACCCATCTGGATCCGCTTCCGACGCTCACCATCGAGCAGATCCCGCAGGCGCCGGTGGCACCCGGCGCGCGTGGCGGCACAACCGGCGGTGGCGGGCCTGCCGGTCCATTTGATGCGGTCTATGCAAACGCCAGCCGCGAAAACGCTACCGGCGATATTATCCTGAAACTCGTCAATGTGCAGACCATTCCGCAAACGCTCAAGATCGACCTGCAGGGCGTGCAGAAGATTGCGAGGGAAGCGAAGGGCGAAGTCCTTACCGCCGAGCTTGCCGGCATGAACTCGATTGCCGAGCCAACCAAGGTCGCGCCCAAGCCGATCGCCATCACTAACGCCGCGACGAGCTTTACCCACGAGCTCCCCGGGCATTCGGTGACCGTGCTCCGGCTCAAAACCCGATAACCGCCGATGCTTTCAAGTAGGCCCCGGCCGCCGAGGCTGTCTCAAAACCGGCGTCCCGGAGGGACTCCGGGAGAGTAGCCAGGGGCGAGCCGTGCCGCAGTGCTCTTCCCGATCACGGCAAGCACCGTGGCCGAATCTTGGCCAGGAGCATTCTGCGCCTTGGATGCCAGTTGCGTGACATAGCGATCGGCCTTATCCTATGCTAATGAAGCTTGTGCCATTTCGGGGACAGGCGCCATAACCTCGAAATTATTGGCGATTCGAGGAACCTGTTTTGCGTAAAATTTCAAGGTTTTGGCGCCTATCCCGAATGGCGCTTAGATAAGGATTTCAATTGGGACCCTGAAAGGGTCCAGCAGCAAAGCCCAGGGCGCAAGCCCTGGGAACTGACGTTTGGCAAGGAATCAGCCCTGAAAGGGCGGCGCAGGCTGCGTCGCCCTTTCAGGGCTGGTTTCCCGGATGACCATGATCCCAGGGCTCACGCCCTGGGCTTTGCTGCTCCGCCCCTTCAGGGCTTAATCACTTGATTTGGCGGGACTAACAGGTGATTGGGGCATTCTTAACTAAACGCCATTCGCGCCTCTCCCCGAAATTCGAAAGGCACACGCTCGCTGCGGGAGGGGTGTGATGCGGTCAGACAGAACCTCCGAACCGGTGTCTGGTGATGCCGCCCCGGGGAAGGCGGGAGCCTTTCACATGCTCAGCGCCGTCGTCGCCGCATGGGTTCTGTCCTTGGGCTTCGACCTTTTCCTGCATGCGGGGCTTTTGGCGAAGCTCTATGTTGAGGCCAGCCCGTTCCTTCTTCAGCCAGAACAGGCCTTTCGCCGCATTCCACTGGGCTATCTTTCATTCCTCGTTCTTACCTTCAGCCTCTACTGGCTCTTTCACCGCCTGGAAATACGTGGAGTCGCTTCGGGACTCCGACTTGGGGGCATCGTTGGCTTGGTCGTCTGGGGTACGCTTGCGATGGGTCTGTATTCGATCAGCACCGCGGGGTTACCGCTTCTCGTGGGCTGGTGGATCGGTCAGTCAGTCGAATTGGGGCTCGCAGGCACTGTCCTTGGAGCGGCCGCCAACGGCGTGTCCCTCAAGCACATTTGGTTAGTGGTTGCGCTCGCCGTCATCGGCTGTATCGCGGGGACCATCATCTTGCAGACGCTGGGGCTGGCTCCAGCGATGAGGGTGGTGCAGTAGGCAGACGTCAGCCCAACGGCATGCGGCGGACGGCGCTCCACATCGCCGCTGATGCCGCGCGTTAAAGTGCGCACGCCCGAGATCGGCAACTGCTGCCAGAAGAGATCAAAGAGGACAGGCCGAGTATGCTCCCTTGCGACATCGCGAGCGGCATACGCTCAACGGCATCCACATTCACGCGGTTGTAATCGGCGCGCGGTTCTTCATCCTCAGAGAAATCCTTGCGATCGTCGGCCGCCGCGCCGCAGCGGCAGTCGCATGTAAGATGCTTTTCGTGGAAGTCGTAGTTCCTGATTGTCTAGACAAAAAATCGACCTTCTTAAGGTGCTTTCGCTGCCTTGGTTTTTTCCCATTGAATCAGAAAAAGAAAGACCAGTAGGGCCTGTGGGAAACCGCGCTTTTTGCGGATTTCTATAGAGACGGCATTTTCCATAGGCCATACGCGTTTGCTTTTAAAATTCGCGAGCTCATTGTTTCAGTTTTCGCAGTTGCGGCCTCGGCGCTAACGAAAAATGACCCATTATCCACGCCTTCGGCGTGGATGAAAAAAAGGCCCCCAAAGACTCATCTTCGGGGGCCGCCCTGATCCTTCCATGCACGGGAAATAGGACCTGCTAAGCCGGCTTGGCTCTATCCTCCACGGCGCATGCGGCATGGGCCGATACCTGCTGGAATCCAGCGTCGGACAGCCGGCCTGCCCTGCTGTTGCCCAAACCTGCATTCTGCTGGGCCATAATCCTTCCTATGGAGTCCACAAACTCACCCCAAATATTCCGGCCCAGCAGACAAATAGCCGATACGGGGTACCGTGAGGTCATCGGATGATAAAACGTCAGACGCCCGATGTCAGTGTTGCGGCCTTCGACGGTCTCAGGCCCGGAATCATTCCGGCCTGATCGTCGAGCAACCTTAAAAACAAATTCGAGCCTGAAATCGTTGCCCTGACTGACGCGTTCCGACGTTCAATCGTTCCCAGCCGTTTTCTCAATCGGCGGGGCATTGGGAGAGCACCATTGATACAGGCAATACGTTCGTCCGTCGACCACAGTCTTCCAGTTTCTTATGCGGACTACGACCCGGTTCCCGCTTAGACTGGGAAGGCGCAATTCGGCCCGTGAAAACTCCAACTCATCGAGAACTTCGGCGAGGCTTTCCAGCAGCTCCACCAGGCTGTTGGCCGAGTGAAATCCATCAATCATTTTTCCAATGAGGACATTTCCCGCAATCAATTCGCGCTGATGCCGTAGCGCTCGTCCGACATACCCATTGAACTCCCTGAGCTCCGGGTAATGAAGCTGCTGAATGCCGAACCACACGCACGCACCTAGAACAGCCAGGGACAATCCCATGGTTCGGCCCGAAGGATTCATAAACAGGAGCGAGATGAGCCCGAACAGGCCGCACACTCCATACAGCAGGATGACAGCATTGCGCGGCTTGAATCCCCGACCCATGAGGATGTGATGGATGTGCCTCCGGTCGCCAGCGAAGATCGGTTTGCCGCTCACAAATCTCCGCAGAACCGCGATCATCGTGTCCAGCACCGGGAGGCCGAAGGCGACAATGGGAACCGCGATGGCAATCGCCGTGGGGCTTTTTTGCGAGCCTTCGATGCCAAGAACAGCGAGCATGAATCCCAGCAACAGGCTCCCCGAATCTCCCAGGAAGATGGAAGCCGGAGTGAAGTTATGCCGCAGGAATCCCAGGGAGGCGCCGGCCAGGCTGGATAAGAGCAGAACGGAGAGCCACTGGCTATTGAGGGCCGAAACCACAATCATCGCGAACATGGCAAACAGGGCTGCCCCGGCGGAAAGACCGTCAATGCCGTCTATCAGGTTGAAGGCGTTTGTGATTCCGACGATCCAGACGACAGTTACTGGAAGCGAGAGAATGCCGAGTTCGAACATACTGCCATTGGTCGACCAACTGCCCAGGATGCGCAGTCCGAGGAACCAGGCTGCGAGAGCCACCAGAATCTGAGCGGCGAACTTTTGCCACGGCAACAGGTTTTTCAAATCGTCCCAGAAACCAATCAGCATCATCAGTCCGCCCAACCCAACAATGGCGCCCGCACGAGAGAGGTCGATCCGGAGGGGATCGCTGACTGCGGCGCGCAACAAGTAAATGACCGGGACGGAAATTATCAGAGCGAGGAATATGGCGAGGCCGCCAGCACGCGGAACAGGAGCATCGTGCAGCTTTCTGACTTGGTCCGGCTTATCCACCCACCCCAGCTTCTTTGCGCCGTCTCTGAGACAGGGAGTGATCACCAGAGATGCGCACAAAGCCGCCAGGAATGCAATAATATAGGTAATCATGTTTGCGATCCATCAGAGTGCGCAAGACTCATCTGTGTAGATCGTCCGATGGCTAGAGAATCTTAAGAAACCAGTATCTTTTGAGCCTTTGAGTCATCGCGTTTTTGCAGTAAACGCAGATTCTCAATCCTTGATGCTGCCGAGCTCGACGCCACTCTCCATGCGGATCGTGTCGCCTTGGACCCGAGGTCCGTCAACAACTCCAGATAGGAGTTTGCCAGGACGTTTCGGTCGAAGTGCGCTTCTACAAATGTGCGACCATTGGCTCCCATTTCCCGCATCTCGACAGGATGCTCTTTCAACCGGAGCACAGCGGCCCCGAGCTGACCGGAGTCTTCAGGTTCGATGATGATTCCTGCCCGAGACTTTTTCAGCAGTTGAGCCGACTCCCCGGCCACGGAGAGGATGATGGGGCGAGCACACGCCATGATCTCGAACAGCTTGGAAGGGATGACCTTCCGGAACAGCGCCTTGTTCCTGAGGGTGACGACGCAGACATCGGATGCGACGATCCACTCCCTGACTTTGGACCTGGGAACGGCTCCGAGAAAGGTCACGTTGGTCAGATCCTCTTTCTCGGCGCAGGCGCATAACTCGGCGCGCTCTGCCCCTTCTCCGACCACGACAAAATGAACATCCTGCAATGCCCTCATCTGCATCGCCGCGCTGAGGATCATGCCAACGCCATGGGCCATGCCGACGGTTCCGACATAGGAGACCACAAACTTGCCGTCGAGCCGGTGTTCGTGAAGGAGATCCAGTGGCTTGGGACCAGGTCGGAACAGGATCAGATCTACCCCATTCTGAATAACCGAGATTTTCGAATCGGATACCCCTTTGGAGTCAATCAGCGCTTTATAGGGTTCGGCGACAACCACGATATGGTCGGCGTGACGGTAGAGAAAGCCTTCGAGCACTTCCAGCAGTCGGATCAGGATGGATCCTTCCCGCAGTGCGCCCACTGCCACGATCGAGGCAGGCCAGAGATCGCGCACCTCGAACACGAACCGTGCCCGCAGGATTCTTGCCAGCATGTAACCGGAGAGTGCCACCAGAAACTGCGGAGAAGTTGCCACGACAACATCCGGTGATTTGATTTTGAAAATTCCGAAGAGTAGAGCGGATAACGCAAAGGAGATGTAGTTGAGAGACCGTCCCCAGAACCCTTGGTTAGCGGCGGGATAAATAAAAGTCCGATGGACCTTGATGCCGACAACCTCTTCAGACTGATAGAGCTTGCCGCGATACGTCTGAGGGACAACCCCGGTAGGATGGTTAGGGAATGCCGTCAACACGGATACATCGGCACCGGACTGCACCCAGGCCCGGCAATTCTCATAAACACGAGCTGCCGGAGCTCCGGGTTCGGGTGGAAAGTACTGGCTGACGTAGAGAATCTTCATAATCAGCTTATCGGCGGTTCGTTTCAGTGCGGGTAGCTGTTTTGACGCGCCCTTGAGCGGCGATTCGGTCATGCTACTGCGCTCCAGGGTGGCCCTTGTCATTCTGGAGCGTTGCCGCGAAAATTTTTTCCGCAGGTTGCGGCAGCTGATGGCATAGTGTTCTCTGCTACTGGGACAGGGCTGACAGGATCCGGTAACGGGCGGAGTTCTTGACTAGTGTGATCTCAATGCAATCGCGATCATGGCTCTCGCCAAAGGATGGGTGATAGGGAGTCCTTGTAAGAGTCGCTGTTCCCTGGCTCACTTGCAATGAGGAGATTCTGGGACCTGTGTCCGCGTAGATGCCCCAATTGCCGCCACCCTCATCGGAGAGCCTCAGGCCGGGAGCGAAATGGATACGGGAGACAATATTCCCGATCGCCTTGGGAGCAAGCCAGGTATCTACAATCTCAAGTCTTCCTTCCGGCATCCAACCCACTTCGCGTTCCCAACATCCCCGGGTCGCACCTGGATAGAATCCCTTCATTCGTCCTTTGAATCGAAGCGCTCCGGCCGCTGCACACTCGACCTCCCGGCAGAGAATTTGCGCGCGACGCGCGAGGCGAAAGGCGCCCCAGATTTCTGCCGGCTCGCGGTTTTTCCATGAAACGGTATTGTGGGCCCAGGAGCTTCGATTCAAGGTTCTTTCAGGGCCAATCTCATAGCTCGAAACGCCGGTGTCGGTCACCACGCGTCTGCCCGCAAGCGACAGCTCGTAGGAAAAAAACTGGCAATGATAGTGAGCGGACTCGATGGCATTCCCTTGGGCACCGGAATCCAGGATCAGGTAGTTTCCTCGGCGCAGGTCGCGTGCTATGACATAGGAACTATCGGGAAACTCGTGGCTGGCACAGCCATCGAGAAATTCGGTCTTGATGCCTAGGTCGCGCGCAAGCTTTACCAGTCGCTCCTTGGGGGGTATGCAGGAGATCGACGTATCGCCAAATAGGGCCGGCAGGCCGTCGGGGTGACAGATGGCGTCCAAATAGACGACCATTGCTTCCAGGCGCTTATGCCAATCCTTGGGGAAAGGCCGGCCGGCAGCTTTCAGCAGGGCGATCGATTCGAGGTAATCCAGGAGAACCTGGGCTTGATACATCGCACATCGGTCGCCGTGCCCGCCGTCTTGATATACCTGGGCCTCCATTTCGCGTTCAAGGAGGGCGAATCCGCTGCGAAACCACTTTTCGGCCTCGGGACCCTGATACGCCAGACCTGCGACCAGTAGCGCCTTGCCGTTTTTGACCAGGTGATTTCCCTGAAGGGAATGCTCGATCCCTCGCAGCAATGCGCGAACTTGAACCGCCAATGACGCCCTCAGTATCTCCGTGAGCCGGGTCGAAAGCACACCGGTCAAGGACAAGATGTAAGCCAGGTTGACGATTCGCAGCGAGAGGGGGAAAGGTTCCCAACCTTCGCTGCTGCCCGGAAGATTGCTCTGGAGCCATTCGGTGACTCTTTTTTCCAGGACGGTCAGACAGCGCGGGCTGCCGTCGAGAGCGAGAGCAAGCGCCCAGCCCAGGTAGTGCAGGTGATATCGCCATAGCCTCTCTGTTTCAGGGGCGCTCCAGTTCACCTCTTCCGGGAATGTGATCTGCCGATTCAAGAAAGAAAATCGTCCTTCAATAAGCGCACCGGTATCATGGCCCAGCGCGCTGCATTCTTTACAGATCTGCGGGAGACCCGGGAGGCCTTTCCAATGGGGAACGTTGGCGGTGCTCCCGGGTGACAGGGGCTTTCCCGGCGGCGAAAAAAACCGGCCGTAGATCTGGACTGGTTTCAGTCGCACCGCGCTGCGGGCGGTCAGCAGCGCCCGTGTCAGAGGTTGGCTCTTATACACTCTGATCTTACCTCCTTCCAGCGGGCACTAAGGATGGCTGAAGAAATTGTCAGGTGGAAAACTGGTTTTTGCTGGCGTCTTGGCGGTCATGCTATCGTGTCATTCATTTCAGCAGCGTTCGCGCCGGCCGCTGGCCATGGCCCGAACCATGGCAAAAGTCGAGCGCGTGACCGCCGCGAGCCCCTCAATGGTGAACGAGGCGGGCGCTGCGCCCTGGATGCTCGCAACGAATGCTCTGACCTCGGCGTTGAATCCTTTGTCCTGTCTGGTGAGACTCGAACGCCGGGTTTTTCCGCCGGCAGTCATCTCGAGCGAGCGAAAATCATGCAGCACCGCCATCTTCCCACCGGCGTAGACTTCGAAGTGTTCTTTGGCACAAGCGACATCCCCCATCGCCGCATAGACCAGAGTCCCCACGGAGCCATCCCCAAAACCGATGGCAGCAGAGAAACTGTCCGAGCCGTCGAAGGCCGCCTCTTGGGCTCCGCCCGCGAGACCATCACAGGAAACGGTCGTGGGAGGTGCACCGCACAGGAATGACATAAAATCCACGAAGTGGCATGCCTCTCCGATTATGCGTCCCCCTCCGATCTGCGGATCGTTAATCCAGGAATGACGAGGAATCGGCCCGGCGTTGACACGGTAAAGCATTTGCAGCGGTTGTCCCGCAGGCAAGAACTTTTTCAAGTCGAGGGCAAGCGGAGAGAAGCGACGGTTGAACCCCACGAAGAGGATCTTCCCGCTCATGCAAGCAGCTTCTGTGATCTCTGCAAGCTGCTTTTCATCGAGCGCCACAGGTTTTTCCAGGAAAACATGCCTTCCCGACCGCAGTGCCGCCGATGCAAGCGGGGCGTGGGAATCATGGCGCGTCGCGATTACCACGGCGGCGATGTCCGGATCTGTCAGAATCTCTTCGGCAGAGCCTGCCACGCGTTCAAATCCGAACTTTTCCGCAGCATGCCTCGCGGTGAATCCCCGTGCCGAACCTGCAGTGCGGAGTCGCACCCCTTGGGTGCCGGCAAATCGCGACATCAGGGTTCCTGTGGCAAAGCTGCCCGCCCCGATAAATCCGATGCCGATCTCTCTGGAATTGTGAGGAGCCGGCGCAGGCTTCAATATTATGGGCGCTCGGTCGGGCTCCGAAGGGTATTCGAGCAGGATGCCCAGGCTTTTCTGGCCTTCCGCGCCCAGGAGGAGCTGATAGGCATCTTCCGCCTTTTCGATGGGAAAGCGTTGGCTGATGAGATCGGAAACCGGCAGGAGGCCTCGTGCCATCAATCCCAGGACGCATTCGAGGTTTCTTGACTCGGTCCAACGCACATACCCAATGGGAAAATCAAGCCCCTGTTCCTCATAAACAGGGTTGTAGCGCCCGGGACCATAGCTGCGGGAAAGAAGCAGAGAAAGCTCTTTCTCATAATAGTCTTTGCGTGGGAAATCGCAGGGGACATCACCGACGATGGATACGCGCCCTTTGTCGCGGCTGATCTCGCCGGCCAGGAGGAGCGGATCATTACTTCGGGTCGCTGCGGTAATGATGACGGCGTCGACACCGCACCCCGAAGAAAAACGCAGTGCATCGCCAACCGTATCATCCACGTTGCGGACACTCCCGGAATCTGCGCCCCTTTCCAAGGCTCGTTGAACCTTCAGCGGGTCCAAATCAACGGCAAAGACCTGACATCCGTTCGCCCTGAGAATGGAGACGGCAATCTGCCCCAAAAGCCCAAGACCGATCACCGCAACTTTTTCACCCAGAGTCGGAGTCGCGACGCGCACTCCCTGGAGTGCAATCGATGCCACGGTCGCGTATGCCGCCGATTCCAGCGAAACTCCTTCGGGCACACGTGCCACGAGGTTCGCAGGCACCGCATTAATCTCCGCATGATTGGCGTGGCCCGCTCCGGCACAGGCCACGCGGTCGCCTTTGCGGAAAGACCAGACCTGCACGCCCGATTCCTCGACGACTCCTGCGCACGAGTAGCCGAGGGGGATGGGGGTATCTATCTTTGCCTTGATGACGTCGAGCGTCGACAGCAATCCCTCGCGCTTGACCCGCTCCAGGACTTTCCGCGCCAGATCCGGACGCGCCCTTGCCTTGCCAATCCATGATTCTCGCGCCAGAGCCACGAGCGCCTTCTCCGTCCCCACAGAGATCAGGGAATATGCGGTGTGCACCAGCATCCCCCCTTGAGGGCACTGCGGTACCGGCAAATCGACCACCCTGACCTCGCCGGTCTTATAAGACTGGATTACCTGTTTCATCGTTTCCTGAAATAACCGTCAGAGACCTCCTACTAAAGCCGGAGGTCAGCATGGTGAATCACTCAAGGCAAATCCGGTAAGCGCCGCAAAGCAGAACTTGGTTCTCCGCAAAAACATGGCCCAACCCGCCCCTGCTAATTCAAGATATTGGAAGCGTTCTTTAGTGCAGCCGGGCTTTAGCCCACACCTGCTAAAACCTGCTTGCGACGGGAAGCATTTCGTAAGATTGGGGTACTTCGTGACCTTTGTTTGTTCTCATGAAGCATTGCAGCCAGAGTTCGAAGGTCAGGAGTTGCCAGATCTGCAGGGAGTAATCGCATCGACCGCTCCGCTGGTCCTGGACCAGCTTCCTCACCACACCCGCATCAAAAAACCCTCGATCCCGGAGGCGCCGGTCAGATAAAAGATCGTCCACCATCTCCCGGAGATCTTGAGCCAACCAGTAGTCCAGCGGGGCCGCAAACCCCGCTTTGGGCCTGTTCACGATTTCCTTCGGCAGCAATCCATTCATCGCTTTGCGCAGGATGTATTTGCCGACTGGACGCAGGGAGCCGCGAATCTTGAGTTCAGGCGGGATCTGCCAGGCGGCGAATTCGGCCAACTCACGGTCCAGGAATGGAACCCGAACTTCTACGGAGCATGCCATACTCATCTTGTCGTTGTAGGTCAGGTTCAGGCTGGTCATGAAAGCTTTCGTGTCCAGATACAACATCTGACTTAAGAAATCAGTGTGTGCGACTCGCTCAAAATGGGTTCGATGCTCCCGCCACGGATCGGATCCATTTCGTTGGCCCTTCATTGCGCTGCTGTATAATTGCGCTTTTTGGGTTTCATCCAGGTAGGTGCAGTTCATGAGGAAGCTGTTGCGGGGAGAGCAGGAGCCGCTGCGGGCCATCTTTTTTAGCAGGCGCACTGATCCCTTCAAGGGCGTTCCCCTCATGGAAGGGAGTTTGCAGATTAAAGGCTCGATGATGCACCGCCGCAATAGCGCGGGAACGCTCTGATACATGTGCGCCCAGGTCTGGGCATAATGCTTGCGATAGCCTGCGAAAAGCTCGTCACCGCCAACTCCCGAAAGCAGCACGGTAGCCGTCTGTCTGGCTTCGCGGCACACAAGATAGGAGAGGAGAATGCAAGGGTCCGCGATGGGCTCATCAAGGTGCCAGATCAGCTTAGGCAAGAGCGCGGCCACGTCGGGCTCAACGACAATCTCATGATGATTGCAGCCGAAGTGCCGGGCGACGCGCCTCGCGACGGCCGGGTCGTCCAGCGTCGTCTCCCCAACGCGATACTTGGAGGGGAACGTAATCGTATAGGTCGACACTGGCGCCGCTGTCGACCGCGCCATCATGGCCACAATACTGCTGGAATCAATCCCCGAGCTGAGAAATGCACCGAGGGGTACATCGCTGATCATCTGCCTTTGGACCGAACGACCGAGACGTTCCCGGACAGCACCGACGAGTTCGTCTTCGGAACTCTCATATCTCGTGCCGGCCGGCGGAAAGCGCAGATCCCAGTATTGGACTACATTCAGGCGCTGCTTCTCGAATACCGCGTAATGGCCGGCCGGGAGTTTATAGATGCCGCGGAACATCGTCTTCGGATCCGGCACCCAGAGAAATGTCAGATATTGATTCAGTGCTTCGAGGTCAATTTCGGGCTCGACACCTGGCAGTTCCAGGAGCGCTTTGATCTCCGAGGCGGCCGCAAGGCGCCGGCCTTGATGGATGTAATAAAGCGGCTTGACGCCGAAGTGGTCACGGGCGAGGATCAACCGGGGATTTTCGTGGCGCAGATCGACTATGGCGAATGCAAACATGCCGTTGAGGCGTTGGGCACATTCCGGCCCTTCTTCCTCATACATACGCAAAACCACTTCAGAGTCGGTGTTGGACCGAAATCTGTAACCCTTGGCAGATAACTGTGCGCGCAATTCGCGAAAATTATAAACTTCGCCATTATAGGTTATCCATACTGTACGGTTGTCATTCGACATCGGCATGTGACCTGCATTGGAGAGATCGAGGATGGCGAGACGACGGGATCCAAGCGCGAATCGATCGCCGCTGGGCAAAAGCGCTTCCCAGTCGCCGCGATCATCGGGGCCACGATGAGCCAGTATGTCCGTCATGCGTGCCAGTGTCTCACGGTTCCCCCAGTTGACAAGGCCGACAATTCCACACATAACTGGCTCTACTCGAGATTCCTAACAGGCTCGAACGTGAGCAAATCGAGATATGTTTTCACAGGTTCACCTCACACCAGCGGCGGAGCACATACAAAGCCCAGGGGCGCGTCCAGGATGTGCGGCCGTCCAGAAACTCCTGCCACACACTCTGCATCACTTTGAAATCTACAAAATTCGCGAGTGGGCTCTCGTTGCTGCCGAAGATACCCTGAATTTCAAGCCGCATTTCATCTTTCAGCCAATGTTCGAAAGGCAAGGTGAAACCTCGCTTGCGCCTTTTGATGATCAGGTCAGGAAGCAAACCCTCGGTTGCACGGATGAGCAGGGGTTTCGTCATTCGACCCGCTACTTTGGACGCTCCCGGGAGTGTGAAGAGGAATTCCACAAGCTTGTGATCGATAAATGGAACTCTCACTTCGACGCCGTGAGCCATGCTCATGCAGTCGGCATCACGAAGGAGCGTATTCGCCAGATAATTTCGCAGTTCGAGGTACGACACCCGGTTGACGGGATCGAATTGCGCAGCCGTTCGCAGTCTTTTTGCGAATGCCTGGTTTTCTATCACCGGCTTTGCCGGAGCACGGAACAATTGCTCGATCCGGCGGGGCACAAACAGCATTCTCGATAAGGTGTACGGATCTACCCCGTTACCATTCGGCTGGAGCAGGGCTCCCAGCTTATGATTCCGTTCGCCAGGAGGCATCAGGTGCGCTATCGAGGCAGCCAGGCTCCCACGAACCGATTTCGGCAAACGGTTCCAGGAATGCATAAAACGCTCGATCCTGGGGACGGCCTTGAAGCTGCTGTACCCCCCAAAAACTTCGTCCCCTCCCAAGCCGGTCAAGGCTACTTTTACCCCGGCGCGCTGCGCTTCACGGGCGACGATATAAGTGTTAATACCATCCACGCTGGGCTGGTCCATGGCACGAATCGCGTCCGGTAGTGCCGCGAGCGCATCGCGCTGGGACAGGACGAGTTCGTGATGATGAGTGCCAAATCGTGCCGCAATGGCTTGAGAGTAAGCAGCTTCGCTTTGATCGATTTCCGTGAACACAATGGAAAATGTGTTCACTGGGCTATCCGAGTTAGTGCTCAGCATGGCGACGAGCGCGCTGGAATCAAGGCCTCCGGATAAGAAAATGCCGACAGGAACATCGCTGACCATGCGCTGGCGGGTCGCATTCCATAAAATGTCTCGCAGCTCGTCCACTATTTCCTGGCCGGATTTTTCTGCTGCGCCGGTCTTTGGATCCTGGATCGCGTTGGGAATTTCCCAATATTCGATATCCTGTAACGATCCCTTCTCCCATATCAAATAATGACCCGGCAGGAGCGCCATCACCTCATCAATCATGGTTATCGGATCGTAGGGTGACCCGAAACGCAGGTAGTCGAGGATGCCCGCCGGATTCAGCCGGGGCGGGATGCTTCCGCACGCCAACAGGGAGCGGATTTCAGAAGCAAAGAAGAACCGGCCATCGCCGACATGATAATAGAGAGGCTTGATTCCAAGTCGATCCCGGGCGACAAACAAGCGGCCCAGCCGTGAATCCCAGATGGCAAATGCGAACATACCGCGCAGCTCGCGCAGGCACCCTTCACCCCAGGCGCGGAATGCCTTCAGGACAACCTCGGTATCGGATCGGGTCGCGAAATGCTCTCCTGCCAGTTCGAGTTTGTCGCGCACTTCGCGAAAATTGAAGATCTCCCCATTGTAAGTTATAGAGAAGCGGCCATCCTCGGTGCTCATGGGTTGACGGCCGGCGTCGGATAGATCCAGAATTGCCAGGCGCTTGTGCCCGAACCATCCTACGGTTTGCTCCCCGCACCGGAGAGGAGTCGTCCCTTCGCCATCCGGGCCCCGATGTGCCAGGGCCTTCACCATCCGCGCAACGCCAGCCTCATTCTGTGGCGCGATATAACCTGCGATGCCGCACATCTTCAGGCACCTTTCCGTTGAAATTCGTAGGATTTTGCACTGATCATGGCTTCGTGAAAGCTCATGAGTACGCAAAAAATAAAGCCGGGCCGCCCGTCCAGAATGCCGAGGCGGGCCAGATACATCCAGAGGAACCTTAGGGCTGGTCGAAGCGGCAGGCGCACCCAGAGCTGCTTGATCCACCGCTTTCGCTCTAGGGGAGCCCCGAACAACGACGCGCGAATGCTTTGGACACCCGAGCGCCCTTGACGAAATTCATGATATACGGCCGCCTCCCAGGTTGAATAGCGATTGTGGCGCTCCACAAAGGCACTGATGCTCTTGAAATCCTCGTGCAGCAAATCGTGCCGGAGATATCCTGCTTTCCCGTCCAGCACCACATGCTCGTGGACCTCGACGTCGCCGGTGTCGGCAGGACTGGCTTCGGTCAGGCGTTCGAATCGCCCCGTCCGGTGCCGGAAAAGACGCAGATTCCAGCTAGGATACCAGCCGCAGTGGCGGATCCATTGCCCCAAAAAAATAAGACGCCGGTTGAGGAAAAAACCATCGTTGCCGTCCGGGCGCTGAATTACGCTCGAAATCTCCTCTGCCAGTTGTGGAGGCACGCGTTCATCCGCATCCAGCAAAAGGATCCAGTCGTGGTCGAAGGGAAGATGCTCCAGCGCCCAATTCTTCTTCTTGGGCCAGCCGCCTCCAAATTCAAATTGAACTACCTGTGCGCCTTTTATTTCCGCGATCTCGCAAGTTCGGTCGCTGCTGAATGAGTCGACGACGAATACTTGATCGGCCCAGGTTACGCTGTCGATGCACGCGCCGATATTTGCCTCTTCATTTTTCACCGGGATGATGACGGAGACAGGCAGCTTCGCTTTTGGATTTGCGCGCAACACCTGATGCTCAGTTAGTTGGATAGCAGATGGGATCATAGGATCGAATAAACTGCAACAACACCAGGAAAGATCGTACCAGCTAACATGAATGCCAACCGATGCCGGGGTGATCGGAAGCGGTTGCCGACGAACTCCTTTCGTCACAGCCATCGACCAAATGCGCCGCCAGAAAAATCAACTGGTCGACGTGCTTTTTCCAGGAATAATTTCTCGAGCGTGCCAGCCCACGAGCGCCCAATTCCAGGGCGAATTCAGGGGAGCAGGCAAGCTCAGTAATGCGCTCGGCCAGTGAATCCGGCGAGAAACGAGGGAAATACAGGGCTGCATCTCCGCAAACCTCTCGATGCACAGGCAGGTCGGACGCTACAACCGGGAGACCGCATGCCATCGCTTCCACCAGCGGGTGGGCAAAAGACTCGGCATAGGATGGGTTTACATAAATGTCGCAGGTGCGATAGACCTTGTGAAGCGAAGGATAAGGCACAAGATCCAGCTCAACGATATCGCCGGCAACTCCCAGTGTGCGCACCAGACTTTCGGTCCGGGTTGGATCGTACGGGCCCCACGCCGGCGCGGGGCGGAGCCTGCAGGTAAGAACCAGTTTGACCGGTTTTTCCGGAAGCCGGCTCCTCAGGAGAGGGAGCGCGCGGATGAGAGTATCGAAGTTGCGAAAGTAATTGTAATGACTCACGAACAGGAGACGCAGACAGTGATCGCCCTCCGACAGGCGGCTCTGTGTGCGCTCCGGCAGCGCTTCGTCTGCTCCGAAGAATCTTTCAGAGTCGAATCCGTGCGGAATTGCGCTGATGGGCAGCAACTTTTTCCGCACCCAGGCTCGCACCTCGTCGGCAAACGATTCACTCGGCGTCACCACACGATCTGCCCTGAGTACGGACCACTTTGCAAATAATCCCCGTATGCGCGTACCGATCCACAGACTCATGTCCCTGCGGGCCCATGCATCAGCGTAGAAACCAGTCGACGTGTACAGGGCGTTTCTGGCGAGAAGGATCTGCGGAACGGGAGAATGGAAAAGAGCCATGTTTCCCGCGGAAATCAAGACATCGCAGCCGCAACGGCGGATCAGGCCGGGCAGCATGATCTGTTCGCGCCAGAAGCGATTTGTGGCGTTGCTGCCGAACCCTTCCATTGCCAGGAACGCAACTCCGGGCAATTCCCTCAAATCCTGCAGAAATCCGCGCGCGGCCAGGACTGTGGTTCTCATGTGTGGCCGAGCCGAGAAGTGGGGGATCACGTTGCGCAGATACGTCAATCCTCCCCCCGCGCTCGCCGTCGATGCGTTTATGAAAATGTGCATTTCCATCCTTGAGTTGACAATTCCCTCACTCTTGATGCCGAGCCGCATCTTCGCGGTTGACCAGGAAGAACGCCAGGATCCAGAAGACGACAGTGAGGTAGTAGCCGGCAGCAAGGAGCCAGTCCTCAAAGAGCGCGTGACACAGGCCGGCCAGCACCAGGGCGGCTGTCGGAATGGATGGGTCAAGAGAGTTGCCGCTGAGGCGCACCCGTTTGCAGGCTGCCCGGATCCTGGCAAGGAGCAAAACCAAAAGCAATACTGCAGGAACAGCTCCCAAAAATCCGACACTGGCAACCAGGGTCAGGTAGCTGCTTCCGCGCTCCCGGTTCAGACCCTGAGTAGCAACCCCTCCCGACCACATCTCGCTGATGTTTTTGGCGGCGCCGAAGCCGCTGCCAAACCAGGGGGCCTGCTTGATCTCTTCGATCGCTTGCTGCCAACGAGGGCGGCGCGATTCGAGGATTTCCGTGTCTTTCATTCTCTTATACATCACTCCCGCAATCAGCGTGTTCCAGTCACCGGGCCTGAAAGTGGAAATGGCAATCGCACCCAGCAGCGAGCAGACCCCGAATGCGATTATCAGTTTTTTGCGGCGCATGGCGAATAGCACAAAAAGCGAGGCCACGGCGGCGGCCATGAAGCTGGCACGGGCGAGACTGTTATACAGAAGCCAGGCACAAAGAAGCAGAGCGCAGAGCTTGCGATACCAAACTGGACCCTTGGGTGTGGTCAAGAGATCCCAGAACAGGATCGGCCAGATGAGAATGGCCGTGATAGCGCCGAGTGAATTGGGATTTCCGAACACCGGGTCAGCCAGAATAAGATAGCAGATTGCAATGGCATAAACGGCCGCTTCACAGGCGAGTTTTGCTCCGCTAAAGAAGGACCTTTCCCTGCTCCTGATAAAGAGAAGGCCTCCAAAAGAGCAGTAGAGAAACAGGAGGCCGACACTGCCGCCTTTGAGGATCGTCATTCTAGGATTAGGCGAGACATTGTACGAGAGAACCAGGATTGCCGTGCTCAGCGCTGCCAGCAGATGAATGTGCCCGAAACGGAACTGCTTTTTGGCCGTGACCCAGAACAGGAGACCAGCGGCGGCGGCGATGCCCAAAACAACCCACCGTACGATTTCCGCAATATTGCGAAAGGGGATGCCCATGCCTGCCCCGAAGAATGTTGCCAGCAGCACCGGAAGTGAGAGCTTTTCATACCACAGCAGGGTCGCGACCAGGGCGGTTCCCGCCAGAATAGCGCCCAACATGACAGGATCGGGGCTGACGAGCAGTTGAGACAGAAGGACTGAAAGTGACAGCACCAGCACTGCCTGACAGACCTTCGGAAACAAAATCCTATTTTCCAGCACGGATATCGGTACTTTCTGATGCGGCCCATCCGAGGGATTGCCCGGCGGCGGGATTCCTTGGTCGCGTCGCGGTCGACTCCACTGCGTGCACGATGCCGTGAGCGAATGCCTGGATTGACCATTGTCCGATCTTTTGGCGGGACCTCATCTGCATTTGCTGACGGCGCTCCTGATTTCCGGCAATCCTACGCATCGCTGCCACCAGTTCCTCGACCGAAAAAGATTCGAGCACCGCTCCATTTTCAGCATCCACGAGATCCACCGCAGCGCCGCAATGCCGATGAGCAATAATCGCGAGCCCCGAGGCCATGGCTTCGTTCACAACCAATCCCCATGGTTCCCGGCGCGATGGTAGCACCAATGCGTGCGCCAGGGCGTAATAGAGCGGCAGATCCTTGTTGGCCACTCGACCGGCAAAAACAATGTTGCGCGCGCAGCATGCCAGTTTTTCCAGTGCCCGCCGTTCCGGTCCGTCGCCAATAATAAGCACCCCCACATTCGCATCCGGCAATTGCATGGCGGCGCGAATCAGGAGATCGACATTTTTGCTCTGAACCAGACGGCCGACGTAGATAAAGATGGTCTTCCCGGCGATGCCCATCTGGTCGCTCAGCGCGGCTGCTTCTGAACTCCGTTCCGTTTTTGAGCGCGCGAAGTGTTCATTGTCGACGGCAAAAGGCGCATCAAAGAGCTTGCAGGCCGGGGCGCCATAGGATTCCCAGAACCGGCGGTTGGCTGTTCCCACGACCATTATGGCAGCTGCTTTGTGCCCCAGGTAGTGGAGCCAGCATCTCTTTGCCGACCGTTTGATACCTTTTACGCAATCGGCGTAGATGTTCGAGTCGCCGAGAACGGCGAACGGCGTCGCCGTGGCAATCGACCATGCGATTGCGGTCAACTGTGGGATTTGACTGTAGCCGTACACGATCACATACTCGGGCTTCATCTGGTTGAGACGTTCCCGCAAAGTAAGGGCGGCTGCAAGAGAGGCGCCCAACACTCGCCTTAGGTACGGCCCCCTGACATCGAGCATCAGACTTTCATATCCCCCGGGGTGCGAAAGCCGATCCGGTCGCCAGCCGATATCTTTATTTGCCGAGGAGGCGTAACAGACCGTCAAGGACCAATCCACATCCTGATGAACCTGGCGGAAAACCGGAAGGTTATAGGGCGTGGGTATATTGGTGAGCAGCAGCACTTTCATAGGGGATTGATACGTATGGAGGACCGAAAGACTGTCCGTAGGGAATACCTTTGAAGATTTGCCAATAGGCGGCCCAGAGGCGCCCGAGGAAACGCAGCTCCGGAACGACGGCGGAACGGCGGAACGGCCAGAGGATGTGAATTCCGGTCATGACAAGCGAGATCACGGCATAGGACCATGCCTCCAGCGATCTGCCGGCCTTGTGCAGATAGTAAACGGTATTCCGCTTAAGCAGGAAATTAACCAGACTCGTGCTGTGGCAGTCGCCGGATCTGCGCCGGTGAACAACGCTGTCAACGGGCAGATAGCGCACCCGCCACCCATGAAGGTGTGCCCGATGATCCATATCTACGTCTTCTATGTACATGAAAATGTTCGGATCAAATAACCCGATCTGCCGGAGACAAGACGCGCGGATCAAAATGCACACGCCGTTCAGCACCTCGGCGTCCACGATGCGATCTCCGGAGAGATGCGCGAATTGCGGATTGATTCGGTATCGTACCCAATGAACGATGTTGCGCCACAATCCGGGAGTAAACAGGACCGTGTTTTGAACTGAGCCGGTTTCCGGCCCGAAAACGCGGGGCCCGGCAATGCCCACCTCGGGATGTGTCTCCATATGGGCCACCATCTCATCGATGAAATGCGGATTGACAAGAACGATGTCGGGATTCAACACCAACACGTAGTCCGCGTTTTCCGACAGAGCGTGGTGGATGCCGCGGTTGTTGCCACCGGTGTAACCAAGGTTCTCCCCCGTTTGGATCGCCATCAGCGAAGGGAATTCGTTGCGCAACATTGTTTCGGTGCCGTCGCCGGAACCGTTATCCACTACAATGATGCGGTAATTTGGATAGGCCAGTTTCTGCAGTGATCGGAGGCAGCATTGCGCTTCTGTTTTCATATTGTAGGTCAGCAGGACGATAAAAACGCTGGGAACTGACATATTGAGTTTAGATTGGCTTTCGATCCCCGTATTGCAGCACAACGGATGCGTGATCATCAAGCCTCTCAGGTTGTGCGCACCGCATAGACACGCAGATACTCATTCATGTGGAATAAATGCCAGTAGGTATAGCGCAGAAGGTGCCGGAGCGCCGGCACACGATAGAACTTTTCACGATTCTCATACAGGAAGCGCATGAGGTTGCCGGCCAATGAAGATGCACCGGAGGAGGCTTCGGACAAGCCTGGGTGCGCAGTTTCAGATCTTGTAGGGAGCTGCGCAGAGATTATGCCCAGACCTCCACAGCGCCGAACACGAAGCACTCCGAAATCGTGTTTATGGAGGAACCGCGCAAGCGTCTTCGATGTGAAGTGGTAAAGATGTGTGTCCGGATACAGCGGGATCCATGAACTCCCGCGTCGGCGAGCCTGGCGTGAACCGAAGTCCGGCACCTCGACTAGGAGGAGGCCTTTTTTCCTGAGCAGGCGTCGGCAGCATTTGATGAATCTTCCCGGATCGGGGCTGTGTTCAAGAACGTGAACTGCTGTTACCACGTCGAAGAATTCTGCCGGCAGCTTGGATGTTTCCAGTGTGCCTTCGTAAACCTCAAGACCTACGTGCCGGCGGGCGTAGTCTGCCATTTCCCTTGAGGGCTCAACGCCGACGCAGTTCCAACCCGCATGTTTGAATGCCGCCAGGAGTGCTCCAGCGGCACAACCCACATCCAGGATGTTGCCGACAGCCCGCCGTGCCAGCGAGGCCACTTGGCGCACGCATTCTTCTCGATCCGAATCGACGGTTGCTGCCGTCTTTTGCATGAGACTTTCGGCGTAGTCGCGCGCCGAGCAGAAATACTCCATGCGGTAGTATCGATCAGCGGTTTCCGAGGTTGCAGTTCCAGTAAAAACCAAGCCGCATTTCCGGCACCTCGTGATCGGATAGCCGAAGGCTTCGAAGAGCAACTCCTGATCGAGGGTGCCGCAGAGATTGCAGGCCTGTACGCTCATTTTGGGCAAGTCTCAGGTGTCCAGGTAGCGGCGGCGTGGTGCCTTGAAGCTGTGCGCACCCAGAATGACCTTGGGGATTACCAGCGCCAATGCCCCCAGCGACTCAACAATCCCGAAAACCGCCAACTTCAGGGCCGATCCGGGTTGAAGCCCTATCCAGGATGCGGCGGTTCTCAGCTTAGCCAAGGGCAGCGCTATCGTGGAGAGTGCAGCTACCCGCAGGCGCGGATGCGTGACGGGATACTGCTTCCAGGCGAGATACCCGTAACGATATCCCATGATCAGGACGAATTCCCAGTATCGCAGCTTTTTCAGGATTGTCCGGAGCGTGAACTGCCGCCTGGGATGAATGACAAGCGCTTCGGGCTGCCAGGCGATTTTCCCGACCTGCAGAACCAGGGCAGCCAGTTCCGCATCTTCGTATGCCGGATACGGGAAGGATTCGTCAAAGCCGCCGATTGCCAGCAGCACATGTTTGCGGTAGGCACAGTTGCAGGTAAGATAGACACCGCCGGTAAGATTGCTGGGGCCCTCACCGAGGGGGCCATACCTGTCATCCTCCGGAGAACACACCCGGCCTTCTACTCCTACTGCGGCTGAATCAGACTGCAATACTTCCCAGAGCTTGCATAACCACGACCGATCAGGCAGCGTATCGCTGTCGGTCATCGCGATTATTTCGCCGCGGGCAGATCGAATACCAAGGTTTCGCGCCGCGGCGGGACCCCTGGAAGGCTGTCGCACTATCCGCACATCCAGTCCTCTTTCTCGCATCCTCCCCACGACCGGAACCAGATCTTCCTCGGAACCGTCATCACAGACAATCACTTCAAAGCGTGAGGACGGGACATCCTGCTTGAACAGGGCTTCCAGGCAGCGGCGCAGATCTTCCGAACGATTACGAGCCGGTATAATGACCGAGATTTCAACCATTATTCTAGCGTGCCCTTGAGGTTTGGTTGCGCCATAGGATTTTTAAGTCCTCACCCACTCGAGGGGATGCTGGAAAAAAGCAGGTTAACGACTCAAGAGGCAATCCTGTGAATCGCCGCATCGCTGGTAACGGTTTCCCTCCCTGCGCCGGCAAGTTTTAGCTCACGATCAAAGATCCGTGCCAACTGACAGGCCAGATTTCGCCGCTCAAAACCCCGAATAAAGGGCTCGTCAGGGCGAAGGGTCAAGTTGCCGTCCAGAAAGCCGATGATGGCTGTTTTGATCGCCTGAATATCGCGCGGCCGACATAACAGCGCAGTCCCGGCGCGTTCGAGAAAATCCCTGGCATCCCCATCCGGCAGGAGCGCAAGAATAGGTTTGCGCGCGCCGAGATATTCATATGCTTTTTGGGGCACACAGTCATTGCGCTCGCCGGCCGGTGAATCCGCGAGGCAGAGAAAGGCCGCATCGCTTTGCTCCAGGCAGCGAATGGCTTCCGAATGCGGCACGTATCCACGTGCATCGATGATTCCCGTCAGCCCCAGTTGCTTCAAGTATTGTGCGTTTGCCTCGCTGAATGGCCCGATGTGGATCAGGCGAATCCTTCCGCGCAAGTCGGGACGCTCGTCGAGCAGTTCTTGCAGGGCATCGAGCAGGAATTTGGGCGAGTGAGCCAAGCCGTCAAACCGGCGCGGTGTGTAGGCCAGGGAGTTGCGTGTCCGCTTCCACAGGGATTCTAAGGATCGTGCGCCTGCAATTACTGTGGGCGTTGGTCCCCCGCAAAAGACGCCGGTATAAACGAAGGAAAAGGTCGCGCTCGAAACGCTTCTGTTCGGGCTGCTGGAAAAGTCCTCATCGTCATACCCGTTGGTTATGCAACTGACCTTCTCGGTTGACAGGAAGCCACATCGTTGCAGCAGGTTCTTACGGGCGGTAGGGGTGATCATAATCACGTGATCGGCCTGCCGAAGCAGAGATCGTTCGAGCCAGCATTCGGCTCGGTAATGCAGGCGTGTCGGGTAGGTCGCCAGGAAGTACTGGGTCCAGGGATCGCGCAAGTCCAGTACCCAGGGTTTCGCCAGTATATGTTGGAGAGCCCAACCGGCGATGGCGACGCTGTGTGGTTTTACCGAGGTATATATGATATCAATGGGCTTCGCCCGCGCGATGCGCCGCGCCCGAAGCATGGCTGGTATCACCCAGGTCAGCGCGGAATCCGGGACGAAAAGCAGCTCGCGCAGATATTCAAGCCGCATCCGTCTCAACCATGCGAAGAAACGAAAGGGCTGGCGTGAGGGAACTCGATGGATCTCGGTGTCCGCAGGAATGTCCCGCTCCATTGAATCATCCAGCGGCATCGAGAGTTCAGAGCAACGAACGTAATCTTCAGGTGTCGCCGTTATCACGATTGGGTTGTAGCCCCACTCCCGCAGGTACTTCACGTGCTTGGCGACGCGTTGCACACCGGGACCGCCGGCGGGAGGGAAGTAGTAACTGATGATAAGCGCGTTTTTCATGCTGCGTTCAGCATAATCGTTACCGATTCCGGGGAATCGCCATTAAAAAAGAGGCGGCCCCAGATCTCGGTCATGAGAAAGGCATACCAGAACGATCCTTGGCCGTGCCCCTGTTGCCGGGCGATCGCATCCGGCCTGATGCCGAAGCAACTCTCCCAAAATCCCCCTTGAAAGATCGCGCTCGAGCAGTCGAGGTATTCCTTCACGGGCAGATTGAAGCCCAGTTTGGGCCGGTAGATCACGGCGCGCGGCAAGTAGCGTTCGGCCACATTCTTCAGCAGCCATTTGCCCTCGTGGCGATGCACCTTGTATTTGTAGGGGAGGTTGATTGCGAACTCAACAACGCGGAGATCGAGAAGCGGTACTCGGCATTCCACCGACGCCTGCATGGTATGCTTGTCCTCGCGGTTGAGCAGGTGCTCGAGATATTCCCGGATGTCGGTGAGCATCGCCGCCTGGGCGTGCCGTTCCTCCGGGCGGGCAAGAAAAGAGTATGCCGAAAGGCTCTCCTCGTAGCGGGCCGCGCGGCGGAAAAATCCGGAAGCAAAATGGAGTGCATTGCCAACATCATCGGCAGTGGCGCGAAAGTTATGATGAAAGAGGCTCTCCGGATACAAGTGGGCCAGATCCATGGTGCGGTGGAGCAGGCCCGCGACCCAGCGCCCATAGCGCCTGCGCATGCGCACGTTGCGGTAAAGCCTCTCGTAGCGCCATGAATATCCTCCGAAAAGCTCGTCGCCCCCCTCGCCGGCCAGCAGCACCTTCACGCCGTTTTCACGAGCGACACGGCTGATGTAGTAAACGGGAACGGCATTCAGATTGTAGAGGGGGAAGTCGCTGTGGTAGATGGTCTCCACCAGAGCCTCGCGAAAGCGGCGGCGATCCAGGTGATAGTAGTGAATATCGATTCCCAGATGCTCCGCGACCGCGCGGGCGTAAGGCTCCTCGCTCAAACCGGCGTCATCACTCAGGCTGACATTGAATATCTGCGTTTGCCGGTTGTGTCTCAAGGCAAGTGCGGTGACCAGGCTGGAGTCAACCCCGCCGCTGCATAAAGTCCCGACAGGAACGTCGCTGATCATTTGACCGGTAACGCTCTGCTCGAGCAACTGAGAGCAGTGTTCGACCACTTCCTCAGGACGCGCGCGGTTCCAGCGCTGGTATTCTTGGGGATCGACCCTTGAGGCGGGCGCATAATAACGGGTGACTCTGACCTCTGCGGGCGCTTTTACGCTGAGATGATGGCCGGGCTCGAGAGACTTGACGCCGGCGAACAGCGTGCGTTCGTCCGCCAGCCAGCCGTACATCAGATACTCGGCCACATTCTCCTTCGCAACCGCGGGGGAGAGGTCGAGCGCAAACAGCGCCTTGACCTCCGACGCGAAGACAAAGCGGCCCCCGCTGCAGGAATAGTAGAATGGTTTGACACCGACAGGATCGCGGGCCGCAAACAGCTGCCGGCTGACGGTATCGTAGATCGCAAAAGCGAAAATGCCGTTGAATTTCCTTACACAATCCTCGCCCCACTCCTCATAAGCATGCAGGATGACCTCGGTGTCGGTGCGCGAGCGGAAAGAGTGACGACCTTCAAGCCTGCTGCGCAAGTCGAGATAGTTGTAGAGTTCGCCGTTGTAAGTGATCCACAACGTGCCATCCTCATTCGCCATCGGCTGGTGCCCGGCTGCCGACAGATCGATGATGGAAAGCCGCGCATGTCCCAGGCCTGCGGCGCCGAGAATCCGGACGCCGCAATCATCCGGGCCCCTATGCCCGATGCGGCGGATCATCCGCCAGAGCTCCGGTTCGCTGATGGGCTTGTCAGTATGGTCGACGATGCCACAGATGCCGCACATAGCTTCAACTCTTCTTTCGCAGCAAGTAATTCTCGATTGCCAGGCACTCAAGGCCCGATCGATCGAAGACATCCAACGCATCGCTGGGCGAGCTCACCAGCGGATGCCCATGTAAGTTGAAGGAAGTGTTGAGCACACCGCCGTGCTTTCCTGACCGGCGTGCGAACTCCTCGATCAAGCGGTAATAGCCTGGGTTCCAATCCTGGCAGACCACCTGGGGACGCACGGTCAGATCATAGGGATGTGCCCCCGCCTTGAAATCGCGAATCCGCTCGGTAGTGTCGAAGGTCAGGATCATATAAGGGGCTGCGATCTGCTTGGGATTGATCAGGCACTCCATCGCCTGGCGATCCGTCATGGAGGTCGCAAAGGGCATCCAGAAATCACGGCACTTGATCATGCTGTTGATAAGCTTGATCACGTCGCTGTTGGAAGGGTCTGCCAGAATCGAACGATTTCCCAGGGCGCGAGCGCCAAATTCCTCACGTCCGCGAAAGCGGGCCACAACGCCACCGGATGCCAGGATTTCGGCGGTCTTGCACTCGATATCCTCCTGGTACTGGCAGTCGACGGTACCGGAGAAGTTGAAGCTGTCAATAGCCGCCCGGACAGCGTCGTTGTCGTAGCTCTTGCCGAAATAGAGGTTACCCACCGGCGCGATCTGAGCGTGGCCTTGCTGCTGGGCCGAAACCCAGAAGGCGGCGCCAATTGCATTGGTTTCATCACCGCAAGACGGGAACACAAACAGATCCCCCACCGTCGGAAGTTCCATGATGGCTTTGTTCAGTTTCACATTCATGAATACGCCGCCGCTCAATGCCAGGCGATGAATATCGGTTGCGTCGATACAGTTGCGGACCCACTGCAGCAGCATCTCTTCGGTGAAGCGCTGCAGGCCGCCGCAAATGGAATCAAACCGGTCGAGCTCGAGAAGATGGCGCAAGTAACTGTAACTGTGAAAGGGATCCGGACACCCATTGGAGCGACGCCAACCGTAGGGCGCCGAATGGTCGAACTCGAAGAGAGATCTCAGCCTGCGGCACACATCCGCGGCCCGCCGCTCATCAGCGTAAGGAGCCATGCCCATCAGCTTATACTCGTGCTCGAGAGGGACCATCCCCATCAGGAAGGTGACCACCGCGTAGAGGTTGCCGATCGATTCGGAGCGCGGCACTGAACCTACCCGTCGCAGCGTTCCCGCGCGCCCAATACTGACGCTGGCGCAAAAACCGTCTCCCTCACCGTCGTTGGTGAGCACGAGAACATCACGGTCATAGACCCCGTGTCCATAATAGGCGGCCGCGGCGTGGGCCAGATGGTGTTCAACGACGTGAATTTTCGTTTCAGGAATTCCGAAGGCCAGCACCTGCGCGAGCCTCCCGTTGGCAGAGCTCCCGTTCGTGCCGATCCCGGCAAGGTGCTTGAGCGCGCGCCGGAGGCCCGGGGGAAGGACCGAGTCATATATGGCGCGACGCATTCTCTCCTGCCGTTGGCGCTCGACAAAACCAGGTTGGCCGACATCCCGGTACAAAGCCAGGCGGCTTTCCTTAGTGTTCTGATCCGGCATATCGCTCCCGGCCAGCGCGAAAGCGTCGATATTCTCAAGAGAGAGCTGGCACTCATTCAGAATGAAACCGATTGCCTGGCTGGGAAAGCCCGCCCAGTTCTTCACCCGACGCAACCGTTCCTCCTGTATGGCCATACGAATTTCGCCGTCGACCAGGAGGCATGCTGCGGCGTTGTGTCCGTCATGAATTCCCATGATATTCATGTTATGCAACTCTCATTCGGATCGCCTGCCGCCGTTTTGCCGAATCCGGCATGATGGATTCATAGATCTCGGTCAGCCGGTTGACTACAACGGCTTCACCGAAACGGGAATGTGCATACGCCGAGATTTTATCGGACGGGTAGGAATCGAGATTGTGACAGAGATCGATGATTGCCTGGGATAGAGCTGCAGGATCATCCACCGGCACCACGCTTCCGCATTCGGGTGTGATCATCTCTTCGGACCCGCCACATCGAGTCACGATCGCGGGCCTGCCGACTGCCAGGGCTTCGGCAACCACTACCGGGCAATTCTCATAGAAGCTGGGAAGAACGAGCACATCGCTGGCAGCGAGGGCCTGTGCTATTTCCTCAGGTCTTAGAAATCCTTCAAACTTATAACGAGGATAGACTCCGAGGTCTTTTGCCTGCTGTTCATATTCACAGCGCAACTTCCCGTCTCCGATGATGCGAAGGTGATACTGCGATCCATCTGTGTTCCCGAGTCGGCTCATCGCCTTGAGAAGGGCGGGCAGGTTTTTCTGTTTATCATTGAGGCGGCCCACAAAGATCAGATTGAATTGCCCCGGCGTGCGCGCGCGTTGCGGGGAATGAATGAACTTCCTGGTATCGATCAAGTTCGGCACAATCAGGATAGGACGCGTAATCCCCTGAGCCTGCATTTGAGTTTTCAACCCGTGACTGACGGCGATGACCGCAGAGGCATGGTTGAGCGCAAAACGCGTCTTGGCGCGATCCCTTTTGGAAGCCATGAGGTTCTTGAAAGGTCTCATGTGCTCGGTGATCACCGATGGCCGGCGTGTCAGAAGGCCCGCCAGAACCGCCGCAAATCCACCCGGCAGCGTCACGTGAGCATGTATTACATCGTAGGCACCGAGCCGGATCTCATGAGTGACCCTGCTTACGTAGCGCAGCGCATGCACGTAATTCCCCGTGGGGATACCCGCGCGAATTACGCGATAGGTACCTGCAGATTCGACGCGCAGTGTCCAGGAGGATGCCGGTCCCACTACTTCCGGAGCGAGTACCGTCACTTCGTGGCGGGTTGCCAGTGCGGCCGCCTGTTCGGCGACAAAGATGCCGCTGACAGGAACAGCAAGAGTTGGAAACCAGGATGCGACAATCAGAATCTTCAAGGGATTAAACCTCTCTCATTGTGGCTCTGTTTATCCACCGCGGCTGATTTCACCGCGCTACCCGACATTCCCGTAATCATGTAAAGGCCCTCCCTGAATCCAGACGGAGCCTGATCGCGATGCATCAGGTACCTGACCGCAGGCAAGGCGGCCCTGGAAAGAATCATGCGTTTGAGCGAGGACATGGGCCGGTGCAGAATCCAGAGACCGAGCATCTGGGCCAGGCTGGCGTCCCACCCGCCGAGAGATTTGAGTTGGATATGCTCAAAGCCTGCGCCGCGCAGATGTCGCTCGAGGGAGAAAGGAGTGTAGCGGTAGTGATCATTGGGAATGCAGTGGAGCGGCCAGAGGAAGGGTACGGTGAGCAGAATCCGTCCCTCCGGTTTCAGTACGCGCCAAGCCTCGCGCAAGAGCCTCTCAGGATCAGGCACGTGTTCCAAGACCTCGGTCGCCAGACAGTGATCCACGGCATCATCCGGCAGCGGGATGGTCTGGCCATCCCATTCCAAGTTCGGTTTGGGGATGCTGCCGCGGAAATCCAGGCCGATATAATTCTGGACCCGGCTTGGTGGCGCGAGCAGCAGCGTTTTGTAAGGCATGCTTCCGCAGCCAATGTCCAGGAGCGTTCCGGTGAAGCTCGCCAGATGGTCACGAACGGATTCCAGGATGGCTTTGCGCAGGCCGAAGTTGTCCAGGCTGGGTACGGAACAAAGCGGATTCAGAAACTCATGATGGGCCGTCATAAAGAGAGAGATCTAGGTCGGATAGGAAGATGAACCCAACCGTTCGTGAACCAATGCAAGTCGTAGGGATCGGCTGTTGTTGACGCCGAGCATGCGTCGAATTCTCGAAAAAATATCATCGCTGGATTCTGCCCTCAATGAAGGGCCCAACTCCGTGCGCGTCCCCAGCACCGCGTGGGCATAGTCCCCTTCATGCCAGATATCGACTTCCTGGTAGAGCAGAATGCTGCGGCCGATGTCGTGCGCGAGCGTTTGGATCGCGCTCAGATCGACATCTTCATCCACCGGCTGTACCGTTTGCGGATGATATGCCCTTGACCAGACCAGGGCGCGCGGAGTCGGAAAACTTAGAATGACGCGAGAGTTGTCATGCAGCAGATCGGCCAGGGCGGCATGGAGTGCCGGCTTTTCCGACCCTACGATGTGTTCATAAACATCGAGGAGTACGATCATGTCGAAGCTGCCGTCAAGCATCCCTCCAGCCAGCGGACCTTCCACAAAGGTCAGACCTGGAGCGCGAAAGAGAGCACGTGCAATCTCCAGGGACTTCGGGCTCACGTCCAGTCCCGTAACCCTTGCTTTAGGCCAGCGTTCGCTGAGGCGTGCGGTAACATGGCCGATGCCGCAGCCAATCTCCAGGATATGCATCGGGTTTTTCGGCCCCCATCGCTCGATGGTCGACCAAGCCCGTTCGATCCGGGCATTGCCTTCGACAAAGTCACGCAGTTTGTCGGTGGTGTTGTTGTCGTAATACAGTTTCACTTCCTGCAGCGAAGCACTCATGAATGGACCATCTCACACGCCGAGGTTGCCGGTAACGGGGACAGGGCTTGAAATTCGTCGATCTTTTCAATATCCCAGTGGCAGTCTTCGATGTAGGTGCAGGCGCCCGGGTGCCAGCCAAAGTCATGGGTGCGGCCGTACATGACCACTTCAAACGGGCATAGGCCTTCGAGAGTTTGAAATCTTACTCCGCCGGGCCGCTCCGAGAAGTACAGCGTAAAAGTGTAGTTTCCCATGTAGAGGTGGAGCTTGGGGATCCGGCAGGCCAGGTGAAAAACACCGGGTTCGCGACACATCGGCCGCTCGGAATCGAACGTCCATACGTGCATCGCGGGTTGCTGGTTTGAGCTGCAAATTAGCAGCGACAGGCTCGCGCCTTTGATAGCCGCCGGAGTGGCGATCTGAATATCAATTTCCATGGGCTCGCCGTGGACCTGCACGTTGTCGGGATGCGTGGTGCGCAATTCTACGCGCGCAATTTTGGGCTGGTTGGATGGCAGCAGATCGAGGTGATTCAGGTCCGCGGTTCGCATTTCGCTCCGATATTGCGAGAGCGCTTCGATTGTGGGACCCGCATACACGAGTCGTCCCTTCGACAAGACCAATCCGCGCTTTGTGATGGCAGCGATCGCTTCCAGGTTGTGACTGACGAAAAGCACGGTCCGTCCTGCGCGGGCCACGTCTCCCATCTTGCCCAGACACTTTTTCTGAAATAATGAGTCACCCACCGCCAGCACCTCATCCACAAACAGGATCTCGGACTGCAGATGTGCGGCGACGGCGAACGCCAGACGCATGTACATGCCGCTGCTATAGCGCTTCACAGGAGTATCGATAAACCTGTCGAGCTCAGCAAACGCCACGATCTCTTCGAACCTCTGCGCTATTTCGCGCCGGTTCATCCCCAAAATGACCCCGTTAAGGAATATGTTCTCTCTTCCCGTCAGCTCCGGATGGAAGCCGGTCCCAATCTCGAGCAGACTCCCGACTCTGCCGCGAATCTCAATCCGGCCCAATGTGGGTTCGGTAATGCGTGAGAGAGTCTTGAGGAGCGTTGATTTCCCGGCGCCATTGCGCCCGATGATGCCAATCACCTCGCCCGGCTGTACCTCGAAACTGACGTCCCGCAGGGCCCAGATCTCAGCATGTTCCCGGGACGGCTTCCTTGTGCGGAAAGCAGTTGCCGGGTTGAGGCGGGCCAGGGAACCGGCGATCGTCTCGCGCACAGTGTGATAGCTTTGCGCGCGCGCGCCGATATAGTATCGCTTGCTCAGGTTCGTGACTCTGATCGCCGGCGCTGCCATACTAGGGTTCTTTCCTGACTGTGATCATCAGGTTGGGCGCAAACTCAAATGAGGTCGGCAAAGTGCTTTTCCATCCTGCGAAAGTCGTAGGCTGCATAAATGAGCATTGCGAAGGCGATAGTGCAGGCAAGGCTTAGCGACGTCCAATTACAATGGGCTCCGTTCACTCCTCCGAGCAACGAAACGCGAAATGCTTCAATAATGCCGGTCATGGGATTCAGCGAGTACAGCATCCGATATTTCTGAGGCATCAGACTCGAGGGATAAATGATGGGAGTCAGGAACATCCAGATCTGAATCAGGAATGGAATGGCAAATCGTATATCACGGTATTTGACATTGAGTGCCGACAGCCACATCCCAACACCCAGCGCCAGAATGGAGGTCATCAAGAGCAAAAATGGGATCAGGAGCAGGCCTGCACCCAGAGGCACATGGTACCAGGTCATCAACACGGCGAATATCAGGAAGGCAATGGCGAGGTCCACAAACCCGGCTAGAACTGCTGCGCCAGGAATGATCATGCGCGGAAAATAGACCTTGGTGATCAGATGGGCGCCGCCAACCAGACTGTTTCCGGAATTTGTGATCGCGCTGGAAAAAAACATCCACGGCATCAAACCTGCATATGCGAACAGAGGATAAGGAATGCCGTCGGACGGCACCTGCGCCAGCTTCCCGAAAAAAAAGGTGAAGATCAGCATGGTAATCAGCGGCTGCATGATCGCCCAGGCTGCCCCCAGAAACGTCTGCTTGTAACGCACCGTTACGTCGCGCCAGATCAAAAAACAAAGTAATTCCCGATATTCCCATAGGTAACGCAAGTCGAGGGCAACCCAAGTGTTCCTGGGTTCGATCACCAGAACCGGAATCTCCCTCGTATCGGATGTGGCTCGATGCAAAAACGGTTGTTCTGCTGCGCGCGCATCCCCGATGCCAGGTGAGAGATTGTTCATTTCAGCGGCAGCCAGGGCGGCTGCCTGATTTCCAGACGCAGATTGGTTCATTGCGGGATCCACGTACCCCAATCCACACCACTATATACAGCTTCGCCCTTTCACTCACAGGAGTTAGCAGACGCACGAAGTGTGCCAAAGCATAAACAAAGTCCTTCAGACTCCACGGTCACCCGATGATCGTCTTATATATAGCCAACGAAAGAGTTATCCACCATTGGACCGGACCCTATTTGAAACCTTGTGAAACATAAGCTCTTGCCTGCCAAAGTCCCGCCGGGATGCGTCATGCTTTTGACAGCTGCGGTACAGCTCAGGGAAGCGAAAGAATGAAACCGCAGATCGGGGCTGGGGGGCATTTCCGGAGTTCCAAAATTCGTCAGCCGAAAGAAAAGCTATGGTTAGCAAACCATCTGACGATTAAGCACACGGTGGTACTCGAAGGAGTGGATATTGGCGCATACGGGCTTCCATCCTTGCACCAGCTTGCCGAGCCGGCAAAAGTCTGACCGCGCGCGTTGTTATTTAAAGGCTCCAGGGTATCCGTTCATGCATAATGTTTCACGGGTTGATCCGATGCAGTGGCCCACGCTGGGAATTCTGATCCTGAACCACAATGGCAGGCGCTGGCTCGCTCCGCTGTACCGCTCCATTCAAGCCAACGAATATCCGGACGTGCGTGTTTACCTGGTGGACAATGCGAGCGCTGACGATAGCATCAAAATGACGCTCCGTGATCATCCCGAAGTGACCGTTCTTCGCATGCCGCAAAATTTCGGCTACTGCATGGCCTACAATCTCGCCATCCCGTATGCAGTGGCGGACGGCTGCGAGTGGCTTATCTGGGCGAACAATGATGTTCTGCTCGAGCCGGGGTGCCTGAAGAATCTGGTCCGTGCCTGCCAGGAGCACAAGGACATTGGTGTGGCAGGTCCAGGTTTTCTAGCCTGGGATCGTGACGCGCCCAATTCCTACATGCTTGGGAATCATCCTCAGGCGATACCCGCCCTCCAGGCTCGTTCGGAGATTCCGATCGATGTCGAGTGGGTCGAGGGGAGCTTTCTCATGGTGAGCCGGCGCTGTCTCAGAAGGTCGGTTGCCTGGATCATTATCTGAACAACTTCTGGGAGGATGCTGACTATTGCCGCCGCGTGCGCCATCAGCACCACCGCGTTGTGTTGGTTCCGAGTGCGCGGGCCCGGCATTTTGGAGGAGCCTCCTGGAATTGCGGGGCCCTGCAAAGCCAGAGGCGCCGCCTGCTCTCACGAAACTCATATATTTACAAGCTGGCCAATCCTGAACGGAGCTTTTCGAGAAACCTGCTGGCGGCGCTGCACCACTTCTGTGTTTGTGCCAAGGAAGCCTTCCCCGCTGCCTCCCGCATATTCGAAGAGGCAAAGAGTTTTGGCCTGGCTTTCTCGGAATTGCGCACCATTCACAGAAAATGGTCGAACGACCGGCTGGGTAAACCGCCTGCCCCAACTACTGCAGAACATAAGCGCACACGAGTTGAAATTCTCCGTGGCGAGGTACGCAGACGCGCATCTGCGTAAATTGGGGGCGTGTGAGGTTGGAACGGCCTGATCCCACTAGGAGTGTGTCAGCGCAATCCGATCCAAAGCAAGATTCCCAGGAAATTGTTCATGCCGGTAAAAAAGCTCTTGCCCAGGGTTTTGCTTGCCGAACCGGGTACGAGGACGATATCGTTTTCCATGAGTTCGACGTCCCGGATCTCCCCCTTCAAAACAGCGATGGCATCGACTTTGATTTGCGTGGGCAGATTGCCACCCGGATTTTGCCGGATGATCAGGGTCTGCTTGCCGGATGCGGTTTTGAGCGGGCCTCCGGCATTGGCCAGTGCTCTCGAAAGGGTTGCTCTCTCATTGTCGGGTATAGAAAACGGCCCGGGCTTCTGGATGTCTCCCACCACAAAATAGAGAGCCTCTTTGCGTTCCGGAACCGTAATGATGTCCCCGGAATGGATGGCAATGTTCCGCCTGGGATCACCATTGTGAAAGAGGTCAGTGAGGATGATTTCCTGTGCTTCCGATGCCGCGGATGACTCACCTGCCTGGATCGTGGATTCAGGCGGGGAACCATGGCGGATGCGCAGACGCACGTCTGCTTTGTCGGTTAGTCCTCCCGCGAGCGTCAAGGCATCGAGCAGAAAGGCCGGCTGGGTTAACTGTACCTTTCCTGGGTTGTGCACGGCTCCGAGTACATAGCAAAACTGGCTCTTGAATTCTTTCACCCTTACAGTTACCTGGGGATTCTGCAGGAGCGACACCTCGAACAATGCGGCAATCTTGATCTGAGCGTCATGAGCTGTCATGCCGTACAAGCGGACCTGGTTTACGTAGGGCAGATATATCTTACATTCCCCGTCCAATGTAAATTCCTGTCGCTCCAACCCGGGAATCCCGATGACTGTGACCTCGATGATATCTCCTGGGCCCAGAATAAAGTCCTGGCTGGCATGGGTCGCCATCTCACCCTGAAGCTGTTTCTCCAGGGGGTCCGACGCCACGACCCTATTCGCGGCGGGATCTTGTTGTAGTGCCTGTGGCTGCGCCCCTGACGGAAACACCGCGAGATCAGTCAGAATGGCAAGCAGGATCATCCCGCATTTCATTTGTGCCCTCCAGGTCTCAATGAACCACGAGCACTTCCTCTGACGAATCATGATTGCCGGACATAGTAGTCACCCACAGGGTAATAGTTCTTGGCATAGTAATAGGAATCGGACGAACGGAAATCCACGTTGTTCAACATGGTTCCGAGAATAGGTGCGTGTACATCCTGCAATAAGCGCCGGGAACGAATGACCGCTTCCTTTGTCGTCTCACCCCCTTTGATCACAAGAACCACGCCATCCACCATGGTCGCCAGGATTCTCGCATCGGTTACGGCAAGCAAAGGCGGCGAGTCGATCAGGATATGGTCAAATTGCTCCGACAACTCCAGAATGCACTTCCTCATGCCTGCCGACCCGAGCAGTTCGGACGGATTCGGCGGCATCTGCCCGGCAGGGAATAGGAAGAGGTTGGGAACCTGGGTAGTTTGAGTCAAGGGCATGTCAGTTGTCGAGGTGCCGGAGAGGAAGCTGCTCAGTCCATTTTCGTTTTCCAGGCCGAAGACTTTGTGAATGCTGGGATTGCGCATGTCGCAGTCCACTAACAGGACTTTTTCATTGGCTTGCGCCAGGGTGATGGCCAGATTGATGCTGGTGGTAGTCTTGCCTTCGCCCTTGAGGCTGGATGTAACCAGCAGTGCTTTGGGGCTTCGAGCTGTGCTCGCAGATAGCAGAATCGACGTGCGGAGGTCGCGATAGGCTTCCGATATCAGCGATTGCGAGTCGTAATGTGCGATCAGTTCCACGATCGACTTGTCTGCTGAGCCAGTGGAACCATTGTGACCGTCGGCAGGCATGAGGATTTGCGCATTCTTCCTCGAGAGCTTCAGACTCAGCACAGGAGAGGGGGTTTGAACCGACGGTATCAAGCCCAGGAATGGCAACTTGATGTATCGATCGATGTCCTCCGGGGTCTTGAGGCTCCGGTCCAAATGAGAAAAGATATGTTCCTGGAGGAAGGCTAGAGCAATCCCGAGCAGTAATCCCCCGGCCAACGCCTTGAGCATATTCATGGTAATGTCAGGCAGATAGGCGGACTGGGGAGGCTCCGCCGGGTCGACGACATGGATGTTGTTGGATTTCAAGCCCGCCGAGATGCCGGCCTCCTTCATCCGTTGAAGCATGCCGTCGAAGACCTGCTTGCTGCTGTCGACTTCCCGTTTGAGGATGCTATATTGGATAAAGTCCTTATTGAGTGTGTCTGCCTCGACCTTTTGCGCCGCGACGGCATGTTCGAGAAGTTTTTCTTTTTCCTCGGCGGCGCCGTATGCCGCGGCTACTTCTTTGATCGCAGTTTCCTTGGCGTCTGCGAGTTGTTGCTCCGCAACGCCGAGCTGATTGGCGATCTGCTTCAATTCCGGCCATTCCGCTTTGAATAATGCCCTGAGCCGGGCCTGCTGCTGCTGAAGTTGACCGATGTTTGCTTCCAGCTTTCTGATGTCATCGTTGCGCAAACTATCCGGAAACTCTCCAGGGCTTGCCTGGGCCAGGGTTTTCCAAACGGACTCCTTTGCTATGCGCTCGGCCTGTGCGTTGGTCAGCGCGGAATCAAGATCGGCGAGCTTTTGCATGATTATGTTTTCTTTGGAGCCCAGGGCATAGATGTTGTGCGCCCGGCCGAATTTCACTAATTGTGCCTCAGACTTTTGCACCTGGGCCCGCAGATCGACCAGCTGTTTCTCGAGAAATTCAGATGCCGTAACTGTGGCCTTATACTTGGTTTCAAAATTCATCTGAATGTATTCGGCAGCCAGCGTGTTCAGGATCTGGGCGGCAAGTGTGGGATCCCGGGAATCAAAACTCACGACCACGACACGGCTATCTTTTATCGGTGTGACGGCTAAGCTGGAAACAAAAGCGGCAGCCAGAGGTGAGATGAGTTGATCCTTTTCTTCGCTTTTCGGCGCCATCGCAGGCAAACTATTGGCCGGGCGCAAGACGCGGTAGGCCCCGCGCGCTGCCTGCATCACATGGCCGATCATATCCGGTTGGTCGGCTCCTACGAACCGAGGATCGTTACTCGAGCTTCAGCACGCGGATCACCCGAGTGGCCAGGGTGCGGCTGGACAAAGCTTCAAACTGGGTTTTCAGGTACTCTTCGGTCGGGGTGTAGGTGAAGTCGGGCGATGCGTAGTCCTTGAAAGGCAGGATGTTGGTCTGCTCGATGTCGATCTGCAGTTTCAGATTCGCCCGATAGATCGGCGTTTGTTTCCAGGTGTTGATGGCAGTCAGCATTAATACGGTGAATAGAGCAGTCAGAAGGATCCAGCGGCGTTTGATCAGAATTGCCCAGTAATCAATGAGGCTGATTTGCGGATCGTTTTCACGGCCCGATGCCTGAGATATGGAACCAGGCGCCGGGCAAGAATATGGCTCCACAAAGCTAACCTCACTCCATCGGATCAATTTGTCCGGGGGGGATTCCATATGAGGCTCAATTTGCTAATCTGTGCCATTGGAAATTTCGCATTAACCGCCACCCTCCTCAGGGAAGTGACGCTTTCCACAAACCGGTGCGGAAACGGGCAGGCACATAAGTGCCGTTCATTCACTCAATGATCTACATCGGCGAACTGCCTAGGGAGTTTAGACTCTTTTTCGCGCTGCCGGCGGCTTGGAATGCGACTTCATGATTCACTTTTGTAGCGCGGGCGGCACGCCCGTCCACCAGGAGCGTCAGGCGATTTCACGGATCCTAATTCTGCGATGACTCGGGGTGCCGACAGCAACGTGTCAGCGTGCAACAAATCCTGGACGCCGCAGGGAAATGGCCGGGCCAAGAGTTCTGATGTGATTCATTTCGTAGATAAGATGTTAAACTGATTTTTTGGCAAAGATGAGTTGCGTCAGGGCCCCCAGCCGTCGGATACGCAGTTTTTTCCGGCAGTTACTGGTGCGGCGGGCCAAAAACCTGCGCCTGACGTTGGCGCGGTCACTTGCGCGCCTCGACGAATTACTAACGGGTGCCTGCAGCATGCCGAAAGATAAGGACACGAGTATTCCCATGAAAGACATGGAAGCAAAAGAGGATTTCGTAACTCGACAGATCGGCGGCGAAACGATCATCGTGCCCGTGAGGGGTGGTGTGGGCGATTTGAATTCGATCTACACCTTGAACGCGCCGGGTGCGGACATTTGGCAAATGATGCGCGCGGGAAAACCCGTTCCTGAGATCGCAGCTGCTGTCTGCCGGGAATATGAGGTTTCAACAGAAGAAGCCACCCAAGATATTGTTGATTTCATGAACAACCTGCGAGCCTCCGGTCTCCATGGCAGCTTGCCCGAAAACGGAGGATGACGGGGAAATGCTAAGCTATGGCGAATTCAGTGCGGGCCTGCAGCGGCGATCTTTCAAGCACAGAATCCCGCTGAGTGGCACGATCGAGGTGACTCGGCGCTGCCCGATGGCATGCTGCCATTGCTACAACAATCTGGCCATGGAGGACCGTGAGGCCCGACTCGGTGAGCTGAGTTACGACGATCATTGTCGCGTGCTGGACGAGATCACCGACAGCGGCTGCCTTTGGCTGCTTTACACGGGCGGGGAGATTTTTGCCCGGAGAGATTTCCTCGACATTTACACCTATGCCAAGAAAAAGGGGCTGCTGATCACCCTCTTTACTAATGGCACCCTGGTCACCCCGGATGTGGCAGACCACCTCGCTCAGTGGATTCCATTTTCCATAGGAATTACTCTGTATGGCCGCACCCGAGAGACTTACGAGCGTATCACCGGAATCCCGGGTTCCTTTGAGAAGTGCATGCGAGGAATCCGGTTGCTCCGGGATCGCAGATTGCCGCTGTATCTCAAGACCACAGCCATCACCTTGAACAAGCACGAAATCTGGGATATGAAGCAGTTCGCTGAGCAAGAACTCGGACTGGAGTTCACGTTTGATTGCATGATCAACCCAAGAATTGATAACACGCAGAGCCCTTTGGCGGTGAGGCTTACGCCTGCTGAGGTTATTGAGCTCGATCTGCTGGATCCCAAACGGGTCGCGGCGTGGGCGAGCTTTACCAGGCAGTTCAATGGGCCGGTGCATTCATCGGGGGATGGCAGCGAGATGTATCACTGCGGCGGGGGGATTAATTCCTTCGCCATCGACCCGCAGGGGAGAATGAGCATCTGTGTGCTCTCGCACACGGACACCTACGATCTGCGCACAGGAAGCTTTCGCACGGCTTGGCAAGAGTTTCTAGGGAAAGTACGGGGACGTAAAATAACCAGAGCCACCAAGTGCCTGTCGTGTGAGATCAAGGCGATGTGCGGAATGTGTCCTGCCAATGGCGAGTTGGAGCGGGGAGATCCGGAATCCCCCGTGGATTTTCTGTGCCAGGTCGCGCATCTCCGGTCCCACGTCCTTGGTATTCCTGTGCCCGGGCACGGAGGATGCGAGCATTGCATGAGCAGGCAAGGATATGACAAACTTATAGATCGGGTGCGGGGCATTGGGGATGGCGGAACAAAGATAGAACCGGGTTCCGGGCCCCCATTTGATGGATCGCCGGGAGCATTGAAAGCAGATGACTCCGCATGTGGCTGCGGATTCGCTGCCGGCGCTCCATCGTGCTGACGGCACACGTGAGAGTGTGGGGCTTCCAGGCCGATCTCGGCGTCGGCCCTGGATTTTGATCGGCACGCGCGGCCCAAGAGGCCGGAAACTTGTGAGCGAGGAAAGCGTATGAATGACAAACCGGAGAAAGGGCTCGAACCCAAGAAAAAACCTTATGAAAAACCGCAGCTGAAGCAGGTGCTGCTGAAACCCGAAGAAGCCGTCTTAGGAGCATGCAAGAATGCCGGATTCACCGGTCCGGCGCAGGCAAAATGTAATGCGCCGGTGCCCTGCAATAGCCTCGCATCCTGAGCAGGGCTCCTGCCTCCCGACATCAGAACGCACTCCGGTTTTCAGCTGACTGAGCTGCCATGATCTTGAGCACATCCTTTCCAGGAGCCGCAGAACCCAAACCATCCTTCGGCGAGGTTTGCCTCGCAATTGCCGATATCAGTATTTCTATTACCTCCGTCGCTCCTGACATGAAGATCCATCCCGGTGCGGAGATGAGTCGGTTCAGGGTGCCCAGGTTAAAAGCCGACGTGAATCTTGAAGCCTCCTGGCAGAATCTCACGGCCGAATGCGGCTGGGACAGGATTTTCGATTCCGGTGGTTCATGGAAACTGTTTGCCGAGGATGGATGCTACCTTTATCAATGTTTTGCCGCCACTCTTGGCCCGGTTCCATACGCAATTGCACGCTTCAATCGGGATTTCAATTTCGGCGAAGTATATCTTCACCGCCCCCACTTTGACCCGGGTCAGGCCGTATATCCGCTCCAGTATCCTTTGGATGAACTCATGATGCTGCACATTCTATCCAGGGGAAGCGGCGTTGAAATCCACGCGTGTGGGCTCGTGGATATTTCGGGAAACGGATATGTTTTTGCAGGTCAGTCCGGCGCCGGCAAAACGACCATGGCCAGGCTTTGGGAACGAGAACGAGGAGTGACGATTCTCAGCGACGACCGCATCATTCTGCGTCGGACAGATGGGCACTATTGGATGTATGGCACACCTTGGCACGGGGAAGCTGAGTTTGCCCAGCCTCAGCGCGCATTGCTGAAGAAAGTTTTCCTTTTGCGTCACGGCTCTGAAAACGCAATCGTGAGAAAGACCGGTGCCGAGGCCGCCGCTCACCTCTTTTCGTGCACCTTTCCCACCTTCTATGACCGGGGCGGGCTTGAGTTCACTCTCGGTTTTTATGAAGAGCTGATCAAGAACATTCCCTGCTATGAACTCAGTGTCGTTCCCGACTATCGCGTGGTTGAATCCCTGAGACAGCACGCAGGCTGATATTGTAAACGTGGATAGATCCTCGCCTGTGCTATTTCGGGGACAGGCGCTTAGATAAGGATTTCAATTGGGACCCTGAAAGGGTCCAGCAGCAAAGCCCAGGGCGCAAGCCCTGGGAACTGACGTTTGGCAAGGAATCAGCCCTGAAAGGGCGGCGCAGGCTGCGTCGCCCTTTCAGGGCTGGTTTCCCGGATGACCATGATCCCAGGGCTCACGCCCTGGGCTTTGCTGCTCCGCCCCTTCAGGGCTTAATCACTTGATTTGGCGGGACTAACAGGTGATTGTGGCATTCTTAACTAAGCGCCATTCGCGCCTGTCCCCGAAATCAGACTCCGAGGATGATGTTGACAAGAATCTGCAGATCCAGCAGATTCACGCTGCCATCGCCGTTGAGGTCGCAGTTGCCGGTGCAGGGGCTCACCCCGTGGATGATGTTGACCAAGAGCTGGAGATCCAGTACATTCACCACCCCATCGCCGTTGATATCGCCAACCACCTGAGCGGGCCCAGCCACCGGAGACCCCAGGGTCGGATCCCCGAGCAGAACCCAGGTGCGCCGTACGTCGGCGTCGCTCGTGGCAGCCTTGGCTCGGGCGACGGCTTGGCCGAGAGTGGCGCCGGGTCGCTTCAGCTCGCTGTACACCTCGCGATTCGCCGGCAGCTGCCCGTCAGGCTCGGCCAGCCCGCTCGATGCCCAGACGGCCACGGCACCGCCATCGGGATCTTTGAGCAGAGCTTCGCCCAGCGACTCGCTGTAAACATCCACGAAGAAGCCGTTCAGGCAGGTCATCATCAGAAACAGCGGCAGTTTCACGCCGTTGCCCAGGTTCCGTGCATCTTCGGAGGTGAGCAGGTTGTCATGCCAGAGTTCCACCGAACCGTGCCCGAAGTAGTTGACGACGGCGTTCCCGGCCTCGAGTGCGGCGAGCAAAGCCGGGCGAGCTGCGGAGGTGCCGAGCTGGCCGCGATAGAAGGAGGCGTAAGTCCAGTCGGCCCCCAGGTCCGCTTTGATGGCTTCGCTGGCGGCTTCAAAATCCCAGGTGTCGTTGGCATCGGCCACGAGCGCGACGCGCTTCGCCCAGTCATCCGAGCGGGCCTGCTTCCTATAGGCGGCGAGCTTGGCAACCAGGGCATTGGCTTCCGCCGGAGTCCGCACCGGAAGGCGCCCAATCGCAAGCTCCGGGATCCCGTCGTTGTTGGCATCGGCGAACCAGTCGTCCGAGGCCGTCTCGAGGTACTGGGTGTCAATCAGCTTGGTGGGGACGAAGTCGCCTGCTCCTAAACCGAGATAGTCCCTCGGGTCGAAGGATGCGTCACCGAGCAGAACGAGCCAGCGTGGGACTCTGCTCCATGTGGCCAGCGCCCGCAGGACAAAGTCCCGGATCGCGGACGGGTTCTTGAGGCCGAACGAAAACTCGTCATAAAGGTCTGCCACATTGACGATTGCCGCCTGGAGTCCGGCAGCCTTGTGCTGGGAAGCAAGAGATGCGGCAGCCTCCTGGAAGGATTCATGCGTGACCAGAATCACATCAGCGCCGGACGTGTGTTCACTCCAGTGCGATGGGGCATGGGGGAGAATGGCCGCAGGCATCTGCACCGCCTCATCGCCGAAAGCCAGCAGTTGCAGAGCCCCGCTTTTGTCAGGGGTGCTGAAAGCGACCTCATAGCCAGACCCGGCGCCAAGGGTCCGCCCGTTGATTTCGCTGACGTTTGCGGGATCGGAGACATCCACGACGCGGATGGAGGTGCTGGTAAATCCGCCGATCGTCACTTCCCGTCCCCCTCCGGCCGTGACGCGCTGTTCTTCGCCATCGGCCGTGAAGGTGTGCCAGTAAGACAGGCGGATGGACGCGACGAGAGAAATGTCGGTGTCGCTGCCCAACGCGACCAGGTGAACCGTGTTGTCCCCGTCCCGGAGCAACCCGGCGAGAAGTGCGAACCTCTGCGTACCCTGCATTTGCTGCTCGAATGAAAGAACGCCGATTTGGGCGCCGTTGAGATCGATGCGGACCTGATGGGGCTCCTTCGTCGCACCCTGCAGCGTGATTTCCAACCTGGCGTCGGCAGGAGCCGTGTTGTCCAGGTGATGCACCCTCAGAATCTCCTCGTCCCCCGAGGGATCCACCACGTTTCCAAAAAAGTTCTCGGCGTCGCCATTGAGGAGGGCCCCGAAGTGTATCGTCCGGGGTTTGAGCTCGACATCGTAGCGGAAGCTGGCGCCGGCATCGGCGCCGCCCGCGGGCGATACCTGCCGGACTCTTTTGCCCGGGACCGGGCCTTCGATCAGCCAGTAGGCGCGTTGGTCCGTCCAGGGCGTATCGATCCCGAGGCCGAAGAACTCGACCGAGTCCCCGCTATCGAAATGGCCGTCTTCTTCGCCGCTGACTACGATGGCCTGTTCGACGCCGGCGGCATACAGCTGAAGCTTGCGCGGATCGAGATCCGGGTTCAGTCCGGCAGCAATCAGCTGAGCTTGTGTCGCACGGTACCAGCCGTCCCGTTTTACCAGCAGCTTGACCGCGTACTGCCCTGCGATCCAGATCTGGACGCGCATCTGGTCAGCGATCGTCGGTGGCGGTTCCGGCGTCTCGGGCGCCATCGTCGGTAACGGTTCCGGCGCGTCGGATGCCGTCGTTCTTTGAGGCTGCGTCTCAGAATCGGTTGATTTGGGCTTACCCGAATGAAGTTGAGCCCTGCCGATGTCTTTGAGCAGCGGGGATTGGCCGGCATCAGACATCTCCCGTCCGCCCGGAGCCGGCGTAACCGGCCCATGGCGCGTTCTGTTCCCGTCAAGGCCGATGTCTTCCAGCCAATACTGCGCACCGCTGTGGCCGCCTCCGTCGCGATCCCACCACTCGTAGGATCGTCCCGTCCCCAGGGCTGTCCGCGCGCCGGCAAAAAGCGCCGATCCCGCAATCAGCGACGGCGAGACACGCTCGATCACTCCGCCTGATTCCCGGTAAATGTGAAAGCCAAGGTTCTGCACTTCATAGCCGGTCTGCCACTGCAACTTGACTGCCGTATCCGCTTGCTGCGCTCCAAACGAGACCAGCGTGACGGCTGTGGGCGCTCCGGCGCAATCGGTGTTGATCGTCCAGTTGGCGCCGTTGTTGCCGGAACTCTGTGAGCCATAGCAGGTGATGGCCGCGGTGCCTGCCTGGTCTTGGATGTCGACGTCGACCATCTGGAAGGTGCCGCCCGAGCTGCTCCAGGCACGCTGCGTGCCGTTGACGGAGGAGCGGATCAGGATTCGATTGGTGCCCGTGCACGAAGCATCGCCGCCTCCGTCGAAATCGATTGTTCCTGAGTTGGAAACGGGTCCGGCCAGGGTGAGGCTGCCAGTGCCGTAGTTTCTCAATCTGCCGCTGGCGCCGATACTGATTGAGCCGGCGGAAAGGTTGTTGGCGGGATCCTGGATCAGGTATCCGGTTTGGATGCTGAGGGTGCCGTTGACGGTCAAGGAACCACTGGCGGAGAGATAGACCTGTTTGTTGGCGGCGTTGACGGTGAAGTTATTGAAGGCAGCGCCCCCGGAAGTGAGGGTGGCATCGGTGCCATCGAAAACGACGGTGCCAGAATTGTGAGCAAACGTGCTCCCACTGATGGTGAGATTTCCGGCGACGGAGAGGCTGCCGCTGGTGGCGGTGAAGGTAGCGCTGGTGATGGTCAGAGTCCCGTTGAAGTCCACGGTTCCGCTGCCGCCGTTGAAGGTGGTGCCGCTGCCGATGACGACATTGCCGCTCACAGTCAGGCTGCCGCTGCACGACGCCGTCACCGTCCCCGATGTCGTCATGTCCCCCGCCACCGTCGTCGCCGTTGCGATCGTTTTCGTCCCTGCATTGCTGAGGGTAAGATTGTAGTAATTCAACGCCAGGACGGCCTGAGCTCCGCTGCCATTGTAGCCAACTGTTCCGGCCGAAATAGTTGTAGTTCCGGTTACCGTTGGGAAGGCAGCCTCCGTATTCAATGTGCCGCTGGTGAGCTTAAAGTTAAATGAAGCAGTGAGCGAGTTTCCGCTCTTCACCGTGAGAGCGAGACCAGCATTGTTCAATGTAATGCTGTTGCAAACTCCCGCGACATTGACATCGATGGTGTCGGCACCGGTGAGACTTACATTCTCTGTTGCCAGCGGCACACCGTCGGGGTTCCAGTTGTTGGCATCTCCCCAATTGTTTGTACCGGCCCCCCGATCCCACGTTTTGGCATTAGTGTAGTAGACGCGTACCTGGAGGAAGTCAATTTCAAAATTAAGGATACCGCTTATCTTTCTGACCCTCAACTGGAAATTGGCGTCGGAGAATTCCGTGTCGGTCCAACTCCGGCCCCATGTGTCGGACGAGCCTCCGAATGTGCTGGTGGCGTCAGTGGACGAATTAAACGAGCTGGTTTTTTCAGTGACCCAACTGGATCCGTTGTTCCAGGAGACTTGGATACCAAAATTCACCGTCCCGAACGTAAACGGCTCTCTCCCTTCCACTTGCACCTCAATGCCATCGATCCTGGCATCTGCAGGAATCGAAAAACCGTACGTGGAGCAGACACCATAACTGCTCGAGGACGAGACATATGCCCGTTGGTCGTTACTGGAGTTGATATAGACCGTGGTAAAGTTTGTCCAGCTCCCCGAGGACACAATTGTCCCGGTCGTTTTGAAACCGGTATCGGCGGCTCTGGCTACCCCCAAGAAGCAAGTCCAGAGACACAGGAGTAATAGCCCGCCCGTGATGATAGCGGAATGCCGACGGCAATTTTCTTCACCTGGCGTCATCCAGAACCTCTTTGACTACCCCAGCAGGCATTTGCCTTTGCCATACACAAATACAGCTTGCGGCTGCACTCGCCTGGAATATCTCATCGACTGCCGATCATTGAACCCTTATGCCTTTGGATCGAAGCGAAACTGGCAAAAGGCACGAATGGCACTCTGATAAGGGCTCCTGAGGGCTGGCTCAACCTTTACATGGAGGATAACGTGGTTTTCCTTCGCCCCGCCGGGGCTCATTATGCGTCATTGGTTAACCGGGGGCGGCACTGCGCTTACACCCGGCTACTATCTTATTGCCCCTTCGATTGTGTGATAAGGCGCGTATCACAACATGTTGGGGGGAGCGACATATTGCACAATCACAGGTTGCGCAATTTTGACGCGCTGAGCAGGCACGATTGCGTAACCTCCGGGGTATGTGCACAATGGCAGGTGGGCACACTGCATGGATAACGCACGCCGAGACGGGTGTGCAGGGGAATCCTGTAATCTGCGGGCGGAACCCGCGCCGGAGGCGCGCGAGATAGTAGCCCCGGGCAAGCGCAGCGCCGCCCGGGGTTTATGAGTATGCACGAGAGCCCTGGAAGGGCGAGAGAAGAGTTTCACCTTATGTAAGTGCCTGTCACGGATGGCAGTTAGATAAATTGAAGTTCTGGGCGCGCGTGTTAGGGAGGCCTTGGCAGACGCGCACCGGAGTCGCGTTGCGGAAGCAATTGCAGAAGGGCGCCTGGTTCAAAGCGGGATATAAACAGCATGCATCGCATTGGGCAGCGAGGCATTTGCACGAGAAGCTTGCCGTCCCCCCTGCCTTCGGACGTTCACGTGACGCTCTTGCCGGCCCGGGCTAGATTCATTGTGGCCGCCTCTCCAAAATACAAGCGTCATTGCTGAATCAACGGGTTTACCACCATGATTCCATCGTAATTCTGGCCAGAGGCCAAATCTTCGCTCCAAACCTCCTTTGCCTTGGCTTTTCTTGCCGCGGCAAGTATCAAAGCATCCCAGTAGGCCAGGTTGCACTTCTCTTTCCATCGGAGCCCTTCGATGAAGAGGAAACGGTCATTGTCGATCACATCCCACTCGAGGTAGTTGGTCACGGTCTCCCGGGCAAGCGGCGTGGCAACTTTCTTCCTGATGAGATTTACATAGAATTCCTGCAGTACCAGGACGCTGATGCTCGGCAGCAGATCACGATGCCATAGGGCGGATATCTTGTCCCTGGCGATCCGGTATTTCTCGCCTGCATCGATATCGTGTGCGTAGACGAGTATGTTGGTGTCGACAAAGATCTGATCAACGCCCATGGGCTTCCTCCCTCGAAAGTGGTGTGCCGCCCAGATGCAAGCCTTTGCGTATCCGATGCAGCGCGCTGGTCCGGGCACTCTGCTTGCGATCCGTTTCGGATGTGGTGCGAATGACCAAATCGGCCACCCATTCCGACAAGGACTGGTCCTGCTCGACTGCCGCATGTCTGGCCTTGCGCAAGACAGCTTCATCCAGCCGCAATGTGACATTCTTGTTCATGAGATCCTCCATTGCACATTAACAGTATAGCACAATTTATGTGTAATAAATTCCATTAACCGGACCGTAGTGATATGAAATAGTGAAATGACAAACGATAATTGGACAAAAGAACTCCCGAGCGCGATTAACGGACATGGCGAGTCCGGAGCATCGCGTCCGCAAGGAAGAGAGTGTGCCGAAATCAATCGTGATGGAATCCGAATGCGGCACACTCCCGTTGGAGGCTTCCCGCCTGCTCTCGACCTACGGTTTGTACTATTCCGTTCTATTTTCTTGCTATGGCGCCGTGTTCTGCGCCTCCATCCAATCCTCGCGCGAAGTCAGCCGAGACGTCCGCTAGGCTCTTCCCGCACAGCACTCGGATCATATCCCGCCGGGGTTGGGGGTCGGATCAGAACAGATCGCATCCAATCAAGCAATTAGCCCTGATACCGACGCCGAACACCGGTCCAAAATCGATTTTTGCCCGTGTTTTTCGCTCTTAACGATTGCTTGTAGCGTTTCCGTCGAGTGGCTGCCTCAAATTGGAATGCATCGTTGTCCAGCTGTTTAAGCAGATCCTTTGTTTTATAACTATGTGAATAATCCGGTCTGGAAGGACGATAAGAACGGGTGTTGCTTGTCACTGTGGCTCGCAAAACGGTGACAATCGGTGAATGCATGCAGTTTGCGGCCGATCGGCCTCGCGAGGCGCTTTGTCAACTGAATGCGGATCGACAGCGGTGTCCTAAGGCATTTTGCAGGGGGGCGATGATGTGATTATTTTGTGCAGGATGAAGATCTGATGGCCATCCCGATGACGAGCAAGGTGGCTGTGGCACCGGGCACATTGATAAATGAGGTTGGCGGCGAATCGGTCATCCTCAGTGTCAGGAATCCATTCTGCTGCAGCCTGGACGAGATCGGGACCAGAATGTGGTTGGTTTTGGCTGCCGCCGATTCTATCCGGGATGCCTACGAGCAACTGCTGAATGAATACGATGTTGACGGAACGCGGCTGCAAACGGATTTCATGAATTTGATCACAACGCTGCTGGAACACCAATTGGTCGAGGTTCATCGTGAATAGCATTGGCAAGTTCCGTCAGCTGTCAGCCAGTGAGCGCCGCATGCTTTTCTCTGCGCTTTGGATGCTGCCCCTGATGGGCTGCAGTCTTCGCCTGGCGGGCTTTCGTTGGTGTCAATCGATCCTGATCCGTTTGGCATCCTGGTTTGAAGGCAGGATTCCAGGTCCGCTGGGGCACGATCTGGCAGAGGCCCGTGCCGCCGCACGGATGGTCAAGATCGCATCCCAGCGAGGTCTCTTTCGTACACGCTGTCTTCAGAAATCTCTCGTTCTCTGGTGGCTGATGCAAGAACGAGGAATACGTGGAGATGTATGGTTTGGCGTCCGCAAGGATGGGGCCGGACTGGACGCTCACGCGTGGGTTGAATACGCCGGCGTTGTCCTGAACGATCAGGATGACGTTCACGAGCGCTTTGCCGCTTTTAAGAGGCTCAATATCATGCGTCGGAATGCAATCACGTCATGTTCACATACCTGCACAGAGTTAGATCCGGACTGAACGGAGTGGGCGCCCAGTTGCCCTGCCTATACAGGGCATTAGCTCTGGTACAGGCCGCGTCCAAGGGCTATACCGCGGCGTGGATCTTTCTGCTCATTCTGCAGGGCCTGCTTCCCGTGGCAACGGCCTACCTCACGCGGTTTGTAGTCAATTACCTGGTAGCTGCCATAGGCACGGGCGGCACCTGGCAGAACGCAAAGCCTGCACTGATCATCGTCATTCTGCTGGCGGGGATCGTGCTCCTCACGGAGGTCTTGAGCAGCGTTACCAAGTGGATACGCTCAACCCAGTCCGAGCTGGTGCAGGATCACATCACGAATCTGATCCACGACAAATCCATAGCTGCAGACCTGGCTTTCTACGAGACCCCCGAATTTTTCGATCGCCTGCACCGTGCCCGGGCGGAGGCCGGCTATCGACCCGTTGCGCTGCTCGAGAACCTCGGGAATCTGTTTCAAAACAGCGTGACGCTGGTGGGGATGGCGGCAGTTCTGTTTTCCTTCGGCGTCTGGTTGCCTGTCGCCCTGGTGGCCAGCAGTCTGCCGGCGTTCTTTGTGGTCCTGCGCCACACCATGCGTCAACACGATTGGCGCCTGCAAACCACTGCCGACGAACGCAGGACCTGGTATTACGACTGGTTGCTCACGACTGGGGAGAACGCAGCCGAAGTGCGTCTCTTCGGAATCGGCCGTTATTTTCAATCGGCCTATCAGTCTCTGCGGCAACGGCTGCGCAATGAACATCTGGATCTAAAGAAGAATCAGACTCTTGCCGAGTTGGCGGCTGGCTGCATGGCTCTCGGTATCACCGGATGCGCGCTGGCGTGGCTGGCGTGGCGGGCTCTGCAGGGGCTGGTCACCCTTGGAGACTTGGCGCTTTTTTATCAGGCCTTTAATCACGGGCAACTCCTGTTGCGCTCATTGCTGCAAAACACGGGTCAAATCTACGCCGACATTCTGTTCCTCGGCAACCTGTTTGCTTTTTTGGATCTGGAACCCAAATTGGTGGATCCACCGCATCCCCTGCCGGCGCCGACCGCTTTGCGATACGGCGTTTGCTTCGAGCATGTGACCTTCCGCTATCCCGGCACCGAGCGGAAGGCTCTCGACAATTTCAACCTGCTGATCCCGGCCGGACAGATTGCAGCGATCGTGGGTCCGAACGGCGCAGGCAAGAGCACGCTGATCAAACTGCTTTGCCGCCTCTACGACCCGGGTGAAGGTCGAGTAAGTTTCGACGGCACCGATCTTCGCGCTTTCAGCCTCGAGGAACTCCGTCACCGAATCAGCGTGCTGTATCAGGTGCCGATTCACTACAACGTCACGGTGCGCGAGAACATCGCGCTTGGCGATCTGAAGGCAGATCCCCAAAGCGAGGACGTCGAAGCTGCCGCATGCGCGGCTGGGGCGAAAGAATTCATCGCCGCCCTGCCGAAGGGTTACGACAACATGCTGGGCCGTTGGTTCGAGAGTGGAGCTGAACTGAGCGCGGGCGAATGGCAGAAAATCGGGCTGGCCCGGGCTTTGCTGCGCCGCGCTCCCATCCTTCTACTCGACGAGCCCACCAGCGCAATGGATCCCTGGGCAGAGGCTGTCTGGCTGGCGCAGTTTCGCCGGCTTGTGGAGGGCCACACTACCGTCATCATCACTCACCGTTTGACCACGGCCATGGGTGCCGACATCATTCACGTAATGGCGGACGGCCGGATCGTAGAATCGGGGACTCACAACCAGCTGCTTTCAAGGGATGGCAGGTACGCGGAATCCTGGACAAAGCAGATAGAAACGCCGGTATGAAACTCCATACAAGGATGCAGCGATTCATCCCAACGAGGTCGAACCAGGCTGAGGGGCCTCTGCGTCGCGAAGATGAGCTGCTTCGGTGCTCGGCCCGGATAAGCATGAATGCGGAAACCGCCGAGCGGATCAGGAGCCTGCTCGCAACGGAGATCGATTGGCCCAGCCTCATTGCCGCAAGCCGCAGGCACGGTCTGATGCCCCTTCTCTATTGGCACCTGCATTCTATCAGTCCTGATCTGGTGCCGCGCGCCGTCCTACAGGAGCTCCGCGAGTGCTTTGTGAACAATAGCGCCAGGAATCTCCTGCTGACCGCTGAACTGATCAAGATCCTGACACTCTTTGAAAATCACGGAATCCCGGCACTCCCGTTCAAAGGTCCGGTCCTGGCGAGGTCGATATACGGCAACCTGGCGTTCCGGCAATTCGAGGATCTCGACATTCTGGTCCCGGAAAACAAAGTCGCCCAGGCAGAGGCCTTGTTGCGCGATCAAGGATACAAGGCAACCCAGGAGATTCCGCAGGCGCGATCGGCATCATTCCTGTGGACGCAATACGAGATTCCCTATCGACACGAGGGCAACTCAACATGTGTTGAGCTTCACTGGAAGGTGGCCCCGATCTTTTTCCCATGCGCCATCGATATGCAGGGTGTCTGGAATCGGGTTGAATGGGCCGATCTCGCAGGCAAAAGAGTCCGCAATCTCTCAAACATGGACTTGCTTCTGATCCTCTGCGCTCACGGCGGCAGGCACTTGTGGGAGAAACTTGAATGGATTTGCGGCGTGGCTGAACTTGTCCGCGCCAATCCACATATGAACTGGGAGTGGCTTTTCAAACAGGCCCGCGATTCCGGGAGCGAGCGGGTGCTTCTGCTCGGCCTGGTCATGGCGCATGATCTCTGCGGAGTGGAAATTCCCGAAGAGGTTCGGGGACGAATCAGGGAGGACGCGCCTCTACTTGACCTGGCAGCGTTAGCCCAAAGCCGTCTGTTCGCCCCGGATCTTCCGCCGCTTACTGCCATGGAGCGCTGTTTTTATCAAGCCAGGCTGGCAGATCGATGGCCGGACCGCATTCGAATACTTACCAGGATGATATTTTTGCCTCGATATCACGATTGGATCTGCCTCGAACTCCCCACGCAATTGTCTTTTCTGTACTTCCCGATCCGCATAGCCAGGCTCCTGTGGAAATCTGCTCTGGCACCACTTTCGAAGCAGCCCATAGAGTCAAGAAACTCGGCCCGACTTCGAGGCGAGGGCGGGCCACCCGCACCTCAGATTGTCGAGCTTTCCCCTGAAATGCCTCATTTTATGAGGGACTGAGCGAGTCCGGAGCATCGCGTCCGCAAGGAAGAGAGTGTGCCGAAATCAATCGTGATGGAATCCGAATGCGGCACACTCCCGTTGGAGGCTTCCCGCCTGCTCTCGACCTACGGTTACCACTTTTCCGTCCTGGTCTTTTGCTATGGCGCGCTGTTTCCCTTCACCCTTGATATTTCGAATCGTCATCTCCTGGATTCCTGGTCGCATATCAGCCTGATTCCCTATTGGGATACGCCGGGCGGGCGCATGCATGGAATTCCCGACATCGCCGCCAACATACTCTTGTCCGTGCCTCTTGGCTTTTTCGGGTTCATGTACCGTACTGAAAAAAACAAGTCGTGGGCGCTGTGGAAGTGGTTTGCGATAGGAATGACTCTCGGATTGGCCGCAGAGATTCTGCAGTTGGCAATCCCGGGTCGTTCTTCCGGGACCACCGACATGTTGAACAACGGCATCGGCGCATTGGCGGGAGCGGCCATGGCGCGTGCGTTCGGCAAGCGGGTGCTCGATTTCCTTACCGGAAGCACCGACGAGCGCAGGAACATCTACTTGTGGATGCTGATCTCGTCCATGGTTTTTATTGTCGGACCGCTCGATATTGATCCGGACTACTTCTCGCGCTTTAACTCCGGCCTGGCTGCGCTCACAGCCGGCTCCTGGCACTCAGTATCCGCGATAGGCCAGGAGTGGGTGCAGATGGCGGGTTTTGCGCTGATCGGGGCACTGGCCAGCCGCCTAGCCGTTCCCGGGAGGCGCAAGCGTTCACCCATGTCAATCGGGTGCGCTGTGGCACTGGTGGCGCTTTTGCCTCTGGCACTGGGGTGTGCCCGCCTGCTCGTGGAGGCGCACCCTCCTTTGTTGCATGCTTTGGTGATCGATCTGTTGGGATCCATTGCCGGATTCACCGTAGGTTTCGGCATGCCCGCCGCGGTGCGTGCGCCCATGGGACTGCTGGTGATGAACCTGGCCTTGATTGCCGCCGGATTAAGTCCTTTCCGCTTTGCCGCCTGGTCGCGGCAGCCGCCTTTTCAATGGATCCCGTTTTATGAATATTGCAGTCGGCGGACACCGATTGCGCTTTATGACCTGGTCCTTACCATGGTCAGCTTTGCCATGCTGGGGGGATTGCTGCAGCTGTCTCTGGCCCGTAACCGGCGCGGGTTTGTCGTTGCCTACGCTATGATCCTGGCCGCAGGAATAGAATTCGCCCAGACTTTTTTGCCGACACGCTCTGCCGGCGTCACGGATATCCTGATGGCCTGCCTGGGGGCATGGGCGGGCGCCCTGTTCTGCGCCTCCGTCCAATCCTCGCGCGCAGGGCCATTACGGTGACAGGCGCCATAACCTCGAAATTACTGGCGATTCGAGGAACCTGTTTCCCATGAAATTTCGAGGTTATGGCGCCTGTCTCGAATGGCGCTTAGTTAAGAATGCCCCAATCACCTGTTAGTCCCGCCAAATCAAGTGATTAAGCCCTGAAGGGGCGGGGCAGCAAAGCCCAGGGCGTGAGCCCTGGGATCATGTTCATCCGGGAAACCAGCCCTGAAAGGGCGGCGCAGCCTGCACCGCCCTTTCAGGGCTGATTCCTTGCCAAACGTCAGTTCCCAGGGCTTGCGCCCTGGGCTTTGCTGCTGGACCCTTTCAGGGTCCCAATTGAAATCCTTATCTAAGCGCCAGAAATTCCTCAATGGGAAGGCAAATGGATAACCAGGATTTGCGCAATCCTTAGGAAGTGAGCATCCGTGGTGACCACCGCAAGCCCATGTTGCATGGCGCTGGCCGCGATCCAAATGTCGTTGGTCGGCACAGGGGATGCAGCCGCCCAAAGGGATTTCAGGATTAAGGCGTAGCGCTCGGAGGTTTCCGCATCGATCGACAGCACAGCAACTCGCGGCGAGGCCAGGAAGCGCCCGAGATAGCCCTCGTTTTTCCGGGCTTGTCTCCCTGCCCCGAATCCGGCGCGCAGCTCGCCCAGGACGATCGGATTGACATAGACTTCATCCGCCTGACGGATGCGACGGTGGATTTCTTCGTGACCTCGCAGCAGGCCGGAATAGGCGGAAGTATCCAACAGCAGACGCTTCATTTCCAGAGTTCCTTATCCAGGGCTCTCTGTCGGGCCAGGATTTCGTTGAAAGATGTGGCCTCGCGTTCGCTCCAAAGCCCGGCGAGTTCGTCCAGGTCACGGTATTCGGCGGCGGATTCCGAAACCGAATTTCCGAGGTGATCCTCGATCAGGCCAATCACGGCTTTGTTGGCGCTCGTTTTCTGGACGCGGGCCCGCTGGCGGATCGCCCGTTCAACCCTTGGAGGAATCTTCCGGATGGTAATGGTTTTCATTCAGCCTCTCGCTCTAATGCAGCACAATATGAAGCATCATGATTCACATGATAGCAGCATATTCTTTCCCAAACAACGGGATAGTGGGGGCCGTATCTGCGACTCTGCATGAAATCCGGGCGCAACGCATATGGGACGCAGCGGACGCAATCCGTTTATGAGGCAGGAGACTATCGATGTTCATATTCGAAGCTGGAATTTGATGCATAATAACGCAGGTTTGGCCTGCGTTCCTGGTTCCTGCCTTTGAGAGCGATTTTCTCGAGGAAGAATTGCACGCGAGTATAGCTTTCCTGTGACTTATTCGCCCCTCTTAGTAACTGCAGTCCCGGCGAAATATGGACATATCTATGGGAAATCGGGGACACCACCACCGTTATTCGGGGGACGGCGGGCTGACGACGGCAAGGTTCCGGCCGGATAATATTTCGACAATTCTTCACCCTTCAAATTCCCGCTTGCATCAAAAAAACAGGCCTGATTTTTGAACCTAGGATCGATCACGTGCAGCAACTTCCGAGCGACTACGGACGCCACCCTATTCTGCACCAGTGGAAAGAACAAGTAATGTTCTCACAGGGACAGAATGGGGTTGGAGTGGTTTCCCAGCGGGCGGGCCTGCTCTTTTCGATTTGCGCGGCCATCATCCTCACCAACTCCGCATCGCTCATCGGATGCCATCCGTGACCCTTCATGGGCCGTCCGTACTCGAAGGTCGCGGCTGCATCGGTCGTCTTCATGAACTCTTCGAACAGATAGACCGCCAGGTTCAGGTGGTAGTTGTCCATTTCGCCGCAGTAAAGATGCAGCTTGCCGTTCAGCTGCGGACCGAGCCGGGCCCAATTCGTTCGCACAAAGTAAGAAAGATCGTATCCGTGGTCGCGCATGTAATTTGCCACGTCGCGATTGATCTTGCCCGTCACTTTGTCCCACAGCGGCACAGGATATCCGTCCGCGCCCACGGGTCCGTAAACCGCCTCCCAAGCCATGTACTGCTCGGCCGAACGGCCCTTGCTTCCGAGCACCGCCTCCAGTTGACTCTTCTGCCGCACGGTCTCGACCACCTGTCCTTCCGCCGTGCGCATCATCGGGCGTTCCCGGGCCACGTACTGAATGCCGGGAACTTCAAACGCGTTCGGGTCCTCGTAAATGTTGATCATTTCCCAGCGCCGGAAATCGACCGGATCGGGGTAAAACGTCCACGTGCCCCCGAAAAACTCAGGATGATGCACCTGGAGTGCGAGCGATTCCCATCCGCCCGTCGAGCCGCCGGTGAGCACACGTGCATAGGGTTCGCGGCTGAAGCGGAAATGCTGCTCGAGATACGGGATCAACTCGCCGAACAGGGCGTCGCCGTACGGGCCGTTATTGGCTGAATTCACAGCGTAGGAATCATCAAAATACGGCGTTGGATGCTGGAACGTCACCGCAATCATGCGCGGAAAACCATCGGACATCCATTCCTGCCCGAATTCGTAGCCCGCCCCCCCACGCCCGGACGCGGGTGGTTTTTCGCTGAAGGCGAACGGGGCGCCGAGTCCGAAGTGCCCCTGAACATAGATCACCGGATAGCGCTCTTCAGGATGCCGGTCGTAATCCTTCGGCAGCAGCACCGTCGCGCCCAGGAGAAACGGGTGACCCCAAAACTCCGTCAACAGCTTGCTCTGGATTCTCACGCGCTTTACCCAGGCCGTGTCCGGCGGCATGTCAACCGGCGGAATCACCTTGGTGAGTTGGAGCTTCACATCATGGCCCGCCGCGAGATCCAGGTGAATCCTTTGCACCTCGCTATACAAGTTGCCCGGAGATCGATCGAATTTCTGTCCCTCCCACTGGTCCATGTGGACCCAGATCGTGTGGCCGTCTGAGCGCTGGAATCGGGTATAGACATTTGCCAGAGCCTGCACAAAGTAGTCGCCCGCGGGTACATCCTTGAGGCTCTTGAGCGGATAGCCGGGCGTCGACGCGTCGATTACCGTCGCCTGCCCGGGTTTCCATTGCTCGACGTTGAGGCCGAAAAATGGCGTTTCCGACGTCCGCCACGCGCCGGCCTGCAAGCGCGGTTCCGGCGTGTCGGTTTTCGAGAGGACCACGAAAACGCGCCCGGTGATGGGTTGCGGGTGAGCGGACTGCGCAAAGGAAACTTCAAAACGCGGGCCGTCGGCCGCACAAAGCGTGCCGGCTGAAATAACGCCGGCCAGGATCATGGAAATCACGAAGCGATGCATTCTGGCACCTCCACCGATGGCCATGACCGTATCACGCAGAAAATTCCGCGACAACCTCAATAATGGAAGATCCGGGTCGCGAAAAACACTGTCGAAACTAGGGATGCAACCCAGATGATCGGCAAACGCAAAATAGGGAGCGTCACGAATGGCACCAAGTTAAGGGGAGATCTTTCTCTCGCCCTCTAGGGCTCTGGCTCGTCTTCCCATATACCCCGGGCGGCGCAATGGCGCTGTCTTACAACTACTTCCCGTTTTATCGGTCGCTGCACGACAACGTCGCATCTTTCGAACCTTTGATGTTCGACCCGCCGCGCAACGGCGCAATGGTCGTCACCGGGAGCGCGGCAGCGGACCGGGCACGGGAAATCGAGATCGCACTCAAGTACTCGTTTTAGCTCCTGAGCACAATGGGGACATTATGACCGGGCACCGCCTGTCATCACGCCGCCTGACTCACTCGCTCAGCGGCGTGCGCGATTCCGCTTGTTCCTCGTGGCCTCACCTCTGGCAGCACACGGCCGCTGCAGCTCGTTGTTAGGCCGTGCACGACTTACCAGAGGGAAGCGTTCAGGAAACTCGATCGACTCAACTGCGAGATCGACATCTAGATCGGGCCAATGGAGGTATGAAGGATGTGGTTGCTCTACCTTAAGCAACTGTCCGATCGGCACATCCCGAAACCAAGGGAATTTGTCGAAAGGGAGAAAGAGCTCTTGCTCATCAATCAGAAGCCAAAACCCGTGCCGCGACACATTGGTGACTTCAACTTCGGAAATGTTTTTTCCAGGCAGTGCGGATCTCATGCTCGTGCCTCCTGATGAGTTCGAGAGCCGTGCTCAGTTTGCGAGCAGTGAGGCCATAGTTCTGTGCTAGCTCAATCTCCGGCTCCAGCCAGAACTTCGCTTCTCCTTCCACGTGGTGTACGTGCACATGCGAACGGAGTTCCTCCCGCGAGAAGAAGAAAAACCGAAAACCCTTCTGGCGGAAGATCGTAGGGCTCACCGAGACATCTTACACCCATCGGGGACTTAGGCCGTGGCCGAAATCGACAGTCTTGGTCCACAAAAAGGAAACTGGTGACGTCAACCTATTTCGTGATTTCTCAGTCCAGTCTAAAAAGGCATAATGCCGCGAAATCGGTTTGCGTCCCATTTTCCCGGGGAGGAAGCGGTTCATGAAAACAGGATTTCTGCCGCTATGTATCATCGTCTTCGCGATCCAGGTTCATGCCGCGACGGACGTTCGATTCAATTTCACCTTGAACACAGCCGATCCCTACGGGGCGCCGCTCCAGCAGAGCCGATACTACTGGCTCTACCGGCCCGATAATCTTCCCAAGAGCACGCCCGTGCCTCTGATCGTTTTCCTGGACGGCAGCGCGCCGGCCATTTTCCATCGCAAGGCCGATCAGGCGGGCTTTGTCGTGGCCTCCTGCTCGTTTTCGGGCAACTCCTCCGGAACTCCGGCGACGGTGTGGATCAACGACAATCCGCGCATAGCCGGATACGAGGACTTTGATTACCTCGACGAGGTGATCAAGAGAGTAAAGGCTTCCGACAACTGCAATGACGTGTTCACCGTAGGGCTGTCGAAGAACGGCCACATGTCGCTGGCTTATGCGTGCGAAAGGCCGTACATGATCAAGGCCGCAGCCACGATCGACGAGTTTATGGGACTGACTTCCAACATCCCTTCCGCGCCCGTCCCCATTATCGCATTTCAAGGCACCCTGGACACCAATGTGCCGTACACGATGGTGAAGGATACGCTGGACGCATGGCGCGCCGTCGACGGCCTGTTGCATGCCACGCCGGTGACTACCTGCGAAGCGTCGCCCCTGATACCCGGCAAAGTCAGCCAGGTGACGTGGCGGGGCGGACGCAATGGCACGCAGGTGGCGTTGGTTACCATCATCGGTGGCACCCATACGTATCCGACGCCGGCCGTCCAAACCGGCTACGACTTCACGGATGGCGTGTGGGCTTTCTTCAGCCAGTTTCTCGCCGGCTCGCCCGGCTCACCGAAGATTGTTTCACAGCCGGTGGACAACATCCAGGTCAGCGGGCAGCCTGCCAGCTTCTGGGTGGCGGCTACAGGCAGCCTGCCACTGCGCTATCAATGGCAGAAGAACGGCCAGGACATTCCGGGCGCGACCGCGAACTGGTTCACCACCCCGCCGACCACGCCCGGCGACGGCGGGGCAACGTTCCGGGCAGTCGTGCGCAACAATTCAGGCAGTGTTACCAGCGCCCCGGCCACTTTGAACGTCACGGTGGCGGACGCGGGCACGGCCCCAACCATCATCATCCAGCCCGCGGATCAGATCGCGACGGCGGGCCAGCCGGTCAGGTTTGTGGTTGCCGCGTCCGGCGATCCGCCTCTCAGCTACCAGTGGAAAAAGAATGGGGTGATTATCCCAGGCGCGACCGCTGCCTCTTTCGCGATTCCGGCGGCCATCGCGCCCGACTGCGGCGCGAACTTCACGGTCGTGGTCGCCAACGGCACGGGCAGCATCACCAGCACCCGGGCGACCTTGACTGTGACTCCCGCGGCCGATGCGCCGATCATGATCAGAAACGTAGAGAGGTCGCGCGTGCTCGCGGGCCAGGCCGCGACATTCTCGGTCGCGGCCTGGAGCGCGTCACCGATGCGCTACCAGTGGCAGAAGGGTATATTCACCGGGAATATGTCGGACGTTTCGGGTGCGACGGCGGCCACGTATACGATTGCATCGCCCACTCTGGCCGACCATCTAACGCTGTATCGCTGCGTGGTGTCGAATGCCGCGGGCAACGTGACGAGCGCAAGTGAAATGCTATTCGTTACCGCGGACATTAAGGCGCCCACGGATATCACGAGTCCGATAACCGCCTCCGTGCAGGTGGGAGTCCCATTTACCTACACTATCACTTCGTCCGGCGGTACGGCGCCGATCACCTATAGCGCCTCCCCACTGCCGGGCGGACTGTCGTTGGATCAGAACTCCGGTTTGATCTCCGGCACTCCCGCAGCGACCGGGACCACGAAGATCGTGATGGATGCCAGCAACAGCGCAGGACATTTTTCGCGCACGCTTATCCTGAAGGTGTCAGACACTCAGCCGGCCGTTTCCCTCGATGCTTGGCGGTTTGTGAACTTCGGGGCCAGCGAGATGGATCCCTCGATCGCCGGTGACACGGCCGACCCCGATGGCGACGGGTACACGAATCTCGATGAATTCAATTTCGGATCGAATCCGCTCGATCCGGCTAGCGTGCCGGAGGTTCAGACGAATTTCATATTCCCGCAGTTCGCGGATGGCGGTGGATACGTATCAAACTTCCTTCTTACGAACCCCAGCAGCACAGCGACTACTGCCACACTGGCGTTCTTCGGGAATGACGGCACGCCCCTCAGCGTCATCATCGATGGAGCGGCCGCTACTTCCCACGATGTCCCGGTGCCGTCGCATGGTTCCGCCAAGGTCTCAACGTCCGGTCTGCCACTATCCTTTGTTGCCGGTTGGGTTCGGGTCACCACCAACCCGAGCGTTGATTTGGGCGGGAATGCCGTTTTTCAATTCTTCAAAGGATCCACGCTGTTCTCCGAAGCGTCAGTTCCAGGTGTACTCCCGGTCTCCTCCATGGATTTTTTCGCCGATGAGGAGGGTGGCTTCAAGACGGGTTTCGCCTTGGCCAACCCCGGCGCAATTCCCGCCAGTGGAACGCTTACCCTGCGAAGAAAGGACGGGACTGAGTTCGGCACCATGCCGATCTCTTTGGCTCCAAGCCACCACACTGCGATTTACTTATGGCAACTGTTCGGCGAAAATGCGCCCTCCGGGAGAGCTGAAATCAACCTGACCTCCGGATACCTGGCGGCGACCGCTTTGCGCTTTCACACGTCGTCGGTCTTTTCGACGTTGTCTGTGGGCCAGCCTGGATTCGCACCGGCGGGAACGACTGCGCTGTTTTCACCGGGCGGCGGTGTGCGGGATCGGCTGATCGCCGAGATCAACAAGGCGCAGGCCACCCTTGACATTGCGATATACAGTTTCACGGCGGATGCCATACGAGACGCCCTGATCGCGGCCAGGAATCGGGGGGTCGCCATCAGGATCATTGCGGATGCCAGCCAGGCAGATGGATCGGGCAGCGAAATTACCACCCTGGAACATCTGGGCTTTAACCTCAAACGAATGAGCGGTGCCTTCGGCGGGATCATGCACAATAAATTCATGATCATTGACGGCAAACTGCTGTTCACCGGGAGCTATAACTGGTCCGCCTCGGCGGAAACCTCGAATTACGAGAATGCCCTCTTCCTGACGGGAGCGACCACGATCCAGAAATACCAAACGGAGTTCGACTTGCTTTGGGGAAATTAGGAAACCGGGGACGTCCCGCGTTTTTCCCTACTTTTTCATGAATGCCTCGATCTCGGCGACTGTCCGGGGCAGTCCCGGCGTGAGGTTCTCGCAGCCCGTCTCGGTGATGACGATCGTGTCTTCGACCCGCACGCCCAGATCTTCCCCGGGAAAGACGGCGTAGATATCGCACGCGAACACCATGCCCGGTCGGAGCGGACCGCGCGGCCCGGCGCTGACATCGTGGACGGCCATGCCGACATTGTGGCTGATGCCCGTCTGCATCGTCCGGATCTTGAACAGGTCCTTCTCGATGTTGAAGCCCTTCTTCTTCAGGATCTCGAGGACCAGGGGCTGGACGTCCCTGGCCTCGATGCCAGGCCGATAGACCTGCTTGCAGGCTTCCTGGATCGCCAGGGCGGCCTCGTAGATCTCGCGCTGGCGCGGCGTGAACTTGCCGTTGGCCGGGTAGGAGGCCGAGATGTCTACGACGTAGTAATCCAGGGTCGGTCCGGCGTCGACGACGATGAAGTCGCCGTCTTTGAGGATGCGATCGTGGCGGTAGTAGTGGAGATAGGGGTGGTTCTCGGCCGAACTGATGATGACGTTGTAGGCAAGATCGCGCGCGCCGGCCTTCTTGGAGGCGTACTCGAAGGCGGCCGACATCTCGTATTCGGGAGCCCCGACCCGCGTGGCCCGCATCATCGCCTTGTGGGCTTCGACGCCGAGGCGGCCGACCTTGCGCATCTGGTCGATTTCGGCCGCCGACTTGATCGAGCGCAACTCCCAGATGAAGGGCGCGGTGTCCTTTACCGACGACCTGGGGAAAACGCTCGCGGAGGTTCTTGACGAACTGGAGTTCGCGCGTCAGGCGGCCGTCCCACAGGTTGAGGGTCATGGCGTTCTGCACGATGCCGAACTTCTCGGCCGAGCATTCGCGGGCCAGCTCTTCGGGCTTGAAAGACGTGTAGAGGACCGCGCCGGAGCCGGCGAGGCTGGACAGCGTCGGTGTGAACTGGTCGATGGCAGAGATGCGCTCGATGCCGGTGACGGCAGCGGCGTTGTGGACCAGGTCCAGGCTGATCCCCTCGTTTCGGGCGCCGCTGTCCGTGATAGTGAAAAAGAGCGTGCTCGTCTTTGACCGCCCGTCGATGATCAGGGCGGCGTTGGGGATCTCCACGCCCGCGAAGTACATCATGTCGTTGTTCTGGACGAATTCGCCATAGCCGGTGGCGGGAGTCGCCCCGAGAAGTATCGCCACGCCATCGGGGATCTTCTCCATCAACCTGGCCCGGCGGGCGGCATACTCGGACTTGTCGAACAAAAGCGGCCCGGACGCAAACGCGGACGCGCTGAGAGCAAGAACCAGAAACATGATGGTGCCTATCGCAATCCGACTCTTCATGAAACCTCCTCAAAAACTCACGGATTCGATTATCCGCACATTGGCATGGGCGGTCGCCACCGCCCGCCATGCTGAGCCTCGCGGGTTTTCCCATTGTTCATGTCGCCGGGCGTCTGACCCATCGAGGTTGATCGCCGCGCCTGTCTTCGATCGAGACGATAATTCAAATTTCTCAGTGATGTCAATTACGTTACCCGGCTTGCAATTCGTCGGCGCATAGAATCCTGACAAACGAGGTAGACGGCCCTCATTTTCAGAGAATCCGAAATTCTTCGAAGGGACTACTACCGGGCGGGCCGGCTCTTTTCGATGTGCGCGGCCATCATCCTCACTAACTCCGCATCGCTCATCGGATGCCATCCGTGACCCTTCATGGGCCGTCCGTACTCGAAGGTCGCGGCTGCATCGGTCGTCTTCATGAACTCTTCGAACAGATAGACCGCCAGGTTCAGGTGGTAGTTGTCCATTTCGCCGCAGTAAAGATGCAGCTTGCCGTTCAGCTGCGGACCGAGCCGGGCCCAATTCGTTCGCACAAAGTAAGAAAGATCGTATCCGTGGTCGCGCATGTAATTTGCCACGTCGCGATTGATCTTGCCCGTCACTTTGTCCCACAGCGGCACAGGATATCCGTCCGCGCCCACGGGTCCGTAAACCGCCTCCCAAGCCATGTACTGCTCGGCCGAACGGCCCTTGCTTCCGAGCACCGCCTCCAGTTGACTCTTCTGCCGCACGGTCTCGACCACCTGTCCTTCCGCCGTGCGCATCATCGGGCGTTCCCGGACGACGTACTGAAAGCCGGGAACTTCAAACGCGTTCGGGTCCTCGTAAATGTTGATCATTTCCCAGCGCCGGAAATCGACCGGATCGGGGTAAAACGTCCACGTGCCCCCGAAAAACTCAGGATGATGCACCTGGAGTGCGAGCGATTCCCATCCGCCCGTCGAGCCGCCGGTGAGCACACGTGCATAGGGTTCGCGGCTGAAGCGGAAATGCTGCTCGAGATACGGGATCAACTCGCCGAACAGGGCGTCGCCGTACGGGCCGTTATTGGCTGAATTCACAGCGTAGGAATCATCAAAATACGGCGTTGGATGCTGGAACGTCACCGCAATCATGCGCGGAAAACCATCGGACATCCATTCCTGCCCGAATTCGTAGCCCGCCCCCCCACGCCCGGACGCGGGTGGTTTTTCGCTGAAGGCGAACGGGGCGCCGAGTCCGAAGTGCCCCTGAACATAGATCACCGGATAGCGCTCTTCAGGATGCCGGTCGTAATCCTTCGGCAGCAGCACCGTCGCGCCCAGGAGAAACGGGTGACCCCAAAACTCCGTCAACAGCTTGCTCTGGATTCTCACGCGCTTTACCCAGGCCGTGTCCGGCGGCATGTCAACCGGCGGAATCACCTTGGTGAGTTGGAGCTTCACATCATGGCCCGCCGCGAGATCCAGGTGAATCCTTTGCACCTCGCTATACAAGTTGCCCGGAGATCGATCGAATTTCTGTCCCTCCCACTGGTCCATGTGGACCCAGATCGTGTGGCCGTCTGAGCGCTGGAATCGGGTATAGACATTTGCCAGAGCCTGCACAAAGTAGTCGCCCGCGGGTACATCCTTGAGGCTCTTGAGCGGATAGCCGGGCGTCGACGCGTCGATTACCGTCGCCTGCCCGGGTTTCCATTGCTCGAACGTCGAGGCCGAAAAATGGCGTTTCCGACGTCCGCCACGCACCAGCCTGCAAACGCGGTTCCGGCGTGTCGGTTTTCGAAAGGACCACGAAGACGCGCCCGGTTATGAGTTGCGAGTGAGCGGACGGCGCAAAGGAAACTTCAATACGCTGGCCGACGGCTGCACCAGGCATGCCGGCTGAAACAACGCCGGCCAGGATTATTGAAATCACGAAGCGATGCATTCGGGCACCTCCAGGGAAACTAGGATCGCCACCCAGTTGATCGGCATACGCAAAATAGGGAGCGTCTCCAGTTTCTAGCTTTCAAGCTCGTCAACTGTAATAGGGAAAGCGTAACATCCTCTCCCACTAAAGTCTCCGGAGGAATGGCCGAGTGGTTGAAGGCGGCGGTCTTGAAACGCTAATCGGGGGTTTTCGATAAACCGTTAAGAATCAACTTAATCCCTTCGCCGACCGTAATTTAGCGCGATTCCCTTCTTATCCCACTTTGCCTCATTTTGCCCCTTTTTCGACCACGTATAGTGACAATTTGGTTACAATCAGTCGATTTTGAAGATCCAAAAAAATGGATTGTAACAGTTGCCGAGGGTGGAAACTCCCACTCGTTTTTGGAGAGTGTCGCCGATCTATCAGGTGGATTTGGCGAGAAGAATCCAACACCGGAATTCTCAAGTCGCCAACTTACCCGAGCGCCGTTTCTGGACCGCATCGTAGTTTCCGTATAGACCACAATACGCCCGGCAAGGAATCTTTTGGTGGCAAACCTTTCTATTTCAGCCTTATGCGGCAATTATACCTGCTCCTCATTTTTCATGCTAAATTCAATGCTTTTGCCGGGACGGTATGCGCACCTTTCGTGTTAAAGGTAGCGTGTCGCATTCATCCATCGGAGCGCCGGATGTCGCCCGCATAGTAGAAGACGAGATAGGCTAGGCCAACTCCCAGAGGAATGAGGCCCAATAAAGCGACGCTCCGCGGCATTCCATTCCGACCGGTGTCTCGGTCCTTTTCGATGATCTGTTTTGCCTCTTCCGCGGACATATTGAAGCTTTGAGCCAAGCTCTTGGCTCTCCAAAGTGTGGACTCAGCAGATTCGGGGCGACGGGTTGCGGCAGCAATGCCCAACAAGCTGATGATCAGGGCAGCGCCCGCAAAACTCCACAATAAGCCGCGCAACAGGTAGACCCGCGGGGACCATGGCGCCAGTGCGTGCCCGATCGGAATGGAAGTCCCTTTTTCGAGCGCAGCCATCCGCTCCTGATGAAACATCTGCAGGTTGCGGTGACGGAAGTACAATGCTACAAAGATGACCACCTGAGTGGCGATCAAGAGAATGAGAAAAAATCCAGCTTCATTGAGCATTATTGATTCCTCCTGGTGATTGAGACTAGCGCCCCAAGGCAGAAGTTTCGAAACTTTGGCTCATTGAGACAGGGTCTAAATAGTGCTATGGCGGAAGACTTCGAACGGATCATCCGCGAATACCAGGATAAGATCCTCCGCCTTGCTTATTCGATGTTGGGAGACCGCGCCGCCGCCGAGGAGACTGCCCAGGATGTGCTGGTCCGGGTGTGGAAGGGCCTGCCCGGGTTTCGTGCCGAATCGTCGATCTCCACCTGGATCTACACGATTGCGCGGAATGCCTGCCTCACGGCCCTGGAGCGAAGGGACACCCGGTTCGTTTCCATCGACGAACCTGCCTCGCGCCGCGAGATGGAGCGACGGGCTGCCGCCGAGTGGTCAATCGTGGGCCCCCCGGAGGCCGCGGAATTGCTGGACCGGTTGCCTGCCAGGTACCGGCAGGTAGTAGCGCTTTTTTACATGCAAGAGAAGTCGTATGATGAAGTGGCGTCCATGCTAGACATTCCGGTCGGAACGGTGAAGACCTACCTGTTTCGTGCGCGGAAGAGCCTGGCCGAGGAAATGGCCCGCAAGCGGGTGCGGAAAGGGGCTCTATAATGGCCTGCCCTGAGTTGGAAGAGCTATTAAACGAAGGCAGCGAGGGTCATGCCGCTCACTGTGAAGAGTGCCACGCGCTGCTGGCGGCGTGGGCCGAAGTCGACGAGAGATTCGATGCCGCCTTCGCAGGCATATGCGCGCCGAAGGACCTGGCCTCCGCCGTGCACGATCGAATTGCGCGGGAACTCCCGGTACGCGTGCCGTCCCTGCTTCCGGAAATCCTGGACTTAATCGGCTGGGCCGCGGTGTTGGCGCTGACGGCCATCGTCGTGCCTCGGTTCACGTCCCTACTAACCTCCATCCTGGCCGGACTCGGCTAATTTCTGTCCTCGGCGTTGCCATGACAGGTCACCAAGTTCTTGACCTGCAACGACTCCAGGTGCGCAAGGGGGGGATGCTAATAAGGCCGTTAAAATCCTCGGCACAACTTCTCTGAGGAGCATGCATCCGGGGAATAGTCCCGACAGAACAAAGAACTGAACGTTTGATTGGGCCGAACAGCAGTGGCTAAATGTCAGTTTCCGTGTAGGCCACTATACCACAACTGACCTAAGGTTCACTCCCTTAACATACTGCGATGATGGGAGATAAAGCTCAGAAGCTGCTCGCGCAAATTTCCCTCAGAAACTGCTATTTTTCTCCAGAACCAGCTTGGAAATATGTAACAAACCCTGAGCGGATCAGCCGTGCAAGCCATTCAGTTGCGAGATGTGCCCAGCAGGCTCGGCTTCGGCGCATCGAACACAATGGTGATCAAAGCCCAAACTCTTTGGGGCAATCCGTTTGCATCCGCAAACGGTTTGAAATGCCATTGCCTCACAGCGTCAATCGCGGCCTCGGCGAGCGGCAACGCCGCAGGAGCGATGGCACGCAAAAGCTCCAACTCTCCTCGTTCGTTCAATGCAATATACAACTGCACCTCTCCGGTGAGCCTGCGTCCATCTGCGAACACAAGTGCGGGTTCGACTCGGGTTAGGATGTGGGATTCCAATTCTTCCTGTTTCACAACGCGGCCATGCCGTGGAAAGCTGCGGGAGGGTGCAGGCGGGCTGTCCAAAATCTTCCATCCCTGCGGCACATTTCTGGAAGCCGGAACGATTTGATAGTTACCGGCAGACTCGATGATCAGGGCACCGTTATTTTTCAGAACCGTGTTCAGGATCGAATACACTTGCTCTCTGCCGATCACAGCTTCACCGAAAAGGGTAACACTTCCACGAATGGCCGGACTGATCACAAGAGGAATGATATCTAACATATCAGCGATCTGAACGATGAAGTCAGAAATAGGACAATGATCATGACCCATAGTCACGCCACCGCCCGGGGGGCGCGGCACAATCTCCGCCGGACTGGTTACAGGCTCAAACCCTTCACCCAAATCTCGCGAGTTGCGGACAATCTGCATGATGCTTCCCGATTTGACAAGTACGGCATCACTGGTGCGCAGTTCATCAATGAAAATACTCAGCAGTTCTTGCCTAGAAACCGGGGCATCCCTGTGAATGGTAACGTATCCTTGCAGCTTGACGTTACTGTCCACGAGAATAACCGAGATGTCGAGCCGTCGCATCATTTGCCGCAAGAATTGAAGCAAGGGAACATTATCGAATCTGATTGAATTCTGATCTTGCGCTGAGATGGTCTGCGCCAAGGCCATCGGAGCGGGCTGCTTCCTCTTGCGGGTAAGTTCCAGCTGACTCGTGTCGGCGAGATTCTGCAGTATCTTATCCGATTGCTGTCCCGCCTGCTCGGGTGTAGCGCCAGGGAGAAGGAGGCTCCCATCGCCCGCAATCCTCTGCTGGTGCGCGGCGATGCGCTCGCTCGAAAAAGAAAACAAAAGGCAGAAGGACAGAACAATAAACAAACGGCAGGATTTCATGGTTTATTCTCCTACGCCTCTGTTGGATGATTCTCAAGAGGGATCATTTTTCGAAGCTAATTAATCCAGCTCCGCCCGTGTACGGTGGCACAACGCAGGAGACACGTCACCGTGCGTGCTCTTAAGATGCAGATAAGGAAGAAAAAGTCTATTTTATCCACGGCCTGGCATTCGGACGGCGATTGACCCGGCCATTCTGGGCGAACGGCGATCTCGTACAATGACAAAAACGCAGAGATCTGGGTAGAATTCGTATCTGGTCGGTGGCCGGTGCAAGAAAAATCAGTTTCCGTGTACCCCACTTTAAAGCAATTGAGATCGATTCTCTCTATAAATTGCTGTCAAAACATGGGAAAGCGGCAGTATTATTGCACGAATTCTGGTTGCACAGGATGCCTTGATTTCCGAGGTAAGCATCGGGAATGGAGCCTGCATTCCTTTAAAGAGGTTCCATACAATCCAATTTTGGTCTTGCGCCCATCGGCGATGAGATAAGAACATCTCGAAAAATCGTGCCACATGACACACTCTCCTGAGAAAGGAAGTGTGAACCAAATGCCCGTCAAAACAGACATACTTGGGTAGATTCAGAAAGGGGACCGCCTTGAACGATATATTTGAGTTGCGAGTCAGATGCGCCGCGGCAGCAGGGTGGTGGACGTTTTTGATTGGATTAGGATTCCTGTTGGTGCAGTGGATCATCTATCTGGTTTTCATGGCCTTGCGTCCGAACTTGGAATTGTACTTGTGGGGACCGAATGCCAGTTGGGACACTGTGAGAAACGTATGGTTCTGGGGGTTGGCCCTTATTAAACTCTGGTTACTCTTGCTTGCGTTTATTGCCCTCTGGCTTGCGTTATGGGCTCGCCAGCTGCGAAAACACTGAACAGTTTACTTTTTTTGAAACGCGTCCTAACCCCGAACTTCGGGTTCGCTGTTTTGTGAAAAGGATCCTCGCCGAAGCGACGTATTACGTTCACGCGGGCGGTTAACGGCTTTGTGGGAAGTTGATGAATGACCAGCCACATGGGCGAAAAATCGGCATTCCGGACGTATAACGCATTACCCGTACATTGACACGGAAGCTGCGTGCGCTCTTGCTTGAAAGCTGTCACAAAGACGGCGGTCTTGAAACGCTAATCGGGGATTTTGGATAAACCGTTAGAATTCAATTAAATCCCTTCGCCGACTGCAATTTAGCGCGATTCCCTTCTTATCTCACTTTGCCCCATTTTGCCCCTTTTTTGACCCCGTGTAGTGACAATTCTGTTACAATCGGTCGATTTTGACGATCCAAACAAATGGATTGTAACAGTTGCCGAAAATGGAAACCTCCTAGTCGTAATCGTGTTACGCGGCGCATTAATTCAGGAGGAACCCGGCACGATCGGGCAGGTTCCCTGGAATAGCGTGCATCAAGAGCCATTCCCAGCATTCCGCATTGTCCTGGCTGATTGCGCCGTCTCGTAAGCTATTGAAATATCGAGGAGCGGCAATTTTCATGCCAGTACAAAATTACCCTGGAGGCTTTTGCCGCGCAGAAATCGGCCAGGACGATTTCGTTCCTTCCGTTCCCGTTCCCTGTGCAAGCGAGCGGGAACGGAATCGGGAACGAATCAGACAAAGGACGGCCGCTGCGATTCCAGCGGCACGGGAATGATGAGCAAGGCAATGCTCTTCTTGCAGATCGAGTGAATTCGCTTCTGAAATGAACGTGACGCATCAGCGCGACATATGAAGCACGGATAGGACTTGAGCCAGTGTGCAAGTCTGCCGCCGGCTACGTCATGCCTGGAATTTCCTGGCCAAGCGTGCCTCAATCGCCCTGGAATAAGCCGCCGCGTAACACCGCGGGGTCTGCATGGTGAGGAGAGGGCGAGTGAAGAATTGCCGCTATCATCCGATTGGCAGGGCCAGGCCCGCGGCCTATCTGGCTACACCGCCCATTCGGCGGCATCTCTAGCTTGCGGAACAACGATTGGTTAACGCCGATCTGGCTCGGGAAGCTGTCGAAATACATCGCCACTTCCTGGCCCCATATCTATTTCGTCAGACCTGTATGATTCAAGGTTGACAGTCAAGCAATGCCTAGCAACGCCTGGAAACGATTCAAGCAGAACGCTGAAGACATCGACAACCTCATTGATCTCTACCGAGCGGTTGTTGGCTTGTGGGAAGTGGATGGAGAATCAGTTCCTGAAGGTTATGGGGTAGTCTTCCGCTCGGCGGTCGTTCTAATGGTGAGTCATTGGGAGGCATATGTTGAAGACATCTGCTCTGAGGCACTTGACCACCTTGTCCAACACGCAAGCGACGCCACGAAACTGCCGAAGGAGATCAAGAAACAGGTTGCCGACGAGATAAAGGAGGAGAAGAATGAGATATGGATGTGGCAACTTGCAGACAGCGGATGGCGGCAGTACTTGAAGGACAGACTGCCGGGCTTGCGATTGGCGCGCGAAAGAAGTTTCAACACGCCGAAGGCACAGAACACGGCCGAGTTCGTGAGGAGAGTGCTCGGCATCGCTGATATTCGAACTTCCTGGGAGTTCGAAGGCTTCACGCCAGAGGTCGCGTCCAAAAAGCTGGATGCCCTCGTCGAAGTTCGTGGCCAAATCGCGCACCGCGGTAAAGTCCGCTTACAACTTGACGAAAAGTGGGTGAAGGAGCATGTTGCCTTTCTTCAGAAGGTTGTCTCCAAAACGGGTGGGCAAATCAATGCTCACGCAAAGAAGGTCACCGGAAAACCTCTTTGGTGATCATCATGAAAAAGGCTAAACCACGTTTGCAGGGGACGCGCCGTGGGCAACTAGGGGCAACTAGGGACGCCACCCTATTTTGCACAAGTGGAAAGAACAAGTAATGTTCTCAAATGGACAAAATAGCGTAGCGTCCCTGGTTTCTAATATCCTCAAGGGTTACTCGGCCAATGAGAGGCGACTGAGGGAATTGAAGCTAGCCATTCGCCTGGTGGCCGATGTCGCGGCCCGGCGTGAACTGGGGGGATCAAGCCGGCGCTCTCCTGCGCGTCGTGGCCGACTACTCCTTCGCCCTGGACATCCTGGACGATTACGACCACAAGCGCCTTGCTCCGCCGGAGACGCGGGAGGGTGCCGCTACCGCCTTGGAATACGATGAGGCCCTGCGGATCGTGGATTGGCTGCGTGAGAAGTATGGCGGCTCCTCCATTTTCGGCCGGGAGAAGGATCAAGGCCTCAGGAGCTCCCTCGGCGCGATCATGCAAAGCATAGGCGGGAGGGATGCCTATCCCGGCGTCGAGGCGAAGGCCGCAAACCTGCTCTACCTCCTGGTCAAGAATCATCCCTTCGTGGACGGCAACAAGCGCATCGGCGCGGCGCTCTTCCTCTGGTTCCTCGAGAAAAATGGAGCGCTCTACCTGCCGAACGGAAACCGCCGGTTGTCCGAGGGTGCCCTGGTGGCCATTACTCTGATGATCGCCGAAAGCCGGCCAGCTGAGAAGGAGGTTATCACCGGCATCGTCACTGGGCCGCTGGTCCACCCGGGGGAGACTGGGGAGACACATGGCGCAGACTGACAGCTCTGGACGCGGGCTCGAGCCTCTCATTTGCACGGCGCTGACCGGCTCGCCCTGCGATCCGTGTGGCGATCCGGGTTGCGCGGTGTTTGAGCAGCCGGCTGCTTACGGAGCCGGCTGGATCTGCGGCGAGCCCAATTACTACGAACGCAAGTAATGGGTTAATCTGGCGCAGCTCTCAGAACCCGGGGACGATCGAAACATTCTCCACATTTTTATGTCGAATCCCGGTGACCGTCATGGGGTCTTGCCTTGTTCAAGGAGAATAAGTTTCGGGGACATTCCCATAACCTCGCAATTCCGCCGAAAACAGGTTCCTCAAATCGCGAGTAATTTCGAGTTTCTGTCTCATTCCATGGGAGAGAGATCCCTTTTCCACACACTTCGCAACGCGCCGAGCGCTATTGGCAAGGCGCCGGCCAAGAGGAAAACCATATCCCCCACCATGCGCAGCCATTCCAGCTTATGGTAGGTGCCGCTCATCAGGAAGGTCAGGCGGCGTGCGTGCCAGTAACCATTGGCGATGGAATCCCAGAGCTGGATTACTCCGCCGGGGAACAGATCCAGGATGATCATGAGCGCGAGGCCCACATTAAGACCCCAGAAGCCCACCCGGATGAACTTCTCCGTCCCCTTCCAAGCGGTGTCGGATTGCATAGCCCTCAAGCAGAAGACCAGGACCGCCAGGGCCAGCATCCCAAAGACACCAAATAGTGCGGCGTGGCCGTGATTGGGGGTGAGTGTCGTGCCCACCTCGAAGTAGGACACGATCGGCAGGTTGATCAGGAAACCGAAGATGCCTGCGCCGACGAAGTTCCATACACCCACGGCCATGAGGAAATAAATGGCCCACTTCTGGCCCCAGGCAAGATCGTGGCCGCACGTGGAACACTGCGCCTTCCTCAGCTTGATGAAGTCCCAGGCGTCCAGCGTCAGAAGCGTGAGAGGCACAACTTCCATAGCGGAGAAGCATGCCGCCAGGCCCATGTTGAGCGTTCCCTGTCCCGTGAAATACCAATGGTGTCCCGTGCCGATGATCCCGCCGCTGAGATACAGGATAGCGTCCAGGTAAATCAGGCGCGTGGCGGTCTTGGTGCTGACCACGCCCATCTGGTGGAACATGATGGCCACCAGCACCGTCGCGAAGAGTTCGAAGAATCCTTCCACCCAAAGGTGAATGATCCAGAAGCGCCAGTTGTCGATAACGGCGAAGTTGGTGTGGGGGCCGTAGAAAAGGGCGGGCAGGTAGAAGACAGGGATCGCCACGGCCGCGTACAGAAAGAGTGAGGACAGTGCGCGCATGCCAGGGCTCTTGATGGCAGGCTTCAGCGCCCGAAACATCAGAAACAGCCAGAAGAGGAGGCCGACCGCCAGCAGGAACTGCCAGAACCGCCCGAGGTCCAGGTACTCGGAACCCTGGTGGCCGAACCAGAACCAGAGCTGTCCCAGCTTGTCGTTGATGCCGAGGGACTCGCCGACAAGGCTGCCGACGACGACCACCACCAGCGCCCCGAGGAGTGCGTAAACGCCGGTCCTCTGGCCCTTGGGCTCCCCGCCACCGACCCACGCAGCCAGGAAAAGGCCGCCGCCCACCCAGGCCGTCGCGATCCAGAAGATAGCGAGTTGGAGGTGCCAGGTGCGCGCCAGGGTGTAGGGCAGCACGCGGGCTATGTCGAACCCGTAAAAGGCTCCTGGCTCCACACGGTAGTGGGCGAGCACGCCTCCCAGGAATGCTTGCGCCAGGAACAAGAGCGCCACGATGCCGAAGAACGCCCCCGTAGCCCACTGACTGGGCGTGAGCTTCAGAGCGGGGGGAGCAGAGTGCATGATATGGGTGCCGCCGCCCTCGCCCTTCCAACCCAGGTAGTCGAACTTGCCGACGACGAAGAGGATCAAACCCAGCCCTGACAGGAGGGTGATGAGACTCAAGGCGCTCCAGACATAGGTCTCGGTGGAAGGACGGTTTCCCGCGATGGGCTCGTAGGGCCAGTTGTTGGTGTACGAATAATTCTTCCCAGGGCGATTCGCCGTTGTGGCCCAGGCTGCCCAGGCGAAGTAAGCGGTCAGAGCTTTGATCTCCGCGGGGTTCTGAATATAGTTGTCTGGCAGCCCGGGAGCGGCGTCCTTCCTGCTGAAGTACTCGCCCCATTCGGAGAGCTGGGTGCGGTAGGCATCCACCTCGCCTGACGAGAGCCGGAGCGTTCGCGAGGCTGCATCGTACCGGTTCTCCTTGAGCACCGTTGCCGTCCGCGCTGATGCGACGCTCTGCTCGTCCGGCGAGAGCTGCGCAAACGGCTTGCCGTACTTCTCGATCGCCATCCCGTCCCGGGTCACCTCGCTAAGTCTGTGCAGATACTCCGCGCTGTAATCAGGACCCAGATAAGCCCCGTGGCCCCACAGGCTCCCGTGCTCCATAAGACCGTACTTGAGGAAGACCTCCTGGCCTTTTTGAATGTCAGCTCCAGTAAAAACCACGGTTCCCGTTACATCTGCAGCCCTCTCGGGGATGGGTGGAGCGTTTGTGTAGGTCAGGACCGTAACCAAGGATAGAACCGAGAAACCAGCAATCATCACCAGGATCGCCGCGTGTTTCCACCACGGAGAGAGACTCGAAACGTCTGTAGAAGTGTCGATCATGATATGCCCCCTTCAATTCCTATACGGTGTCCCGATGCAGGTTTCCCGGATCCAGACTCTTGCTGCCGAATGGGCCTGGGTTTCAACGCACTCGATGTCGGCCGAGATTCCCGCCGTTTGCCTCTTCCAATCGACCAAGTGTGCTGCAGTTGCATGACGTCCCGAGTTTCTTCGCGTGATGCGCTACTTGGATACCGCGTGACCTTCACCCGGGTGGGCGTCAGATGGATTGCCTTTCCCGGTCTGATAAACCTGCTCGGCGTAATGAATAAACTCTACGTACGCTTTCACAAATTCACGCCCGGCGGCCACGTCGTCCCTGGAATAGCTGCTTTTGGCGAGCACGTTCTTGAATCGGTCCTGCAGCCCATCCTGGATTGTGCCTGTCAGGAGGGTTCGCAACTGCTGCGCTGACTTCTGTTCGATTGCTTTATCCGCCGCCGGTATTGCGGGTCCGAGATCCCGCCCTGCGGGCTTGATCCCCGTGTAAGGCTCGCCTTCCCCTGCGCGATGAAGCCTCACGAGGGTCTCGAAGAAATACATGTCTGCCATCTCCCTGGCCTCCGGATTCAAACGCCGTACTGCGAGTGCCTTCTGGAAAGCCTTACGCACCTCCCCCTCGTCCTTCTGCTGGACCCAGATAAGAGCCAGGTTGACATTTCCGGCCGCCAACGCCTTTTGCGCAGCTTTGACCACTGGACCGTCCATGCCGTCGCAATGCGCAGAAACCCGGCCGTCAATGAAAGCCAGGACTGTGACGATGCCGATCACAAAGCTCAACAAGGTTCTGGTCTTTCTGCTTTTCATGGGATCTCTCCGTTATTGGTGGTAATTGCGAATGAACTCAATGAGTCCGCCTTATAGAACTATGCTTATCCGGTACGCGCTGGACCACAGCAAATCGTCTATCCAGCCTGGGTGCTCGCGGAAAGCCCCTCGGCGAATTGCTCCAGGCGGTGATGCACATCGCGGCCTACTCGCTCCTCCACTAGCTCGAACTGCTGGTACAGACTCTGCTGCTCCTCCATGCTCAGGACTTTTTCGGTCATCGGGAACAGCAGGTAATCCTCTTTCCAGATGTGGTTGGGATACAGCGCGGCAATTCCTCTCAGACTCTTGACCACTGCCCCCTTGGCAGCAGGCTCACCGCTTTTGTAGGCTTCTGCTGCTTCCGCTAATTCTTTCACGAGCATCCGGCCACGCGTGTGCTCGGCAGTCAGCGCTCCCACCGGGCAGCCTTGCATTGGGATGCCCTTATTGGCCAAAGCTGGAAACAGCAGTTCCTCTTCCTTGCCGTGGTGGCATTTGTCGGCGAAGGTACGCATGAATTCGACCACCCCCCAAAGTGTTTCCACGTCCACCACCTGGCCAGCCTCCAATCGGTCGGCCAGCACTGGAGCCGCGCCGACCACTTTGGCGATGACGAGATGTTCGTCCTCAAGCATTTGCGTTGGGCTATTGGTCGTCATGGTTGATCTCCTTTCAGTTTCTTCATGTCCAGGTACGTCAATCCTGCTGCGATCACCAGCGGTATAACGCCGATGGCGCCGCGGGGCGAACTGTCAGTCTCCTTTTATTTGCTTGTCATATACTTGTTTGCCCGATGTCTCCTTCTATAGCTGTGCAGCCTTGAGGAAGAGGATGTTATTTTCAAGGTGCACATGCTTGTGGAGGTCGTCCTCGAACTCCTTGAGTTTCTGGTAAGTGACCACGAAGGTATTGCAGACATCAACTGGTATAGCATATTCCTTTGAGAGATGGCGGATCGTGTGAATCGCATCGCCAATCTCCTCGTGCTCATGACTGAGCTTCTTGAGTGATTCCTTGATCGTTTCGATGTCTTTCGGCTGCCGGTGCTGCGCCTGCCTTTCTGGTCGCATCGGCCCGTTTAATGGCCGGAAAGAAAACCTCCTCCTCTTCCCGTAGATGGATCGCCATATCGCCTGCAATCTTGTCAAAGATCGTGGCGATCTCGATCACTTCTGGATGGTGAGCACCATGGACAGCAGCGATTTTATGTGTGTAGGCAGCGATCTGCCCGGTATTCTCTTTGAGATAGGTATGGTGGGCGTTGATGATGTAGTCGGCCAGGAACGGCATCTCCCACGAAACATAATTCTGGCTCCGCTCGACCGGTTCACTCTTCACCCCCTCGAGTTCCCCTGTTATCGCGGCAAGATCGATCCCTTTCTGGGCGCAGGTTGCCGCGAGGGCAACATTGCCTCCGCAACAGAAGTCGATCCCGTGGTTTTCGAAGACCTTGGCGGTCCGGTAATCGTCGGCGACGATCTCGCCGATGGTTCTATCTGAGGTGTTCATGGTCTGTACTGTTTTTGATTCTTTCATTTTCTTCTCCTCTTGGTGGCGGTAGATCTGACAGGTACTTTAGCCAAGACAAACTATTGGGAATAAATATTTTACATTGCCTGCCTTTCGACGGATAGTCCAAATGACTTGTCTCTCTGACATCTGAACCTGCCCATCGGGGCGCCCCAGCTTCCGAGTCGGCAAATCGGACAAGAGGGATCGCGGTCCAGAAACGTTAGATCTCTATCGGAAGTGCCCCGGCAGACAAACTTCGAGTGAGCGCGAATATTTGCCCGGGGCGCTTTCGATAGAGATCTGACGTATCTGGGGAAGGTGCCTGTTTGTGAGGAAGGGAAATCCAAGCTACAAGTTCGCTAACTCCCGGGACAAGGTGCCTTGCTCCCGCCTACTTGAAGCTCTTTTGAATTTGTTTTCTCGAAGCTTCCAAAGCCCGGAGATTTGGATACGGAATTCGACCAGCCTCACACGGCCAGACGCCGGTGCCTGATCCATAAGCTTCGTAATGCACCGGTAATCGCTCCCGCCGCCGCCGCTGAAAGCGTCGAGAAAATCAGGAGATTAGCCAGCAGGACCTCGGCTGTGTGCTCGATCGGGTGGCCATACGTCTCCGCATCTCCGGCCGCATGGAGCGCCGTCATAAAAGAGAAATTCCATAAATGGGTGGCAAATTGCCTCCAAAGCAGTGTGGCGCTGCCCCAGAAGACGATGAGCATGACGACCGCGACCAGAAGGCCCGCGGAAAATTTGCGGTTTCGACAGCATTTCCACACCAAAACTGCCACGACAACCGGCATCCCGAACAGGAACCAAATGCCGCTGAAAAAACATGCTAATCCTACAAGTGGTCCAATCATCGAGGCCGGTTGTTGCCGCCTGTCCGGGGGTTTGGGGAGTGAATGGACGCGAAAATCGGAATTGCCGCTGTCAGCGAAGACTTTCCACTTGCCGTCCGGCTGTTTCTTATATACTAGGACATACTCACGCTTGTCCGCTATTGGCTTGCCCATGGCATCATTCATTGTGATTGTATAAGCGCCATGGATGAATGCTAAATCGCCGCTGTTTGAAACCTCCACTTTCAATGGCTCGGTGCTCATTGCGAAGCCCGGCTTGACGAGAATAGTCCTCCATGTCTCCCGGATCGCAGCCTTCCCGGTTACTGCACGATTATCTGCATAAAAAATCGAAGCATCATCAGCGTATAAAGAGATCAAATGACCCAGGTCTTTTGCAGCCAGTGCTCTCGACGCCTCGATTTCCATCTCACGGAGCATCCGTTCATCTTCAGCGCGGTTGCCCGGGATGGGCTGGTTTGCGAAGCCGCAAATCGAGTTGAGGAGCGCGGCACAGCACATAAGTATCCGAAAATGACTCATGCTGTTCCTCCTGAGCAGGTTTACGTTTGATGCTTCTACCGCTCTTTCTTTGTTTAGGCAATATCGATTTATATGATTGTGCGATCCATGACCGTGTTGATCGATCAAAATGGAACAAAGAAAGCCCACGCCTGTGACAGAAATGCTTCTTGTGCAAAACTGGATCGAAGAACTCAAGCGTATCGTCCCTACGAAATAAGTCTACGGCGTCAAAAGTCGGTTGGATTTGCACATCTCACGCGACCATCCTCGCCCGTGAGCCCTTCTGAGCGGCTTCGATGATGCGCTGGGTCATTTCCTCCGTGCGTACAAGCTTCCGATCAGCACTCGGCAGCGAAGCACTCTCCGGATCTGAACTCGCCGCCAGCAAGGTGACCGATGATTTAGGCTTGGGGCCAGCTTTGTCATCGAGTTTTGCGAAAGACTCGGGCAGTCGGTCGAGTGACCCGCAGACTAGCGAAACGTAATCGGGGTGGGTCAGGTTTGTCACGAGAGCCGCGGCCGGCGGGAGGTTCTCGAAATCGTGCGTGAGGACCTTTCGGCCGCTACGGCGACGTTCACCATGCTTCAGTGTGTGAAAAAGCGACTCGATCAGGTTGTTGGTCCTCTCCACCAGGTGAACAAGGCCGTTGAGTTTCCCGGGCAGGTGGATGGCATGACCCCAAAGATAACGGCCATGCGTCTTGAGATGGGACAGGACGATATCGATCGCCTGACGGTGGTCTTGAGCCGGCCCACGCTTCGGACGGCGCGTGCGCAGAGAACGGGTCAGGCGGCGCACCGCCAGACGGATGTCTTTCAACTCTCGCGTTGCGCTCTGCGGCTGCGACGATGTGTGATTTCTTCGATTCGACTCTGGCTGGAGCCGAAGCGCTTTTCGCAACTCGGCGAAAAGTGCGGCGCGGCGCGCCAACGTGCTGGCAACGGCACCGAAGCCTGGATCGTTGTCTTGAATGGGCCCCAAGATACGCCGAAGGCGCCGGAGGGACTTGCGGACTGCGCAATTCCGGGGCGGGTCGGACAGGAAGTGCTCGACCGCGCCGGCAGCCTGCAGGCAACGATCGTAGAGAGCCAACCATGGAAGATCGAAGGGAAATCCGTCCCCGTGGGTGTCCGCCGGATAGTCGAGGATCCATTGGGCGAGCGCACGGGCCGTGGCGATTCCAGCCGAGCCCTCAGGGAACTGACGCTCCCGGTCGGCGGCCTCGGCCTGCCAGAGGCGCAAGCCGGCACGCGCACCGTCGATGTCGCGGCCAAGACTGCGACCCAGGTCCCGCGCCAGAGCGCGCAACTGACTGCGGAGTTTCGCCCGCCGGAACAAGGCACGCAGCCGGTCGTGGGATGCTTCGAGCAAGCCCTTGCCAACGTCAGCCAGGAAGTGGAGATGACAGGCCAGCACGGGAATGGAGAGCTTGAGTTCACGGACGAGCTGATCGGAGGCCTCTGCCATGGCCCGGCCCAGGTCGCGCACGATCGCGCAGGGCGGCCCGAAACGAAACGTCACCTCGTGCAGACGGGGGAGGATGGCCTCTGCGCGCTCCGTGGGAATCCTCCAGGCGCCCAGCACCCACTGGCGCCATCCGGCAAAGGCCACCAACAACGTCCCCCGGCCGTCTTCCCCGGTCGCGTCGATGTGCAACGGCCAGCCGCCGTCTGCCGCCAACGCGGCCCGAAGCCGAGGGGCCGCGGCATGATGCAGCCGCTCCAGATACGCCAGGAACCGGCGGGCCAGCATGCTGATCTCGCCGCTGGAAAGCCAGATCCCATGATCGGCCGCAAGAGACGCCCGTATTTCCTCCCGTTGCCGGTGGTGCAGAAAGCGCTCCAGCCCGACGTAGACCATAACGTCGTAGCCGACGACGCCGCGCGGCGGCACGAGGCTGGCGAGCGCGCCGGTCCGTTTGCTCCCAGGGCAGCCGGAGACACAGATGCATACCTTCTGCCGCAGGCGGAAAGTGCCGTGGTGCAATGTCACGCCCGTGCGTACCCACGTCTTCCTCACCCGCGTCGGACCGCCACAGGATGAACATTGTTGCCTGATCTCATCCGCCTCGACCAGCACACCGGCGATGCTCTGCGAGCGTTGCCGGCAGTCGTCCTGCAACTGCCGGATTGCCTGCCTCAGGCTTGCGACCTGAGCGAGGGTGACCGGACCGCCGTTTTTTTTACGCCGTAAGCATGAAGGATTCCCTCGACTTGAGCGGGCGTCACAGAACGCCCGGCCGACTGCAATTGCGCAGCGATCGTCGCGGCATCGTCCCGCGGGTGATGAATGACACGTACCAGCACGTCGATCACCAGCAACGGGTCTGCTGGCCGGGCGACAACGGCGGCATGAAGTTCCCGCCGCGCCGCCATCTGAACGGCGGCCTTCTTCGGATCCGCGCTCAAGTAGAGGTAAACATCCTCGAAGCGTTCGCGGCTGATTGCCCCATCCGCGACCAGGCTCCGCACCGTGTCGTAGATGCGCAGTCCGAGCCGTTGCTGCAGTTCTTCGTGTGTTTGCCCGACCGCCGACTCCTCGACCAGAAACACCGCCGTGGCACGCAGCGTGCCGCGGGAAGAGAACCCGATACCGCGCCAGGCCCACAGGCCCCACCGGTCGAACTTCGGGATGCGGCGCAAGGTATAGTAGCGTCCGGCGTGGCTGTAGCTGGTGAAGTATCCGACGGCCTTCAATATCCGGAAAATGCTCGTGCGCGACCTGGTGCCCAGCGCCTGGCGCAGGTCGTCGAGCAGCGCGGCCCGCTTGCGCCGGAAGAGCTGATTGAGCCGGGAAAGGGGCTGGATCTTTGAAGTCATAGCGCCTCCTGGAACAATTACGATCGATTATATAACATGACTCGTAATTGTTCCACATTCTGGAGACACTAATGACTGCCCAGCCTGTGGTCACGCGGCCAAGCCGGGACATGTCGAAACGGCCAGACCACTCGAAGGCCCAGTATTCATGCGGGTTGTCGCGAGAAGGATGATGCTGCAAATCAATCACGAAGGAGAACGGGGAGAACACCAGCGCGAAGCTGCGATGGAACAGTTACGACTCACCGGGTGTTTTGATGCGCCGCCAAATGTCCTTGAATCAACTAGTTACAGAGGCACAACCGACTTTTGACGCTGTAGAAATAAGTGCTGCTGCGTGACAAGCCTGCCGAGCGATATTGTCCATAGGTCGCGATATGGGAAGAAACGAACGTATAGATTCCGAGCACTTTACAGCATAACTGGCCTACTTCTTGTCTTGTCACAACTCCTCCATTCCGAACTTGAAAATGTCGAAAAGGTTTACGTTCACCAGCACATTTCGTTCGCTGCGGGCTCAGAGCCGTCATTCAGATGTGCGCCTGGGGGAGGACTCAATACGCAGTGTGGCACAAGACGCCGCTGATGGAAGGTCCTTTGCGACCAATGTTCCCGTCGAGATTCGTTGAGGAAGACACACGAAAGCATCCTTTATTATAAAAGATTCTGGTTTCGATGCGATCTCACCTCTAGGGCGAAGTTCTGCGAAAGTCGCGGAGCGACTCGCGCAGTATATCAGACTTCACGAAAGCGAGGACGTCAGATGCCTCTGATCGAACAGGAAATCATCCCTCCGAAAAAAGAGCAGTTCACATTGCGGCTCGATCCTGAACTGATGGAACTCGTCGAGTGCTATGCGCGGTTCATTCACAGTGGCCAAAACTACGTCATCGAACAGTTCTGCGCTACACTTTCAGTAGGGACCGCGACTTTCAGCAGTGGCTCCCCAAAAACAGGACCACAGGGGGAAAGGCGAAGGATTCTCGACAATCCGAGATCAAACAGTCGGGAGGCTAGAGGGCTCCGCAGGATCATTGAATGCAAAAGCCTGGTATGTACCATCGTCGCCACAGCGGTGTGGACGGCGCGCTGGTTCCTGGATCGGTTCCCTGAAGGTGATGGTCCGCTCAAGTTGGCGTTGGCTCCTAACTTCGGTCCACGGATTCACCGGATTTTGGGGTCGGCTATTATCTTTGCTATTGAGGGTCTGTTATGAAACCACTCGAATCCCGTAGTGGCAGGCTCCTGAATATTCGCCAGGCCTCGGAATTTCTGGCGGTTTCGGTATCGACGCTTTAGAGCCGGTTATGGCAGAGGCGAATTCCATTCGTGAAGATCGGCAGGACGGTTCGATTCGACTTGGATGATCTGGAGAAGTTCATTCAGGCCAACCGACGAGCGGCCCGGCCCGATCGGAATTGGCCAACATCCTAGCGTAACGTCGTGCCGCCTGTGTGATAGAATCCGCCTCGCGGCTGGCAAAGGGTAGAAAGGGAAAGGAATGGGAATCTACAAACGCGGCCGCGTCTGGTGGATTGATTTCTTTGACCAGAATAGACGGCGAGTCTTCGAATCGTCCCGCGCGACAAGTCGGCGGGAGGCGGAGAGACTGCTGGCAATCCGACAGGCCGATGTCGGCAAAGGGCAGTACCAGGTTGTCCCCAAGATCAGCCTTGGTGAATTTTCCGAAAAATACACGGTATTCGCCAAGGCGAACAAGGCTTCCTGGGATCGGGATGCCGGAATGCTCAAACATCTCGGAGGCTTGAAAAATGTAACAGGGAAAGTGTAATATTTCCTGCAATTTACGACTGCGGAGGAATGGCCGAGTGGTTGAAGGCGGCGGTCTTGAAACGCTAGTCGGGGACTTTCAATAAACCGTTAGGAATCAACTTAATCCCTTCGCCGACCGTAATTTAGCGCGATTCCCTTCTTATCCCACTTTGCCTCATTTTGCCCCTTTTTCGACCACGTACAGTGACAATTTGGTTACAATCGGTCGATTTTGAAGATCCAAAAAAATGGATTGTAACAGTTGCCAAGGATGGAAACTCCCACTCGTTTTTGGAGAGTGTCGTCGATCTATCAGATGGATTTGGCGAGAAGAATCCAACACCGGAATTCTCAAGTCGCCAACTTACCCGAGCGCCGTTTCTGGACCGCATCGTAGTTTCCGTATACCCCACTTTACGTCCGGCAGACTCTCTCTGAGGGCCTGTGGCGGCATATCACACCGCTACAAGATAGCCACCGGTGCGGCATAACATCCTCCGATTGTTGAATCAATACAGCCGCAACTGCGCCAGGCAATAGTAGTTGCAATCCGATCTGATCGCTCTGATAATTGGCGCTTCGTTGATCTAAATGACTGTGTTTGTGCCTTTTTCACAGGTCAGATACGCCGATCAGCATAATTACAAGTTGGGCGGCTCATAGACTGATATGGCAACAAATAGTCGAAACACGAAAGGAAATGAGAGTATGAAAACCTCTCGCGGCAAGGCTTTGCTGAATGGACTGTTAGCTTGGTTCATCGGCTTTGTTCTTTATATGGTTCCCGCGTTTGTAGTTGCCTTCCGGCTGGCCTTTGAAATGGGATCCCAGAGGCAAGGTTCAGCCGCCATCAGTGAGCAGATCGGCCAGAAGATAGCAGCGATGTATGCAGGCAGTTTGCTGCTGCAAGTGGGATGGATCGTCATTGTTGGCCTGCTTGTGGTATGGCGTGCTTGGGCTGTAGCGAAGGGGAGCGAGCAAAAACAACCGGTTAGTGGTCTGATTGTGGGAGCTGTACCAGCGGTGCTGACGCTGGTGTTCCTGATGTTTGGCGGATTTGGTTGGGTAGACATTGTGGCGATTCTGGTCTACCTGGTTACCGGTGTGATAGGTGGGTACCTGGCGAAGGCGCAGCACAAAGTCATAATGCCGCCCAACAAGCGGTTGCAGCCGACCTGGCCTTCAGCCAGGAGTCTTCGTCGGAATGTTCTTTGATAGCGGGATAAGGATGATGAACATGGTCCTGCACAGTCGGCCAGGTGGCTGAACCGCAGGCCGTTGGGTCGACGAATTGGTCATTTGACATGAAGGATGATGCTGCTGTCGCGGTAAGTGGGTTAATGGCATCGAACTGGGGGCTGAGGTCATGGCGACTAGTGTTCGGTCGAAATGAGATAGTTGCGTGGCCCTACACCTCTCGCGAAGCTTGGCGCCTCGGTCTTATTTTGGAAACCGGCATGGGGTGTGATTCTGGCTCGGCGCTCGACATCGACAATCGAGACGGTTTCCAAAAGGCTCTTCTCGGGAGAAACTTGCGCACATATCGAATTCACGATATCGCCTACATTACCGTGCGAAGCTGTATGACTCGCCACAAAATCGAGATACACCCATTAAATGCTGCGTGTGATAGCTACGGAATTTGGGACCGACACCAAATTGAGCGCTACCGAGAACTGTTAAAGAAAATATATCCGCATCATTATCGTGAGGAAGGTTTTCCGGCTACGTTATGGGGCAGGCTCCTAAGATGGTGAAAAGCGATCATGCTTAGCGGCCCAACCCGCCGCTCCAGCCGACCGCTGAAAAGCGCAGCGGCTGAGCGGCAAACCGTTAGGCGTCCTCGCCACCTCTCTGCTGCTTTCGCTGGCCACAAAACGCACAATCTGGGACCTGAAGTCCTCACTCAACACCCGATCGAGGAACGACTCTGCACGGCAAAGAGCGCGACCTCCGATGCCTTCTTACGAAGTCACGCCACCAACATTTTCCGTCACCTGACGGTATGGTCGGCTATCCGGACAATTGGCCGTGGTCCAAACTCCCCGGAAAATGGGGACGCAAACCTATTTCGTGATTTCTCAGTCCAGACTGAAGACGATGAATCTGCAGCTGAAGGAGGACACCTACCGGGAGTTCCTGCGTGCAGGGATTCCTTTTTCTTTGTCATTGCCGGTGAACAAACCTCATCAGGAACTCAAGGTGGTGGTTTATGATCCGGCAGGCCACACGATACGGAGCAAGCTGGTCAGGCAAGCAGGAACGAAATAAGCCCGGGCAAACAGCTTCGTATCTTACAAGACATCCGGATGCGCTGCGCGGGCCTCGGGAAAAAGTGCATCCAGCCGGTGTTTTCCGACATAATATCACGAGTATCGGCGATAAATGTGGTTCGGCACCACGGACCGGCATACGATGTTGGTGGAGGAGGAACGGCATGCTCATTCACAGGTGTTGGCAATTGATCGTGCTGTGTACTGTAGCGGCGGTGGCAGGCATAGTGGCAGCACAAGCACCTGCAACGCCCGCAGGGATTGCCACGGCCGTGCGTGCGTACCGAATCGCGCACGAGCAGGCGATCATCAAGGAGCTTATCGACCTGCTGGCGATCCCCAACATCGCCTCGGATGAACCTAATATCCGCCGCAACGCAGATTTGCTGATGAGCATGTTCGAACGCCGAGGCATGCGGACGCAATTCTTCGAGATCGAGCACCGGGGGCCGATCGTGTTCGCCGAACTGCCTGCGGCAAATGCGACGCGCACTCTCGTGTTTTACGCTCATTACGATGGTCAGCCCGTAGACCCGAAGGCCTGGACGGGAACCGGGCCGTTCGAGCCGCGCCTCCGGACGAACAGCATCGAGGAGAGCGGTGCTCTGCGCCCGTTTCCGCCGGCTGGCACCCCATACCAGGACGACTGGCGCATCTACGCGCGGTCGTCGTCCGACGACAAGTCCCCGATCGTGGCACTGCTGGCTGCCATCGACGCGCTTGGCGCGAAAGGCATTCCGCGCGCCGTCAACCTGAAGGTCATTCTCGACAGCGAGGAGGAAAACGGGTCGCCCGGCCTGGAACGCGCATTAAGTACTCACCGCGATCTCGTTCGCGGCGATGTGCTGATTAGCGGTGACGGGCCAGTCCACCAGTCAGGCCGTCCCCTCGTGTACTATGGCAATCGCGGCGTCCTGGACTTCAACCTCACCGTCTACGGACCGATCCGCGGTCTGCACAGCGGCCACTACGGCAACTGGGCGCCGAACCCTGCGATGCGGCTGGCGCAGTTACTGGCGTCGATGAAGGACTCCTCGGGGCATGTGCTTATCGATGGTTTCTACGAGGACATGGTTGCGCTGACCGCCCAGGAGCGAGCCGCACTGGAGGCCATGCCGTTTAACGATGCCGAACTCATGCGCGAGATGCAGTTCGGCGAGGCAGAGGGCGGCGGCCGGAAGCTGGTCGATCTCATCAATGAGCCGTCCCTGAACGTACGGGGCTTGCACAGCGCGTATGTCGGCGACCAGTCTCAGAACGTCGTGCCTGATCTGGCCGAGGCATCCTTCGACATCCGTCTTGTAAAGAACATCGAACCGAATCGCCAGTTCGAGAGGGTCGTCGCGCACATCCGAAAGCAGGGGTATTTCGTCGTGCGGGATCGCGCGCCCACGCCAGAGGAGCGGCGAATCCACCCTCGGGTCGCACGCCTCGATTACGGCGGGGGGTATCCGGCGACGCGCACGTCCATGGATCTACCCGTGTCCGTTGTTGTGGCACGCATTTTGGAGGATGCGCTCGGTGCCGGCGTCGTAAAGGCGCCGACACTCGGTGGAAGCGTGCCCATGTATGTCTTCGATCGCCTCGGCCTCCCGGTCATCGGCGTCCCCATCGTGAATTACCACAACAGCCAGCACTCCCACAACGAGAATTTCCGCCTCGGCCACTTCTGGCGCGGCATCGAAACCTACGCGGCGCTGCTTGCGGCGCTGCGCTGGTAGGGGACTGTCGCTCCGAGGGTCGGACCATGCGAACCATATGCGGCACTGGATTTCCCCTTCCGGGCTTGCAAATTGCGGCGAAGAAAGTAAGATGTTGCCGACGCGCGTTACCGCGGAGGAATGGCCGAGTGGTTGAAGGCGGCGGTCTTGAAAACCGTTAGGGGGGTAACTCCCTCGTGGGTTCGAATCCTACTTCCTCCGCCAGATATTTATATAAACTATTATATCATAAGCATTTAGCGGTACACATCGTCTTTACTCCCCCATATTACCCCACATTAATTAGACAATAAAACGGAGGGACAAGAGTCGGCCCTCGGACGATTATCCGGGAATCCGAATTGCAGAAGGTTATCAATAACTGCGGGAAATCTTCTCCAGCGAAACGGCCAGCGCAATGGAATGCCTTCCGATTTGATCAATACTCTTGGTACGCAACGGAGTGCGATCCCTCCCTTCAAACCAAACAGGCGGCCTTGCCCTTGATCCGGTTTGCGTCAACAGGTGTTGCCACCTCGCTGCTCTAGCAATCGAATACCTCACTACGTTTCGCTGGCATCCCTGCCAAAGAACTCCGCCGTTTTCTCAAGGAAATCGGGCTTGAGAGAGGCGGCTAGTCCTAATTTCCTGATTCCCTCTGTTTTTTCTAGCAGGGTAGTGAATGGAAGAAATCCGCACACCTCCGGCAAGGCCCTCTCTCGAAGCGTGAATGTCGGACGGAGCAACTCCTGTTCAACCTTGTCTCTCCTCTCGTCCGGGGCAACAAGATAAAGGCGGATGTCGATGTTTGGCTGGAGAACCAAAAGATCGCTCATCCTCAGCAGACCGGAGTAGATTGCCGTTGTGCACTCAATCTCAAAGGCTGCGACGATTGAATTTCCTTTCAGCCAGAGCACGTCAATAAGTTCTATCGTCCGGTTAGTAGCTTCGTTAAACTGTGTGGGCAACTCTCCGACCATGCCCTTGATGGAGCCCAGCGTTTCTCCATCCCAAGTCTTTGACCTGTCGTTTCTGGCAACCCAGAGATTCAGTCCCATCTCCGAACCGAGTTTCAAAAGATGGTACTGGATTTCCGTGTGCTGAGTGGCTGAAGTCCGGGGTATCTGCTCGTCGCCGGATGTCTGAGGGGTCTCGGTCTCGTCTGTTTCGGGCACGCTGACAACTGCCTCAATCGTCTGCTTTCCCTTCTTGCGCTCAGCCTTGAAGAGGGGTTTTCGAGCGAGTTTCCTCGGATCAACTGGACGAATCACCGGATTCCGCTCAGCTTCCCTCATCAATTCTAGGATCAGATCCCCATCGGATTTCCGGCGAAACTTTGCGGGGCTTCCTCTCAAAAAACCCTTGAACTTGCCCTTATGCTGAGGCCCCTCGAAAAAATCTACCTTCCCTTCCAGAGCGTCCATAGGAATCCCGCACTCTGGTTTGAGCAAAACCAGCGGGGTCACACCCACACGAACTGGAAAGTCTCGTGTGCTCCAGATCTGCCTCTTGTCTTGGGTTGGTCCCAGCACCGTCAGTGCCCCCACCCAACGCATAACTCCGGTCAGATAGCAGAGGAGAATATCTCCCTTTTCTATGCGATTGACGGCGTTTCTCATTCGGGAATTGAAGCCGCTTACCTTGGAACCCGCCTTCTGGAACTCATCCCAAGTTGTGCCTGTAAAGAGGTCGAGCCAGTAACTCATATTTTGGCCTCTCGGTCTAGGGAACTAAGGTCAATCGGTTCTTGCCGCATTGGTGATCTCTTTTATCATAATTTGCTCAGTGTCTCCAAACCTTTGTCCATGAGGTAACAGCGCTCCAGATCTCCTGACACGCGCAAGAATATCCCCGTTTCAGCGATTCGAACGCGAGTACATGGACAAGTCGCCCATAACTGCTTATTTATTTGCTATTTGCGCGATGCGGCTCAGTTTCATCGGCATTCCCGGCCCTTTAGAAAAAACGGCCGCAAGAGTTTCTGCAGGTGCCTGCAAAAGCTGTCCGAATCCCCTTTTTTGCGTACTAAAGCCGCTTTTTGAAGTAGAATGTCGTCCGCTAATTTTTCGTTTGCATCGTTTTGAACGCCAAGACCTAGCCATCACGGAACGCGAATCTAATGCTGACGCCCACGGCCCCGTCGAAACTCGCAATAATCGTCCAGCAAGGAAAGGTCCTTGACTTCATTGATGGAACGACGCAGCGCGAGGAAACACCGGAAGAGTACGTCCGGCAGGAAATTTCAAAATCTCTGATCAGGGAGTACGGATACCTGAAAAAAGATGTCTCCGTGGAATTCGTGCTCCGCGTCGGAAGCCGTAAACCACGCGCCGACCTTGTCATCTTCACCAGAAATGGCGATCATAAACAGGAAGATGTTTCGATCATCATCGAGTGTAAGGCACCCAGCATAAAGGCAAACGACCGAAAGGATGGGGTCGGCCAGCTCCACAGCTATCTGTCTGTCTGTCCAAATTCCATTTTTGGCATGTGGACGAACGGTCTGGAGCGTTACTGTTACAGGAAAGTCGTCAAGGGCGGTCAGATCATCTATGAGGATGTGCCGGACCTCCCCAGCTTCGGGCAGGACCCCGATGATGCTGAACATCCCAGATTTGACAAACTGAAGCCAGCATCCTCCGACGCCTTGCTCTTTGCATTTCGCCGATGTCACAACTATATCGCCGGAAACCAAGGGCTCCAAAAGCCGGAAGCGTTTTGGGAACTGCTAAAGCTCATTTTCTGCAAAATCCATGATGAGCGCAATTCAACAGAAGTGCAGTTTTACGCCGGCGCGAATGAGCGCAATAGCATGAATGGCCACCTTAAAGTGAAGGCACGTATCGACAAGCTGTTTGCCGCCGTCAAAGCAGACTACTCAACGATCTTTCCCGTAAATGAAACTGTGGCTTTAGCCCCGCCGGTACTCGCCTACATCGTTAGTCAACTTCAGATATACTCCCTGCTCGAAAGCGACGTGGATGTAAAAGGACACGCATACGAGGAGATCGTAGGTGCGAATCTACGCGGCGATCGTGGCGAATTTTTCACACCAAGGAATGTCTGCAACATGGCAGTTGCCATGCTCGATCCCAATGAAAATCAACTTGTTCTCGATCCTGCATGCGGAACGGGGGGATTCCTGATTGCGGCCATGAGTCACGTGATTGAACATATCCGAAAGGGAGAGTTGTCGCGTTGGGGTAACAACGTTGAGCGTGCTGAAACCACTGTGCGTCAGCGCGTCACACGTTATGCGAATAAGAACATCGTTGGCATCGACTTTAATCCCAATCTGGTCAAAGCCAGTAAGATGAATATGGTGATGAACAACGATGGGGCTGGCGGTCTATTTCAGGCCAATTCCCTTGCGAATACCGCGACGTGGGAGGACAGTCTGCGGTCACGGAACATCATGGGGCAGGTAGATCTTTTATTCACCAATCCACCATTTGGCTCTAAAATCCCCGTTGACGATCCGGCCATATTAGAGAAGTTCGATCTCGGTCACATCTGGAATTATGATGCTGCAGCTGATCTTTGGCGAATGACAGCCGCCATTCAAAAATCGCAGCCGCCGGAAATCCTCTTTATCGAGCGCTGTGTGCAGTTCGTCAAACCCGGAACCGGACGGGTGGCAATGGTGTTGCCGGATGGCATTCTTGGCGCACCGGGGCTGGGTTACGTCCGGGAATGGATATTGAGCCACACTCGCATACTCGCAAGCATTGATCTACACCCTGATACCTTTCAGCCAAGTGTCAGCGTACAAACCAGCATACTCGTGCTAGAGCGTAAGAGTGAGAAACAGATCGACATCGAACGGGCGGCAGGCCGGAAGAGCGACTACAATGTCTTTATGGCCATGGCCAATCATGTCGGTCATGACAAGCGCGGGAATAAGACTTATGTCCGGGACAAGAAGGGCAATGAGATTGCAGAGGAGGTAGAGGAGTCCGTCAAAGAATACGCAGACGGTAAGCCAGTTTATCGTAAACAAAAGATCCAGCGCAAAGTCGTAGATGATAATACTCAGCAGATTGCTCAGGAGTTCCGGCGATGGTTAATCGAGCAAGACTAAACCCTCCTCCTCCGCAGACTCCTGAATCTTGGCCTTGGCACGAGTGCAAATGGATATCAATGCCAGCATCGACCTTGATGTCCAGCAGTCGTCGCTTGGAGGCTGAAAATTACCTTTCCAGCGGCTACGGCATTCGATTGGCCATCGAGAACAGGACTGAAGGCTGGAAACGTTTTGGGGCGCTTGCTCGCACATGGCAGCCCTCGCGCCTGAAGGGAATTCAGGTGGGCAGAGGCTTCGGTACTTCGTTTCTGGCGGCTACGCAGGTTTTCGACCTGCGACCAACACCGCGAAAATTTCTAGCCCTTGAAAAAACGGATGATGCTCAAAACCGTTTTGTAAGTTCAGGTCAAATTCTTGTCACCTGTTCTGGTAGCGTCGGTCGTGCAACCCTTGCCTATCGCCCTCATGAGGGCGTCCTGATTACCCATGACCTCTTGCGTGTCGAACCGTTACACAGCAAGCATTGGGGATGGCTCTATGCCTTCCTTCGATCATCACAATGCCGAGCGATGATGACGGCCGCAAAATATGGTCATGTTATCAAGCACCTTGAGGTGAGTCACCTCGACACACTTCCTGTGCCTGATATTGACGAGCGCTTCCTTCCAGAGTTCGCGCGAGGCGCAGAGCGGGTATTGAACAAGCGCAACGCCGCTTTTGATTTCATCAAGGAAGCGGAAGACCTAATTGATAACGCAATCGGACCCGTAAACCCGAACGAAAAAGCCGAAGCCGGTTTCAGCGTACGCGCGTCCGCATTCCTCGGCCACCGACGCAGACTTGAAGCGGCCTTTCATCACCCTATCGTGGCTGCCATTCTGAAGCGGTTTCACAAACTTAATTTGCCCACCGAACCACTCAATGAAGTCACCGAACGCATATGGTGGCTTACGCGTTTTAGGCGAATATTCGGGGATGAAGGCATGTCGTACATGAGCGCTGATGAGCTATTTTCGCTCAATCCCCCCATCACCAAGCGTGTCATGATTGAGCAGGCCGAGACTCCCGAAGCCTATTACGTGAAGGCTGGATGGATGGTTATGGCGTGCTCGGGTCAAACGTACGGGTTAAATGGCTCCGTGTCTCTTTTAGACGAACGCCATGAGCGAAATTTCTTTTCCCACGACATCGTGCGGATCATTCCCCGCACGGAAGTCATTCGTCCGGGCTATCTCTACGCCATCCTAGGCCATCCACGATTGGGACGACCACTCGTCATTCGGCACGCATATGGAACGTCAATACCGCATCTTGATCCGGGAGACGTTGCGGCCATCCCCGTCGTGCGTCTAGGGAAGGCACTTGAAAACGCAATCGCAGATCAAATGGAAAAGGCAGTTGCTCTCAGGTGCGAAGCCGACGAACTGGAAAACGCACTTTCCGCGAGAGCAGAGGAACTCACTGATTTGTTTCTTCAGAATACCACGCCTACGCGGCTTCCGGCGGTGGCGGAATTACAACCCGGTTACGGGGAGAATTAGCATCAGGGGTCGATAATTTGTGGCTCCGTTTTCTCTAATCCGAGCCGTCCTATTCAATTCCTCAATCACGGCCCTCAACTCATCCTCAGCAGGCAGGCCATTCTGCCTGATATCGGCATCTATTTCATACAACTGTTCTAGTTCCTCCTCAGTGATTTCGTCACCGATCAACATTCGTCCTTCCTAGACCGTTGCAATTGATTGCAATTATTTTTTCTCCCTCTGGTTGTTTGGCCAGTCCTTAACGTACTGTGAGTACAATGGCTCATCGAAACAACTGCTAGACTCCTTTCCCGGAACGTTCTGCCCAATTGGAGTCCCGATCATGTAGCCGTGAGGGCTAAACAACACGAAACTGTGATCCGTGTGGGAGTACTTCCATGAATCACCGTCATCCAATTTGTCAACCCGCTCAGGGTTTCCTAGCGCCCTCTTCACTTCTTCCATTGTCATACCTTCAATAGCGCAGTGTTGTTTAATCGCGACCGTGACAAAGCCCTGCCATTCGCTTGGTGGCATTGACTTATGTGTTTCATCGGCTCGCATATTCCTAGATTTCGTTCTCGAAGCAACATCTGAATTTTGTGCCGCACTATTCGAAGAGCTGCTATCGTTTCCTGACGAAGAAACAACAACGTCGCGGCATTGATCCTGATATGCCTTCGAAAACAAATTCGCTTTCCAAGCGTCATCCGGTTCCACCTCAAGCCAACTGCCGTCCTCCCGAATCTTGCTGTTAGTGTCGGTTAACGCCGTGTAAAAGAATTTGTGATAACCAACATACCCACCAAACGAATTCTTAGCGTTGACCTCCCCGCAGAGGGTGTAAGTAAATGCTTTTATGCCCACCCCATCTGGAGGACCTTGCCGGAAAAGCTGAACGTTCCTAATCTCGACAGATTCTGGGTCCTTAAAATGATTTCTTACCCGCATCTTGATGATTTCTGTTGCCGCCACATCATCCCTTATTCGGTTCTCTTCCAACGGGTTTAGCACTTTGTTCTGGCGCGGTGGGAGCATAATGCTGCTCGCCCGGAAGAATTGAATTATGCTCAAGATAGCAATGATGCCGCAAATCACGATACCGACATACTTGCATTTTCTGACTGTTCCAGATCCTATCATGGTGAAGTGGGTCTCCTTTCCGTTCATCGCGCACCTGAAAACTTATCCGGTCGAATGTCTGGCATGCCAGACACAAGGCGACGATTCTATGTCTAGTATCAAGGGATGTCCAGCAGCGATCATGCTCTTTTGGCCCGATTGGGAAGGCGAATCCAAGCGTTGCGGAAGCAAAAAGGATGGACCCAGACTGACCTTGCGGTCTCCCTTGGGATGAACAGAGGCCACCTCTCAGATATCGAACGGGGCAAACGAGAACCGGGAATCATCACCTTACAGGTCATTGCCAGAGGACTGGACACAACGATGTCCGAGTTACTTGAAGATTTGTGACACTCGGTCTGCTGGATCTCCTTACCCGCCCCAAAGCCGCAGTTTCTCGAACCTCCATCCGTCCCAAGCCCTTTCATACCAGTGACATCAGACATTGCCCCCCACTCTCTTGGTTTTTGCAATTGATTGCAGCGTCATGAAAGCGACTGTCCATTTCATGTTCCCGTCCCTTGCGTCATATGGGAACGTCTGTCGGCAAAACCCCGGCATCAGCAAAAGAGAAGTAATCATCAAATCCGAGAACGATGTGATCGAGGCAGCGAATCCCGAGAATCTTCCCCGCCTGACAGAGCCTAGAGGTGCATTCCCGGTCCTCCCGGCTCGGGGCCGGATCTCCCGACGGGTGGTTGTGTAAAAAAAGAATGGCTGCGCTGCTGTCTCGGATCGCCGGGGCGAACACCTCCCTCGGATGCACCACACTGGTGCTCAGGCTGCCCACTGAGATCAGGACCTCCCGTATGAGCTGGTTTTTGGAGTTGAGATTCAGGGTCACGAAGTATTCCTTCTGGGCCGCGAAAAACCTCGCACGATACCGACTGAAAATCTCCCGGCTGTTGGAAAATCGCTCCCCTGCCTTCAACGGTGCCGAGCACAATTCCTTGCCTATGAAGATGGATGCTGAAATCAGGGCTGCTTGCGTTTCCGTTAGTCCGTAGCTGATGAGTTCGGCAGTGGATGCCGAGGCGGAAATCCTTGAGGCAATTTCCTGAGCTTTCTTCAGAGTGTGACCGGTTACTCTTCCATGACCGATAACGGTGGCGATGCTCAGAGTGAGATGATCAGATGCAATCGGCTGTGATGTTTCACAAACAAAATCTTCCATCTCTCCTTTCCTTGTTTAGAAGATCCTCATCAGGGCGGTGACGGTTGCCTTTGACGCCTGCTGATCCGTCGTAGTCACGTATCGTAACGTACTGTTGATGCTCTTGTGTCCCAACTGCTGCTTGATCAACGCCAAATTCGTGTTGGCATCCACGAGGTGAGTGGCTATTGAGTGTTTGAGGACGTGCGGATGTTGCTTTTCTGGCGCTAACCCGGCAGCGGCGGCAACAGACCGAAACACCCGAAAGAACTGAGAGCGGTCCAACCGTCCGCCCTTCTGACTGTTGAAAAGGAAATCCGAGCCGTCCTTCCGACGTTTGCGGAGCCACTCCCGCAATGCTTTGATTTCATCGAGTAAAGGTTCTCCGCGATGTCCGGCGACGGCCTGTGTCGTGCGAAGGGAACCCTTGAGCCTGTCCACGACAATAGACCCGTTCTTGAAGTCAACGTCATCCAACCGGAGATTGCAAACCTCTGAGGCTCGCATACCATGGCGATATGCCAACAAAATCATGGCCCATGCCCTCGCACCCTTTGCCTTGGCTGCTCTAAGCAATGAAAGCACCTCAGTAGGTTCGAGGTGGATCATGGAGTGTTGGCAACTTTTTGCTTGGGGCATTCTCTTATTCCTCCTGAATGCAACATTATGTTCAAAAGCTGGTCACCTTTGTGCTTCGTAAATAGTTGTGTTTGGATCTTTCCCGATCCGTGAATGCACCAAAATGGATAGTTTGATGCATTGTCACTCGGTCCCTCCGGCTTGGCCGTCAGCCTCGATCACCAATCCGTCGTAACATTGAAACTGAGGCAACCACACGTCATCGGGTTCGACCCGACCATAGTGCTCAAACGCCCTGCAAACGGCCATCATGTGCGGCAGGATTCCGGCGAACCGGGGATCGTCTCCAGCGGAATGCAGCCCGTCTACACACCAGCGAGGAATTGGCTGCGGATTCCGCCACCTTTCTTTGGCTCTCTCCAGCAGCTCACAGCATTCCTCGGTGGTCACAGGCTCATTCTCTTCTGCCACCGGGCTAACCCCGCCAGCCAACATCCACGCTGCTTGACAAATAAAGTTGTTGTCACCGCTCAGGGCTGACTTGGCCGAGAGATGTACTTCACATAGTCTCGCCGCCAGATCATGTCCGATGATTCGAGCAAGGCCGAGTAGGAACTCTGCTTGTGCAGTGGCTCCGAACCTCTCCTGTAAACGGTTGAACGCCACCGTTCCACCCAGCGCCCCTGCGCGATTTCGTTCCTCGATAGCCCATCGAATTTCGTTCTGCAGAGTTTGAAGCCGCTGATCCCATTGCTTGTACAACCACGCCCGTTCGCCTATGAGCGACTGGTAGATATAATCAGGACCGCCGCTTTCCGGGTGCCACCAGTTTTGATGCTTACAGATCCGCACGGCATCAGCGATCAAATACACAAGGTCCGTTTCTGGTCTGACCGTTTTCCTGAAATTGCTGACAACCTTTTCCATCACTGGGATCGAGTGGCCATCCTCCGCCGAGCCAATCAATAATCTCCGCGCCGTCCTAAACCGATACTCCTTCTCCTTGAAGCTATGGAGGTAGACGAGCCAATACACGGCCTCATCAATGCGACGAATCCTGATCGATTTCACCAAGGCGCTCAGTGCCTGCGAGTACGTTGGGTGCGTCGTCGGGGTAAACGGCTTGATCGAATAGATCCCTAATGCGCTGAGGTGATCGCAACGCCTGCCAATCTGGAATTGGTCACAATCACAGGTCTTTTCGTTGAGAGAGATGGTTTGCCAGTGATCCCCGGCAAACGACTTCATGCGAATTGTTTTAGCTTTCTGCCTTGCCACTGTGCTTTCCTGAAATTCGTTGTTTGGTCATTATGAAATGTCCTATAGAAATAGCGTGCTTTTGGATTGTGTGTTTGTCAATAGGAGATTGCATATGGAGTTTCGATTTTGACAGATTTTTCCGGCCATCCACAATCAAACTTCTCGATCTGAGACCTGCTTCTCAAAATGCCTGTCCGTAACAGAGCTGTGATTGGTGGATGAGCGATAGAGTGCTTGGTATTTCTGTTTATTTCAGATTTGACAACGATTCCGATTGCCGGGAAGGGTATGAATAGGGGGTGTGATTTGGGAGCTAAAAGACTTTGCCTATCTTGGTCCCCATGCTCATGGTCGGATACCGCACTCTACGTCAGGGAGGTCATGCCTTCCGAGTCTTTGCAGTCTACATCCGTACATATCACAAATCTCTTGGCCATATGTAGAACGGCATCCTGATCCATCGGCCATTTTCTTTGCCTTCCGCCCATTCCGAGCGCAATCAGTTGCCAAGCCAATTTGTGAAGCCGCCACCTGCTTCGGAGAAGGGGCGGAATTCGAAATCAACATTTCTCACTCACATTTCCTTGAATTGCTCTAAAATCAAAGATCTTTGGGGATTTTTGCAGTAGCAAGAGTTCCGGTATTCCCATCTGGCCAAGCATGCCTTCTGCTGCTGTAAGTTGTTGATTATGGAGGTGTTCATGCTAAGGATCGAACGGCAAGTGAAGCAGTTCACAAGGCTTGAACCGACACACAAGAGCTTATCGAACCTACGCGCCCCTTCAGCTATCCTGTAACCGGCCCATGGAAGGAGCCACTTTGAATGCAGTGCAAGCCAGTGCGATTGCTGGAACGGGCGTCGATACAGCAACCGCCGAAAGGCGAGAACCAGTGGCGGCGGATATGCCCCGGCGACGCGGAACGATGTTCCTCAAACAAGTGGACCGGCGACATTTTCTGAACAGAGTTTTGAGCAATTGTTCACATCCAAGGCCGAGGGTTACATGAAACTAAATGCCGTACGATTACGCGTTGCCGACCTTGGTTTCCCGAATGGCGCTCTTACACGAGAGATCATTGGCTCGGAGCGTGATAGAGATCTATTCGGCCACCCGGCTCCATTCACAGGCGGCAAAGGTAATCAACTGGGCCTTGATCTCTGCCCACCCGAGATAGGCCCAGAGCTTCGCCTGCAATACGACAACCAGCCAGCGGGCGAGCGCGTATATGTCGCGATGAAGCCAATCGCCGCGAAGGATGGAGAGCCACGCATTTTCGTCGTGGAGCACAGCCCCGCAGGTTTGTCGCTGGACGCAGCTCGGGCACGTCCCGATGACCAGTGGGCGGCTAAAGACCTGTTCGTATTCTGCCTCCGGGGTAAATCCGGAAGCGATGAAACCGTATGACCGAAGAGCATTTCACTACACAAGATGCAATGGCTCAATCGCACCTCGGTGACCACGGGGAGATGTGGTTTGCCGCAGCTCTCCCACGTGGCTGGATCTGGCAACCGCCTCGACGCGATATCGGCAAGGACGGCCTCATTGTAATCCGTGACGGGACAGAGCTGCACAATTTAGAGTTCTCTATACAAGTCAAGACATCCGCGAGGCCACGTGTCCGAAAGGGATTCGTTGTGCTGTCTGGAGTGTCGCGGTCCTCCATTCGATATTGGTTCGCAAGTCCATTGCCTACGCTCGTAGTCGCTGTGGATATTTCCAAGCATACCGGCTGGTACGCATGGCACCTCGACCTCTTTGATTCTCCCGATCAACTGTTCAGCACTGACGCAGATACGCTAACGGTTCGAATACCGGAGAAGAATCAACTCAATGACGCCGGGTGGAACTCAATCCGGACGCGTCTTAATCAACATTTCCGGGCGCTTCAACGGGCACTTATGACGGATGCGGTGGCCCCACGCGTTATTCGGGTTCTGCACAATGTTGCGCGAATTACCGGAAATCTGATCCGCCTCGGAGCGACCGCCCCACCTGAGCCGCCTTTCACACAAAGCGAGCGCATGTCAATTCTCATCGAGCAATTGGAACTCCGTGATCTAATCCATACCGTTCACATTTTGCTTTTGCGAATGCCTGCGAGTTCCGATGCCCATAAGCAAATCGCGTTTTGGCTCAAGTCATACGAGGAGGCCGCCTACGAAGTGCATCCGACAATTCGGGTCCTCCCACCACGAGGCAGCGACATTCCAGCCGATTTTGAAATAGGTTTTGCACCTAAACGACTTTTAGAGGTTCGGCCACGTCTTGTACTGGCCGCCGTAGACCTCCTGAGACTCCTTACGTCGCCCGGGCCGAATCCACATTCCCGCGAAAAAGAACCCGCCCTTGGAGACGATGAATAGGGGACGTACATACTATTTGTCAAAAGGACAGATCCCGAAGAGATGAAACGATGAACAATACAATTGATGTGAAACAGGCAATCGAGAATCTTAACAAGCGTATCTCCTCAGCATCACGCCATCTATCTGAGTGGATTCAATACGATGAAGATTGGATGGAACCGTCGTGGGAAATTGAGTCGTGTTTTCTCCAACTTTTAGCTATTGCCGAAATACTCAACCTTTCTGAATTGAGGAGAATGATTGAATCCGAGTATTCACAGACCAAAGCAGACTCCAAAGGCTTTGGAAAATACGATCGCGGAGGACCGGACAGTGAACCCTATTCCCTTGTCTTAAGTAGAATCAGTTGCTTTGCCGATGCCTTAGAGCACATGTTTCCTAGAGAAGATTCGATGTCGGTTTCCAAGGATCTCTTGGAGATCATTCACGATATTCATTACGTCATTACGGACACGCAGTTATTCCGTACTGCACCTGAAAACGAGACCGACGTACACATTCGTATCGAGGGTATTCTCATACCTGTATTCCCCGATCTGAAACACAAGCCGACTCTTACAAAGCAGATCACAAATTTCCAGCCAGATACGGGAATCCCATCCCTCGGAACCTTGATAGAGTACAAATTCTTGGCTGCCAAGAAGGGCACTAAAAGAATAGCAGACGAGATCTTAACCGATACTCGTGGGTACTCTTCAAAGGATTGGCCGCAGATTGTATTTGTCATCTACGAAACCGGCCGATTTTGGACGGAAAAGCGATGGAATCAGCTTTTGAAAGAATCGGATGTCCGGGACAATATGAGAATTGTTGTTCTAAGCGGGGAACCGACTTTGCGGAAGCAGCGGCGGCAACCTTAATGCCTTCGATGCCTTCGGCTTATGCGCCCGTTGAGGGTCACTTGAGCTTTATGTGAAGGCATTTTGAACGGCTGAGCAGCTTTTCTACGAGAATCTCCACTCTTCCCTCACAGTCACGATCCTTTCGCCTATCAAGTACTTTGCAATTGATTGCACTTCATATGAGAAAGCGCATACAGGATTATTTGTCAAGACACCTGCTGTTTCATGTTCCGACTGATCCCTCTCTTACCCGAGTTCGGCCACAATCTTTTCAAATGCCTCCAGCGACGTTTTCTTCCCCTTTTGCGGGAAATCAAAAGTGATTGGCGGTGCTGCTTCCGGGAAGGCTGGTGGTCGTCCAAGTTCTTTAGTCTTTTTGACATTCTCGGCTTCAGCTTGCTTTTTGGCCAGCTCCAATTTATAGGCTGCTTGTTTTGCCGCTGAGGCCAATTTCTCCAGCAGCATGTTGACCGCAGTGCTGTGATGACTTAGGAGGAATGAGATTTGAGGTTCGTCGGGAGGATCTCCCCACCCCTCTTTTTCTTTTCTCGCTCTCTGACCAAAGCCAGTCCATCCTGTGAGCACCAGCTCGATAATGGCCTCAGCTTTATCTTCTAGGCCGCTTTGGTCGAGGTAATTTAGTAAATTTCCCAGCTTTTCCAACTCTCCCTTTGTGAGAGGTGCATGGTACTTGCCGGGTTTAAGTTCATCCCTGCGAGTCTTCCAGAGTTTACCGAGCACGACAGCTCTTGAACAAGTGCCGGTGAAAGAAGCGCCCGACTTAATCTGCTCTTTTTCTGTGCCCGTTGATTTCTCCTCTCCTTCTTTTTCTTTCTTTTCTTCTTCTCCTATTTCTTTTTCTTTCTTCCCCATCCCCGTGGGTGAAGAATCAGGCGGCGAAGCTGCCTCCTTTTTCTGTTTACTCTCTGCAGTTATCTCTGCAGTAGTATCTGTTATAGATTGGCTATCCGTAGCCAATGGACTGGTTATCGGCATACATTCAACTGGCGATGGAGAATCAATCGAATGGTCATTTGCGCCGATTGGCGATTGGCCGCCATTCGTAGACGACATGATTTTCTGCAATTCAATTGCAGTCGGGGCCTGCTTCAGCGTTGTCCCCGTTGGAACCCAAGGAAATCTCACATGAATTGTGGGGGTCCCAGCGAATTTGTAAAGCTCGACCTCAATCAATCCGAACCTCTGCAATTTATCCAGAGATGTGCGTGTTTGAGAACGTGACAGGCCCGTCTCTGTCTGCCACCCCCGCCACGATTTGGAAATAAATAACTTATTGCCTTTACGAACACGGAGCTTGGTTTTTCCGTTCTTATCTGGCATGTACCAGTACAACAGATGGCAAAGCATTACGGCTGCCGGATAGTAACCTCCAAGTAGCTTTACATATTTAGATTGTAAAACCACTATTTGATTCAATTCGTTCACTTCACTCATTTGCGTCTCCCCAAGTCACAATCTTATGACCCGCATCTACTTTGTTCCCTCGATCAATGCCCGTATATCACAAGCCTTCCATGCCGTGATTCTCGGTCCCAACTTAACCGGCTGCGGGTACTTTTTTGATTTGACGCCAGCCCACCACGTACTTTTGCCGACTGGGAACACTTGCAGAATTGCGGAGAGGCGCACAAATCCAATCTCCGGTAAATCGCTTAATGTGACCGTCATATTGCTACTCCCGAGGCACCCTGTTCGCCTCTTGACCCGAACCTTCAGCTTTTTGCTTTTGAATTCCGGCATCGACACTGGGCAAGCAAACCGTTCTTGAGGCACGTATAAGATTAATAAATTCAATTGCACTTATGCCTTGGAGCCGGAGACTTGCCGCCTTCCTGAATGACTTTTTCGAGTTCGGATTCTCGGATCATCGTCCGTTTCCCGACCTTTGTCCGCAGTAACTTCCCTTGACTGAGCCAAGCGTAAATCGTCCATTTGGAAATTCCGCCGAGTCTTCGCGCTGCTTCCGAAACAGATAACAAGCTATCCATGGTCTTGCCTCCTACTCACAGTGGTGACAAGCAAATGCTATTGCATCTAAAGTGAAACGTGTATAACTTTCTAACTCATGGAAAAAACAGAAAAGCGTTGGTTAGAATCGCCACGGCAATCCCAAGCGCAGAAACTTGGCAACGCCCTAGTTAAACTGTTGAATGATCCCCCTTTACCGCAGACTTTCCTAGTAGAGTTGCTGGCTGAGGCTCAGTTGGTGTATCGAGGATTGGCTGACTACACGAGCTTGGGTGAATTCAGAGCCGCCCTTAAAGCCAAAAAACTCCCTGCGGGACTGCTGGAATCCTACGAGAGGCTGAACGAAAAACTGGCTACCTTCATTCATGCCCCACATATCGACTGGCACGAATTCTATGAAGGGAACCGGGTAAGCTGGACTCTGGCAAATCAGGAGTTCCCAACCGCTCATCTCGGCAAACAAATCGGGTGGGTACTACAGCTTTTCGCTCAGGGCTCAATTCTAAGAGTGCGTAGGTGTGAGGAATGCACAAAATGGTATTTCGCCCACATCTCGAACCAGAAATTTTGCAGTGATTCTTGCAGAGGGAAGAATTTCTCACAGTCAGAATCTGCTAAAGAACATCGGCGCAAGTACATGCGCGACTACTACAAGATCCAGAGATCCAAAAACGTCAAATAAGAGGGCCTACGCCTCACGAATCTTCACGACCTTCGGGGAAGGCTTCGCTGTCGCAAACGTCGTCCATGCTTGCATCAGGATGCGTCGTTTATCGAACAACGTAGTTCGCAAGTACGCAGCCTCGACTTTGTTCTTGACCGTGTGCGCCAGAGAGGCCTCAATGACGCTGTTGGAAAAGCTCGTCTTCTCTTCGGCCCAATCCCGAAAACTCGACCGGAAGCCGTGGGCAGTGATGTTGCTATACCCCATGCGCCGCAGCGCCATGAGAAAAGACATGTTGCTCAAAGGATGCTGAGGGGATCTCCCGGGAAACACGTACTCGCCGTCTCCGAACAGTTGCTGCGTGGATTTGATGAGCATAAGACATCTTGCGGACAATGGGACACAGTGCTCCACCTTCGCCTTCATGCGCTCTGCAGGGACAGTCCACACCTTTTTGTCGATGTCGATTTCGTTCCACCTTGCCAATAGCACCTCGCTAGTCCGCGATGCTGTAAGGATTAAAAACTCAAAGGCGAGCTTGATCGAAATGCTGACGTTGGCCCCCGCCAGAGCCGCTATGAACTCCGGCACTTTTGCATATGGCAAAGCCGCAAAATGTTCCTTCTTCCCGTTGTGCTTTGGCAGGACCTCTGCGACACCTTCGACCGGATTATCACCGGATCGCAAGCCCTTGGCCTTTGCGTAATCAAAGACCGTCTTCAGCCTTTGCTTTACTCGACGGGCCGTTTCCGGCTTTTCATTCCAGATTGGCGAAAGTACCTCTAGGATGTGCTTCGATTCGACTTCGTTGACGGGACATGACCCGAATTTTGGGAAAACATAGGCTTCCAATGTCGTGATCCATTGCGCGGCGTGCTTCGCATTCTTGAAGGTCGCTGCGTGTGCTTGATGGACTTCCCGCGCAACTTCTTCGAGTGTCGGAACCACCAGCCTTTCTTGCCGTCGTTCTACCAGTGGATCTCCACCCATACGTGCGATCTTCCGCAGCCTTGCTGTTTCTTCCCTCGCATCCGCCAAAGTCACGAGAGACAGTCCTCCCAATCCAAGATCGCACCGCTTGCCGCGTATTACCGTTCGAAGCAGCCAGCGTTTTGCACCAGAATCGTCAACAACGAGGTACAGACCGTTTCCATCGGCATATCGTCCGGGTTTTGCATTGCGGATCTTGACTGCTGAGAGAGCCTTTTCAGGATGCCTTTTAGATTCGATTGTTTTTTCATCGTCCATTTCGTCCCTCACCTGATAGACTAGGTTTTTCGTTGATAGACTAGGTTTTCCGTAAGAGGGATTCTAACTAGTGCACCCCTCATTCCGCCCCACATTTTTTGTGGGATGGTAGCATATTTCATTGGATGACCTTGGACAAGAAAAAAGCACAGAACCCTTATGGATATTGGCTCTGGTGGATATCAGCGGATTGTGCTGGACGCCAACAATAATCCTACTTCCTCCGCCATACCTTTATGATCGATAGTCTACCGGCCAAAATCTCTCAAAATCCAACAGAACCAGAATCGGGGCCGAAAACCGAGCGCAAGCCCGATTTTCAGGCCCTCCTTAAAGCTCATCCCATCAAGTTCAGAAGACTTCGGCTGGTCCGTCTCCTATCCCCTCTTCAAACGGTGAATGTCGATTGTTCTTGCAGGAGCTATTTTTTGACCACCGGTGGAGCGAACTTCTCCTCGACCGCAATCGTGAACACTTGATAATCCGAATAGCGGTGACGATTGCGGTACTTCTGGCCGGAAAACTGGAAGGTCACGATGACTTCGCGTGGCAGCCAGAAAGGCCGGGAAACAGATTGGAACCGCACTTCACCGTACAAAATATCGGAATTAGCTGCCGCCAGATAGGCGTCGTTCCTGGGTGCCAAGAGGCCTTCCCACAAACGCACGATTTGATATGAGCGGGGGTCTACCCAAACAAAACCTTGGTAAAAGAGGCGCGCCGGGGCAGGTTGCAGCATCGACGTAAAGATGCCTACGATGTCCGAACTCCCCGGCTTTTGTGCAAACGCGATTACATGATTATAGGGTTCAGCACGCTGCCGGCCCAAATAGCGAAAGCGGCACCCGAATTGATGGTTCGGTCGAAAATAAAGGGAAGCGCTTGCAAACCCGGTAGTGAGGAAAGACAGACCGGACATTCTCTGGCGGGATCTCACGGCCGCCGCTGTCGGTCCTGCCCTCTTCCCAGCCACCGCTTTTATCCAGGTAGGCTGTATAGTTGTAATTTTGCGTGACGGACTCATCCACCCTGCCGTCAACCTTGAACCGTTCCCGGCGGACCTGCTCCTTGGAGATGGTATTGGGAAAATCGCGAAAGAACCTCTCTACGTTTTCCCCTACCTTTTGCAAAAGGGGATCCAGTTCCTGCTGGCTCTCCACCAACTCCAGATCACGAAGTTCATCGGGGTAGGTCTGCAGCAACTCCTCACGCGTCATGTCGATCACGGTGCGGGCGCGCCTATAGTTATCCATCTCGGTCGGAAGCGCCGTCTGCGCCTGGACCGGACTGGCTGACGGCTTTTGTCCCGTCGGTGGCGTTCCCTGCCGGGAGTAAAGCAATAGTGCGAAGAAGCACAGTCCCAGGCATGCAGGCAGAGAATGCATAAGGCAACGGCGTGTTCGTTGGCGAACGCTCACAGGACATCCTCCCTGCGGCCGCATGAGACTATACTTGCAGAGTCTAACACAAATGAAATTCCATTCGATCAACTGATTGCCGAGCCCCTGGGGGATACGCCCGGCATGACGATGGCATAAGAAATCAGCCAAGGCAGCCTGGACCGCTCTCTTCCCGAACATAATCATTCGAGCCAGCATTCTTTTTTAACCGATCGCATGAACCGCTCGATGTTCGGATTCAAATTGGGCGAGCGTGCCGGCTTGCGTACTGCCTCCAGACCGGCTTGCTCCAACGAAACCCCAAATCCCCGGAGAACTTCGCCTCACGGTTGCGACGGTTAGACGCGGGCGAAAACCCCATATCCTGCAAAATCGTTTCGGCGTAAGATTCCGTTTGTGATCGGTCCTGGATTCCGGGTGTTCGAAACTATACCGGAAGGCAGTCTGACACTCCCATATCGGAAGCTGCCTCCGGCAGGGATGTGGCATCGAGTCATCATTGCAGCTAATGTCACCTATGCGTTCGGGGAGTAGGTCGCTCATAGGATATCGGCAAAGGAGAGACGGAATGAACTTGCACAGGCGCTGGCAATGGATCGTGCTTGGTGGTCTGGCGGCGATAACAGGCATTGTGGCAGCGCAGGGGCCGGCGACGCGCGGCGAGATTGCCTCGGCCGTGCGGGCCTATCGAACTGCGCACGAGCAGGCGATCATCAAGGAACTTGTCAACCTGCTGGCGATTCCCAACATCGCCTCGGACGAACCCAATATCCGCCGCAACGCCAAGCAGTTAAGGAGCATGTTCGCACGCCGCGGCATGCGGACGCAATTCTTCGAGATCGAACACCGCGGGCCGATCGTGTTTGCCGAGCTGCCTGCGGCTAATGCCACGCGCACCCTCCTGTTCTACGCACACTACGATGGGCAGCCCGTGGACCCGAAGGCCTGGACCGGAACCGGGCCATTCGAGCCGGGCCTCCGGACGAAAAGCCTCGAGGCGGGTGGCGCACTGCGGCCGTTTCCGGCCGCCGGCACACCCTACCAGGATGACTGGCGGATCTACGCGCGATCGTCGTCCGACGACAAGTCGCCGATCGTGGCAAGGCTGGCTGCCATCGATGCGCTCAGCGCGAAGGGTATTCCGCGCACCGTGAACCTGAAGGTCATTCTCGACAGCGAAGAAGAAAACGGGTCGCCCGGCCTGGAACGTGCGTTAAACGCGCGCCGCGATCTCGTTCGGGGCGACGCGCTGATCAGCGGTGATGGGCCCGTCCACCAGTCAGGCCGTCCCCTCGTGTACTATGGCAATCGCGGGGTTCTCGACTTCAACCTCACCGTCTATGGACCGGTCCGCGGGCTGCACAGCGGCCACTACGGCAACTGGGCGCCGAACCCCGCGATGCGGCTGGCGCAGTTGCTGGCCTCGATGAAGGACGCCTTGGGGCATGTGCTCATCAACGGTTTCTACGAGGATATGGTTGCGTTGACGGCCCGCGAGCGAGCCGCGCTGGATGCCATGCCCTTCAACGATACCGAACTCATGCGCGAGCTGCAGTTCGGCGAGGCAGAGGGCGGCGGCCGGGCTGTGAAAAAATAATCGCCTGGCAATTTCCGGGATTTCGAGGGAACACAACGGTATATCCATGCACCGGTCTGGGTGCAGGTTCGTGACAATACTGCCAACTTAGCCAGAAAGGACACCTCTTATGATATGTCTTCGGCGTGCCGCGCTGCTGATCTCCATTTTCGTTCCGATCCTCACGGGAACTATCGAAGCACAAGAGAACAAGCCTCACATCCTGGCAATTACAGGCGCCCGGATCGGGTCCGTCCGCCTCTCGGCCGAGCACATGCGCGGGGTCGCCAGGTCTCTCTCAACGGCGATAATCCGGCCGTCCTCGACCAGAACGTAACCTCCCCGGACGACCTTTTCGGAAACCCCATCGACGATGCGTGACGCGCGACAGGCTGTTTTCATGCCGTTCCTCCTCGGGAAGTGAATCGACTGCCGGTTTCCTCCGCCGTAATCTGCTCGAGCATTTTGCCACTGGTGCGGATTCCCAGAATTCCGACCGCCAGCGCCCCGGCGAGCAGGACTGCGGTGGTAATGACAAATACGCCGCCGAATCCGATGCTCGCAAACGCATACCCGATGATGATCGGCGCCGCTATCCCACCCAGGCGGCCGAAGGAAGATGCGACCCCCATCGCCGTCGTGCGAATGGCCGTGGGATACACCTCCGGCGTGTAGGCATAGACGCCGGCGTACGTTCCGTTCATGAAGAATGAAAGAATGAAGCCAAAGAGAGTGATGATGCTCTCCGCGCGCACGAGCGCCATCCCGAGAGCCGCCAAGCCTCCGGCGGCCATGTACAGGATGATCGTCCACTTGCGGTCGAGCTTCTCGCTGAGAAACGCCGCCGAGTAGTAGCCTGGGACCATCGCCAGATAGATGATGAAGCTGTAGCCGAAACTCCGGGTGACGGTGAGCCCCTGTTTCACCAGCAGCGTCGGGATCCAGGTGAAGAATCCATAATAGGCGAACGTGATGGAAAACCACAAAACCCATAGCATGACAGTGGAGCGTATCAGTTTGCGGCTGAACAGTGCACCGAGGTTCTCAAGGAATGAGGTGTCACCCCACACGACGACGGCGGGCAGATCTACACTTTCGACAGCAGGGAGCGGACCGGCGACCCGCCGGGCGACCTACGCCTCCATCCGGCTCACGATCTGCTCCGCTTCCGCCGAGCGCCCCTGCTGGATCAGCCACCGCGGCGATTCTGCGATTCCCCGGCGCCACCACAGGAGCAAGAGGATCGGCGCGGCGCAGATTACCAGCGCAATGCGCCACCCCGCCGCGCTCGCGGGCACTACATAATATCCAAGCAGGGCCGCGAAGACGAAACCGAAGGAGAAGAATCCGGAGAGGGAACCGATGTATCGCCCGCGGTATTTGCCCTGGATGAACTCAGAGAGGAACGGTGCAATGATTGCGCTCTCCGCGCCGAAGCCGATGCCGGCGAGGGTGCGGGACCAGAAGAGAAACTCCCATCCGGGCGACCCGGCGGAAAACAGTGTGGCGACGCAGTAGAAAGCCAGTGCGTACATCATGATGCTGCGCCGGCCGATCAGGTCCCCAAGCGTGCCTGCCAGGAACGCGCCGAACAGATACCCGATCATGCTGGCGCTTCCCAGCACGCCGGTCTGCTCGTTGGTCAGGCCGAAGGTCGCGATCACCACCGGAAGGATGAACGCCACGATGCCCAGATCCATGGCATCGAACGTGTAGCCCAGTCCGCCCATGACAAGCAGACGTATCTGCACCCAAGTCATGGGAAGGCGCTCGAGTCGGCGCAGCGTGTTCCGATCAGTCTCGGCCAGCCTGCCCTCAGTCATTAGGAGTCTCCGCCCCGGACTTATAGGACACTCCCCCCTGTAGGACAAGCGATTTTTTCGGCGCAGATATTTTTCGGTGCAAGGGATCGGTGTTGGCTTTCGACGCTCCGCCAGGATGGCATGCCGGTCGGAATCGAGATACAACTAAAATCGGCACAAGTCGACATCGCGTCTTCGGAAGCATGGCAACTGCTGAAGACCGTCCGAGTCGTAGAGATCGATCTGGATACCGATGAGCAAAAACGCTCCGTTACTCAAGGAAGCGCTTGTGCGGCGCGCATTCTTAGGGCAGTAGGAGTCAAGAACCTCGATCCCGACAGCACAACGAAGTCAGCAAAAAAGGCTGCATAGTGACACTTGCAAAAATTCGGCTTTTTGTTTTCAATAGGTTACGGCGTTGTCCCGCAAACATAGGCTAGTTGCCGCCCGGATTGGCGGGCAGCGGGACCTTGTTCCAATCCGGTGGTTCGACGCCCAGCAGGTTGTGGACGAAGTAGTCCTGCAGGTAGTGCTGGCTGCCCAGCACGCCGACGCCGTGGCCCTGGCCGGGGATGTAGAGCATATCGAAATGCTTGTTGGCCTTGACCAACGCGTTCACGACCTGCATTGTGGAAGACGGATCCACATTGGTATCCATCTCGCCGACAATCAGGAGGACCTTGCCCACCAACTTGGACGCATTATCCACGTTGGACGACGCCGCATACTCCGGTCCCAACGGCCAGCCCATCCACTGCTCGTTCCACCAGATCTTATCCATGCGGTTGTCGTGACAGCCGCTATTGGAGACGGCGACCTTGTAAAACTCCGGATGGAATAGCATGGCCCCCATGGCGTTTTGCCCGCCGGCCGAAGTTCCATAGATACCGACGCGGGTGATGTCGTACCAGGGGTATTTTGCCGCCACGGCCTTGTGCCACAGGATGCGATCCGGGAAGCCGGCGTCGCCCAGGTTCTTCCAGGCGACGTCGTGGAACACCTTTGAGCGGTTGTTGGTCCCCATGCCGTCGATCTGCACCACGATGAATCCGAATTCAGCGAGAGCCTGCGTACCTGGAACCGCGTTGAATGTCTTGGGGACGAATGACCCCTGCGGCCCGGCGTAGATCTGCTCAATGACGGGATACTTCTTCGACTGGATCAAAATTGGTTGGACGGACGATGGTTCCCCAGATATCGGTCTTGCCGTCGCGGCCCTTCGCCACGAAAACTTCAGGTATCTTGAAACCCGCCGCGACCAGCGCCGAGGCGTCTCCCTTCTCCAGATCCATGATCACTTTCTGGTCTTCGGTGCCTCGAAGCTGCGCAACGGTCGGCATATCCACGCGCGACCAGCTGTCCACGTAGTATTTATTCTCAGGAGAGAACCTCACCGTGTGGTTGCCATCGGCATCGGCGAATTTGGTCAGGTTGGTGCCATCGAAGTTTATGCGGTAATAGTGGGTGAAATAGGGATCCTGGCCGGGATTCATACCGGCTGCCTGGAACCAGATCTGCCGCGTATCCTCATCCACGCGATCGACGGATCGGACCACCCAGTTACCTTTGGTGATCTGGTTCTTTACCCGGCCGGTCACGCCGTCGTAGAGATACAGATGCTCCCAACCGTCGCGTTCCGAGGCCCAGATGATTTCCTTACCGTCGTTCAGGTCTCGTCGGACTTTCTTGCCGGTGTCCGAAAGGCCCGCCGTCAAGGGACGATAATCGATGAACGTGGAGCTCACTTCTTCGATCAGGGTGCGCGCTTTGCCGGTCTGCGCATCCACTTCGATTACGCGATATACCTGGTGCCCGCGCTGATTGTATTCGAAGGTAAAGCCCCGGCCATCTTTCCACCAAACCGGCGTCGTGATGTCGTAGGCATTCGGGAGCAGGGCGTTGTCGATTTCAATCTCCTTTTTCGTGCCCACGTCAAAGAGGGCTGGACACGCGATATCCAGGGCATCGCCCGGCTTTGCGTACACATTAATCGAATGCTTCGGCTGAAGCTGGTCCGCGGGCGCCGATTCGATGTAGTGAACCTCGCGTCGATAGCCTGGGCGTGTGTGGTATGCAACCAGCTTTTTTGAATCCGGCGACCAGGCAATCGAGCGAAAGGTGTAGTAATTGCCTTCTGAGCCGTCGAAGCTCAGCGGGGTAGCCGGCTGGTTTGATCCCGCGGGCCGCAGGAAAACATTGAAGTTTTGAATGAGTGCATCCCATTTGCCGTCGAAAGAGCCACATACTTGGGATTCGGCAGCCGCCTGGCCGCCGGCACCGCGGCCACCGCCACCAGCACCGGCACCACGGCCCTGGCCTTGCGCCGCCGTTTGGGTCTGGGGACGGAGAGCACACCCGGGTTGACCCGGGCCCAAACCTCCGCCTTGACCACCGCCCTGTAGCGGAGGAGGCGCGACGTATTCGAGGCCGTCCACCGGGTCACCACCCACCTCCATGGGAGCGGCGAGCAAGTCGTCCACTATGAGAGATTCATCTCCAGGCGCGCCACCGCGGCCGCCGCGGCCGCCCGCCGCGGGTTGCGCAATGGCGGTACCCTTGATGCACTTGTAATCGGTCAAAGTGCACTTGTACATAAAGCCGGCGGCACCGAACTCGATTGCCTGCTCGATATCGGTGAAAGTCAGCGCGCCAGGCGCAGGACCGACGCCGCGCCCGCCCCCACCGCCACCGCCGCGGCCACCAGCCTGCGGGGCAAATGGCAGATTCAGCGCCGTGTATTTGCCGCCCGACGCCGCATTGATAGCCACCGCAAGCTTCTCATGGTCGAAGGCCGGCTTCTTGGTTGCCGTGGTTGCGTCCACCAGAATAAACTCATAACCGCCCTTCACCGACTTGTAGTACCAGAAGTGATCGGAATTGCCGATCCAGTTTGGACTTCCAGGGTCGTTGATCACCAGCCCCCGGGCCTTTGCCTGAAGCCCCTGAGCGCGTTGATAATCGGCCAGAGTTCCCTGCGCCCGCACTGGACCCGATGACAGGACGATTGCGAACAGAGCCGCGGCTGCAAAAGAGCTCGCGGGCTTTAATCGAATCTCGCACCTCATGCTTCCTCCTTGCTTTTCCCAAAGGATTGACCGATGGCGGGGCTCTGCTTACTGAGCGTTCGAGCACCGTCCGCGGTGATATAGTCTGGAATTCTCATTTTTGCTCCCGACATGCGTATCGCCGTAAACTTCGCCATAGCGCCGATTTCCACGACAGGACTCTGATATGTCCTACCTTTTCCTGAAATCCAGGTCCGGTGTGCCAATCAGAGCACTGCTCCTTGATCTCGAATCTCTCTTCCCATTGATGAGCACTATCGGCTTAGCCCATAGGCTGCCAGCCGGTTTTTGTAAAACCGACCGCCCTTCATGATGACGGACAGGCAGGGTCCACCGTCATCGAAGAGGCCGATGTCCTTGTGCGGATCGCCGTCGAGCACGAGCAGGTCGGCGAACGCGCCCGCCACGAGTTCGCCAAGCTGTCCCTCGCGGTTCAGGATGCGCGCATTCACGATGGTCGCGGAGCGTATGATCTCCTGCGGGCTCATCGCCTCGCGCCGAATGAGGAACTCGCGGCACTGGTCATTCTGGAGCTCGCCGAGAAGGTCGCTGCCGAATCCGATTGGCACACCCGCCGTGCGCGCCAGCTCCAGCGAACGGAGACCGGCGTTGAGAACGATCTCGTTTTTGGCGAGGCTGTAATCCGTAAGTCCGTAGTCCCTGCCGCGCCGGCGCAGGGCATCATAGGCCACGAGGGTCGGCACAAGGAAAGCGCCGCGCTGAGCCATGAGCCTCGCGCCCTCCTCGTCGATCAGGTTGCCGTGTTCGATCGTGCGCACGCCCGCGCCGACGGCGCGCTTGATCGCCTCGGCGGAGTACGCGTGCGCCGCCACGTACGTCCCCCACCGGTTCGCCTCCTGGCAGGCAGCCTCGATCTCGTCGAGGCGGTACTGCAGGCTCTCGAGCGGATCGCTCTGGGAGGCGACGCCCCCCGATACCATGATCTTGATGAGGTCCGCCCCCTTGCGCAGCTCTTCCCGCACGGCGTGGATCACCTGGGGAACGCCATCGGCCACGCGCGCGGTATAGGAGACGCCAGAGGCGCAGGCGCACTCGAATCCGTCTTGCGTCTTGCGCCGAAAATCCCCATGCCCGCCCGTCTGGCTGATTCCCATGCCGGCGATGAAGAGACGCGGCGAATCGACGATGCCCGATTCCGCCGCTGCCTTAATCCCATGGTCGGCGCCACCAACATCCCGCACGGTCGTGAAGCCGCGCATCAGCATGTTGCGCATGCAGACCGTTGCCCGCGCGGCAAGCAGGGTCAACGGCACGCTTGCCAGGGCCGAAAGGTTTACCTCGCTCAGGAAGACGTGGATATGCGCGTCGATCAGCCCCGGCATGAGCGTCCCATGTCCAATGTCAATGCGAATGGCATGTAAGGACTTGATCGGCCGGTCCGAAACCTCTTTGACCCGATCGCCCTCCACGAGAACCTCAATTCCATCGAGAAGCTCGTCTCTGCGCGGATCGAGAAAGAATCCGTTGCAAAAAAGGTAAGAATCCATGACGTTCTCCTATTTCGACATCATATGCATGCACAGCCTCGCGCCGCGCATGCATCCTCGCACCTGCTCCCTTTAACCGATAGGAAACAAGGGAAATCCCCGCTGATGAAGCGCATCATCCGCCCAGCGCGCGGGATTGACCGCGAGAGACCGTATCCTGGGAGTGAAGGGCGCCCGCGCCACGGCAAGGAGTGGCCAAGCGAGCAATAGCGGCGCGCCCGCGGCATAGGAATTTGCTCCCGTTGCTGGAAGGCCTTCAGCAGGATTGGTGCAGAACGCATCCTGGACTCTTGTGGCGATGGCATTGCTTCCGAAATTTGAAGCCGAATTCCCGGATCGATGCTGCCATTTTATCCACGGCGGCGTCGTTTTTTCGCCACTCATCTGCGTGCATTTGCGGATCATTCCCTGCTGCTTGCGCTTCAATTCCTCCCGCTAGGGGACTGGTTTGTCTGGGTTGTCAGGATCCGGTTCCAATCCGGAGGCTCGACCCCGAGTAAGTTATGAACAAAGTAGTCCTGCAAAAAGTGCGGACTGGCTGCCCCCGCACCGTGGTCCGAATCCGGGACAACCAGCAGATCGAATTTCTTGTTCGCCTTCAGCAGGGCGTTTACGACTTGGAACGTCGATGCCGGGTCCACGTTCGTGTCCAGTTCAGGAACGACGAGCAACAGCTTGCCCTCGAGTTTGTATGCGTTGTCCACGTTCGACGATGCGCCATACTCAGGACCCAGGGGCCAGATCATCCACTGCTCGTTCCACGAAATCTTGTCCATTCGGTTGTCATGGCAGCCGCTGTTCGAAACCGCGACCTTATAGAACTCAGGATGGAACAGCATCGCTCCCGTCGAGTTCTGTCCCCCTGCCGACGTTCCGTAAATGCCGACGCGACTGATGTCGTAATAGGGATACTTCGCCGCGACCGCTTTGTGCCACAGAATGCGATCCGGGAAACCCGCGTCGCCGATGTTCTTGTAGGAGTAATCGTGAAATGCCTTCGATCTGTTGCTGGTGCCCATGCCATCCATCTGGACAACGATGAATCCCAGCTCAGCCAGCGTCTGCATCGCGCTGACGCCGCCGAAAGCCTTGGGTACAAATGAGCCTTGCGGTCCCGCGTAGATATATTCAAGGACGGGATATTTCTTCGACGGGTCGAAATTCGTCGGCCGGTTGATGATTCCCCAGATATCGGTCTTGCCGTCACGCGCTTTCGACACAAACACTTCGGGCGCACGCCAGCCTACCTTGACCATCTCTGTGATATCGCCCTTCTCCAGTTCCATGAGGACCTTCTGATCCGAGGTGCGGCAAAGTTGGGCTACGGGAGCAAGATCAACACGCGACCAGGTGTCGATGTAGTACTTCATGTCTGACGAGAAGATCACACTATGATTCCCATCCGCTGCCGTAAACGTCGTCAGACCGCTGCCGTCAAAATTGATTCGGTAATAGTGTATGAAATACGGGTCTTTTCCGGGGTACATGCCGCTGGCACGAAACCAGATCTGGCGGGCCTGTTCATCGACCTTATCGACCCCGCGCACGACCCATTCGCCTTTCGTGATCTGGTTCTTCACCCTCCCCGTCGCGCCGTCGTACAGGAAAACCTGGTTCCAACCGTCCCGTTCCGACATCCAGATGATTTCCTTGCCATCGTTGACGTCATAGCGGTACTTCTTGCCCGAGTAGCAGAAGAACGTCGGCATCTCCTCGTTGACGAGCGCACGGGGTTTCCCGGTCGCGGCATCCACTTCGATGATCCTGTAGACCTGATGTCCGCGCTGATTGTATTCGAACGTAAACGCGCGGCTGTCCTTCCACCAGACCATTTGCGTCAACTGGTACGGATTCGGGAACAGCGTGTTGTCGATGATTGTTTGCTTCTTCGTGGCCACTTCGAACAGCGCCGGCCGCGGCAGATCCACGGCGTCGCCCGGTTTCGGATATTCCCTCTGCAGGTATTTCGGCTGGACCTGATCGGCGGGTGACGATTCGACATACTGAATCTTCCGGTGATACCCTGGCCGGACGCGATAGGCCGCCAGATACTTCGAATCCGGTGACCAGGAAATTGATGCCCAGGTGTAGTAGTCGCCTTCCGAACCGTCGAAGCTCATCGGGCTTCCCTGAGCCTGACCTTTCGCCCGAATGAACACGTTGTAGTTGTTCACATAGGCTTCCCATTTTCCGTCGGGAGAGGCTTTCGGCGGCTGCGATTGATCCCGGGGATTCGTGGCTGTCGTTCCGACCGGCTGGAGCAGGTTGCGGCCCGTCCCGAATCCCACTTGGCCTTCACCTTGATACTGTTGCGCCTGCGCCTGCTGAGCCTGCGCCTGCTGAGCCTGCGTCTGCTGAGCCTGTCCACGTCCGCCGCGTTGGCCTTGGGTTGAGAAGACGGGAGGCTCGAGGACCTCCGGCGCAAGTTCCAATGTCAGATTGTTGAACCCGCCGCTGTACTCTTCCAGGTCGTCGAAAAACGGTCCCGGCCCCGCGCCGCCACCACGCCGGCCGGCCGGCGGAGCCGGTCCACCCTTCGTGCACACATAAGTCGTGAGGTCGCATTTCCACATCGAACCAGAGGCAGCAAATTCGATAGCACGCTCGTTGTCGACAAAAGTAATGGCCTGAAAAGGAAGAGTCACTGAGGTGAAGGTCTGGCCGAGGGCGGTCGAAAGGGTGGCAGCCAGCTTCTGATGATCGAACGCTAGCTTCTTGGTCGAGGTTTCTGCATCAACCACGACGAATTCGTTTCCACCTTTCACGGACTTCCTGTACCAGAACCGGCTCGTGTTTTCGATAGCCGCGGGGTTCGCCGGCCCGTTAATCGCGAGCCCCTGCAGCCTGCCGCGCAAGCCTTCGGACCGCTCGTAGTCCGCCCGCGTGCCTTGGGCATGAGCGGCGATGGGCAGAAGAAGACTGCAGAGTAATGCCGTCAACCAGAATGAATGTCTATACCTCATAGATTCTCTCCTTTCGTAACTGTTTGGGCGCCTGTAAATGCAGCCACAGATTCCAAGGATTTTCACGGAGGATTCATCCTGCACGCTTGCGGCGCACTGCCCGAAGAAATCTCTTCGTAAACCCCACGTCAATCCACGTCCTGTACTCGCTCCCTACGTCTTTTAGCGGCCGCCTGCCGGCAAGTACTGTTCAAGGAACCCGTACCTGAGAGTGTCGATATGGATGCCGCTGATCCCGTGACGCCGGTTTGGGTACTCCATGAAGCTGAATTGCTTGTTGAGATCGATGAGCTTGTTGATTAGACGCTGTGTGCCCTGAAAATGAACGTTATCATCGCCGGAGCCGTGGATGATCAGCAGCTTGCCCTGGAGGCCCTCTGCGAACGTGATCGGTGACCCGGCCTTGTATCCTTCGGGATTATCCTGCGGGAGTCCCATGTAGCGTTCCTGGTAAAGGCCGTCATACAGGGTCTGATCCGGGACCGGCGCGCCGGCGACACCCACCTTGTAGAGTTCCGGCGAGCGGAACATCAGGTTGAGCGTCATGGAGCCGCCGCCGCTCCACCCATACACGCCCACGCGCGTCAGGTCGACATAGGGGTGCGAAGCCGCCAGCGCACGCAGAGCTGCGGCCTGCTCCTTTGAAGCCAGCACTCCCACCGAACCATATATCACCTTGCGCCATGCGCGTCCTTTGGGGGCCGGCGTCCCCCGGTTGTCGAAGCTCGCCAGCAAGTAGCCATCGTCGGCCAGGGCAGCCATCAGGATCCTCCCAGTCCCGCCCCAGCTGTCATTTACCGTGGTCGAGGCCGGCTCACCGTAGACGTTGATGATGATCGGGTATTTCTTCGAAGGATCGAACTTGCTCGGCCGGATCAGCCAGCCGTCGATCTTCACCCCGTCGCCCACATCAACCTGCAAAAGCTCCGTGCGTCCCGCAAGCATCGGCGCCACCTGCGCCTTGAGGTCGGCGTTGTCCTGAAGCAAGCGCACAATCTGGTGGTCCGGCAGCCGAATCAGGTCTGATAGTCCCGGCGCATCAAACTTCGAGTAGCTGTGCAAGGCCCAGTGGCAGTCGGGAGAGATGTTGTAGGTGTGCGTCCCCGGGGCGTTGGACGGAGTCAATCGTTCTGCCTGGCCACTGCCGTCGAGGCGTGAGCGATAGAGGTATCGCTGCGTGGCGTTCTCAGGTGAGGCGAGGTAGTAGAGCCAGCCGCCGCCTTCATCGACCGCCGAGATGGAGACGAGGTCGAACGGTCCGGTAGTGATGAGGCGTGCATCGCTTTCGCGGGAAACTGCGTAGACACGACGCCAGCCGTCGCGCTCGCTGGTGAACAACACGCGCTTCCCTTTCTCTATCCAGAGGTTCGTGTTGTTTACGTTGACCCACGCTTGATCCTGGTCGCGGAACATCTGGCGCACTTCACCCGTTTCGGCACTCGCCAGCAGCAGGTCGTTGGTGTTCTGGAGCCGGTTCAGGTGCTGGAAGAGCACTTCCTGGGAGTTTGCCGCCCAGTCCATGCGCGGGATGTAGAAGTTGTGCGGATCGCCGGGTACCTTGATCCAGCGCGTGGGACCGCCGGCCGCGCTGACGACGCCGATGCGCAATGTGGAGACCAGTTGCCCCGCTTTCGGGTACCGATATTTGGTGATGACCGGGTACAACGTGTCCGTGTAATTGATCAGCGCGAACTCCGGAACACTGCTCTGGTCAAACCTCAGGTAGGCGATCTTCTGACCATCCGGGCTCCACTGGAAGCCGTCGCGGAAAGTAAACTCCCCCTCGTAAACATAATCGCAGGTGCCGTTAAGGATCGTCGTTGAGCCGTCCGAGGTGAGCTGCTTGATCGTCCCGTCGCGAATGTCCTCGACGTACAGATTATTCTCCCGCACGTAGGCGACGCGTGCGCCGTCTGGGGACAACCTTGCCGAGAGCAGGTCTGCATCCGGCTTTCCGCCGAGCTTCCGCCACGAATTGTTGGTCTTATCCAGTACCCAGTAATCGTTTGCCGTTTTCCGAATCATGAATGGGCGGGGGTTGGCCGCAAACAGTATGTGGTTGCCGTCGGCGGACGGAGTATATTCGCTGAACTGTAACGGCTTGCCGAGCTTAGGCGGGGTCAACTGAGTTGCTGTCAGTAGCACTTCGCGCTTGCCGGTTGCTGCGTCGTATCGAACGATGTCGCTGCCGCCCTTTGGATTCCGCTCAGCGCTGGTATAAGCCTGCCCGCCGTCGATCCACTGGCCGCCCGCTCCCCCGCGGCCACCAGCGCCTCCGCCGAATTCCCCGACATCGATACGGCGCAGCATGTCCTGCATGTTCGGTGAGAGTTGCGCTGCCGCTGGGATTGCCCAGAACAGGCTGCCCAGGATCAGCGCAGCGGCGGTCATTGTCTGTCTGAACCTTCGAGTGCGCATGAGACTCCTTTCCGTGTGCAGGGGGGGACAGGGTTTCGGCCCAACGGCCGTCAAACCGCAGATGAACGCCGGCAATCCTCAGGATGCACCTGCGCCCGTCCGCGGTTTTGTCGCGGAACCTTGAGAGCAGTGCTCTTCTACAGTTTTAAAAACATCCACTCCTTTGAATAAGGAACGCTGCTCATCAGCACGCCTTTCTTCTTTGTCACCAACAGACAGTCGCTCGGATTGTAGCCAAAGTCATTGGTTGGATCGAACAGGCCGGGTTCAACGCTGAAGGTCATGCCTTCTTCAAGCAGAGTCTGGTCACCCAAGGCGATATAGGGCGGCTGGTGTCCTTCCATTCCCTCCCCGTGGCCGACACGCTGATAAAGAAGTTTTTGAATGTCCTTCCCCTGTTTGACTTGATAGTCATGAACTTTGTAGGCCACGTCGCAGCAGGCCACACCTGCTTTAGACTCTCGTTCCTGCATGTGAACTGTTTCCGTGACAATGTCCCACACTTTCTCACGGTAGGCATTCCAGGGTGCAAGCTGATAGTAGCGGTAAAGCTCCCCGCCGTAGCCGCCAACGGTCACAACCCCGGCAATCTGGAGTGAATCCCCCCTCTTCACCTTGTTGTGGTGGAACTGGTTCGGGTGCGGATAAGCCGTTCCTCTTCCCGTGCGGCAGCTGATGTTGACCTTGATACCAACGGCATTGTGGGGTCTGCCGTCCCGTTTGATATCCTGAAGGATGAGGTTGGTCCCGTAAGTCTCAACCGCCTGTGCTATTTCGTAGTCTGTGGCGTCAGTTCCCTTCTCAAGGATGTAATCACGGCCAAAGGCATGGATCCTGCTGAAATAGTTCATGGCCCTTTGGATGAGAGCGATCTCTTCCGGTGTCTTGACACTTCTCATGCCAATGCAGAAAGGGCTGATATCCACAATCTTGGCTTTGGGAAGGATCTTTTCGACCTTCTTCATTCTGGAGGGCGGGAATTCAGAATCGAATCCGATGGTTCTTTCACCAAAACCCCTTTTCTTCAGCCCTTCGAGCATCCACTCAAAAAGGTCGACAGTATTTGCCTTAACGACTTTTCCCTGGTCGGGATAGCCACCGAGGGCATGCGGAAAATCATAGTAATAATCGATCGCAGTACACCACCAGGATTTGACCAGTTCGTTGTCGAGGCCGGGGCTGTACCAGAAAATCGCGTCTTCTTTCACTGGGAAAACGGCAAAGCAGGGACGTTCGGTCTTGGTCATGAAATTCCCGGTGAAATAAGTCATGTTCCAGTTGTCTTCAATGACGATGACCTCAACTCCCTTCGCCGCAACCTTATCTTTCAACCGCTTGACGGTGTTCTTGTACCAGGCGAGAGGCAGGCGGTCGGTTCCGACCGGTGCCGGTTGAGGATGGTCGGGATCCTTGACGAGCAATTTCTCGGACGCTCCCTTGACGGCTGCTGAAGAGGCGTGCGATGTCTTCGTCCCCAGTCCCAGCGCTGCGACACCCCATCCCATGTTGTTCAAGAAATTTCGTCGTGAAAATCTCATAAGCCTCCTTGCACAACAATATTGGCGAAAATGCTAATGCACCCGGTTCCTGGAGCAAGGCGCGGCCCAGCGGCCGCGACCTGAATGCCAACCACGAGAGACACAAAAAGCCGCTTCGTACTACTTCAGGGCGAAATCCGCGCTTTTTGGCCAAGGTTTTTGTGGCATCCCGTTGTGCGGAATGGCTCCCCAGCGAATTACTCGGCTCCTTCACAGGCGGGACGCCTGTGCCACAAAAACATTACAATTCTCTGCGCCTCCGCGGCGAGAGTTTTTGGTTGCGGCTCTGCCGCTTCGTGCATTTCGTATCTCTCGTGGACCCTAAAGCGGCCTGGATCTTGATCCCCGTTTTCAGCTTTAGGAGCAAAGTTAAACAGCATCTTGGCGGATTGGCCCTGTTCCGATACGGTCGGGCGAAACACGCGTGGGAGTGAGCCATGCACTCACTCCCACACAAAGCAGAACGGTTACTCGACTACCAGTTGACACGCATCGCAAGCTGAATGATGCGAGGATCACCCACGGTGCTGGTTACGCGCCCGAACTGGGTTGATTCAAAGTTAACGGATCCGGAGGCAGAGAAATTGGCATTGTTGAAGAAGTTGAAGAACTCAGCCCGGAACTCGACATTCGATTTCTCGCGGATCCTGGTGCGTTTGATCACGCTGAAGTCAGTCTGGAAGAAGCGTGGCGACTGGAACAGGTTGAAGCTCATCGTCCCCAGTTGGCCCGGATCCGGATGCTTGAACAGTCCTGTCTGTAGAGTCGCGTTGGTGGCCAGCCCGGTCGTGGAACTCACGGTCACGTTCAGCAATTTGGGATCGATCCAGTAGACGCCCTGCGGCGTTCTGAAAATCCCGATGCTGTTTTTGACGATGTTCATCGCGTCCCCGATCGGCACCGCGGTGTTGTCGCTGTTGAATTGGTTGACCGTGCCCATGGCCGACCAGATTGACTTGTGAGGGGCGGTGTGCCAGCTTACCAGCCCCTGGATCTGCCATCCTCCGAGGATCCGCCCAATCACCGGCAGCTTGGTGTTGAGGAAGCGCCGCCCGGGCCCGATGGGCATATCATAAAGCCAGTTCATGTTGAACGTGTGCGTGACATCGAAGTTAGCGAGGTGCCTGTCCAGCCCGACATCCCGCACCGTGCGATACGGGTCGGTACCTCCCTCGGAATTGGTCAGCGCCTTGCTGAAGGTATAGTTGGCCTGCAAGAACAATCCCGACGAGAATCTCCGGCGCACTTCCGCCTGCAAGGAATTGTAATTGGAGTCTCCACCGTTCGAGAGGACGCGCGCGAAGTTCAAATTCGGATTAGCCAAAAAGAAATTCGGAGCCGGATTCCCGCCGAATGTCAGATTCTTGCGATTGGTGGCGAACGTGGTGCTATTGGCCAACGTGAAGGCCATGCTGCCCACGGCGTTTGTGTTCAGTTGCTGAATGAAAGAAGAGCTGGCAAAACCTTGAGAGGCCGGCAGCCCTGCGAAGAGCGTAGAGAAGATCGGCAGCGCCACCGTTCCCGCTGCCCCGGCCGCAAAGCTTGTCCCTCCGTTGGTCTTGAGGTTCTTCTGAGCATTGAGATACTCCTGCAAAAAGCCGTTCTCAAAGATGTTGACCTCGTTGATGTCGGTCGTGCGGGGCAGCTTCGCGGCATGGTTGCCGACGTAACGGACTTCAACCGCCAGCCCGCGCAGGAACTCACGCTCGAAGCCGAACGACCACTGCTGCACATAAGGAGTGCGGAGATTGGGATCGTAGGCCGCGTAGCCGCCACTCCCGGAAGTCAAGGTGTACAGGTCCACATCTGTGCGCGGCATCACGAAGGCGGGTGTGGTGATCGGAACATTTCCCGTCAAGACCCCCGTCAGCGGAGGCGTCGTCACAGTCTGTTGGAGGCCTTGATTGGAGCCGATGGGAGCCACCCACACTGAGAATCCTTCGCGCGTATAGCTGACGGAATAACCGCCGCGGAACGAGCTCTTGCCTTGCCCAAAGAGCAACTTGCCGATCCCCGAATCAAATCTCGGCTGGAAGGCAAAGCCAAAGGACGGAGCGAAGTTGTTCTTGTCCAGATTAAAGAAAGGTTTTCCATTCGAGGATGAACCCAGTACCAGATTATTCACCGCGGTGCCCGGCGTGACGCCGGGCTTGAACCAGTTGCCGGCCCCGGAGATGCCGAAGAGGCTGGCGATCCCGTTTTCGGGGATGAGCGCATTGTAGCTCAGGATATCGGGCACCCCGACGAGTTCGTAGCGCAGTCCCAGATTTATAGTAAAGTTCGGTCGCCAGCGCCATTGATCGGTCACGTAAAGGTCGTATTCCCGATACCTCTCAAACCGATAGGAGTTAGCTCCCGGGGTGTAGGCAGTGGCATGGCGCGGGTCTGTGACGTTGAAGCGCAGGGAGGCGCTATTCAGGAGACCGACGAGGGTTTGATATTGGGAGCGCGCACTGTTGAACACGGTGTTCGAGGTGAGTCCGGGAAACATGCTCATCAACAGGCCGTCGGAGTTGGAAGTGTTCGAGCCCAGGCTGACTGTCTCTATGATTCCAGCATCGCTGACTTCTTTGGCGCTGGTGCCGCGAAACTCAAAGCCCATCTTGAGTGAGTGCGTCCCCTTCACATAGGAGAGATTGTCAATCCAGGTATAAACGGGCGAGTTGCGAAAAGAATCCTGACTGGTATATTGGGGTGAGGTCCCGAGCGTGATGGAGGTGTAGTACCCAAGCGGGTCCTTCGCGCTGCGTATCCAGTATACCGGTGCGGTAATGAACCCAAAACGAAACTCGTTGTAGATTCGTGAACCGATGGCCGAGCTAATCGCGGTGGATAAGAGATACCGATTGTATATTTCGTCCCGGTCCGTGCCGCCAGGGAAGATCGCATCACCGCTATTATACACGTCAGGATGATCAGTAAACTTATGCCGATTCATCACAAACTCGAGCTTGTGCTGGCCCCCCAACGCTTTTTGCGTCAATTGCTGATCCACGCGCAGGGTCCCGCGGAAGGAAGGGTGTGACGAATTGTTTAAAAACCGAAAGCCACCCGTGTTCAGGCCGTCTCCCAAATCTCCGTTGTTGGGAACCGGGGTCTGGGCCAAGATGGCCTGCGTCACCGGATTTAGGGTCTTATAGTTCGGAGCGATCTGCAGCAGATTAACGGATTGTACCTGGCTGCCGACCATGTACTGAAAAATCCCTTGCCTGGCCGCCTGAGTCCACACGGTGCGGTTGCGCACGGCTTGGATCGGTTCGCGATAGCCTTCATAGGCAGCGAAGACGAAGGTTCGATTGCGGCCGTCGTAGATCTTCGGCACGTAGAGCGGCCCACCGGCATTGAAACCAAACTGGTTGCGAATTTGTTGCACCTTCGCGGTCCCACTCTGGTTATTGAAAAAGCTATTCGCATTCAGCGCCCGGTTGCGATGGAACTCAAAGAGACTGCCGTGAAAGGCATTGGTGCCACTTGGCGTGACAAACTTCACCTGTGCCGCGCCGGTGCCGGAATCAGCGCTGAGCGTCCCCACGGACACGCTGAACTCGCCCGTGTTCTCCACGGTGGCAGAAGCCTGCGAGAAGAGCGCGTCACTACGTATATAGTTGTCCTGGATGTTGACGCCATCCTGCGTTAAGTTAGTTAAGTTCCCGCGCAGGCCGTTGATGGATCCGGACCGCGCGTTGATGCCCGAGGGAACAGCCACTCCCGCCTGGAGCCGCGCCAAATCCATGGGATTCCGGCCCGGCAGTGGCAGATCCAGAATCTGGCGGCGATCTACGATATCTGACAACTCCGCGGAGACGGTATTGATGGCCTGCTGCGCTTCCCCGATGACGGTAACCTGTTCCGAAAGGCTACCGATCTCCATCTTGACAAGCACCGACGCGACCAAGCTTACGTTGACCACCACATTCGATGTTACCGCCCGCTTGAATCCCGAAGCTTCTACCAAGATTTGGTAGTTTCCGGGAGGCATCGAGGGGAATTCGAAGGTTCCGTTTTGGCTTGTGGCCGCCTTCCACTCATTATTGGTCGCAACATTCTTTGCCGTGACCTGAGCACGGGGAATGCTCGCACCGGAAGGGTCCAGAACCAGGCCCGCCATGCTTCCCGTGGTCTGGGCCAGGGCCGCTTGGGTGACAGAGAGCCCGACGGCTATGACAAGCAGCACCATAACGGTGCGCAGGTTGAAGCTGTACTTTTTCACGTTGCACCTCCAAATGACGATCCATGAAACTGGTCTGCACTGGGGAACCAGTACGAGACAAGCACCAAGTCCAAGAGCAAGGCCCGCTCACGCGACCGGCCGGCTGATTGACGGGCTCTGCTCGGTGAATAACTTCGGCCCACTTTCCGTTACATAGAAACAGTCTTCCAAACGCACGCCGAACTCGCCGGGGATGACAATCATGGGCTCGTCGCTGAAGCACATGCCGGCCTGAAGTGGCATCTTGTTGCCGCGTACCAGGTTCGTCCATTCGTGACCGTCGAGCCCGATGCCGTGGCCGGTGCGATGGGGCAATCCAGGGACCCGGTAGTCAGGCCCGAATCCCGCATCCGTGATCACCTTGCGAGCCGCAGCATCCACCGCCTCGCACGCCACGCCCGCCTTCGCAGCCGCCAGTGCCGCCGACTGCGCCCTCTTCTCCAACTCCCACACGTCGACCTGCCGCTGGGTAGGCTTCCCGAAAACGGTCGTGCGCGTGACGTCGGAACGGTAGCCTTCCACGGCGCACCCCCCATCGACGAGCACGACATCGCCCTCCTTGAGCTTCTGGGGCTGAATGCTTCCGTGCGGAAACGAAGAGTATTTGCCGAACTGCGGGCCGCCTGACCCGTCCACGCCGAGCGCGCTGAAGGCGGCCTGGAAGTTGCGGCCAAGCTCGATATGCGTCATACCCTCGGCGAGCGTCGCAAAAGCCGCCTTGTAGGCCGCGATCGTGATGTCAAAAGCCCGCTGCATCAGGGCGATCTCGGCCCGCGACTTGATCATCCGACAGCCCGCGGTCACCGGATCGGCGCTTACATATTCTATTCTGGGCGCCTCCTTGCGGGTGCCGTCGAAAAGGAAAAAGCGTACACGCTCTTCCATGCCGACGCGGCCCGTGGAAATGCCCAGATCCTTGAAGATTCCGGCGACGACGCGATACGGGCTTTCGTCTTCTTCCCAGGTGCGTATGTCGGTCCCGAACCGGACCTGCTCGCGTGCCCGCGGCTCCTCGAACTTCGGGCAGATCCAGGCCGGCTCGCCTCTGGCGGGCAGGACCATTGCGAACATGCGCTCGCTCGTGCTCCAGCGTACAGCCGTGTAATAGAACATGCTCGAGCCGCCATCAACGTAGATGGCGTTGATCTTGTTCTCCGCCATCAGACGTTGCGCCCTCTCCATGCGCGCCTGCCGCTCATCGTCCGAAATGGGGACGATGCCGCCAGCCATGGGCCGAAGAGCTCGAATCGACTCGGGAACCGAGGGATCGGCGCTGCCGCTTGAAGATGTCGCTGTTCGATTCGCCGCAGGCTCTTTACTGCTGCACGATAACGCAGCAACACTGGACAATCCCGCCGTCATCGTCAGGAATCGTCTTCTGTCTGAAATCATAGTTTTCTCCACTCAGGAAGTCCGACGGATGCCAAAGATAGGGAAAAATTCGCAGGAAAACATGGAACACACACATCCGCCAAGCGTCGGGTTGCGAACCGGCAACAGACACGAGACCTTCATCCCCGGTCCACTGCATGGAGACAATAAACAGTATTGCTAAGAGAAATTAATTAGTAAATTTTATCTTATGCACCTATACTCCCATCTCAGCAGCGGGGCGTCTAGAACGAATGAAGCTTTCCTGGAACCAGATTAAGGTTTCAAATCACTCGCAGAAGCGGATAACGGCAGAGGACGATTGCCTGCATACAAAACGCAGATTCTGCGGCATGCTGCCGCCTGCATTCTTAGTTGATCATGCGTCCTTTGGCCGGTCTCGATCCAAAAAGCCTCGGCCAGGATTCAACTATTTGGATTTGTCTGAATGACCGGCTGGGAAAGCATTTGGAGTTATTCTTCTAACTTCAATAAAAAGAGACAGATCTAGAAATCTCGTGGACGTAAGATCAGACTGGCATGTATAATGCGTGCAACAGGGCGGTAACCTGCAGACAAGGTCATTTTCACAACTGACGTGCGTCAGGAAGGGAGAGTCTGGCTTGGTGCCCAGAGTCATCGCTGGAATTCTTCCAACATTGTTCTTTCCCTCCCAGACCGAGGCCTCGTAGAATGGGCTGATTGACAGGAAGAGTACCGAGTAGCGACAACAAGCGCATCGGTAGGATCGCACTACAGATGCGAGACCCGGTTACTTAGGCAGCGATTCAACGTGTCGAGTGCACGGCCCGTGGATTTCTGCGGGGTCTCCTTTCTCCTGAGGACCGAGTCACATGCCGGAAGCGCAAGAACCAATGTCCGTGGAGCTTTCCCCGGGGGAGATGTTCGGGCAAACCTTAAAAGGCCGCCAGATTGCGGGCTTCAAACTCTCGGAGAGAGTTTATCCGCCGCACTTTGAAACTCCGAAGCACTCTCACAAGTGGTCTCTCCTCTGTTTCGTCATTAAAGGTACCTACTCCGAGACCTATGGGGCGAAGACTCGTTTTTGCGGCCCCTCGACTATCTTGTTTCACCCCCGCGGCGAGTTGCATGCGGAACACTTCCACGAAAAAGGTGGGCATTCCTTCATCGTCGAGATCGACCCGAAATGGCTCGATCGCATGGGGGAGAACGGCGCCGCAATAGACAACTCGACCGATTTTCCTGGCGGGGTCCTGGCGGGTCTTGGCGGGAGGCTCTACAAGGAATTCCGGCTTATGGATGACTTCTCGCCTCTGATGATCGAGGGGCTCATGCTCGAAATAGTCGGAGAAGCTTCGCGGACCTTGGCGCGCTCTGGCGTCTCGAACACCCCGCGTTGGCTGAAGCAGGCCCATGAACTGCTTCAGGCACGGTTCGCGGAGCGTCTCACTCTCGACGAAGTGGCGAGGATCGTACAGGTTCATCCGGTCCACCTGGCACGAGTGTTTCACAGGCACTACCAGTGCACCGTAGGGGACTACATTCGCGGGTTGCGCATCGGATTCGCCTGTCACCAGCTCCAAACGACGGACGCTCCGCTGGTGGACATCGCGCTGGCGGCTGGTTTTTGTGACCAGAGCCATTTCACGAGAACGTTCAGACGCCAAATGGGACTTGTCCCTTCCCGGTTTCGCGAGGCGGTGCGCTGAGCCTTCGTTCTCAACGAAGCAAGCCTTACCAAACCTTCAGGCTGCCAAATGAGCGCATGCTGGGAAGAGTTTTGGAAGGCCGCGCGATCGGCCAAGATTCTACCCACAAATTTGTCGCACGCCCAAGCCGATTTTTTGTCTAGACAATGGGATACACCCTAACATAGCCTAACGAATTATTGCAGATCCAGATTCAAGACAAGACACTCACCTGCACACTTTGCAAATGGGATACCATGGCATGCAGCTATGGAATGTGCAATTTGGTAAGAAAAGAGAAGAAACGAGCGAAGTGGCGAAATGGAAGCAGCGCTTGATTGCTCAATTGTTTCATCAGTCAGACGGGGGGGGATGATCGCTTCACACGGGACTCCAAGGACATGAATCAAAACTAAGGGATGGGATAGTTAATAACCTCAAGTTAATGTCAAACAGGAGGTCGTATGAGCACAAAAATCGCTGTGGTTTTGCTGGTTTTAGTTTCGACCGCTTTCTTCGCCGTGGCCCAGGTTCACAACCCAGTGGTCGCCGCCGTTCCCTTCCCGTTCTATGTTGGCAGCAAATTGCTGCCGGCTGGATCCTATAAGATCCAGACAACTGGAGATATGGTTACCGTAGCCGACGACAACGGCAAGGACTCAGCATTGGCTCAGGTGATCACTCGAATTAGCTCAAGCACGGAAGATCAAGACAGTGTAGTGTTCGACGTGGCCGGCAATGATCACTATCTCAGTGAAATCTACATACAGGGAGAAGATGGGTATCTGATCAAGAGCTCTGCGGAAAAACACACCCACATACGCATCAAAGGCAAAAAGTAGCATCACCTTGCCTTTGGCGGGATCGCCGGTGGGAAAAGGGGTGGGTCTGCATGAAAGCTGTCGTGATGGATGCCTCTGTGCTCATCGACTTGGCCTCGTTCGGGCTTCTGGAACCGTGATTTACTCTCGATTTTGGAGCCTGTTTTTTCGTTCTAAGGAATTACCCAGGGAAACGATCCCCGCTGCGCCGATCAAAAAACTGAATAGGCGGATAACGGCGCACAGTTCCATGCCGCACACATCTGCGATGGTGGAGACGGCGGCAGTCGTCGAAATCCCGGCGCTCTTAGGGACTCCCCGTGAGGGTGCAACCGCAGGCTGCGCGTCTGAACCTGCCATAACGTCCTGCTCACGGAACCTGACCGGCGGTCGCACCCGGGATTCGATCCGAAACGCAGTCATTTCGGCTCCTTTGTTCCGCCAACTTGGGGGTGCAAGTCGCGCGGCACAAGCCGTTCTTTATGGGGAGACGCGGCGAATACCGCTTCGCGGTTCTAGGGACCGCCACCGAGCGGCAGTGGCCCGCGATTATCCTGTAATCACCGTCCACGAATGGGAGGCTTGTTCAATGTTTTCGGTCCAAAGGCAGGAAAACTCTCGACGTTGGCTGGTTCTGACCATCGCCGCGATGGTGGTTCTCGTCTCAAACGCCCTGCCGCTAGCACCGCAGCAGATGCCGCCACGCACTGACACTATTCCACTGCGAGCCGACTACCGCAACCTCGATGAGCTCCTACAGAAAATACCGAAGGTCGCTCCCCCCGCATTCGACAAGGGGCGCGCGCTCTGGATCAGTGCCCTTCCGCTCGCGTGCCTGGATAGGTTGCAGTCGCGGCCGGGCGCCCGCGGCGGTGGCGCTCGCGGCACGGCGGGCGAGGACACAGCAGCTGCGCGTGGCGCTGCTATTGATGCCGGCGACTCTGCGGGCCGAGGTGTCGGGACACGCGGAGGTGCAGCTGGGAGCTCGGGCAACAGTGGCGGCGGATATTTCTGGGTTTCCCGCTACAGCCTCATGCCCGATCACGACCGCTACCGCGCCTTCTGGGGGTGCACCGACTGGCACTCGGCCGTCAGTTCGACGTGGGTGACGGTCCGGCTGCTCAAGAGCTTCCCCGACAGTTCGCTCAAGGACCTGGCGCGCGAGAAGCTGAACGCCCACCTCGGCAAGTCGAATCTGGAAGGGGAGCTCGCCTTCTTCAAGGCGGCGGTGGCGGCCATCAACCCGATTCCCTCGGCCAACCAGAGCGGCGGTCTGTTCGAGCGCCCGTACGGCTTTGCGTGGCTGCTCAAGCTGCAGTGCGAACTGCAAACGTGGCCCGACAGCCAGGGAAAGCAATGGGCCGCAAACGTCGCACCACTGGCCAGCTGGATGGCAGACGATTTCGCCCGGTATATCGAAGGCCTTCCGGAGCCGGTGCGCGCGGGCACACAGGCGAACACGGCTTTGAGCATGACCCTCGCCCTCGACTACGCGTATACCGCGGGCAACACCAGCCTGCGCAAGACCCTGGTCACGGCTGCGCGCAAGTTCTATCTGACGGACAAGGGCTGTTCGACTCAGTTGGAGCCTGTGGGTCCCGCCGTGGGGGGGCGAGGCGGCCGCGGGACCGGCGGAGGCCGGGGCGCGGGCCGCGAAGGGAATGCCGAGAGCGCCGCTCGAGGCGCGGGCGCGGTCAATGACCTTACCGCTGCGGCCGCCGGCCGCGGCGGCACCGCAGGGACAGGCGCAGGCGGCCCCGGCGGAGGCCAGGAAATCCTCTCTCCCTGCCTCAGCGAAGCCGCGCTGATGGCGCGCGTGCTGGCGCCGGACGCATTCGCGACCTGGGTCGATGCTTTTCTCCCGCCGATGCAGTCCGGCCTGTTCGCGCCGCTGACGGAGCCCATTAGCGCCGCAGCCCCAATCGACGCGGCCGCCGCACCCGCAGGGGCACCCGCCCCCGGGGCGTCGGCTGCTGCTGCCTCGGAACGGGCGCGTCTGAGTGTGTTGTCTTTTGAACGGGCACAAGCCATGGAGCGCATCGCGCGAGGGCTGCCCGCGGGCGATCCGCGCGTCGCCGCCTGGCACCGGCTGTCCGCGCTGCACGCGGACCGCGGATTCGAACTGATGCGCGACGACACGGCCGGCACCTACTGGGTGCCGGCGCACGCGCTCCTGTACCTGACAGTGCGGAAGTAAGGAGGACGAGATGCCGGGAAGCACAGGCTGTCGTAGAATGCGGGGTAGTGCGCACTGTACGCGGCGAACTGCCGTGGTCATGGCGGCACTTCTGCTGGGCGCGTGGCCGGCCGCCGCGCAGACCCGCGCGCCTGCGGCGCCCGCCGGTGCGAAGGCGCCGGAGTTTCATGACCTTGCGTCCTTCATGGCATCCCTGCCCCGGGTCGAGCCGCGTCCGTTCGACACGAAGACTGCGCTCCTGCTCGCAGCCATGCCGCTGTCGTGCATGGATCACCCGCAGCCGCATCCCAACGCGGTGCCGTACCTGTGGGAGCCGGCCTTCACGCCTGTCCCGGACTTCGAGACGACCCGCGCCTTTTACGGTTGCTACGACTGGCACTCCGCCGTCAACTCGGCATGGACGCTGGTCAGGATCCTGAAGATGTTCCCCGACATCCCGACCGCTCCGGCAATCCGCCAGATACTGAACGACCATTTCGGCGCGACGAACATTGCCGGGGATCTCGAGTTCTTCCGGGGCGCGGGAAATTTCGAACTGCCTTACGGATATGCCTGGTTGCTCAGGCTCCAGGGCGAGCTGAAGTCGTGGAATGATCCGGACGCCGCGCGCTGGGCCGCCAATATCCAGCCGATGGCGTCCTACATGTCGGAGCGGCTGATCGCGTATCTGAAGGGGCTCCAGCAGCCGGTCCGGACCGGAGTTCATCCGAACACGGCAATGGCCTTGGACAACGCGATCGGGTACGCCCGCGGCTTCGATCCGGCGCTCGAGGCGGCGATCAGGGAGGCCGCATCGCGCTTGTTCGGCAGGGACATCCATTGCAACACCGCAGCGGAACCGGGTGGAAGCGACTTCGCGTCGCCGTGCCTCATGGAAGCGTCGATCATGGGCCAGCTGATGGATCGCGAGACGTTCCTCCCCTGGCTCGACGCGTTCCTGCCTCCTGCCTATTCCGCCGAGTTCCGCCCGCTCACTCAGCCGCTGGGTCCCGAGTTCGTAAAGAACCCGGCGGCGATCGCGTCCAAGTCGCACATCGTGGCGCTCGCGTTCGTGCGCGCCACGTCTATGGGCGAATTGGCGAACCAATTGCCGCAGAGCGATCCGCGCGTGCCCGTGCTCCGGCGTCTCGCTGCCATCCAGGCAGCCACGGGCTTCTCGTTGCTCGGCGCCGTCGGGTACGACGGCTCTCACTACTATGCCAGCTGGGCAACCACGTACCTGATCACGAACCAGCCCGTGGGCAGGTGAACGCTCGCTGCAACTCTACCCCTCACTCCGGCCGGCCCGGGGCTGCTCTATGCCACGCTTTCAGCGTTCCGGAGAATTGTGGTTCCAATCCGGAGGTTCGACGCCGAGCGGGTAATCGAAATCTGCGAAATCTGGAAGAAATCTGAGAGAGATCTCGAGAGATCTCTGGAAGTTGACATAAGATTCCAAAATCAGAAGTAGCAGGGGAGGCGATCTGGCAGAGCTGGAAAGGCAGCTCATTTTTCCTATCCTTCGCCAGGAAGCCGTATCCAGCGCTACGGTTCTGGTTTACAATGAGAGCAGCAATCGAGGCGCGGACCTCAAGTTGACATATTGACCTTTGTTCAGCAGCCGAAGCGAGAAGACCTAAGGAAGAAGCGATGAGAAACGGCAGCTCGTTCTTCCTATCCTTTAGTTTGACTCACCAGAGGCACGAAGAGTTATGGCTAGGCCTGGCCGTCAGAACCTGTGCACATCGCTCCGCTGAATCCTTACGGAAGGCAAAGGAAGATGCTACATTCTAAATCGAAGTTCCATGGATCTTATGCTTTTCAATTTCTCACAATGCTGTTCGTGATCGTTTTGGGAATGGCGTGGAATGTCGATCCTGTCCCGACACCCGAGCATTCCATGAGTTTCGCTGCGTTCACGGATACTCATGTTGGTCAACGCACTCAAAACGACAAATGGGGCTACGCGGACTATCTGGACCGTCTCGCCGACGATATCATGGACAACACGCTTCCCTGCGAGTTTGTCGTCCATCTCGGGGACGGAGCGAACGATAACACGGCGTTCGTCAATGGTGTCGGGCTGCCAAAGACCATGGATCCTTACAAGAACAATTTCAAGGCTTTCCTTGTGTCCCACCTGAACTTGCCCTTTCACTATGTCGGGGGCAACATCGACCTCACCGACTATAGTGACGGGCCGGACTTGCCGCAAAACGACAATGATCCCTTTGTGTTATTGAGGACGTATGTCAATGAAACGGAACTCAATAACTATCCCTATGCGATGATGCGAAACGGCATTCTTTTTCTCGCGTTGCCGGAGATGGATTATGAACCGTGGACTCGTCCGGCGCTGTATGAATGGGTTGAATTCATGACGACCTATTATCATCACGCGACGACAATTATCTTTTCCCATCAAGCCATCGAGGACACAACGCCGCATGATGGCGACCCAATGTCGACGTATCGAGGTCAGCAGGATCAAGCCTGGTGGGCACATCTCTTTCAGAACAATCCCCAAATCAAAATGTGGATACACGGACACAATCACATGCCCGGATGGTATGTAGGCAGCCAAAGCAGCGGGTGGAGTCGTCCGGTTCAAAACTTTGGGCACGAGATGGCCTTCTCGGCTCCCTATCCCCAGATGGATTGGGGCAACTACCTCGAAGAGGACACTATTGTCATCTACACGATCTCTGCTACCGGCGTGACGTCGAGAGCCTGGGAGAATAACGGAGCCGGCGGACACTGGGTCTCTGGATACGATATGACCTGGAAGGTTCCGACAACGTACGACCCGAATGCCGAGGACTGGTACAGTTTCCCGGTTCTCATTCAGGACGGCGAAACCCAGCTTACGGATATGAAGGTCCTTTCTTCTAAAATCACTCTTCAGCTAGTAGGAACCGGCCCCGTGGAACTGTTCTACGATCCCCACATGGAAACGAAGGGATCTCACGTCGATGAGAACATCCTTGGATTCGATGATGATCCAACATCCAAAGTAACGGCAAATACGCCCGGTATGACCGTTCATGGGACTACGGACGCTGACTTTTCCTCCAAAGCATGAGTGGGATAAGTATTGCCATGATGGCCATGGCGGGCAGCCCTACCAATATTTCTCCGTAGGCACCTCTCCCGCTGCCGCGCCGGGTGGTTCCTACACGATTACGATGACGGCAAGATCCGATTCCGGAAAAGGCAAGGTTAACCTGTCGGTGAGCTGTAGCGATTGGGGGACCAAATCCCAGTACAGCACGCTCCCTGGGAGTTCAAGCGTGGTGTTTTCGCATAATTTCGGAAAAAACTACGAAACAGTGTCCGGCACCTATACGGCTCCTAACGATGCAAATGCCTGGTTTATACAGGGGATTCTGGATTTTGCCGACTCGACAAATTATGACGTATCTTACTTCAGCATTAAACGGACGAGCACAAGCGACACCACTGAAGACTTCCGGATGTTGTTAAGCGGAAAATCGTACGATGTTGCCGGGAAACTCGGTCGTTTTAAAACCAAAAACTTCTCCATCAATCCCGTAGACTTGGCGGATCGTGATGGGATTATCAAATTCACCGCTTCGATAAAAGGCAACCACTATGGAATGGCCCGTTTGATCTATCATGCCCCTCTCCTCATGGGCAGAAATGCACGATACAAGGTCAATAGCGTCAAGGGAAATACCTACGACATCACTCTGACGGCCAAGCTGTCCGGCTATTCAAACACCTTCAATATGTTTCCTTTCAGCACCAAGTACGGCGGGGTCGCAATCCGAGCGGACGATGGTTCCGGTGAAAATCATACAAGCAAGAATAAAAACCAGTGGATTACATGCGACTGCTCCGCAATCGGGAAAAAGATCCTGATCACTTATCCAACACAGGCCCCACCCCGCTAGGCCATCGGACATTTCAGGGTGGCATTTTGGCAACGTGGTCGAAATCGACTCTGCGGCTAAAGATCGGCCTTGCCGTTAACCGGCCGGGCGCACCCGCCGGTTTCGTTGTTTGGAGATTTTACCAATAACAACCTGCAAACAAATTCATCTGGAAATGGAACCCTCTGAGGCTTGCATCCTTGCCTGCCCATTGGAAAGGAAATTACATGAAGAACCGCTCCCGACTCAGCCTCCTTTTTGCAGTAATCCTCCTTGTTACAACGTCCGCATATGGGCAGAAGCCTCAAGGGACGATGGTTTTCACTGTCTCCATGGATCAACCGGCCACACACTTGTACCATGTGGTCTTTCGCTGCGAAGGCCTGAAGTGGACGACGCAGGATTTCAAAATGCCCGTGTGGTCACCCGGCTATTACGGGATCCGGGACTTCGCAAGAAATGTGCAGAACTTCCGCGCCGAAGACGGACAAGGCAAGGAACTCAAATGGGAGAAGACGGCCAATGACTGGAAGGTGCAGACGGGCAATGCGCCGGCCGTCAAACTCACCTATGACGTGCTGGCCACATCCACGTTTGTGACCGATCCGTATCTGGGCGAGGATCGCGGCTACATTGTGGGCACTGGGGTCTTCCTCTACGTGGCCGGCCAGGTTGCCCACCCCGTGACAGTGGAAATCAAACTGAATTCGAATTGGAAATCGGTCGCCAGCGGCCTCGACCCGGTCTCGCCGGCAAACCCCAACACTCTCGTGGCACCCGATTTCGATGTTTTATACGACAGCCCGATCCTGATGGGCAATCTCGAATCCTTGCCGTCTTTTGAAATCAAGGGTGTTCCACACTATTTCATCGGCTTTAAGCTGGGGAACAACTTCAACACGGAGCAGTTCATCAAGAATCTGAAAGCCGTTGTTGAGCAGGGAATCGCCGTGGTTGGCGAAATCCCTTACAAGCACTATACCTTCTTGGGAATCGGTTCCGGCGCGGGGGGCATCGAACATCTAAACTCCACAACAGTCCCGTTCACAGGCAGCCCCAAGCTGGATACGAGGGCGGGCACAATCAGCACTTTGAATTTCCTGGGGCACGAATATTTCCACAATTTCAACGTCAAGCGCATTCGCCCGGTGGCGCTCGGACCCTTTGATTACGACAAAGCGAACCTGACGAACATGCTCTGGGTGTCGGAAGGCTTCACCTCGTATTACGAGTACCTGATGGTGGAACGCGCCGGCTTCATGAACCAGGACGAGCTGCTCGACAGTCTGCACAAAGACATCGCTGCTTATGAAGGAAACACCGGCCATCTCTTCCAATCAGCAACGCAGTCGAGCTATGAATCCTGGACGCAGGGACCGTTTGGGGGCCGTCGCCGCGGCGGAGTCGTCAAATCGATTTCCTACTATAACAAGGGTGCCGCGCTTGGATCGCTGCTGGATTTCAAAATCAGGCACGAGACGAAAGATAAAAAGTCGCTCGACACCGTCATGCAGATGCTCTATCAAAAATATTACAAACGACTCAAGCGCGGCTGGACTGACGCGGAGTTCCAGTCCGTCTGCGAAAGCGTGGCGGGCACATCGCTCAAGGAGATATTTGAGTATGCTTCGACGACGAAGGACATCGATTACGATAAGTACCTGGGCTATGCCGGGCTCGCACTCGAAAAGCCCACGGAGTTGCCGGACCCATATCTCGGAGCGATTGTCGAGGACATGGAAAGCAGACTGATCATCTCCGCCATCGAGAATGGTTCACCCGCACAGAAGGCCGGACTCGCAGCGAAGGATGAAATCAAAAGCATAGATGATGTCAAAGTGGACGCGGCCGGTTTGAACAAGATCGTGGCCGGCAAAAAGCCGGGGGACAAGATCGCGCTCGCCGTGAACCGCGGGGGCAAGGACATGCGGGTGGAGCTCACACTGGCGCACAAGATGCAGCAGAGCTTCAAGATCATCCCGATCGCCAACCCGGACGCGCTTCAGGCGGCAATTCTCAAGGATTGGATGAGGGCAAAGTAGCGTTGAACTTTACCCGCTTCACGGACTTTAAAGACAAGCGGGTGAAGTCGGAGACGCAGAGACACATGTGGTCAGCAATCATACAATTGCCGTTGCATTCCATTACGAAGGATAACTCCTATGAAAAGTCTGTCGCGCACATTTCGGCTGATCTTTTTCGTGATTCTGATCCTCTCGGGAACCGGCGAGTCCCAGGAAAGCAAGCCTCGCATTTTGGCTATTACGGGAGCCCGGCTCATCGATGGGACGGGTCGCCAGCCGGTCGATGACGGAGTTATCATCATCACCGGCGATCGGTTCTCTGCCGTCGGGCTCAGAGGACAGATCGCCATTCCCAAGGATGCGGAAATTCTCGATGTGAAGGGCCAAACATTCATCCCGGGGCTCATCGACGCTCACATCCATTTCACATGGCCGCCGAAAGCGGCGGAGGCAGACCGCGGCAATGCAGCCATCGCGGCCTTTCGGGCGGCGGATCTTTTGCACCGTTGTCTTGTGAACGGCATTACGACGGTCCGGGACGTTGCCTCCTTCGAGAATGTGGGGATCATGGCCAAGCAGGCCTTTGGCGAAGGAGTCCTGACCGGCTCGCGACCCATCGTATGCGGCCAGGGGATTACCAGCACCGGCGGTCATGGCACGGAAGGGGACATCCGCGGCATGGTCATGGAGGTCGACGGTCCGGATGGATTCCGGAAGGGAGTACGGACCCAGCTAAAAGCGGGCGCGGATTTTATCAAGATATTATGCCCGTTCTCACGGGAAGAGATTTTCGCCGCTGTTGAGGAGACCCACCTGCACGAGAAGTTTGTCACCGTTCATCCCAGCCTCTTCAAGGCCGCGTACGACTTTCTCCGCTGGACCGTTGATGCCGGGGCGGACTGTTTCGAGCACGCCTACGCTGTGCCGGACGATGTGATTCCCAAGATTGCCGCGAAGAAGATGTACTGCGTGCCCACCCTATCCATCCTGCATATCCTGGCAACGCAATATCAGCGCCGCGGCCCGGAGTGGGAATGGAAGGTCAAGAAGTACCTCGAATGCGATGAGATTTTCAAAAAGCTTAAAAGGGCGGGCGTGAAGATGGCTGTGGGCACCGATGCGATCAGCGAGAACATGGTCGAATACCCGGGGCTGTTCTTCAAGGAAGCCGACCAGTTCGTGGCCCTCGGCTATACACCCATGGAAACCATCGTGGCGGCAACCGAAATCAGCGCCGAAGTCAGCGCCGCCGCCGACATGCTTGGAACGATCGAGAAAGGCAAGCTTGCCGATCTGCTCGTTCTGGAGAAAGATCCTCTGACGGACATCAAAAACCTGCGCACGGCCCAGATCATCATCCAGGGAGGCAAAGTCATCAAACGCTAAAGTGGTGCAGAAAGATGCTGCTGACAGTAGAGTGGCCGGCGTAACTGCGAACATCGAAGGATCCTGGGAGTTCACTCATAAAGCTCGCCCGCAAGCAGACGGACGCCCCAGAGCGATCCGGGCAGCCTGATCTAGTACTACTACGTTAAGTATTGACAAGTCGGGCGGGTTGTGTTAGCCTGCCGGCATGAACGACAACCAGCTCGATAAATGTCGCAAGCGTTTGGAGCAATTTCTTGTCGATCTCCTGGATCCCGTTGGTCGCAGTGAGCGCCGCTACTGGGGATCTGTCTATGTGCGTGGCCTGCTGCTCGATGGTGAGCGGAAATCGATAGAGCCGATGGCGACTCGGATGCCGGAAGGGAATGTTCAAGCCATGCAGCAGTTCGTCGGCCAAAGCCCGTGGGAATGGGAGCCGGTCTGGGAGCGGCTGGGCAAGCGGATGACGGCGGAGCTTGAGCCGGATCCGGTCTGGGTCGTAGACGACACTGGCTTTCCTAAAAAGGGCGAGCATTCCGTAGGTGTCGAACGACAATATTCCGGGACGCTGGGAAAAACGGCGAATTGTCAGGTTGCGGTCAGTCTTCATCATGTCGGGGAACAAGGAAGCGCCGTTCTCGGCTGGCGCCTGTATCTGCCGGAGAGTTGGGCCGAAGACAAAGAGCGCAGGAAAGAGGCGGGTGTTCCGGAAGATGTCATCTTCAAGACGAAGTGGCAATTGGCCGTCGACATCATCGATCAGGCCCGCAGTTGGAGCGTTCCCGACCGAATCGTAGTGGCAGATGCCGGATACGGAGACGCGACGGAGTTTCGGGACGCACTGGAGACTCGCGGACTTCCTTATGTAGTAGGTATCTCCGAGCAAGTAGGTGTATGGGCGAAGCCGCCGAAGATCTCTGTTCCGGAATACAGCGGCAGAGGACAGCCGCCGTCGCGATATTCGTATCGGGGCCAGAAGCCGACGAACGTGCGCGAGATGGCGCTCAAGACCAAAGGGTGGAAAAAGGTCCGCTGGCGTGAAGGCAGCAAGGGATGGCTTGAATCCCGCTTTATGGCAGTGAGGGTCCAGCCTTCGCATGGCTACGTGCATGGCGAGGCGCCGCACAAGGAAGTGTGGCTACTGGTTGAATGGCCTGAGGATGAGAAAGAACCGACAAAATACTTTCTCTGCGATCTGCCCGAGACCTATACACTCAGGCGTCTGGTTCGATTGGCAAAAGCTCGCTGGAAGATAGAACAGGATTATCAGCAGCTGAAGGAAGAGCTCGGCTTGGATCATTACGAAGGTAGAAACTGGGCAGGCTGGCATCATCATGTCACCCTGGTGATGCTGGCCCAGGCCTTTCTGACGCTGGAGACTCTTCGCAATAAAAAAAACTTCTGGGTGGACCCTGCCACGGACGCGCCGTGAAATTCAATACTTGCTATTCACGTGGACAGGCGCGTGCGCATTCTGTGGTTGCGTGGTCGGATCAGGGCCAAGAAGTCCCTAATAACTTAACGTAGTAGTACTAGGAGCCCGTCCGAATAATCAGGTTTAGAGATATATCCGCCCCCTGGAGCTGCCATATACAGCAATTCGAAAGTCAGATGAACAGGTCAGATTGTACGACGTGGTTGCGCATCATGCGCGATGTGGACCGTTAGCGCCCAAATATGATGCCTTTGACCGTTTCAGTGGCCAATTCATGCATAACAGAGCCCATACATCTTCAAAATGTTGTGGGTCAGACACACCAAGGCCCACTCCCCGCGTACCTTATTGACTCCACGCAAGAGAAATTGTCTGAAGCCGCGCGCCTGTTTGATCTGGCCAAAGACTGGTTCGACGATTCCCTTGCGCCCCGCGTACACCGCGGCACCTGCCTTGGTCTGGAGCTTGGGAGTCATTTTGTCTACGCGCGTCGCTCTCTGCGGAAGTGGCCCACGCTTGCAGGGACCAGCTGTTTTTCCATGCTGCTGTTTTGCCGTCGCTATGTAGACTTCAACGGGCTTCTTCTCGAGAGTCTTCAGATGGTTTCGGCAACTATAATTGGCCCACTTCCGGAACTTTATTTTGGCCCACCCTATCTAGTTGATAATCAACATCATCTCGTCTCTTTTGTTGCTTTTTTGCCTGTAACCTTTTTTCGCAAGCACGGCGCCATGCCGGGTTAAGTCCTGTTTTTTCAGCCTGCGTGCCGAGAAAAATCGCCTGCCTATACGGGCCGCTATTGAACGATCTCGGGACAGGGCATATCCAGACATCCCCCATTTTTCGACCCTTTTGCGGATTCCTTCGCCCAGGTCCCTGCGAGCTGTCACGACCTTTTCTCGGAGATATTCTCTGTAATCCGCAGGCAGTGGCCGCTGCTGGATTTCCGAGACCAATGCTGCAAAGTAAGCCAGACTTCCGATCGGCTGAAGCGAGCCGCCATTGAGCCAGGAAATATATTTTCTGACTGCTCCCATGAACAGGGCATCCTGCACTATTTCCAGTGGAATTCCGCGCTGTTGAAGGTCCTGTGCAAATTGAGCATCTCGGGCACTGAACTTGCCGATAGTGCAGCCGAGGGCAACAAAGCTGCTCCTGATTGCTTCAACATACGCATTACGAACTTGGCCATTGACGCTTTCGACCTCTGGAGTCCGACGATACGGCCAGTACTCGTCCCGAATCTCAATGCAGGTCCGGGCATACTGGTTCCGTCGCTGACCGAACGATGCATACCTGCTTGTGTTTGAGTTCCTCAATGTATTTCCCCACGATGCGCCGGGATTTGCCGATCGCTTTGGCCAGTTCCCCCTGTGCCAGCTTCGAACCTGCCCGGTCCGGCGGTCCGCCTCCAGGCATATATGGGCAAACAACTTGAATGCGCCGTCCGAAAGCGTTCCGAGCGCCCGGCGAAACGAAGCGCCGGCCACAAACCAGCCGGGGGGTTCCTTCAAACAGATGCGGTCTTCTCTTTCATCATGGTTTGGGTTAGGCATGGCTTTCGTCCCTCCCTGCGGCTCTGGATTTTCTCTTTCGGTTCTCCATCGTTCGCCGGAACCGATAGGACTCTTTGCCGGTGTCGATGATGTGCGCCCGATCGGTCACCCGGTCGACCATTGCCTTGCACAGTCGGGCATTGGCAAATACCTGAGTCCATTCGGAAAAGCCAAGATTGGTGGTAATAACCAGTGCCGCGCGCTCCGCCCTTTCGGAAACCACCTGGTAGAGAAACTCCGCTCCGACATCCGCAAGGGGCACGTAGCCTACTTCGTCGATTGCGACCAGCTCGTAACGAAACCATCGGGCCAAGAGGCGGCCCACACGATTGTCCTGTCTGGCTTCGACGAACTCGTTCACCAGAGCCGTCGCCGTTGTGAATCGGACCCGTCTCTTTTGCCGGCAGGCCGCGACACACAATGCGGTTGCCAGATGGGTCTTGCCCGTACCGCAATCACCGGTCAGCACCACGGGTTCCGCGCGATCGATATAGCCGCCTTCGGCGAGTTCACGGATCTGAGCCGCCGAAATCGTGGGCGCCTGGGAGAACTCGAAATCCTCCAGGGTCTTGACCTTGGGCAGATGAGCTTCATGGATGCGCCGTTCTACTGTCCGGCGTTCCCGCTCTTCCAGTTCGGCGGCCAGCAGCGCCTCCAGATACTCCATATGGCTCTGCTTGCCTTTGACCGCCTCGGCCGCCAGCCGCAACAAACTGTGAACCGATGGTGGGCAGGTGCAATGTTTTGCAGTGCTGCCGAACCGTGGCTTCCACCAGTGCCGCGCTCTGTTCCTCATGGCATCACCTCCGCGGCGGTAAGGAGTTGATCGTATTCGGTCATGACCGGCAACGGCCGCTCGTAACAACTCAGCAGGCCGACGTCAATCGGTTCCGGGTGCGCGCGATCGAGTTGCCCGGCGGTCATGAGATACCGCACGGTGGAAACGTCGCAACTGCCCATCTCGAGCGCCGATTCCACCGCCTGGCGCAGCGTTTCGTATCCTTGCGTTTTGCCGAGTCGCAGGAGCTCGATCATCCGCCGCGTGCCATCCTGTCTGCCGTTGCGGATCATCAGCTGCTCCCAGATCCGGTCATAGCAGGCAGGCCATCGTCCCTTCTGTCGCCACTGCTCGAGCGGTTTGCTCCCGGCCAAGGCGCCGGGTTTGCGGTCCAGTGGCTCCAGATAATGCTCCAAGTCGAGAATCTCCTGAAGCCGGCTGTAGCAGCGTTCATGACGGGCGACGCATTGCCCGTCGTACCAAATCTCCACGTAGCTTGCGTAGATCTTGGCCTGAACTTCCAGGCCTACCCTCAGCGGGGCAGAATAGAAGTTGGTTCGGACTTTAACCCGGCCCATACCATCGACTCCTGGGAAGCTGACTTCGGCCAAGTCAAACCCTTCTTCCGCCAAGGGGAGAAGGTGCTCCTTTTCTGCAATAATGGCCTGGCCAACGGTCAGTTCCCGGCCGGCGATCTTGCGCTGCTCATCCTCGTAGCACGCAGCCAGCAGTTGTTCGTTCAAATCCTCCAGGTCCTTGGCCTGCGGAACCGGGACCCAGTGATTACGGCGGAAGTAGCCGCCTTCGCCTTCGATGCCTCCTTTCTCATGGGCATGGTCGATTCCAGGATTGCAAAACACGGCCTCAAACCGCCAGTGCGAGCGGAATGCAATGAATCGAGCCGTCTCTTCCCGGCGGTGTCCCGCGCAGGATCCGCTTTACCGCCGACTTGAGATTATCGAATCTGAGGCGTCTGAAGACTCCTCCAAAACGGCGGAATGCCAGTTCGTGACCTTCGAGAAATGCCTGCTGTGTTGCCCGTGGGTAGGCTCGATGAAATGAGCCGCCGCCAGCCATGCTCCGCATCTCGAAAACCTGCAGGAGGGTGCGTTCGCCTCCAAGGTCGGCGTAGGCTTCGTACCAATCCACCTGCGCTTCCGATCCCCAGGGATAACTCTGGGGCACACAAGTCTCGCGTCCTATCAAGCCCAGGGCCAATCTGCGCTTGCGGACATACTTGCGAATCGACCTCTCGCTGAGTCTCACAACCGGGAACTTCCTGCTTGATCCGCTGCCAGATCCGATGTGCCGTGTGTCGCTGCTTTCGCGGCGCCTCGCGGTCCGCTTCCAACATGCTCTCAATCATGGGAATAAAAGGCTTAAGCTTCCAATGGGGGCGATCCGGCTTTTTGCGCGCCATCGGCAAGGCGTTGCGGATGGCGTCTCGGACCACCCGGCGATGAACCCCAAGTTTACGCGCCACACCGGCGATCGTTCCCTCGCCAAACTCGTACTCTCTTCGGATGCTCTCGAATAGTTCCACCTTTGACCTCCAATCCAAGACACCACCTCCATTCCGCCAATACACCCAGAATGGATGGTGGGCCCCGGTTCAAGGGTGGGCCAAATTAAAGTTCCGAAGTGGGCCAAATAAGAGTACCGAAATCATCAGATTCTCTTCCGAGCAATATCCACTGTCAGCCAAGCAGTTGCGTGGGTGTCTGTCCTGCTTGTGCCTCAATCGCTGCAACCATCGGCGTGACTTGTTTCTTGTCATTGGCTTCCTGCGTGACCGCCTGTGCCACGATCAGTTGACAACCTTCTTCTACAACAACCTGGGCGTTATAGGCCTGCACAAATCCATCCGCCCCTTTCATGATGCGCGATTCCGGATCCGTGAAATTGTATTGGGCCTTGTCTTCCGGGGTGGCTTTCTCTTCGGGATCTTTGGACTTGTCGGCCTGCTTCGGCCTCTTCACGGGCGCGTTGCTCCAAGGCCCGTTTGGCTTCCCGTATCCGCTCGAGCCTCGTCTCGCGGCGGCTCAGCTCCTCGGGCAATTCGTCACCGCTCTTGTCTTTCCCATATCGAGCGTCTTCTTCATCATCGGCGGCCTTGGCCTGCTTCAGCAGCTGGCGAACTTCAGCTCGAAGATTCCGCTCCTCTTCCTTCATCCGTTTGTAGCTCATCGCCTTGTGCTTGGACGCATTCGCCTTTATTTTGCTTCCATCCAGAGCCACGCGGCCGAGTTTTATCGCACCCGCAGCCAGCGCCAGCTTCAACACCTGCTCAAAGAGACCCTGAAGCGCCTCAAGGTGAATCTTGCGGAAATCCGAAATAGTACGAAAGTCCGGCTGGTTGCCGGCAGCGAGCACTCGAAACGCCACATCCTCGATGAGCCGTTTCTGGATCTTCCTCGAGGAAAATACCCCGACGCAGTAAGCGTAAACCAATACCTTCGTCATCATTCGGGGGTGGTAGGGCGGCTGGCCGCGATCGTCCTTTTCGTAAAACGACTCTATCGTCCGTGAGATCCAGCTGATCGACAACGTCGCTGACAAAGTAGACCAGATGGTTTTCCGGAAGCCAATCACGAAGGCTCGGCGGCAGCAGCAGGAGCTGATCCGGACAATAGGAACGATATGTTTTTGCCATGGAACATAAGGTAAATTTCTCGAGCCCGCCGATCAATAGGAATCAGAGATTATTCGGACGGGCTCCTATGTATTGGAGTCCATTGGATACCACTGCTGTCCAAGATAGCGCCGAAACCGTCATTTGGGACAGGCTAAACCATTGAAAATAAAGGACCGCGAAATCCGGGCCAAAATGAGGTTGCTATCCCCTGAGAAATGCTGTCCAAATTGGCGCGGGGAGCAAAAAATCGGGCGAAACACCCCAGAACCCTTTGCAGAGGCCGCTCTGTTAGACATTTTGGCTAGTTTTCACACGAAGGGCTGGTCGCGAAATCAAAGATTCTAAACCTATTTTGGACAAGAGTGATTGGATACGTACTCCCAGATAACCAGTTTGTCGGTTTTGAATAGTCCCGCACTCTGGAGTAGATCCCGCGCAACGTGACTTTTGACAAAAAGCTGGTTAGCGGTTGTCATTGAGAGGTTCTCCTGAGTAGCCTTTCGTCCAAGTATTTCACCAAGGAGCCAAGATCATGATCGTCACTGAAACTGTTCTTCGCCCGCATAAGTTTGTGTTCCCGAGCTTTTCCGGTAACGTAAGCATCAATGCGGAAGAAGGACTCAGCCTCTTGATCCGTGATATCTTCCTTTTTCCCAGCTGAAAATTTTGCGTAAGCGTCTGTGGACAACATTCGCTCGCGCTCTCGCTTCATCCACATCCGAACTTTTGGGCTAACGGCCTTCCTACCAAGTTCAAGCACTTTAAGGCTGCGGCGGGATTTCTTAGCGAAAGCAAGACCCGTTGCCGTCAAAAACCAGCCTTCATTGCCGGACCCCGCTAGATAGCAGCCATTCTTGACTTTTTTTGCATCAGAGAGAAATGCGCGGATGAGTTCAATATTTATCTGATCTGGGTATTTGCGCCATGTAAACCTGCCAGGTGCAAGCTTGTTGGCTTGAACTGCGATGTCCTCGATGTCAATTCGATGCGAATCTCCGCCAAGAATATACACCGCAAGAGTCACAATCTCATGGTTCGTCAAATTTCTGTCACTTTCCATTATTCATCTCAGCCATAAGATCTTAATTTTTCCTTCAGCCGCTTTAAATCCTGGATTTGCCGTAACCAGCTGCGCATTCCGTAGCTGCGCCAAAGCAGCCGCGAAGGCATCTGCCAAAATCACACGATAATGGGCCATTGCCTCTCCGGCCGCATCGGAGATCTGGCGCGTGTCGGGATGAAATTCAATGGGAAGGACGTCAATAGATCTCTCAACCTCTTTCCATGCTCCTTCTCCATTGACCCTCAAGACAGCACATTTAACCTCGGCGTAGGTGGCTTCGGCCATGTGCACAGTGGTGTCCTTATGGCTTGCCTTTTCCAAGATCACCTGCACTGAATCAGCGCCAGGTTCGTCGCGCAGGTAGATTAACAGTCCGGAACTATCGAGTACCTGGCCTGGCATCTTTACCCTCAACAGGGATTCCTTCTTGGTTTTGGGCCGCTGGCTCCTTTGAACGCATACCCTGTACCGACGGCCCTTTCAGAACGCCGCGCAACCGTCTAATCGAAGCAGGTGTAATGGGTTTGAGAAGTATCCCCTCAGGAGTCCCGGTGACGATGGCCCGCGTTCGACTTTCGATGTGAAACTCCTTGCGCAGACGACTCGGGATCACAATCTGCTGGCCTCCCTTCGAGGGCACCCCCGATTGCCCCGGCAATGCCGATCAATGTCGAGATCTACCCTTGGTGAGCAGCTTATCCGCCTCCGCTATGCAGAAGTGTGCGAAATCTCTCTATCCCTCTCTGATGTTTTGCTTTAGGATGGAATGGCGGCCGGGGATGGCGGCCTGAAGGTGACATAAGAGCTACTTATCGGCAGTTCAAGCTGGAACCTTCCCGGCGCCGGCGCCCCGACAGGGATCCGGACGGCAGCTTGTTCGGTCTATCCTCCGGGATAGGGCTTGAGGCAATCATTGCTCGCCTCTTTTTTTCCGCGCCGGAACAGACGTTTCCGAAGCACCTTCCGCCGATTGCCCTGCCAGCCGTAACCTGGCGCGGATGACCGCCTCGTGGAGCCGCTTCTCGAGCAGCTCGCGGGGGGGCAGTGCGGTCAGGTATTCGGCGACATGGATACCACGGGGTTCCAGTTCGAGCACTGCCACTGTTTCGTGCTTCTTGCCGGCGCAGAGGATAAGGCCGAGGGGGTTCTCTTCCCCTTCCTGCCGCTCATGGCGATCCAGCCAACGCAAGCAAAGCTCCATCTGTCCAGTATCGGCCGGCTTGAAGTCGCCGAGTTTGAGTTTGATGACCATCAGCCGACGGAGCCGGCGGTGGTAGAAGAGAAGGTCGAGGTAGTAGTCGTCGCCATCCAGGGTAATGCGCTTCTGCCGCTCCACGAAGGCGAAGCCGGCGCCGAGTTCGAGAAGAAACGATTCGATCTCGCGCAGCAGGGCGTTCTCCAGATCCTTCTCGCTGTAGGTGTCCTTCAGCCCGAGAAAATCGAGTACATAGGGGTCGCGAAAAACCAGGTCGGGCGTGAGCCGGTCCTCTTCGCGCAGGGCCTTGAGTTCCCGCTCGATAAGCTGCGTGGGCTTCCTGGAAAGTGTAGTGCGCTCCAGAGCATAGACTGGATACGCTCTTGCAGGATTCGAGTCCTCCAATGTTCTATGCGACACATTTCGGCGTAGAAGTCGCGCTGCAGTGGGTCTTTTAGGTAGTGGTATGACCTCGCGACGAACAAAGGCCTCAATGCCGCCGGGCTCCAACAGCGGCACCTGCTCTGTGTCGCGCAACTCAGCATCTGGCTCAAACTCAACCAGAAAGGGCTTGCCGCTGATCGTGGCCTCGAAAGAACCGCGCAACGGATCAGCCGCCGCCTTTCCAGCCTTATGGACCTTCTTGAACACGGCATCGGCCGTCTCGTCCCGGCGGGCGAGGGAGTTCTGAAGCAACTTCAGGTGTCTGGTTGTTAATTTAACGCTATTTTTCTCCGCAGCGGCATCCACGGCAGTCATAAATACGTTGTAGTTTTTGTAAGGACCGGATCCGATCTGCTCCGCCAGCTGTCGGAATTCTCTCATCGATCGGAATGCCACACTTACTAGCCATACTAGCCAAAACTGCAGGGTTGCCAAGGGTATTATCGCGACTTAACAGACTTTATAGACTCCGCCCAACTTATTGATAAATAAGATATTTGTTTTAGATTCAGCGATTTAATGCAAATTCCTATGAAGAATCCTACTTCCTCCGCCATACCTTTTAGAATCAATAGTTCACATAGTTTACTAGCCAAAGCTTTTCAACATTAACTCGTAAGCCGTGCATTTAATAGCCTCGTACCAACGCAGGAAGGCTTGCATACATCGCTGCTTCGGCATCATTCAATATGTCAGAAAAGAAACCGGCAAATGGCAGTTGCTCCCGGTGCCGAAGAATCCTCGAACCGGAAGTTACCTCTGGTCGAAAGTAAGCGGCACTCGCTTTTATATCGTCTGGCGGGAGCAGAACCGGCGCCCCTATCAATAATCCGCGATGACGCCTTCCGCGTCCCTTGAGGCATAGCGAAAAAAAGAATATGAGCTTGCCGGCCGCGCTCTCCTCGGGGGAAAAGCGAATAGTCTTACCTATACCAGGCGAACTGTGTTGGGCTGAGTCTTTTCCCCGGCGTCTGGACTGTGGGTGCAAGTGGCAAGTCGTTGACACGGGGGGGAGACACGCCTAGGATGATGGTCATCACGCAAATGAGTTTCATAAGTTGAGTCCATAGATTGAGCAGTTGGGGTTTTGGACTTGGATCTGCCCATGTTCCCTTACCTCGCCAAAATAGACTGGCTAGCGTCCCCAGAGTTCCGGTCTGTCCCTGGCGCGCCGGTTTTTCTGAGGGCTGTAGAGCTCAAAATGAGCACAGAGAAAGGCAAAGCATGAGATTAAATCATCGCTCTCTGCTATTGGCGCTCAGAGCTACTTTGATAGGAGCGCTGATGTTCTTTGCATCGATGGCGGTTGTTCCGGCTCAGACAGCCAACACCGGCACGGTGCTGGGAGTTGTGATGGACCCGTCCGGAGCGGTTGTGCCGGGCGCGAATATAGAAATCAAGGATGCCGCTACTGGAGAGGTCCACAATACGGTTACGAACGAAATCGGCCGCTTTACATTCGTGGCGGTGAAGCCGGGAAAGTATTCGATTACTGCATCGGCAGCAGGCTTCCAAAAAGCAGTCATCGAATCTCAGGTCGTCGAGGTATCGAAATCATACACGTTGAATTTTAGTCTGAAGATCGGCACCAGCACGGAACAGGTCATTGTGACCGCAACGGCCGGCGCGCAACTGCAGACGCTCGATGCTACCGTGGGGGATACGCTCGGAGGGGATCTGCTGTCGATGCTCCCCAGCCTCGAACGAAACGTCACCAGCCTGCTTCTGCTGCAGCCCAGCGCCATGCCCCAGCAGGCCGACGGCGTGAGCAGCCGCTATGGCGGCCAGGTGGCAGGAGCGCAGAGTGACCAGAACGTGTTTGTATTGGACGGCGGCAACGTGACGAGCGGCGTTTCCGGCAACTCTGACTATTGGACGAATTACAACGGCGCCCCTGAAGGCGCGGTTCCTACACCCTCGGAAAGCATCCAGGAATTCCGCGTGGCCACCAGCAACCAGGTTGCCAGTTTCAGCGGTGCCGGAGGCAGCCAGGTAATGCTGGTGACCAAGCGCGGCGGCGACAGGTATCACGGCTCCCTCTACGAATTCCTGCAGAACAGCGAACTTAACGCAAATAGCTGGACGCGCAACCGCCTGCATCAGGCCAAGCCGCTGCAGCAGGACAATCGTTTTGGCGCCACGTTTGGCGGGCCGATACCCGAATGGGGAACCAAGCAGAAAACCTACTTCTTTTTCCACTATGAAGGCCGGCGCCGGAACGATTACAGCCAGATCAGCAGGACCGTGCCGACCGATACTCTCAAGCAAGGTATCCTTCGGTATAAGGACGCATCCGGCAACATCATTTCCTACAACCTGGCAACTGCAAAGCTATGCGGTTCGACGGGCAACCTTGCTTGTGACCCTCGCGGCCTTGGGTTGAACCCGCTGGTCAGTCAGATCTGGAACAAGTACATGCCTGCCGGCAACGATGCATCCACGGGCGACGGCCTGAACACGATCGGGTTCAGCGCTCCAGGCAAGTTCCCGAACAAAGACGACTTTGCCGTGGTGCGGCTTGATCGCAACCTGAACACTAACTGGTCGTTCATGGCCAGCTACCGATATTTCAAACAGGAACACAACGTCGGGGACCGTCAGATGGACATCGGCGGATTGCTGCCGGGAGACAAGCTGGGCGTACCCTCCTCCCCGGCATCCATCCCTCGGCTGCCGCGCTATCTCGTCCTCGGCCTGACAGGACGCCTGACGCCCACCATCACGGATCAATTCACGTTCAGCTATCTGCGCGATTACTGGTTCTGGAAGACGGATGGATCCAGGCCGCAAGTGGCAGGCACGGATAGCGCGCTGAACATTGCCGGCAACATGAATCCGCTGGACCTTACCGTCGGTTTGGTCCGGCAACGTGAGTGGAGGGCGCACAACTGGACCTGGGCCGACAACCTCACCTGGGTGAAAGGGAATCAATTGCTTGAGTTCGGCGGCTCGGTCCGGCGCAACGCGACCCAGTTCTGGAGAGACGATGCTCAGTCCGCGGTTGCCCAGCGGGTGTACATGCTGACGAACGGCTCATACCTCAATATTCCATCCACGTACCAGCCCCCGATCTGCAGCTCTTCGGTGACAATCAATTGCCTGCCTTCAGGCCAGGTCAGCAGCTGGAATAACCTCTATTCCGGAATTCTTGGCCTCGTGGACAGAGCCACGCTGGTAGCCACGCGCGATGCAAATTTCAAGATCAATTCTACCGGTACGCCGTTGGCTACAGACTCGATCTACAATGAATACAGTCTCTATGCCAACGATTCCTGGAAGATAACACCTTCGTTCACACTCAGCCTCGGGATGAACTGGAGCGCGGAGGTTCCTGAGACAGAAGTGGCCGGAAAGCTCAGCATGGCATTTGACAATGGCTCGGGGAATGAAATTGTTCCGTCCGAATTTCTAGCACAGCGCCAAAGGGCGGCACTTGCAGGAACTGTATTCAATCCCGTGATCAACTGGAGACCGATCAACAATACCGGCCGCACATATCCCTACGATCCGATCTGGAGAAATTATGCACCCCGGATTGCGGTGGCTTGGAACCCGAGCGTGGACGAGAAAAGCTTCCTGGGAAAAATCTTCGGGAACAGAAAAACGGTTGTGCGCGCAGGATTTGCCCGTCTCTATGATCGCTTGAACGGTGTCCAGAAAGTGATCGACGCGCAACAGGTGCTTGGTTTCACTCAGACGCTCCTGTGCCCGGGACCGACTTCTACCGGCCAGTGCACTGGCAGCTCGGGCATCAACCCGGCGACCGGCTTCCGTATCGGGATTGACGGAAGCACGATTCCGCTGCCGTCTTATGCCGTAAATCAAGCGATCCCGATCATCCCGGGCAACACCACGCTTGCCAACGCCAATCAGGCATTTGCCAATGCTTCGACGCAGCTTTCGCCGCACTTCCGCTCGGCGATCAATAACTCCTACAACCTGACCCTGCAGCGAGAGCTGAGGGGAGGACACATCCTCGAAATCGGCTACATACGGCGCGATGCCAAGAACCTGTTAGCGGGACAAACGCTCAACCAGGCCCCCTATATGATGACCCTGGCCAGCCAGACCTTTGCGCAGGCTTTTGACGCGGTCAGAGACCAGGTGGTGGCAGGGGTGGCGACCTCGGCCATCTCAGCGCAGCCCTTCTTTGAATCGGCACTCGCCGGCAGCTCTTTCTGCAAGGGCAATCCCAACTGCACCTCCGGTGTGGTGGCCAAGTATTCGAGCAACATCCGCACGTTGAACGTTTTCGACCTGTTCAACGGCATTCAAAGCTCGTTCGTGATGGGGCCGGCGACTGCGGCCGCCACCCAGATCAACGATTTCCTGTTTTTCTCCGACATCGGAAAATCCAGCTACAATGCCGGATTTGTTTCGCTCAAGATGCGTCAATACAAGGGATTTGCTCTGAGCGGCAATTTCACCTGGGCGCATTCCCTCGACAATGGCGTCGTGAACCAGGACATCGATTCCTACGTTCCCAATTCCTACAATACGAAATACGGTTGGGGCAACTCGGTCTTTGATCGCAAGTTCGTCCTCAACCTGATGGGTCTCTATACTATGCCGTTCCATGCCACCAACCGGGTCTTGAATCAGGTCGTTAATGGTTGGGCGCTGGCACCGATCTTCAACTGGTACACCGGCCTGCCACTCAGAGTGGCCAACGGGTCAGGCCAGGAGTTCGGGCAGGGCGCAACCACGGCGGGAGTCGGCGCGGTGCTGATGGCACCCAACATCTTCGGGAATTCCGCCCATCAGAATGTGACCGGCGGCAGCGTCACCATCAATGGCGTCAGCACCAGTGTCGGCACGAACGGAAATCCAGCAACTGGCGGATCCGGACTGAACCTGTTCGGTGACCCGGCGTCAGTATTCGCCGACTTCCGGTTTGTAAGGCTCAGCCAGGACACCACGTCGAGCAGCTATGTGCTGCGCGGCCAGAACCGGTGGAATGTTGACATGACCTTGTCACGGAAGTTCAAGGTCACAGAAAGCAAAGGTATTTCGATAAACGCTCAGTTCTTCAATATCTTCAACCATGTGCAGTATTCGGATGCGGCCAGCCTGAGCCTGGCGAGTCCGTTGGCATTCGGCGTGATCACGTCACAGTACAACACGCCGCGCCGTATCGAAATTGGATTGCACATCGATTTCTAGGCGAAAGCTGGAGGTCTCCCACGGGGCGGATGTACTTCGGTCCATCCGCCCTGAAAGAGGAAAGGGCTTTTGAAGAAACGGGTAGCCGAGATTTTCAGAGAGTCTTAAGGGAGTGATCTCCATGTTGTGCTGTCAAGGATTGAACCACAGAGAGCGATCAGCGGCAAATTGACAGCGATTGGGAACGAACGAGTCCCGCAAGCAACCATGGATGCCTTGATGCCCCTCCTCGGAATCCGCATCGGAGACAACCTCACACCAGAGATGGCCAAGCAGATCAAGGAGAAGGTCTCGGCCTTCGATGCGCGGCTGCGCGTCGTATTTCATGTTGACGACATGGGAAACGTGACCCTGATGATCGTGGGCCCTTGAATGCGTGATGCAATCCCCTGGGATCATATCGAGCACGATGCCAACCACGAGACACACGAATGATATTCTCCGCCATCATCGTTTTCACTATGATCTCGCCATGACTGATCTACCTAGGACTCAGCTCGGGCGCACCGGTTTCGCCGTCACCCGTCTCGGATACGGTGCGATGGAGTTGCGCGAGCCGCGCGAACCCGCGTTCGACCGCAAGGCGGCGCAGAAACTGTTACACACAGTATTGGATAGCGGCATCAACTTCATCGACACCTCCCCGGACTACGGCGACTCGGAAGAGATCATTGGCGAAGCGTTGAAGTCGCGCCGCGATGCGTTCTTTTTAGCGAGCAAGTGCGGTTGCCCGATCGGGTCGTCGTCGATGGACCGCCGGCTGCACAACTACGCGCGGCCGAATATTCGTAACGGTGTGGAGCAGAGCCTGAAGCGGCTACGCACCGACCACTTGGACCTCGTGCAGATCCATCTCAGCCCGTCGCGGGAAGAACTCGAGAAGAACGACTCCATCGCCGAGCTCGAGGCGCTGCGGCAGGACGGCAAAATCCGCTTCATTGGCATGTCGGGCACGTTGCCGCATCTGACGGACCACATTGCGATGGGCTGCTTCGATGCCTTTCAGATCCCCTACTCCGCCATCGAGCCGGAACATGACACTGTGATCACGCGCGCAGCCGAAGCGGGTGCCGGCATCATCATTCGCGGCAGCGTGTGGCGAGGCATACCGCACGTCCAGGTCGGTGTTCTCGAGCGCCTGCGTCGGCTCGTTGGAAGTATCCTCAGGCGCGGTTCAGATCTGTGGCAAGCAGCGAATCTCGAAGAGCTTCTCGACGGCATGTCCGTCATGGAGTTCATGCTGCGATTCACGCTTTCCCATCCGGGTCAGTCGACCACGATCGTGGGGACTACGAATCCGCATCACCTGGCCGACAACGTCAAGGCCGCCTGCAAGGGGCTATTGCCCGCGGATCTCTATGCGGAGGCCAATCGGCGTTTGCAGGCCGCGAAGCCACACTGAGAAGGCGGGTCTCATTATTCCCGACGGGATCGGAGAGGTGCGCTTGGCCGGCCTCCCTTGCAGAGCGCTGCCGACTGCCCGTGCCCTGCCGGATCGCGAGATAGAGGAGTCAAATTCTTCGGGAGCTGATCAATCCGCCGTGCTGGTAGACGTGTGTGAAAACTCCATATCCTGCAACATCGTTTCGGCGTAAAATCCCGTTTGTGATCAGTCCTGGGCTCTGGGCGGTTGCGGCATACGGCCCGAAGTCAGCATAATACCCCAAATCAAAAGCTGCCTGCCTTCGGAACAGAGGTGACATCGGATCGATTTTGCAGCTTATTTCACATATGCGTCGACGCTCACGGAGGAGGAAACCTTGATTCTTTCGCACACTCAGTATCGCAGTCATTTTGTGGCCGAGGCCACGCGTGAGCTTGCCGGAACTTCGATGCGCTTCTGCGGCTGGATAGAAACCATCCGAGATCATGGAGGAGTGCTGTTCTTTCATCTGAGAGACGCCACAGGCAAGCTGCAGGTGATTCTCGACCCGGGACACCTGTCACCTGAAGCGGCAGAGGAGGCTGGCCGCATCCGCCCGGAATGGGTCGTGGTGCTCTCCGGCGTCTTGCGCCTCCGTCCGCCTGGAACCGAACACACCAGCCTGGACTCCAAAGACATCGAACTTGAGGCAGATGGATTGGAAGTGCTCGCCGTCGCATCCAATTTGCCTTTTCGGCCGCAGGAACGGGAGAAGGTGTCCGAGGAGCGCCGGCTTAAGCATCGAACCGTGGACCTTCGCTCCGACACGATGCAGGCGAATCTGCGTCTCCGGCATCGGCTCGCCACCTCCTTCAGGTCTTTTCTCAATTCCGAGGGCTTCATCGAGGTGGAAACGCCGTGCCTCGCCAAAAGCACGCCCGAAGGAGCGCGGGATTTCCTGGTGCCTTCCCGGCTCCAACCGGGCACGTACTTCGCGCTTCCACAGTCGCCGCAGCTCTTCAAGCAGGTACTGATGGCCGGGGGAATCGAGAGGTACTATCAGCTGGCCCGGTGTTTTCGCGACGAGGATCTCAGGGCCAACCGCCAGCCCGAGTTCACCCAACTCGACATCGAGGCAAGCTTCGTGACCGAATCGGGACGTCATGCGTCTGGTGGAAGGGATGGTCCGGAAGGCGATAGAGGATGCAGGGCGGCCTCTCGATCCGGAATCCTTCCCCGTGATCACCTATCAGGAGGCCATGGACCGATACGGCACCGATGCGCCCGACCTTCGCTTCGGATTGTCCATTGTGAACCTGACGGACATCTTCGCCGCCACGGAATTCCATTTATTCCGCAAGACCCTCGATTCCGGCGGGCAGGTGTTGGGTCTTGCCATTCCCAGTTCATTTCAGGTGTCGCGGAAGGGCATCGAGACGATCCGGGAAGAGGCGGAAGCAGCGGGTGCGGAGGCGCCGGCCTGGGGTCGCATCGAGGGCGGCGTCTTTTCCTCGAGCCTTGCCAAGTTTTTTTCAGAGAAGGAACGGAAGGCCATTGCCGAGGCCATGGGGAATGGCGAGAACGATTTGATTTTGTTCCAGGCCGGCAAAGATCCTAAGACCCTGCGCCTGAACATGGGCCGCATCCGGCTGCTGGCTGGTGATCTTCTGGGCGTGACCGGCGAGCAGGCACGTCTATGCTTCACCTGGGTGGTCCGGTTTCCCTTGCTGGAATACGATCCGAGCCGCGGCCGCTACGTGGCGGTCCATCACCCCTTCACATCGCCCGTGGATCTTTCGGTGCTTCAAAGCGACGAGCGGAGCGTACTGGAATCCGCCCTGGCTGCCTCTTATGATCTTGTGCTCAACGGTGAGGAGGTGGGCGGCGGTTCCATCCGCATCCACAGGGCGGATCTGCAGCGCAGGATGCTCAAGATCCTGGGACTCGGCGAAGAAGAAATCGAGGCGCGCTTCGGGTTTCTCCTTCAGGCGCTTGCCCAAGGCGCTCCGCCGCATGGCGGCCTTGCCCTGGGCCTGGATCGTTTTACCTCTATCCTCACCGGCAGCGAGTCGATCCGCGACGTGATCGCGTTTCCAAAGACCCAGACGGGTACGTGTCCACTCACCGGGGCGCCGACGCAGGTCGCGCGGCGCGGATATCTCGGGTTGTGAAGCGGGACGACGGGACTGCACCGCAGGGGATTCTGGAGAATTGGCATGCCCGCTCGAGAGAGTGAAGTCAGGCGCTACCTCGCAGCGCGCCGGGTCTTGAGATCGGCGCACGCGTAGTGTTTTGAGTGCCTGGCCCCTGCACGCCGCTCCAGGAAGCGGAAGTGCCGGCGAAATGGCGCGCAGGCATTTGAAATACTCATGCCACGGAGGTAGAGTTTCTTGCAGGGGATCCCAGCGTCATCGGCTGCTCCGTGGTAGACAGCCTGAGGCGCGAGTTGGAGGGACTCCCGTCGCCACCTGTCACCCCAAATATCGGCAGCAGGACTTCCAAATCAGGGCCTTTATTGAGGGAGGCGAAATATGCGCCCCAGTTATCGAGCGGCGCTCGCAGTAGTTTTTGTTGTACTACTGGTTGCAATCAGCCTCTATCTGCGCCCTCCTGCGGCGATACCCGGCCGGTACCACGCAACGCTGAATCGTCCGGATGTTTTTACCGACTACCGCGGCGAGATTCCCGGAAAGATTCATAAAATTACCAAGGACGATCTGCCCCCACCCTACACCACCCCATCTGCCAATAACGGACCGAGGCTGGTACCCAGGCCGGCGGATGCATGGCCTCAAGCACCCCCTGGATTCAAGATCGACTTGTATGCTGCGGGGCTGCATAACCTCCGCTTGATCCGCGCGGCGCCCAACGGCGACCTGTTTGTGGTAGAGAGCGCGCCCGGATGCATCAGGTTGCTTCGCGGCGTTGGCCCGGATGGCAAGCCTCAGCGGATGGAAATCTACGCCGCCGGCTTCAGGCAGCCATTTGGGATTGCCTTTTATCCCCCCGGTTCCAACCCGGAGTATGTCTACGTGGCCAACACCGACTCCGTAGTTCGTTTCCGATACGAAAACGGAGACTTCAAGGCACGAGAGCCGGAACAGGTGATTGTGCCGGACATTCCGGGAGGCGGCCGGTTGCAGGGCGGCGGGCACTGGACACGTGATATCGCATTCTCATTGGATGGGAAGCAGATGTTTGTTTCGGTCGGATCGCGTTCCAATGTCGACGATACCGACAATAATCCCCGGGAGCGCCACCGGGCAAACATATTGGTGGCCAAGCCTGATGGCTCGGAACTTCGGGTCTACGCATGGGGCATTCGGAACGCCGTGGGCATCGATGTCCATCCAGAGACGGGTGAACTCTGGGCCTCTGTGAACGAACGCGACGGGCTTGGCGACAACCTCCCTCCGGATTACATAACCCGCATTCAGGATGGAGGATTCTATGGCTGGCCCTGGTACTACATCGGGGGAAACCTGGATCCCCGCCACAAAGACAAACATCCGGAGCTGAGAGACAAAGTCATCGTTCCCGACGTTCTTGTGCAACCGCACAATGCTTCGCTCGAGATGACATTCTGCCGGTCAAGTCAATTCCCGAGGGAATATCAAGGGGACATATTCGCCGCCGAACACGGTTCGTGGAATAGGGCCCCGCGGACCGGGTATGAGGTGATTCGTGTGCCCCTCAAGAACGGGAAGGCAACCGGGGAATATGAGGACTTCCTTACCGGTTTCGCAACTCCGGCCGGGCAAGTCTGGGGACGGCCTGTCGGCGTGGCTTTCGGGAAAGATGGTTCCCTGTTCGTAACCGATGACGCATCGAACTCGATATGGCGAGTGAGTTACACAGGACGCTGAGCGGTGCGCACTCCCCGGATTATGATGGTCATGCGGGAACACGGTTGCCGGAGAAGCTGCCGATCGAGCATGATCCCCCAGCGCGCGTCATGCTAGAATGCCATTATCCGGATTCCATCCGGTAGCGAGCCTTTTTCCACAATTAGCTGGCGGCGGCTTTTCCGCATTCGCCGCGAGGAGAAGCCTATGGGAAAGATCAACTACGGACGTGTGGTGCTCGGAGGTCTGGTCGCGGGGGTGATTATCAATATCGGTGAGTTCATCCTCAACGAACAGATATTAAAGACAGACTGGGAAGAAGCGATGAAAGCGCTCAATCAGCCGGCGATGGGCGGAAGTGCGATCTCGCTCTTAGTCGTGCTTTGCATGTTTCTGGGAGTTTTTCTGACCTGGGTATACGCAGCCATCCGGCCCCGCTTTACTCCGGGGCCCAAGACCGCCGTCTGCGCGGGACTGATCGTATGGATTCTCACCTATGCGTGGCCATCGCTTTCCGGGATGGTCATGAATGTCTTCCCTGCCAGGCTTTTTGTGATCGGCATGATTTGGGGATTGTTCGAAGCCCCCATCGCGGCGCTCGCGGGCGCCTGGCTTTATAAGGAAACCTAGGAGCCCGTCCGAGAATTAGGAGGGGTCGCGCGCATGGGGATTGCGGGGCGAGCTCAAGGCGCGAGGAGGAGGCGATGTCTCTGCACATCGTTGACGACGAGCAACGCGGAGATCGCCCCGCAATCCCCATGCGCCCTTCGGGTTCCGGCGGCGCGGGGGCATCTGCGGCGTTGGCGCTCCTCGACGATGTGCAGCGACATCGCCTGCGTCGCGCCGCCTTGCATCTGCCCCCGCGGCGCTCGGAACGCGGCCCCTCCTAATTCTCGGACGGGCTCCTAGCAGCCCGAAAGAGCTCTGCGTACTTGACGCGGCATTGTATTGCCGCCAGGCTTTGAAGCCGTCCCTCATAGATCTGGCGCGCACCCAAGCGATTGGACCTCTTGAGCCGAGGGGTTACTACTCACAGTGCAGGGCACGCATCAGATCTATGCGTGTCGCCCGCAGAGCGGGAACAAAAGTGGCCGCCAGTCCCACCAGGATCAGCAAAGCAGGGATCTGGCCCGATCATGCATCCTGCAAGCAGCGGAGGTGTGGCCGGCGCAGCAGCCCGGCCAACCGCCATGCCCACCGCAGTGAGGCGGAGCCCCGCCAAACAACGATGTGCAGAGCATCCCGCCTCCCTGCTCCCACGGCCATGAGTATCTCGATCTCCCGATTCCGGAAATTCACAGAAGAAACGCGGATGCCAGCCCCGGAATTATTCCTGGTCCGACCCCGTTTCCCCGCCTCCGACTGCCCGCCGCCCCGTTCCCCTTCCGCACCCTATTTCTGTTCCACCAGTAATGTGATCGACGACGAGTGATAGACGCGCTGGGTTGCTTTCTGGAAATCCGAGGGCTTCGCTTTCGGAATATCCACAAACTTCTGCGGATTGCGATCGATCAACGGGAACCACGAACTCTGTACCTGGACCATGATGCGATGGCCCTTTAAAAAGGTGTGGCAGATGTCGGGCATGGTGTATTGAATCGTTGCCGGCTTGCCCGGTACGAACGGTTCGGGCTTGGCAAAGCTATTCCGGAATTTGCCGCGGAATGGCTCCCCGCGCACCAGCTGCTCGTACCCGCCCATCCTGACGGCGTTCGGCGCTGGACGTTGTTGTGGCCCGGCAGGTGCTGCTCCAGCTGGGGTCGGGGCCGGCGGGTTGGCGAAATTGCCCGGATAAACATCGATCAGCTTGACCACGAAGTCCGAATCCGTGCCGGTGGTCGATACGCTCAGCCGCGCAGAAACCGGGCCGGCCACTGTGAGGTTGTCGGCAAGTGGTTCGGTCTGATAGACCAGCACGTCCGGGCGCTCCGCGGCGAAGCGCTGATCCTCGGTCATATAGTCCGACGTCATGCCCATGGCAATGTAGCCGAGATAGGGAACCGGGCGGTTGGGGTCGCTGAGATACTCATCAAACGTCGCCGCGCCGCCCGCGGCCGGCTCTCTGGAGAGCATATTGTCGCCGGCGAGATAAAAGGTCACGGGAGCCGCGCTCTTCGGCGGCCAGGCTTCTTCCTTACGCCAGCGATTGCCACCCGTTTCGAACACATAGGCCTTCGGTAGCACCCCATCGCCCTGGCCCTTTAGATTGTAAAGGAAGAAAGGAAATTCGATGTGCTCGCGGTAGAAGGCCCCGGTCTTCTCTACGAAGTAGAGGTTTCCAAGGCGGTCGCCGTCGCCCCGCGCATACCCTCCATGCGACCACGGTCCCATCACCAGGTGGTTATCGGTCGACGCCGAGTTCTTTTCGATGGAGCGGAACACGTTGAGGGGCCCGGCCAGATCCTCAGCGTCGAACCATCCGCCGACTGAAAGCACCGCCGGCGTAACCTTCTTCAGGTACTGCGCGATGGAGCGCGCCTTCCAGAAGTCGTCGTAGACGGTCTGGTAGATGTTCATGTTCCAGTAGGGATTTTCGTTGTGGTAATAGAGCGTGTTCGAGTTTTCAAGAGGGCCCATGCGTAGCAGCAAATCATAACCGTCCGGCGTCCCAAGGTTAATTCGCTGGCCGCCGCTGGACGTCGACGGCCCGCCTTTGCGCTCCGGGAAGTTCAGATAAAAAGAGAAATTGGCCGCCAGCATGAACGCGCCGTTGTGGTAGGAGTCGTCGCCCATGTAATAGTCGGTGACCGGTGATTGCGGCGAAGCGGCCTTGAGCGCCGGGTGCGGATCCACGATGGCGGCATCCACATAGAAGCCGGGATAGGAAATGCCCCACATCCCGACCTTGCCACTGTTGTTGGCAATATTCTTTACCAGCCAATCGATGCTGTCCCAGGTGTCGGTGCTCTCATCGGTGTCGTCTGGACCTGCCTTAACCGGTTTGTAAGGCCGTACCTCGGCCCACTCGCCTGCCGACATGTAGCGGCCGCGCACATCCTGATAGGCAAAAATGAATCCCTCGCGGGCGAACAGGTCGGAAGGTCCCAGCCCTCTTGGAAATCGGTTCTCGCCATAGGGCGCGACGCCGTAAGGCGTGCGCTGGAGCATGATCGGATAGCTGCGCGAAGCATCCTTGGGGGTATAGACGGCAGTGAACAATTTCGTGCCGTCGCGCATGGGGATCTGATATTCGTGCTTGGTGTAGTTGGCCTGAATGTCGTAGCCCTGGCCGGACAGTTGCGCGGCGAGCACCAGCAAGAAGCACAACACGGTAATACGAAATCTGGAATGGATCATCGATTACTCCCCGGATACAGGATCATGGCTCGCACCATCTCACCATGCCGATCTGATTCGTGCAAAGGAGATTAATGGCAGTTTGCTATCCCTCGGCCTGAGCAGAATACCATATTGAGGTATAATCGGGCCCGCCGGCGAGTGACGCAGCCGCCGAGAGCGCTGCGGGAGTCAACATCTTATCTCGAAACCTGACCCTCGATCACACCCAGGCTTGATCCCGAAATGCAGTCGATTCAGACTATCCGTTGCGCGATTTCCTGCCAGGGAGGATCGGCGGTGCAGTCAGAAGTCGGTCCCGCTATGGTGAACCGCAACCGGTTCAGATTAGAGGCATCCAGACGAGTGCAACGTATCTGCGCATCTTGGTACTGACCTCCTAGAGCTTGATCCCGCCCGAGTCCGACGAGACCAAGCTCCATAAGGTGCCCCCGTAAATTAGGACTTGCTAATCAAACCAAATCCCACAACATCGTTTGCTTGGATTGAGCAATGGGTTTTCGGTCCAAAGGGCGCAGCGCCCTGTAGACCTCGATTGCTCACAGCCGGATGATCTCCTATGCAGCGTGGGGATTATTTCCCTTCGACCTGGTGAATGTAGGCAATAAGATTACGAATGTCCTGCTGCTTCAATTGGTCCGCGAAGCCAGGCATGGCGCTGGATTTCCCGACCGCCGCGGTTCCCTTCGAGATTGCTGTAAACAAGTCATTCTCAGTCAGCTTCGACATCGTGGCCTGGTCGGTCCAATTTGCCGGTTTAGTCTTGAGCAGTTTTGCGCCGGGCCCATCCCCCTTGCACTGCTCGCCATGACATCGCAGGCAGGTTTTCTTGTAGGCTTCAAGTCCGGCCTTGGCATCACCTTTAACCTGCGCCGCAACCGTGGGAACGGCCAAGTGCACAACACCTAGAGATACAAAAATCAGTACCGCTGCCAATAGCGCCGTCTTCTTCAGCATGTCTTTTGACCTCACATTCAAATAATCAATGTTTGTAAATGGATAGAGCAATATTCCTTCCCCTTGTTCCGATTCCTGAACTACCCTGCGTTCCCCGACCCTGGACATAAACCACAACTTCCGGTCTCTTGCCGTGCCGAGGCAGTTCCAGTTTCTTGCTACGAGGACTCCAGGCACGGTTTAGTGCAATTATTTTGCCATATTCCACATATTCTATAATAATGACAGATTATAGAGATTGTCAGTGACTTAGCGCCTCGGTCGCATTCAGAAGATCAGCCTGGATTCGCAAGCTCGGGTTAGCTCGCGCGGCAGCACTATGACAAATTGTCAGGCACAGCCTGAGCCGAGATCCAGGCGGTTTTCAAATCATGTCGTGGCCCCGCGCGCTGAAATGCGGCTGCTGTCCACTGTCTTGTCCAGGCGACGCCAGCCGGCAGTTTCTGGTACATCAGGTTCCCTGGATCTCAATGAAGGAGCTCATGAAGCCAGCCGTTGTTCCTTTGTTTCATCGGTTCAGTTTCAGAATCATCGCCGGTCTGGTCTCCATGCTCATCCTCGTCGGCATTCCATTTTTCGTGCTTTTCCTGCGCTATCATGAGAGCCAATTGCTGGAGACCATGGAGAACTCCACGACCAACATGGGACGAATTCTCACTCATCAAATCGAGGTCTCCGTCCTCGAGCGTCGCAATCACGATTTGACTCAGATCGTCGCCAGGCTGTCCGAGATCGGTGATGCCCGGAAAATCATGGTCATCAACCCTGACAACAAGGTAGTCCATTCCTCGGACAGCTCGGAATTGGGACGAATGCTTGCGCGTCAGACAGAGCCCGGATGCCGCGACTGCCATTCTTCGCTCGCCCTGAAGGACACGATTTCTCTCAAGGACGCCCAAGGCCATCGCTACTATCGGACGGTGACTGTGATCCAAAATCGTCCGAACTGCACTTCATGCCACGATCCCCGCTCGACGGTCAACGGCATCCTGATTATGGACTTTTCGCAGGACACACTCCAAAAGCAGATTCAAGCCGGTGCGCTGCGCATGCTCGCCATGGGGGGCGCGATGTTGGCGCTGACCATCGGCGTTTTGTATATCGTGCTTAACCATCTGGTCCTGCGCAAGTTGAGGCGGTTGGGGGAGGCAACGGAACAGATCGGACAAGGCAAGTTTAAGCGCGTCGAGATGCCCGGCAACGACGAGTTCACCCAGCTGGCCGAGAGCTTCAACGCAATGTCAGGCCGATTGGAAACCGCGATGGAGGAAATCCAGGGGAGTAAGGATTACCTCGAGAGCGTCATCAATAATATCGATGATGAAATTATTGTGCTTGACCAGGACTATCGGGTTGTAACAGCCAACGCGGCTCATTTCCGCAACCAGGCGATCATGGACAACGATGGCGCCGCCACGGGTGGCGGCGCGGGCGAGTCCCATGAATACGACACCACCGCCTGCAAGCACACCTTCGACAATGGGCAGGTTCACAAGGAAGTTCAGACGGCGGTTGGACCCGATGGCAAGGAAAGATACGTCGAGGTTTTTTCCTCCCCGTTGCGGAACGAGGCGAATGAAATCCACCAGGTTATCGAGGTGCGCAGGGACATCACGGAACGGAAATTGCTCGAGGCCAATCTGGCCCATTCAGAGAAGCTGGCTTCGATGGGACTGCTGGCATCCGGATTATCGCACGAGATCAACAATCCTTTGGCTTCCATTTCCACCTTCGTCGAAGGGTTGAGACGCAGGCTGGATGGGTTGCGGGAATCGTCTTCCGAGCCTCTGGGCGGATTGGGGTCTTCCCTGGGCTTGATCCAGCGCGAAATCGAGCGCGCCAGGGATGTCACCCGGCGCCTGCTCATTCTGGCTCAGAAGGATGAGTATGGCCCGTCCCTGGTGAATCTCAACGATTCCTTGCAGGAGACAATTCTGCTGGTGCAGTACGAGGCCTCGAAGCGAGGAATCGAAATCTCATTGGAGCTGGGGTCTGACATGCCGACTTTGAAACTGTCCGAAGCCCAGGTCAGGCAGGTTTTCTTAAATCTCCTGCTCAACAGCCTCCAGGCCGGGAACCAGGGTGGGCACATTTGGTGCCGCACATGGCGGGAGGCCGGGCGTGCCTTTGCCTCGGTGGCAGACGATGGGTTCGGAATCGAGGCATCGGACCAGGTTCGAATCTTCGAGCCGTTCTTTTCCAAAAAGGCATCAGGTCAGGGAACTGGTCTTGGCCTGTTTATCTCCAAGTCGATCGTCTCCAAATGGGGCGGAGACATCATGGTCGATAGCCAGAGCGGCCGGGGAGCAAAATTCACCATATGGATTCCTCTACAGACATGAAACAATTCGAGCGCACTCCAAGGATTCTGGTGGTTGATGACGACAGCAGCTTCCGCTGTCTGGTTACGCAAGAGCTGGCACGGACATTTCCCGAGGTTGTCCCGGCCGAATCCGCCGCCAGGGCGTTGCAGCTGTGCGACGAGGCGAACTTCGATGTCATCCTGCTCGACATCCGAATGCCTGAAAAAAGCGGGCTGGAAGTGCTCAAAGAACTCAAAGTAAGATCCTTTGAGGGGGAGGTGGTGATGCTCACCGGGCATGCCACCATCGACACGGCGATCGAAAGCCTGAAGATGGGAGCTTACGACTACGTGTCAAAGCCATGCAAGCTGGCGGAACTGGAATCGATCATCCATAAAGCTTACGAAAAGTGCCTTCTGCGCCGCCAGAACTGGACGCTGCGCAACCTCCTGGATCGGCAGTCGAGCTCCACTCGATTCATCGGCGCAAGCCATCCTTTGAGACAAGTGCTGGAAATAGTGCGCAAAGTCGCGGCCACGGATACGACGGTCTTGATTCAAGGCGAGAGCGGGGTCGGCAAGGAGTTGGTGGCTCAGGCCGTCCACCGGGGCAGCTCCCGGGCAGCCGAGCAATTTGTCGTGGTCGACTGCACATCGCTCCAGGAAGACCTCTTGCAATCCGAGCTGTTCGGCCACGAAAAAGGGGCGTTTACGGGAGCTCTCGCGCTCAAGCACGGCTTGTTTGAGGTGGCGGACGGCGGAACTCTCTTTTTCGATGAAATAGGCGAGCTATCTCCCGTCCTTCAAGCCAAGCTTTTGCGGGTGGTGGAGACCGGGCAATTCCGTCGTCTGGGAGGATTGCGCGATATCCATGTGAATGCCCGGATCATTGCTGCCACCAATCGCAATCTCGAGCAGATGGTGCGCGATGGGCGAATTCGGGAGGACCTCTATTACCGGATCAACGTCGTAACCATACGCGTCCCGCCCTTGCGCGAGAGGAGAGAGGATATACTTGCCCTTGTGGAGCATTTCATCAGCCGCATGCCGGGCCGAAAGCACGTCCGTGCCAGCGAGGACGCATTGGAGATCCTCCACCAATACTCCTGGCCAGGAAATATCCGTGAACTGCAAAATGTCATCGAAAGGGCGCTTATCCTTGCAGAGGGCGATGTCATACAGCCCAGAGATCTCCCCAACAACATGAAAGCCGATCAGGGCGCGCCGCTTTACCAACTGGAAAAGGGGTTCCCCAGCCTGCGGGATCTCGAGCTCATGTACATCCAGAATCTGCTCAAGCGTTTTTCCGGGCACAGGAGGCAGATCGCAGCGACTCTCGGCATCAGTGAGCGCAGCCTTTATCGGAAATTGCGGGAATATGGGCTTGACCAGGTTTCCGATTCGATGTGACACTTTGGCAGTCCTGCAGTCATTTGCCACAAACCCTAGAATATCCATCCATATAAAGCGATCATTCATCCTATTTGTACCAATCACTGATTTGTCGGCCTGCCATTTTGTCAGGTTGTGGCCTCTTTGATCCGATCTTTCCTGCCGCATAACCATTATAGGATCAATAGATTATATTCCTGGCACCGGTTTGGATTGCTGATTGCATATCCTTAAGACAGCATCAGCATTACCTTTTCAAACACTTGCCTGTGTGGAGCAGGCATTGTGACCGTTAGCGATAAGGCGAAGCCTACGCCAGATGCAGTGCTTGGAATCGGATGGTCTTGTAGGCAACGGAGGGTGCACGGATGGTACCATCCTGGAAACGCGGAGCGATCAAAGCTATTGGAGCGCTCGTTGTGATGTCGATCCTGATATCGGGCAGTGCATATGCAGTCAGGAACTTGCACAACCGCGTCGCCCAGCCGATACAGTTCAACCACCGTAAGCACACGGCCCAGATGGAGTGCTCGGCTTGCCACACCTACTACTCCCAGGGCGCCCACTCGGGTTTGCCGGACGCAGGCATTTGCTCCATCTGCCATGAAACCCCTCTCACCAAGAGTCCCGAAGAAGCCAAGCTACGCAAAATCCTGGCGGATGGAAAGCCATTGGTGTTCAACAAGCTGTTTCATCTTCCGGACCATGTCTATTATTCGCATCGCAGGCACGCTGTTTTGGGAAAGATCGAGTGTGCCCAGTGCCACGACGGAATTGCCAACACGGAGGTGCCGCCCTCCCAACCGCTGGTAAAGATAACGATGAACTACTGCGTGCAGTGCCATGAGAAATCGAAGGTGACGACCGATTGCAAGTCTTGTCACCGTTAACGCCGGACAGAACGCATATGAAGAGAAGAGAGTTTCTTCTGCTGACAGGGGCTGCGGGTGCCTCGGCTGCGCTGGGTTCGTTATGGGGGTATATGACCTCCACAGGTGGTTCCATTCCCGGAGTTCTGCCCGACATCGAGAGCTTTGTCATGACGACATGCCTGATGTGCCCGGGCGGTTGCGGCATCAAGGTTCGCCTGCTCGATGGCTATCCTACCAGCATCAGCGGCAATCCCAATCACCCTATCAATGCCGGCGGAGTCTGCACCGAAGGCATGTCCGCGCTTCAGTTGCTCTATCATCCGGAACGGTTGACCCGTCCCATGAAGCGCAAGGGGAGAAAGGGAACCGCTGAATTCGAGCCGGTCAGTTGGGACGAGGCTCTGGATGCGATTTCCGGGGCCATGAAGCGACTTGAGAGCCGAAAGGCGGCGGAGAAGTGCGCCTTTATTCTCGGGCAAACCGGCGGGACTATGGCGGATCTGGTGCATCACTTCATGGAGACATGGGGTTCCAGCAATATTCTGCTGGATCAATCCGGCGACGGTTACGCTCAGGTTTTCCAGATCATGCACGGGCTGTCGGCGCACCCGGCGTTTGACTTCGACAACGTCGATTTCGTTCTGTCCTTTGGCGCAGATCTTTTGAATTCCTGGGAGTCTCCCCTGCAGTTTCAGCGCAGCTATGCTTCATTTCATGCCGCGGGACGAAACGCGAAGGGGACCCTGGCGTTGGCGGGCATCCGTTTTTCGCGCACGGCAGAACGGGCAAGCGAGTGGATAGGAATCACGCCGGGATCGCATGGCGCTCTCGCGTTGGGCATCGCCTACGTGATGTTGCGAGAACGCCAGTACGATGCCGGATTCGCGGAGGAGCATCTCTACGGATTCAACGATGTCCAGAACAGGGATGGCAGAGTGACCAGGCAGGGCTACCGCGGCCTGGTGCTGCGCGACTATTCTCCCGAGGTGGTCTCACGTCTGACCGGGGTTCCGATCGATGGGATCATCAATCTGGGCAAGGCATTCGGCGAGAGCCCGAGCGCGCTCGCCCTTTTTGACGAGAATGTGACCGCTCAGCCCGGCGGGATTTACGCTGGCATGGCCATTCATGCCTTGAACCTTCTGAAAGGGAACATCAATCGGCCCGGCGGCATTTATCTGCAGCCCAGGGTGCCGCTCGCTCCACTTGCTCCGCCACCTTCCGGCGGCGCATCTCCGCGCAGCACCCATGCAATAGAAGACCTGCCCGCTCTTGTTTCCGCCGGGGGGGCGGAGATCGCCTTTGTCTATTATTCCAACCCGGCCTACTCCTCCGTTTTCCGCACTCAGATAAAGGAGGCGTTGGAGAAAATCGGGATGGTGATTTCCTTCTCTCCCTTCCTCGACGAAACCAGCCCTTACGCCGATTTCGTTCTTCCCGAAGCTCTTCCCCTCGAGCGCTGGGAGGACCGCCTCTTCCCGACGTCCTCGCCAAGTGCGGGTTGGGAGATCGTGCAGCCCTGCATCCAGGCCGCAGGCGAAACCCGCCATGCAGGCAACCTCATGCTGGATCTGGCACGACGCCTGGGCGGGAGAATGGCGGCAGCCATGCCATGGAAAGATTTCGAGGAAATCTTGAAGCACCGGGCCCTGGGTTTATATGAAGCCCGGGCCGGCTTGCCCAGTCGTGACACATTTGACCAGGGTCTGCTGGGAGAGATGGAATCGAGGGGCTGGTGGATGTCGTCGTACGGCACTTTCGATGAGTTCTGGCAGAAGCTGACCGCGGCAGGCGCCTGGGTGGATCCGCATTTCCAGGTGAGGAGCTTCTATGATTACAGCGGTCATCCGGACGGTCGTATTGATTTGTACAGCCGCGAGCTTCAGAAGCGTCTGGCAGGATCCGAGGGAGCGGTACCCGAGATAGAGTTTTTGCCTCATTATCATTCCGAAGGTATGCCAATCGCTGTTCCGGACCGTCCGCTGACGCTGAACCTCTACCGCCCGGGAAAGCTCCAAGGAGGGGTCGCCGGCATGCTCCCTTGGGCGCGCCTGGTTTCGATGCCTCTCGACAGGATCGCAGGTGATCCCTGGGCGGAGATCAGTCCAAAGGAAGCGCAGGCGGGTTCTGTCGGCGAACTGGACTGGATCTGGATTGAAAGCGCGGCGGGCAGAATCAAGGTGCGCGCGATGATTTCTCCGGCATGCGCCCCCGGTGTCATCAATCTGCCCTATGGCCTCGGGGCGATCGGAAGCAACGGAAAAGAGCGCAGTGTCAATGTGCTCGACCTGATTACTCCTGAGCGTGACCCGCTCTCCGGTTTGACTTATCGATTCGGAACCAAAGTGAAAATTTACAGGGCCTAGGAGCGAGCATGCCTCGTTGGGGAATGGTGATCGATCTGGACAAGTGCACGGGGTGCCGCGCTTGCGAAACCGCCTGCACCATGGAAAACAATGTACCCACCATGAGCGACGATCAGCTCGCGGAAGGTCGCGGAATCACATGGATGAAGGTTCTGATCCAGGCCTCCGGCGAATTTCCTCAAACCAAAATCACGCATATCCCGAGGCCCTGCATGCAATGCGATCACCCGCCCTGCACCAAAGTTTGCCCTGTGGAGGCCACCTACATGGCTGAGGACGGGATTGTGGCCCAAATCTATGCTCGCTGCATTGGATGCCGGTATTGTGCCAACGCCTGCCCGTATTCGGTCAAATACTTCAACTATTACGAACCCCACTGGCCTGAAAGCATGAGGCGGCAGTTGAATCGGGATGTGTCGGTGCGCCCAATGGGCGTCGTGGAAAAATGCACTTTCTGTCATCACCGGCTCCAGAAGGCACGTGAAAACGCACGCGCGGAAAACCGGCCGCTGGCTGAAGCCGACTACCAGCCCGCATGCGCCGAAATATGCCCCTCGAAGGCCATCGTCTTCGGCGACCTTCAGAATCCGAGCCACCGCGTTTACGAACTGTCGCGCACGCCGCGAGCCTCGCGCCTGATGGAAGACCTGGGCACGGAGCCCAAGGTTTTCTACCTGAAAAAGGAGACTTGATCCATGTCCGACCCGGAAACGATGCTCGCAGGCCTGCCTCAGGATGAACAGGATCTGCTCCGGCCTCTCGTCCAAACCACGGGGATATTCTGGTATGCCGCCACGGTCCTGGGGTTGATCTGCTGCTTCGGATTGGTCGCCTATTTAAGACAGCTTCGCTACGGGCTGGGCACGACCGGCCTGAACAACCCGGAATACTGGGGAATCTACATCATCGATTTTGTTTTCTTCATCGGCATCAGTCACGCGGGGACCTTGATCTCCGCGATCCTGCGCATCAGCAATGCCGAGTGGAGAAGAAGCATCACGCGCTCCGCGGAATTCATCACGGTCTTGGTGATCAGCTTCGGAGCCGTACAACCGATCATCGACCTCGGGCGGCCGGACCGGGCTCTCAATATCATCCTGCACGCCCAGCCCCTGTCGCCGCTGCTCTGGGATGTGACGAGCATCGGACTCTACTTTTGGTCTTGCACGATTTATTTATATCTTCCCATGATTCCCGATCTCGCGATCATCCGCGATCGGAAAATCAAAATGCCCCGCTTCTACAGGGTACTGGCACTCGGCTACAATGGAAGTCCCAGGCAAAAGCACCTCCTGGAAAAAATCATCAGCGTGCTGGCAGTGGCGGTAATCCCGGTCGCGATCTCCGTGCACACCGTCATCGGCTGGATCTTCGCCCTCACGCTGCGACCGATGTGGCATAGCACCATATTCGGCCCCTACTTCGTCATGGGCGCGATTTATTCAGGGATCGCAGCCCTGCTGATCGCAATGGCCATTCTCCGGAAAGTCTACCGTCTCGAGAATTACTTCAAGGAAGCCCATTTCAACAATATGGGGATCCTCTTGCTGCTCATGAGTTGTCTTTGGGCCTACTTCACGTTTGCGGAATACCTGACGGCTTTTTACGGGCAGGAGGCCGCGGAGATGCGCACATTCTGGGACAAGCTCTCGGGCCGCTTTGCCTGGCCATTCTGGATCATGGTGCTGTTCTGCTCGCTCATCCCCTTTTGTCTCATGTGCCGAAAGAAGACACGCAATGCATGGGGCACCACCGCGGCATCCTGCTTCGTGGTGATTGGAATGTGGCTCGAGCGCTTCAATATCGTGGTTCCTACTTCGGTGAATCCGCGCCTGGACCTCTATCAGCCTGCCCACTACGCGCCTTCCTGGGTTGAGCTGGGCATCATGGCGGCTACATTTTCCGGCTTCATTCTGCTCTACATGATCGCCAGCAAGTTCTTTCCCATGATTTCCATCTGGGAGTTGCGCGAAGGGAAAGAATCGTTGGTTGAGCTGACACATCGGGTCTCGGACTATCTCCCCGAGACCTTGCCCTCGGGCGGAGTGCAACCGGCGAGGGCCGCTACACCGCTGTGAGGAGGGATTCGTGAACTTGACGGCATCTCAGCGTATAACGCTCCTGATTGCAGGAGCCCTATTCTTGGCTGGTTTGTTGCTGCGCGCCGAGGACGCGGCTGTGCGTCTCGATACGGCCAATCCGCTTCTCGGCATGCAGGCGATCACCTCCAAGGGGTGCATAACCTGCCACTCGATCTGGGGCATCGGCGGCAAACTCGGACCAGACCTCGCCGCGACGGGCGCGGATCAATCATTCCAACAGCTGGCTTCGATGTTTTGGAACCATACTCCCAGGATGGTCCAACTGCTGAAGCAAAAAGGACGGGAATGGCCCACTCTTTCTGAAAAGGAAATGGCCGACATTATCAGCTTCATCTACTACCTGAAGCTTCTGGATCGGCCGGGGAGTGCCGAACTCGGCAAGCAGGTGTTTCAGGGAAAGCACTGTGATTCGTGCCACTCGCTGCGGGACGGCGCTCTGCCCCTTGTGCGGTTCGGCGCTTATGTCGCGCCCGTCAACCTGTCCCAAGCCATGTGGAATGCCGGGCGGACCATGCGTGAGACCCAGCAGGCCAGCGGCATCGCGATGCCCCTCTTCCAGGGAAGGGAGATGGCGGACCTGCAGGCCTATATTCGCAGTGAGGTTACCTCTGCCGTCGCTGAAACCGCCTACTTGCCCCTGCCGGATCTGGCCCGCGGTGCGAGCCTTTTCCGTTCGAAGGGTTGCGCGAGCTGCCATCAGTCGGGCGGGGGAAAATCGATCGGTCCGGATCTCTCCAAACAACAACTGCGCAAGTCCATGTCCGAGATCTGCGGCCTGATCTGGAACCACAGTTTCGCCATGCAGGCAACGATCGCCGCTCGGGGTATGGCCTTCCCACGCCTCGAAAACAGCGAATTGGCGGACATCCTCGCCTATGTGTATTTTCTCCATTTTTCCCGGGATGAGGGGGATGCGGCCCGAGGAGAAAAACTCTTTGTCTCGAAGGGCTGCATCACCTGCCACGGGCCGAACAAGCAAGGGCCCAACCTCCTGGAGGGCGGGGAGCGATTCGAAATGCTCCGCCTGGCAACCTCCATGTGGAATCATGCTCCCATCATGTACCAAAGCATGGAAAACGAGGTCATGAAATGGATCCAGCTGGATCCGAATGACATGCAGGATCTTTCGAAGTACCTGCGGCGCACACGGAAGGGGCCATAGATCCGAACCCACCGCGAGCCTCTGTTCTTCAGAGGTTTTGAACGGATCTCCCAGGCATCGTCAAGCCGCAGAGATCGGGAAATGGGTAAAACAGCGTTACAGGGATACGGCACGCCGTTCCCTGCCAGCCTATGCTCTCAAGGAGGCGCTATGCTGCCGCAGCCACAGCGATTCGGTTTGGTTCAGAGATTCATTCCTTTGCTTCTGACACTCGGGTTCGGGGTCGCGCTTCTTATGGCCGCCGAACTGCAGGAGAGTCCTGGAAATGCCAAAGCCGGGCGGGACCTTATCGTGAGCAAGGGCTGCATCCGCTGCCATTCGGTCTGGAGTGCCGGCGGCAAGCGGGGGCCTGCCCTGGCGTCCGTCGGCATGGGACGCAATCTTTACGAGCTGTGTGCTTCCGTCTGGTCCCATTGGTCACGCATGAACGCCGTGATCGAACGCGACAATGAAGCGCGCGCATTGTTGAGCGCGGTACAATTCCGCGACATCATTGCCTACCTTTACTACCTGAACTACAACTCCGAGCCCGGTGAGGCTGGGAGCGGCGAAAAGATCTTTGGATCCAGGGGTTGCTTCCAGTGTCATCCTGCGGACCCACTTCAGGCAGCGGGCAAGCCGGGGAGGGCTGTCTACGAGATGTCCCAATTCACAGGGCCCGTGGCCCTGGCGGTGGCCATCTGGAACCATGGCAACGACATGTTCTCATACATGTTGCAGAAGCGCATCCCATGGCCGCAGTTTCAGGGGAAGGAAGTCGCGGATCTTGTGGCATTCCTGCGTGCCGCTAACCGCACACCCACTGAGATGGAAATGGTTGTGCCTGGTGATGCTACGCGCGGACGGACTCTCTTCAGTTCCAAGGGTTGTGGGGACTGCCATAAGTCCGGGACCGGCCCATCTCATCCCGGGCCCAATCTCGCCTCTTCCGGCACCGCGGCGAGCGTGAGTTCCCTGATTGCCGGCCTTTGGAACCATCACCCCCGGATGTCGCAGATGTTTGCTGCCAGCGGAATTCCATATCCCAAGATTTCACTGCCGGAAATGGAGGACCTTCTTTCCTATATCTACTGGCTCAAGGCTTATGGCTCATCCGGGAACCCTCAGACGGGCAGCAATCTCTATCGTCTTAAGCAATGTGCCGCTTGTCATTCCCCAGCCGCAGGAAAGGCGGCGGCCGCTGCTTCTCTGGTGCAGTCCCAGGCAACGGCATCTCCTTACTCCCTGCTCGCGGCCATCTGGAATCACGGCCCGCGCATGGAATCTCTCTTGCGCGAAAAAAAGTTGTCCTGGCCTGCACTGAGCGGTGAGGAAATGAGGGATCTGGTCGCTTATTTTCAAAGCGGCACCCCTCCCGCCAAAAAATAATTCGCGCTGTGTTGCGCATTAATCGGAAAGGACATATGCATCAGGCATCGCGTTTTTCCCTGTTGTCGGCGGTCGCGTTCGCGCTCTGGTTATCGGTGACGGCACTCCAGGCGCACACGCAGTTCTCCGACGATGTCCGGCAAAAAATCGACGATGCTGCCCGCCAGGTGCTCGCGAGCACGGGGGCGCCGGCCGCGTCCATTGCGGTCGTCAAGGACGGTCAGATCGCATACCTGCAGGCTTACGGCGATGCCAAGATCGACCCGCGCACGCCCGCGCGTCCCGAGATGCGCTTCAGCATCGGTTCGATCAGCAAGCAGTTCACCGCCACCGCCATCCTGATGCTTGCCGAGCAAGGCAAGCTCGCGCTCGACGATCCGGTCTCGCGTTTTCTGCCCACGTTAACGCGCGCCGCCGAGGTGACGATCCGGCAGCTACTCTCGCACACGTCCGGCTATCAGGATTACTGGCCGCAGGATTACGTGCCGCCTTTCATGCTGCAACCGATCACGGCGGACAAGCTGCTGGACCTCTGGGCGCGCAAGCCCCTCGATTTCGATCCCGGCACACAATGGCAGTACAGCAATACCGGTTACGTGATTGCCGGGCTGATCGTGGAGAAGGCCGCCGGTATGCCTCTGGTTGAATTCCTCCGCCAGCGCGTGTTCACTCCGCTGGGTATGGCCGGGGTCGCGGACGTTCGATCAAGGCCGCCTGACGGAACCCGATCCGGCCGGCTACATGCGCTACGGCATCGGTCCGCTGCGGGTCGCGCCCAAGGAAGGCAAAGGCTGGCTCTTCGCAGCCGGCGAGCTCCGCGATGCCGGCGCAGGACCTGGCGAAATGGAACATCGGAGTGATCGACCAGAAACTGCTCAAGTCTTCCTCGTGCCGGCAAATGGAAACCGAAGTCCTGCTCAAGAACGGAACCTCTCCGCGCTATGCACTCGGCCTCTCGATCCGGAACGAATCCGGCCGCCGCGTGCTCGAGCACGGCGGCGAAGTTTCGGGTTTCTGCGCTGAAAATGTAATCTATCCCGACGAACGCGCCGCCATCACCGTGCTCACCAATCTCGACGCCACCGACGCGCCCGCAGACATCGCCAGGAGAATCGCGCCCCTGCTTTTCCCTGCTCAGGACGCGGCTGAGGCCAAGTTTCTCCAGTTGGCGCGCAGGATTTTTGCGGAATTGCAGCAAGGCAAGATCGACCGTTCCCTGTTTACGGCCAACGCGAACAGCTATTTCTCCGAGGCGGCGCTCCGCGATTTTGCCGCCGGCCTGAGCCCCCTGGGTGAGCCTCTTGAGTTTACCCAGACCACTCGCTCGGAGCGGGGCGGCATGACGCTCCGTGCCTATCAGTTGAGATTCCCGAAAAGAACGCTGCGCATCACGGCGCGCATCATGCCCGACGGCAAGTTCGAGCAGTATCAAATTGCCGCGTTGGACTGACCGGGGATCTGTGTGGGACGGCGGGCAGGCATCTTCGCCGACACATCCAGGCCAAGTGCGGAGCTCCGGAGAAAGCAGAGATCGCATGGACCCATCACCAATGACACAAAACCCGTTCGCTTCCGCGCAGATCAACTCCAATATGCCTTGTCGACAAGGGCTTTCTTTCTGCAGCAATGGCGTCCACTAGGAGACGAGAATTTCGCCCGGCGCCAGGAGGCTCTGGCGGGCAGATCACTCCGCCCTCGGAAAAGGGGCCCAAAACACCACTGAAGGATTTCGAGGTTATGGCGCCTTGTCCCGAATGGCGCTTAGTTAAGAATACCCCAATCACCTGTTAGTCCCGCCAAATCAAGTGATTAAGCCCTGAAGGGGCAGAGCAGCAAAGCCCAGGGCGTGAGCCCTGGGATCATGGTCATCCGGGAAACCAGCCCTGAAAGGGCGATGCAGCCTGCGCCGCCCTTTCAGGGCTGATTCCTTGCCAAACGTCAGTTCCCAGGGCTTGCGCCCTGGGCTTTGCTGCTGGACCCTTTCAGGGTCCCAATTGAAATCCTTATCTAAGCGCCATTCGCGCCTGTCCCCGAAATGGGGCTCGGTCGGCGCCGAACACTCCCAAGTCGGAAAGCGAAGTGTGCAAAGAATTCCGCGCCTGCACCCACACTTTGGTGTAACATCGGCGAGCGCGGAATCAGTCCCATCGGGGACAGCGAAGGCTCTTGACAATTGCAGCAGACAAGCCAGAGTCCACATAAAACTCAATATCCGAAGCAGGATCGCATGCGGCAGAATTGCAGCTTGTTTTTCCGATCCATTCGGGATTCCTGTTCGGGTCTCGAGTGATGCCGATCAGGCAAGAGATGGGGATTGTGGATGACGCGGGGTCGTATTCTCGGCGAAGCCGTTATGCTCGCTCTGGCATTCGCCGTTGCCGCCGTTGCGCAGGAATACAGTTTCCGCTTTTACGGAACAGCCGAGGGGTTACAGAACCTCGTCGTGCTGTCGCTGGCCCAAGATGGGGCCGGCTACATCTGGGCCGGAACGGAAGGCGGGCTGTACCGCTATGACGGCAACCGCTTCCGGCTGATGGGGACGGCGGAAGGACTGCCCTGCTCCACCGAAGCCCACGGCCTGTATAGCGCGGCGGACGGTGCGCTCTGGGCCAATATCTGCGGCAAGGTCTACCGTTTCGACGGGCAGCGCTTTCGGGCCATTCCCGTTGTGGATACGATGCTGCGCGGCGCCCAGGTAATGGCGGACGGTGCGGACGGCGGCGTTTTGATCGCCACGCCGACCGGCCTTTATGAAGCGTCCCGCAGCGGCGACGGCTCCTTCTCGGTGCACTCCTATCCGCTGCCGGCCGGGCTGGCAGGCAAGCCGATGCACGGCCTCCTGCGGCAGGGTGCGCGTTTGTGGTTCGGATGTGACCGGCGACTCTGTATGGATGAGGCCGGGCGGGTTTCGGTGTTCGGACGGGAGGAAGGACTGCCGGAAGACACGTGGGACGGGATTCGGAGCTCGCCCGACGGGTCGGTGTGGGCGCGCAGTCCGAAGAGCATATACCGCAGAGCGCCGGGACAAACCAAGTTCTCGCAGGAAAAACCGGACATCGCATCAAGCGGGTTCTGGGGCGCGCTGACGGCCCGGCGGGACGGATCCATAATGGTCCCAACCGACCAGGGTCTGGCAATCCGCACTCCGGCGGGGTGGAGCGTCGTGAATCGGCAACGGGGCCTGCGCTATGAAACGACCGGAGCGGTGCTGGAGGATCGCGAGGGGTCCGTCTGGATCGGGCTCATCGGCGCCGGCATGGCGCGGTGGCTCGGAGGAGGCGAGTGGGAATCCTGGAACCTGGACCAGGGCCTGCCAACCGATCTGATCTGGAGTATCCGGCGGGACAGGAAAGGAGCGCTCTGGGTAGGGACGAGCCTGGGGCTGACGCGTCTGGACGGACCAGGACGGACCAGGACGTGGACCAGAAAGGACGGGCTGGGCGGCGACAACGTCCGATGGCTGGCCGAGACTTCGGACGGCTCCATATGGGCGGCCATGAAGCCCGGAGGGTTGGTGCGAATCGATCCGGCCAACGGGAAGGTTCGTCTCGCGGGCCGGACGGACGGCCTCCCCTGCGATCCGGAGGACGTGTTTGTAGACCGACTCGACCGGCTGTGGGTTCCAACCGCATGCGGGGTGTTCCGCAATGACCGGCCATCGGCATCGAACAACTTCGTCCGCGTCGAGACGCCGGAATCCCTGGGCCACGGTGCCTGGAAAGTTCTGGAAGACACGAAGGGGACCATCTGGATCACGAACCGGGAAGGATTCGTGGAGCCTGCGCGAAGGGCAGTGGCGGAGATATCAGAAAGCCGACGGGCTGCTGAGCGACAACCCGTACGTGATGGCGTTGGCCGCCGACGGGTCGATGTGGCTGCGGCACCGGTTCGACGCGGGCGTGGAGCGAGTGGAGTTTTCCGGAGATCGCATTGTGCGCGCTACCGCAGTCGTGCAGGCAGACCCCAAATCGGTGGAGGTCACGGCTTTTCACGGCTTCGACGCCTTCGGCAACTTCTGGCGCGGCAGCGCGAACGGGGTGGCGGTGAGGCGCGGGGATACCTGGACGACGTTCACGACCGAGGACGGCCTGGTCTGGAACGATTGCGACGGGGAGGCCTTTTGGGCAGATGCGGATGGCGGTGTGTGGCTGGGCACGAGCGGCGGCCTGGCGCACTACCATTCCGCAAGCGGGGGTCCGCCGGGGCCGCTGGTTGCCGATCCCATAATCGCGCGCCTGGAGACCACCGAGCGGCCGCGGCTAATCCGGGCGGAGTTCTCCTCTCTGAACTACAAGGCCGATCAACTGGTGCGGTTCGCCTACCGACTGGACGATGCGCCCTGGACTGATTCGGTGGAGCGGAACATCTCCATCACCGGGCTTGGACCCGGCTGGCATCGCCTGGAGGTGCGTTGCCGCGTTCGCGACGGCCCGTTCTCGCCGGCAACGGCCGCGGCGGAGTTCCGGGTGGAACCGATGTGGAGCGAGACTTGGTGGGCTCGCCTCCTGGCACTGGCTTTTCTGCTGCTGGCGATCAGCCAATTCGTGCGTTGGCGCCTGCGTGCGGCCGCGCGCAAGCGGGCGGAACTGGAGGCGCTGGTGGCCGCACGCACGGAGAACCTGAGCACGGCTAACCGTGCGCTTGCCCAGACAGCCGGCCAACTCCGAAGCAGCGAAGATCGTCTGCGCTTGCTGTTCCGGCAGACACCCGCCGGCATATTTCTTTTCGACCGGAACCTCACGGTGACAGAATGCAACGATCAGTTCCTGTCGCTGCTGCAGTCCGGTGGTGAGGCGGGAGCCGGACTGCGCCTGTCGACGCTGAAGGAGCCGGAAATACTGCCCGCCATTCAAGCGGCACTGGCCGGGATAGAGGGCAACTACGAGGGGCCGTGCACGCTGGCCACGGGTTCCGGGTGTTCGTGGGTCGCGCTGACTACCGTGCCGCTGTGGGACGAGCATCGCCAACTCAAGGGCGGAATCGGACTGGCGGTGGACATCTCCGAGCGCAAGCAGGCTGAGGCGGAGCGCGAGCGCTTGATCGCCGGGCTCCAAAATGCGTTGGCGGAAGTCAAAACCCTGAGTGGGTTGCTTCCCATTTGCGCCCGCTGCAAGAAAATCCGCGATGACGAGGGCTATTGGACACAGGTGGAGTCATTCATCGGGAAGCGGACCGACGTCAAGTTCACCCACGGCGTTTGCCCGGAGTGTTGGCAGGTGCTATATCCCGACTACAGCTAAATGGAATATCGGGGACAGGCGCGAATGGCGCTTAATTAAGAATGCCCCAATCACCTGTTAGTCCCGCCAAATCAAGTGATTAAGCCCTGAAGGGGCGGGGCAGCAAAGCCCAGGGCGCAAGCCCTGGGATCATGGTAATCCGGGAAATCAGCCCTGAAAGGGCGACACAGCCTGCGCCGCCCTTTCAGGGCTGATGCCTTGCCAAACATCAGTCCCCAGGGCTTGTGCCCTGGGCTTTGCTGCTGGACCCTTTCAGGGTCCCAATTGAAATCCTTATCTAAGCGCCATTCGGGACAGGCGCCATAACCTCGAAATTTCCAAAATAATCAGCAGCATCACAAAACGTTTTTCGTGATGCCATCGATCGCTCGAGTTGGCGCCCCAGGGAGTGTGATTCGCCGGCCCCGACCGCACACTCTTCCTCGAGCTCCTGCGCAAATACTTCATCCAGTTCCAGGTATGGACATAACAGGATATTCGTCGATGCCAAACGATACCTACCAGGTTTTGATTCCTGCCTTGGCAAACTCCTTGGCCAAAGGAGCCGGCAGATTGCATAACGACTTCGCACACTGGCAGCAAATCCAACGCAACCCGGGTCCATCCGCGGCGCCGTATTAAGCTTGCGTGCTGCTGTAAAGAAACAGGCAGCAGGAGCCTGACACCGATCTGTTATAATGCCGGCAGCGAGCTTGGGTGCAAGAAACCAAAAATCATGATTATGAAAACCGATAAGTCGCCGCGCCGTGCCTTCCTGAAGTCGGGTCTGCTGGTGGGTTCGACCCTGGCAGCCGGATGGCTGGGCGCCAGCAACAAGCCTCATGACCCGCGTGGCTCTCAGCCGGAGAGAAAATCAAGAGTGGTAATTGCCCGCGACCCGCAGCTTCAAAAAATGAAGTCCGGGCCGGACCAGGATTCCCTGCTGAAGATCCTGGACCGGGCGCTGCAGGGTTTTTGCGACCGAAACAGCCCGATTGAAGCGTGGCAGCAGGTGGTGCGCCCAGGAGAAGTGGTCGGGCTGAAGGTAAACTGTCTGGCAGGCAAAGGCATTTCGACGAACCGGCTGCTGGTGGAGGGCATCTGCGAACGGCTCCAGCAGGCGGGCATCCGGAACATCGTGATCTGGGATCGGCTGAACGCGGACCTCGAGAGTGTCAGCTTCAGAATTGTTGAGCGGAATTCCGTCATTCGTTGCTTCGGCAACGACTCAGCCGGTTACGAGCAGGAACTCTCTGTTTATGGGAATGTGGGGAGTCTCGTTTCCACCACGCTTACGCGCGTCTGCGACGCCGTGATCAACCTGCCGGTGCTCAAGGACCATGGGATCACCGGTGTCACCGGCGCACTCAAGAACATGTTCGGCGCCATCCATAATCCGAACAAGTACCATCTCAATGTCGGCGACCCCTATGTTGCCGATGTCAACATGCTCCCGCCAATCAGGCAAAAGGTCCGGCTGACCATTTGCGACGCCATCACAGCACAGTACGAGGGAGGACCTTCCTTCATGCCTCAGTGGACCTGGCCTTACAATGGATTGATCGTGGGCACGGATCCTGTGGCGCTGGACTATACCGGCTGGCAGATTATCGAGCAGAAGAGGGCCGAAAAAGGGTTGGAACCCCTGCGACGGTTAAAGCGTGAACCGACTTACATTGCCACGGCGGCGGACGCGCGGCATCGCCTCGGCACTTGTGATCCGGCGCGGATTCAGGTAATAGAATCATAAAAATGCGGACCCGCAAACGATGAATCTTGACGATCCCTGTTCAGATGAGAGTACGTTGAATCGGCGCGACTTTCTTAAAGCCGCCTCGTTCCCTTGTCTGGCAGGTGCCTGCGCAGCGGCGCATCAGGTCTCTTTCTCTCGAACGTCACCTCGGATCGGAAACGATTCACAGTTTGTTATGGAAGCGAGCTTCTACGAAAAACTGTCCTTTAAGAAGATCAAATGCAAACTGTGCCCCCGTGAATGCGTCATTGACGACCATGAACGTGGCTATTGCGGCGTGCGCGAGAACCGCGGCGGCACTTACTTCACGCTGGTTCACTCGCGCGTCGCGGCGTCAAACGTGGATCCCATCGAGAAGAAGCCGTTCTTCCATTTCCTCCCCGGCAGCTCGGCGTTCTCGATCGCGACTGCCGGCTGCAACGTCAACTGCAAGATGTGCCAGAACTGGCAGATTTCGCAAGTCAGGCCGGAGCAGGTCCAGTCTACCTACCTCCCTCCCGCTCAGGTCGTCGCCCAAGCCGGGAAATATCAATGCCCGGTTATCGCATACACCTACTCCGAGCCGGTCGTTTTCTGCGAATACATGCTCGATGCGGCTGCTGCAGGACATGCGGCTGGTCTCAAGAGCGTAGTGGTGACCGGAGGATATGTTCAGCAGGACGTCTTGAAGAACGTGTGCCGCTCGGTCGATGCCATCAAAGTGGACTTGAAGGCTTTTTCGGAAAAGTTCTATAAGGAAGTCGTGAACGGCGAGCTGAAGCCTGTGCTCGACGCTCTCGTGACCATACGCAAGCAAGGTGTCTGGATGGAAGTCGTCCAGCTGGTAGTGCCGACCTTGAATGACAGTGACGAGGAATTCAGGGGGTTTGCCCGCTGGATCAGGGCTGAGTTGGGCCAGGATGTACCTGTCCACTTTTCGAGGTTTCATCCGGAATATTTGTTAAAGAACCTGCCGCCCACGCCCGTCAGCACTCTCGAACGCGCCAAGGCTATCGCCGATGCGGAGGGACTCCGCTTCGTCTACATAGGCAACGTCCCGGGCCACCCCGCAGAGAGCACATATTGTCCCAACTGCCGGCAGGTCGTGGTGCAACGTAACGGCTTCGCGTCGGTGGAAGTGCGCCTCGAAAAAGGCAAGTGCCGCCACTGCCAAACGCCGATCGCCGGAGTATGGCTCACATCGTAGGCGTTTGGCAGAAATATCCTCTTAGCGTCCGCTTCATCACAATTACACTGCGAAGACAAGAGTCTCTCTGCTGAAATACGGCGGCGGTAAGACACTCCTTCTCAACCACTGTCGGAGCACCAAAACTCACCAGGCAATCTGCGGCTCTGAGGATTTTTGTGTCTACAACCAATCGAAAACATTTATTGGCGTAAGCATTCCGGCATCCGGTAATCTTATTAGAGACTCGGGTGATACATAAGCGTACGCGGGCACCAGATAAACCTCTAGCCCAAAGGCGTACGCTCTCCGTATCGGTGTAAGATGATGGGAGGTGGATCCATGAAGATCAAAGTGTTGGGAGTAGTGTGCTTTCTATCGCTCCTTCTGGCCAGTGGAGCCTACGCACAAAACCTGTACTACCTGCCGCAAGTCGCCAACGGCAGTTTTGGTGCATTCAGTTTTAGGACCACTTTCGTCATCTTCAACAACTCGGATGCCAATGTCACAGTCGTCCTGACCCTGACGGATGACAATGGCGCTCCAATGGTTGTCACAATCAATGGGCTGGGGAGCAACAGTCAGTTCAACATTACCCTCGGTGCGGGCGCAACCAACATGCTCCAGACCGACGGCCTGGGAAAAGGGGCCGCAGGAGCTGCTAAGGTGAATGCTACGGCACCGATTGGTGTTTCAGCGATCTTCACCATCTACGATGCGGCCGGAAATTACCTGACTGAAGCGGGGGTGGGAAGCTCCGCTCCTTCGACGGATTTTGTGCTCCCGGTCGACTCAACAGGCTTCTTCCTCACCGGGCTGGCGCTGTTCAACCCGACAGCAGTAGATGCAACGATAACGATGACTCTGCTTAACACGGACGGGAGTCAAAAGGGTACGGTGACGCTGTTGCTGCTTAGAGGCACACACAGTGCTTCCTACGTGGCTGCTGCAGGCCAGCTGTTTCCCACAGTCAGCAATTTCCGTGGCACCTTGGTGGTCCAAAGCTCGGCGGCAATCGCCGCAGTGGGTTTGAGGCAGTACCAGGATCCGTCCACCGGACAATTGACGTTCACATCCTTGCCGGTGGTGCCACGGTCGTCCGGCAAACTCGCGCTCAATATTGCTCAGGTTGTGAACGGGTCCTATAACGGCACAGGATTCAAGACCTCCTTCCTGATCTTTAATATCTCATTGAGCACGGCAAACGTAACGCTCACACTGACGAAAGACGATGGCACACCATTGGTTGTGACGATTTCCGGAAGCGGCACATCTGGCAGTTTTTCCATCATTTTGGCCGCCGGCGCTTCAGTATTCCTCCAGACCGACGGTTTAGGCGCCGAGGCCGCAGGCGCAGCCACGATTACTTCCAACGTACCTATAGGGGCCGCCGCGATTTTTACGGAGTTCAACCAGGGTAAATTCCAAACAGAGGCCGGCGTTGGGGATTCCTCTGTCTTGACACAATTTACGTTGCCCGTTGACATTAACGGCACCTCCGATACCGGGGTCGCGTTCTTTAACCCGGGCATCAGTACCCAGACACTCAACTTTAAGCTGCTGAATACCAGCGGAGTAATTGTGGGCACAACCACACGATCCAATTTCGCAGCCAAAAATCATCTGGCGGTGTTTGTTTCCGAGTTGTTCCCTGGAACGACCAACTTCAAAGGGTCACTCGGTGTATCTACGCTAACTGGAGTTGCAGCAACTACCTTGCGCCAGTATCTGTCAGGCGCCAACTACACGACCTTGCCTGCCACGTCCGGCGAAGCTGTAAATGGTACACAACCCGCGCTTCTCTCGAAGATGGAAAGCGGCATCCCTGCGACAACCAATGTGACAGTTAACGAAACGCTCCCCGGTGGATTTAAGCTTTCCGGCGCAATCAGTGGTAGCGGCACGGCATCGAGCGTCATAGCCAGCGCAGGCGCAAACAATTTCTTTACTGGCGCGATCAATCAGGTGACAGGCACCTATGTGGTCCTGGTTCCACAAGGCACATACACTCTCCAGGTGTACTTCAAGCCTAACGGAGCTCCAGTTAATGAATTTCTGACGATGACCTATACGGATCCAAGCTCCGTGGTGGTCGGAGGCGATACGACCAGAAACGAAGCGTTGCCCTCGGTGACCCTGTTCAATGTCTCAGGCAAGATCTCCGGGTTGCCATCGGCAGTGGGCTCCCCGGCGGTGATCTTTACTAACAACGACAACACAATTTCCGGGAGGTGCCCATTGGACACGAGCGGCAACTACCAGGGTGCCTTGCCTGCTGGGGATTATCTGACAAACGTCAACGGAGTGAATATTCAATTCGGGTACGCAGCCCCGGGGTTTTACAACCTGGGCCCTCTACACATGGGTGGCAGTGCCGTTATCGCTAACTACACGGTCTCCAGTGCGAATCTCACGGGGACGATCCGAGCTGCAAGCCTTTCTACCATGCCGGCCAGCACCACGGTCAATGCGACGGACACATTAGCGCCCACACCCTCACAATTCGCTTGCTGTGCGCCCCCAATCACGAGTTACGGGCCTATGGACTCCACAGGCAATTATGGATTGATCCCTCTGCTCAACCGGAGCTATGTCGTCAAAGTGACCGTTCCGCTCTTGAGTGGGACTGTGTTCTTCCCGGTAGATCCTGCCGCTGGAACCGTCAACGTGGCCGGCAATACAACTTTTGATTTTAACCTTCCCGGTTTTCCGGTGCAGGTGACTATTTCCGGACGGGTGACCGACAGCTCAGGCGGCGGGGTAAGTAATACCTACGTATTTGTCACCTCGCAGTCGATCACTGGGGCGCCGAACCTGGGTTTTTCCGGATCCACCAAGACGGACGCCAACGGTTACTACAGCGTAGCTGTTCCCAGCGGGAACAACTATCAACTCAATTTCGTGCCGCCTGCGATTAAACCCTGATGAAGACTGGGGGAAACTAGGAATCCAAACCAGGCAAACAATGGACGCAACCCTATTTTGCACCGGTCCAAAGAACAAGTTATGTTTATAAATGCGCAAAATTGCATGGCGTCCTGATTTCCCTGACTCGAATTATCAGTGTACTTGGCAGGATCATCGCAGCGGGCCTTTGCCCTGCCGGATCAGAATGGGCTCGTCCTGGATCAAGTCGACAATGGTCGAGGGTTCCAGGCCGCCGGGCCCGGCATCCAGGAAGAGATTGACCGTGCTGGCAAAGGTCTCCTCTATTTCATCCGGATCGGTAAGAAAATCCTGATCGGGTAGACAGGCGCTCGTGCTGATGATCGGCCTGCCGAATTCGGACAGCAAAGCCTGGCAGACTTTGTTGTCCGGCACCCGGATGCCGACTGTCTTTCTCTGCTCCAACAGAATCTTGGGAACCTGTTTCGTGGCAGTCAGGATAAAAGTATAGGGACCGGGTAGGAGATGCCGCATGATCTTGTACGCGGGATTGGAAACATAGGCATATTCCGCAATACCCTTCAGATCCGGACAGATGAAACTGAGCAGCTTGCGTTTGTCTTTCCCCTTGATCTGATAGATCTTTTCGACCGCTTTCTTGTCAAAGAGATCGCATCCCAATCCATACACAGAATCCGTCGGATAAATGATGAGCCCACCCGCGCCGAGAACTTCGGCCGCTGCCTTCAGGTGCCTGCCCTGCGGATTGTCCGGGTGTATGGTCAGCCGTTTCATCATAACAGGTTCAGTCTAATTCATTCCGATCGCGCTCGGAATCTCAATAATTCTATAAGATTCATTGATTCGGACGGCGCACAGGCTCACTTGGGGATGATTAAAAGCGGCACCAGGACATGGCGGATGCGCTGACGGTTCCAGGTGTAGGTAATGTGCAGATCGCCATTCTTCGCCTGGATGATCGCCGGATAGGAATATTCACCCGGCTGATCCTCCAACGTATAGAACATCTGAAAGTGTTCTCCGTCCTTGCTGACAGCGATATTCAGCGGGGTGCGTTCCTTAGTGGAATGGTTGTAGACCAGCACCACCCGTCCATCCCGCAATGCCACTGCATCGATGCCGGAATTGGGATTGGGTAAATCAATGGGCTTGGCCTGCGTCCAGGTCGCGCCGCCATCGGTGGAATCAGCAACGCATATCCTCCCTATGCGGGCGGTGGAACGCGCGTAGAATCGCAACCGTTTGCCGCCCAGGGAGATGACTGACGGCTGAATGATCCCTTCCGGCAGCCCCCGCCCTGCTGCAACCGCAGGCTGAGTGTCGCCGCCCTTGCCGGAAGAACCAGCATCTCCTGGTACGGTGATGGGGCCGAATCGCGTCCAGGTCTTGCCGCCGTCGATGCTTCGTTCGATCCAACAGGCCCACGATTGGTAGCTTTCTACCGAGCTCCCGCTGACAATGGTGCCGTCAGGCATAACCAGCGGCTTGGCCCGGATCGGGCCATACAGCCCGGCAGCCAGATGTTCCACGATCGACCAGCTCCTACCGTCGTCGCGGCTCCAACGCCGCGCCGCGCTCCAGCCAGTTGGGCCCGGGCCGAATTTGTAGTAGAGCCACAAGCGTTCGTCTCTTGTGAAGAATAACACCGGGTTATAGGTGGCGATGTTCGGCTCGCGTGCGAGTTCAAACGGCGCCGACCACCGATCACCTGCAAGACGAGCACCCCAGATGGCGACATCGGGCCTGCTCTCCGCCGAACCGCCAAACCAGGCCGCAAGGAGATCCCCGTTGCGCAATTCAACGATAGTGGAGGCGTGACAGGATTCAAACGGCGCAGTGGTAAAGATGAATTCGCCCACATATTTCCTCTCGACTCGCAGCGGCACATTGCCAGTTTGCTCTTCTGTGATCAAGGCTGCCTGAAATCCAAGACCACGGAGTCCGCAGGCCAGGAGGAAGACTGCAGGAAACGACAAAAACCGAACCCTTGATGGATTGGTCACGGATCACTCATCTGCACGGCGGGTATGCCGGCCGACTGCCAAAACGGTCCGTGCCCTCAGCCGTAAGAAAGGACAGAACATTGATGCATCCTCATACATGCGTCTGTTCGCAGTCGCTCTTCGCAATATGTCCCAGGGAGTTTTTGACGGGGAGCTGAGCGTCGTTGCATTTCTCGACAGGATCGGGATTCTTGAAGGCGCTCGGTCAATATGGGATAGCGAATCGGCAAAGGTGGCGTTTTTGCCAGCGGCCCAGGTGGTCTTGTAGGCAGTGAGCTTTTCGGCGATCCCGGGCAGGAAATTCAAAACACCGGAGGCGATCAGGCCGAGGATGAGGAGAACGATCCACCGGATTCTAGTGGTCATGCTGTGGCTCCCCGCTGATGACGGCGCCATCTCCTGTGCTGTACGGCAGAGTTCCACGGCGGTTGCAATTAATCTTCGGATCCGGTCGCAATCCCACCCGTAGGGCTCTGTCAGAACTGATTGCTTACCTTCGGTTAGACAGCACGGGATTCCAATTATCCAGACAGCGTGCCAAAGCCTGGATCAGCCGCCGTGCCCGAGGTGAAGTGCCCAATTTTTGTTGCGCGGATAGAAGGTGGGGTATGCCCATCCCTCATAGAAGGGACCCATATCCGGGGGGTGGGAGGGTCTCAGGAGAATGGGGTACAATTATTCTGGATAGAAGGTCAGATCAAGGAATGAGGGAGTGTTATGGACACGCAATTCTTGGAGGCAAGGATCGGGCTGGATTTGGGGCTTGAAGGTTCGGAAAGTGCTTCCAGCACCCATCCTCTTCATACACCTTCTTGATGAGCCGCGCCCAGGAGCGGCGCAACCGGGATGTTGCCCCTGCGGTTCGGGCACATCAGTCTCCTTGGCGGGCGCCGAGCCGGCACGACTCACCCCCGCGCAACGCACCTTCGAGAACGCGCCGCAATATCGGACCAACTGCTGTCCGGCATCGGCGATATGGGTGCACAGGGCGGCAAGAAAACCGAGAGCCGGGATAATATGGAAATCGTTCCGTGTTTTTCGCGTGTTTCGTGATTATTTTCTATTTTCGGGACAGTCACAACAATCCCCAAACTCCCAGAACCAACATTGATGTGGAACATTTCCGAAAATAGAAGCAGAAAGCCAAAAGCGCCGGTATCGGGATCGGGATCGCAATCGGTGGTATCGGTTTGCAAAAGCCGATAGCGATGCCGATACCGATGATCGCCCCAGAGGGAGCATAGTCTTTTCAGGCGTCGTCGGGTGCGCCCCGGCGCATGGGCTACTGTCCCCGAAATCGCGAATATCCTGCACCGCCTGTTGCGACAGGTTCGCAAGCAGAGCGTGGTAGAATGAGGCGATGCCTGAGTTGCCAAGCAATATCGCCAGACTCGGCCGGATTGTCCGTGACTGCACCTTGTGCCCGCGGAACTGCCACGTGGATCGGGCCGGGCCGAAGCGCGGAGCCTGCCGCATCGGACTGACGGCGCGGGTCGATTCAGTCGGCCCGCACTTCGGCGAAGAACCCGTCCTCGTCGGCCGGGGCGGCAGCGGCACGATCTTCTTGTCCGCCTGCAACCTCGATTGCGTGTTCTGCCAGAACTCCGATATCAGCCACAGCACAGCCGGGCAGGAGCTTACGCCCAAGGAACTGGCCGGCGCCGCTGTCAGGCTAGAGCGTGCCGGCTGCGAGAATGTCAACTTCGTCACGCCGACACACGTCTCGCACGCCGTAGCCGAGGCGGTCTGGTCAGCGCGCGCGATGGGACTGACCGTGCCGGTGGTTTACAACTGCGGCGGATATGAGTCGGTCGAGACGCTGCGGCTGCTGGAGGGCCTGGTCGAGATCTACATGCCGGATTTCAAGTATGCGACGGCCGAGGCCGGGCGGAAGTACTCCGGCGTGCCGGACTACCCGACTGTAGCCGACGCGGCCCTGGCTGAAATGTTTCGCCAGGTCGGCCGGCTCCAGTTGGACCGTGGCGGTGTGGCAGCACGCGGCGTTCTGGTCCGCCACCTGGTCATGCCGGGCGATCTGGCCGGCAGTCGCGAGGTAATTGCCCGGGTCGCGAAGATCGCCCCCGGCTGCGCGATCAACGTGATGGCCCAGTATCACCCTGCCCACCGCGCCGCCGACTTCGACGAGTTGATGTCCCGCCCGAGCGCCGCTCACGTCAGACAACTGCGGGATTTCGCCACGTCGCTTGGATTGATGCGGGGATTATGGTGACTGTCCTCGAAATCTGTTTACATCGATCCGGCACCGGTCTCTTTAATATGCCCCGCATTGGTCTGAATTGACCTCGATGATTATTGGAGGACCTCACTCTTGGCGTGAGCAAGGGCAGCTCTGATGTCACGTTGATTCAGAATCGGGCGGTCGACATCGCTGGGCGTGAACGTCTCGTGCGCTCGCAGGAAATTTCTAAACATTATCTTGGCGTCCTCAAATCATTGGAAGTTTTCCGTTCCCTCAAATCTAGGCCCCTATCTATTAGTGCCTCGATGCGAATCTGCCACCACCCGCTTGAATTTTGTCGTCGCGCCAATTTACTCGACATGACTCTCTCCGTATAGAATTGACCAATCTATAGAACTCTTAATCATGCGGCACAAGGGAAAAATCGTGTTCCTGTAAAGGCAGAGCATTTTGCAGCCCGTGCCGGGCGTGCTACATGGCGGACACAGTCGCTTATCTCGTCGACCGGTTTTTTCTTTGATTTGCTCCCCCTCGGCTTGATGAAAACTTCCCATACTTCACCTTCCCAGTAGAATAATTCCGGGTGACTTCCATGCCAGGCTCTGCTATCCTGCGCCTGCCTGGAAAAAGCAAATTACTATCATTGGGCTCACGATCGAACTCAGGAGCAATTGTATGGCACCGCCGACCGCCGTGAAACTCGGAAGACTAAGCAGCATCGTGTGCACCGATGCGCGGTGGCTTGAGGAAGAAGGCAGGCCCCTGGAAGCCTCAATCTCTCAGATCTCTCAACGGGCCGATGTCGTCGAAGACCGCAACTTCTGCGTGATAGTGTACAGATCTTTCTGTCGCTGGGGGTGGAGGGCGCGGCGGCCGTTTCCAGAGTTTGAGGTGGCGTAGGATTCTCTCGATGACGGGGGCGCTGTCAATCAGGCTCATGATTTTGAGGGGGCCGCCGCAACGCGGGCAAATCAGAGGGTCCGCTTCGTACACCTCCTTGATGAGCCGCGCCCAGGAGCGCCGCATCCGGCGCACGAAGTCATCGGCGCAACCGGGATGTTGCCCCTGCGGTTCGGGCACATCAGTCTCCTTGGCGGGCGCCGAGCCGGCACGACTCACCCCCGCGCAGCGCACGTTCGAGAACGCGCCACAATATAAGTGCCATTCGTGCCTGTCACCAAATTCGGGGTTGAGCCGCCACCCGAAAAAGTCACTGAACGACTTTCTCAAACGCCATGCTCCCACCACAGGGATTCGAAAAACACAACAATTAGCTTGCGTTTAGTGCAATATTTCCACAGAATTATCATCAGCTGAAATAAAACCGATTAAAGGCTGAGAAGTTTTGGCGGAGAGCGGTAGGGACGAACGCCCGTGAGCGAGTGCTTTGGTGCACCACGCGCCAAGTTGGAGGGCGCCCACAGGGGTAGCTGCCGCATCCTCGCAGGACGATCATCTGATGCCCGCCGCCGGTCCCTGAGTGCCGAATCGACATGATCGTCAAGAAGAAGTCCCGTTCATTCCTGAACCAGGGATAACCGAGTTGGCCGTCGGAGGGCTCAGGTTTTTCTCTACCCTTCGAGGCAATGGTGGAGGTCGGAATCCTCATTCCTGATCTCTTGGGTCTCCAATGGATTGCGTACCATTACGGGGGGGTTTTAGATGTCCAAGGCACGTGTCTTCTGTTTAGTTTTGCTTGCCACCCTAATTGCTGCCCCCATGGTGATTGGCCAGGGCGGCGAAAAGGGTCAGATTCAGGGAACGGTCACCGATAAATCCGGTGCCGTAGTCCCCGGCGTAACCATATCCATCAAGAACCTTGCAACCGGATTCGAGTCGGTCGTGGTTTCGGAGCACAACGGTGGCTACCGCTTCCCCGGCCTCGTTCCCGGGAACTATTATCTCAAAGCCGAACTGACGGGTTTTACCATGTATGAGGTAAAGAGCGTGGTGGTCAATGTGGGCCGGACCACCGACGTCAACGTGACGCTCCAGCCGGCGGGCGCCCAGACGACGGTCACGGTCTCGGAGGTGGCGCCGCTCGTCGAAACTACCAAGACCGACATCGGCGGGGTGATCGAGAGCCGTGAACTGGCGAGTCTGCCGCTCAATGGCAGAAACTTTGCATCTCTTGCCACTTTGATTCCGGGCGCGCGTCCCGTGACCTCTTGGGATCCTACCAAGACCCGTATCGGCGCGGTCTCAGTGGCCGGCGCCGGGGGCCGCAACATGGAAACCACCATCGACGGGATCGAGAACAAGGATAACTCCGTCGGCGGATGGGTGCAGAACATCGCGCTGGACAGCGTCCAGGAGTTCGCTCTCAAGACCCAGCGGTTTTCCGCGGCGGATGGCCGATCTCAGGGCGGCTTGCTCTCGATCGTAACCAAATCCGGATCGAACACCTTCCACGGAACCTGGTTTACCTACGCCCGCGACAAAGTGTTCAACGCGAATGACTACTGGACCCAAAAGAACGAGATCGCGTCGGGCAAAAAACCCGGTGACCTGAAACCTGATTTCCGCCGCTGGCAGTATGGCGGTTCCTTTGGCGGTCCGATCAAGAAGGATAAGGCGTTCTTCTTCTTCTCTATTGATCGTCAGCAGGAGAGCCAGTTCGCGATTATTTCACCGACAACAGTCAGTCAGTTGCAGGCGCTGGTCGATGCCAAGATCAGCATTTACGGCGCTACTCCCGGTCCGTCCGCGACGCTGCCAACACCCTACAAGCGCACCATGTGGACGGCGCGCGTGGACTGGTCCATTAACTCGAAGAACAACGTCTATATCTCGTGGAACAACAGCTCAGACCGGAGCGATAATGATCAGGCGCCCACCGACCTGACGAGCACGAACTTCAACACCAACCGAAACTACCTCATGTCCATGGTCTGGAACTCAGCCATAAGCGGCAGGATGCTGAACCAGCTGGTCTGGGGCAGCTCCTACTGGAACAACCTGATCGATACCGATAAGTACTCTCCGATGACGGTAGCCTTTGCCAGCGTCAGTTACGGCACCAACGGCAACGTGCCGCAGCAGACGTTCCAGAAGAAATGGCAGGTCAAAGATTCTCTGATCTGGAACCGGGGAGCACATGGGTGGAAGTTCGGCATCGACTGGGTGATGGAACCGTGGCTGGGCGGATTCTTCGGATACACGCCCGTGCCATCCATCAGCTTTTTCGACAATCCCACTACCATCCTGACGGACAAGACCAAGTATCCTCAGGGTTTCAGCACCCCAGGGATCGTTCAAAACATTTCTGAAACCAGTCCATTCGTTGATTCGCGTTACACCTATCAGAACTGGAACCATTTCATCGGCTGGTACGTGCAGGATGACTGGAAAGTCAATCGCAAGCTGACGGTCAACCTGGGTCTCCGCTACGATGTGGATCTGGGCATCGTCACGGCAGGCGGCGTCCTGAAAAATGACCGCTCGTGGCTCATCATAAATAAAATCGATAGCCCGATCACCAACGGCATCAAGGGACGGCTGCCGAAAGACGACAAAAACAACTTCGCTCCGCGCATCGGCTTTGCCTTCGATCCGACCGGCAACGGCAGGACCGTGATCCGTGGCGGCTACGGGATATATTTTGATCAGCTGTTCAACAACATCAACCTGTTTGCCATGCAACAGAGCAACGTGACCATTTTCGGAACCGTGACGAATCTGAACAACACTTCCATTGGAGTGGGCGAGATGCCCACCTGGGTAGTCAATACGACTCCACTTCCGCCCATTCCGAGCAAAGGGCTGACGGATCTTCCGGCTAATGCCGGCTCTACCGGCCGCGTGGTGGACCCTGACTACGTCAGCCCTTTATCACAACAGTTCAATATCGGGTTCTCGCAGCAGCTCGGCAAAGAATTCGTGATCGAGGGCGATTTCACCCACCTGCTCAATATTCACGAAAACCGCACTATCCAGAGCAACTACAGGATCGTCAATCCGGACGGCTCGAATCCACGCATTCTCGCCGCTGCCTTCGTGGCAGCCGGCCTGGGCTCGAACGTGTTGGGGGCCGTCAATGACACGGCATCCGTAAACCGGTCGCGCTATGACGGCTTCAATATCGGCGTGCGCAAGCGGCTCTCGCACCGGCTGACTTTCCAGACCTCCTATAGCCTCTCGAAGGCCCGGGGATACGGAGGCCTTACCGGGGAATTCGGCGGCACAGCGCTCGACCAGACCAATTATCTTGCTAAAAACGACTATATCCCCACGGTCCGCGACGAACGTCATCGCTTCGTCTGGTCCGGCGTGATCGACCTGCCTTGGGGATTCCAGGCGAATCCCATCCTCCAGCTTGCTTCGGCCAGGCCGTACGTCTTGACTTCCGGGGCCGATACCAATAAGGATGGAACCACCAACGATCTCTGCGTTCCCGGAACGCTAGCTCCCAACCAGCGTACCTGCCCGCAGAACGTTACTCGCAACGGGCAGCGCGGCGGGTATGACCTGGACGGCAACTGGCAGTCGGGCGCGTTCTTTGTCCTTGACCTGCGTGTTTCCAAGATCTTCAACCTGTCAAAAATCCGGGAAGGGACGACTCTCAGCTTCAATTTCGAGTCGTTCAATCTGACCAACCGGACGAACTTCGGCAGGAACTTCACAGGCAACGTGCGCTCGACCAGTTTTATGACGACCGCGGGGCCGGCGACCGGCACCTATGGCATCGAAGTCGCGGCGCCATACCAGGCACAGCTCTCGGTGCGCCTCAGCTTCTGACGGAGCTGAGCAATTATGCTCACGTCGCAGTGGCGCGAGGTATAATGCCCGCGCCACTGCAGGTCTCCGGAGCGTGGGAGTCTCGCCCGCGCTCCAATCGCAGATTCGTGTCAGGTACAAATCGGACTCGTGCGCTCCGGAACACCGGTTGGGCTTGGATTTCAAATGAGTTTTCGCACAGCTAGTTCCATTTTCCTCTTTTTCCTACTGCTCCTTCCCGCCGTCGCGCAGCAGAAGGCGCCCAAGCTCGAAAAGGCAAAGGACTGGCTGCAGAGCGAAATTCAGTACCTCATCACCGAAGAGGAGCGCCAGGTTTATCAACACCTGACGACTGATGAGGAGCGCGATCGCTTTATTGAAGACTTCTGGAGGCGACGCGATCCCAATGCGGACAGGTCCGGCGGATTCCGCGAGGAGTTCTTCCGGCGCGTGGCTTACGCCAATGAGAACTTCTATGCCGGCATGCCGGGCTGGAGGACGGATCGCGGCCGCATCTACATTCTCTATGGTCCGCCGAACCGCCGCGACGCACGACCCATGGGCGGCCGCTACCAGAAGCCTCCCAGCATGGGAGGCGATACCGTCACCACATATCCCTTCGAGATCTGGGAATACGATTACATCCCGGGAATCGGGCAGGATGTGACGATCGAGTTTGTGGATCACTCGGGGGCCGGCCTCTACGTGCTCGAAACGGATGCCAACAAGAAGGACGTTTTCTATTGGCGGCGCGGAGAGCAGCCGCAGCAGCGCATGTTGCCCCGCGCCAAAGAGATGCCATTTGAACGCCTGAGCGTTTGGGCGAAGCTGCAGGCGCCGCCACCGCTTAAGTTCCCGCAGTTGCGAGAGGACGTTCGGGCGAAGGTCACTTATAACTCGCTCCCCTTCGATTCGAGCACCGCCTTCGTGCGGATGTCTCCAAATCTCTATGCGGTCCCCATCACCGTCACGGTTCCGAACGATCATCTGATGTATATGGGAGCGGGAGGCTACTTCGAAGCGGAGATCCAACTGTATGCGGCGGTCACGAGCATCAGCGGCGAGACCGTCTATCAGCTCGACGACAGCTTCAAGTCCCGAACCGGAGACATAAAACTGCCGGACCTGCTGAAGCAGCGCTCGTACCACCAGGTCATTATTCCGCTGCCGCCCGGGCGTTACAAGCTGAGCCTGCTCCTAAAAGATGTGAGTTCCGGAAAGATGGGCAGCCAGGTGTCGAGCTTCTGGATTCCGCCGGTGAGCGAGGGAGGGCTCAATACCAGCTCTTTGATCTGCGCGGACGTCATCCAGCCGGCGCCCGAAAACAGCCGCGGCGAGCAATTCGTTCTCGGACCTCTGAAGGTGATTCCCAACCTGAACGCGAGTTACCCACGCAAGTACCGCCTTGGTCTGTATCTGGAGGTTTATGATCTCGATGTGGACGGCGTCACGGGCAAATCCAGCGTCGAGGTCTCTTACCTGCTGGAAGCCCCGGACGGGACCAGAATCCCTGTCGGCGCGGAATCTGAATCCCACTTTCCCCAAGGACACACCATGGCCATCAGCAAGGGCATCCCACTCACGGACCTCGCTCCGGGCAAGTATCGAGTGGCAGTCCGAATCACCGACCTCATCAGCAAGCGCATCTGCACCCTGGAAAGCCAGATCGAAATTCTATAGAAATCCGGCGACAGATACTCATTTCCTGATTGCGCGTGCAGGCATGGGCTGAATCCTCTTCTTGAGACAAAAGAAACAAGGACAGAAAGATCTGGCCCTGTGTTGATACCGAGGAAGGCAAGGTCACGACTCTTCCGTCTCCGAATGCAAGACATTCTCACAATTCCTCCCCACAGGGCAAAATAGAGTCCTCGGGTCCTTAAAGACTTGGTGGGTCGCGGACTGGTAACCTCTGAAAATCGAGCTGCGTCTGTTCAGATAATCGACGTATACTTGGCCCCACTTGTTTAGATTTCACTGCCTACAGGAGGATTTGCCATGCGATCCCTGACCGTATTCTTTGCCGCTGCTTTCTGTACGATTTTGCTCGCGCAAGAGACGCCGCGCCTCGACCCTGCGCTCATCACTCCACTGAAGTGGCGCAGCATCGGACCGGTGAACACGGGAGGGCGCATCGATGATTTTGCCGTCGCCCGAGTGCCAGGCGCCCCCGATGCGATCTACGTCGGGACTGCCAGCGGAGGCGTCTTCAAGAGCACCAACGGGGGCACATCGTGGGCCCCGGTCTTCGATAACGTCGACGCCATGATGTCCATTGGCGACATTGCGGTCGCGCCGAGCAGTCCGAACATCGTCTGGGTCGGCACCGGCGAGGCAAACAATCGGCAGAGTTCCTCGTGGGGTGACGGAGTCTATAAATCCATTGATGCGGGCCATACTTGGAAACCGATGGGATTGAAGGAATCACGGCACATCGGCAGGATCATCATCGATCCGACCAATTCCGATATCGTCTTCGTCGCAGCAGTCGGCCATCTATGGGGCTCCAATCCTGAGCGCGGGGTTTTCAAGACGACCGATGGCGGCCAGACGTGGACGAAGGTCCTCTACGTTGATGAAAACACCGGCGCGAACGACATCGTCATGGATCCGGGCAATCCCCGCAAGTTGTTCGCGTCGACCTATCAGCGGCAGCGGAAGGCTTGGGGCTTCAACGGTGGCGGGCCCGGAAGCGGAATCTATCGTTCTACGGATGGCGGCGCCACATGGACCAAACTTACCAATGGGCTTCCTCACGGAGACAAGGGACGCATCGGACTGGACATATTCCCGGGTGATAGCCGGATTGTCTACGCAACCGTGGAGGCCGGCAGCGGACGCGGAGGTGCGGCCGGAGCGGGCCGCGGAGGAGCAGCGGGCAGAGGGGGAGCCGCCGGCGCCGCTCTTGGTGCGGGCGTCGCAGGTGAAGTCCCAGCCCAGGGAGGTGGCGAAGCCGGAGTGTATCGAACTACCGACGGTGGCGACACCTGGGAACATCTCTCGAACATGGCCCCCAGGCCCAGCTACTACAGCCAGATCCGGCCCGATCCGAAGGACAAAAATCGCATCTACATGCTCGGCTCTAACCGGGGATTCTACGTCTCGGACGATGGCGGTAAAAACTTTCACGACATCTTCACCAATGTCCACTCGGAGGATCATGCGCTCTGGGTCGACCCGGATGATCCCAACCACCTGATCGTCGGCGGCGACGGCGGCGTGTCGATTTCATGGGATCGCGGGCTGACGTGGGATTTCCGGCGCAACATTCCGATCGGCCAGTTCTACGAGATCGATGTGGACAATCGCGATCCGTACACCATTTGCGGCGGGCTGCAGGATAACGGCGTCTGGTGCGTCCCCAGCGCGACGCGAAACCGGAACGGCATCGCGGATCGGGACGGATGGAACATCGGCGGCGGCGACGGTTTCCATGCCCATTTCGATCCGAAGGATCCCAACATCGTTTACGAAGAATCGCAGAACGGCAACATTGCGCGCGTGAATCTCGCCACGCTCGCGCGCGTCAACATCAGGCCCGGTCCGACTGAACGTCCCAAGCCGGGCGAGCCACGCGACGGCGGCTACCGCTTCATCTGGGACACGCCTGTGCTGATTTCGAGCTTCGATTCAAAAGTCCTTTACATCGGGGCGAACATGTTATTCCGCTCTTCTGATCGGGGCGGCAGCTGGAAGGTCATCAGCCCGGATCTCACGCTGCATATCGATCGGGATCAACTGGAGATGATGGGCACCAAGATCACTGCGCAGACCCTGTCGAGAAACGACGGCCAGTCGGGCTATGGATCGATTACCACGATCGGCGAGTCACCGCTGGACGCCCGCCTGTTGTACACGGGGAGCGACGACGGCCAGGTGCAGATGACACGGGACGGCGGCGCACATTGGGACAACCTCACGTCCCGAATCCTCGGGCTGCCGCCGAGGACCTACGTGAGCGCGGTACTGCCTTCGCGCCACGTTGCGGGGCGCGTGTATGCCACCTTCGACGGCCATTACGACGATGACTATCGCCCGTACATCTATGTCAGCGAGGATTACGGCCAGACGTGGCGCTCGCTCGCAGCCGGCTTGCCGGAAACATCCATCCATCGCATTCGCGAACACCCGAAAAATCCGCGCCTGCTCGTACTTGCCCACGAACGCGGTGTGCACTATTCCTACGACGGCGGCACGACCTGGACGTCGCTCGCCACCAATATGCCTACGGTTCCCGCCGACGATGCGATCTTTCAACCGCGCGACAACGCGCTGATCGTCGGCACCCATGGGCGCGGCATCTGGATTCTGGACGATGCCGGGCCGCTGGAATCGCTGACGCCTGAGGCCGTGCGCGGCAACGCGCTTCTCCTGCCGATTCCGCGCGCCCGCGAGTGGAACATTTATGGCCCGCAGTCATGGTTCGGGGCAGGGGAATTCTTCGCGCCCAATCCGGAGTTCAACGCCGTTATCTCATACTACTTGCGCGACGCCGCGCCTGATCCGATACAGATCGATATTCGCGATGCTGCCGCCAACACGGTCCGCACACTGCGCGGCCCATCAGCCCGCGGGTTGAACCGCGTAATCTGGGATTTGCACATGGGACCGGCCACCGGAGAAGGAGACATACCGCCGGCAGGCGGACGCGGTGGAGCCGGTGGCGGAGGAGGCGGACGCGGTGGAGCAGCTGCAGGGCCACTTGTGTTGCCGGGCAAATATCATGTCACACTCAAAGTTCCCGGCGTGACTCCGGAACTGGATGGTGAGGTCGCCGTGGAAGGCGACCCCCTGGCAAATTTTTCTGATGCCGATCGGCGCGCGCGCCAGGCCGTGCTGATGAGCATCTACGGGATGCAGAAAACGCTGTCGACCGCGCTCCACGCTGCCCAGACTTTGAGCGGCCAGATCGATTCGATCAGGAAGGATCTGACATCAAAAGAGGCGGACACCGCCAAGCGGGTGGATGATCTCGCGGCACGCATAGCGCAACTTCCTCAGGAGATCAGCCGTGAGATTTCTGCCGGAAGCAGTTTGCTGAGGCCGATCGAGAGCTATTCAGGCCTGCCGACCGGAGATCAGCAACGCCAAGTTGATTGGGTGTTCGAGGACGCAACCAAGACCGTGAACGACTTGAACCGCATTATCCAAACAGAGATTCCAGGTTTGTACACCCAGATTGCCAAAAAGCAGTGGCCGAATCGCATACAGCCGGTCCCGCCGGTCCGAAAGTGAGGAGGAGGAGACTTCAATCAGGGACGGCCTTTCATGCGCGGCCCGCGCGCCCTACGACGCATGAAAATGATGTAGTTCATGGAGTCTTCGAGTCTCAGAGTCTTAGTAGAGCATTGGGGACGGACCACGGGAAATAGTTGATTAGTCTGAGATTTATTTCGTTGGAAGGGCATAAAATGTGGGCTTGCGCGAAGATTTCTATGCCTAATTCTGATTCTTCGTTATTAGGGGACTCTTATTTGTTTTCTAAGTTGCTTTCCCTCAGTCTCACAACGATCTTGTTCCTGTTGTTCGGAGTGATAGCCGTCATGGTGGCCATCATCCTCAGGGACAGGCGATTTCTGAAAAGCAGGCGCAACCGGAAGAACGGAGGACGTTTCCGGTATCACTAGTCTGAACAGGAGGATGACATGCGCGTAGCAATTCTTTCACTGCTTATCGCCGGACTGACGATGCTGTCGCCGGCGGCAGACACCCATCCGTTTTCCGTGCGTGACATGCTGGCAATGGATCGCATCTCCGACTGGCAGGTATCGCCGGACGGGAAGCGAGTCGTTTTTGCTGTAAGCGTAACCGACCAGGAAGCCAACCGGCGCCGCTCCGATCTCTATTTATCGGGATTGGACGGATCCGAGCTGCGACGGCTGACCACCGATCCCGCCGGCGATGTTCAGCCGCGCTGGAGTTCGGACGGAAAGGGCGTATTCTTCATATCGAATCGTTCCGGATCGCCGCAGGTATGGCGGCTGCCGCTGGACGGAGGGGAAGCCCAGCCCATCACAAAACTCCCGCTCGGGGTGGATGCACTCAGGATATCGCCGGACGGCACGTATCTCCTGTTTTCCATCGCTGTCTTCCCCGGAAAGTCCCTTGAAGACACAAAGCGAATCCTGGATGAGAAAGCAAAAAACAAGTCATCCGGGATGATCTACGACCAGCTTTTCGTGCGCCACTGGGACACCTGGGAGGACGGCACCCGCAATCACCTGTTTGCCTATCCGCTCCCTGCGGGACCCGCGCGCGATCTTATGCCGGATATGACTGCGGACTGTCCAAGCAAACCGTTCGGCGGGGCCGAGGAGTTCGGCATCTCACCCGACGGCAGGACGATAGTATTCACCGCAAAGGATGCGGGGCGCGAAGAGGCATGGTCCACAAATTTCGACCTGTTCATGGTGCCGCCGGATGCTTCTGCCGCGCCGAAGAAAATGACCTCCAATCCGGCGTGGGATGGGCAGCCGCTATTCTCGCCTGACGGCCGGACCCTGGCATACCTGTCTATGAGCCGCGCGGGTTACGAGGCAGATCGATTTGACATCGTATTACGTGACTGGGCGAGCGGCAGCGAGCGGAAGATCGTGCTGCGCGTCGATGATTCCCTTCGCGGAGATCGCTCCCCCGGCGAACTCGCATGGTCGGCGGAGGGGAAGGTGCTGTTCTGCACCGCCGATCACTTGGGGCAACACTCGATCTTCGCCGTGAATATCGCGACCGGGACGGCGCGCATTGTGGTCGAGCAGGGAACGGCCGCAGGCCCGCAGGTATTGCCCGACGGCGGGCTTCTGTTCGGCAGGCATTCGCTCCTGGGCCCGACCGAGCTTTACACTGCAAGCCGGGACGGCAAGCAGATAAATCGTGTCACCCGCATAAATGATGCCAGGGTGGCTGCAGCAAAGTTCGGTAAGCCCGAGCAGTTTACATTCACGGGCGCTAAAGGGGATCTTGTCTACGGCTACATTGTCTACCCTGTGGATTTTGATCCCGCAAAGAAGTACCCGGTTGCATTTCTGATCCATGGGGGACCGCAAGGATCTTTCGGCAACGACTTCCACTACCGTTGGAATCCACAGGCTTACGCCGGAGCCGGGTATGCAGTTGTCATGATCGACTTTCACGGATCGACCGGATACGGCCAGTCATTCACCGATGCCATAAACAACGACTGGGGCGGGGCACCTTATGAGGACCTCATGAAGGGTCTAGACTTTGGTTTCCAGAAATATTCCTTTCTGGATAAAGATCGCATGGGCGCCCTGGGCGCATCCTACGGCGGCTACATGATCAACTGGATCGCCGGACACACCGATCGCTTCAAGACCCTGGTTTGCCACGACGGCAACCTGGACGAGCACACATCTTATTACGACACCGAAGGAACTTTGGTTCCCCGAGTGGGAACACGGGGGCCCTGCGTACAAGAACCCGATCGGATATACCAAAGATAGTCCTCTGAGTTCGGTCCAGAACTGGAAGACGCCGATGCTGGTCATCCATGGGGGGAAAGACTACCGCGTCGTAGACACCCAGGGTCTTTCTACCTTCACGCTGTTGCAGCGCAAGGGAATTCCCTCGAAACTGCTGTACTTTCCGGACGAGAGTCACTGGGTGCTGAAGCCCGCCAACAGCATCCAGTGGCACGAGACGGTGATCGCCTGGCTAAATCAGTGGCTGAAAAAGTGATAGATTTATGTTGGGGCAAGATCCAAATCGGAAGGGCTGGATATTCGGACTCCAGGGGACGTTCAACGAAACGCGGCGCAAGGTCTGGAGTTTGCAGGACGCCTCCTTCCAGCAGGAAGCCATCATCGACGTTGACGGGACCGTTGCCGAAACTGCAGGCCAGTGCAAAGAAGGAATGGACATTGCCTATAATGGGATCTGGCGCTACTCTCTATTGATCGTGACTTTGACCAATACCAACGAGGCACTCTATCTGGTAAATCGACCCGGCAACCGGCCCTCTTCTGACGGAGCGGCCGTATGGATGGATCGGGCGATTGATCTCACGATCCCGATATTCAAGAAGGTCTGGCTGCGGGGCGACATGGATTTCTCCTTGACCAGCAACTTTGATCGATGGGACGAGAAGGTTGGTTTTGTCTTCGGCTACGACGCCAAAAAGAATCTCGTCGATATGGCTGATACCCTGCCGGAAAGCCACTGGAAGGGCCTCCAACGGCCTCCGCGTTATGAGATCAAGACAGAAGAGCAGATCGGACATGAATCGCAAATGATCGAAGCGTGATTTGCGCAAGTCGAGAATCGTGGGCAGAGAAGCATGATCTGAGGCGCATCTACCAGGGCGGTTTTCCGGACACGGCGCAGTTCCGTTGCCGGTGTCATCTCCATTAATCCGAAGTGAAGCCGGGGCCGTCCGTGGCCCAGGAGAGTCTATGGCAGGCAAGATTAATGAAAGGATGCGGGAAAAAGGTCTTCTGGAGCACAATCATCCGACGATCAGATCGGCCAAGAATGGACACAAGACCAGCGGGCCTGAACTCGTCCGCGTCAAGTTCAACCAGACGGGTATGGTGCGTGTTGTACTCCGAAGCATCTCGAGGTCGAGACCCATGAAGCTCTATGTGCGCACCTTGACGATCCTCGTCGCGATCATCGCTCTCGTCACGCCTCTCGCGAGGGCGTCCGGTCAAGCCGTGGGGGCCGCCCGCCCGTTCCCGGATCTGCAACGGGTGACGGCGGACTACCCGGACGATGCAGAGCGCTTTATCGTGTTCAACCTCCTCTACTCCTGGATTGGAGAGAACACGGCCGGACGGCAGTCCAAGGCGGCCTACGAGGTCGGCAGCGCGTACGCTCGTGCCGCCGGTGAAATTCAGTTCAAGTACGAGCAGCAGGGGAGGAACTCCGAGGTCTTCAAGCGATTCGACGCACGGTCTAACGAACGCTTCAGGGACCCCCGTTTCAAGCGGTCAGTTCTGGAGAAGTACCATCTTTCGAGCGTTCCAGTGAAGGGACCGGCGGCCGCCGGCGGTTCGACCGAACCTCCACTCTTCCCGGAGCATGGCAACCCGTCGGACGCAGCCATTCAATCCGCGTTCTTCGAGGCCGCGCCTGTCTGGGGCGCAGGGGTGATCTTGATGATCGCGCTCTCGTGGGTGTTCATGCGGTCCTCCGGGTGTGCGCTCGTGACCCGCCTGCAGCGCCGGGATGCGCCGGGCGATATGCCTCAACTACCGGAGTCGCTCCGTGTCGTTGCCGTGCCCGGCCGCCGTTACGAGGTCGAGCTGGAGAGCGGGCAGGTCGTCGAGAAGGAAACGACCCTCCGTACCAGGTTCCAGACGACGACCACCGGGGGCCAGGTGGAGATTCAAGGCGGAATTGCCTACCAGACGCCGATTCAGACGCAGACCACTGTGACGAATACGCAGGAAGATCTCGTCTGGGTGCGCACACCCGATGAGCGTGAGACCTCGTGGACGCTCCTCGGCGGTTCCTTCAAAACGCGCCAGGGTCACATCATCAGCAGCATCGGTAGACCGCTGAGCGACGGCACGCGCGACTTCCTGTTGGCCTACAACCATACCACCGGTCAGCTGGAGCAGTTTGCCGGCCTGCGGAGCGTGCACATCCCGAAGTTTCTTTGGCCGTTGTTCCTCGTCGCCTTCTTCGGATCGCTGCCTGGGGCGTACGGTTTGGGCATCATGTTCCACAGGCTGGGAGGACTCTCTGGCCCTTTGCCCCTCGAATTACTGACGCTGTGGATTGTGGGCGGGATCGGATCTGCCATCGTCGCTTTCATCGTGGTCTGGCGCATGATGCGGAGAATCATGAGCCGGAGGAATGCGACCTTCGCGAGCCGGTACATCCCCGGGTATCTCGAGTTCTTCGCGCAAGCCACACCCGCCTTGGTAAGGCGGTTCAACGCTCCTTAGCAAGGGCATCCCACTCACGGACCTCGCTCCGGGCAACTATTGAGTGGCGGTCCAAATCACCGACCTCATCAGCAAGCGCATCTGCACCCTGGAAAGCCAGATCGAAATCCTATAGAAATCCGGCGACAGATACTCATTTCCTGATTGCGCGTGCAGGCATGGGCTGAACCCTTTTCTCGAGACAAAAGAAACAAGGACAGAAAAGTCAGATTCTTGCGGGATTGGGGATGATATGGCGGCTCCGAGCGGAGCCGCCCTGGAAAGTACGTCCTTCGACCTGTTATCGAACCAGACCAAACAGAAGATCGCGGACTTCCAGACCATTAACCGGGTGGAGATCACGCAGGCTGCCATCGAAGCCATCGCCAATCACGCGGCGCGGCTTCCAGGGCGCTCGAGTTTCTTGGTCTTACAGGTCGCGCTCCGAGACGATCACAATCTGCATATCCCGCGCGAGGGCAGCAATCTTCTGAACCAGATTGCGTGACAGCCATGGCAGCGGCGTGCGCTCATGCGGCCGGGCAAGATAAATCTGTGTGACCTGATTGCGGCGCGCGAATTCCACCAGCGCCTGCGCCACATCGTTGCCTTCGAGGATGCGCGTTTCGATGCGCATGTTGCGTGCAAAGTTCAAGTGCCGCTCGATCGCCTCGCGGTCGGCATCCGGCAATCCGGACAGATCGCCCAACGGCTGGACCGCCACGGCAAAACACTCCGCCTCAAGAAAATCGCTCATGCGCCTGGCGCGGCGGATCACCATGGCCGTCGTCGGGTCTGCCGTCGCCAGCACCAGGATCTTGTGACGCTCTGGCAATCCAGCCGGATCCTCGCCCGCGGGATGGCCATTTTCCGCATCGACCCGGTGCTCCAGTTCGTGGGCGGTTTCGCGGAGCGCCAGCCCGCGCAAAGCCACGAGATTCGATTCCCGGAAGAAGTTCTGACGTGCCTGTTCGGCCTTGTTGCGGTCATAAATGACGCCGCGTTCCAGGCGATGCAGCAAAGCCCTGGGGGTGAGGTCAACGACGACCACCTCGTCGGCTCTCTGCAGCACCCAGTCCGGGATCGTCTCACGCACCCGGACGCCGGTGATCTGCCTGACCTGGTCATTCAGGCTTTCCAGATGCTGGATGTTCACTGTGGTCAGGACATGGATGCCGGCGCTGAGCAGTACCTCGACGTCCTCCCAGCGTTTTTCTCGCTCCGCGCCCGGAACGTTGGTGTGGGCAAACTCGTCGACGGCGCAGATTTGAGGGCGCCTGGCAAGGATTGCATCGGTATCCATTTCCTCGAAGACGGAACCGCGATAAGAAATTATTCTGCGGGGAATGATCTCGAGCCCTGCCGTTTTTGCCATCGTGTCTTTGCGCCCATGGGGCTCAAAGTAACCGATCACGATGTCCATTCCCTGGGATTTCAGCGCCTGGGCCTCTTCGAGCATCATGTAGGTTTTGCCGACACCGGCGGCATAGCCCAGATATACTTTCAGTTTTCCGCGCTCCGTATCGCCCATGAACTATTGTGGGAAGATGCGCACGTCCATCCCCTGTGAACGCCGGATGAGTTTGTCGACCGGGTCGCCCAAGACTCGAGACCAGAGGCTCGACTGCTGGGTGTGACCAATGAAAAGCTGCGTTATGCCTCGCGACTTGGCGAATTCGAGAAGCGTCTCGACCGCATCCGCGCCTTCCAGGATCTGAATCGGGATGCCTGCCCCCTGGAAGACGGCCAGTTTCGCTTCCAGTGCATCTTGATCCGCGACTGAGAGGTCAGGCTGTTTCACGTAGGCGACCACAGTTTCTGCGTGAAACTTGGCCGCTATGATCTGAGTAGTCTGGAGCATCTCGTGGATGTTCGCACGTGGCGTCATGCACACGAGAATACGCTCCTGGGTAGCGAAATGCTGCTTGATTCCGTGCCGTTTCAGATAATCGGCCAACTGGTATTCGACGACATCTGCGGCGAGCACCAACGCCAGTTCGCGCAATTTCGAAAGCCTCTGCGCCCGAATCTCCGCGCCCACCTGTTCTTCCGGAGTGCGCTCGAGGGGCTGTTCGGGCGGAGCATCCACGATTTCGATTTCGTCGGCGCTCTTGATGAACGAAATCGGTACCGTCTGGGTCACGTGTTTGCCGGTGATCGCCTCCACCTGAAGGCGCAGCTCGTCGATATATTGGATATTGATGGATCCAATTACCTTGATCCCGCTTTTCACCAGGTCCTGAACATCCTGCCAGCGAGTCGGATTCCGAAGGCCGGGTGGATTGTCGTACGCCAACCCGTCGATGAAGCATACGGCCGGATGCCGGCGGATAATCGCGTCGACATCCATCGCAGTGCCTTCGCCGCAACTCCTGAGCGGAATGACTTCCAATTTGCCCAATAAAGCCTCGACCTCGGGCGTGACCTTCGGCTGAACCGCACCGACGACTACATCCTGTCCGCGTTCGCGGCGGCGGCGAGCCTCATCGAGCATGCGGAATGATTTGCCGACGCCGGACGCGTACCCGAGAAAGATCTTGAGATGCCCTTTCGTAGCAGCCGCTTCCTCGGCCTGGACCTCGCGCAAAAATTCGTCGGGTGTCTTTCGACCCTTTTCGCCCATAGGCATTCTCCAGCACGCAACTGCTCACCCCATGAGGTAAGTATATCTCTTTTCCTATTAGAAACTCGCAATTCGGCACAGTATGTGGAGTGGCATCTGGCGTATTCGGGGTCAAGTCCTTGGATTGAACATGTTCGTTCTTCACCTCGAATGCATGTTATCACATGCCTGTTGATTTCAGGCCTCGCTAGGCAGGCCGGTCTGGAGACCGGCGCCCACATAACTCGTATCTTACCGGACGTAAGTGTGAATCATGTGGACGATCCGCGAGTCGCCGTGTTCACATCGAGCCCTTCGGGCAGCCCCACCACCCACCGCGGCAAGCCGCTTTCCACTCTCTGCATCCGGGCTAGAATTTCACCATGATGGCCAGATTGAACCGGTTCTCGATCTTGCGGAGGTCCGGCGTCCAACCAGGCACCAAAGATCCGGGGTCGCCAGTATTGCCGCCCGGAGGGGTAATGCCGCCTGCTCCGGAGAAATACGGCACATTCGCTGCTCGATGGTCGAACTCCCAGCGAAAAGTAATGTACTGGCTGGGCATGTAATCGAAGGTCGCTGAAGCATCCCAGGCTTTGTAGGGGTCGCCGGGATTCTGCGTAAAGTAGGGCGTCCCGGAGGCTGCCGTCGTGCCATTGATGGGCGGCAGCAATACCAGATAGCGTCCCGGATTGTTGATCTTTCCGCCCCCGAGGGTCAGACCGAACAGATCCTTGTGGAACCAGAAGCGGTTGTAGAACATATAACCCAAAAAGCTTTGTTTCGGCCCGCCTGCACGGTTACCGAAGCAACTCACGCCGCCGCCATGTTCACATCCCATATCGCCCGTAAGCGAGAACGCCATCTTGTCGAGGGTCTTCAGCGGCTGGTCGTAATATTTGATCTGGACGCTGTCGTCTGTGTGATAACGCACACGGCCTGGGACTCCCAGTGTATCCGTACCCAGCAAATACTGATTCCCGAGAATCGAGAACCATTCGTTGGGACGCCACAAGATCTGCGCCCCGATTCCCGGCCGCTTGTTGAATTTGCCGTAAGACTGCCATCCGTTAACAAACCACGGCTCGATCTTCAGGTGTGCGGTGGGAAAAACCTGGACACGCAAGCCAGTGAAGAACCAGGGTGTGTTGGACGAAACATACGACGGCTGATAAGCCCAATTGTCGAAGTTGTAATAGCTGAAGAGTCCGACGTAGGACATGAAGATGCCCGTATCGACATTGATCCCATGCAAGGCGTCGAAGTGGTATCCGCCATACGCTTCTGAAACATAGCGGTAAGCGGTGGCGAGATTCCATTGGCCAACTGCCGGGCTGGCGTCATTCCGTGGAGTCGTTTGTGAATACATTCCAAACTGCGTCATCAGCCTGGCGCGCACGTTGTCATAGTGGAAGTCCCCGCCGACGCCGAGCTGCGTCACCTGGACTTCGCCCGACCGAAAGACCTCGCTCGACCCGCCGATGGTGTGGTCTTTGGGATGGCTGAAATCGTAGATATAGTCGATATCGGCGCGGATTTCCGGCGTAAAGAATTTCGTGTCCAGCGGCACTTCCTTCGTGCGCGGGTTGCCGTTCAACCAGGTAAAATCCGCAAAGGCAAACGGCTCCGCTGGCTTCTTTTTCTCGGCCTGACCGGATACGGAGGCTGCGGGCGTGGTTCCACTTTGCGCTTGCACGGACGAGGCGGAATCCTGTTTGACCTCGGGTGCCGGCGTCGGGAGTGAAGCGGCTTGAGTCGTAGCATCCGCCTGCGGCGCGGAATTCACTGACGAGTTTTTGTCTTGCGCCCTGGTCACCGCTAACTCCGATTCGAGCTGTTCAATGCGCTTCTTTAGAGCATCGATCTCCTTGGCAACCGCCGGCGAAATCTGCGAATCCGTAGTATTCGGCTTTTGATTGGACGACGCGCCGCCGCCCTGCCCGAAACAGAGGCTGTGCCAGAGCATCAGGGCAAGAAAACAGACGGGGCAGCGCCCACTCCACTTCAGAAACGGCTTCAACATGAAAGTAATCCTTTCTTTTTGCAGTGAGGTGATACCGGGGTCAGAGTCGACGGATGGTGTTCTGCGAACCGCTCAACCAAGCCGTTCACCTGATCCACCGAGATGCCCCGGGCCCTGGCAACGCGTGCAATCTGTGCGCGCGCAGCAGCAGGGCTGATATGCGGATCCAGACCACTCGTCGAGGAGGTAAAGAGATCTGATGGTATCAGGACTAATGTGCTGCTCAGAGTGGGCATAAAGTGTTCAAACATCGCAGTTTTCCTCTAGGCGAGATGCAGCAATTCCCAGGATTCGATCGAGCAGCCAAATCCCTGGGAAGGGAGCAATGATTCCACCCAGGCCGTATACCAGAAGATTGCGGCGCAAAAGGGCGGCAGCACCCATCGGTTTATAGGACACGCCACGCAGAGCTAGTGGAATCAGGGCGATGATGATCAGGGCGTTGAAGATCACCGCCGCCAGGACTGCACTCTCGGGGCTGTGGAGGTTCATGATATTAAGCTTGCTCAGCTCCGGATAAATCCCCATGAACATGGCTGGCAGGATTGCAAGGTACTTCGCGACATTGCTGGCAATCGAGAAAGTCGTCAAAGCGCCTCGTGTCATCAGCAACTGTTTCCCGATCGCGACCACTTCGATGAGCTTGGTGGGATTGCTGTCGAGATCGACCATGTTGCCTGCCTCTTTAGCGGCCATCGTCCCGGTGTTCATTGCCAAGCCCACATCGGATTGAGCCAAGGCCGGAGCATCATCCGTTCCATCGCCCGTCATGGCAACCAGACGTCCTCTCGCTTGCTCCCGGCGGATCAGATCCATTTTTCCCTTAGGCGTTGCCTGGGCGAGGAAGTTGTCGACTCCGGCTTCCTCGGCGATGGCTGCCGCCGTAAGCGGATTGTCTCCGGTAATCATGACGGTACGAATACCCATGGCGCGCAGCTGGCCGAAGCGTTCCCGCATGCCCCCTTTTACGATGTCCTTCAGGTGAATAACGCCCAGCACCTTGCCGCCATCGGCAACTGCCAGTGGGGTGCCGCCCGCCCTTGCAATGCGATCCGTGATATCGGCCAGATTTGGTGGAACCGTTCCGCCCTGCGATTTCACGAACTCGATCACGGCATCTACAGCGCCTTTGCGTATGGAGCGATGGTCCAAATCGACGCCGCTCATGCGCGTGTGAGGGGAGAAAGCAATGAACCTGGCATCATGGGAGGCCACATCTCTTCCACGAATATTGTATTTATTCTTGGCGAGTACAACGATGGACCGGCCTTCCGGTGTCTCATCAGCCAGGCTGGAAAGTTGGGCCGCGTCGGCCAGCTCGGCCTCCGATACTCCATCTGCAGGAATGAACACCACGGCTTGGCGGTTCCCAAGCGTAATGGTTCCCGTCTTGTCGATCAAAAGCGTATTGACGTTGCCCGCGGCCTCCACCGCCTTGCCGCTGATTGCCAGCACGTTATGCTGCATGACCCGGTCCATTCCCGCGATTCCGATTGCGGATAGCAGCCCTCCAATCGTCGTGGGAATCAGACAGACCAGCAGCGAAATCAGCACGGCGATGCTGGGGACGCTCCCCGCGCCCGCGGCGGCCACGCTGTATGCGGCAAATGGATGCAGCGTAACCACCGCCAGCAGGAAAACCAGGGTCAGGCCGGCGATGACAATATTCAGCGCGATTTCATTGGGAGTCTTCTGCCGCGCCGCCCCCTCGACCATGGCGATCATCCGGTCCAGAAAGGTCTCACCCGGGTTCGATGTGACTTGAATCTTGATCCAGTCCGAGAGGACTTTGGTGCCGCCCGTTACCGCGCAGCGATCTCCACCGGATTCACGAATCACCGGAGCGCTTTCGCCGGTGACGGTCGACTCATCGACGCTCGCGATGCCTTCCACTACCTCTCCATCCCCCGGAATGATTTCACCCGCCTCGCAGATCACGACATCGCCCTTACGCAGCCGGCTGGCAGGCATCTTCTCGATTTTTCCGCCGTTCACGATTCGTTTGGCCATTGTTCCGGTCTTGGTTTGGCGCAGGCTGTCGGCCTGCGCCTTCCCGCGCCCCTCCGCCATGGCTTCGGCGAAATTAGCAAAGAGGACTGTAAGCCAGAGCCAGAGGGCAATCTGAAAGATGAAACCGAGGTTTGTGGCACCCTTCAGAAGGTCACGGAGTAGCGCGGCGGTGGTAAATGCGGCGCCCACTGCGACGACGAACATGACGGGATTTTTCACCATTGCGATCGGATGGAGTTTAATGAAGGAATCCTTTATTGCCCGCTTCAGAATCGGCGGGTCGAATAGTGGACGCGCGCTGAGGCGCTTCGCCGGCAAAAGCGAAAGGTTCCGAGATTCTGAATATGTCGTCATGGGCGAGAGCATATTGCCACTGCCGAGCCATTCGGTTGTCATTTCGGTTCCCCGGTCAGCCAGGGGACTGGCTGGCCGGCATCTGTTACATCGGAAGCTTTGGGTCACTTGCTGGGCGTTGCCCCCGATTTGCCGGGCGCGGCTTTGTCCAGTGCAAGGTTGAGTTTCAGCACGTTGACGGCCGGCTCGCCCAAAAAGCCCAACTGACGGCCCGCCGTGTTCTCCGCGACCACCTTCGCCACCTGGTCCTCCGAAAGTTCGCGCGCCCTCGCGACGCGGGCCACTTGCAGCGCCGCGTTCGCCGGGCTGATGTGCGGATCGAGGCCGCTGGCCGAGCGGGTTACGGCGTCGGGAGGCACGGGCGCGTTGTCCGGTAGTCCGTTCTCCTTGCGGTAGGCCGCCGCCAGGTCTTTGATGCCGTCAAAGTTGGAGGGGTCATCCTTGCCGTCCGGCAGTTTTTTGTGGATGCCGTTGATGAGCTTGTCGCTCGTCGGCCCCAGGTTCGTGCCGCCGGACGCGCTCGCGTCGTAACCACTGCCCGCCGCCGATGGGCGCGGATGGAAGTAGCCCGGCGCGGTGAAGTTCTGCCCGATGATTTCCGAGCCGACCACCTTGCCGTTCTGCTCGATCAGGCTGCCGTTAGCCTGATGCGGAAAAACCGCCTTCGCAATCATCGTGATCACGGACGGGAAAATCAACCCTGTGAATATCGTGAAAACCAGCACGCTCACGATCGCCGGTCGCAGTTGTCTTAACATGGCTCGTTCTCCTTATCACGCCAGGTGCAGCAGCACCAGCAGCCGGTCAATGGCCCAGATAGCCGGGAACGGCACGAGCACACCGCCGACGCCGTAGATCAACAGGTTGCGGCGCAGCACGGCGGACGCGCCCATCGGCTTGTAGGCGACGCCGCGTAGCGCCAGCGGGATCAGCGCGATGATGATCAGCGCGTTGAAGATCACGGCCGCCAGCACCGCCGAATGTGGCAGTTGTCAGCGCGCTCCATGGTCCGTACTTCAGGAAGTTGATGATTCCCAGCATCGGATAGGTCGCCGCGAACATCGCCGGGATGATGCAGAAATACTTGGAGACGTCGTTGGCGATGCTGAAGGTCGTCAGCGAGCCGCGCGTCATCAGAAGCTGCTTGCCGATCTCCACGATCTCGATCAGCTTCGTCGGGTTGCTGTCGAGGTCCACCATGTTGCCGGCCTCCTTGGCGGCCTGTGTGCCCGTGTTCATCGCCACGCCGACATCCGCCTGCGCCAGGGCAGGAGCGTCGTTGGTGCCGTCGCCGGTCATCGCCACGAGCTTGCCCCCCGCCTGCTCCTGCTTGATCAGCGCCATCTTGGTTTCAGGCGTCGCCTCCGCGAGGAAGTCATCTACGCCTGCCTCTTCCGCGATTGATTCGGCGGTGAGCGGATTGTCTCCGGTAATCATCACGGTCCTAATGCCCATTGCCCGGAGTTGGTCGAACCGCTGGCGCATTCCGCCCTTGACAATATCCTTTAGATGGATGACGCCGAGCGTCTTGTCATTCGCCGCGACGACCAGCGGGGTTCCGCCGGCGGAGGCGATGCGTGTGATGATCTCATCCAGCTCACCGGGCACGGCGCCCCCCTGCTCTCTGACATACTGTCTTACGGCATCACCCGCGCCCTTGCGAATCTGCATGTTGTCCAGGTTGACGCCGCTCATGCGCGTCTGCGCCGTGAAGGGGATGAACTCCGCTTCATAGCTCGTGCAGTTCGCGTCCGCGCAGGCCGTATTTCTCTTTTGCCAGCACGACGATGCTGCGGCCTTCGGGAGTCTCGTCCGCCAGGGACGAAAGCTGCGCGGCATTCGCCAGTTCTTCGATCTTTACGCCCGGCAGTGGAATGAATTCCACCGCCTGCCGATTGCCCAGCGTGATCGTTCCGGTCTTGTCGAGGAGCAGCGTGTTCACGTCGCCCGCGGCTTCCACCGCCTTGCCCGACATCGCCAGCACGTTATGCTGCATGACGCGATCCATGCCCGCAATCCCGATCGCGGAGAGCAGGCCGCCGATGGTCGTCGGGATCAGGCAGACCAGCAGCGCCTGCAGCACAAACATGCTCGGCAGCGAACCGGCTCCCGCAGCGCGTATGCTGTAGGCTGCGAACGGCACGAGCGTCATGACAGCCAGGACGAAAATGATAGTCATGCCGGCCAGCAGGATCGTCAGCGCGATCTCGTTGGGCGTCTTCTGCCGCCGCGCGCCTTCGACCAAGCGCGATCATCCGGTCTATGAAGGTTTCGCCGGGGTTGGAGGTGATGCGGATGACGATCCGATCGGAAAGCACTCTTGTGCCGCCCGTGACCGCGCTGCGGTCGCCGCCGCTCTCGCGGATGACCGGCGCACTCTCGCCGGTGATGGCCGATTCGTCCACGCTTGCGATTCCCTCGATCACCTCGCCGTCGCCGGGGATGAGGTCGCCCGCCTCGCAGACAACGATGTCGCCCTTGCGCAGTTGGGTGCCGGGGACGCGTTCCTCCGTTGCCATTGACGAGCTTGCGGGCCATGGTCTCGGTCCTGGTCTTGCGCAACGCATCGGCCTGTGCCTTGCCGCGACCCTCGGCCATCGCCTCCGCGAAGTTAGCGAAGAGCACCGTGAACCAGAGCCAGAGGGTGATCTGGAAGTTGAAGAGCAGATTGTGCCCCCCGGTGAACAGGTCCCGTATGAGCAGGAAGGTCAGCACAACGCTGCCCACTTCGACCACGAACATGACGGGGTTCTTGGCGACCAGCCGGGGATCAAGCTTGCGGAACGGCGTCCACGATCGCGCGCTTGACGATCGGCGGATCGAACAGCCGCTTCGGAGCGTACTTGGGTTTCTTGTATGCCTCCACTTCCACAGCCGGAGTGGGAGCGGAAGGAATCTTGTTTGTCTGCGTAGCCATAGATTTGTCTCTCCTAAGCGTCCGGGGCAGTTTAGAACAGCTTTCCCGCGACCATCTGGAAGTGCTCCACAATGGGGCCGAGCGACAGCGCGGGGAAGTACTCGAGGGCCCCCACGATCAGCACGACGGCGGCCAGCATGAACGCGAAGGTGCCGGAATCGGTCGCCAGAGTACCCGCCGATTCGGGCACAGCCTTCTTGCGGGCCAGGCTTCCGGCCATGGCCAGAAGCGGGATCATCATGAGGAACCTGCCGATCAGCATCGCGACGCCTCCCGTGAGGTTGAAGTACGGCGTGTTGCCCGTGAGGCCGGCGAAGGCGGAGCCGTTGTTGCCCGTCTGGGAAGCAGTACTGATATAGGATCTCCGAGAAGCCGTGTGCGCCGGAGTTGTTGACGTTGTTCCAGGTGGCGCCGTAGTAATTGGATGGGCTGCTGCCGTTGACGTGATTCCAGGCGGCAGCGGGATGCTCCGCCAGCAGCTTATCCTCGTCCGCTTTTTGCGCATCGGTGAAGGTCTGCGATGTACTGCCCGGAGGCAGGTTGACGTTGGTACCGAAGGCGGTCCACACCACGACGTTGGCGAACAGAAGGAGCACGGCCAGAATCGCCATGCGCACTTCGAACTTCTCGATCTTCTTGCCGATGTACTCCGGCGTGCGCCCCACCATAAGGCCGGCGATGAAGACGGCGACCACGGCATACATCAGCATTCCGAAAAGGCCTGCGCCGACGCCGCCGAAGATCATCTCGTCGCACATGATATTGAGCAGCGGCACCATGCCGCCCAACGGCGTGTAGCTGTCGTGCATGGAGTTCACGGCGCCGCAGGAGGCGTCGGTCGTCACGGTCGCAAACAGCGCGGAGTTGGCGATGCCGAAGCGCACCTCCTTGCCCTCCATGTTGCCGCCCGGCTGCCCGTCGGCCGCTGCGGTCATCACGCCGAGTTGCGCGACGTTCGGGTTGCCCTTCGCCTCAGACCAGTAGCACAGGCTGAGTCCGCCAATGAACATGAAGGCCATCGCCCCAAAGATGGCCCAGCCCTGCTTTGTGTTGCCCACCATTTTGCCGAAGGTGTAAGTCAGCCCGGCTCCTATCGAGAAGATAGAGAGCATCTCGATGAGGTTGGTGAGCGGCGTCGGGTTCTCGTAGGGATGCGCGGAGTTGGCGTTGAAGAAGCCGCCGCCGTTGGTGCCAAGCATCTTGATGCATTCTTGCGATGCGACCGGCCCCTGCCCGATGGACTGATCCGCGCCTTCCAGCGTCTTCACCTGCGTGTAGGGCGCGAAGTTCTGCGGAACGCCCTGCTGTACGAGAAAGAGCGCGTAGACCAAGCAGATCGGCAGCAGGATGTAGAGAGTGCCGCGCGTCATAGTCTACCCAGAAGTTGCCGATGCCCTTTGCCGAGTGCCGGGCAAACCCGCGCACGACGGCAATGGCAACGGCGATGCCCGTGGCCGCCGACATCCAGTTGTGCCAGGCCAGCGCCACCATGTTGGAGAAGTAGCTGACGACGGCCTCCGGCACGTAGTTCTGCCAGTTGGTGTTAGTGGTGAACGACATCGCCGTGTTGAAGGCTAGGTCGGCCGTCATCTCCTTGCCTGTGAAGCGCTTCGGATTGAACGGCAGATATCCCTGCAGGCGCAGCAGCGCATAGGTGAGCAGCGCACCGACGACGCTGAACATCAGCATGGCGAAGGCGTACGTTGTCCACCTCATGTCCTCGTCTTCATTGACGCCGAAGAGCTTGTAGAAGAGTCGCTCGACCGGCCGCAGAACCGGTGTCAGAAAGGTGCGCTCGCCCTGGAAGACCCGGGCCATGTAAGCGCCCAGCGGCTTGGTAAGGAGCAGGAGCACGCCGAAGAACAGCGCCATTTGCAATATCCCATTAGATGTCATCATGGCCTCCTAAAACTTCTCAGGCTTCAACAGCGCGTAGATCAAGTAAATGAGGAGCAGAACGGACACGATCCCGGTTAAGATGTAGTCTGTCATCCTACTTTTCCTCCTTTTCCAGTTTCTCGCAGCCGCGCGTGAACGCCGCCGCGACCACAAAGAAAACGACGGTGACAACGATATAAAAGATGTCCTGCATGCCGTCACTCCTCTCTATCAAAGCCGTATTACAACGAATATTTCGAGCCTGGAGCCGGGGTCCCCCGGCCACGGCCGTTCGACAGGTCCGGCGTCCAGATCGGTAGATCCCGCAACGCTGGGAATCATATGCTTCTTGCCCTCCGCGGAAGAGCATACGCCGGAGGCCCTGAAGAACTCGTGTGAAAGACAGGAAGAAGCCGTGAAAAATCCAGGAAGAATCTATAAAGTTTCCGGCAGGCCGTTGAAGCGATAGCCGACCCAGGGCTCGGTCGTGATGAACTGGGGAGTCTCGGGATTCAGCTCGATTTTTTTGCGGAGGTTTTTGACGAAAACGCGCAGGTAGTCGACCTCGGAGCCATAATCGGGCCCCCACACTGCCTGCAGCAACTCTCGGTGGGACAGTGCCTGATTTGGGTGCTGGGTAAGGTAGCGGAGCAGATCCAGTTCTTTGGGGGTCAGGTGGACTGGCTCGGCTCCGTTCGAGACTGTCCGCGCATTGAAATCGATCAAGAGCCGCCCAACGCGAATCCTGCGGGGTGACGAATGCGAGGTCGGCACGCGCCTGAGCGTGGAGCGGATGCGCGCCAGAAGCTCCGGCGTGCTGAACGGCTTGGTCACAAAATCGTCTGCACCGGCATCCAGAGCCGCAACTTTGTCCGCTTCCGAATTCCGCACGGTGAGCATGATAATGGCGATGTCGGAGTCGCCCCTGATCGCACGGCAAGCGTCCATGCCGTTCATGCCGGGCATGTTGATGTCGAGGAGCACCAGATCCGGGTGGAACTCGCGGATTTTTTCGAAACCCTCCTCGGCCGTCCTGGAATCCTCCACTTCGAACCCGGCGCTGGCCAGCGTGGTGCGCATGATGCGCCGGATTTGCGGCTCGTCATCAATCACGAGAATGCGGCCCGCGCTCACGATGCGCCTCCTTTGATTTGCGCCGGCAAGGTCATGCGGAAAGTAGTTTCACCGGCGCGGCTGCTCACGGTCAGTTCTCCCTGATGCGCCCGCACGATGCTTTGGGCAATCGTAAGCCCCAAACCGGAGCCCGGGATTTTTGTCTGCACAGCAGGACTTCGGTAGAACCTCTCAAAAATGAGGCTCTGTTCCTCCGCAGATATCGCCTGCCCGCGATTGGTGATTTCCACGGTCACCGTGCCGTCGGAGTCGTAGACGCGGATTGAAAGAGGTGTTCGCGGATAAGAATATTTCAAGGCATTGTCGATCAGCTGCTTCAGGGCAAGCTTGACCAGGCGGCGGTCCATGGCGCTGGTCCGGAGTTGCTCTTTGGCGTCGATCTCAATCGGCCGCTTGTCAATCTCCGTCTGCATCGAGCCGACCACATCTGAAACCACCTCACTCATCCTGGATGGCTCGGGTTGAATCTTTATGTGTGCCGTATCCAACTGCGCCATCTCTACGACACCCTCGATCAGATTCTTCAAGTGATCCGCTTCTTCGTCGGCAATCTTGAGCAACTCCCGTCGGCTTTCCTCCGGCTGGCCGGGATTATCCAGGAGCGAAGTCGTTGCCGCCTTGATGGAGGTCAGCGGAGTCTTGAACTCGTGTGCCATGGCGTCGATGATGGTCGTGCGCAACTGCTCGCTTTGCCGCGCAGCCTCGATCTGATGCGCGAAATCCTGTGCGCGCGCCCTTTCCAGGCCGATGGCCATCAGGTTGGCAATCCCCTGCAGCACGGAATCCGGCATGCGGGCGCCCTGAATCGCGAGGCTGGCAATCGGTTCAGTTCCCAGATGGATGGCCGTAACGATCCGATTGGACTGCAAATCGGAATAAGTTGTTCCGTGCGCCGCGGCCTCACGAAGATGATCTTCGAGGCCTTCGAGATCGGAGGGGCCGGCCCGATAAAACTCGCCTGTGCGGTGCTCGTAAAGCACAGCCGCATCAAATTGGAAAATCTCCTGCAGCTTGCGTACGAGTTGAGCGGGGAACGACTCCAGGCTGCCGATCAGGAGGATGGCACGGCTGAATGTGTACAGCCGCTCGATATCCTGCTGCCGTTCTATGGCATCGAGGGCGCGTCGCTTCGCTTGCGTCGACAAGCCGGCTCGCAATCAGCGAGGTTGCCAGGAAGCTGAACAGCGCCACCCAATTCTGCGGATCCTGAATCGTGAAGGTCCCGACTGGCGGCAGAAAATAAAAGTTGATGGCAAGTGTAGCTGCGATCGAGGCGACGGCAGCTTCAAGGAACCCCCAGGTGCTGGCCAAAACAAGCACCAGCAACAGATAGGCAAATCCTGCAGTCGTGGGGTTGGCAGAGATCCAGTGCGCTGCCAGGGTGATGGCCGCCAATCCCGCAAGTGACACAGCCAACCTCGACGCGCGCCTGCCCACGGCTCCCCTCCCTGAGACATTCTATCCCAAGTGTTCCCGCGGTAGACACAGGATTCACAATTGCAGAACACTGGCCTCAAACGATCGACCTCCGACCTCCGCACAAGCGCGGCAACGCGGATATCGGCTGCCGGATTCATTTCGGCATTACTCCTGCCGCAGCGCCTCGACGGGCGCAATATGCGTCGCACGCCTGGCAGGCAAGTAACCGGCGATCAATCCAATGCATGCCAAAACGATCGCGACTGCCGCAAAGGTGAACGGGTCCGTTGCGCTGACGTTGAACAACATCCCGGACATGAGCCGCGTCAGGAATAGACTGCCCGCAAGGCCGATGGCAACGCCGATGACGACCAGTCCAAGGCTGTGTTGGATCACCATGCGCAGGATCAGCCCCCGGCTCGCGCCCAGTGCCATGCGAATGCCCAGCTCGCGAGTCCTCTGGGCGACCGAGTACGAAATCACACCGTAAATCCCAGCCCCAGCGAGCAGCATGGCTATACCTGCAAAAGCAGACAAGAGCCACATCGACAATCGGCGCCGCGCCATGGAGCTCGACATCAGTTCATCCATAGTACGGACCATATACGCCGGCTGGTCGGGATCGATCGCCATGATCTGTCGCTCCACGGCACTTGCCAGGGCGTGCGGCTCGGTGGCGGTACGAATTGCGATGCTCAGGTCGGGCGACGGGATCTGCATTTCCGGCCAGTAGACCTGCACCCGGGACGGTGATTCGAGCGTACGATAGCGAACGTGGCGCACAATCCCTACTACCGTCATCCAGGGCGCAGTCGATTGCGCGCCGCCCCTTTTTATCCGCTTTCCGATCGGATTCTCATGCGGCCAATAGGTCCGCACCATCGTCTCGTCGATTATGGCCACGGGAGCAGCATTTTCAGAATCTCGCTCATCAAAATATCGGCCGTGCAGCAGTTCGACACCCAAGGCCTGAAACAACCCAGCCGTCACAGGCCTCCGGTCCGCTTCCGGCGTTCGATTTTCCGCGGGGACAGCTTGTGTGTCGACCGTAACCGTTCCTGAGCTGTTCTGACCGCTCAGCGGAAGCAAACCAATTGCTCCTGCCGCTTCCACGCCCGGCAGTGCTGCGATCCGACGGTTCAGCTCGCGATAAAACACGCGAATCTTGCCGGGATCGCCGTACCGCGAATCGGGGAGGGCAATTCGCAAAGTCAGCACATTGTGCGGCCGGAATCCGGGATCAACCTCCTGCAGGCGCATAAAACTGCGGATCAGGAGGCCGGCTCCCGCGAGCAGCGCAAGCGACAATGCCACCTCGGCCACGACAAGGGCGTCGCGCAATCGCTGCCGTGCCGCCCCCGAGGTTATCGGACGCCCCGCTTCCTTGAGCGATTCGGGACTGAAATCTGCAGAGGAGCGGAGTGCCGGCCACAAACCAAACACCAGGCTGGTAAGGGTTGCAATGGCGGCCGTGAATCCAAGCACGGGCCAGTTGAGCTCCGCCTGGATGATCCGTGGCATTGAAGCCTCTGCGACTCGTATGACCGCCATCAGCATCCATTTCGCCAATGCCATCCCGACCAGCGCACCGGCAATTGACAATATGATGCTTTCGGTCAGCAGTTGGCGGATGAGGCGGATGCGGCTTGCTCCAAGTGCATTGCGGACTGCGAGTTCTCGTTCGCGACTCGATGCTTTTGCGAGCAGCAGGTTGGCCACATTGGAACACGCGATCAGAAGCACGAACGCAACCGAACCCATCAGGATCAACAGCGCCGGCCGGAGATCTCCGATCATGTCTTCCAATAGAGGTGTCATGATCACGCGAAAACCGAAATCCTTGTATGGATAATCGGGCGCCCCCTCGATGATCCGCTGCGAGACTGCTTCCATGTCGGCTTGGGCGGCCGCAAATGAAATATAGTCGCGAATCCTGGCAATCGCCAGCAGACCATGATTGCCCCGTCGGGATTGCGCCAGATCATCCGCGGCGAAAGCAAGCGGCGTCCATATCTCGGCCAGGTCAGGATAGCCGAAACCCTTGGGCATGACCCCAATGATCTGAAAGCTCTGACCGTTGATGTTGATCGGCCGACCCGGGACATTCGGATCTGATCCGAAACGGCGTTGCCAAAGGCCATAGCTTATGAGGATCACGCCATTCCGTCCTACGATCTCTTCTTCCGGGTGGAATGACCGGCCGAGCATTGGTTGAACACCCAGCAACCGGAAGAAGCTCGCGGAGACGGCTGCGCCCTCGACTCGTTCAGGTTTTTCCGAAACCCTGATGTTGTAACTGTTGCCATCAATGGCAGCGATTTCAGAGAATGCTTTCGAAGTCGTCCGCAAATCCATGAATTCAGGAGCAGAAACCCAATTCTGATCCTTGGGGATGCCAATTCCCGTGAACCGCATCCACAGGATCACGAGCTCGTCCGGCTTTTCATAGGGGAGCGACTGCAACAATACAGCATGGATTACGCTGAACATCGCGGCGTTAGCCCCGATTCCCAAGGCCAGCACCAGGATGGCAATTGCAGTAAAAGAAGGGGATCGGCGTAGCATTCTAAAAGCGTAGCGAACATCGCTGGCCATGGTCGATGACCCTCCAAGGAGGAACCCGGCAAACCAACCTCAATCTGTGAGATTCATTTGCGTTATTTTGGCGCAGGAATGGTTCGGCATGCATAGGTATGTGTCATTGTATGAAAAAAGGTTCCCTTAAAAAGAGGATTTCGGTGGGATGTTAATCCGTAAACGGAAATCTGCTGCAGAACGGGGCTTGGGATCGAATAATTCTGAGATCTGAGCGCCGTGCGGTGCCCGGCGCCCACGTGCATGCGCACGAGTGAGCTGCGGATGGTACCGAACGCGCTTGCAGGATCGGCGGTAGAACTCGGCTTGGTAATTTCCCGGCAAAATATAATAAAACGAACAGGCATCGCGTGGGTGCGTCATCAGCTTTGCGAATTTCTTGGCGTGTATGAGGTGTATAATCCGTTGTCGTGCGCGCCACGACGATTATGGAATAGTCGGGAAAAGGCAATTCATCCTTAACCATAAAGGCGGCGAGATGCAAGAAGACAGGGACGAAAGCCTAATACTTCTGGGTACCGGGCCACTTGCGGCTATTCTCTTAGGGCTGGCGCTCGTGCCACTGCGCGATTTTACCTCGGCCTCTAACTTTGGTTTCGCATTCATGGCTTTGACGATCCTGGTGGCCGAGTACGGGGGTCGCCGCGCCGCTGTGGCCACGGCTTTGTGCTCGGCGCTGAGCCTGGACTTTTTCCTCACGAAGCCGTACCTGCGGCTCACGATTGTGGACAAGCACGACATTATCGCATTCGTCGGGCTCGGCGTGTGTGGACTCATCGCCGCCGCTCTCGGATCGCAGCGCGGCAAGAGAGTTGCTTCGCTTGCGAGCGCCCGCAAACAGCTCGAGATGCTCCATGCAACGATCGGGGGTCTGCAGAGCAGCGAACCGCTTCCGTCCAGGCTGGGGGCGATCCTCGATGCTGCGGTCGTCACTTGCCCCATCGCAGGGGCGGTTGTCCGCGATGCTCAGGATCGGGTCCTGGCTGCCACCGACGAGGTGAGTGTAGCGAAGGGCGTCCCCAACCAGATTCTCGCGCTGAATACGCTACTGCCGCGCGGGGCAAACGAGGAAAACTGGCCCCATCCAATCCCGGTGGCAGGGGCGCGCGTGGCCCTGGCTGTCGGAAACCGGCAACTGGGCTGGATGGACCTATGGGGGAACGGAGCGCCCGCGAGCGCACAGCTGCGCCGCTCACTCGCGGACACCACGCAACTCCTGGCCTACCACCTGCCCGGAGCAAGGCCGGCTTGACGGAACCTTCGGCGCGCGGCATCCGCGCATCACAAAAACGTCAACGCAGTCTCCCATGCGCCGGGGCGCACCCAGTGACGCATGAAAATGTTGCGCTCTCGCCGCAGGTTTCCTGTGCCGCCCTTTCAGGGCTCTTACCGCTCGATGCCCGCTTCCCAGGGCTCACGCCCTGGGCTTTGCTGCGCCACCCCTTCGGGGTTTTGCAGCCGTGATCCTTGGGATTTTCACGGCCGTGCAAGGCTCAGCCCTTCGGGATTTTGCAGCCGTAATCCTCGCGGTTTTCATGGCCGTGCAGCGCATAGCCCTGAAAGGGCGGAGCAGCACAGCCCAGGGCGTAAGCCCTGGGTTTGGGGGCCGGAGATTGTAAGCCCTGAAAGGGCGGCGCAAAAACGATCGAATCAATTGGCACCCCACTGAGTCATTTTCGGAACAGAGGCCGCAGAGGATTCTTTGCTTTTAAATGCCTTTGCTCTGCGGCCTCTGCGTCGATCTTTTGCTTTCCTTTTGTCTGGACTGCATTGACCTGCGCAGATTGCTTTGATCCGCAACAGGCTTCGTGGTACAAGTGCGTGCAAAACCACTGGAGGATAAACCTATGCTTTTGCGTTCCCTGCTGACCAAGTTTCGATGGCTTCCGTTGCTCGCGGTAACTGTGCTTACGGCCTTGGCGGCGACACCGCCGGACGGCGGGCCGACACGCCTGCTGCGCACGCCGACCGTGAGTGCCACGCAGATCGCCTTCGCCTACGCCAACAACATCTGGGTCGTCGAGCGCGCCGGCGGCATGGCGCGCCGCCTCACCAGCTTCCAGGGCCAGACGTCGAATCCCCATTTCTCGCCCGACGGCAAGTTGATCGCGTTCAGCGCCGAGTATGCCGGCAACACCGATGTCTATGTCGTGCCGGCGGAGGGCGGAGAGCCACGGCGCCTGACCTGGCACCCGGGCGCCGACCTGGTGCAGGGCTGGACGCCTGACGGCAAGGCGATCCTGTTCGTCTCCTCCAGCGCGCGACATGGGCGCCGAGCGGCGCGCCGCGCTTCTGGACGGTGCCGGTCGGCAGGGGGCGTGGAAGAGCCGCTGGCACTGCCCCGCGGCTATCAGGGCAAGATCTCGCCTGACGGCACGCGCATCGCCTATCGGATGAACAACTCGTGGGACGAGGAGCGCCGCAACTACCGCGGCGGCCAGAACCGCCCGATCTGGATCGTCGACCTCAAGACCTACGACCTGGTGTCGCCGCCCTGGACCGATTCGAAGGACATGGATCCCGTCTGGGTGGGCGACACGGTCTACTTCATCTCCGATCGCGACGGCGTGGCCAACGTCTGGGCGTACGACACGAAGGCCAAGAAGCTTGACGCAGGTGACGAAGTTCACCGACTTCGATGTCAAGGCGATCGACGCCGGCGCCGGCGCCGTGGTGTTCGAGCAGGCCGGCTACATCCACGAACTCGATCCAAAGCCGGGCAAGGAGCACGTCGTGAACATCACCGCGACCGGCGACTTCCCGTGGATGATGCCGAGGTGGGAGGACGTGACCAGCCGCATGACCAACATGGCGGTGTCACCCACCGGCAAGCGCGTGGTGGTCGAGGCGCGCGGCGAGATCTTCACCATCCCGGCCGAGAAGGGCGACGTCCGCAACCTCACCAACTCGAGCGGTTCGGCCGAGCGCGATCCGGCCTGGTCGCCGGACGGCAAGTACGTCTCGTACTTCAGCGACAGAGTCCGGCGAGTACAAGCTTGTCATCGAGGCCCAGGACGGCCTCACGCCGCCCCGCGAGATCGCGCTGCCGAACCCGACGCACTACTACACGCCGTCGTGGTCGCCCGACTCGAAGAAGATCGTCTACACCGACACGAACCTGAAGGTGTGGGTGCTCGACGTCGCCAGCGGCCAGGCCAAAGTGGTGGGCAACGATCCCTGGATGGTGCCGCAGCGCACGCTCAGAACCCGGTGTGGAGTCCCGACTCGAAGTGGGTCGCGTACGCGAGCCACCTCAACTCGCTCTATCACGCGATCTTCGTGAGCAACGTCGAGACCGGCGAGACGAAGCAGGTCACCGACGGCCTTGCCGATGCGGTATGGCCGGCCTGGGACGCCGGCGGCAAGTATCTCTGGTTCCTCGCCTCGACGGACTTCGGGCTGGCGCTCGCAATGGCTCGACATGACCTCCTACGACCACACCGAGAACTTCGGCCTGTACTTCGCCATTCTGAAGAAGGGCGATCCGAGCCCGCTGCTGCCGGAGAGTGACGAGGACACCGGCGCATCCAGCGCGTCCTGGCGGCGGCGGCGGCCGCGGCGGCCGGGGAGCGGCCGGGCGGTGGCGCAGCTGCTGCTGAAGCAGGTGAACCGGGCGTTCAGGCTCGCACGCGGCTGCCGCAGCGCCGGTCACGGTGCAGATCGACTTCGACGGCCTGCAGCAGCGCATCATCTGCCGTGCCAGGCGTCCCCGAACGGCCAGTACTCGCAGCTTGAGGCCGGCGTTGCCGGCACGGTCTTCTACCTCGAAGCCGCTGCCGGAGGCGGCGGACGCGGCGGCGGCGGCGGTGGCGGCGGCAACATCCTGCAGCGCTATCGGCTGAGCGACCGCAGGGCCGCGCCGTTCGTCACCGGCGTCGCCGACTACGACGTGAGCGCCGACGGCCGCAAGCTGCTGTATCGTGCCGGCGGCGGTGGCGGCGGTGGCGGGCGCGGCGCCGGCCGGGCGGCGTACCCGCCGGTCCGAGCCTCTTCCTCGTGGACGCGGATCGCAACACCGCCGCAGGCAGGCCAGGGCCGCTTCAATGTGACGCTGCGCATGTATCTCGATCCGAAGGAAGAGTTCAAGCAGATCTTCAACGAAGGGTGGCGCAACCAGCGCGACTACCTCTACGTGCCCAACATGCACGGCACCGACTGGCCGAAGGATGAAGGAGATGTACGGGCAGCTGCTGCCGTACGTGATGCACCGCGCCGACCTCAACTACCTGCTCGACAACATGGGCGCCGAGATCGCCATCGGACACTCGTACGTGCGCGGCGGCGACATGCCCGAGGTGCCGCGACGCCGGGCGGACTGCTCGGCGCCGACTTCGCTCATCGACAGCGGCCGCTACAAGATCACCCGCATCTACGACAACGAAAGCTGGAACACGGACCTGCGCGCGCCGCTCGCCGCGCCCGGCGTGGACGTGGCGGTCGGCGACTACATCCTCGCAATCAACGGCGTCGAGCTGCGCGCGCCCGACAACATCTACCGCCTGCTCGACGGCACGGCCAACCGGCAGACGGTGCTGACCGTCAACAGCCGCCCGGCGATGGACGGCGCGCGGCAGGTCACCGTCGTCCCGGTGGCGAACGAGCAGGGGCTGCGCACGCGCGCCTGGGTGGAGGCCAACCGCCGCCTGGTGGACAAGCTCTCCAACGGCCAGCTCGCCTACGTTTACCTGCCCAACACCGGCCAGCCCGGCTACACGAGCTTCAACCGCTACTACTTCGCGCAGCAGGACAAGAAGGGCGCGATCGTCGACGAGCGCTACAACGGCGGCGGCTCGGCGGCCGACTACATCATCGACGTGCTGCAGCGCGACTTCGACGGCTACTTCAACAACGTCGCCGGCGACCGCTATCCGTTCACCAGCCCGGCGGCCGGCATCTGGGGCCCGAAGGTGATGATCATCAACGAAATGGCCGGCTCGGGCGGCGACCTGATGCCGTACATGTTCAAGCACCGCAAGATCGGCCCGCTCGTCGGCAAGCGCACGTGGGGCGGGCTGGTGCACACCGCCGACACGCCGGCCTTCATCGACGGCGGCTCGATGATCGCGCCGCGCGGCGGCTTCTTCGCGCGCGACGGCAAGTGGGCCGTGGAGAACGAAGGCGTGGCGCCGGACGTCGACGTCGAGAACTGGCCGAAGGACGTGATCGCGGGCCACGACCCGCAGCTCGAGCGCGCGGTGCAGGAGGCGATGCGGATGCTCAAGGAGCACCCGGTCAACCGGATGATGAACGAGCCGCCCCCCGCAACCTGGGGCAAGCGCAAGGGTCCCAACCATCCTTAGCGGCCTGTAACAGCTGAATTGATAGTGTGTCAACCAATGAATTGGAGCGCTGAAAGCGTGGCACAGGACAGCCCAGGGCGTAGGCGGCAAAGCCCGCCGAAGCCCTGGGTCGAATCCGATCCAGGTGAGAGCCTTGAAGGGCGACACAGTTAGAGCGATGCTGAAAGCTGTGCCGGCCGTGAATCGCGGGCGCAGCCTGCCAGCCGGCGCCCGCTTCCCGCCATTTCCCTTCCCGAGTCACTTTGCCAGCAGGTCGAAATTCTTGATCATTGAAAATCGCGTCTGGCCGTTGGGGGACTGGACGACTTGTGCCGAGGCCGCCTGCCCTTCGATGAAAAAGGTAATCACCGTAATCTTGCCGTCGTCGGAATTCCCTGCGCCCCCGGCATCGACCTGAAAAATGCCATCCGGTTCGAAGGGATAGCTCTTGCCGTCGTTTGCAGGGCCGCGCGGATCGTGCACGCGCATCACGGAATAGTTATGAGTGTGCGCAGCCAGCACGGCGCGCACTTTGTCCCGATGCTGAACGAGCATATCCCAGAACCGGTTCGTTTGGTCCGGGCAGCCCTCTCCCACATGACGCACGCGGCAAAATGCCGGCACATGCATGGCGATGAAAATGTGGTCCGCATCTTTGGCAGACGCGATTGCCTGCTCAATCCAGAGGATGCCGGCATCATTGATGCATCCATCTTTGAAGCCAGTGCCCTGGTATTGATCCACCACAATGATGCGCACGTTGCGCACATCCACGTAATAGCTCACCGTGGATTTATCAAACGTGGTGTGGATGCCCTCTTTGGGCATGATCGTATCGAGGATGAATGAACGATAACCGGAATCGTGGTTTCCTATCACGGGGAGAAACCGAGGGTACGGCGTTCCGGAGAAAACACCGCGATAGAGCGCATAGTTCACATCATCTGGATCAAAGTCGCCCGCAACCACGATGAACTCCGGCAGATCCGATTTTTTGCCCGACGGGCCCTTGGCTTCGCGGATATAGTCGAGCGCGGCCTTGAAATCACGCGCGCCGGAGCGTGCATCGCCCACCAGGGAGAAGGACCAGGATTGTCCCAGGACCGGTGCAGCCGCCGATACCAGAAGTAGGATTACGGCAAAAAGTCGGATGAGACTCCTGCAACGCATATGTACTCCTTACATACAGATCTTCGCCGCCAAACCAAGAAAGCAGAATCTCAACGCAGAGATCCCGGCGGGAAATCATACACCAACGAACTACGCTCTGCGGCCTCTACTTCGAAAATGAATCCGTGGGGTGCCAATCGACTCGTTCGTTTCTGTGCCGCCCTTTCAGGGCTTGTGATCTCCGGCCCCAAGCCCAGGGCGTGAGCCCTGGGAGCAGGGAATCGAGCGAATAAAGCCCTGAAAGGGCGGCGCAGAAAGGTTGCCCCCGGGGCACAACATTTTCATGCGTCATCGGGTGCGACGTTGAGGCTGTTCAGCCCCACGGGTCACTGGGCCCCAAAACAACCCATTTCCCGGTGACATGCGCCCTCTTAACACGTACCATCCAATCAATCGCAGCTCTCAGCTCAGCTTCGCTGCACAGAAGGTTGAACATGGAAGCTAACTTTCTGGGCGCGGCAAATACGGCTGCACGGAGGTAGGTTTCCAGAATAAGACGAAGTGCCTCCTCCGGTCTCAGTTCTCTCCCTTTGCTCACTAAATCCGCGTGAGCGTTTTCCAGTATTCGATAGGGGTATCCTTCGGGGCTCAGATAAGGAATGCCTCTTTTGGGGACGCTCGAGGGCCCGCGATCAATCAGCAGTTCCCTCTGAAGCTCTTCGAGTGCCCGATCCCCGGGATCCGGGCGAGTGAGGCCGGCGACACCGAGGAAGCGCCGAACTTCCCCCGATGTGGCATAGCCTTCCTGACAGATCAATTCCAGTGCCCGAGCGGCGTTGGATGATAATTCCACGGATCGATTTTGTTTCCGGAGCGCGTATACTGCCGGGAATACGGCCGCATCAACCAATACCAGTCTCGCGGCGATTACATTCGTTTCGACCACTTCACCGCGAGCCAACAGCGCGTTGGTCAATTCGATCGCGCGCCGCTTTTCACCCACGGCGGTAAATATGGACGCGAGCGGCAACGAAGCCGTTGCGTTATAGCGAAGGGCAAATCCGACATGCCGGATAAACCCGGATGCATCCGCCTCATTCTCGACTGGCGCGTGGCCCGCAAACCAGAGCCCGGCCAGTTGCCGCCTTTTCAGCTCGTCTTCCGTCGCATTTGCCCGAACCTTCAGCCCCATGATCACTGATCCTTAGCGGATTCATTGGCGATGTCTGCCGTCAACGGGCATCGCCCCACGACGCCTGGTTATTCCGGCATGCGGCATCCTCCTTTAAGTATGCGCCCGGGGCCAGGATTTCCAAGGCCATCGCCGGGAAACCAATGGCCATGGGATAATCACCTGATGAAAGCCGCAGAAATGCTCATCGCCAGTATCATGAAGCCGAAAAGACCTCGTCGTGCCGTTTATCCCCCACTGCCTTTCTCTGAAGGCGTCTTCGGCACATCCGGTTTTGCGAGATCAGGCAGCGGATCTCCGAAAATGTAGTGATTGAACCACGCCAGATTGTGCTGCATCACCGCCCGCATGGATTTCGGTTTTGTGATGCCGTGACCGTAGCCCTTGTAGACGATCATCTCCACCTTGACGCCGCGATCCTCCAGCGCCTGTCGCAGCTCATATGCGTCGGCGATCGGCACGCGTTTGTCCAATTCCCCGTGTTGAATAAGCGTCGGCGTCTTCGCCTTCTTGATATAGGCAATGGGCGAGGTCTTTGCGTAAATGTCGGGATCGTCCACCGGATCATCCCCGAGATACTGGATCGTGAAGGGCGTGATGTCGGTGTTGTAGTAATAGGTCGACCAATCCGAAATCCCGGCCCCGACCGAAATTGCCGCAAATCGATCCGAGGATGCGGTCAGGAAGGCTGATATGTAGCCGCCCTGGCTCCAGCCCATGCAGCCGACCTTATCCCGGTCTACCCAGCCTTTGCCGATCAGGTAGTCGACGCCCGAAATCACATCCCAAGCATCCCCGACGCCGAGGTTGCGCACGTTCAGTTGGCGGAATTTTTCGCCATAGCCGGCGCTGCCGCGATAGTTGACTTTGAGCACAAGCGCGCCGCGCCCGGCCCAGATATCCGCCGGATAGTAGCGCGCGTCGAGCAGGGTCGCGCGGTCGATACCCGTAGGCCCGCCGTGAATGATGCACAGCAGCGGGAATTTTTTGGACGGATCAAAATCGGCCGGCTTGATCAGTATGCCTTCAATCACCGTGCCGTCCTGGCTCTTCCAGGAGATCACTTCACGCGTGGGGAGCTTGAGTTCTTTGACCTGATCGGTCATGGATGTGAGCTTGCGCGGCGCAAAGTTTTGCACATCGGAGATGAAAATCTCACTCAGCGAGGCAGGCGAGGGTGAACTGAATGCCATGCGTTTGCCGTCGCGGGAGAAAGTGAAACCCGAACCTATTAGGCCGTCCGGATTGGTCAGGCGCACGAATCTGGCTGTCGCCGGATCGACGCGGAACAAATGGGCAGCGGTCTTCTGCGAGCCGGAAAAATAAATTCCCTCCGCGTTCCAGTCAATCAGGTTGGGTTGTTCGTCAAATGAGTCGGTGATCGACCGCGGCGTACCGCCCTCCGCCGCCACGAGCGCGAGCCTGGTGTTCGAGTAAAAATATTTCGGATTGCCCATTGCGGAAGAAAAGACAATCTGCTTCCCGTCCGGCGACCAGTGCGGGCTGTTATCCGGACCCGGCTGCGCTACGATCTTCTTCACCGCGTTGTCGGCGAGAGTCAGCACATAAATATCCGAGGTGCCGCCGTTGATCAAATCCGAATTGATCGTCGCGCTAAAAGCGATCTTCGATCCCTCCGGCGACCATGCAATTGAACCCACGGTGAAATCCTTGCCCCGGGTTCGTTGTGTGCCGGTGACGGGCTCTTTCATTGCTTCGGCAACCTCGAGAGTCCAGATGTGCGAATAGTTGTATTCCTTCCGCACGACTTCATAATCGCCGAGGTAGTCTTTGCGATCCTTGGCTGCCTTGGCGTCAGTATCGGATGAGGTAAAGGCCATGCGTTTGCTATCGAGCGACCATGCAAATCCGCCCGCGCCGTTCTCCGCTTTCGTCAGCTGGATCGCTTCGCCGCCGTCGGGGCGAATGGCGAAGATCTGATTCTTGCCGCCGCTGCGATCACTCGTAAACGCGAGCCATGCGCCATCGGGGGACCATTGCGGATTTCCGGCTGATTTGTCGCCGCGTGTGAGTTGAACTGTGTTGCCCGTTCTCACGTCTGCCAGCCAGATGTGAGTGACAAACGCATCCTGTTTAAAATCGGTCTCTGTGACGGTGTAAGCCACACGATCGCCCTGGGGCGAGATCTGCGCGCCACCTGCCGACCTGACGTTCAGCAGATCGTCGACCGTGGGCACACGTTTCTGCGATTGCGCGGCGCCCGACAGGCTGAAAACCAAGAATAAAATCAAGACCATCGATGAAAGGAGTTTCTTTTCCATGGCAACCTCTTCCTGGTGCGGCGGATGAGCCCGGATCTTTCGGGAATTCACTGAGTATTAAGCAATTGCTTCGGCGATAGGTGGCAGAATATCATAGTTCCGGCGTCGGCGGTGCGGGATTCAAGATCCTCCGATGGGAGTGCCATCCTCGCCTCGAAGCTGCCCAAGGCGTTTCCTGTACCACATTTTCAATAGCCGGCAGATCTGCAAGTGCTAAACGACAGCGGGTCACCCCAGGTAATTACGCGGTCTTGCGCGGCCGCACCACCAGATCGACCTCACAATCGAGTACGCAGAGCAAGGATAGGAGTTGGCCCGCGGATTTCTTGTAGTTGGTGGGATCAAGAAGCCGGTAAAACTGGGCTGCCGAGGTCCCAAGCCGGCGAATAATCTCCCTTTTGCTGAGAGGGCTGGCCTTCAATCGATTTAGCGCTTCGATGGTAAGCTTGTAGAGAAACAAGTCCTTTAAATATGCCGGGTCCTCATTGTATTCGAGTACCTGTTCCACGTGAACCACCCCTTCATTGCCCGATTCGAGGAGGTAGACGAAGCCCTCACCACCCAGTTCTCTGTCGACAAACGCCTTGGTCACCTTGTTGCCCGGCTCAGGCCGTGGTTCACATTTAGCGTACGGGTAAAAGAACACCTTTCTGGCAACCTTCACCTCGAATACTTTCCTGCGATTATTATGGGTGACTTTATGGATCTTCAAAGTTTCCCTTCTGCTTCCAGCACCCGGATCAGATTGAGCATCCTGCGGGTTGGTTTGCCCTTAATCACTACTCCGTTCTCGAGATCCCATTTCAGGACCAGCTTGCCTTCCCGATAGACATGAACATGTCGCGGGCTATGGTTCCCCGCCCAGTCACAAAGACATAGTTGGCCCTGCGAACTTTAGTCAAGGATAGTGTTACCTCTGGAGGAAACGCTTGTCAAGTTCATAAGCACCTCCGCGCCAACAGATTGTGTGCATGCCAACCTACTCTAACGGGGCAGTCTCAATGTTGAGCGATACTTTGTATGGGTCAGGCGCCAAAAAGGGCAGGGCTGTATTTGTGCCGGCAGCTGCATTGCATACACCCCCGATTTAGCCAGGCCCGAATAGGTTGTTCTGCTGCCGGATCCGTGTAAAATGCCCTCGTGTTGAGCGGGGCGGCAGTCTTGAGTAATCATGTATCAAGTGCCCGGTAGGAACAGTTCGTTGCCAGTGGAGGGCTGGGATGCGAGTATGGATAGCCCTGTTTCTCGGCATGATAGTCATGCAAGCACCCAATGCACGGCTGGCTCCGTGGCTGCCGGACAATGGGGATGGGACGTTCCGCAACCCCGTCATCTATGCCGATTACTCCGATCCGGATGTCATTCGCGCGGGCAGGTATTTTTATCTGGTGTCATCGAGTTTCGTGTCGACGCCTGCGCTGCCCATCCTGCGGTCTCCCGACCTTGTCAACTGGCGCATCGTCGGACACGTGATCGACAATCTGCCCGGGCGAGTGTTTGAAACACCGCAGCACGGCAAGAGCGTCTGGGCGCCAAGCCTGCGCGAGCATGCCGGCCGCTTCTACGTGTTTTACGGCGATCCCGATCTCGGCATCTTCATGTCTTCGGCGCGGAGCCCGGAGGGGCCCTGGGAGCCATTGTTCCTGGTTCGTGAAGCCAAAGGCTGGATCGATCCCTGCCCGCTCTGGGACGACGATGGCCAAGCCTACCTGGTGCACGCCTGGGCGAAAAGCCGCGCCGGCTTCAACGGCGTGCTGACCGTGTGCCGCATGAGTCCCGACGGCCGGCGCATCCTGGACGAAGGCCAACCTGTTTTTAAAGGCAAGGACAAGCACCCGACCATCGAAGGGCCGAAGTTCTATAAGCGGAATGGCCTCTACTACATTTTCGCGCCTGCAGGCGGCGTCGCGACCGGCTGGCAGGTAGTGCTGCGTTCGAAGAGCGTGTTCGGCCCTTACGAGGATCGCATCGTCCTGCAACAGGGGAAAACTGCAATCAACGGGCCGCACCAGGGCGGCTGGGTGGACACGGCGAGCGGCCAGTCATGGTTTGTGCATTTTCAGGATGCAGGCGCGTATGGTCGCATCGTCCATCTGCAGCCGATGATCTGGCGCGGCGGCTGGCCGGTGATCGGGAACGACCCGGACAGGGATGGCATTGGGGAACCGGTCGCGGGCGGAAAGAAACCGGACGTCGGCATGAGCGTCGCAATCGAACTACCTCAGACCAGCGATGAGTTCGAAGCACCAGCCCTCGGCCTGCAATGGCAATGGGCGGCGAACCACCAACGCCAGTGGTTGAACCTGGAGGCACGGCCCGGGTGGTTGCGATTGAACGCCGTTCCCATCGCCGCCACACCGCTTCGCCTGTGGGAAGTTCCCAACCTGCTCCTGCAGAAATTCCCGGCGCCTGTTTTCCGCGCGACCGCGCGTATCGATTTCCATTTAATGGCGGCGAGCGGCCGCGCAGGGATAATCGTTTTCGGAACGGACTACAGCTATCTCGCGCTCTTCGCAGGCGATGATGGGCGCCTGGGAGCTGTCCGATCCACGTGCAGCGGCGCGGACAAAGGCGGGAAAGAACTCGACGAGGCCACGGCGCTAGTCGGCGCGCAAGGACCGGTCGATCTGCGCGTGGAGGTAGCCGAAGGCGGAGTGTGCCGCTTCAGTCTGAGCACCGATGGAAAGATGTTCAAAGAAATCGGCAACGTGTTCACGGCACAGAAGGGCGCATGGGTCGGCGCCCGGATCGGATTATTCGCACTTGCGGACGCCGGCCGCACGGACGCAGGGTACATGGACGTGGATTGGTTTAGGATCGACAAACTCAACTGAATCGGCGCCTGAACGGCAATCCTTCTGCGCTCTCGGCGATCTCAGCTTCGAAAACAACTGCAAAAGCAGCCACGAATGACACGAACTTCTTACGCATTCGTGTCATTGGTGGCTGCCTTAAAAAGGCCATTAACTTTCATGCGTCTGGGTGTGCCCCCGGTGTATGGGAGACTGCGGCGAGATTTTTTTCTGCGGCATAGCCACGCCGCATCTTCCACGAGCCACCCCTGCATGCAGTGACGGAGCATGTTAGAATGTGCAACCATGTCCGATAACCAGCCTCAGCCGGCCGCAGATCGCGTTGTGCCTCATCCCTGGGTTTGGGCGGTGCTCTATTTTCCGCTGGGCCTGGCGATCGGATTTCCTTCGGTCGCCCTCGGTTATCTCGGCGCCCAATCCGACCTTGGGGTGTCGGCCATTGCGGGCATCGTGGGGATGACGTTTCTGGCGAACGGCTGGAAGTTTCTCTGGGCGCCCATCGGCGACTACACGCTCACGCGCAAGTCATGGTACGTGATCGCCGTCTCGCTGGTAGCCTTGGGGCTGCTTGCAATGACGAGCATCCCCATCTCATCGCGCACGGCGCCGCTGCTCTCAGCGCTGACGCTCGCTTCGAGTGTCGCGGCCACCTTCATCGCTTTTGCAACGGAAGGGTTGATGGCGCACAATACGACCGCCGCCTCGCGTGGCCGGGCCGCCGGCTGGTTCCAGTCCGGTAATCAGTTCGGCCAGACTGCCGGGGGTGGTATGGGCCTGTGGCTGGTGCAACATGCGCCGGCGCCGTGGGTGGGGGGCCTGGCGCTCGCGGCCATCGTGTGCGGGTGCGCGCTGCCGCTCATCGGACTCGAAGAGCCCCCACGTCGCCAGGCTGGCACCTCTGTGATGGGCCGGGTAGGCGACGCCTGGCAGGAACTCACCGGCGTAGTGCGCACACGCGTGGGACGCATCGCCCTCATCCTCGCGATCCTGCCGATCGGCACGGGCGCCGCGGAATTTCTCTTCAGCGCGATTGGCCCGGAGTTTCACGCCTCTGCGGACGTGGTTTCGGCGGTGCTCGGGTTGGGCGGCGGGCTGGCGATCGTTCTCGGCTGTTTCGCCGGCGGCCGTTTGGCCGATCGCATATCCAAGCCCATGGCGTACGCGCTTGCCTGCGGGCTTGGCCTGGTCGCCTGCGTGGTGATCGCCTATTCGCCGCGCACCTCCGCGGGGTATGCCGGATCCACCCTCTTCTACACGTTCACCCTCGGAATGGTCACGGCCTCATTCACAGGACTCGTGCTCTCGATCATCGGCGACACCGCCGCAGCAACCAAAATCAACCTGTTCTTTGCGCTGAATACCCTGTTCAGCCTCGGCATGCTGCGAGTTGCCGGATGGGCACACGATGCCTGGTCAACCAACGGTATGCTCTTCACCGAAGCGTTGACGGGTGTGGCCGCGCTTCTGCTCTTTGCTTTTCTCGCACGCCACGTGCGCGGGACTGAGAAATCCCGAGCGTGATCGGCAGGTAGGAAGATGGAGACGGACAGCCTTGCCCGCTCTGGCGCATACCCAGCCCGGAAATCAATCTGCAAACAGGAAGTAACCGTAGGCAAGCTGAGTGAATGGGTGTGGAAGCAGCGCATGTGCTTTACCGCCAGGATGTATGAAGATCCTTTGCTCACGCAGGGCCAAATGGGCAGTTACGAAGTCAGCATTATAGCCCGGCAGCATGGTTCCAGTGTAGAATTCACAGTGGCGGGTTGCATGGGGTCCTGGAACAGCAATTCGCGTCGGCGAAATGACCGCGGGCCGGGAACAGATTGGAAAGCATGATTCGAATGCAAAATCCTTCAAATGCAAATCGCCCGCGCGGCAGGAAGTACCAGCGATGAGCGAGCCACGATGGGTGCCTGCACATGAAGCGCGTCATGAGATGATGGCGGCCAATTCCCGCTTCATCGCGACGGCGGGCATCGCCATGAGCCTGGAGCAAGCCAAAGCCCTGATCGCCCGCGTCCGGCGCGAATATCCGGACGCGACGCATCATGTCCCAGCTTATGTCATCGGTCACGGTAATTCCGTCATCATGCACTGCCACGATGACGGCGAGCCATCCGGGACTGCGGGCCGGCCGGCGCTGGCCGTGTTGCAGGGCAGCGGTCTGGGGGACATCGCCGTTGTCGTTACCCGTTACTTTGGCGGGACCAAACTGGGCACAGGCGGGCTGGTGCGGGCATACGGCGATGCAGTGCGCGGCGTGCTGGCGATTTTGCCGCGCGCGCGCAAGGTGGCCACGCACAAGGTGCGTTTTACCATTCCTTATTCCGGCTTTGAGCGCGTCCGGCGGTTGCTGGCAGCGCATCATGGTCAGATCCAGGAGCAGGAGTTCGGCGCTGAGGTCGTACTGACCGCGCGCCTGGCGATCGATGAATTTGATGCGTTTCAAAATGCTTTTCAGGAAGCTCTCGCCGGCTCCCGGGAAGTTGAAATTCTCGAGACGGACCCGGCAACCCTGCTGCCCATAGTCACGGATTAGCTTCGAAAATACCTCGCCTCAAAACTGCAAAAGCAGCCACGAATGACGCGAACTTTTGCTGGCTCGAAGGTCCGTGCCCTTTCGTGTCATTCGTGGCTGCCTCAAAAAAACCACTAATTTTCACGCGCGTGGGTGCGCCACCGACGCATGCGAGGCTGCTCCGAAAATAACTGCTCTCGCGAAAATCGTGGTGGTGATCGTAATCGGCAGTCAACAAACATCCAAAAGCCGATCACGACCGCGATCACGAACGGGTACAGAAGGTCCGCGACAGATGTCACCCGCCACGGTGTTTCGATGGTAAACATCACATCTGCGAGTCAGAACAGTTTTTTCTTGCCCGGCTCGGTTTCGTATTTCTTCTGCTTCCATTCCTGGATCGGACAAAATTCTGAGGTCTTGAATCCGGCCTGTTCGGCGAGCTTCGCAGCCTGCGAGCTCCTGCGGCCGGTGCTTCAAGTAAAGACCAGAACGGTGTCTTTCGGAATGTTCTTGAGACGGGCATCAAGATCGGCGAAGGGGATGTGAATGGCTCCCTTGATCGTCTCCTGCTGGTATTGCGCTTCATCCCGGACATCGATGATGATCATCTTCGCCTTCTGCGCGATCAGCTTCTGAAGCTCATCGGGCATGATCTCTTTGGCCCCCACGGCTCTGCCGGTTTGAGGATCAACCGCGATCTGGGGAGGCTTGCCTGGACCCTGCCGGGCCATACTTGCAAGCGGCAGCCCCGCAAGCAGAAATCCTGCCGCTCCAAAAAACAGGCGGACTCGAAGAAGCAATTTCATTTTCCCCTCCTCTGTAAATCCTCTCCTGCTTTAATTATTGAACCGACTGCCGCAGCCTTCCTGGTTATCGCCCGGAGCAGATGCTCTCATTATTCCAAGCTGAGGACGCACGACCGAGGGCCCTGCCGGCATACTCAACAACACACCGGAGAGCCCAGCGATAGGCAACACAATAAACCTACCCGGATCGCAGCAAAAAAACTAGTAGAAACGCGGGTTACGAGCAACTCCGGATTCGATGAATCCCACCGCGCGATGGGGATGGTTACTTTTGTTTTGGCTTGACCTTGGTACCCTTACCCTCGTTTCCCAGCAGCCACGTTTTGCCGTCCAGGGAGATCTCAGCTTTGTAGGTATAGCTCATGGAATCGGGGGCAAACGTGTAGGTTTGACGCAGCTCATACTTCCTCGTTGCCGTAATCACAGTTCCCAGGAACATGATCACATTTCCGTTCGGCGTATAGGCGCCCGAAGTATATGACCCATCATTTTCAAACCATCGACCGGGATAGGTTTTGTTTAGAGGGTCATAACAGTCGGTTTCATGCCCTGCCACATTCTGGTTCCCCCCTGTAGTGTAGGAATATTGCCACTCCATGTTGAATCCATCGAGAATCCATTTGACGGAGGCTTTGCCGCTGGTCTTGCCTGCAGGTCCGAGTGGGGTGGCTTTATCCTCGCCTTCGCTTACCCATTCCCCGATGAGGGGTTCGAGTTTTTTCAGTTCAGGATAGGGCTTTGGCGTCTGGGCCCGCAAAACGAGTGTGAAAACAATAACCGACAAGCCGGTTCCTATAAGCGTTCGTTTCATAGATCCCTCCTTTAGGGATTCGGTTTGAAGCGAAGAAGATCCATCAACAGATAAGTACCTCCGGCCGATTTCACGCGACACACGAGTTCAGGCAGCGGAGAGTCGGCACCAGTGTCCGGCGATAGGAAGTTAGATACAGATCCACTATATTCTAAAACCGGAACCAGAATCAATAGTAATGGATTGTGGCGAAGGTTCCGGAGGACAAGAGCGACAGAGAGTCATGCCAGGACAGAATGAGAACCAATGCCCAGTCCTCCCTTTTAAGGTTCATTCGTATCGCTGCCGATCTTGTAGGTCTGGTGTGCATCCAACCATCAGGGTTTAGGGTGGGGCGGCGCTCTATGCCGCTCGCTCACTGGTGGCGACGGAGCGGTTGTCGCTGTTGCTCGACGGCAGGCGACTGTATCGACTCAAGCGCCGCTCGCACGACGTGCCCACCCACATGATTTTTGCATCACTCGAGCTGGCTGCAAAACTCGACGCATTTGTGTCTCCAATCCGGTTCAATCTCGTTCGCCGCTGCGTTGCCTTAACTCCTGGGACAGACCAGTGCATTAAAGCTAGTAGGGCAACAGTGCCTGGTAGGGAATGGGAAACGGCGTACACGCCGTCAGCTTGCGAGGACGATCCAACCTTCCGGGGGGCGCATCCGCTGAACAATCTAATCGCGGTTTTGGAGCAAAACAGCCATTGAGTGGGGAGAAGACCGAGATGGGCGGCAGCAGATCGCTCGTGAGGCCGAGAATTTTGGTTTGAGTTTCAGGTCAGCATTTCCTATAATTTAACCAGACTATTAAACTAGACAGGATTTGATATGAAACAGCGGGATGATTCGCAGGTCAACGCATTCGATGCCAAGACGCATTTGTCGCAGCTCTTGAGGCAGGCCGAACAGGGACGATCGATTACCATCACCAGACATGGGAAGCCGGTGGCGCGCCTGGTGCCGATTGATGCTCAATCGGGTGCAGAAGCAGGACAGTTGATCACTGCTTTCCGCGGCGTGCGCCAGGCCGCAGGAAAGCCGCTCAAGGTAAAACAACTGATTCGTGAAGGACGGAAATACTGATGTCGTGGGTTATGGATTGTTCGATTGCCGGAGCACTAGGCCTGCCTGACGAGCTCTCACTCCGAGCCGAGAGATTTCTCGAAGTCATGTTGGCGGATGCCGAGGTGTGGGTGCCGCCGTTATGGTGGTACGAGATGAGCAATCTGCTCGTGGTTGCAATGCGTCGAAGGCGACTGACACAAGCGACAATGAAGCATCTAGCCGAGCTTTACTCATCCCTGCCGGTGCTCACGGACGCGTCGCCTTCCCCGGAGATCTCCGGCACCATCCAAACGCTCGCAATCCAACACGGAATTTCCGCATATGACGCTGCATACCTGGAGTTGGCGCAACGACTAGGAACGGGCCTAGCGACGCTCGATCGAGACCTGGAGCGGGCGGCCAAGTCAAGTGGCGTGCCCCTCTTCGAGGTGGACTGAGGGCTGGCTTCATGCTCAGGTTTATCCAGGTATCCGACAGGATCACTTCTCATTTTATCATGCCTGCAAGAACCGCGGAACGGGCAATTGATGCCGCCTTGCAGCCTACTTGGTGGGTGCCGTAACAGCGATCGTTACCGTTTTTCGGACGGCCTGGCGCCCGAGCATCGCGCCACCCGTGGCCCCTCCGGCGGCGGAACCGAGGCTGAAGATCGCAGCCATGGGCTCGCTGTTCATCAGATACCCTACATAAAACCCCCCCATGAAACCCAACACGCCGCCGGCGATACCGAGCGCGATCGGCGCTGCCACGGTCCCACTCTTTTTCATGTATACCATGGAAATGTCTGCCGTAGGGATGACGGCCTTCGCGCCACGCACCCGCCCCTTCGGTTCGGACTTCTTCACATCGACGGCAATCTCCTCGCGGCTGGAACGAGTCACCTTTCCCGACATATACGTCCCGTCGCGCATCATGAGTTCAATCGATCGGCCGAGGACGACCGGACCCAGGCTGTCGGCGCTCACTTCGAGATCGCCCACCGGCAGCGGTTTTTGTTGTCCCGCCATGGTTGGAACCGCCAGAATCAAGGAAAGAAACAATCCAAAAACCACGCTCTTCTTCATGACCACCCTCCCGTTCGTGTTTGTCCGAGGTTTCGTAGTGATGCCCCATTCAACCGGTAATGCGAATTCGCCACGGAAAAAGGCTCAGGGTAGGACAACCCGAAGTCACCTGAGTGTATCTAGCGGGTGGGGATCGGCATCCTGTGCGTGCGCGGCCTTGACGTCCGGGGGCCTGTCCACGGTTACGCGGATTTGACGCAGGGCGGAGTCGTGGGACGACGTGGAAGGGTTGTAGCAGGGGGTGTATTGGTACTCGAGTTCGTCGGCAATCTAGGTGAACGCTGCCGCAAGATTCGAGGCAGCCGATGCCGGGAAGAGCCTGCCGCCGCTATCGTCGGTCAATCCGTGGAGAAAGGCAGCGGAGTCGTCCAGGGAATCAAACTGAACCGCATGCACGACTGCGCCGGATTCCTCCAATGTAAACAAGCGCTAGATCCACTATTCCCCATGAAACATGTACCCCTTTTCGCAGAGGTTTGTAAGGCAAATCGACAACGACGGCCGGTTCCGGCGACCACCGAGTCACAGACAAAAATTCTTTGCAACTTTTGAAATTACTTTTCATCAAGCTGAGAAGGTCCTCTTTTGCAGTTGGTTACGGTAGTAGTTTTGCAGGTTTTCCTCTCAAAGCTTTGCATACTGCTGGGATGATTGAAGCCTGTTCAATGGGAGCAATAGGAAAAGGATGAATCGAATCAGGAGAGTTGCGATTTGTAACCTTCCCCTCGCGATTTTGTTTTCTCTGGGTGCAAGTGTGGCCTGGGCGCAAACGGGAAGTACGCCCGATGCATTCGCCGCTGCGCGTTTTTTGCAGCAGGCGAGCTGGGGACCAACCGCAGCCGCCGTGGCCCATGTCCAGAAGGTGGGATTTGAGGCTTATCTCGATGAGCAGTTTCAGGCTGCATTCTCGGCCATCACCGTGCCCGCGCCAGACAGCACTGGAAGAATACTGATGCGCCCTGTCCAGGACCAGTTTTTTTACAATGCGGTTCACGGGGATGACCAGTTGCGCCAGCGCGTCCTGTTTGCCTTGAACCAGATCTGGGTGGTATCGGCCGTGAAGATTACCGACCCCTCCGCTATGGTGAATTATCTTCAGGTGCTCCAGAAAGATGCTTTCGCCACCTATTTCGATTTGATGTACAACGTCACGTTGAGTCCTGCCATGGGCCACTACCTGGACATGGTGAACAACGACAAGCCCGATCCCAAAAACGGCAAGGGAGCCAATGAGAATTACGCCCGTGAGATCATGCAGCTGTTTACCATCGGTTTGAACGAACTGGCCCCGGACGGCACCGCGATCACGGACCATTTCGGCAGACCGTTTCCGACTTACACACAGGACACGATCGAAGGATTCGCCACCGCATTTACCGGCTGGACCTACGCCCCCGCAGCCAACGCCACACCGCAAAGGCACAATCCGGCCAACTGGACCCAGCCCATGGTTCCATGGGAGGCCAACCATTACGTAGGCGCCAAGACACTATTGAATGGCACGACGTTGATGTCCAACCAGTCGGCGGAGGCGGATCTGGTCGCCGCCCTGGACAACATTTTCCAGCATCCCAACGTCGGTCCCTTCATCTGCCGTCAGCTCATCCAGCACCTGGTCACCAGCAACCCGAGTCCAAGGTATGTCAGCCGGGTTGTGCGCGTATTCAATGGCATGGCATCCCCCCCAGTTCGGGTGGGTCGAACTGCCGTGCACGACCTGAAAGCGGCAGGCCCATCCCGCCCCAGAGGCGACATGAAAGCGGTAATCAAGGCGATCCTGCTCGATCCCGAAGCCAGGGATGGAGACAGTGCCGTCACTCTCCCGGACGAGGGCCATCTGCTCGAACCGGTATTGTTCATGATCAGCATTCTGCGCGCGCTGGATGCAACGGTCAGCCCGTCCAATGGTCTTGCCAGCATTGGCGCGGGATTGGGACAGAACATTTACTTTCCGCCGACGGTATTCAACTACTTCGCACCCGGTTATGAGATATCGGGCACAACCATCAACGCGCCGGAATATCAGATTCTCAGCACATCCACGGCGATGCTGCGGGCGGATTTCCTCAACAGCCTGATCTATGGGACGATCTCCGGGGTGAGCATCGATCTCACGCCGATTATCCGGATCTCGACGAGCGGCGGCAAAACTCTCGATGCCGCCAAGATGCTCGACATCCTGGACGCCTCGTTGATGTGGGGCAAAATGCCGGATGCAATGGGAACGATCGTCATAAACGCGGCCATGGCCGCCACGTCCATCAAGGCGGCGGTGCAAGCCGCCATCTATTTGGTCGCTTCTTCGTGGCACTACCAGGTGGAACGCTGAAAAATGCGGAGCAAACAGATGAAACAGATCTTAAGCAGAAGAGAATTATTCCGGCTGGCATTTTCGGCCGGCAGCCTTGCCTTTGCAGCCAAGCTCAGCCGTTTCGGAATGATTAACGCGTTCGCGCAGACGACCACAGCCAACGACTACAAAGCGTTGGTCTGCGTTTTCCTTTTCGGCGGCAACGACAGTAACAACCTGGTGGTCCCGCTCGACAGCGCCCATTACTCGCTCTACTCCAAGATCCGCGGGACCCTCGCCTTGCCTCAGTCCAATCTGACTACAATTCAGACCAACTCCCAGGGCGACTATGGGCTTCACTCCCAGTTAAAAGACCTGCAGCCGATCTACGCATCGGGGAATCTGGCCATCGTAGCGAACGTGGGATCCCTGGTTGCACCGCTGAAACGGCAGGAATATCTTGCCAACAAAGTGCCGGTGCCCAGCAACCTGTTTTCCCACGCCGATCAGCAGGCGCAATGGCAGACCTGCATCCCGGAAGGATTTGCCACCACGGGTTGGGCCGGCCGCCTTGCGGACCAGATAAATCTCATGAAAATGAACAATCCGTCCACGTTTCCTGCGTTCATCTCCGTAAGCGGCAACACACTCATGGGAACCGGGCAAACCACTCGAGCCGGATCAGTGATTCCGAACAGCACGCTGGGCTTGAAGGGATTCGATAATTCAGCAGCCGCTAAAGCGCGGCTCGGCGCTCTGCAGGAATTACTGACCTTTGATTCCGGCGCCACTCTGATTCAGCAGGCCAACCGGACGATGAAGAACGGGCTGGACGATTCGGCAGCACTCAACCAGGCGCTCGCTTCCGCTAAAGCACTCCCCTATACTTTCCCGACCACCTCAATCGGGGCACAGTTGCAGCAAGTGGCGCGGCTGGTCCAGGTGAGCAGCCAGATGGGTATGCGCCGTCAGATTTTCTTCTGCTCCCTGGGCGGCTTCGACACGCATACCAACCAGTTGACGGATCAGAACAACCTGTACGGGCAGCTGGGGCCGGCATTAGCGGTGTTCCACCAGACCATGCAGTCATTGCCTCAGGGGAGCCAGGTGACGACCTTCACGGAGTCGGATTTCGGCCGGACTTTGCAGCCCAACACCAACGGAGGCACCGATCATGCCTGGGGTAGTCATCACTTCGTCATGGGTGACGCGGTGAAGGGAGGCGACATGTTTGGAACCTTCCCGGTATTAGACCTCAGTGGTCCGGACGATGCCGGCGGGGAGGGGCGCTGGATTCCCACAACCTCCATTGATCAGTATGGCGCGACGCTGGCCGCGTGGTTCGGGGTAAAATCACAGGACCTTCACATGGTTTTCCCGAACATTTTCAACTTCAGTCCTCAGACTCTGCCCTTCATTCAGTAGTCCTTGGCGGGATCCAGAAGCTGGAGTGGAAACGCTGCACGCCGTTGACAAACAGCTGTTCGAAATACCGGACCTGTGCCGGATTGAGGCGGGTAGTCCAGGTGTTGCCGACGCCGAGGGTCCAGCCGGTGATCAACATGCCGCCGCTGAAAACCGGCGTCTCATCCGGGTAGTTACGGTAGATGATCGGCATGGAGGCCGATCCGGAATCGGCGGCAGTAAACCGGATGGGATCGGATAAAAAACAGGTGCCGCCGCGATGCAGTACACTAGCGGATGCTTACCATCACCCAGAGCAGGAAGACGATCACACCGACGAGCAGCCAGCTGCCGCCGAATCCCAGCACGTCCCTCCAGCCCGGTTTGTAGATTTCCCAATTCGAGCCCGGCCAGATTTTTTCCGTCTCGGTGTCCTGAAACTTTTGGATCGTTTCCGCCACAGCCAGCTTATCCGCTTCGGGTGTAGCCTGGACCGGCGTGCGCAAGCGAGCGAAGAAGCGGTCGAGGTCGGCGCGCGCCACAGGCCGGGTGAAAAAACTGAAGCAAAAGAGCAGGAAAAACGGGAACAGGGCATCGAAATAAAACCGCACTGCGACCAGTTCTGCTTTGCTCGAACGCGTGAAATCGATCCCAAGCCAGCTCAGTACCCAGATTTCGGCATGAAAGCGTCCCAGCCCGATCTTGGCCGATTCAGGATCGGCGGGATCGCGGCGCACCACCTGTTCGAAGAACACCGCGCTGGCTTCCTGGACCTCGGTTTTGTCGATTCGCTGCCCGGTCCGGGCGGCGCGGCCGGAGGCGACATCCTCGGCGGTGGCCTCGACCGACATCGCCACTTCGCGAGCCTGAGTCTCGACGGTGAAACGCGGATTCGTTCGGGCCCATTCCAGGTTCAGAAAGATATTGGGAATCACTGCATAAATGGCGAAACAGATAAACACTTGAAGAATGACCGCCCATTTAGTTAGCCGGCGCCACATGAATCCCAGCCAGATGGCAGCGCCGAAGATGGCAGGGATCGAGATGAAATACTTGAACAGCTCGAGCAGGTTGTCGATGTAAAGCGCCGTGGCGGCGCCGAAGACAATGGTTACCACGATCATGACCCGGCCGGCGTTTATGTAATGCCGGTCGGAGCAGCCGGGGCTAAGCGGCCGGTACAGGTTTTGGATGACCAGGGCCGCATTGGCGACGCAGGTGGCGGCCAGACTCGACATCTTGCCGGCGAGCACGCCGGCCAGCATCAGTCCGATGGCGCCGGGAAACAGGAGGTCGCGGGTCATGTAGCCCCAGATCAGATCCGGATCGTGCAGCTGGTTACTATACAGGGCGATCGCCAGAAGGCCGGCCAGTGCCCAGAAAATCATGATGAAACGCTTAAAGTACATGCCGCCGATCATGCCGATGCGCGCGGACATTTCATCCTTCGCCGACCCGGCCGTTGCCATTCCCGGCGCCGAGGCGACGATCGACACCAGGTTGGCGAGCGCCATGGCGGCGATCGTGTACCAGGCGTATTCCCCCATCGCCGTCGAACCGAAAAGATTGAACATATGGCCGGGTACCGTGGCGTGCAGACCTGAAAAGCCGCCAATGCGCGCCAGCCCCACAGGGATCAGGAGCAGCGAAAATGCGATGATCAGTATCCCCTGGATCACATCGGTAATCACGGCAGCGATAAAACCGCCCATCATGGTGTAAAGCGCAACCACGACTGCATAGACGGCATAGATCACGGCGGGATTGGTGTAGGAAATGAAGGCGCGCAGCTCGCCGCGCTTGAGCCGGTCGGAAAGCTCGTCGAAGCGTCGCTGTTCCTCCGGAGTCAAAGCCCCAGTCGATTCGTGACGCGCGCGCAGGACGTTAAACTCGCGGAACTGCTCCACGCTGCGCCGTTCCTCAAGCGTGTAGCGCGCTTCCGGCTTGGGTGTGAGCGCCATCATGGTCTTGGCCGCCACCATGTACCCGACGCCAATACCGATCACAGCCATGACCAGCGAGAATGCTGCGAAGGCGGCGCCGAGGAACCGGCTGCGGAAGCGCTCCTCGAAGTAGTCTCCGATGGTTACGAGCCGGACGCGGCGGAACCAGAAGGTCGTGAACCAGTAGAAGGGGGTAAGGAAAAGGACGAGGTATTGAATCCACATGCCGCCGATACCCTGGCGGTAAATCTCGCGCGAGACGACCACAGCCTGATCAGGGCTCGTGGACGTACCCAGATTGAGAAAAAACTGATAGACCTTGCCGACTTTCCGCCCGGCGATAAAGAAGTCCTCGCTGGTCTTCATGCGCCGGCGGGCGCGTTCGCCCAGCCACAGAACGAAAGCGACGTAGCCGAGGATGATGGTAAAATCGATCCAGTGCAAACCGAAGATGGTCACCCGGTCTCCATTCTCAGCGGTTCGTTCATCCACGCATGGCCGGTAGGACCCGCTTAACATACTCAGCTCCCCCGCAACTGTCCAGCAACTTCCACCACCTGAACGGGCAAGGGCAGCGAGACTCCACCCGCAGAGCGAGTGGCCCCAGGAAGCCTCCCAAGGGGAGACATCAACCTCCGGAGGCCCCGGGGCCGAAAGACAATAGCCCCGGGCATACGAAGTGCAGCCCAGGGTTAGGCACGCCCCATGATGGAGCCCTGGGCGACAGAAATTTCTTTCGCTTCTCCAGGGCTCATTTCTCTCCATTCCTAACCGGGGGCAGCGCCGCTTCGCGGCTCGCCCCCGGCTATTGTCCGGCGCCCTTCCAGGGCGCATGCCTCGGACATACTCGCCATCTGCTGCCGGAGCAGCAGAGCTCTTTCGGGTCTCACCGCCAGAGGCGGTGGTTTACCTTAACGAAATTCCCTTTCCTCCCACCGGGCGTTCCCGCAAAAGAAGAGCGCAGAAGGGTATCTCCCTATTGAACGAGCATTCCGATTTACGTAAGCTTTATCGAATCGATCTACCCATTCAGAGGCAGATTGAAGAGTGAAACCAGACATCAAACAATAGGAGTGCACCATGAAGATCAAAACGCCGTTCCTGACCGTCGTAACAGCTTTCATTCTATTGGCGATGGTTACCGCCATCCCCATCGCCGCACAGAAGTCACCGGATGTTTTGAAAGCGGGAGAATATACCGCCAAGGTCAAGGCCATCACATGCGGCGGTTGCGGTCCGCTGATCAAGAAAACGATGGAGGGGATGAAGGAGATTGGTCCTGTTACCGTAGACTCAACGAATAAGACCGTTCAGTTTGCCGTGAAAAAGGACGCCACGATCAAACTGGCCGACCTGCAGAAGGCCCTCGATGGCGCGGCAAAAAACATGGGAATGGGAGCGGATTACACGCTCCTCGATCTGAAGCCTGCAAAGTAAGGCAGATTTGAACCAGTGGCGTGCCGCTTGGTGGCGCCCGTGCCCACGACTGCGCGGTTTTTTTGAATCCTGGAATCCTACCGGTTCCCCGGCGGGCAATCGCCGCGGCTCGCGGATGTAAATCATCGGGATAGGACCAAAGGTGCGTGCATGGAAAAGCGAATCCTGGGTAACACCAAATTCCTGATCACGCCGATCGGGCTTGGAGCCTGGGCCATCGGCGGCGGAGGCTGGGCGTTCGGATGGGGACCGCAGGATGATGCCGAATCTATCGCCGCGATCCATCATGCGCTTGACCTGGGAATCAACTGGATCGATACGGCTGCGGTGTACGGTCTGGGGCACTCGGAAGAAGTTGTGGCTCGGGCGCTGGCAGATGTCCCGCGATCGGACAGGCCTCTCGTCTTCACCAAGTGCAGCCTGGTCTGGGACGAGAAGGGCAGAATCTCGCACAGTCTCGAGCCGGCATCCCTCCGCAAAGAGCTGGAAAACAGTCTGCGGCGCTTGCGCGTCGACACCCTCGAGCTTTATCAGATCCATTGGCCGAGTTTCCCGCCCGGAGGTTTCGGCGGATCCTCGTCGGATGCAGGCCTCGAGGAAGCGTGGCACACGCTCGCGGAGCTGCAGAAACAGGGCAAAATCCGTAATCTCGGCGCGTCAAATTTCAGCGCCGCGCAACTTGAACGAGTCCACCGGATCGCCCCCGTGAGCGCGCTCCAGCCGCCCTATTCCATGCTGAAGCGCGGTATTGAGAGTGAGACCCTGCCCTGCTGCGCCGCGCACAAAATCGGAGTCATCGCTTACTCGCCCATGCAATCCGGCCTGCTGAGCGGATCCATGACGCGCGAGCGCATCGCTTCATTTCCGAAAGATGACTGGCGTCCAATGAGCCAGGAGTTTCAGGAACCAAGATTGACAAAAAACCTTCAGCTTGTGGAAAGGCTCCGGGCCATCGGAGCGCGGCACGGGAGATCCGCGGGGGAAGTGGCCATCGCCTGGACTTTGCGGCTTCCGGCAGTGACCGGCGCCATCGTCGGCGCCCGCCGGCCCGCGCAGGTAGACGGCTTCATCGCAGCCGCCCAATTCCGCCTCAACCAGCAGGAAATCGGGGAAATCGAAGCAGCCTTGGCGCGCGACGCATGAAAATCAATGGTCCTTATTAAAGGAGCCACGAATGACACGAATGGGCAAGAGGTTAGTGTCAATCGTGGCTGCTTCCGCAAACTGCGCCATTCCCCGATTGAAAAACCGGGTCGCGTGGTCTGATTTCGACAGACTATTTCTTTCCTTCGCTGAGGATGGTGGCGGACTTGATATAGTCCAGTTTGGGAAAGTTCTTTTCCAGATAGGCATTGCCTTCTATTTGAATGCGGTTCTGCTCCGGGCCGGTCTTCGCTATCGGAGGGCCATCACCGTAACCGTCGTAAAATGCATTTACGATATCCGTGCCTTTTATAACGGTTCCGAACGGCGCAAATCCCTGGCCATCCAATAGGATATTATCATCGGTGAAGTTGATGAATACCTGAGTGGTGCGCGTGTTCTTGCCGCCCATCGCGAAGCTGACATATCCTTTGCGATTGGACTGTTTGACCGGATCGTCCGGGATAGTAGCCCGCGACCAGACGGCATTCACCTTCGGGTCCCCGTGGATGCCAAATTGCACCATGAAATAGGGAACCATTCGGTAAATCTTGCAGTTGTCGTAAAAACCGCTTTTCACCAGATTATAGAAACGATCCGCTCCGTTCGGCGCCCAGGCTCTTCTCACCTGGATCACAAACGTACCTTTCGAGGTTTCAAACTTAGCCTGGAAGGTATCCGGCGCCTTCTCAGAAAAGTCGGCGGGATTCATGAGCTTTTCATGGTTTGATTGCACTTCGGCCTGTTCGACTGCGAGTCCCAGCATCACTGTGCAGAGCATGAACAGAAATGTCCAAAAACCTCTCGACGTCCAACGCATTGATCATTCTCCTTAGAATTTGAGGTCTCCTTCGACCCCAGAGTCCAGCGACGCCCAGCCGCAGGTGTCGCAATTGCCGGCGCAGTATACCACCACTCATGCCAGATTGGGAAAAACCAGGGTATGAGTATTTTTGCCATCAACTCGAGCGCCGCGGGCACCACCCGGAGTTTCACTTGAGTTCAAAATCTTAACGCAGAGAGCGCTGAGAAAATCCAGAACACGCAGAGAGTATTGTTGCTCTGCGACCTCAGTTTTTTTCTCAGTGTTCTCTGTTCAGAAAATAGGCGGAGCCTTTGGAGTGCGCCGGCATGACGCCGCTTTGAAGCCTAACAAAGCGGCGTCATGCCGCCGCACTCCAAGGCGCTGCGCGCAACGGCTGTGCTTTTCATGCGTCACTGGGTGCGCCCCGGCGCATGGGAGACTGCGTTGAGCTTTTGCCTTTCCGTATCTTCCTGCATCTCAGTGATTTCATAAATCATCCGGGTTAAGAGAATATGGACTTCTGAAATTTGGATTGGCAGATGCAATGCCCTCGCTCTATAGTGGGGAGCATATTAAAGTTCGGCTTTAACCGGGCTATTCCGCTGCAATCCAGGTGCTACGGAGGAAATCATGAAAAAAGGGTCCACTCTCGTTTTTTTGCTGGCCGCGATATTTCTGACGATCGCGGCCCACGATGCGGCGCCGCAAGCCAACGATCAGGCCGCCCTGACCAGCTTGCGCTGGCGCTCCATCGGCCCGGCCAATCCCGGCGGCCGCGTCACCGACATCACCGGGGTGCCGGGCAACCAGAACACCTATTATGTTGCCGGCGCAATTGGCGGCATTTTCAAGACGACCAACGGCGGCATGACTTTCGCGCCGATCTTTGACAGCCAGCCTGTCTCCTCCATTGGCGCAATCGCAATTGCGGCGTCCAATCCCAATATCCTATGGGTCGGCACCGGCGAAGGCGATCCGCGAAACGATGCCGGTTTCGGCGACGGCGTCTACCGATCCACCGACGCAGGCCAAACGTGGCAGCATGTGGGCTTGACCGACTCCGAACGCATCAAGCGCATCCGCATCCATCCGACAGATCCCAACACCGCCTGGGTGGCAGTGCTCGGGCACGAATGGGGACCCAACGAGGAGCGTGGTGTGTTCAGGACCACCGATGCCGGCAAGACCTGGAAGAAGGTGCTCTACCTGGACGCGGACACTGGCTGCTCCGATATTGATATCGATTCCCAGAACCCGCGCATTCTCTACGCCGGTATGTACACTTACCGCCGTAAACCCTGGCGTTTCGATAGTGGCGGCGGCCGCACTGCGCTTTATCGCTCCAAGGACGGGGGAGACACGTGGGAAAAACTCACGCAGGGGCTGCCCAAAACGCCGATGGACCGCATCGGCGTGGCTGTCGCTCCCAGCAATCCTGGCATCGTTTACATGATCACGGAGACGAAAACTGAGGGAAATCTCTTCCGCTCGGATGATCGCGGCGATACCTGGCGCATGGTAGCCAACAATCCCAATATCAACTTCCGCCCCTTCTATTACAGCGACTTGAGAGTGGATCCGAACAATCCTGAGCGGGTCTATTCGCTCGGCGGCAGCCTGACGGTTTCCAACGATGGCGGGCGCACCTTCACCAATATCGCGCAAGGCGTGCATTCCGATCACCAGGCGCTCTGGATCGATCCCAAAAACTCCAATTACATCCTCAACGGCAGCGACGGCGGTTACCAGGTTTCACTCGATGGCGGGCGGAGCTGGGAGGTCATTAACAACGTCTCGTTCGCCCAGTTCTACCACATCACCTATGACCTGCAGATCCCCTACCTCGTCTACGGCGGCTTGCAGGATAACGGCTGCTGGGTCGGGCCAAGCGCCACGATTTACAACAACGGCATCCGCAAGCGCGACTGGTACACCATTGGCGGCAGCGACGGTTTTTTTGCCGTGCCGGACCTGAATGCGCCCCACCTCGTTTATACCGACCTGGAAGGCGGCTCGATTACGTTGCTCGATCGCAACTCCGGCGTCGCACGCAACGTCACTCCCTATCCCAAGGATGTGGGCCCCACCGGCAGCCCCATTTTCAATTACAGGTACCGTTTCAACTGGAATCCGCCGATCGCCGCGTCACCGCACAATCCAAGCGTCATTTATTTCGGCGCCCAGCTCATTTTCAAAACGGTAAACCAGGGATATTCGTGGGAGATAATCAGCCCCGATCTGTCCACCAACGATAAGAGCAAACAGCAGTCCTCAGGCGGCGAAATCGTCACGGACAACACGGCGGCGGAATTCCACTGCACGATCCTGACCATCGCCGAATCGCCAGTGAGAGCGGGCATCATCTGGGCCGGCACCGACGACGGCAACATTCAAGTGACGCAGGACGGCGGCAAAAAATGGACCAACACTATCGCCAACATCAAAGGACTGGTGCCCAATCCCTGGATTCCCACTATTGAGGCCTCACACTACGATGCCGGCACGGCCTACGTCGCGGTGGACCGTCATCAGGATGACGACTTTGCACCCTACGCATTCAAGACTACCGACTACGGGCAGACCTGGACTCGCATCACGGGCGACCTGCCGGCGAAAGGCTACGTCCACGTGGTGCGCGAAGATCCGAAAACCAGGAACCTGCTGTACATCGGCACGGAGCTGGGCATATTTGCATCATGGGACGGCGGCGGCCACTGGGTATCAATCCGCAACGACATGCCGCCGGTGGCGGTCAGGGACATCGCCATTCATCCACGCGAGAATGATCTGATCGTTGGCACACACGGGCGCGGCGCCTATATTCTGGACAACATCACGCCGCTCCAGCAACTGGCTCAGGCAAAGGCAACCGATGCCTTTCTGTTTGATATCCTGCCTGGTGTGCGACACCAGCTGGCGAGCCGCGATGCTTCCGTTGGCGCAAAGGACTACGGCGCTCCCAACCCGCCTTCCGGGGCGATGGTCGACTACTACCTTAAAGCGGCGGGCACGGAACAGGTAACTATCACAATCGCCGACAAGGCGGGCAAAGCGCTCCGCACCTTGCGAAACCAGCCGAATCGAGCCGGCATAAACCGTGTCATCTGGGATCTGCGCGTCGACGGGCCGCAGATGGCTCCGGGCGGCGGGCCGGGCGCGATGCCTGGGAGCAGCGGGCGCGGCGCAGCCGGTGGGGATCGCGGCGGAGCCGGCGGTGGGGGCGGCGGCGGACGAGGCGGCGGGGGCAGCCCGCAAGTGGTCCCGGGCGACTATGTCATCACCCTTCAGGTCGGCAGCAAACAGGTGACTAAGCCCGTTCGTGTTGTGCTTGACCCGAAGGTGAAGGTATCCCAGGCTGATCTTCAGTTGCAGTTCACCACAGCCCAGGAAGTACAGGCGCTCGCCGTGACGGTCGGCGATCTGGTCAATCGCGTGGAGGAATTAACACGTCAGCTGACCGCGGCCGCCGATCCCGCGCAGCGAGCAGCCCTGGACCAGCTCAATCAGCTGCATGGCAAGCTCGTGCGCGAATGCACCATGAGTTATCGCTGCGGAGCAAAGCTGCGCGAGAATGTCAGTTCTTTGCTCAGCTCGGTCACAGGACCAATTGCGCGACCCAGCGACGGCATGCTGCTGCTTGTACGCGAATACAAGGAGGAGACGGCACTGGCAACAGCGGAGCTGAATCGTATCGTTGCAGCATCAGGGAAGAAGTTTGACGAATGACGAATGACGATTGTCGAAGAAAGATGCCTTACGTGTTGGTTTCCATTCGTCAATAGTAAATCGTCGATCCTGAGTGGTGCGAAATGCCGAAGGTTTTGATTACCGGAGCCGGCCGTGGCTTTGGACGTGAGTTGTTCAAAGTCTACATCGAACGCGGCTGGACTGTATTTCCGCTGGTGCGCAATCCGGCGGTCGCTGAAAAATTGGGATCAGCCCGGGCAGCCGCATGTTATCCGATAATCGGGGATGTTGCATGCGCCAGCGTTGAAGGACAGATCCGTGCGGTGCTGGCGCAGCACGGTGACGCACTCGATCTCCTCATCAACAATGCGGGCAACATCAAAAAACTGCGCTGGTTGCCAAACACTGTGCCGGAGGACCTGGAGAGTCTGTTCAAAGTTCATTGCGTGGGAGCCTTCCGTTGTACCCGGGCGGCGCTGCCGTTCCTGGGGAAAGCGGAAAGGCCCATGGTAATCAACGTGACTTCCCGATGGGGCTCGATAGCGCGCACCGCCGCAGGGCAGTTCCGCGGGATCTACTCCTATCAAATCGCCAAATGCGCGCAGAACATGCTCACGGCCTGTTTCGATCAGGAACTCAAAGACCAGGGCATCCGTGTCGTCGCCGTCCATCCCGGCAAGTTAATAACTGAAGCCGGTGCAACGGATGCAGACACCCCGCCCGGGGAAGCCGCCCTGATCATGGCAGATTGGATTCAATCCTTTGACCGGAAGCAGGCTTGCGTCTGTCACGACCTTATGGAAGGCAGCATCATCGAATGGTAAGGCCACTGCAGGATCGTATCCAATTCGTAGCTGCAAAAAATTCAACGCAGTCCCCCATGCGCGTGGCGCGCTCCCTGCGACGCATGAAATTGCCAATTTATCGCCGTGCCTCTCCTGTCAGGATTCGTGATCGTGGTCGTGATCGGTTTTTGGATCTTTGTTAACTGCCGATCACGATAACGATGTTCGGGAGGGCAGCTATTTTCGAAGCAGTCCTTCATGCGCCTGGGCGCACCCAGTGACGCATGAAAATGTTGCGCTCTCGCCGCAGGTTTCCTGTGCCGCCCTTTCAGGGCTCTTACCGCCCGATTCCCGCTTCCCAGGGCTCACGCCCTGGGCTCTGCTACTCCACCCCTTCGGGGTTTTCAAGGTCGTGCAATGCTTGGCCCTTCGGGGTTTTCAAGGTCTTGCAAATCTTAGCCCTGAAAGGGCGGGACAGCAAAGCCCAGGGCGTGAGCCCTGGGTAGAGAACCGGAGATCTCAAGCCCTGAAAGGGCGGCACAGAAACACACAAGTGGTTCCGCGCCGCAATCGGTTCTATTTTCGAAGCAGAGGGCGCTGAGGTCGCAGAGAAGAGTTGTTCAACTGCAAAAAATTCCCTGCGTCCTCCGCGCCCTCTGCGTTGAGGTTCTTCCTGCTGCTAATTGGGCAGACTTTTGCCGGCCGGCTCCGTGTGGATCACCACACGGCCCAGTTGAGGGAATTCGCGCCGTAATCTGCTCTCCAGGTCTTCGGCTATGCCATGGACATCCGAGACGGGGCAATCCGTGTCCACCAGCAGGTGGAGCGACAGATACACTTTGCCCTTTACCATATGAAGCTCAACGTCCCGGCAGCCGCTTGTGCGCTCCAACTCGCAGCAGATGGCATCGATGCGGTCGCGATATCGCACGGCTTCGGCAGGCTCGACCTCCAGCCCGGGTGTCAGCATTTCCGGCCGGGGCTCGATATGCACATGGACATCCGCCACGGGCGTGAGCCCATCTCCGGCGCTCCATTCGGCGCGTAGCCGGTCCTCGAGTCTCTGTGGCCAACAGATGCGCCTTCTCAAAGCTGAGGGCCGGGTCGACTTCGAGATCCAGGTCGATCCAGATGCCTCGCTCCGTCCAGTGAGTTGTGACATTGTGCACGGAAGCACGCAAACGGGCCGCTACCGCCTGAATTCTCTCGAACACACCTTCATGCTCGGCGACGGGATCGGCATGCACGACCACATCCGCATTGGGGGATACGGTACGCACGGCATCCTGGACGCGCTGGGCCACGTCGTGGCTGTCCTCGAATGAGAGCTGGCGCGGCACGTCGATGTTCAAATCCACGAAAATCTGGCTGCCGACGTTGCGCGCGCGCATGCGTGACACACGCAGAACGCCGCTGACGCCGGACACGGCGGCCGCATAACGGTCGGCCAGTCCGCCGGGAGCCCGATCCAGCAGAGCATCGATGGTGCGGCGGCCGAGCTGCACACTCACATACACCACGATCAAGGCGACAAGCAGCGCGGACACGGCATCGGCGCGCATGAACACCGACTTCATTCCGCTGCTCTCACCGAAGCGCACCAGCGCCAGTCCCACAATTACGACCGCCGAGCTCCAGATGTCGGTGCTGAAGTGGAGGGCATCCGCTTCCAAAGCCTGGCTGTGATATTTGCGGGCCGTGCGCGCCAGCGCCCGGGATCGCGACATGTCAACCACGATCGAAATCCCCATGGTGAGAAAGGCCCAAACGTTGGGATTAATTTCGACGGTCTCAAAAAAAAGGCGCCGAGTGGCTTCATAAAAAATCCAGAAGCAGGTGACCAGCAGCAGCATGGTTTCGATGAACGCACTCAGATTTTCAACTTTGCCGTGGCCGTAGAGATGGCTTTCATCAGCCGGCCGGTCGCTCATCCTCACCGCCAGCAGTGTAATGACGGCAGCCGCCAGATCCAGCCCCGAATGCGCTGCCTCGGCGAGAATTCCCAGACTCCCGGTCATGAGGCCGATCACCAGTTTGAGACCGGTGAGAAAAACCGCCGCCGCAACCGAAGTTGCCGCGACCAATCGTTTTTCCTTGATCTGCTGCAGGTTCGCGTCTGTCACTTGGGCATTTCCTTTGCGAACATGTTACCGCGCCACGTCCCTGGACATCGAATCAAAGTTCGGGGGGAATTATTTTTATCATACAAACCCGATTTTTGGAATTCGACCGCAGTCCTTCCCCGTGATTCAGGCATTGGAAAAGTCCCTCGTGCCCAACAGCCAACCACGAAAAATACGAAGCGGCAAGCCGCAGACAGATTTTTTTCGTGTATTTCCCGGATTTCGTGGTTTGATAATGCGACCCGGCAGATTGTCAGGAAAGGCGGAGATTGCAGAGAATGGCCAACCAAATCCTCGGAGCCGAGATCCTGCCGGTCAACCCCTGGATGATCCTCCCGTTCGCTTTGCTGCTTCTGGCTATTGCCATCGTTCCATTCCTCCATCGCCGCTGGTGGGAGAAATACTATCCGCACGTTTCCATCGGGTTGGGCTTGCTGGTCTGCTTTTACTACGTCTATTTCCTCGACTATCACCGCATATTAGACACCTTGGGCGAATACTTCAGCTTTATCGTGCTGATCGGGTCGTTGTTCATCGCGTCCAGCGGCATTTATCTGCATACTGAGCGCCGTGCCACTCCTCTGGTTAACACAATATTGCTGGCCTTCGGGGCGCTGATTTCGAACCTGTTGGGCACGACCGGGGCATCGATGCTTCTCATCCGGCCGTTCCTGCGCATCAACCGGCCCCGGATACGCGGGTATCATATAGTTTTTTTCATCTTTATCGTCAGCAACATCGGAGGCGCGCTCACCCCCATTGGCGATCCGCCCCTATATCTAGGTTTCATGAATGGGGTTCCTTTCCTGTGGACGCTGTACAAGGTGTGGCCGATCTGGCTGTTGGCGGTGCTTCTGGTCCTGGCGGTTTTCTTTTTGGTGGATACCTGGTCCTACCGGAAATGGGCCAAAGGACACCCGCACCATGTCCGGCCAGCCCGCATCGAGTTGCGCGGCACACGCAACCTGTTTTTCCTATCGATCATCATCGCGGCAGTTTTCGTTCATCCTCCCCTCCGCGAGATCATCATGATCGCCGCGGCTGCAGCCTCGCATCGCTTTGCCAGCAAGACCGCCTTGCATGCAAATGAATTTTCCTGGGCACCGATCAAGGAGGTGGCCATCCTGTTTGCCGGCATTTTCGCCACCATGGCGCCGGCGCTGGACTGGCTGGCGTTGAACGCAGATCATTTCGGGGGGACGCCGGGACTGTATTATTGGGCATCCGGTATGCTATCGAGCGTTCTCGACAACGCTCCGACATATCTCAGTTTTCTCAGTGCGGCCATGGGACTGCAGCATTTAACACTCACCAACCCGGAACATATGAAAGTTCTGCTCAGCCAGCACGGCGCGTTTCTTCAGGCGATCTCGGTGGGGGCGGTTTTTTTCGGAGCCATCACCTATATTGGCAACGGCCCGAATTTCATGGTCAAGTCGATCGCGGAGCACCATGGCGTCAAGTGCCCTTCGTTCTTCGGCTACATCGTCTGCTATTCGTTGCCGGTGCTGATGCCGATCTTCGGCCTGGTCTGGTTTATTTTCTTCCGATGACCGGGAATGAATATAGATCGTTACAAAGGTGGCGGTCACGTCGTATATAGAACTTGAGCCATTGGCTTATCCGGGGAGTACTCTCCCCTGGTTTGATCCCCAACATCCAATCGAGGAAAGGATTGCGTTTATGAATCGAGGGCGACGAGCTCGACAGGCAAAGGTATTACTTGGCTTGATGATCTGCCTGCTGATGACGGCGGCAGTCTGGAGCCAGGGGCGCGGAGGACAAGTTCCGGTCGGTCCCGCGGTCAATCAATCTGAAGATCCCATCTTAAAGGAATTCCGCTGGCGTTCGATCGGGCCTGCGAGCATGGCAGGCCGCATTGATGATATCGAGGCGGTGGAAAGCAACCCCTCCATCTATTACGTAGCCTTTGCCACGGGCGGCTTGTGGAAGACCATCAACAACGGCACTACGTTTGAACCGATCTTTGACTCCTATCCTGCGGTGTCGATTGGAGACATGGCGATTTTTCAGCCGAATCCCAGCATTCTCTGGGTCGGCACCGGTGAAGCCAACAACCGACAGAGCTCGTCCTTCGGCGGCGGGGTATACAAGTCGACGGATGCCGGGAAGACATTTACGTTCATGGGCCTCAAGGAAACGCAAAGCATCGACCGCATCGTGACCGATCCGAAGGATCCCAATGTGGTTTACGTGGCGGCCCTGGGCCATTTGTTCGGTCCCAACAAAGAGCGCGGCGTTTTCAAGACGACCGACGGCGGCCAGACCTGGGCGAATGTGAAGTTCATCGATGAGGACACCGGGTTTACGGATCTCGTCATGGATCCGAGCGACAACAAGGTTTTGTATGCCGCTTCCTATCAACGGCGGCGCACTTCTTGGGGATTCAACGGCGGCGGCCCCGGGAGCGGGATTTGGAAAACCATCGATGCCGGCAAGACCTGGACCAAGCTTGCCGGCGGACTTCCTGGACCCGAATTGGGCCGCATCGGCCTGGATATATCGCGCTCGAATCCCAACATCATTTACGCACAGATCGAGGCCCGCAAGGCTGCCGGTCCCGGCGGCGGCACTGACGCAATGTCGGCGGAACAACTGGCCCAGCAGGCTGCAGGTGGCGGTCGTGGCGGCTTCGGTGGCGGCGGAGGCGGCGGTGAAGCTGCCGCCGGGAATCCCGATCCTGCGAGAGATGGGGTGTGGCGCTCCGACGATAAGGGAAAGACCTGGCGCGTGGTAAGCAATACCAATGATCGTCCCATGTATTACAGCCAGATTCGCGTCGATCCCAGCAATAGCGAGATTGTGTACACGGGCGGCGCGCCTTTCTTCAAATCCATGGATGGCGGCAAGACCTTCCGTCAGGTCCAGGGTATCATTCACACGGACAACCACGCCATCTGGGTTGACCCGAAGAACGGGAATCACCTCATTCTCGGCAATGACGGCGGTCTGGATATTACCTACGATCAGTGTGAAACCTGGGAGTTTCTCAACACCATCGCCGCCGGCCAGTTTTATGCAGTCGCCACGGATATGCGCAAGCCTTACTATGTCTACGGCGGTTTGCAGGATAACGGCAGCTGGGGCGGCCCAAGTGCGACTCGCAGCAGCTTCAGCGGTCCCATCAATGCCGATTGGTTCCGGATCGGCGGCGGAGACGGCTTCTACTGCCAGGTGGACCCGACGGATTACAACATCGTTTATACGGAATCGCAGAACGGCTCGATGAGCCGTTACGACCTGAGGACCGGGCGCAACACCAACATCCAGCCGCGCACCGGAGCCAGAGGACGCGGCGGCATGGGCGGGGGCGCGCCTAACGCCGAATTGACGCCGGAGCAGCAGGCCCAGGCACAGGCCATGGCAGCGCAGGCGGCCCAGATGGGATTCGGCGGCGGCGGCAACAACATCGTTCCTCCACTTCCGGCCAACGAGCAGATCCGCTGGTACTGGAACACTCCGATCGTACTGTCGTCGCACAATCCGCGCACCGTTTATACGGGTGGCAATCGTTTCTTCAAGTCGTTGAACCGGGGTGATACGTGGATGGCCGGCCCGGATCTGTCCAAGCAGATTGATCGCAAGACTCTGCCCATTATGGGAGTGCCCGGGGATAAAGAGATGTTCTCCAAGCACGACGGGTTCGGGAGCTACGGCCACATCACTACTATTGCCGAGTCGGCTGCTGTGCCGGGAATTCTCTGGGCCGGAACCGATGACGGCAACGTCCAGGTAAGCCGCGATGGCGGCCTGACCTGGAAGAATGTCGGCGACAACATCCAGGGGCTGCCGAAGAACACCTACCATGCCACGCGCGTGGCGCCGTCGCACTTCGACGCCGGCACCTGCTATGTCACCCTCGACGGGCACCGCTACGACGACATGAAGCCCTATGTCTATGTTACCCGAGATTTCGGGGCCACCTGGACTTCCATTGCTGCGAACCTGCCCCAGGAATGGCACGTGAATGTCATCCTCGAAGATGCTAAAAACAAGAACCTGCTTTATCTGGGCACCGAGCTCGGATTCTACATCTCACTGAATGGCGGAGCCGAATGGCGCAAGTTCATGACCGGCCTTCCCACCGTGCCCGTCGATGACGTTATCGTGCATCCGCGCGACAACGATCTGATCCTCGGCACACACGGGCGGAGCATCTTCATCATGGATGACATCGCCGCCCTGCAGCAGCTGACCGACAAGGCAATGTCGGATGACGTGACGCTGTTCAACGTGCGCCCGGCAACCATGTATCAGAACGATATCTACGTGGATCGGGGGCTCCCCCGCGATAAGATTTTTAAAAGTGCCAATCCGCCGACGGGTACAGCCATCAGCTACTTCCTGAAGTCGCCTGCTGCCACGGACGTCAAAGTCGCCATCCTGGATGTGGAAGGAAAAGTTGTGGCGGAAATGACGCCGTCGGGAGGCAAGGACGCAGGCCTGCATCGCGTTCAATGGCAGGTTGGTGGCGGCGGCCGGGGCGGATTTGGCGGAGGCGGCGGCATACCCGGAGCCGGAGGCACGGGAGCCGGAGCTCAGGCGGCAGCCGGCGGAGCCGGTGCTGCAGGCGCCGGCGCTGCTGGAGCCGCAGCTGCCGGGGCGGGAGCCCAGGGCGCCGGTGCCAGAGGCGGCGCCGCGGGGCAGGCGGCCGGGGCGCAGGGCCAGTTCCCCGGAGGAGGCGGCGGACGCGGTGCCGGAGGTGCCACCGTGGAACCCGGCGTCTATCGTGTCCGGCTCACTGTGGGAGACAAGGAATACTTCACCCGAGTTACGGCGGAAGCAGATCCCAATGTAAAGTAAGCTGGCGCTCAAACGGATTCCCTAAAAAGCCTCAACACACAAGCCGCAGAGAGAAGTCATTTTAAAAAGTGCTCTGCGCCCTGCGTTGAGGCTTTTTGTTTTGTGTTTGTGAGTGTGATCGCATAAGATCGCCCTCAAATGTCAGAAGCTTCAGGAAAGAAAGAGGCCCAGGAGCGGGTCGACCGCATCCACGCCTTTCGGCGCGAGCAGGAGCAGCTAGCGCGTGATGGAATCCTCATCCTCACCGAGGAGCAACGCGCCCGGCTCGACGCCCACCTCCACAAGACGCTGGCCGAATTGTCGGCGCGTTTCGACGTCGATGTCAGCGATTCCCAGAAACAGATCTCGCTCGCGATGCGCATCGCCTCCGCGCTCGGCGGACTGGCGTTGTGCGCGGCGGTGGTCCTGTTCTTCTACCGTTACTGGGGTCTGCTGAGCATGTCGTTTCAGGTAGGAATTCTGATCTCGATACCCATCCTATTGTTGCTCGCAATGGATTTCGTCTCCCGCACAGAACAGACGCTCTACTACACCTCGCTGCTTGGGATCGTGGCGTTCGCTTCGTTTATCCTGAACCTGAATATGGTTGGGTTCATTTACAACATGGCGCCGTCTCCAAACGCCTTTCTGGCATGGGGTCTGTTCGCCCTGGTGCTCGGCTACAGCTATAGTCTGCGGCTTCAGCTTGCCGCTGGTTTGGTGCTCCTGGCGATTTATCTGGCGACCGATTTTGTGGTCCTGTGCGGCAGCTCCTTGGATGCCGTCTTCGGACGGCCTGAAACTTTCCTCCCCGGGGCATTGGCGTTGCTGGCGACTCCGCTGATCCTGCGCCACGGCAAGTATCCCGGGTTCCCGATGGTTTATCGCCTGTTGGGGCTGGTGTTCATGTTCCTGGTGTTGCTGTTTTTGAGTAATTGGGGGCAACTCTCGTACTTGCCGTTTGCCAAAAAAACCATCGAAGGCATCTATCAGATGTCGGGATTCGCAGTTGCCGCCAGCGCCATCTGGACCGGTTTCCGGTACCGTTGGACTGATTGGATCAACCTCGGCTCCGGTTTTTTTGCTGTCTTTCTTTTTAACCGTTTGTTTGTCTGGTGGTGGGACTGGATGCCCAAATACCTCTTCTTTCTCATCATCGGAATCATTGCGCTCATCCTTTTGGCCGTTTTCCGAAGGTTCCGGGCATCAAGCGCAGAGCGGGAGGCGGTATGAAGAGACCCGGCTTGATCCTTGCGACTGCGATCGTGCTGGGCACGAACGCCATCGCCCTGATCCTCGCGGCGCAGAATCGCGCAGGCGAGCCGATGCAGACCATCGAGCTCACAGAACGCGAACTGGCGCTGGAAAGCATGGGCCAGGACAACTCAGGCGTGGGCCTGAGTCTGAACTGGCATCGGCAGGAGGAAGGTGCCTATTTTGAGCGCGCGAAAATGGAAGCCATCGGTTTCGATTTTCGTATTCCCAAGGGAAGAACGAGCAAGGATATCCTCCTGCTGCCTCGCTTGACCTATGCTGCTTTGGAATATGCAGGAAAATCATGGGAGGAGTGGTCCCAGCGGCCCGTGAACGAAAAACAGCCGACTCGGCCTGGTCCTCCGCTACGATCCTCTCCGTCGCGCCTGTTCCCAGTGGACGTCTCCAAAAACATTGCAGAGCTGCGCAGCCGTTATCCCGATCAGAGCAAGTATCTCATCGTGGCTGCAGTCGTACAGGCCAGGATCCAGGACATCAAAGATCCAAAAACCGGATCCGTCCTACCCGATCAGTGCATGGGATATGTTTCCGCAATTCTCCCTTCCGATATCAATGTCCCGCTTCCCTTCACCAAACTGCTGGCACCGCTGAATCCGGAGCCGAGAGCGGAGCCGCGCTATATCGTCACGCTGGCCTACGGCCGGAACCTGGAGCCGTGGGTAACCTCCCTCAAAGTAAAATGATGAGTCAGGTATGACGAATGACGTGCCAGTGGATTTCCCACCTTATCCGTCATCTGTGAGTGAGAATTCGCCAGCCTGCACCCTTGCCCATTTCTTACGCTTACGTTAACATTATTTTTGTTGGATGGCCCGGGAACTGGACCATGGAAGGAGAACCTGATGGCCAGAATTGCCGACAGTATCGTCGATCTTATTGGCGGAACTCCACTTGTGCGCCTGCACGTCCTTTCTCAAGGATGCGGCGCGGAAATACTCGCAAAGCTCGAGTTCTGGAATCCAGGAGGCAGCGTCAAAGACCGCATCGGATTGAGCATGGTGGAGGCTGCTGAAAAGCAAGAACTGATCAAAAAGGGGACGATCCTGGTGGAGCCAACGAGTGGCAACACCGGCATCGCTTTGGCCATGGTCTGCGCCGCCAAGCACTACCCTCTGATTCTCACCATGCCCGAGACCATGAGCATGGAGCGCCGCAAATTGCTTAAAGCGTTTGGCGCCAAACTGATACTGACACCAGGAGGAGAAGGCATCAACGGATCGATCCGCAGGGCGGAGGAGATGGTGGCGGAGCACCCGAATTATCTGATGCTCCAGCAATTCAATAATCCCGCCAACCCGGCGATCCATCGCCGGACGACCGCCGAAGAGATCTGGACTGATACGGACGGGAAAGTGGATATTTTGGTTTCTGGTGTCGGCACCGGCGGAACTATTACCGGGGTGGCGGAGGTGATCAAGGTACGCAAACCCGCTTTTAAGGCCATTGCGGTGGAGCCAAGAGACTCCCCGGTGCTTTCCGGCGGCAAACCGGGGCCGCACAAAATCCAGGGGCTCGGTGCCGGCTTCGTCCCCAAGGTTTTGCGCACAGAGCTGATCGACGAAGTCATTCAGGTGGGTCATCAGGAAGCAGGCGAAATGGCCCGGCGTGCAGCTCGGGAGGAAGGGCTGGCGATCGGAATTTCGTCGGGGGCAGCGTTGGTGGCCGCACTGCAGGTCGGCAAGAGGCAGGAGAACAAAGGAAAGCAAATCGTGGTGATCATTCCGTCGAATGCTGAGCGATATCTCAGCACCTGGTTATTCGAAGATCTGGACCGGGAGGGACCTCATGCCTGAAGTCGGAGCCGTGCGCCAGGAAATGACAACCATCGTGGACGAGCTGAGCTCGTATTCCGGCAAGTTTTCCGCACTCGGCAAGCGGCCGCCCTGTGTTCTGCCGCTGCCCTCCCGCACCACCGTGGCTGAGATTCTTCAAGGGTTGCGCGCTGTCTTGTTTCCCGGGTATTTCGGCAGCTCGGAGACTAGTGGCGACAACCTGCATTTTCATATCGGAGCGACACTCGACCTTGCGGGTCAGGACCTGGAGGAGCATATCCGGCGCGCGCTGTGTTTCGACTGCACAGATGCCGACCAGATGTCGGGTTGCAGGCTGCGCTCGGCGGAAATTGCCGGGCAAGTGCTGCGACAGCTGCCTGAGATTCAGCAGATCCTTCTGGAAGATGTCATGGCCGCCTATGAAGGGGATCCAGCCTGCAAGACCCCGGACGAGGCGATCCTCGCCTACCCCGGGGTTTATGCGCTTACGCTGTTTCGAATTGCGCATGCGCTTTCCGAACATGGAGTACCGCTGCTGCCAAGAATGATCACGGAGGTTGCCCACAGCGCTACGGGGATCGACATCCACCCTGGGGCGCGCATCGGCAGGAGATTCTTCATCGATCATGGCACCGGCGTGGTAATTGGCGAGACCTGCGTCATTGGCGATCGCGTCCGGATCTATCAGGGCGTCACGCTGGGCGCCAAAGCTTTGCGCAGGACGAACAAGGCCGGCTCGTCAAGGGAGTGCCGCGCCATCCGATCATCGAGGATGATGTCATCATTTACGCGGGGGCAACCATTCTGGGCCGTATCACCATCGGAAAGGGATCCATAATCGGGGGCAATGTCTGGATAACCCGCGACATTCCTCCCGGCAGCCACATCAGGCAGGCCAACGCTCAATAGCCGCTTTTTTGGCCTCTTGACCTGTGCCCCGCTCCATGCTGCCTGGAGGGCGCGCATGCCCGCCTTCCCGAAAACGTCGGACTGTGAGATCCCCCAACCGGGAGTGGATTCCAGCGAATCGCCTTGGGCAGGTTTATCGCGTGCTTGTCGAGGGCACCAATTTTTCGCAGTCCAGGCCATTCGTATTTTTTCTTGAATACCGCCGGCAATTAATTTAGGTTGCTATCGTCGGTCCTGTGCTCGATTGGCAAGAGTGCACAATCAGACCTACATATCACCATACCTCACGCCTGGACCGTGAAGGGAGCGATCCGGCAATCGAAACGGAGCAATTCCATGAAAAGTCTGAAAGCCAAGGATCTCCGGACCCTGGCATTTTTGGCAATTATCGTTGTCTCTGCGGGCATTTTCTCCATCGGCTGGGCCCAGGAAGCCGAATGGCCCGATTCCTGTACCAGCATCCAGGTTGGCCGGCTCGCATCCACGGACGGATCCGTCATTACCTGCCACACCTGCGACGGCAATTATCGGAACTGGTTGAATATCGTGCCCCACAAGACGCATCCCAAGGGTGCGACCAATAAAATCTATTGGGGCACCCTGCACACTGAAACCATCGATGACCTGAGAGGCAAGCTCCTCAAAGGTGAGATCCCGGAAGTCGAGGAGACTTATGCCTTCATGAATGTCGCCTATCCATGCCTGAACGAAAAACAGCTGGCGATCGGCGAAACCACCATCAATGGCAGGCGGGAGCTGGAAAATGACGACGGCCTTTTCCTGATCGAAGAGCTGGAGCGCATCGCGCTGGAACGCTGCATGACCGCCAGGGACGCTCTCAAGCTGATCGGGGAACTGGTGAAGCAATACGGCTACGGGGACAGCGGGGAATGCATCACCATCGCCGACAAAAAGGAAGTCTGGCAGCTCGAGATCATGGGCGGCGGGCCCGGCGAGCCCGGATCGGTATGGGCCGCGGCGCGTATTCCTGACGACCAGGTCGGCGTTTCCGCCAATATCCCCAGGATCGGCGAAATCAACCTCAAGGATCCCGATCATTTCATGGCCTCAGACAATGTGTATTCTCTGGCCGAAAAAATGGGGTGGTGGAAGCAGGGAGAGACCTTCAAGTTCTGGAAGGCCTACAGCGGCAGAAAGCCCTTTTCCGATCGCGAGTTCTACATCTTCAGCACTTTGGCGCCTTCCCTCAACCTGAAGCGCGACGCCGAGGAACTCCCCTTCAGCGTGAAACCGGCCAAGCAGCTCTCGGTCCGGGATGTCATGAAGTACTATCGGGAGACTTACGAAGGCACCGATATGGACGCCACCAAGAACCTCATGGTCCCGAGGCGCGCGGGCCGCGGTGCCGGCGCCCCCGCCGGCACGGACACGCCGGATATGGTAAAAAGCCCGGTCGCCAGCGCCTGGATGGGCGGGGATCTGATCACTCTGATCAATACGCTCAAACCCGGGACGATTCAGGCTCCGCGCACTATTGCCATCGCCGGATGCGCCTATTCGCAGATTATTCAGGTGCGCGGTTGGCTGCCGGATGAGATCGGCGCCGTTGCCTGGTTCTCCTTCGACAATCCGGCCCAGAGCCCGAGAATCCCGATCTTCTCCGGAGTGTTTTCGCTGCCCAAGAGTTTCGAGGTCGACTCCCAGAAGAAATATCGCACGGATGCGGCAAGCTGGGCTTTCCGGAAGGCGAACCGCCTCGCCACCATCAAGTGGGGAACGACCCGGAGGGTCGTGGAAGGCGCGGTAGCTGAGTTCGAAACCAGGGCGTTCGATGAACTCCCGGCCATCGAAAAATTGGCCCAGGACATGCTCAAAGCCGACCCCTCCGAGCAGGGTCACAAGAAGGTTCAGGATTTCATCACTCGTTACACGAACGACTTCGCCCGTGCGGCGATCGACAAGTGGAATGAGCTGAGCGACACCTTCTGGGGCATGTTTGCACGCGGCTTCTAATTTAATTGACGAATGACGACGGACGATGGACGAATGAATGCCCCTTATTCGTCCATCGTCCTTCGTCAATCGTCGTTCGCCCTCGATGCCTACCTTCCTGCTGTGCCTGATTTCTTTTTTTCTTTTCCTCCTCTGGGAACGCATCGTTCTTCATCGCGCTCAAAGGCGCATTCCTCTGCGCATCGCCGTTACCGGCACACGCGGAAAGTCCAGCGTGGTGCGCCTGCTTGCCTCTGTTCTTAAACAGAGTGGGCGCACGGTGATCGCCAAGACCACCGGCTCGCAGGCCGTGATCCTTCTTCCCGACGGCGAACAGATTGAACTGGATCGGAGTGTCCCACCGTCCATACTGGAGCAGAAGCAGTTGATTCATAGGGCGGCGCGGTTGAAGGCCGACTGTCTTGTTTCGGAGGTAATGAGCCTTCGCCCCGAAAATCACTTACGTCGAATCCCATCTCCTCCTCAGGCCGAATCTCGTCGCGATCACGAATGTGCGCCGCGATCACACCGAGGTCATGGGCGAAACCGAGGCCCAAGTCGCTTCCGTGCTCAGCCTCGACATCTGCCGCCGATCTAAGGTCTTCCTGCCTGCCCGGGAGGATTGCGCCTCATTCCGCGCGGAGGCGATGCGCTGCGATGCGGCGTTGATGCCCGTGGAGTCCGGCTCATCAGCGAAGCTGCTGCAGGATACCCCCGATTTGAGTCGAATCGAGTTCTCGGAAAATCTCGACCTGGTATGCGCGATCGCAGGCCATCTGGGCTCTGGATCAGCAAAATATCATCGCAGGGATTCGCAAAGCGAAGCACGACATCGGCCAATTGAGGCTATGGCGCTACCATCCGGCCGGTTCGGATCGCACGTTGTTATCTGGTCAACGCGTTCGCCGCGAATGATCCCGAATCGACGCTGCAGGTTCTCGCCAAAGTCGCGGGCATGATTCCCGGCGGCGTCCGGGCATATTGTCGGCGTTTTCAATCTCCGCGCCGACCGGCTGCCGAGAACACTGCAATGGATCTCCGTCATGAGAGCAGGGGCGCTGGGCCATTTCAGGAGGTTGTATCTGGTCGGAGATCACACACGCGTGCATTCGGCGCCGGCTGCCCGAGGCGCAGGCGCTTAAAACCGGTTCACCGGAACAGATAACCAACATCATTTGTTCCGAGGCAACGGATCCCGCGATCGTTTTCGGCTTCGGCAATATCAAGGGGCCGGGAAAGCTCCTTGCGGAATACTGGAGCAGGGTCGGCGTGCCATATGCGTGAGATGACGGGATCCCCAAAATCTCAACGCAAAGGCCGCGGAGGGCGCAGAGCCGGATTTGGTGGTATTCACTCGCCCTCTGCGGCCTCAATGGCCTCTGTTCCGAAAATTGGACCAATTACGGTGCCGATCAACTTGGCTATTTCTGTGCCGCCCTTTCAGGGCTTAAGACTTCCGGACCTCGACCCAGGGCGTGAGCCCTGGGCTGTGCTGTCCCGCCCTTTCAGGCCTAAGCAGCTAATCCCCTGCAAAAACCCCGCAGGGGTGGCGCAGCAAAGCCCAGGGCGTGAGCCCTGGGAACAGGGGATCGAGATGGGAAGAGCCCTGAAAGGGCGGCACAGGGAAAGCGCGATGAGAGCACAACATTTTCATGCACCAGGGTGCGCCCCGATACATGGGAGACTGCGTTGAGATTTTGCGGGTAAGACTCATGGAATACGAAATATCATTTCTGGGATTGCTGGTCTCGTTGCTCTTCATCGGCATCACGGGGATTTACCCGGGCGGCGTGATTGTTCCCAGCTACCTGGTGCTCTTCATCCACTCTCCGGAACGAATTGCCGGCACGCTGATCGTGTCACTCCTGACCCTGCTCTGCTTCAAGCTCGCCTCGAATCACCTGATCCTGTTTGGGACCCGGCGATTTGTCTTCATGCTCCTGATTGCCGGGATGTGGACATTGCTGTGGCTGCGGTTCTTCCCCGCTCTCCTCCCTGCCTCGCTCGAGTTTCGCGTCATCGGCTGGATCGTTCCCGGATTGATCGCCAATAACCTGGAGCGGCAAGGGGTTCTTGTGACCACCGCATCGCTGGCGACGGTTACGATAGCAGTATATTTTCTGGCTCAGATCCTGCGTCTGCTTTGGGGATGAAACGGACGGCATGAAACTAGGTGGGCCCTGGATGAAGTGAGATACTGAAAAGCATGCATCGCAAGACGCGCATGATCATGGCAGGGGTCATCAGCCTGGCAGCATTCTGGTCAGTCCAGGTCCTGCCTTCGAGCGCCGTTCCACGCAATGCCGACCTCATGGTCCGGGCAGGACAAATCATGGAACAGGCGATCCTGGCTATCCGGAGTGCACGGGAACATGCCGGCATCGGCTTTGATCAAAAAGTCGACCCGAACAGAACGGGGTTGATCGGTCCCGAGGAATCGCCTCTAATGACCACACTCGGGGAACTGGCAGCCAAGAGAAGCACCACCAATCCCAACATGGCAGGGTACATGGTCTACCTGCTCGACGGGGCAGGAGTCAAACCCGGCGACCACATTGCGATCGGCAGTTCCGGCTCCTTCCCGGCTCTGCTGGTTGCGTCGCTCGCCGCTGCCAAAGCCATGGATGTGCATCCCATCACCATTCTGTCGCTGGGAGCCTCTTCGTACGGCGCCACCGATCCGGATTTCACCCTTCTTGACCTTTACGAATTGCTGCAGCACGAAGGCATCTGCAGCACGCCGCCCGCCGCAGTATCCCTCGGAGGCGACCGGGATGTCGGTACGGATTACAACAGCGAACTCAAGACGCGACTTAGGAAGCGGATCGAAGCTTCCCGGATTCCCTTCCTCAATGAGCCTGATCTGGAGAAGAACGCATCGGCACGCATGCGCATCTACCAGGACGCCGCGCACGATGGCATTGCAGCCTTCGTCAACAGCGGCGGCGGCATCGCCAACCTCGGAACGAGCCTGCGAGTGCTGGACGTGAAACCGGGGCTGCACCTGAACCAGCCTCTGCCGCCGGTTCCCCAGAGGGGCGTGCTTTTTGACATGGCGGCACGCAAGGTGCCGGTCATTCACCTGCTGTTCGTCAAGGGGCTGGTCATGCAGGCCAGTCTCCCGTGGGATCCGATCCCCTTGCCAAAACCTGAGGTGATCCGCCCCCTCGGAGCCGCGCGTGCGGGCAGCTTCTGGCTGATATCCGCCGGCTATTTCACCTTGCTGTTACTGCTGGCAATCTATCGCAGATAAAACACTTGATTGATGCGCCGCAGATCATTACTGTTGAGCCCATATCAGGCAGAGATTATGAATTTTTCAAATCGCAGCTGGGTGCCGATGGCCAGAGATTCACATCTGCCCTCGCCGTCATCCAACTGCGGTTTCATGGCACGGAGTATATCCATGAAAACGCATTCCAGGCTTATTATCACCGCCATTGCTTTTGCACTGCTTCTCCTCCTGGTGTCATTATCCTCCGGGATTGCGCAGCAGAAACCAGCAGCACCGGCCGCATCCGGACCCAAGGCAGGCCTCCCTGTTCTGTTGACGTCTTGCGGCCAGAGTCCAGGCCCGACCACCTTTGAAATTTTTCTCAAGACCCTGAAGCTCGATTACGTCTACAAGCTGGACGCCACGGCGGCCGATCTCGCCAAAGCTCCCTTCAAGTCGGTCATTATCGTGACGGGCGCGAGCTTGAAAGGCATGGGGGCGGCGGGCGTATCCATTGAAGACGAGCTCGCCAGGATCAAAACATTGATCGCCGCGGCCAAAAAACAGAACATTAAGATTATCGGCGCTCACATTGAAGGCATGAAGCGGCGCGCCCAGGGGGCCTCACCGGGCGACAACAGCGACGAACTTACCATTGATGCCGTATGCCCGTTTTCCTCGCTCCTGATTGTCAAGAAAGAAGGGGATGAGGATGGCCGGTTCACGACGATCTCGAAGGGCAAGAACATTCCCATGATCTCCTACGAGAAGAACATGGATCTGCAGAACGTCCTCAAAGATCTATTTGGCAAATAGGCTGACGCGATGAGCATGTTCACATATGCCGAGCTGATCCTCGGCGTGATGGTGGTGGTGTACATTCTGGCCAGGCTCTTCACCCCCTCGACCGAGTTGTCGATGCTTGCGGCGGCAATTGCGGGAGCGCTGGCCGGAGGTTTCGGATTGCCTGTGCGGCATTTCGCCGAGGGGGCGATCACCTATATCGATATCAACCTGATCTTCATCACAGCCACGCTGTTCATGAACATCCTCAAGGATTCCGGGGGCGTGGCCTTCGTGGTGCGCGCCATCCTGCGACGGTTTCACAACAACCGGCCGCTGCTGCTCATTCTCCTCTCCATAATTCTGCTCGTCCCTGGAGCGCTGACCGGAGCAGGCAGCGTGACGGTCCTGATCGTAGGAGGCATGGTCGCGACAGTGCTGCATTACATGGGGATCCCGAAGCTCAAAGTCTCCGCTATTATCTTCGTGATCGCAGGACTGAGTGCGGCAGCGCCTCCAGTGAGCTTATGGGCCATGCTGGCTGCGGCGGGCGTCAACATGCCCTACGTCGGTTTCTTCTGGCCGCTGCTGGTCCCCTGCGTGATCTGTGCAGTTTTGACCATTTTCATCCTTGGCTGGAAAGGCGCGCAGATGGATATCTCCAAGGCACTCGAGGAATTGCCTGAGCCGCCTCCGAAGATGGGCTGGATCCGGGTGCTGTTGCCGTTCGCGATTTTCCTCGGGCTGATTTTCCTGTATCGCGGCCTGCCCTTCTCATCGCCGGTCGTCGGTCTTCCGCTGATGTTCCTGCTGGCGGCCGCTGCATCCTATACGCTTTCGCCCATCAAGTTGGATCCGCTCAAGATCTCGCGGCAGACGATCGATCAGCTGCTCCCGCTGATTGCCACGCTGACCTGTGCGGGAATCCTGGTCCAGATCATGACCTTGACGGGCGTGCGCGGACTTTTGGCGGTGACGGCGGTGACGTTGCCGTTGGTGGTCGTGTTTGCCACTCTGTTCATCGTGCTGCCGATCTCGGAATCCGTCCTGATGTACGCGGCGGCTCCCGTGCTCGGCGTGCCGCTGGTGCTGCTCTTCAACACCACGGGATTGAACCCGATCGTCGCTCTTGCCGGCATGAGCATCATCTGGCCCTTGGGCGATGCGCTGCCGCCGACGGCGATCATCGGCAGATTGACCGTGGAGGTGGTAGGCTGCCGGGATTCGTATGCGCAGTTTCTCAGGTACTGCGTGGTTCCCGCGCTCATCATCATGATTATGGGCACCCTGATGGTGGTGTATAGCAGCAAGCTGGCCTTCATGACCGGCTTGTGAGGATCCGGGGCATTTTTTGGAGAAAGAGCGATGTTGGGACTGCTGACGAATCTGATCACGATCGTGTATTACGCGCTCGTGGCGTATGTTTCCATCGTACTTTTGTATTGCCTGATGAAGTCGAAGAGCTGGGACAAGGAAGTTCTATACATCGTGGTCCTGATCCCGTTTTTGCTGCGACTTTTCATGCTGAAGTGAGAATTCTATGAGCGCCTGGAAGCTTTACCTCCGCAAGACCGTTTTCATCATCCTCGGGCTTTTTGTGTTGGTTATGTCGGGAATCGATTTTTACCGGAGCCGTCATTTGAAGGAACCGGTCGTGCTCGGGCTCGGTGTGACCAGGATCGAGCCACTGAGCCGGTATTTCGCGGGGGTGCGCGGCACGGTGAACGACTGTAATGTCTACTTCCTTGAAGGCAAAGGACCCGGAGCCACCTTTATGGTGCTGGGCGGGACGCACCCGGAAGAGCCTGCAGGGAGATTGGCAGCCTGGATCATCGCCGAAAATGCGGTCATGGAGAAAGGCCGCCTGATTGTTGTGCTCAGCGCCAACCGCAGTGCCACGACCGTTACGCGCGTCAGCGGCGCCTATCCACCCGATTTTTCGATTGCAGCGCCCTGGGGAGAGCAGAAATTCAGAATGGGCGATCGCTGGTCCAATCCCCTGGATCAATGGCCGGATCCGGAGGTTTTCATCCATTATCCAAGCCGGCAGAATCTTGCCTACATGGATATCCGCAACCTCAACCGGGCCTGGCCCGGCCGGCCTGACGGGTCTCTCACGGAGAAAACCTGCTTCGCCCTGATGGAATTGATCAGAAATGAAAAGGTTGATGTCGTAATCGATCTGCATGAGGCGGAACTGCAGTACCCGGTGATCAGCACCATCGTGGCGCACGAAAAAGGACTGGAGTTGGCCACCATGACCTCCATGGTGCTCAGCGATGAAGGGGATTTCAAAATCGGCACGGAATTTTCGCCCAAGCAGCTTCATGGACTATCCCACCGTGAAATCGGCGACTTCTCGCAGGCGGCTTCGCTGCTCTTTGAGGCGCCGGAACCATTTCTGGATGCGACCCGCGGGAAAACGACGCGCGAGTTGCTGTTGACCGGACAGGACGAGTTTATCGTCAAGGCCGGGAAGCACGGATTGCTTTTCGAGAAGATCGATGCCAAGGGCTGGCCCATCGACATCCGCGTCGGCAGGCATACCTCGACCTTGCTGGGCGTCATGGAGGCTTGGTCCAACGCCCACTCAGACAGGCCGATCGTGTGCCTGAGCCTGCCCAAATACAAAGAGGTCATTGCCAGGGGAATCGGCTTCTATCTGCACGATCCCTCCAAAGCGGATCCCAAGCGCCTGGCTTTTGAATAGATTTCACACCACAACGCGGGGAAGCTGCGGATTAATGCGGGACACTATTTCGTAGTTGATGGTGCCGATCTTGCCGGCAAGGGTTTCGGCCGAGATTGCATCCCCATGCTGCCTGCCGAGAAGCACAGCCTCGTCCTCGAGCGTGGCTTCCGGAATGTTCGTCACATCCACCATGATCATGTTCATGCACACGCGGCCGCGCACGGGCGCGCGCCGGCCGCGGATGAGCACATAGCCGATGCTGGAAAGGCGGCGGTCGTATCCTTCATAGTATCCGACGGGGAGCACGGCGATCCGAGTGACCTGGGTAGCCAGGTCGGTGCAGCCGTATCCGATAGTTGCTCCTGGCGGCACCGTCTTGATCTGCGAGATGCGCGTTTTCCAGGTCATGACCGGCTCCAGTTGATTCAGGGCGATGCCGGCCTGCAAAGCACTGATCCTGGTTTCCTTCGACGGCCACAGCCCATAAAGGCCAATGCCGACGCGGGCCAGGTTGAAAAGGGTGTTGGGAAACAGGATGGCCGCCGCCGTACAGGCCGTGTGCTTGATGGGAACAGATATGCCGTTTTGCTCGAGCAGGCTGCAGGATTCACGGAAATTGCTCAACTGAAATTCGGCAAAACCATGCTCGGTCACATCTTCAATGTTGGCATAATGGGTCGACAGCCCCTCCAGAACAAGATATGGGTACCTGCCGACGGCCTGCGCCAGTCGCAGGAGATCTTCGCCGCTTACGCCCTGCCGGTTCGTTCCGGTCTCGACTTTGATGTGCAGCCTGGCGGTTCGTTTCAGGCGGCCGGTGATGGCCCCCAGCCGGTCCACAGTTTCCAGATTGAATACCGTCAACCGGGCATCCAGCGCGACCGCCTCCTCCAGCGAAGATAGGGGAACATAGGCCAGACACAGGATTGGAGCCTGAAGACCGGCTTCCCTCAAAAGCGCCGCCTCGTCCACTGAATTGACGGCGATCCAGTCGGCGCCTGCCTCCCATGCGACCAGGGACGCTTCGATCATCCCGTGACCATAGGCATTGGCTTTGAGAACCGCAGCCAGTTTGACTTCATGCCCGATGTGCCCTTTGAAGCGCCTGACGTTATTGGTCAGCGCCCGCCTGCTGATCTCGACCCAACTCAGATAACCCTCACAATTCATGCGCATAAATATAAAGCATCAAGAACCGCATATCTATGCCGGCCAAGTAAGGAAGTATTGGATTTTGGATTATTGGTGGGCGATCCAAGATCCGCGATCCAAAATCCAAATTCCAAAATCTATTCCTTCCTGAGTCCGTTGGCACACGCGGCCTTACCGCGGGCCCGGGTGCGTGCCAAAACGCTGAGGTTGGCAGCGCTGCCCGCGCTTGCAGGGTGGTACAGGTGGTATTGGATGGCCAGGTGTCTGACCCAGAAGAAACGGGCTCCGGCCAGTCGAAGCCGGTATTCGAGTTCCGTGTCTTCCCCGCCGTAACCGACGAAGTCCTCGTTGAAGCCATTGATCTCCTCGAGCAGTGATTTTTCGAGAGAGAAATTGCTGCCCAGAAGGGCCGGTTCCTTGTAGTTGATCCAGCCATGCAAAGTTGGATTCCGGATCAGAATCCCCTCGTCCCAGTGATCGCCACGGCCGACCAGAGCATCCATGAGCCTGCCCGGAGTGAAGTGTTCCAGTTTGCCACAAAGAATATCCCGCGGCGTCAGGCTTTCTGAGATCTTCCGGGTCAGATTTACGCGCCGGCCGCAGAGAACAGCGCAGGATCCTCTGTGCTCCCAGTGCGCTTGAACATAGTTTGTGTGGGGAATACAGTCGGCGTCCGCAAAAATGAGGTAACGCGTCGAGCATGCCTGCACTGCCCGATTGAGAATGCTGCATTTGCGGTATCCCTCGTCCGGCTGAAATACATACCGGATGGGAAAGGATGCCTGTCGCGATGAGGCTTCGACGAAAGCTCGCACCTCGGGTCCTGAGCCATCATCACCGATAAATACTTCGAAGTCGCGAAAGGATTGCCGGGAGTATCCGGTCAGAACCAGTTCCAGCGCGCGCAAGGCATTGTAGACAGGAATGATAACCGAAATCTGCGGACTCATAATTCAATCATGCAGCCACACACCGGAACGACAGTCCGAATCCGCACAATCGCAAAAACACGGAACCAGACCCACCTGCGCATTGTACACAAAAAACGGGGACAGATCTCATTCGCATTTGAGAGTCACGACGGGGTCCACACGCGTGGCGCGGCGAGCCGGAAGGTAGCTTGCCAGCAAGGCGATCGTAATCAGGATCATGGTCGTGCCGGAAAACGACAACAGGTCCCCGCCGCCAACATCATAGAGCAGAGTCGAAAGGACTCGGGAAATGGCCAGAGCTCCTGCCAGGCCCAAAGCTCCGCCAACCAGGAGGATCAGACCGGTCTGTCCCATGATCAGTTTCAAAACATCCTTCGATTGGGCTCCCAGCGCCATGCGGATGCCGATTTCCTGAGTCCGCTGTGCAACGGAATAGGATATGACCCCATGAATACCAATGGCTGCTAGCAGGAGAGCAAGGAAGCCGAATAGAGCCAGAAGAGCCGCGCCCATGCGGGGTGCCCATAGGACGGCTTCCATGACTTGGCTGATTGTCCTTACGTTTACCAGGGGCATGGAACGGTCCAATGCCTGCATTTGACTTCGCGCTGCGCCGATTACGGCGGCCGGATCGCCTTCCGTCCGGACATGGAGCGTTGCCGCCGGAGCGTAATGCTGGAGCACAGAGAAATACATGAATGACTGCGCTTCTTCACCGAGCGTAAAGTATTTGGCATCGCGCGCAATCCCGACGACTTCGATCAGCCACGACTCGCCGAAGCAGCGGAATCGCTTACCAATGGCGTCCTCCCCGGGCCACAGCCGTTTGGCCATGATTTCATTGACGACAGCCACCATGGGCTCTTCCGCCCGGTCCCGGTCGGTAAGGGCGCGGCCGCGCACGATCGGAAGGTGGATCGTATCGAAGTAACCCGGACCGACGCGCAGCAGCGGCGTCAGACGCCCATTCCTCCTGTCGGTTGGATCCTGCCCTTCGGCAAAGACTGTCCGCAGGACATCACCGCCGAAAAGGGGCGCGGAGGCGATCGATGCGGACTTCACGTGCGGCAACGCGCCCACGCGCTCGACGATCTGGCGATAGTATTCCAAACCGCGTGCCTCGTCGTATCTTTGTCCGGCGAGATCAAAAGAGATCATCAGCAGATTTTTCTTTTCAAAGCCGGGATTGATCTTCTGGGCGTGTTGCAGGCTGCGCAAGAAAAGGCCCGCGCCGACAAGCGCGATCAGGGACAGTGCAACCTGGACGACCACGAGCATGTTGCGCAGATTGAACCAGCGCCCGCTCCGGGTGGGCTGGCCGGCACGATCTTTCAAGGCCCAGATCAAATCCATGCGCGTTGCCCGCAGCGCGGGCACCAGCCCGAACAGGACTCCGGTCAAAAGCGTAACCGCGGCCGTAAAGGTCAGGACACGGCCGTCGAGAGAGATCTGCAGGGAATTGGCGTCAACAAACGGCGGCCGCATCAGCCAAAGCAGGTCCCGCCCCCAGACCGCCAGCAGCAAGCCCAGCAGCCCGGCGAAAGCGGCCATGAGAAAGCTCTCGGTGAGCAGCTGCCGCACAAGGCGCAACCTGTCTGCCCCCAGGGAGAGGCGAACGGCGATTTCTCGCTGGCGGACACTGGCCCTGGCCAGAAGCAGGTTAGCCACATTGGCGCAGGCAATCAGCAGCACCAGGCCCACAACGCTCAACATCATGCCGGCCGCAAGCAGGGCCTGCCCACGGATATTCGGGTCAATGAGGCTATTCAGCAGAGGCACCAGGGCTACACTGCGCGCTTCATTGTCTTCCTTATAGGCCTGTTCGAGTTTGCGGGCAATGGTTTGCATGGCGGCGCGCGCCTGCGACAATGGGATTCCATCCTTGAGCCGTCCAAACACGTTGAAAAGCAGACCGCGCCGCTTGTGAAAATTCTGGAGCGCGAAGTCCGCCAGAATGTGTTCATGCATCGCCATTGGCACAAACAGTTCAGGGCCTCCGATTGCAAAGGTCCCTTGAAAATGTTCCGCCGTTATGCCGACTACGGTGAAATTGATTCGGTTAAGGACGATGTTTGTGCCGACGAGGTTACGATCTCCGCCGAAGGCGCGCTGCCACAGCCGATACGACAAAACCACCACCGGATACTTCCCTTCGACCGCATCCTCCTCCGCCAGGAACGGCCGGCCGGCGGCCATCTTGACGCCCAAAACGTCAAAGTAATTCCCGGATACCACCTCCCCGGCGACACGTTCCGGCTCTCCCACCGTGCTGAGGCTCATCGGCATCATAAACTGGGCGACAAGTCCCGAAAAAACCTGGTTCTGGTCCCGATAGTCCTCAAAATTCGGATAGGAAAGCTGCATATAATTCAGGAATTGCCCGGTGTTCTTGGCATCGGTGGTGAACATCGAGACCAATCGTCCGGGGTCCTGGACCGGCAGCGTGCAGAGAAAAACGGCGTTGAATACGGAGAAGATCGTCGTGTTGGCGCTGATTCCCAGGGCGAGGGAAAACACGGCCACTGCGGTGAACAAGGGGTTTCTGAAAAGCAACCGGGCGCCAAATCGCAAATCCTGTAATAGGTTTTGCATAGATCGCCTCTCAGGCCGGAAGATGGGCGTGCATTTCTCTCAGTGCCGGGTTGCGGGACAACTGCCTGGCCAACGCCAGACGTCCGCGATTGATGCGGCTTTTGACGGTCCCTTCGGAAATCCCCAAAACTTTGGCCATCTCGTGGTATCCCATCCCCTGCAAATCGCGGAGGATAACCGCCTCTTTATTTTCCGGCGAAAGGGCGCACAGTGCCTCGCCGATGAACCTGGAGGCTTCAGCCTGCTCGATTCTTCTCTGAGGGCTGGGGCGGGTTTGATCCTCGAGATGCATCTCTTCGAGCTCCTGGCTCCCTTCAAATCGTGGAATGCGCCGCGCCTGCCGGTACCTGTCGATGATGAGATTGCGGCTCAACCTCATCGCCCAGCTCTGGAAGCTGCCCGTGCCCGAGCGAAACGTTCCCAGATTCTGGTAGATCCGGATGAAGATCTCCTGGGTCAGATCTTCGGCCTCTTCACGGCGCCTTGTGTAACGATAGCAAAGCGCGAAGATCCGCCTGGCGTGGCTGCAGACAATCGTTTCCCACGCGGAGTCGTCTCCACGAAGACAACGCTGCACGAGTTCGTGCTCGGCGGAACGCGCCGCCATGCCGATACTGTCATTCCTCCCCTCGAGATTCCATCGAATAGTCATCGCATCATTCCATGCACCGGCTGTGCCAAGCCGATCCCAAGGCTCGGTAAAACGCTCTTTCTTATTCTGCTAATTAGATTTGTACCCCAGAGCGCCAAAATCTTCAGCCGAAAGACGTCAACGGACCCGGCCCGCAAAGTGTGCGCTTCTGGGACGAAGCTTCCCGCGAACGGACACACCGGTTCCAATGGCTCCCGGTCAGGATTCGGCGCGTAAATATCGGCGGGCAAGGGATACCCTGAGAGGAGCTGACCAGGCCTTTCTACCCCGATTTGTCCTTCTTCATCAAACCTGCCTGGACGCAGGCTTGGTCTCAATCGAGTTCGAGCCACCGGAACCAGATCGGGTGATTCTCCTTGTACCATTGGAGCACCTCGCGGAGCTTGACCTGATCCTGCGGTGGGATGACATCGTCCGGGATTTTGTCGAAGTGGAGTCGTATGCATTCGTCACCGAAATGTTCCAGAGCTTCCGTGCACAAGGTCTGCAGCTCATTCCGGATTCTCCCGGAGTCGGAGATCGTGACACGTCGCTCGCGATAGCCTTCGCCGCGCATAAACCGGTTGAGCAACGGATTGAATATGAGCCTGCTCTTGGCGAAGGTTTCGAGCAGTCGCAGAGTGAAGGTCGCGCGTTTTTCGCCTTGAGCGGTGGATAATCGCACCGTGACCTGGTAGGCATTTTCATCAATCTTCCTGATCCCGGGCGCGTTGGTATAGGGATCCGGCAGCATGTATCCGGAGATTGCCATAACATCCCATTTCTTCCGGGGAAGGAAAGCGTCTGCGTACAGGATCCCCTTTTTCAGTGGAATGCCGGCGGTTTTCGCCTGGAGAATATTGTTCCGATATCGATCGATCGTCTGCTGGTCAAGTTCCCTGCTAAAGATTTTCTGCAGCTGTGCGCCAAAATCCTCGGCATCCGGATCCAGCGTCATGATCATGGGTTCCTGATCATAACTGAGCTCAAAGGTCGACGAAAAAACGGCGAGCGAAATATCCAGGTCGAGGATCGGATACAAGCTGGCAGCCTGAATCGCCTCGGCTGATGCCGCGTACCCATCCACGATAAACATATGGGTTTCCCCTGCATCATCTTTCCACGTGCCCACCCGGAATGTCGGGGCGTAGGTGCCGGAATCCGTAAATGCAGCTTGCCCGTTGGGCAATTGCCAGCCTTCATCGATCAGATCGGCGCCAAGCGCCTGCCACTCCCCCCAGATTTTGCCGATGCGGTGGATTCGGCTCTTGCCGCGCAGAGTCCAGACATGCACATTCCGATTCTTGATGTCGGGATAGCTGATCTTGATAGCCTCGAGAACTTTGGCCCGTGGAGTGAAAAAATTGATCAGGCTCGATTCTTTAGCCGCCTTTTCGACGACCTCGCGGGGCAAAACGAGGTTTCCCATATAGCCCTCATAGGGCTTGGCAATGCACAGGGGTTGATCAAAGACATGAAGAACGGTCATTGGCCCTGTGGGTGCACCCAGGGCGAACCGGGACGTGTTCTCGAGTGTGTCGATGGCCGTGCCCCACACGCTGATCCCGGCGTTGTTCAGGTCGCGATGGAAATCATCCCAACGGTACGTTTCGGAATTGATCAGCTGCTGGACTTTCTTATCGAGGAAGCGTGCGACCTGTGGCCTGGCATAGATCCTGCCGAATCCGAGCAACGGATTAGAACCCATTTCCGGTGTTTCCCCTGCCTTGGGCATCAGGCCTTCTCCGAGGCAGACCATGATCGCGTGGTTTTCCGGCAAAAAGCGTGACAGATACCATAAGGACTCGCTCATCGCGTAGGCAGAGATGGCGTCCGCATCTTTCTTGACCTGGTTCAGGCCCTTCTTATCGAGGTTGCGCCCCTCGCCGTAGCGCCCGAACAGCTGCGTGCCCAGTGCTGTCACAGCAGCGGTCATCATGAACATTCGCTCCATTTTGGCATCCACGAAGGAGATGCTGTCCATCAGCAGCGTTCGAGGCAGGCCCTGGATCCATTCCACATCAACATCCTCCAGCCACAGATGGAATCTCCCCAGGAGCGCACTCGTGTCGGAGGCCCATTAAGCAACTCGATTCCTTTTATCCATGGCTTTTGGGTCCATTTCTGGTGTCCTTTCTGTGGGGGTAAGTTCGCCATCCGGTTTGCGCAATCCTATGCTGTATGTCCTTCGTCTTAATACCATAAACTGATCGCCCGGATAAATCACCATTCGAGTAGGTGGGATCAGCGGCAGCGGCAATCGAGGAGGTAAACTTCGGCAAAGCCGAAAGCAAACAATTCAACGAAGTCTCGCATGCGCATGGCGCCCACCTCACGACGCATGAACAGGTCATGCCCTTTTGGTCAGCAGTTGTCGGTATCGGCATCGGGGTCGCAATCGCTATCACTGTCGGCTTTTTGGACTCATAAGACCGATGGCGATTGCGATTGCGATCCCGATGCCGATCCCGACCCCAACGTCTGGCCGTGTGTCATAATTTTCGGAGGAGTCCACCATGCGCCGGGGCGCACCCTACGAGGCATGAAAACGGCAATTTACCCCCGCGGACGCTATGTAGCGTATCGCGATCGTGATCAGTATTTAGATGTTTGTTGACTGCCGATCGCAATCACGATCACCACCACGATGTTCGCGCGGGCACCTGTTTTCGAAACAGTCCCTCATGCGCCGGGGCACATCCATGACGCATGAAAATGTTGCGCTCTCGCCGCAGGTTTCCTGCGCCGCCCTTTCAGGGCTCTTATCGCTCGTTACCCGCTTCCCAGGGCTCACGCCCTGGGTAGAGAACCGGAGATCTCAAGCCCTGAAAGGGCGGCACAGAAACACACACGAGGTTCGGCGCCGCAACCGGTTCTATTTTCGGAGCAGGATTCGCCTGGTGAGTGTAGAGCGAAAAATTGGGTGTGCTTGGTGATCATCATGATTGGATGGCAGATGGTCAGGCAGCGAGCACGGCGCGGCCGGCATGGCGCAGAAAGAGGATCTCAGCAATGAAGGCTGTCGTTAGGGCGATTACGGCAGACTCTGCACCGGGAGTATGTACCAACGCCCCAACCATCACCAGGGTTGCTGTCATCGCCAGGTTGAGCCCCATTCCCCAGTAGATGGTCTTGGTGGAGTGCGCAGCCATCAGCAGGCCGCGCAGCCAGCTGTGGATCGAATTGACGAATGGGAACGCCAGGCCGAGCATTACAGCCGGGGCCACAAAGCGCGACAGGTGAGGCGGCAGGCCGGCTACATATTGAATGTAAAGTTTCGACAGCGGGGTCGCCACCACGAACAGCATCGCCCCCGAACAAGCAAAACCGATCCTGCGACAGAATTTCCGCACCGTTCCCTTGACGCGGTGCTCGGCAACCAGGGCGATGACCGCCTCCGGCAGCGCAAAGGTAGGGCTGCGGAACAAAAATATGATCCCCCAAACCACCGGCCACGCGGCAAGATTCTCCTCGGGATTGGGCATGCGAGCCAGGCCTGCACCGATCAGCGGTTGGGCCAGGAGCGTCAACAGCGAGGTCGCCGCCAGGGGGGTGTGGTAGCGCGCGACGTCCCACATGCCGAGGACCCGCGCATCTGATTCAGGAGTGGCGGACAGGAGCCGCTTTACGGTTCCACGGACTACCCAAGCCACAAAGCCGGCTTCCGTGATTACTCCGCACATGAGCGCGATGCTGCCCACGTAAGTACCGGGCAGGTGGGTGAACAGGGCAAGCATGATTCCTGTGCCCCCCGACGAAAGAAGGCGCCCCGCCGTGCCATATCCGATCGATCGTGTCTGCCCATGGCGAATCATCACGCCCTGATAAAACCGGCGCGTGCCGATCGCCGCGGTCCACAGGGTCATGATCCTCATTCCCGGCAGCGCGGCGTCCGCGATGTCGACCGGAATGCCCATAAGGGTGCGTACGATGACATGGTATGCCGGCGTAAAAGCCACCAGCACTGCCACGGCCGTGCCCAGCACGTTGATCCAGATCATGAAGCGGCGGAGGGTGAGGTAATTGCGGGCACTGGTGGAAAGCGCCGTGCTGGTAGCGAGAAGCATGATGACCGGGCTTTCGATCGCGATCTCCACGCTCATGACAATGCCGAAAGCAGCCAGCTGCGTCTGCATATCTGCCAGGCGCGCAATTGCCGCCTGAAGTATCGGCACTTCCGCGCCCATCAGCAACCAGCTGGCAGCAAGCGGCAGCCAGAACATGAAGATCTGGCGCTGTGTTGTTACAGACGCGGGTAGAGTCACATCTCCTCCAAGAAGCGAACGCAAGACATTCTCATAAATCCCGGCATCTTCCAACTAAACTTTCGTCATCCAGACGCATCCACTGCCGTCAATTGCCCGTTGCCGGCCCATGCTTTGGCGCAGATGGATCGAGCAAATTCGGACGGTCCAGCTCCGGCCCCAAGGTTCCCACGTGTTGGATCAGGCTTGTGCGCTTTTTGATTGCGCTCGCCCGTTTTAGGGGTGATCATTACACCTTTATTTCGGCTGATCGGCCCTGTTGTGCAGTTCAGGTATATTAACAATTTTTCGGCACAGAGGAGATACGAAGGTGACCGCAAGCAATCTTAAAAAGACCCCCTTAAACCAGTGGCATCGCGATCATGGGGCGAAAATGGTGGATTTCGGCGGATGGGACATGCCGGTTCAATATGAGACCGGCATTCTCCAGGAGCATTTGGCCACGCGCAAGCACGGCGGCTTGTTTGATGTCAGTCATATGGGCCGATTCCGTTTCAAAGGAGCCAGCCGGATACCATTTTTGCAGCACGTGCTCTCCAACAACGCCGAAGCACCCGAACCCTGGCAGGCACAATACACATTGGTCCCGAATGAAAACGGGGGCCTGGTGGACGACGCTTATCTCTATCGATTTGGTGAAGACGACTACCTGCTGGTCGTGAACGCATCCAATGCAGAGAAGGACTGGAAACACTTCCAGGAACAGGCCCGCCACTTTCCCGGTCTGGTGATGGAAAATCACAGCGAAAAACTGGCGATGATCGCCTTCCAGGGCCCGGTCGCAGGCCGGATCCTCGAAGAAGCTCATTGAAGGGGGGACGTTGCCCAAGCCCTTTCGCAATGCCCTGTCCAAGGCAACTATTGCCGGCGTAGAAATTCTCATCGGCCGTACCGGCTATACGGCGGAACCCATTTGCTTCGAACTTTTCGTGCCGGCAGAAAAGGCGGTGCTCATCTGGTCCAGGCTTTATGAAGCGGGCAAGGACTTGGGCGTGCTGCCGGTCGGGCTCGGCGGCAGGGATACCCTGCGCCTGGAAGGAGGCCTCCCGCTCTACGGCCATGAGTTCGGCATCGATCCGGAAGGAAAGGAAATACCCGCATTCGCTTTCCCGCTGACCAGTATTGCGGTGAGCTTCTCCGAGCGCAAGGGCGACTTCATCGGTCACCAGGCTCTTGCCCGGCAATTCGAAGAAGTAAAAAAACTGATGGAGGGACGGTATGAATCATCCGAGATTCTCCCGCGCCGGATCCGGCCCATGGCCATTGTCGACAAAGGCGTCGCGCGTCAGGGCGATCCCGTCTTCATCGGTGAGAAGAAGGTGGGTGTCGTAACCAGCGGCACTGTGGCGCCCTATTGGAAATTCGAGGGCGAAAGTTCCACGATGAAGATCACGGAGGAAATCGAACGCCGGGCCGTGGCCATGGCTCTGGTGGATGCGGCCTTGATGCCCGAGCAGGAGATCGAGGTAATGGTCCGCGAGCGCCGCTTGAAAGCCCGCATCGTCCAATGGCATGGGAGGTCGGAGGCGCCGCCCTATTTCCGTCCGATTCCGGCAACCTGGCACAAGCCGGAGCGCGCGCCGGCGGTGGGCGAGGGGCTCGAGAAAGACCCGGCTGCTGCTTCGCAAAGCGCTCGAGAACCATGAATGGCGGCAGCGCCGCTGCATCAACCTGATTCCATCCGAAATGACTCCGTCTCCGCTCGTGCGCATGCTCCAGGTTTCAGATCCGGTCGGACGCTACGCCGAGCACAGGGACTTCCCCGCCTTCCTCGACCAGGAGGTCTTCTACTACCAGGGCACGGATTTTATCGCCTGGGTCGAAGATCGGCTGGCAGCCGAAATGGCGGAATTCCTGGGCTGCCCGCAGGTGGAAGCGCGCACGATCAGCGGCCAGATGGCCAACATGACCGTGTTCAGCGCTATGGTGGATTGGAGAAACCGGGTGGACCGGCGCCGTGAGCCCGGGCGCATTCGCCTGGCCATGAACAATCACATCACCTTCGGCGGTCACTTGAGCGCGCAGCCCATGGGCGCGCTCCGCGATTACATCGCCAAAGACCCGGTCACGGAACGGTTCGCAGTGATCAATTTCCCGGTGCGCCAGGACAATCCGTACAGAATCGATGTCGAAGAAACCGCCCGCATCCTGGAGCAGGTAAATCCGGAGATCATTATCTTCGGCAAGAGCATGGTGATTCATCGTGAGCCGGTGGCGGAAATCAAAAAACTGGTCAAGGACCGGAAGGAACCGCCCATCATCATGTACGACATGGCCCATGTTCTCGGTCTGATCGGACCGCACTTCCAGGAGCCGTTCAAAGAAGGCGCGGATGTTGTCACCGGCTCCACGCACAAGACATTCTTCGGCACGCAGCGCGGCGTGATCGGCATGAATTTCCAGGAGAACACCCCTGAGTTTGAATTATGGAACGCCGTGCGCCGGCGCGCCTTCCCGGGCATGACCAGCAACCACCATCTGGGCAGCCTGCTAGGACTGCTCATGGCTGCGATCGAGATGAACGCGTTCAAGAGTGCATATCAGCCGCAGGTTATCGCCAATGCCAAAGCGCTGGCGTGCGCCCTCAAAGAGCAGGGTCTCGATGTGGCCGGCGATCCTGCGATCCGTTACACCGAAACGCACCAGGTCATCGTCAAAGTCGGCTACGCTCACGGGTGCGAGGTTGCACGAAACCTCGAGAACAATAACATCGTGGTGAATTACCAGGCCATCCCGAGTGACGAGAGCTTCACCGCCAGTTCGGGACTCAGGCTCGGCGTTTCCGAGATGACCCGATTCGGCATGAAGGAAAGAGATTTCCAGGCATTCGCCCCGCTCTTCGCGGATGCAATCAGAGGCAAAAAGGTCGGAGATAAAGTAGCCAAGTTCCGGCAAAACTTCCAAACTATGCACTATTGCTTCGAGGGCAAAGATACCGCGGAATTCAGAGCCCGGCTGCTAGCTACATTCTAAACCTCACAAAAAGGCAGCCACGAAGAAAGCGAATAGACGGAATGTTGCATATTCGTGCGCTTCGTGGCTGCTCTTAACGTCGCTTGTAATATTCAAAACCGGTCGCCAAAGGCGAAGTGAATGGTGCCGCGCGGATCTACCAGGCGCAAAAAGCTGCCTTTGTTCGAGATCAGCGTACTGAGCCGCAGGAAGTTCCACGAGAAAATCAGGCGCCCGGGCTGATGAATCATGGGGAGCTGCAAACGGAGTTCACCCCCCATCGAGCCGCGCAGGAGCCCATTCGTAACATTAATCAGGCTCGCACCCGAGGCGGCATCCACGTTTTTCGTGGATAGCTTGCTCCAACCCAAATCGATGAACGCCGCTGCGCTCAGCGGCCCTTGGATCGGCACACGATATTCCAGGGAGAATCCCAGGACCGTATCGGCTCCCAGCGGGCTGGGTGAGGATTGCGTGTCTGTCGGATAGGCCCAGGGGGTAAGACCGCCGCGTGGGAATCCGCGCACGATCTCATCCCCGGGATAGAAGCGGCGATCGATAGTCAAGAGTGCGTTGTTTCTCGGACGGATCGCGGCAGCCTGGATGCCCACGCCGAAGGCATTCCTCCCTTTCGTGAGCGGATCTCCGAAAAATTGCGAAAAACGCACGGCCTGGGCGGTCGAGTCCACGGATCCCAGCTGAGTGGTCCCGCTCCAGGAATTGACGAAAGAGAATCGAGTGCCGCGCGTTGCCGGTCCGGCCCCCTTGGTGGAGTCGAAAAAAAAGGTCGGCGATAAGTCCATTCTATCCTGCACGCTGCACTGTACCGGGTTGCCGCTTTCATTCAGCTCGGTGATCGAAAGCTTCTCAAACTGGGTGCCGATGCCAAACTGCATTTTTGAGGTTATCGGATAAGCGCCCGTCAAACCCATGCCGGTGGAACGGTTTTTGAGGATGTGAATCAGATCGGTAGCATTCGGAACCACGCTGGCCACATTGAAATTCGTCAGCCGATGAAAGACCGACAGGCCCAGGTTAAAAGGCAGGCCCAGGAAACGGGTGCCAATGATGTTGAGCAGCACGTTGGACTGCGATGCACCACCATCCAGCTGCAAGGAGAGCGATTCGCCTAATCCGAACAGATCGAACGCAGTGTACAGAATTCCCAGATAGCCACCGCCGACGCCTCCTGTACCGCCGGTGCCATAGATACCCTGCCGGTCTTTTTCCTTGACCTTAAAGATGATGTCAAGGAGTTCGGTCTTTTCATTCATCTCCAGGGCTACGTCGGAGCGCGCGATCTCCTTGATCATCCCGCTGCGGTTGAGGCGCTTGATGCTTTCGTCCAGCTTGAAGGAATCAAATACCTCTCCCTCACGCGCCACCACCTCGCGGCGCAAGAATTTTTCCCGCAGCCTGAGATTCCCCTCAAACTTGATGCGGCCGATGGCAATGGGATTGCCAGCGTAAATCCGGTATGTAGCGCCCACCGTGCGGGCATCATCATTGACGTTCTGTTCCAGCTCCACCTGCGCGAGCCCGTAGCCGGCATGTCCCAACGCGTCGACCATTTTCTGCCGCTTGGCCTCCAGCAATGAGTAGTCGTAAGCGCCGGGAGCCGGAATGGAAGAGAGGATCTCATTGATTCGGGCAGCCGCAGCCTTGCCGCTTCCCTGGCTTGTGACCGAAGTCAGCCTGTACGCGGCCCCCTCGGTAATCGGAATCACCAGAGACAGTTTCTGCTTTGAGCCGCCGAACTTCGGCAGCAACATCCACCAGCGCCGCGGAAAGTCCTTCGCCACGATCTGCGGTGTTCCGATGCGCGCGGCCGCGAAGCCTCGCGACTGATAATAGTGGCGCAAGCCTTCGAGGTCGGCAGTCAGGCTCTGAGGAGCATACGCGCCTCTGTTTGTCCAGGGCATCAAGTACGGGGCCGGGCGCGTGTATTGCATCTGTTCCAGCAGATCCTTGGCAGCAACGGCTTGGTTGCCGGCGAATCGTACTTCTCCGACATCCAGGCGCGGACCCAGTTCGACGAGAAGACGTACCCGGACGGTGCCGATCCTCTCCGCATCCGTAACCATGCGCACTTGCGAGAATGGATACCTGTGCGCGCGCAGCCAGGTGTGGACGAAGTTCGCCGTCTTATTCACCGCCCCGGCTCGAAACGGTGCATCAGTTTGCACCAGCAGTTTCTCTTGACCCAGCAGTCGCCGAATCTGATCTTCCTGTCCCTGGCTCAGGCCTTCGATCACAAATTCCGAGACAAAGGGCACTTCTTGCACGTGATAGGTCACATCCAGGAGCCCCTCGCCGACCTCCTGAGTTTCGATATCGAGCGACCGAAATGATCCCAGATCGTTGAGCTGGCGCAAGTCTCCGCGTGTTTTGCCCTCGTTGTACACCATACCGGGTTTGGCGGAAACGTAATGGAGGATCGTTGCGGTCGGAATGCGCAAGTTTCCCAGGACCTGCACACTCCGGATCGTCAGCTGAGGCGAAGCCTGGGGAAACAGTTGGGGAGCTGCCAGAAAAACACAGCTCAAGAGAATCATACGTCGGATCATCACAATCAAACCAAGTCTATATACTCCGGCAATTCTGTCAAGTTCCAGGATTTGTTCCGGCCGCTCCCTCAAAGGATGCAGAACAACGAAGGTGGAGGTCAAAACGTGCCAACAGCAAAAAAGGGCCTGACGCGGTGGGCTCTTGCTACCCTGCCCAACGCATGATTTTTGCCGCAGCGAGAATTGCCCCGATTCCGAATTCTATCTACTGCCTCATGCATTCCCGACCATCCACCGGAACGAAGGAATGGAATCCTCATCATGCCTCCTCCGGGATCTCAACAAAGAGGTAACTCGTTTGTTTTCAATGACTTTTTAAAAGATATTGCACTTGACTACACCCGGCAAGAATGTTAGATTCCGCATGCGCTTGTCACTCTCGCAGGAAAGGAAAGCTGCCGAAGGGAATCCGATGTTTTCATCCGGAGAGAGCCTTATTGTGCCGGGGATTCCGACTCGAAAGTACGCAGAGTAGCAAAGCATGAATCGGCCCTGATGGGGCCATGAAGACAGTCATAGCGGAGGTTTACCCTATGTACCCCGAGGAAAACCTGTACACAAAGGACCACGAGTGGATTCACGTTCAAGGAGATGTGGGCATCGTAGGCATAACGGACTACGCCCAGCATGAACTCGGCGACGTAGTCTACGTGGATCTGCCGGAAGTGGGAGACACCTTTGAAGCCACCGAGCCGTTTGGCTCCGTTGAATCAGTCAAGGCGGTTTCAGAAGTTTTCAGCCCTGTCGGCGGTGAGGTGCTTGAAGTCAATACCAAGCTGGAAGACACTCCGGAACTCGTGAACGAGTCCCCGCATCAGAAGGCCTGGATGATCAAGATTCGTATTTCCAATCCTGAGGAACTCAAAGAGATGCTGAGTGCGGAGGAGTACGAGGAGTACCTTCAGGAATTGTCCGGCAGTTAAGCCGCCCCTTTCAAACTACCGTCGTCATGGCGCCCTGCATGTGGATCCTGACCGAGATTCCACAAGCAGGGCTTTGATGCCAAAAAGCCCTTCCTTCTTCTATCCCTAAGCCTTCGACTTTGCCGGCGCGAGCACCGAGATCAGGTGGCGATCGCCGTAGACATTATCGACGCGGCCGACTGCCGGCCAGAACTTGTTCCCACGGGTCATGCCCGCGGGATAGCCCGCCTCGAGCCGGGAATAGGGATGAGTCCACGGCTCGACAAGAAGTGATTTAGCCGAATGAGGTGCGTTCTTCAGCAGGTTGTCCTTGGGATCCATCTTCCCCTGCTCGATCGCTTCCACTTCCTTTCGGATGGCGATCATGGCCTCGCAGAATCGATCCAGCTCTTCCTTCGATTCGCTTTCCGTCGGCTCAACCATCATGGTGCCGGGCACCGGGAAGGATACCGTGGGAGCATGGAAGCCGTAGTCCATGAGACGCTTTGCCACGTCGTCGACTTCGATCCCTGCGATCTTCTTGAGCGGCCTCAGATCCAGAATGCACTCGTGAGCGATCATTCCATGCTTGCCTTTGTACACCACGGGGTAGTATGGATCCAGCCGCTTCGCGATGTAGTTGGCATTGAGCATGGCATACCTGGTGGCTTCCGTAAGCCCCTTCTCCCCCATGAGCGCGATATAAACCCAGGAGATCGGCAAAACGCTGGCGCTCCCATAGGGCGCAGATGAAACCGGCCCTATCCCCTTTTCGCCTCCGACCGGAATGACAGGGTGCTTCGGGAGGAAAGGAACCAGGTGAGCGGCAACCGCGATGGGTCCGACACCCGGCCCCCCGCCGCCATGAGGAATGGAGAAGGTCTTGTGCATGTTCAGGTGGCAGACATCCGCACCCACATCGCCGGGACGGCACAGGCCAACCTGTGCATTCATGTTGGCGCCGTCCATGTAGACCTGGCCGCCATGAGTGTGCACCATAGAGCAGATTTCCTTGATCGCTTCTTCGAACACTCCATGAGTCGAGGGATAGGTAACCATCAGAGCCCCGAGGTCGCGGGCATGGACATCCGCTTTGGCCTTAAGGTCGGCCACGTCGACGTTCCCCTGGTCGTCACATTCCACCACCACGACTTTAAACCCTGCCATGATCGCGCTCGCGGGGTTCGTGCCATGAGCCGAGTGAGGGATGAGACATACGTTGCGATGCCCTTCGCCCAGGCTTTGGAAATACTTGCGAATCACCAGCAGGCCGGCAAACTCGCCCTGGGCTCCGGAATTGGGCTGCAACGAAACTCCAGCGAACCCGGTAATTTCCGCCAGTGATTTCTCCAGCTGTTGAAACAGGGTCTGGTAGCCTGCCGCCTGATCCAGCGGCGCGAAGGGATGGATCTTGCCGAATTCCGGCCAGCTGACCGGATACATTTCCACGGTTGCATTGAGCTTCATGGTGCAGGAGCCCAGCGGAATCATCGAAGCGGTGAGGGAGAGATCTCGAGACTCGAGCCGGCGCGTGTAGCGCAACAATTCTGTTTCGGAGTGATAGCGGTTGAACACCGGTTGGGTAAGATAGCTGCTTGTCCGGGCGAAAGGCTCGGGAAAAGGCGCGTCGGCCTTTTCCGCGAGGCGTTCGATCTCCGATTCTGTGAGGCTTCGGCGCTCATCGAAAATCGCCACCAAGTCCATCAGATCTGCGCCGGTCACAGTCTCATCCAGGCTGATTCCCACCGCCGAATCATGGAGGACGCGCAGGTTGATCTTGCGCGCCTGCGCCGCGTCCAGGATGCCGGCAAGGCGCCCCTTCCCGAGTTCAACGCGGATGGTATCGAAGTAGAGCCCGGGCCCGACTTTATATCCCAGGCGCTCGAGAGCCTTCGCCAAAACGCATGTCAGCGCATGAATGCGGCGCGCGATTCTGCGGAGGCCGCCGGGTCCATGGTAGACGGCATACATGCTGGCCATGACCGCCAACAGTACCTGGGCGGTGCAGATGTTGCTGGTCGCTTTCTCGCGCCGGATATGCTGCTCGCGCGTCTGCAGGGCAAGGCGCAGTGCATCATTCCCCTGCGGGTCTTTAGAGACGCCCACGATGCGTCCGGGCATGTAGCGCTTGTATTCGTCCCGGGTGGCAAGGTAGGCCGCGTGAGGTCCGCCGTAACCCAAAGGCACACCGAAACGTTGCGTGGTGCCAACGGCGACATCCGCACCGAATTCTCCCGGGGCTTTCAACAGCGTAAGCGCCAGCAGGTCAGCGGCCACCGTCACTAACACACCGTTCCGATGGGCGCGCTCGATAAAGGCGGTATAATTAATGATCGCGCCTTCGGTTGCCGGGTACTGCAGAAGCGCGCCGCAGACAGGCCGGGCGAAATCGAAAGTCGCATGATCGCCGACCACCACGGAAATCCCTTTAGCGTCGGCCCTGGTCTTAACGACCTCGATGGTCTGCGGGTGGCACTGCTCCGAGACGAAGAAACTGTCGCGTTCTTCCTTGCTCAGCGCGTAGCACATGTTCATGGCCTCGGCCGCCGCCGTCCCTTCGTCCAGCAGGGACGCATTTGCAAACGGCAGCCCGGTCAGATTCGCAATCATGGTTTGAAAGTTCAGCAGCGCCTCGAGCCGGCCCTGGGAAATCTCCGGCTGATAGGGCGTGTATTGTGTGTACCAGCCGGGATTCTCGAAAATGTTGCGCTGGATCACCGGCGGGGTAACGCAGTCGTAGTACCCCATGCCGATATACGAGCGGAAGACCCGGTTTTGGGAGGCGATCTCCCGCAACCGACTCAGAGCAACATACTCGCTGCAGTTCTCCTCGAGTTGGAGCGACGATTTGATTCGAATTGGCGCCGGCACGGTTCTGTCGATCAACTCGTCCAGGGAGGAGATGCCGAGCATGTGCAGCATCTCCCCGCAATCCTCTTCGCTCGGCCCAATGTGGCGGTGAACGAAACCGCCACAATCATTCAGAAGTTCATGTGCAGACAAGTTCTTTTCGTTAGTAGATTTTTTAGAAGCCATAATCTGTCCATTCCATATAAAAGCACAGCCGTGATGATCAATCTCACGGGGCGTAACTATACAGGATATTTGGCTCGCAATGCCAGTACAAGAGGGGGACTTCCCGGGCCCAGGTGCATGAACATTAGTGGTCTTTTTAAGGCAGCCACGCATGACACGAAACAGCCGTGTCATGCGTGGCTGCTTTTGCAGTTCAGAGCCAGGCTATTTTCGTAGCAGTCCACCATGCGCCGGGGCGCATCGGTGACGTATGAAAAGGCACGCCTCTCTGGTCGTCAATTATCGGGACGGGAATCGGCATCGCAGTCGCTATCGCTATCGGCTTTTGCGGAACGACACGACCGATTGCGACTGCGATCCCGATACCGACGTTCTTCCTTTCTGCTGCTGTTTTCGAAGCAGTCCCCCATGCGCCGAGGCGCACCCAAGCGCATGAAAAGCACAACCGTTGCGCGAAGCGCCTTGGAGTGCGGCGGCATGACACCGCTTTGTCAGGCTTCAAAGCGGCGATATGCCGCCGCACTCCAAAGGCTCCGCCTATTTTCGAAGCAGTCCTTCATGCGCCGGGGCGCACCCAGTGACGCATGAAAATGTTGCGCCCCTGCCGCAGGTTTCCTGTGCCGCCCTTTCAGGGCTCTTACCGCTCGATGCCCGCTTCCCAGGGCTCACGCACTGGGCTCTGCTGCTCCACACCTTCGGGGTATCCAAGGTCGTGCAATGCTTAGCCCTGAAAGGGCGGCACAGAAACACACATGTGGTTCGGCGCCGCAATCGGTTCTATTTTCGAAGCAGAGCGCTGAGGGTCCGTCTCAGGCATGCCAATACAATTAGGATCGCGATGGCGGCGCCGTAGATCGCCAGGTGGGCAAATGCCCGCAATCGGATGAATGAAGCCGAAGACGCGTAGATGCCGATGCGGAGGCGCACTGGCAGTGGGCGATGTTCCATGCCGAATCCCTTGCCTGCTTCACCTCCTGTTTCTGCACGGGGAATGGAAACGATCTGATCCAAAAGGTAGAGCGCTGTTCCCTGAGCGTGCACGAATCCGGATGGACCGCTGAATGCCGGGGCGAACCGATCACCTTCGGCGGCAAGCGCCTGCCCGGATTCATCCAGCAGGACCAGAAATGCCAGATTCGATCCTCGAGCTCCAAGGTTCTCGGCAAAGAGATGCTGCCACATGCTGGGATTGAGACGGTCAGCGGGTGCGCGCAGCTGAGTTTCGATATCGGCGGCAACTCCCTCGGCGACGTTGCCCAGATATTGCGCGCGCAGTCTCTGCAGCCTGATAAAATCGTAGGCGGCACTGCTTGCCAGCCCCAGGCAAGCTACCGCAACAATGACGATGACGGCACGCGTCGGTACGATCTTCAATCCCCGATCGCCCTGGTTCGAGATGTTTCCCATGATTCCGTCCCACGTAGAGCAGGTATCTTACACCGTTCGGCACCGGGTTTCCGGAGTGAAATATTAGGAGCGAACTACACTAGATGGAGATCTATCCTAAGTGCCTTGCGCTGTGAATCCAGCGGAACACCGCATCCTCCTGCTCTTCCTTGGGGCGACGGCGCCCACACAGTTCCTGCAGGTTTCGGTTCATCACCTGGAACACGTCTTCCATCAAGCGATGTTTTTCCGAGTGGCCGTAACCGTTCACGTCGATCGGGCAATCGAACTTGATGCGAATGATCACGCCTGGGTTGACCTGCAGAGTCTTCGGCATGATGACCCGGTAGCTTCCTTCCAATACGACTGGAACCAGCGGCACGCCTGTGCGCAGGGCGAGCGCAAAGGCCCCACTGTGGAATTTGCCTAATTCGCCGTTGCGGCTGCGTGTCCCTTCGGGAAAAGCAATGGCGTTGACGCCCCCACGAATGATCTGCGCAGCTGCGATGATGCTTCGAGCAGCATCCCGTGGATTTTCTCTGTCGATCGGGATATACCCGGATCGGCGCATGTGCCAACCCATGAACGGGACCCGGAAAAGGGACTTTTTCGCCACCCAGCGGAACTGGATCGGGAGACAGGCAGCCAGCGAGAGAATGTCATGCAGCCCGCTGTGATTGGCAACCAGTAGCTGAGGACCGGAAGTGTCGACGTGCTCGAGCCCTTCGATCTCAACACGGGCCCGGCTCAGCCAGAGGTTGTCGCGCGACCAGCGGCGCATGCAATAATGCTGGAGCCGCCCGCTCGGGGAGATCAGGCTGCCCAGAATTGAAACCGTGGCCCAGAAGGCGGTGCTGAGACTGCAGCCAGTCCAGCACCAGAGGGAATAGATTTTCGCTTTGAAGAAGCTCCATTAAGAATCTGCCAATTATGATCCCTGCGTTCCCGCGGTTGCGCTTATGAAGAGTGTAGTAGCATCGAAAGAGATTAATAAGCTGAATCGTTCGGATATGTCAACGGCCTTCGCAGCTCTGCCAATTTGCTCATGCGTGAAGTTTCTCCTTGTCCGCAAAGATGGAATGCCTTATAAATCGAGCCTCGACCGCGCTGCGGCTCACGCTTCATCCAGAACTCTGTTTACCGGGAGGAACAATCGAAACCGATGTTTAAGACATATTTCGTCGTGGCGTTGTCAGCGATCTCTGCAATTTACGTCGTGGCCTGGTTCCTGATCGCCCGCACCCATCGGACCATGGAAGGGCCTGAAAGCTCGGTGCCGGAACTGCCCAAGCCGACACTGCTTCAGATTTTTATCGGTTTTTTCACCAATTTCCTCGACACCCTGGGCATCGGATCCTTCGCTACCACGACTTCCATGTTCAAGCTGTGGCGCCAGGTACCCGATGAGAAGGTTCCGGGCACACTGAATGTAGGCCATGCCCTGCCGACCATTACCGAGGCCTGCATCTACATCACGATTGTTCAGGTTGACATCACTACCCTGCTGACCATGATTGCGGCAGCCGTGCTGGGGGCTTGGTTCGGGGCCGGAATCGTCTCCCACTGGCCGCGGCGCACGATTCAGATTTCCATGGGTCTTGCGCTGCTGGCTGCGGCATCGCTGATGGCGCTCAGACAACTCAATGTCATCGCCGCTCTTGGCAGCGGCACCAGTTTGGGGCTTCGAGGTTCTCTGCTCTGGGGAGGCGCCATCGGCAATTTTGCGCTGGGCGCGCTCATGACTATCGGCATCGGTCTGTACGCCCCCTGCATGGCGCTGGTATTCATGCTGGGTATGCAACCGTTGGCTGCATTCCCTATCATGATGGGAAGTTGCGCCTTTCTCATGCCGGTGGGCAGCATCCAGTTTATTCGCAACAAGAGCTACAGCCTGCGCGCGGCGCTGGGACTGACTTTTGGAGGCATTCCCGGCGTTCTGATCGCGGCTTACCTGGTAAAGTCGATTCCTCTGCAGTACGTCATCTGGCTCGTGCTGTGTGTGGTGGTCTACACCGCAACCAGGATGCTTCATTCCGCCAGAGTCGAGAATCTGGCGCGCGCGGCAGCGAGGCAGTCCTAAACGGGAACCACGAAACACACGACACCCTTCTCCCGGATCGTGGGTTTCGTGGTCTCTGATCGCGGCTTGGTTGGCAGGGTCGGCTAGAGCCGGTGTCCTACCTTGATTTTGACCTGAAACTCGTCGACGCTGCCCTCTTTGATGTGACCGCGCATCTCCACGACCTCGAACCAATCCATCTGGCGGATTGCTTTCCCAGCCTCGGCAATCGCTGCCTTGACCGCCTCCGCAAAGCTGGCGGGAGATGTCCCTACCATTTCACTGATCTTGTAAGTACCGGGCATTCATTCCTCCTTTTCCTTAAATGTGAAGACAGCCACGCGGGGCGCACGCCCTCATCGGCGCCATCAAAATCGGGATTACGACATGCAGCAAAAACTATTATATACGGCCGCCTGCAATCAGTCCTTATCTTTGACACGGCCGAACACTGAGCGCACCGGGGCGGGCATGATGGAGTCTTTACCCTTGATAGCTTTCCAAATAATCTCGTTGAATTCGATGTCGGGCGCCGCATCCGCTTCAGCAAAATTCATTTCCTCCGAACGTTTGCCGCCCGGAGCGCCGGGAGGGTTGGTGTCGGTCAGGGATACCCGGGCTGCGCGCAGCGAATAAGACGTCAGATCCGCTTTGATCCCGAACGAAGCGAACAAGGGCGCGGCCGCCGCATCGTATTGACTCATGGGTGGAAGCCCCAGGATCAGTTCGATCGTCCTCACCATGCTGGTAGTGGAGTACATTGTGCTGTCGACCGATTTGCGTTTGACATAGGGGCTGATGGCAAAAGCAATGGTGCGGTGCGCATCCACGTGGTCCGGCCCGTTCTGGGCATCATCCTCGATGACGAAAATCGCCATCGCCGGCCAGAACTTCGAATGGGTCAGCCCTTCGATCACCATCCCGAAGGCCAGGTCATTTTGCGCAACGTAAGCGCGCGGGGTGAGCTTGCCGGCGCGCGTTCCCTGGGTGTGGTCATTCCCCAGACGCATGACTTGAAAACGCGGCATGGCGCCTTCCTTTTCGAAACGCTGGAGCTCGGAGAGGAAACGTTTGGCACGATCGAGATCGCTGTACTCCAGGTCGAAACCGCGATATTGCGGATCAATGTGATCTACGAGCGCAGGGGAGCGGGCAAGCATCGGGCCTCCCGGTCCTGCGCCGTTCAGCACCCATTCGCCATAACTGCGATAGGAGATTCCTGCGCGTTTGCAGGCATCCCAAATGTATCCGCTGCTCGGCGCCGCGATCGGCGCTCCCCCCTCATAGTCGTAGGTCTTGCGGCGGCTGGAATACTGTGATGGCCAGGTTTTTTCGACGTAGTCGGTTGCATAAGCACCCATGGACCAGTTGTGCCCATCCGCGCTGACCTCAGCGTCAGCGTAGAGGTTGTCCAGCAGCACGAACTCTCCCGCCAAAGCGTGATGATTCGGCGTTATGTCCGCGCCGAAAAGAGTCAGACTTTTGTCCCCGTTCCCCTCGGCGATGTCGCCAAAAACCTGGTCATACGTGCGGTTTTCCTTGATGATGTAGAGAACATACTGGATCGGCGACTTCCCGCCGACGCGCGCGGGAATCGCGCTTGCTCCTGGCGAGGAAACCGACAACCGCTTCTTATCAGAATAGGGCGAGTTCTTGAGCACCTGGGCAGAGTAACGCCGCAGTCCCGGCTCATCCGGGATCGCCACGACCGAAACCGAACCAACCATTAACTGCCCGATGTACTGCGTGTCGGGGGTCCTTTCTTTCGTCGGCTGCGGACCTTTGGGATTCGGAAAAGACCGGCTCCCTTTGCCGTTTGCGACGTACAATGTTTTCCCGTCCGCACTCAGAGCCAGTGCCGTCGGATACCAGCCCACGGGAATAAAGCCCAGCACCTGGCTTTCGCCGCGTCTGCGGATATCGATCACGGCCACATCATTGTTATCGGCATTCGCCGCATAGAGACGGTTCCCGTCGGCGCTCACGGCCAGCGCATTCGTCGTGCTCCCCGCAGGACTGTCTGGATAGAGAGCGACCGAGATCCTCTCTGTCACCTTCTGCGCCTCCAGTTCAATTGCCGAGATCGTATTGCTGTTGGCGTTTGCAACAAACAGCCGACGTCCGTCTGCAGAAAAGACCATGGCATTGGGATGATCGTCGGTTCGGATGCGTCCCGTGACCTTCATGGATGCGGATTCGACGGCGGCGACTTCCGCTGCGCCCCAAAGGCTCACGTAGACTGTTTTGCCGTCAGGGGTGGCAATGCAGGTGTAGGGATGGTCTCCAACCTGCACTTTCCCGAGCAGCGTGCCTGTATCCAGATCGACGGCACTCAGATCGTTGCTCAGATTATTGGCTACATAAAGCCGGTTGCCTGCGACGCAGAGCCCACTCGGGTAGATGTTGGCATTGCGGTTGCCGACAGGAATCGGATCGATCGCAGCAATCCTGCCGCTCATGAACGAAAAACGCAGAATCGTATTACTCAAACCGCCGCCGGCGTAGATCGTATTGCCGTCCCGGCTCACTCCTAATCCCAGCCAGGCCATGTCGACGCGTGCCCGGCTGACAATCTTCTTCGACGCGAGGTTGATGACATCGACGGATTGAGCGCCATAGCCGTTGTTGGACACGAGCAGGTGCCTGCCATCGGGGTGCAGGACCAGCGCCAGCGGCAGATCACCGACTTCGATTTGCTCCCCCGCTGGAGTGATCGACCAGCCGTTGGGCAGGAGGAATCCCGTTTCAGGCGATCCGCCCGGCAGCCTGCGCGCATCTCCTTGCTTTTGAAAGGCAGCGCCGGAAAACTGAAAGAGCAGCATGAGAGCCAGTGGCATAAGAAACAGTCGTCTCACAACATCCCCCGAATCTGAATGTGCGCAGAGCTGCATATCCGCATCCCAAAAACCTCAACGCAGAGGCCGCAGAGGCCGCAGAGACATACTCACACTTGAATTGCTTTACTCTGTGCGCCCTGCGACCTCTGCGTTGATCTTTTGCCTTTCTTTGCTTTGCAGCAAAGATTTGTACGCAATAGTATGTGGCCAATTATGAGACAGCTATTGTATGCGAGAAGAGGCCCTGAGTCAGCAGTTAGAATTTCCTTCTCAATGCCGGCTCCTGGATTCTGAATTCTTATGGGAGCTTGTTTTGCATCACAGGCTGCGCCTGCAGAAATACCGTCGGGCGGAAGAGACACCATCCCAGCGGCCATTTGCTGACCATCTGTCGCCCGACAATTTGTTCGCCCTTCACCACAAGCTCGTCTTTCAATTCGGAAATGAGATTGCGGTTTTCGGGCAGGATGAAGTATTCCGAGGGCATGAGAGATTTCGACGGCAAGGAGACGTTCGAACGGTTCTCAGTCGCAAGGTAGCGCTCATCCCATCCTTGTCCGTTGACACGAAGGTTGCCATCGATCAATTCGACCTTATCTCCTGGAAGTCCGACGATGCGGCCCACGATGGGGGTGCCATCCTCCCCTTGGATTGACGATCGCATTCCGGCCTCGGATCCGACCAGGAGGCCGCCTTCGCCGCCCTTCTCCGGCTGCTTCCGCTGAGCGCCCAGGAACACAACCAGCTCAAAACGCTCAGGTGCTCGCAAGCGATACGCCAACTTATCCACATGAATTTGGATTTTTGTATTTTGGGAAATGCTCGATGTCGGGTCGGAGGCGAAAAAACGAAGGATCCTGGTTGAGAGTATCGGCTGCACGTAGGCAAAGTCAACATGAGGCGTGGCAATGATCCAGAGAGTTCCCAATGCCGGCACCGCCATCAGCGCCGATCCCATGATGAAAGCAAGCACGATCTGAATATCACGAATCGCGTAAACCGTGCGCAGCGCAAGAACCACCAGGATAAGATTCCAGATGAAAAGCGCGATGGCAATCGCGACCATAATGCTGACGCCGATCGCTTTGACCTGCAGCATCAAGCGCCCGACTTCCTGAGGAATCGAAAGGAAAACCGCGGTCGCCAGCAATATCGCCAGAATGGCAGGAACCCCGGTGTAGCCGAAAACGACTAACAAGTCCGAAAAGCTACCCCGCCCGGACTCGGCCGAGCGCTTCCTCTGGAAGAGGTGGGCACAGATGTGGATCGAATATACCTTCAAATAAATGGCCGCGATCGCCGCCAGCAAGGGCGGAATGAAGTAATAACCCGGGAATGGCGCGTGGGCGAAGTAGAGCCCGCCGATATGACTGAACGCGAGGTAGGCAGGGGCCAGGAGCAGGACCCAGGATCCCCACGTGGCGCCGCGCCCCTGGATGAGCGCGAAGCGCCGCGCGGGCGATGTGATCACAAGCTGGATATCTCTCAAGAACTCTCCGAAGCTCAATTTCTCACCGTGGTGCATCGACGCTATCACTCCTAAAATACCTGCCTCAAAAGCTCGAACACCTCACTTGCACCGGGGAGTAGACGATCCAATCGGAAGGTGGATATGGTTCTCTCCAAGGCAAATGCAATCGCTACGGCAATATAAGCCAGAGTCGGCAAGGGATTTTCCAACGCGTAATTCCAGGCCGTCAGCAGGCTCTTCTGGAGGGAGGAAATAAGGCCCCGGCGTCGACCGCCGGCTGTGTCTTCGTGGTAATGGGCTAACAGGATCGCTTTCTGAGCCTGCCAGGCTTCCTGCCGCATTTCAGGAACCGCCCAGCCCTGTATCCGCTCGACCAGGTCTCCATATTCCTCGAAGACGGCTCTGCACTCGCTGCATTCCTGCAGGTGGGTGGAGATTTCCCTTCCTGCCTCGGCGGTCTCTTCCCGCAGGTAATGCATGAGCAGTTCTTCTTCGGTGTGATGACGGGATTCAGGCCGCTTCATTGGGTCGCTCCTGCCCTGCGCAGAGCGCGCCGCACGGCATGCGTGGCGCGAAACAGAGATGTTTTGACGGTACCGAGGCTGCATTCCTCCATTTCGGCAATCTCTTCCAGTTTCAGCTCCTGAAAATAGCGGAGCAGGAAGACTTTCTTTTGAAGTTCCGGCAGATCGTCGACACAACTGCGTATCTGCGCGATGCTCTCCTTTTTTTCCAGCGCTCCTAAGGGCGTGAGTATGGCATCGCTGATATTTTTTTCGGGCAACACTTCGCGATCCGGAAACTCGGCGGGCTGTGCCTCATGGCGCCTGCGTCGGCTGCGCCAGCAGTCGATGGCGTGATTGGCAGCCAATCGATACAGCCAGGTGGAGAATTTGGCTTTATTCGCGTCCCAGTCAGACAGGGATCTGTAGAGCTTGATGAAGACTTCCTGAGTGGCGTCCTGAGCCTCAGCCGCGTCTTGAATGACCCTATACACGGTGGCGTAAACCCTCTGTCGATAGCGGTCGTACAGTTGGGAGAATGCTTCCTCCTGCCCCCCAAGGGTTTTTGCGACCAGATCTTCGTCGGGTTGCGGGCTCACCATTGCGTCCAGGACTCCGAGAGATTCCGGTCTAAACCCCGGCACAATGCTTCTTACGTGCTGCAACCGCACAAGGTTGACAGCATTCTGCGACCGGCCGACCTGCCTTTGAATTCGTGTTTTGTCGCTGCCGTTTTTTAATATCACGATCGTGCGACGATTGATAGGGCCTGCTGCAACTCAGAAGACGCAAATACATTAAATATTTTATTTTCTGTTATTTATAGCGCCATTAAACTTACAACCCTTTTGCGCCTTGCCACCACAGCAAAGATTTTCCCCGATTCTCACCCGTGAATCTAGTTTGCATGATCAGAGTGGTTGCGGTTACGATGAGGCTATGGATCTACTGCCAAAATCGGAGCTTGCCGGAAGGTTGGGGAAACTACAGCACTGGATGCAAGGCGCTGCCGTTGATGCGGTCTTTGTGTTTCAAAATGTCGATGTGTTCTATTTTGCCGGCACCTCGCAGTCCGGGTTGTTGTGTCTTCCTGCCACGGGCGAGCCGATTTTCCTGGTTCAGAAGAGCATAAGCCGGGCCCGGATGGAGTCGTCGTGGGAGCGACTCCTCCCCTTCCCGGGATTCAAGAAGCTGCCCGAGTGGCTGGAGAATGAGGGCATCGGGACCTTGCGCCGGGTTGGCATCGAAAACGATGTCCTGCCGACAAGCTACTACCTCCGGTTGCTGGAAATGTTTCCCCAAGTGCAGTTTGTCGATGCCTCGGAAGCGATACGCCGCGTACGTATGATTAAATCCAGCCATGAGGCCGATCAGATACGCCTTGCGGCACAAATGCTGCGCCGCGCTTTCGATCATTTGCCCGAGTGGATACGGCCCGGGGTGACCGAACTGGAAGTCATGGCTCAGCTCGAGGGCTTCCTTCGCAGCCAGGGACACCCTGGCATTGTCCGCACCCGTGGCTTCGGCAGTCAGATCGGTTTCGGCACGATCTCGAGCGGTGCGAGCGCAACCTACCCGGTCCCATTCCCGGGTCCGGTTGGATCGGTCGGCCTGGGTCCGGCAGTGCCATCCGGCGGCAGCTTGCGCGAGCTGGCCGACGGAAACAGCCTGATGGCGGATATCGTGGGGGGATATCAAGGATATCTTGTTGATAAAACAAGAGTTTACGTTATTGGAGAGCTTGTCCATGATATGGTGGAAGCCCATAACTACGTGCTGGACCTGATGCGCGAGATCGAATCAATGCTTGTCCCTGGGACCCTATGCTCGGCCATTTATCAGCGGGTGCTCGATCGCGTGAAGGACAGCCCTTATCCCTCCGGGTTTATGGGAGCTGCCGACAACCAGGTCCGGTTCATCGGACACGGCATCGGATTAGAACTGGACGAGCTGCCGGTCCTGGCCGGCGGTTACGATATTCCGCTCGAGCCGGGAATGATGATTGCGATCGAGCCCAAGATCTTTTTCCCGGAGCGCGGCGGTGTCGGGATTGAAAATACCTATCTTCTAACCGAATCGGGGTTTGAGAACCTGACAGCCTACCCGGAAGAGATTTTCTCGCTCAGGTAAGCGGGCGTCGCATCTGCCACGATAAAACCTTTATGGGAATATCTTGCGTTTGGCGTCAGCAGCCCGCTTGGGTTGATTTTGAGATTGTGGAGAAATCCTATGGAAGAGTTCAAGATGCATGCGATCGGGTACCTGCGCAGTCCCTACCATGATACTGAGCAGATTCCAAAAGGACTGGGAGCGAAACACAGTGCGGAGGGAGTCCTGGAGGTACTTCCTGAATTCGAAGCCGGGCTGAAGGATATCGAGGGCTTTTCGCATTTGATCGTGATTTGGGTGTTTCACCGGTCAGAGGGGTATGACATGATTTTTACCCCTCCATCCGACGACAAACCCCACGGTGTCTTCTCGACGCGCGCGCCCAGGCGGCCGAACTCGATCGGACTGACGACGGTGGAGTTGTTGCGCTGTGATGGAAGATCCCTTTATTTACGGGGCGTGGATATGCTGGACGGGTCTCCGGTTCTCGATATCAAACCCTACACCTCGAGCATTCCTGACGATCAGCTGCGCCGTGGCTGGCTCGCTGAAGCCGAGAAGCGCGCTGAGGAAAGATAGACCGGATTCTCGACCCTGCTGACCGTCAAGCCGTACAGGAACCTCTTGATAATGACATCCGATCAAGGCAAACCCGCTGGATCCGTCGCCGCGCATGGCTTCAGTGCCGGCGAGAGACTCAAAATCTGGGTGATCTCGCTGCTCGGGTATTGGGCTATGCGCCTGATAGGCTGCACCCTACGTTGGCAAGTGGAAGGGTGGGAAAATTTTCGTTCAATCCACGCCGCCGGCAAAAGGGTGATCTACACCTTCTGGCATGGTCGGATCTTTGTGGGCACCTATTTCTTTCGCAATCGCGGCATCGTGGTTATGACCAGCCGGAACAAAGATGGAGAATACATCGCCCGCGTGATCAGGCGTTTTGGCTACAGCGCGGCGCGGGGATCGAGCAGCCGAGGCGCGAAAGGCGCGCTCGTGGAGATGATTCGTGAACTGCGCAGCGGCAAGGATGTTGCATTTACGATCGATGGACCCAGAGGCCCTCGTTATGTCGCCAAGCCGGGCGCAGTCTGGGTGGCCGCCCAAACGGGCGACGCCCTCTTTCCCTTTCATCTGACCCCGGAAAAGAGTTGGGTCATGAAGAGCTGGGACCAATTCCACGTTCCTAAACCCTTTTCGCGCGTGTTGGTGCTGATGGGTACGCCAATTTACGTAAAGGAACATGCCTCAGCGGAGGATCTCGCATCAGCCCAGGATGCCCTGCAGCGCTCCCTCGAGGACCTGCTGCATCGCGGCGATGCCTTCCGGCGAGGAAATCAATCCCGCTCCTGAAAACCTAAGCGCGGTCCCTTATGCACCGGGACATAACCTAGGTATTTGAATCTGTGGAGGCGAAGTGGGCGCCGTGCGCCGCACGGCGCTCGGATCCCAGGACTATTAGGCTCCAAGCCCCGTCCGGCGAGACTGTCTCAAAACCCGGCGTCCCGGAGGGACGCCGGGAAAGTAGCCGGGGGCGAGCCGCGCAGCGGCGCTGCCCCCGGTCACGGCAAGCACAATGCAAGAGCCCCGGCAGGGGCGACGGAAGTTTTTCATCCTCAGTTACATTCCGTCGCCCCTGCCGGGGGCTCTATTACTGATTCGTCCTTTACCCCGGGCGGCGCTTCGCTTGCCCGGGGCTACTATCTCCAGCCCTTCCAGGGCTGGAATCCTTAGCATGTCATCAGGCGCATGAGTTTTGAGACAGTCTCGGCGGCAGGGGCCTACTTGCGAGTTCACAGATTTTCGGAACAGTTCCCAATGCGCCGGTGGCGCACCCAATGACGCATGAAGAGGGCACAATTCTTCTGTTCATGCTTCTCGGGTTCGGGGACGCTATCGGCATCGGTTTCAGTCTTTGAGGATCGGCGTTCTCGATACCGATACCGACCCCGAAGTTTGCCAGCTTCTGCTGTCATTTTCGAAACAGGGGCAGCAGATGGGCTGCGCGGGTCGGTTGCATTGGGCGCGGGGATTCTCTATGATCTAGCCTTCCTTGCCCCCGTGAAAGGAGGATAGGAGTATTCGCAAGAAGAACCAGTCCGAACGAGTCCCACCCCGCGGGCCGAAAGCCGGCCGGCGGTTGCGTGTTGGCCCGGGCCCCCAGCAGCTGAGCCTTGTCGCGGTGACCGGGAAAAGCCCGGAGCCGCAGCCCGCGAAATCGGCAGCTGCACCCGTTGGTCCCGCCTCAATTCGAGGAGGCACCTCCAAGCGTTCGCAGGAGCCCGAGGCCACATCAGCGCCGAGCGCGGCCCAACGCAGTGTCGGACGGCGCGAAACCGCCGAAAGCATGGCAACGCGCCAGCGCGAAATATCGGTATCGGAGTTTTTCACCAAAAACCGCCACCTCCTGGGGTTTGATAATCCCCAGAAGGCGCTCCTGACCGCGATCAAGGAGGCGGTAGACAATTCTCTGGATGCCTGTGAGGAAGCGGGAATTCTCCCCACACTCAAGGTCGAGATCCTGCAATTCGCGGAAGATCGTTTCCGCATTGTGGTCGAAGACAACGGTCCGGGGATCGTCAAGGCCCAGGTTCCGAAGATCTTCGGCAAGCTTCTTTACGGTTCAAAATTTCACACCTTGAAGCAGGCCAGGGGGCAGCAGGGGATCGGAATCTCGGCCGCCGGCATGTATGGGCTGCTCACCACCGGGAAGTCGGTGGGTGTGATCTCCCGCACAGGCGATAATAAGCCCGCGCACTACTACGAAATCCAGATTGACACGCGCAAGAATGCCCCGCAGATCATCATGGACGAAGTCCGGGACTGGGAACCGCCGCACGGAACACGAGTCGAGATCGAGTTGGTCGGGACGTACAAGAAGGGTCGGCATTCCGTTGACGACTATATCCGTCAGACCGCTATCGCCAACCCGCACTGCGAGATCTTCTATTCGTATCCAGGAGCCGGGAGTATCCAGCATTTCCCCCGGGCATCCGAAATCCTGCCCCCCGAGCCGCGCGAGATCAAGCCCCATCCTTACGGAGTCGAGCTGGGCGCCCTCATCAAGCTGCTGAAGGAGACTCGTGGCCGCAACCTGTCCGGCGCTTTGCAGCACGATTTCTCCCGCGTGAGCTCAAGAGTGGCGGCCGAGATCTGCCAGGCCGCGCAGCTTCGACCCACCGCCAATCCTCATTCCATTGCCATCAACGAGGCCGAGCGCCTGTTCAAGGCCATCAACAGCGTCAAGATCATGAGCCCGCCGACGAACTGCCTCTCTCCGATTGGCGAGGAACAGATTCTGTCAGGATTAAAAAAGGAGATTCCGGCGGCGTTTTACACTGCCATTACGCGCGCACCGGCCGTCTATCGGGGCAATCCATTCCAGATCGAAGTGGGCATGGCCTATGGCGGCTCGTTGCCGGCGGATGAATTGATCGACCTGCTACGTTTTGCGAATCGTGTGCCGCTTCAGTATCAGCAATCGGGGTGCGCCATAACCAAGGCGGCTCTAAGCATCGACTGGCGCAACTATGGATTGTCCATGGCCAAGGGCGCGCTGCCAACAGGGCCCATGGCGCTCTTCGTTCACATTGCCTCGGTCTGGGTGCCTTTCACTTCGGAAAGCAAGGAGGCGATCGCCGCCTATCCCGAGATCATGAAGGAACTAAGGCTGGCACTGCAGGACTGCGGACGCAGATTGGGCTCCCATATCCGGGCGCACCGGCGTGAAGTGGAAGAGGAAAAGAAAAAGTCGTACATTGAGCGATACATTCCGCATATCGGCATCGCCCTGCGCGAAATCCTGGGGCTGCCGGAGAAGGTCGAGACCGAGCTGGTGGAGACGCTGCGCGAGGTTTTGGAGCACAGCCGCACGATAAACTGAGTCGGTTCAGGAGCAGGTGGTCATGCCCAAGAAAAAGATGCCGGCGACTCCGGCACCCAGTGGCGCAAGCAAGGACGTGCTGAGCGCGATCAAGAATTCGGCGTTGGACATTGAGAAGAAAATTCTGGCCCGCAAGAAGCCGACAATGAAGTTCCCGGTGCGTTCCCTGAGCAACGTCAAGTACCATCCTGACAGGGGATACTTTGAGATTGCGGGCCAGAAGAAAGAACGCACATTGACTGTGAACACGGTCAAGACTTTCGCTCAAACCCTGCGCATGATCGCGCTCTCAAAGGATCTGGTGGAAAACGACGATATCGCGACCAAACGGGAGGCGTACTACGTTTCTAAAAACTGGGAAGACGCGCGCTTCAACGAGCAGCCGGAATCCGACACGGTCATGGACGACGTCGAGGCTTACTTTTCGGTCAACCGCGAACAGCTCGGCTTCATTCCAGAGGAAAAGGGAGGCGACATCGCCGGGCGGCTCACGGTGCTCGACAAGGATCGTGACAGCGGCAAGGTGTTACGCATCGACTGCACCAAGTTCGGCACCGGCGCCTATAGCATTCCGATCTCGGTCGAGCATCTGCAGTTCGAAACCAACGCCAAATTCATCCTGGTCATCGAGACAGCCGGGATGTTCCAGCGGCTGGTCAAGCACAATTATTGGAAGCAGGCCAATTGCATTCTCATCAGCATGGGCGGAGTGCCCACCCGGGCGTGCCGCCGCTTCATTCGCAGGCTGGCTGATTTTCAGAAGGTTCCGGTATATGTCTTTGTCGACGGCGATCCCTACGGCATCACGAACATTTATCGGACACTCAAGGTCGGATCGGGAAATGCTGCTCACTTGAACGAGTTCTTTTGCGTGCCCCAAGCCACATTCTTGGGAATCACGCCGCAGGACATTGTCGACTATAAGCTGCCGACACATCCGCTCAAGGATGTCGATATCAAGCGCGCCCGTGATGCCATCAAAAACGATCCCTTCATCCGGCACCATAAGGCTTGGGTTACAGCCATGGAGCAGCTTCTCCGCATGGGCGTGCGTGCCGAACAACAGGCTCTGGCGAAGCACGGTCTGAACTACGTGATCGATCACTATCTGCCGGAGAAATTGCGTCATCCCGAGCGGTTTCTCCCTTAGCAAAAGCGATGCCTGCACCGCCGCGGATAGAGAAAGTGCCGGGGAAAGCGGGTATAATGCAACTTCCTTGCTTGAGCCGTCTGAAGGACGGGGAAGAAAAGGTTATTATGCCTAGGCGGTGCGCCTCTCCTACCATGTTGCTTTTGATCCCGCTGGCATTCATTTTATCAGCGTGCGGCAGCACAGTAGAACCTGGAAAGCAGGACGCGAGGTTGCGGGTGGTGGCCAGCATCCTGCCTCTGGCCGATTTTGCCCGGCAGGTGGGCGGCGATCGTGTGCAGGCTGAAGTACTGGTGCCGGCCGGCGCCAGTCCGCATACCTACGAACTCACTCCGGCACAGTTGAAGGCGGTAACGCGAGCCCGCGTGCTCATTCTCAACGGGGTGGGATTGGAGTTCTGGGCGGACAAGGTCATCTCGTCCGCGAACAATCCCAATCTGACGATCGTCACAGCCAGTGAAGGAATCAAGATCCTCGCCGGCGATGAGGACTCGCCCGGGGGCAATCCCCACACCTGGCTCAGCCCGCAAAAAGCCATGCTTCAGGTCGAGAGGATCCGCGCTGCATTCGCCAAAGCCGATCCGCCCGGGGCTGAGATCTACCGCGGCAACGCCGATAAATTCCTCCAGGAGCTGCGCGTGCTGGATCAGGAAATCCGGACGGCAGTGGCGGGGTTTTCCGACAAGAGATTTATCGCATTTCACGCCGCCTGGTCCTATTTCGCCGCCGATTATGGCCTGGAGGAGGCAGCAGTCATCGAACGCAGGCCAGGGCAGGAACCTTCGCCGGTGGAAATCGCCGACATCATCCGCAAGGTGAAAGAGATCAAAGCCAAGGCGATTTTCGCCGAACCCCAGTTCTCCACCAAAGCCGCCGAAACCATTGCCGGGGAGAGCGGCACGCGTGTTTTGCTGCTTAATCCGCTAGGGCAACCGCCCGATTATCGCTATTTGGAGCTGATGCGCTTCAACTTGAGCCAGATCAGCCTGGCCTTGCGCTAGCGCGCGCAAAGGAAGCGAGCGACATCGTTGAATCACACTCAGCCGATCATCGAGTTGAATCATGTTACGGTGACATTTCAAGAGCTCCTGGCGCTCGAGGACGTCAGTCTCACGGTGCCTGCGGGCAGTTTCCTGGCCGTAATCGGCCCGAATGGCGCGGGCAAGACGACTCTCCTCCAGGTCATTCTCGGATTGGTTCGCCCCGTGAGCGGGAGTGTGAAGATATTCGGAAAGGGGCCGGCCGATCTCGGCGGCGAACGACGCCGCATTGGCTATGTGCCGCAAGTCATGTCCGTAGATCTGAACTTTCCCGTGAGCGTGGGGGAGGTTGTACTGATGGGCAGGTATGGCCGCATCGGCTTGCTGCGCCGCCCCTCTGCGGCGGACCGTGCGGCAGCGCTTCAGGCCATGAAACGCGTCGGAATTGCCGATCTGGCCGACCGGCCTATCCGCCGGCTCTCAGGCGGGCAGAGACAGCGCACCTTTCTGGCCCGCGCCCTGGCCAACGAGCCGGATCTGCTGCTGCTCGACGAGCCGACGACAGGCGTGGACGCAGCGTCGAGCGAAAGCCTCTATGAGTTGCTGCGTATGCTTCACGCAGACGGCATCACCATGCTGGTCGTCTCGCACGATGTGGGCGTGGTCGCCTCCTATGTTGAAGGAGTGGTGTGCATCAACCGCCGTCTGATCGTCCATGGGCGCCCGGCGGAGGTATTGGGTTCGGATGAACTCGCCAAAATGTACGGCTGTGATGCTGTGTTCTTCCATCACGGCCACGCACCGCACCTGGTGGTGGAAAAAGACCGATGATGGAGATACTCAGCTACCATTACATGCAGCGCGCCCTGTTTGCCGGCACTTTGATCGGCATTGTATGCGCTATCATAGGCACTTACGTGGTCTTGAAGGGGCTTTCTTTCATCGGTGCCGGGATCGCGCACGCCAGTTTCGGCGGTGTGGCTCTGGGCTTCTTCCTGAAGGTCAATCCGGTTCTGACGGCAGTGATCTTTTGCATGGGCATAGCCTGGGGCATCGGCCTGGTTTCCCGAAAGGGGCGCGTCAAGGAAGACACAGCCGTGGGAATTTTCTTCGCCTCGACCATGGCGTTCGGCATTCTGCTCATCGGCCTCATGAAAGTCTACAACGTTGACTTGTTCGGCTACCTTTTTGGCAGCATCCTGGCCATCAATCGGGAGGATGTCTGGATTACGATCCTGTTGAGCGCCGTGGTATTGGTCCTGGTCCTGCTGTTTTTCAAAGAACTGCTGTTTGTGACCTTCGATGCCGAGATGGCGGCAGTGACCGGCGTGCCGGCCGCCCGGATCTACTTTTTGCTGATCAGCCTGATTGCGCTCACGGTGGTGTTGTCGATCAGAGTGGTGGGTATCGTGCTGGTTTCAGCGTTGTTGGTCACTCCTGCAGCGGCTGCCTACCAGCTCACAGAAAACTTCCGCCGCATGATGGGATTTTCCGTCCTGATCGGTGTGAGCAGCACGGTGGGGGGACTCCTTCTTTCCGACCTGCTGAATACTCCTTCGGGCGCAACCATCGTGCTCCTGGCCACGCTGATATTTTTTGTCGCGGCGCTCATATCGCCGCGCAGATGGCGCCGGCATCGCACGAATGAAGACAGCGCCTCTGAGCTCACGACGCCGCTGGAAAAGTAAGTCTCCGCTCACAGAACCTATGCCCTCGAATTACCCCTGTGAGGGAGACACCGGCAGGTCTAGCCCGAAAGGGCGCCATAAATAAAGCCCTGGACGTAAGCTCCACAAGCGTTAACATGGCGATTTTCTGATTGCCCGTGTCTGGCAGGATTAGTAAGCGGACCGTGCGCCGGAGGCGAACAGAGACAGTAGCCGGGGGCAAGCCGCGCAGCAGCGCCGCCCCCGGCCAGCAATGCGATGCGTGAGAGCCCTGAAGGTTATGCAATTGTGCCTGCTGCGCAGTCAAAATTGACGCAACCTGCCGGGGCTCTTATTCGATTTACATGCCTTACCCCGGGCAACGCTTCGCTTGCCCCGCTGGGGCAGCTGGGTCGCGATCCACCTACGCTTTCCGGCAATTTTGGCGGAACTTGTCAAAGATTGCCCCTAAAGAGCGTGGCATTGGTGAGAAGATGCCGGCCGTTCGCATTCGTGAGTGACTTCAGGGCAACAACTTCCGTTCCTTGCCGGCCCTCTCGAGCTCATCCCGGAACTTGGGATGGGCGATCTCGATTAACGCCTCTGCTCTTTCCCGCAGGTTCTTGCCGAAGAGATTGACCGCTCCATATTCGGTGACCACATAGTGCACATCGGCGCGGCTGGTGACGACTCCCGCGCCCTGCTTCAGGAAGGGGGCGATGCGCGACACCTCACCGTTCCTGGCGGTAGAAGGAAGGGCAATAATGGGCCGGCCGCCCTTGGACCGCGCCGCGCCGCGAATGAAGTCCACCTGTCCGCCGAATCCGGAGTAAATGTAAGGCCCCATGGAATCTGAGCACACCTGCCCAGTGAGATCCAACTCGATCGCCGAGTTGATGGCCACCATGTTGTCATTCTGGCTGATGATAAACGGATCGTTGACGTGCTCGACCGGATGAGACTCGATGAGTGGATTGTTGTTCAGGAAGCCGTAAAGTTCCTCGCTCCCGAGTGCGAAGGTGATGACCACCTTGCCTTGATGGAGCGTCTTTTGGTTCCCCGTCACGACACCCCGCAAGATTGCGCGCATCGCGCGATCGGACATCATTTCCGTGTGGATGCCGAGTTCCAGGTTGCCATCCATGGACTCATACACGGCGTCGGGAATGCCGCCAATTCCCATCTGCACAGTCGAGTTCGGCCGGATAAGAGGAATAATATGGTTGGCGATGGCTCTCTCAGTTTCAGTAGACGGCTTGACGGGCAGAGTCGGCAGCGGTTCGGTGTGTTCGACGATCGCGCTGACGCGATTGACGTGGATGAATGAGTCGCCGAGAATCCGGGGCATCTTTTCGTTGATCTGGGCGATCACGATCTTGGATGCCTGGCAGGCCGATTTTGAAGCCAGATTTTCGACTCCCAGGCTCAGAAAGCCGTGTTCGTCCGGAGGTGAGGTTTGCACCATGGTTACATCGAGGGGCACGATACCATCCCGAAACAACCTCGGGATCTGGTGCAAAAAAATCGGCATGTAGTCGGCACGCCCATCATTCACTGCATCACGATCCGCAGGCCCTACAAAAAGCGAATTGTGCCGAAAGTGCCCCTTCATGTTTTCTGCCGACAGCGGATCCTGCCCCAGCAGCAAAACGTGAGTGAGCTGTACGTCCTGAAGATCCTCACGGCGCGCCGCCAGTGCCCGCACCAGTTCCCGGGGGATGGCCGCATTCCCTCCATAGTAGACGCGGTCGCCATACTTGATCACTTGGACGGCCTCTGCCGAGGTCCTCAATTTGCATTTATAGTCGTCCAGCCAATTCATGAGTATTCACCTGTTCACATCGGGCGTTAGTAAGATTAAGACTGCTTTTTCAACGGATTCAGCGACGTACCGCCAGGTTTTTAGAGCAACTTTTCCAGCGGAGTGGCGGGTAGATCCAGGGTCGCACCCACCCCTTCTTTCACCATCTGTCCTTTGTACATGTATACCCCGGCCGCCAGCCCGCGGTCATCTCGCAGCACCGTTTCCAATCCTCGGCACGCGAGCTCATCCAGATAAGGCATGGCTGCATTAGCCAGTGCGCGCGAAGCCGTGCGGGCGATGTTGGCCGTCATGTTCGGGACGCAGTAATGGACGACGTTGTGCACGACAAAAGTCGGCCGGTCCAGGGTGGTTGGCCGGCTAGTTTCCACGCAACCGCCCTGATCGATGGAGACATCGATGATCACGCTGCCCGGCTTCATGGCTTTCACCATCTCTTCAGAGAACACAAAGGGCGCGCGGAATCCGGGAATGAGCACCGCCCCGATCACGACGTCCGCAATGGAGGTGTATCGTTCGAGGTGGTTGAGCCCGCCCACGACTGTAACGACCTGGCGCCCGACCTCCCGGTTCAGCGCCCGGAGCTTCGCCAGATCAGCGTCAAAGACAATCACATGGGCGCCGCTGGCCAAGGCCAGGCGCGCCGCGTTGCTCCCTACCGTACCAGCGCCCAGTACCAGGACGGTCGCGGGTGGCACGCCCGTAACATTGCCAATCAGAACCCCGCGGCCACCTACTTCGTTCTGCAGGTAATGCGCTGCGATGTGGACTACCATCTGCCCCGCCATCTCACTAAAAGGAACCAGTACGGGAAGTTTGCCCTGGAGGTCACGGATAATCTCATACCCGATCAACGTGGCATTGAGGCCCATCAGCCGCGTCACGGTCTCACGTGTTGCGACCGCCAGATGAAGAAACCCGCAAAGGATGGTCCCAGGCTTCAGCAGGTCCAGCTCCTGCGGTTGGAGCATGCTGACCCGGCAGACGATGTCGGCGCGTTTATATACTTCCTCGTTGTCATAGACGATCTGGGCCCCAGCCTTCTGATAATCACGATCCGAGAAGTGAGCGGTCAGCCCGGCTTCCTTCTCGACAAAAACTGTCTGGCCCTGACGAATCAAACGGGCTGCAGCAGAGGGTGTGAGCCCGACTCTGTGTTCATGACGGTGGGTTTCTCTGGGCACGCCGATGATCATGTCTCTCCTCCTCAATCTCGTGAAACGCGAAGCGCCTTCGTCCGGCCACGCGGGTGATCGCGGCCTGTAAACCTGGGCGTCACGTTTATGAGCGCCACTGCGCGGGCGGTATCCGCGCCGGGATTTACTTCTTCAACTGATTTGCGACCTTTTGAGTAGCTTGCCTGACCGCTTCCTCGTCTCCCAGATAGCGGTTTCGAATCGGGGTGAGATCGTCGTCCAGTTCATACACGAGCGGAATCCCCGTGGGAATATTGAGATCCACGATCGCCTCCTCGGAAACATGGTCCAGGTGCTTTACCAGCGCGCGCAGGCTGTTGCCATGGGCTGCGATCAGCACCCGCTCGCCCCGGCGGACTGCCGGCGCGATGGTCTCTTCCCAATAAGGCAGGAATCGCGCCACGGTATCCTCGAGGCACTCGGTAAGCGGTAGTTGTTCGGGCGTGAGTGCAGCATAACGCCGGTCTCTGCCGGGAAATCGTTTGTCATCGGGTGTCAGCGCAGGAGGCCGCACGCTGTAACTGCGGCGCCAGAGTTTGGTCTGCGCCTCGCCGTGCAGAGCTGCAATTTCCGCCTTGTTGAGGCCCTGGAGCGCGCCGTAGTGGCGCTCGTTGAGCCGCCAACTGCGATACACCGGGATCCACATCAGATCCATCTCTTCGAGCACGATCCAGAGAGTTTTGATCGCACGCTTGAGCACCGAGGTATAGGCTACATCAAAGGTATATTGCTCGCGGGCAAGCACGCGGCCGGCTTCCTGTGCCTCCTGCAACCCCTTATCGCTGAGCCCGACATCCGTCCATCCTGTGAACCGGTTTTCCTGGTTCCAGACACTCTCGCCATGCCTGAGCAACACCAGCGTTTTCATCCTGCATCTCCTCATCAATTCTTATCAGGCCAATAGTACCATAACCCATTGAGGAGGCGCCCCTTAGCTATGCTCCTGGACTCGGCGGCACCCACAACGAAGTTCCCCTCAAGGACAACCGTTCTATTTTAAGCGAGGACGTGCCAAGATCCGAGCGCAATTATGGGGCAGAGGCGCTGCACTTGCCGGGCAAGATTCATGAGCTGCAACAGCCAGACACCAATTGCCCGAAAATCTCGCAACATTTGAAATGATCCAAAATCCTGCCTCTGCTTGCCCGCTTCGTACTGCCTACATACATATCCTTGCCTTTTAGGCAGGAAAAGCAACTGCTCACCGCAGAGACCGCAGAGACAAGTTATTGAAAAACTAAAGAGTTCTCTGCGGTCTCGGCGATCTCTGCGGTGAGTTTTATTGGTTGCGGCTTTGCCGCACCATGTCATTCGTGGCTGGGGCTTTTATCCGAGAGCGTTCACTCGGTATTACCGGCAATGCCGTGCCGGAGAGCGTACCTGGTCAGTTCGGCCGTGGTGCGCAGGCCCAGGTTCTGCATAATCCCTGACTTGTGGAATTCGACAGTCTTGATGGAGATCTTCATGATTCCGGCGATCTCCTTGTTGGTGCGCCCCTCGGCAACAAGCTGCAGCACCTCCCGCTGACGTACGGTCAGCCCCCCCGCAGAACGCAATCGCGGCCGGTGCCGCAACCTCGCGGACCGATCCTGGAATGGGCGCAACACGTCTGCGGAAATGAGAGGGGTGAGATACAGTTGACCCTTCGCTACTTCCTGGATGGCAAACACAAGTTCTGAGGCGGCGGAGCGCTTCAGCAGGTACCCCGAGGCGCCCGCGTTGAAGGCTTCACTGACATAGGTTTTCTCCGCGTGCATCGTGAGGAAGATAATCTTGATTTCCGGCCGAATCTTTTTGAGTTGTCTGGCAGCATCCACACCGTTCAGCAGCGGCATGGATATGTCCAGCAGAACGACATCGGGCTTGAGCTTCCCGGCAACCGCCAGCAGCTCCCGTCCGTTTTCCACCATTCCGACCAGTTCGAAATCCGCCGCCAGCAGCCTTTTCAGGCCCTCCAGAACCAGGGTGTGATCGTCAGCCAGAAGGATACGGATGCGCGTCATCGCTTCCCCTCCCGGATCGGCAGCCGAACCACCACCTGGGTGCCATGCCCAGGGTGGGAAAGAAGAGAAAAGGTTCCGTTCACCAGCCGGACGCGCTCTCCCATCCCCATGATACCGAGCCCGCTGTGCCGCGATTTCAGCATCTCGGGATCAAATCCCGTTCCCCAATCTCTGACGGAGAGGCGGATGCAATAGGCTGATCCTGTGAGGGTCACAGAAACGCGTTGGGTGTGGGCATGCTTGGCGGCGTTGCGCAAGCTCTCCTGCGTCACCCGGTAAAGGCAGGAAGCCATCTCCTGCGGCATCGTGCTCGGCACGTTCTTCAGCGTCATACGCACCTGGATCCCTTCCCTTGAAGCAAAATCGCTGGTGTAAGAGCGCATCGCAACCGCGAGGCCCAGGTCCTCCAGAATCGACGGGTGGAGCCGATAGGCCAGGTTGCGCGCGTCGTCGGAAAGTTCCGCCGCTCGTTCGCGGAATGAGCCCAGCTGTTCGAGGATCTGAAGGTGCGGCAAGGGAAGGTTCCGTTCCAAAGTTTCAATCTCCATCATCAACATCGCCAGCTTCTGGCTCATGTCGTCATGCAATTCGCGCGACACGCGTCGACGTTCCTCCTCCTGCGCCCGCAGCAAGCGCGCAGCCAAGGCCCTGAGCTCTTCCCGGTTGTGTTCGAGGGCGGCGTGCGCCGTCTTGATCGCCTCCTCGGCGCGTCTGCGCTCGGTATTGTCGCGCATCAACCAGCGCAAATGGGTCAGGCGCCCTTCGGGTGTTCGTGTGGCGGCAACCGATAGCGACACGTCCAGGCAGGCTCCCGAGGGCCGGTGGAGGCGGAAGGCCCGCGGCATGCGTTCATCGATGCCCCGGCGCATACGGGAGATCTGGGCGCAAAAAGCCTTGCGTTGCCCCTCATCGATGAAATCCGACAGAGACCTTCCGGGTAATCGGTTCCGGTTTTCCCTGAGCAGCACTCCGGCGGCGCGATTGGCCTCCTGGATCATGCCTTTGGCATCCGTTACCAGATACCCATCCGGTGCAAATTCGAACAGCTCCAGGTAACGCCGGTGCTCGGTTTCCAGAGCCTGACTGGAGCGGGTCATTTGCCGGTTTAACTGGTAGATTTCCTCAATAGAAACGCGCAGTTTCTGCAGGGCGGTGGACAGACCGGCCAGTGTCCGCCGCCACGGCCCTTTGCGCTTTTCAGCATTGGCAATCCTGCCCTGGCAGCGAAGGAATTCCAGTTGTTTCTGGGCAGCCTCCAATTGTTTGCTGAGGATGCTTGCTTTCATCCGCCAACCTCCGCCGAGTGCCACCTCCAAGTCGGAACCCTCACTGTTCTTGTAATCCCGAGTGAAAATCGGCAAATGCGGGAGACTTCCCTGACCATCGGGCGCGGGGCAGCCAGGGATACTAATTGCCCTTGGTCACGATGCTCCGAACAGTGACTATGAGTTGGGGTTTGAGCTGGCTCGTGGTCTTGATCACGATGTTGCCGACATGGACGCCTTCCGTCGCAGTTGGTTTCTGAACCATGATCACTCTGAATTTCTTATCACCGCTGCCCGCCAAGGGCTCTAGTTTAACGGTAACGTTTGCATCGGTCGATATTGCGCTGAGAAGCTTGACGGGGCGGTAAGGTGCGATCTCCACGGTCAGCTCCCTGGTAACCTCTTGCCCGCGCGGGTTGCTGCCAAAATAGATGGACGGTTCGGAAACGACAATTTCCGGAGCAACATTGAAGTTCACAGTCAGGACCACCTGCGGTTGCTTAGGATCATTGGTTCTCACGGTTATCGTCTTGCTCATGGAAACCGCCTCGGCAAGGTTTGTGATTTGAGCGGCAAAACCCTCCGTCTTGATCTCAACCTTGATTAGCCCGCTTTGCCCCGGAGCAACTCTGTTCGGAACCGGCAAGGCCGATGTGCATCCGCATGCAGGCTCCACACTTGTGATTTCGAGCTGTGCGTCCCCAATGTTCGTAAATTTGAAGGACTGATTGATGACTTCGCCGTCAATTACCTTGCTTGCGTTTTTGGTGGGGCTGTCGAATTCTATGCTCGGCCCCCTCTGCCGGGCCGCGAGCGACAGGAATCCTGTGGCTAACAGGGTACAAATAATCGCGGCTGATCGTCTCATGGGCTGCTCCAAGATAAGAGTGGACAGGATTAATCAAATCAGGTCCATTATACCTGCCCCTCAGGAGTGATTCAAATTGTGCAATTGGCATGGATTTCATTCATGCCATGGGGGTTCGCCCTTGATCCTGTTGCCTGAACCGGACTATAGTTCGGCTCCTCTTGCCATTGTCTTCATTGGGAATGGACATTCCACGAAGGGTTACGCCATGAGGTTGAGTGAAGTGACCAAGGCGGTGATTCTGGCGCGCGGCTTAGGTACACGTATGCGCCTTGCTGATGGAGATCCCCGGCAGCTCGATTCGCACCAGACACAGATGGCGGACAGCGGACTCAAGGCGATGATCCCGGTTGGCCGGCCTTTTTTGGATTACGTGCTGAGCGGCCTGGCCGACGCCGGCTATCGTGAAGTGTGCCTCGTCATCGGTCCGGAACACGGCGTGGTGCGTGATTACTACCGCCGCACTTGCGTGCCTGAGCGAGTGCGGGTCAGCTTTGCCATCCAGGAACGACCGCTCGGAACCGCGGATGCGCTGGCTGCGGCGGAGCAGTTCGCCGCGGGTGAAAACTTCCTGATGCTCAATTCGGATAACTATTATCCCATCAGCGTTTGTCGGGATTTGCGGCTGCTGGGCCGGCCGGCAATCGCCGCGTTTGAGCGTCATAGTCTGGCTCGAAACAGCAATATCAGCGCCGATCGCATCCGACAATTCGCCATCGTAACGAGCGACCAGGACGGCGCACTTGTCCGTATCGTAGAGAAGCCGGATGAGGCGACAATGCAAAGGATGGGCCCTGATGTTTTCGTGAGCATGAACTGCTGGTGTTTTGGTGCCGCAATCTTCCGAGCCTGCGCTGCAGTTAAGCCTTCGCCTCGCGGGGAGATCGAGCTGACGGATGCTGTGCAATTTGCCATCAGCAGGCTGGGCGAATGCTTCCAGGTGCTGACTATCCACGCGGGTGTGCTGGACCTGTCGAGTCGTTCCGACATCGCCGCAGTCGCCGAGAGGCTGAAGGGGATCGAGGTGCGTTTATGAATCGTTCAGCAGAGCAACTTATAGCCGCCGGCATGAGCGAGACCGAGGCGGTCCCCAAGGGCCTTTTGTATGAGCGTGCCGCGCGCGTGCTCACCGACGGCAGGGCCGCAGGGCGTACCCTGCGCGCGTACTATGTGCCCGGCCGCGTCGAAGTCCTCGGTAAGCACACGGACTATGGGGGCGGACGCAGCCTTCTGTGCACGGTGGAGCGTGGTTTTTGCCTGGTCGCACGGCCGCGCCAGGATGCCGAGGTTCATGTCATCAATGCACGCTCACGCGCCCGCTGCACGTTGGCATTAGATCCGGATCTGCAACCGGCAGACAGGCGCTGGTGCAATTACCCGAGCACGGTCGTGCGGCGCCTGGCGCGCAACTTCCCCATGGCGCGGACGGGGGCGGATATCTCCTTCATCAGCGATCTCCCGGCAGCCTCGGGGATGAGCAGTTCGAGCGCCTTTATCGTGGCTATTTTCCTCGCGCTCGCCGACATTAACGCCCTCGCGGAAACCGAGGATTACCGGCGCGAGATCCATAGCATAGAAGATCTCGCGGGTTACTTGGGAACGGTCGAGAATGGACAGAGTTTCGGGACGCTTACGGGCGACCTAGGCGTCGGGACTTTCGGCGGCAGCGAAGATCATACCGCAATTCTCTGCAGCCGGAGCAGTGAACTGAGGCAGTACAGTTTCTGTCCCATCCGGCACGAGCGTACGGTGGCCATGCCGGAGCTCTTTGTCTTCACCCTGGCGGTCAGTGGAGTCACTGCAATCAAGACGGGAGCAGCCAAGGTGAAATACAACTGTGCTGCGCTGGCGGCCCGCAGGATTCTCGAGCTCTGGTGCCACGCGACGGGACGGAGCGATCTGACCATGGCCGCTGCGGCGAATTCTTCTCCAGACGCCCCGGCACGGATACGTGCCGTTTTACGGGCTTCGAAAGAGAATGATTTTCCCGCGCGTGAACTTTGCGATCGATTCGATCAATTTCACGAGGAGAGCGCAGTGATCATCCCATCAGCGACGGATGCACTCGTCGCAGCGGACCTCCCCCGCTTCGGCGCGCTCGTGGACCGTTCCCAGCAGGGGGCGGAAAAACTCCTCGGCAACCAGGTTCCGGAAACCGTGGCTCTCGTCCGATCGGCTCGAACCCTCGGAGCCGTCGCGGCTTCTGCCTTCGGCGCAGGCTTTGGGGGCAGCGTCTGGGCTATGACGCCTCTCAGCCAGGCCTCCGAGTTCGAACACCTGTGGGCTTCCGAGTACCATGACCAATTCCCCGCAGCCGAACACGCGCGTTTTTTCAGCACACGTCCCGGCCCAGCCGCCCTGAGCCTCGCATGTTAGGCTGTAGCCTTTTAGACTGTAGGCTGTAGGCTGTAGGCTGCAGGCTGAAAAACTGCTGGCTACAGCCTATAGCCTAAAACGCTATAGCCTAGAACGCTACAGCCTGTGTCTAATAAGGGGATGGGCTAGACGTCTTTTCTTCTGAGGTCGATCGAGATGATCTACGTGCTGTCGATGGTAACCCTGATCGTCGCCGCAGTCTTGTCGCTACGCACTACGCATGCGAGGGAAACGAGACTGGTGTTGACCACGACGATTGCCCGGCCAGCCAGCGTGGTCTTTTCCGTCATTGGCGCAATTGAACGGGCACCGGTCTGGCGCCGAAGCCCTCTCTGGCTGCCATCTCCCCTGCGCATCACTCTCATGACTCCTTGGGGAGAGTTTGCGCAAGCCAGGACACGAAAATCAGGAACCCGCCCCAAAGGACCGGAAGAAATCTGGGTCCGGCATTTGAAGAACCGCGAGTTCGGATACCGGAGCGTCCGCCGCCATGATTTAAGTTTCGAATCCACCTTCCGTCTTGCACCCGAAGAGGGAAAATGCCTGCTGACCTGGCAGATTCGTTATCAGGTTCATCGTCTGCCCGATATTCTGGGAAAGTCCGCGATTGAGGCAGACGCACGCGCCAGCATGGCAAATTCGCTGGCGTTGATCCAGCGCCTTGCCCTCGGCTACCCGGACACGGTCTCCACCCGAGACCTGATGTATCAACCGCGCAGAGATCAGATTTCCGCCGCCTGACACCCGCGCAGGATGGCGGTGGCCAGCACGTCTGCTGCCAGGGCTCCAATCACACTGACATTTATGGGACTGCATTCGATCGGATGCCGGCCAGTGGCCAGGGCGAATATGGTGTCGCCGTCGAAAAGCGTATGAGAGGGAGAGACGCAGCGCGCCAGGCCATCGTGAGCCATCTGGGCAACCCGGGTGCAAGCGGCTTTATTCAGGGTGGCATTCGTGGCCACGGCGGCGATTACCGTGTTGCCACCCATCGGGATTTCGGGACGGCCACCACGGCGCAACTGCTCCATGCAATCGAAGAAGCCCTTGCCATCACTGTGTCTGGCTCCGGCCACAATCGTGCCACGGGCCGGATCCCGCACGTCGCCGACGGAATTGACCGCAACCACAGCGCCGACGCATAGCCCATCGGCCCGGCGCCAGCTCCAGGAGCCCAAACCACCCCTCATCGCCCGCTTCAGGCCAAACATTTTGCCTACGGTGCAACCCGCACCTGCCCCGATGTGCCCTTCTCCAACCGGCGCCGTGTTCGCCGCTCGCGCCGCCTCATAGCCGGCGCGAGCGTCCGGGCGAATCTTGGCATTCCCGAGGTGCAGATCGAAGAGGATTGCGCCGGGCACGATGGGAACCATCACGTCTCCCGCCGGGTAGCCTCGACCTTTTTCTTCCAGGAATTGAACGATGCCCGTCCCCACCTCGAGACCGAAGGCGCTCCCCCCCGACAGAAAAACCGCATGAATGCTGGAGACCGCGCCTTCTATTTTCAATAGATCGGTCTCGCGCGTGCCGGGCGCTCCGCCGCGTACGTCGACTCCCGCAACCATCGAAGAATCGGAGAGTACCACGGTGCAGCCGGTCGGGCGTTGCTCGAGTGTGCAGTGTCCCACCAGGATGCCTTCCACATCAGTCAATGAGGGCTTGCGCAACCCGCTCGATTCGGCGTTTTTAATCATGCTGTTCTCTCCCCTGTGTTAGGAAGGCGATCGCTATCGGCTTTGGTGGGCTAGCGAGATCGATTGCGATCCCCATGCCGATACCGAACCCGACGTTGTTGGCGTTCTGCTTCTGTTCTCGGAACAGTCTCTCATGCGCCAGGGCGCACCCAGTGACGCATGAAAATGGCAAAGTACCGCCTCGGACCTTCTGTACCGGTTCGTGATCGTGGTCGTAATCGGTTTATGGATGTTTGTTGACTGCCGATCACGATTACGACCAGAATCACGATGTTCGCGAGAGCAGCCGTTTTCGAAGCAGTCCCACATGCGCCGGGGCGCACCCAAGCGCATGAAAAGCACAACCGTTGCGCGAAGCGCCTTGGAGTGCGGCGGCATGACGCCGCTTTGTCAGGCTTCAAAGCGGCGTCATGCCGCCGCACTCCAAAGGCGCCGCCTATTTTCGGAACAGTCCTCCATGCGCCTGGTGTGCACCCCTGACGCATGAAAATGTTGCGCTCTCGCCGCAGGTTTCCTGTGCCGCCCTTTCAGGGCTCTTACCGCTCAATTCCCGCTTCCCAGGGCGCGAGCCCTGGGTAGAGAACCGGAGATCTCAAGCCCTGAAAGGGCGACACAGAAACACACAAGTGGTTCCGCGCCACACTCGGTTCTATTTTCGAAACAGGATACCGGAAGAATAATATAAGCTTCGTGTCGAGCCATCAAGCAGGGCTCCTCTTGAATATGATCGAACCGCCACCTTGGGTGCTTAACCGGCTGCCCATCCCCGGGTTTCTCTGATACAATCAGTCAGCGCATGGAGGCGATCAATGCTAAAGGAAGGAAGCAAGGCACCCACGTTCGCACTCAGGGATGACCATGACCAGGAGGTCCGCCTTAGCGACTTCAGTGACAAAAACACTGTAGTTCTGTTTTTTTTCCCCAAGGCTGACACACCGGGCTGAACCCGCGAAGCGTCCGGGTTCCGGGACGCAATGGATCAATTCAATAAAGCGGGCGCCGTCGTTCTAGGCGTCAGCGCCGACGACATCAGCCGGCAGGAGAAGTTTCGCGACAAGTACAATCTGAACATGTCTCTGCTGGCGGATCCGGATAAGAAAATGATCTCTGCCTACGGCGTTTACAAAGAAAAAAGCATGTACGGCAAAAGGTTCATGGGAATTGAACGCGCTACCTTTATCATCGGGAAGGATGGGATCATCAAGAGGATCTTTCCTAATGTCAAGGTAGAGGGGCATGTCGAAGAAGTTTTGCAGGCGCTGGCCGGCCTTTAGTCGGAAATGAGTGCAGCAGCTGGGGAATGAGGCGACCGAGGGACATCAGGCCATGCGTTTTCTCTATCCTATATTCCTCTGCCCCTTGAGGATTTGCCTGCAGTTTCTTCACAATTTCTTGCTCAGAACATCCACATGCAACCATACCTAGATCTTCTCATCGACATCCTGCACAACGGGACCAGGAAGAGCGACAGAACCGGGACTGGCACGCTCAGTGTCTTTGGACGGCAATTGCGCTTTGATCTGAATGAGGGGTTTCCCGCCACCACGACCAAGAGGCTGTTTCTCAAGGGTGTCATCTACGAATTGTTGTGGTTTCTCCAGGGGAACACCAACATTCGATATCTTACCGATCACGGTGTCCATATCTGGGACGAATGGGCTGATGAAAACGGCGACCTGGGACCGGTTTACGGCGCACAATGGCGGCGCTGGAATGCTGGCGGCGACAGGTCGATCGACCAGATTGACCAGCTCATGACTGTGCTCAAGACTGCTCCGGATAGCAGACGCCTCATCGTCAGCGCCTGGAATGTCGGCGACCTTGCGGCCATGCGCCTGGCGCCTTGCCATTGCCTGTATCAGTTTTATGTCGCCGAGGGGAAGCTATCGTGCCAGCTTTATCAGCGGAGTGCCGATTTGTTTTTGGGGGTGCCTTTCAACATCGCATCCTACTCGCTGCTCACCATGATGATCGCGCATGTGATCGGTTTGAGTCCCGGCGAGTTCATCCATACCTTCGGCGACGTCCACATCTACCTGAATCACCTCGAGCAGGTTGAAACTCAGCTGTCCCGGCAGCCCCGTGCGCTGCCGAGGATGCTCTTGAACGAGAAAGTCACGTCTATCTGCGATTTCAAGTACGAGGATTTCACCTTGGTCGGCTACGATCCCTATCCGGCAATCGCAGCACCCATCGCAATCTGATTATTGACCATGCTGCCTTCTAACAACTGTCCGCGAGCATAGCGCACATCTCCACGGCTCGCGCCCGACGATTGTTAACTTGGGCCAAGTTCCCTCAGAAAATGTTTCGAAAGCGTCGACGAAGCTTGAGCGAGCTGCCCGACGAGACTAGACCCAGCTGCCCCAGCGGGGCAGCGAGACAGTAGCCCCGGGCAAGCGAAGCGCCGCCCGGGGTAAGGAATGCAAATTGAATTAGAGCCCCGGCAGGGGCGAGAGAAAATGTCGCTCGATCAATAACAACGATGATAGATCCAGCAATCCGCTCGAGAGCAGAACGAACACGATCAAAGATAAATGTCTAAAGAGGAATCTCCGAGGCTTCTGCGACATAGGCGTGTCAATTTTGACGAATGGGACCATTGATATTGCTGACTCTTTCTTTCGCCCCTTCAGGGCTCTCGCACATCGGAAAGAGGAACAGCCCAATGATAAGCTTCATCGTCTCAATGAGCTATAAAAAGGCCACGTACAATTCCCTTGTCGGCTGCAAGACATCGATAGCCCGCCGGCCGGAAAAAGGAGGCTCATGATGCGGATGCACACGATCGAGGTCGATAACGAGGTTTTTGCCTACCTCAAGAGCGAGGCCGAACCTCTGGTTGACGACGCGAATAAGGTCTTGCGCCGTCTCCTGCTCAAGGACCGCCCCAATGGGAGGCAATCCCCTATCACATCGATCTCTAACGGGCACGATGGTCCTCCCAAGATTCCCGCGGGTACGCCGATGGCACTTCGCGAGGTACTCGAGGTAGTGCAGCATGTTCGCAACTCCGGCAGCACCCGGCGTGATGCGACGCGCTATGTGGCGGGCAGGTTGAATATCACGATCCAGTCTGTCCTCGACAAATACACGCGCCAGCTCGGCCTGACTGCTTCCCAGTTCGACAGGTTGCTGGACGCCGGAAACGTCGGCGAATTGAAGTCCCTACTGAAACGGAAGTTTCGAGCACATGGCGAAGTGATCGACACGATCATGGCGTGATGTAGACGCGTCGACGTGCACGACCAGGCACGGTGCCCAACGGCGTGCAGCGGAACGGGACCGCGCCTTTCTGGCCAGCGCACAGGTCGAGGTCAGCGTTGCGCGGTCCCGGCCGCTGACGCCGAGCGTTAGGTGGCTAGGAAAGACAAATGATAGAGTTCGAACGCACCATCACCACTTCTGAAGTCAACAGCGGTTACCTTAACCTGGGTGATAACCGCGGACGGCCCTTTGGCCCTGATTTCGATCTTGATCACCGCACAAAGGTGGCCGTCAAAGATGCGCAAGGGCGCGTCACATTCTCCCAGAAGCATCATGCAAACCAGCTCTGGGGCATGCTTAAGAACTGGATCGCCGATAACAACGTACAGCCCGGCATGAGAGTTCTGGTCAAATTTGATCCAACAGAACGACACAACCAATTTCCGGTTATCCATCTGCTCCTCGAAGGGGATACTCATGCTGTGGCACCAGTCCCACCGGAGATCGCAGAAGCCTCACAAATCTATGCCTCAGAGATTCTGGTTCGCTTGGAACGGCAGCTCGAGGACTTCCTCGCGGCCAACCCAAACCTCCTAGAAACAGGCTTGGTTCTTTTTCGTGATGAGGATGGCCGTCTAGGCAACAGTATCCGACTGACGTAGGAGTAATCGACCTGTTGTGTCAACGTCCTACCGGAGAGTTCGTCGTTGTTGAACTCAAGCGGTCACGCGTATCGGATGTTGTCGTCGGGCAAATTTCTCGTTACATCGGATGGGTTAAGAAGCACCTCGCTGCCGATACGCCGGTGTCTGGTCTCATTCTATCGCACGAGCAAGATGAAGATCTGAAATATTCTGTGCTGGGGCATTCCGGCCTTACATTAAAGTACTTCAAGATTCACCTCGAACTGGTACCAGAGGAGGAGCTTTAGCGTAAGGCTGAATTATTACCCGGGGGCGGCGCCGCTGTGAGGCTTGCCCCCGGCTACTCTCTCTGTGCGCCTCCGGCGCATAGCCCGCTCATTACTCTGCCGGATTTCGGTAATCAGATAAGCTCTATGGTATCTTGCCGGCATTGTCCCAATGTCTGATTGCGTACGCGATTTCCTCCAAAACCCAGGGAGCGGTCTCAACTTTTCCGGCACTCACTAGGGCAGCTCTTGCCTCATGAGCATCGATCTCCCCAAGCGCCCAGGCGGCATGACCACGCACCAACGCACTGGAATCACCAAGAGCCTTGGTGAGCGCCGATACAGCCTCGGGGTGATGGGAATTGCCCAGGGCCACCACTACGTTGCGAACGAAACCCTCTCGTTTAGCCCTGCGAATAGGGCTGTTTCTGAAACGAGCATTAAATTCTTCCGTGGTAATCGTAGCCCATTGGGTCAGGTCAGGTGCCAGGTCGCTCTCGCGAGGCCAGAATGCCTGCTCAGCGGTGGTAACGGCGAACCGGTTCCATGGACAGACCTCCTGGCAGTCGTCACAACCGAAGATGCGATTGCCGATCAGCGGACGTAAGTGTCGGGGTATGGCTCCCCTTAATTCGATAGTGAGGTAGGAAATGCAGAGCCGCGCGTCCACAACATGAGGCGCAACTATGGCGCCAGTGGGACAGGCTGAGATGCAGCGGGTGCAGCTGCCGCAGTAATCCCTTTCGGCGGCGGCGTATTCCAGTTCACAGTTTAGGAGGATCACGCCGAGAAAAAACCACGAGCCCTGCTCGCGGCTGATGAGATTGCTGTGCTTTCCCATCCAGCCAAGAGCCGTCTGCGCTCCCCAGCTCTTTTCCATGATCGGCCCTGTATCGGCATAATAAAGCCCCCGTGCCTTCGGCTCTTCCCGCTGGATGAATGCCAGAAGCTCCCGCAGCCGGCAGGTCATCAGCCGATGATAGTCATCGCCCCATGCATATCGGCTGATCCGGCCGTGACCGGGTTCATCCTGAAAATCCGCTGATGAAAAATAATTCATGGCGAGAATCAGAATGGAGCGAACAGCTTCCAGGATCAGGGAAGGATTCCTGCGCTTGTCCGCCTGGCGTGCGACATATTCCATTTCGCCCTGCATTCCCTTCGCCAGCCAGGAATCGAATGATTGCTGCCATGGAAGGGGGCCGGCCGGAGCCACGCCGGTCTTGAAGAAACCGAGACGTCGGGCCTCGGCGCGTATGCGCTGGGTTAAGGAAAAATCGGTGGTCAAAACACCCTCGAAAGTCAGCGATTGCCACAACTCCTGGCATGGCCACAAGCCCATGCCAACTCATTCTAGCCTTAATTGTACCGGGCGCCTATGGGCTTTGGCCCCAACCGTCCCTTGCAGGTATCACTAACTGCGGTTGAAGCCAGGAGTATTATGAGTCGCGGACCAGGAAATTTGGATTTTGGAAACCGGCAGCCGCGCAGGTTACAATTTCCCGGCAAGCTCCAAGCAGCGAAATTAGGAAGGTGAAATGTCGGAAAGGGAGATGGTTCAGAAAGTCGCCGAGCGGCTCTATTCAGGTGCACGATTGGGCATCCAAGAGGGACTGGCTCTCTATCACAATGCCGATCTCCCTGCACTGGCAAAAATGGCGGACTGGGTGCGCTGGCGAAAGCATCCGGAGCCCGTCATAACCTACATCGTCGGCCGAAATATCAATTACACCAACGTATGCTGGGTGCGTTGTTCCTTTTGCGCCTTTTATCGTCCCCCCGGCGCCGACGACGGCTATGTCCTGACCGTCGATGAGATCTTCGAAAAGATCGACCAGATGGTCAATGCCGGCGGCATCGAGGTTCTCATGCAGGGCGGCTTGAATCCGAAACTCAAGATTGAGTATTTCGAGGATCTCTTTCGCCGGATCAAACAAAAGTATGAGGTGCATATCCACAGCCTCTCGCCTACCGAGATTCTCTATATTGCGCATCTCTCGCGTCTGAGCGTCGCCGAAACCATTTCCCGCCTGCGCGCCGCGGGCCTCGACACCATCCCCGGGGCGGGCGGCGAGATTCTCGTTGACGAAGTGAGAGAGCAGATTGCGCCCCACAAGGAGGGCACCGAGGAGTGGCTGGAACGTCATGCGCACGGCACATTCGCTGGGAATGCGAACTACGGCAACCATGATGTACGGATCCGTGGAACGGATCGAGCATCGATTGGAACATCTGATGCGCATACGCTCGCTGCAGGATGAGACCGGAGGATTCACGGCCTTCATACCCTGGAACTATCAGCCCGGCGGAACGGCGCTGGGTGGGACCAAAACCGATGAGATGGAGTACCTCCGGATGGTCGCACTCTGCCGCATTTTTCTCGACAACATCGACAACATTCAGGCCTCCTGGGTCACCCAGGGCGCTCACATCGCCCAGCTTTCCCTGCACCATGGAGCGAACGATTTCGGCAGCACGATGTTTGAGGAAAACGTTGTCAAGGCTGCCGGCACGACCTTCTGCATGGATGAAACCGAGGTAAGACGCCAGATCCATATCGCCGGTTTCGAGCCGCGCCGCCGCAATACTTACTACCAGTACTTGGAATGACGCCGCCGGTTTCCAAAGGAAAACGCGCGCCGGCGGCGCGGAAAATTGTAGCCCTGGGCAAGCGCAGCGCCGCCCGGGATTTAGAGAAGTCGGATTGAAAGCCCTGGAGGCGCGGCAGAGGAATCTTGTGAAAATTGAGCGTCGACTGATCCTGCAGGAGATCTCAAAATTCGTGGTTATCTTTTTGGCGCCCGCCCGCGTCGGCTCCATTTGGCCGGGCGGAACCGAAATGCACAGTTTTTGATGTCGACATGTGAGCCGATGAATTTCACTCCTTCACGTTCCAGCAGCTCGCGTTGCATCAGTCCGGCACGATCCGGCAGTAGAATCCGGCCGCAGCAGCCAAGCACCCTTTGCCAGGGGATGCCTCGGGCGTCTGCGTTGCGCAGCGCCCAGGAGACTTGCCTGGCAGTTCCAGGATAACCTGCCGCACGTGCAACATCCCCGTAGGTCGCAACCTTACCGAGGGGGATACGACAAACCATCGTTTGAATATCTTCAAAATATCCCATGATCCTGCGCAAACGGTGAACAGTCCTTCTTGCTGCTAATCATCGTTCATCACTCAGCGCTTCAAAACGGCAAGTGAAGTGCCGCAAAAATGGCGTCTGATACGTGATCCGGTAACCCTTGAGCAAGTCCTTGCGCGCGTGCACGTCCAGAATGATCTCAACGACATAGTCGATGTGGCTTTGGGTGTAGACACGCCTGGGAATGGCGAGGCGCACCAGTTCCATGGCCGCCGGAGTTTCCTGGCCCGTTTTGGCGTCCCTGCGCCCGAACATTACCGATCCGATCTCCACCGATCGGATGCCGCCGAGTCGATAGAGCTCGCAGCAGAGCGCCTGCCCCGGGTATTGGGAGGGCAGGATGTGAGGGAGCATGGCTTTGGCGTCGATGTAAATCGCGTGCCCGCCCGGGGGCTGTACAATGGGGACACCCCGTTCGGCGATGTGGCTGCCAAGGTAACTCGTCGAAACGATCCGATAATTGAGATAATCTTCCTGCATGATTTCCCTGAGTCCGACGGCGATCGCATCGAGATCGCGGCCTGCCAACCCGCCGTAGGTAGGAAAACCCTCGGTGAGGATAAGCAGCTCCTTCTCCTGCTCGGCAAGTTTGATGTTCTTGGTGCATAGGAATCCGCCGATGTTGGCCATGCCATCTTTCTTGGCCGACATGGTGCAGCCATCGGCATAGGAAAACATCTCACGCACGATTTCGGGAACGGGCTTGGATTCGTAGCCGGGCTCGCGCAGCTTGATGAAATAGGCATTCTCGGCAAAGCGGCACGCGTCGATATAAAAGGGGATATCAGAGTTGCGCGCAATCTCGCTCACCTCGCGAATGTTGCGCATGGAGACCGGCTGGCCACCGCCCGAGTTGTTCGTAATCGTGATCATGATGAGCGGGATCTTTTCTTTGCCGTACTCCCGGATCACCGCCTTGAGCGCTTCGATGTTCATATTCCCTTTGAAAGGATGAACCAGTGCCGGTTCCTTCCCCTCAGGAATGACGAGATCCATAGCTTTGGCGCCGCGATATTCGATGTTGGCGCGGGTCGTATCAAAGTGAGTATTGCTGGGCACAACATCGCCCGGATTGCAGGTCAGGCTGAAGAGGATGCGCTCGGCCGCGCGCCCCTGGTGCGTGGGAATGACATAGGGGAAACCGAAAATCTCACGCACCGTTTCTTCAAACCGGAACCAGGATTTGCTCCCGGCATAGGCTTCATCACCGTCCATCAACGCCGCCCATTGCCTGGAACTCATGGCGGCAGTCCCGCTGTCGGTCAACAAATCGATCAGAACATCCTCGGCCGGGACAAGAAACAGGTTGTAGCCTGCCCGGCGCAAAATTTCTGCGCGCTCTTCGAGAGTCGTCATGCGGATGCTCTCGACGACTTTGATCTTGAAGGGTTCGATGATTGTCTTCATGCCCGCTCCTTGTTCAGGGAGAAGCCCGGCTTCGTAACCTGCTGATTCTATCAGGAGTAGGCAGAAAAAGCCGCTTTCCGATTGTATTAGGGACCCTGTAACCTTAAGATCGTTCTCGCCGGAAGGCTCGAGGGAATTTTGTGATCGGCACAACCATATCTCATTACAGGATCGTCGAGAAGCTCGGGGGCGGAGGCATGGGGGTCGTCTACCGGGCCGAGGATATCAGGCTCGGTCGGACCGTCGCATGTAAATTTCTGCCCAAGGAGCTCGCCGGCGACGAGCAGGCGCTGAAGCGCTTCCAGCGGGAAGCCCTTGCGGTCTCCGCTCTGAATCACCCGCACATCTGCACTCTTTATGACATCTGCGATGAAGGCGGCCAGCCATTCATGGTCATGGAACTGCTGGAAGGCCGTTCGCTGGATCACATCATCGCAGGAGAGCCGCTGAACGTAGACACCATCCTCGAAATCGGCATCCAGATCGCCGATGCGCTGAACGCTGCCCACGCCAAGGGAATCGTGCATCGGGACATCAAGCCGGCGAACGTCTTCGTAACGGCTCAAGGGCAGGTAAAAGTGCTCGATTTCGGGCTTGCCAAGCTGGGGATGCCGGAATCCCCGCGTCCCGTTGCCTCTGGAGGTCGAACGCCGCAGCCGGCAGAAGCCCTCTTGACCACTCCGGGCATGCCCGTGGGAACCGCTGCCTACATGTCTCCGGAACAGGTACGGGGAGAGGACACCGATGCACGCAGCGATCTCTTTTCGCTGGGCGTCGTACTGTACGAAATGGCAGCGGGACGTCCTCCGTTCGAGGGCCCAACGTGTGGCGTGATATTCGAAGCCATCCTGAACCGCGCTCCGATCGCGCCACGAGTCTGGAATCCGACGCTCCCTCCCAACCTTGAAGGCGTAATCAAGAAGGCCCTGGAGAAGGATCTCGAGGCTCGCTATCAGAGCGCCGCCGGCCTGCGCGCGGATCTCAAGACTCTCAAGCTTGAGAGAGATTCCGGAATCATAGCTGCGACCATGACAACCGGCTGGAGAGGCACGGAAGGGCCCATCGGGACAAGGGATTCAGTTCCCGGACACGACGAGGGGAGTCCCCCTGCGCAGCGCAAATCCAAGCGCGCGCTGCGCATGGCCCTCTGGACCGGGGCAGCTGTGCTCATGGTGACGGCTGGGTACATGTTCTTTTCCGTCAACACTACCTACTTCCCCTGCATCGTCATAAGGGAATTCCGGGTCGATCCCGACGTGCTGAATCCCGGGCTCGTCGAATTTGCGGTCAAGCGCACCCTCTCCCAGTTTCTGGAGGTGCCGGTCTACGATCAGCGTGAGTTCGAGCAGGTGTTGAGGCTCGAGCGCGCCGCGCGGAAGTCACAAGCCGATAAGCGCAGCAGCCCCGGAATGGTGGAAAAACTTCTGACGCGGTCGGAATCTGTGCGTGACCCCGCTCTGGCCGTCTCGGCTGAAATCCGTCAATCGCTGGGTGTGCTCGAGCTTCGGGTGAGCCAAACCAACCGCGGCCGTGCCGAGTCTTTCTCGACCCGCTACCGGGGCGTCGACCAGCTGATTACCAAGGGTGTGGACGACCTCGTCAAGCAGATCCTCCAGTCTTATGATGCGCAGCTGGCCTCCAGACTGGAAGCCAATCCGCAGGAATATCGCCCTGCCGTCCTCCTTCTCTCCCACATGCTCGACGCCTTGCGCCACTACTGGAAAGGCGCGCAGGCGTGGGACCATCTCGACCCGGCACTGGCAGAAAACGAATTCAAATCCGCGCTCGTTATCGATCCCACTTTTGCACTGGCACGGCTGGGCCTGGGCGAAGTGCGAGTGTTCCAGAATCAGTGGAATGAGGCCCAATGGGAAATTCGGGCCGCCAGGGAACAGTCCGGTTCGCTGACGGATCTGGACCGGATGCGCATCGACGCTCTTCTCGCCCGCGTTTCCGGCAAGACATTCGAGGAGCGCGCCCAGCTGGAAAAGCTCATCGGCCTCCAGCCGCACCGCGTGGAATATGTTTACGAACTCGCGGAGTCCTATTTCCACACCGCAGACGCACAGGATGCGATCAGCAAGTACCTGGAGGCGCTGGCAATCGACGACACCTATTTCAAAGCCTACAACCACCTGGGATTGTGCTATTCGTGGAAAGGGGATCATGCACACGCGCTGGAGGCTTTGACACAGTACGTCAAGATCGATCCCTCCATCAACGCCTATGACAGTCTCGGCGACGTCCTCATGCTCGCGGGAGATTATGACAAGGCCGAAGAAATGAAAAACAAGGCGGCCGCGGAGGCGGAGAAGATCGGCTCAAGCCTCTATTATGTCAAGCGCTCCCTGGTTTTCCTGGACATCCTGCGCGGCCGCAACCGGGCTGCGCAGCAAAGACTCAATCTGCTGTTGAATCAGAATTTCAGCGACACGGTGGAAAGAGCGCGTTTCCTCGCCGTGCAGTCGTTTTTATACTTTCGCCTGGGAGAATTGGTGCCTGCCCTGCATGCCTGCGAACAGGGATTGCTGCTGGTCAATGATGAACTCAGCAGCGACGCCCCGCGCGATGAACTGGTGTGGCTCAGAGGCCTGATCGAGCTGGCACGCAAAAATCTCCCCGGAGCCCAAACAGCGCTGTCGCAGCTGCGCAAGATGCTCGATGCGAGCTCCATCAATGACAGAAACTACAAGCCCGCGTACAAACACTACATTCATCTCCTTGCCAGCATCAAAACCACGGAGGGGAAAAAGGATGAAGCGGTCCAGGCGATCAAGGATCTGGAATACGTAAAGGAAAAACTTGGCTACTGGAGCACGCTCTACGACTACGCCTTTATCATGGACAGCATCGGCCAGCTTTATGAAAAGCTCGGCGCCGCTCAAGACGCCGAACAATCCTATCGGGATGCCCTGGCATACAACACGAAATTCGCTGTCGCTCACTTCCACCTGGCCCAGCTGTTGCTCAAGTCCGGCAGAAGCCAGGAAGCAAGAGACGAATCCATCCAGTTTCGTGCGCAATGGGCTTCCGCCGATGCCGACACTCCTGAATCCGTCACTGCCGAGCAGATGTTGAAAATCCTCTCGAAGGCAAAATGACGGATCAAGTGCGGGCGGCGATGATCTTTTTGTCGATAAAATAAAACACCAGCCCAGCCAAAACCGTCGCCAGGCCCGCAAGGGATTCCACGGGCTTGTCTCTCAGAACAAAAAACAACATCCACCCGGTAACCATGAGGAAAATCACGGGTGTTACCGGATAGCCCCAGGTCTTATAGGGCCGTTCCAGCTCCGGTTTTTTCCATCTCAAAACAAAGACACCCAGAACAGTCAGAAACGTAGACAAGGATAGGACGAACCCGATATACGTGATGATCTGTTCAAACTTGGACGTGAGCACCAGAATGATCACCACTGCATATTGGAACATCAAAGCATAGATAGGCACGCCATTCTTGTTCTTCTTTTTCAAGAAGCCGAGCAGTTTATAGTCCTCGCCCATGACCTGCGACACCCTCGGGCCTGCCCATACCATGCTGCTGATTGCTGAGATCAGTCCCAGTGAAATGAGTGTGCCCATCAGGATGGCGCCCACGTTGCCGAAAATGTAATTTGCCGCAATAAATCCCACTTCCGGCTTGCCCTGCAAGGCGCTGATCGGGCTTGAATAGAGGAAAACCAGGTTGAGCGGGACATACAGAAGGGTCACGATCAGCGTACCGAGAAACAACGATCTGGGCAGGTTTGTCCCTGGATTTTCAAGTTCGTTGACCACATAGGTGGCGGCGTTCCATCCCGAGTAAGCGTACATCACAAAGACCAGCGATACCGCAAAGGGTGCGCTCAGGACAAATCTGAGGCTGTCCGGGCCGGGCAGAAAGCTTATACCCTGGGATTTGGCAAGTGCAAACCCGGCGAACACGAGGACTAAAATCAGGCTGATCTTCAGAACAGTAAAGAACACCTGGAAGCGGCTGACAAACCGGATTTGCAGCGTATGGACAAAACTGACCAGAGTGACCACGCCGATGACAATGGCCATGGCCAGAATGGACTCCTGGCCGGGAATAATTGCACCGGAAGCGACAAGGGTTTGCGTGCTGTATCTGCCGACGGCCATGGCGGCAGCGGCGATGGGGGCCGAAAAGCCTACCAGAGCCGACACCCATCCCGAGAGGAACCCGAGCGCCGGATGGAAGATTTTCGAGAGGAAATGATATTCACCCCCCGATCTGGGCATAGCGGCCCCAAGCTCACCATAGGTGAGCGCCCCACATAGGGCTGCGATGCCGCCCACCAGCCACAAGAAACCTATGGAAAACCCGTCCTTGAGGTCGATGACCTGAAAACCGAGGCTGGTAAATACGCCGGTTCCGATCATATTCGCAGCAACGATGGCCGTTGCTGTGTACAAACCAATCTTGCCGGTCTTATTTCCCGCGCTGCCCGCACCTTCTTGCACTGGAGTCATCTGATCCCCCAAAGCTGGATACGCTGTATCTGCCAAGGATATCCGTCAAAACACCGGCGCCGACACGCGGCCTCTCCCGCTGCATCGGCGCGGGGACTATAATAAGTAGGGAACGGGAAAAATGAAAGGAAGATGCATATGCTTTCAAGAAAGCAAAAAGCCGCCTATATGGCAGTGGGAGCCGCCTCGACGGGCGCGATCCTTTGGTTGGGCTGCGCCAAATCGGCCGCAGGGGCCCGCAGCTTCCTCGCAGACACAGGTGCAAAGGCGGGCAGGGCGCTGGGCAGCATCCGCAGCGCGTTGGTAACCGTGCAGCAGCGTCTGGAAGAAACCGATCGGCTGGTGCACGAGTTCGTTCAGCTTGGCAGCGAGCAGAAAGATCGGGTAGAATTGGTTCTCAACGACACCTGGGAAAGGCTCGAGCGGACGAGGGAACTGGTCCTGAACAATGTGGAGCTCTCTTCCATGGAGATCTCCGCACTGCTCGGGGACGTTCGGGCAGCCTTCAAACAAGTGGCCACTGCGAAATCATCTGTTGCTGCCTGACAGAGCATTTGTGAAATCGCAAAGTAGGCCCTGATCGCCGAGACTGTCTCGAAACTGGGCGTCCCGGAGGGACGCCGGGAAAGTAGCCGGGGGCGAGCCGCGCAGCGGCGCTGCCCCCGGTCACGGCAAGCACTGCGCCGGAGCCCCGGCAGGGGCGAGGGAAGTCTTTCATTGTCAGATGCATTCCCTCGCCCCTGCCGGGGCTCTGGATCAAATTCCAATAGACCCCGGGCTGCGCTTCGCTTGCCCGGGGCTACTATCCGCAGCCCTTCCAGGGCTGGACTCGCTGACATCTCGACCGGCTCATGAGTTCTGAGACAGTTCCGCCGGCCGGGGCTTGGGATTGAATAATTCCAAGCACTGAGTGGTGCCAGGTGCTCATTTGCTTGCTTGCGCATTTTCGTGCAACCAGGTACGCGCCGGGTGAATGGGAGGCTGCGTTGGGATTTTTCCAGCCTCATACCTTTCAAGCACCCAGCGTTACCCGAGCGAGCCGACCTCCTGCTCAACCTGATCCAGAATCTCGCACGATCTTGACCAGATCCTTCATGATGTTGTGATCGGGGAAGAGCGGCCGGTCGACGTCGAGGTGTTCCACGTGCTTGCGCACCACTTGGTGGGCCTTCCTCACGCCGCGTCCCGGACTGAATTCGCGGAAATCCAGCGCCTGGGCGGCGGCCATGAACTCGATCCCGAGCACGCCGTAGGCATTGTCCAGAATCTGGGCGTTCTTGATCGCCGTGTTCATGCCCATCGAGACGAAGTCCTCCTGATCGGCAGCCGCAGGGATGGAGCCGATGGAAGCCGGCGCCGACAGGATTCGCTGTTCGACGATGAGGGTGTCCGCCGTGTACTGGCTGAGCATCAGCCCGGAGAACATGCCGGCGCCTTTGGTGAGAAATGCCGGCAAGCCCACGCTCAAGGCCGGATTGGTGAGCCGGTTCAGGCGCCGTTCCGACAGCACGCAGACCATGGTCACGGCAGCTCCGACCAAATCCATGGGGAGAGATACGGGCGTGCCCTGGAAATTCGCGCCCGGTAGCGTCAGCTTCGCCTCCGGCAGGAAGATCGGATTGTCGCCGACGCCATTGAGTTCGATCTCGACCTGCTTGCGCGCATAGGCAACCGCATCGTGCGCCGCTCCGATCACCTGGGGCGTGGATCTCATGGAATAGGCATCCTGCACCTTGGTCTTGATCTTGCCCGCCAGCAGATCGCTGCCCTGGATGCACTTCATGATGGCCTGGGCGCTGCGCACGGCGCCGGGAAAGCCGCGCAGCTGATGCAGCCGCACGTCATAGGGCTTCAGATTGGCGATCAGCGCTTCCAGCGTCATGGCGCAGGCGATCTCCGCCTGCTTCAGCCAGCGATTGATGTCGTACAGATGGATGGCGCTCATGGCGGTCAACAAGTTGGATCCGTTGATGGCTGCCAGGCCGTCGCGGGCCTGCAATCCGGGAACGGGGATTCCGGCACGCTCGAGCGCTACTTTGCCGGGCAATCGCTCACCCTGGTAGAACGCTTCCCCTTCTCCCATCATCAGCAGCGCCATCTGGGCCATGGGCGCGAGATCGCCGCAGGCGCCCACCGAGCCTTTCTGGCAGACCACCGGCGTCACGCCCTTGTTCAGCATCTCCACCAGCGTCAGCGTGATTTCCGGCCGGCAGCCGGAATTGCCGTGGGCGTGCACGTTGATCCTGCCGGCCATGGCGCCGCGCACATACTCGATGGGGGCAGGCTCGCCAATGCCCGCGGCATGGTTGTAGATCAGGTACCTCTGGAATTGCTGCACCTGCTCGTCATTCAAGACTACTTCGGAAAACTCGCCGATGCCGGTATTGACCCCATACATGATTTCGTGCGCGCGAATCTTCTCTTCGAGCATCGCACGGCATACCTTGATGCGCTCAATTGCGCCCCGTCAAGTTCGACCTTTTCGCCGTGGCGTCGCAATGCGAACGACCTTTTCGATTGTTAATGAGGATCCATCCAGGATAATTGCCATAGTCGCTTCCTTTCCAGTCATTATGTCAGGGGGTATTTGTAGCTGGGTGGAGGCCCGAGCACAAGCTCTTTTTAGAGCATCTGCTCATGCGCCGGGCACGCACCGGTGCGCATAAAGATTCCGGGGCTTTTCAAGCCTGCCACGAATGGCACAAAGCAGCATATCCGCAACCAAGAATTCTCACCGCAGAGATCGCCGAGACCGCAGAGAACTTTTTTGTTTGTCAATAACTCGTCTCTGCGGTCTCTTCGGTGAGCAGTTGCTTTTCTTGCCTAAACGGCCAGGATTTGTACGTAAGTAGTACGAACCTTGGCAGGCACGGCAATAATAGCCCGTGCCATTCGTGGCTGCTTTTGCAGATTCCGAGTGTATCCAGCCTCTATTTGCCGCCGAAAAATATGCGGGCGGAGATGAACAGTTCGCTCTTGGGCCCTGGCTGGTATGAGTTCCCGTCAGGATCTGGTTCAGTAAAGGCGATATAGTATTTCCTGAACGCGTTGCGCGCTGAAATCATGATGTCGCCGCTCGCCTTGTCGCTGCTCCAGCGATATCCCAGGCGTGGATTAAAGAGCCCATACCCCCAGGCATGGCCTGTGTTGGTCTGATCGACATAGGCTCGGCTTACCATGTTGCTGTCGAAACCAATGAACAACCTTGAGCGCAGCGTATACTCCACGTCCAGCCAGGCCTGATTGCGAGGGGAGTTCGGCATCCACACATCCTGGAACGTGCCCCACAGGCTCTGCACGTTGGTGTACTTGAAATCAGAATAGGTATAGGTAAAGCGCACGACCAGCGGGTCCACCGGATACCAGGTGCCGCCGGTTTCGATTCCGTACCGCCGGCTGTCGCCCGCATTCTGATAAAAAGTCTCCAGCGGGCGGCCGGGTACGCGGTAGCGGCCGAAATCGTTCTTGGTGGCAAGATGGAAAAAGGCCACATCATAGAAGAACCGCTTCTGCGCGTTGCCCCGGATGCCGATCTCCTCACCATACGAGGTGGCCGGATTCAGGTTCGTGTTGAATCCGCCCAGATGAGCCGGGTTATTGGCCAGCTCTTCGGTTGCGGGCGGCATGAAGCCCTGCCCCCAGCTGGTATACAGGCCGAAGTTCGAGTTCGGATTATAGGAGAGCCCGATTCGTCCCGTGGCCTTGCTGAAATCCGCCGAGCCCGATAGATCCGTAGGCTGCTTCATCTTATCGGTCAGCTCGTTGTGGATATTGTCGTAGCGCAGGTCGAACATCACGTTCCACTGAGAGTTGAGTTCGACGCGGTCGAGAAAATAAACACCCACGCCCCTTTGATAGATGTCGGCATCGGAGGCCTTGGCGCCTTCTTGGGCGCCGCCGAGGTTCAGGTTCTTATAATCCCCGATCGTCTGCCAGTCGGTATCGAGCCCCAGGGTGAAATGATTCTTGGTCTTTCCCTGGCCGCTGTGGATCGTGTACTGCATGATGGCGCCCGGCGTGTTGTAGGTGCGATGCTGCACGCTCGAAGGGACCGATTCGCGCCAAGACGTGTTGCGATAATAGACGCTGAAGGACAAGTCCTGGTTGCCGGCAGGCTGGAACTGACCCGTGAGCCCCAGGGTGACCCGGCGTGTGCGCTGATACTCGTTGAAGGTGACGGCATCCGGATTCGGCTGGCGCGGGTTATCCAACTGCGGAAGATTGAGTCCTTCCGCATTCTCATTGAAGAAATTGGTTCCCCCGAAAATCGCTGTGAGGTGCCCGGACTTGCCGAGTTTCCAGCTGAATTTGCTGTAGAGGTTGAGCGCTCGAAAGGCTGTGTGCACGCGATAGCCGTCACCGGCCGTGTTCGAGGCGGAGATGCGGTAGTTCATATCCTTGGATGTACCGCCAATCTCCGAAAACATCTTATAAAAGTTGTAGGTGCCGTACGTGAAGGATCCGTCCCCGGCAAACGGCTTGGTCCCGCCATCGCGCGTTTTGATGTCGATGACACCGCCGGCAGCTCCGCCGCCGTACAAAGCAGAGGCGGGTCCTCTGAAGACACCGATGTGCTGGACGGCGGACCAGTCGACATCGAACAGATCCGGTGCAAAGCCGGTCGGATCATTGAGCGGCAGGCCGTCGAGCAGCACCTTGATGCCGCGGATGCCGCGTTCCGTCAACAATCCCTGGCCGCGGATGGAAATGTGGACGCGCTCGCCATCGGCCTGGTTATCCACCTTGATGCCGGGTACTACCTTGAGCGCCTCTTCAGCACCGATCCCGCGCGGCATCGACCTCAGAATTTCGGCCGGAATCACGGTCGTGGCGGCAGGCGTTTCGTTCAACGGGATGTCGATGCGCGGGGCCGTAACCACAACGACCTCATTGGGAATCTGAGCCTGGCCAGTCTGCTGTTGTCCAGGGCTCCCCTGTGCCTGGGTCTGTGGTAAAGGCATGGACCACAGAAAGCCGGAGCTGACGATCAGGATCAGGCAAACAAGGCCGGTAAGAATCAAAAGTTGGGAAGTATGTTTAGACGCTCTCCAAGTTGATAGATTGATATAGAACATTTGAGCCCTCCGTAAACCTTTATATATCGCATGGGTCATAAACACCTGATCCAAGGAAGACTCCGCGATGGAACTCCTCCTCCCTCCAATGGCATCAGGTTTATTCGATGCTAGAGCTTATCGAGAACTACTACCAGCGTTCGTATTTCAATTCCTGCACGAGGCTAAGCTGAAGAAAACCCCACACTTGCACCCATGTTCATCTGTACTACTTAGGTGCACATCTTTGGCGTAAAGCAAAGAAAAGCAAAAGATCAACGCAAAGGTCGCAGAGAACAGTCATTCAAAAGAAAAAATCCTCTGCGTTTTAACTTTTAAATTGCGGATGTTTCGCACCGTGCAATTCCCAGCCGGCTTATTACTGGAACACCGAAACGACGCATTCCATGGCCGAGTGGATCACCGCGAGGAAATTGGTGCTGTAAACCATCACAATGGAGGCAATAAGAAGGCTGGAGAGGCCGGCGCCGATCGCGAGGTTTGGCAGGCGGAAACCTGCCGCCGACAGGCCATCGGAGCGGGTGGCAAGTTGGGTCAACCGCAGCACGCGGGCGGAAATGCTGTTCAGATCCTGAGTAATGAGAGATGCGCCGGCAAGTGCGGCCGGCCTTCCGCCGGGGGGAGCAAGACGCGCCACCTTCACCAAGGCCGACGCCAGATTAAGCGCCACCGAAGCTCCGTCCCTGGCGGCGTGTTCGTCGGCTGCAAGTTCGGTCGCACCAATCCACGCACGGTCAAGGGCCCGGCCCAATGGCATGATGGTCTGGAGATCGCGACAATAGCGCAGCAATCCCCGCTTGATGTTGTCACCGGCAACCAGATGCCCTCTTTCGTGCGCTACGGCCGCTATTATTTCTTCGCCGTTGAGCGTTTGGAATATCTGGTTGGCAATGAACAGTCTCGGCCGCAATGCACCGACAATTGCAATCACCGGAAATGGGTGCTGAAATCGGTACGCGGGGATGGCGACATCGTTGATGACCGCGGGTTCCGCATATTTCAGCCAATTCTTGATCAGCCGGCGTGTAAGCAGGCATGCTGCCAACAAACGCCAGAGGGCAAATCCAATCGCATAGAGCGACAATGCGGCCAGGACGCCCAGCTTGGCGGTGACGATTTCGGTTGTTTGGCGGGGCTCATGGCTCAGATATGCCGGCAAAAAAAGCGCCCCGACACAAAGAACCGCCACCGCGCCCGGGGTGATGCGCAGCAGGAACAGGAATTTCGCGCGGATCGAGGGCATCCAGGATTCGGCGCATCTCGAGCACACCCGCCAGAATATGATTACCAGCAGTAAAGCCAAGGTGTGAATGACCAGCAGTCCTGCGAGCGACAGGCAAATAGCCAGCAGTTCGTACATGGTTTTCCTTTAAGGCTTGCGCCTCAACTCTTGTTTCTTTTCCTGGATCAGGCGATCGAGCGCATCGAGAAAAGTCCGATCGCGCTCGCTCACGGCATCCACGATGCAGGCCAGGACAGGCTCGACCCCATCTTCCGCTTGACCGATCAGCCCATCGATCAGATCCCTGGCGATGCCTTGCTCAAACTCGAGAGGCGAAAAGCGCGGTGCATAAAAGAACGCGCGCCCTTGTTTGCGCCGGTCAAGCACACCCTTCCTGTGGAGGCGCTGCAGGGTGGTCATCAGTGTGGTGTATGCGATGCGCTCTTCAAAAGCCAGATAAACATCGCGCACGCTAATCTCGCCCTTGCGCCAGGATAGCTCCATAACCTCACGCTCGAGCTTGCCCAGCGCCGCGCCCACCACCTCGCGCGGCCGTTTGAATCCTCTCAGCGTAAATGAGGGTATCTTCATAGGTAATCAAAACCAAGAACAACCAGAGTCAGAGTTGAACTCTCTTTGCATATCAGAACCCCTGGAGTTGAGTCAATGCCTAATTGGACACAACTGGAATTCAGACACTGCAACCGATGACAAGGTCCGGAATGCTGGCAGAGCTGAAGCAGTTGCCGTTTTGACTCCGAAAGGGGCGGCATAGCTTCAGCCTGGGCGCAAGCCCTGGGCTGAAGCTATGCCGCCCCTTTCGGGGCTTGTCACTGTTAGAATCGCAGTGGACACGAGCGCCAGGGAGAATCCGGGGCGTTCGTTTGTATCCATCATCAACTAATGACTCGTCGCCTGCCTCTCCCAGGGGCGTTCAGCCACCAGCTCTCGAATAACAATAGCGGCATGTTCGACATCGGCACGGGTGATGTTTCGATAGGTTACGAAGCGGATGATTGTACCCAGGCCGGGCAGCCCTCGAACGCCGCGCGCATCGAGGTGGCCTGCGAAAGTGGCAGCGTCCCTGCATAGATCCTTGATGTCGACATTGACGATATCGGTCTGGACCGATTCCAGGTTGATTGACAATCCCGGGACCGCAGCCAGGCTGGTGGCCAGCAATCGAGCGTTCTCATGATCCTCGGCCAGACGCGGAATCATGGTGCGCAGGGCAACGAGGCCGGGTGCCGCAATGATGCCGGCCTGGCGCATGGCGCCCCCTAGAGCGCGCCTGATTTTCCGGGCGCGTTCGATGAATGGTTTTCGCCCCGCAAGCAAAGACCCGATCGGCGCGGACAATCCTTTCGACAGGCAGACGCTGACGGAATCCACCGATCGCGTGAGCACGCGCGCATCGGCCTTGAGCGCGACGGCGGCATTGAAGATACGGGCGCCGTCGAGGTGGACCGGCAATTTGTGGGCATGGGCGATCCCACAGCAGAGATCCATGAGCTCGGGCGAAATCACGGTGCCGCCGGCCGTATTATGAGTGTTCTCCAGACACACCAGCCCGGGGGAGGGAAAGCCAGTGCCGGCGCGGCCGGCGGCAACCTCCAGCGGTTCCACCTGCATGGCGCCCAGGCGTCCGGGAACGGGAAGCACCAGCAATCCACAGGCCGCCGCAATGCCGCCGAATTCCAGTCCGTAGAGATGCGCGCTCTGTTCAACGATCGCTGCTCCTCCCGGCTCCGTGTGCGTTCGCAACGCAATCAGATTGGACATGGTGCCGCTCGGTGTCAACATGGCGGCTTCCTGGCCTAACATAGTGGCGGCCAGCGCCTCCAATTCCAGGACCGTCGGATCCCCGTCGCGGGAATCGTCGCCCAGCTTCGCCGTCTGGATGCTGCGGAGCATCTCTTCCGTGGGCATGCTCAGTGTGTCGCTGCGCAAATCGATCACGTGTTGTGTCACTTGTTCCTCCATGAAATCGTTCAGACCGGCCCAAGATAGAGGTTTTCCCCCATCGTTTCAAAGACAAAAAACCCACCGCCGCCGTTTTTGAAGCAAGTGAGACCTCGTGCTTCTTATCCATAAATCCGCCATAGGAAGCTTAGGTGTGTGGCACTGACAATGCGCGCATATCAACCGCAGATGCACGCAGATGAACGCTGATCCATTGAACAGGTTGGCCGGACGAGGTCTCGCGTTGGCCCCAGAGGGTCGACGCGAGACCTCGTCCGAAATCAGCGTTCATCTGCGTGCATCTGCGGTTAAAACTCTCTGCGAGCTCAGCTCCCTCTGCTTCGAAAATAGAACCGATTGCGGCGCCGAACCACATGTGTGTTTCTGTGCCGCCCTTTCAGGGCTTGAGATCTCCGGTTCTCTACCCAGGGCTCACGCCCTGGGCTTTGCTGTCCCGCCCTTTCAGGGCTAAGCATTGCACGACCTTGGAAACCCCGAAGGGGTGGAGCAGCAGAGCCCAGGGCGTGAGCCCTGGGAAGCGGGCATCGAGCGGTAAGAGCCCTGAAAGGGCGGCACAGGAAACCTGCGGCAAGAGCGCAACATTTTCATGCGTCACTGGGTGCGCCCCGGCGCATGAGAGACTGCGGTGAGGTTTTATAGGCCGCGGCTTCGTGTCCTTCGCGGTGACTTTTGCCTTTTGACATCGGCAAAAATTCAGGCACAATTACTACTGCATCAGGAGTGATCCGGATCGATATGACCGGATCTGGCAACCGGGCCGGGAGACGCCACGGTGCCTAGGGCGGCAACGCTCGATGTGCGGAAGAGAAACTCCGAAAGAAGGTCCCCTCGGAATAAAACCGCCCTGATGCGCCGGGCGGTTCTGCTTTTCCGACTCCTGATGCATGCCAAATCAACCGTAAGGAGCATGCATCAATGTCCAAGACAATTGAAGATACTCAACCCTCATCCCCGTTCGCTTTCTCAACCGGCCTCCACACGTTCACTTCCGAATCCGTCACGGAAGGGCATCCCGACAAAGTTTGCGACTACATTGCGGACTCCATTCTCGATGCCTACATCGCACAGGACAAGCGCAGTCGCGTTGCCTGCGAAGTGCTGTGCAAGGACGACAAGGTAGTTCTTGCCGGCGAGATCACTTCCAACGCGGTCATTAACCATGAGCAGGTGGTACGCCAGGCGATTCGCGATGTTGGCTATACTGATGGCGCAGAGGCATTCCATGCTGACGCGGTCAAGATCCATCAATTCATCACCAGGCAGGCAGCCGAAATTTCTCAAGGGATAGAAAGCGACAAGTCGCTTTGCGGCGAGCAGGGCGCCGGCGACCAGGGCATCATGTTCGGCTACGCGACCAATGAAACCCCTGAGCTGATGCCGCTGTCGATCCTCCTTGCGCACCGGCTGGCGGCCGGGCTGGCGCAGGATCGCCGCGGCGCGGAGTTTCCTTGGTTGCGCCCCGACGGCAAAACCCAGGTTTCGGTGGTGTACGAAGGCAACACCCCAAAGCGGGTTTCCGACGTCCTGGTATCAACCCAGCACGCATCGACCATCGACCGCGAATCGATCGCCCGCTACGTGACGGAAACTCTGGCGCCTCGAGTCCTCGGCGAGTGGTACGATCCGAAGATCCGCTACTTCGTAAACCCGACCGGGAGCTTCGTGCATGGCGGCCCCTCCACCGATTGCGGCGTAACGGGCCGCAAGATTATCGTGGATTCCTATGGCGGCGCCGGCCGGCATGGGGGCGGCGCATTCAGCGGCAAGGATCCCTCCAAGGTGGATCGCAGCGGGGCTTACTTCTGCCGCTACATTGCCCGGCAGATCGTGCTGCAGGGGTTGGCCAAGAACGCCGAGGTCCAGGTCGCGTATGCGATTGGCATGGCACAGCCGATCTCGGTCAAGGTGGACACTTTCGGGACCGGAGATCCGGATAAGGCCGCTGCTTTTGTCAGGGAGAATTTCGACTTCCGGCCCGCGCACATCATCGAGCGCCTGGAGCTGTTGAATCCGATCTTCCGCCAGACGACCAACTACGGCCACTTCGGCCGCACCGGGCTGCCCTGGGAGCGATAAACCAAAAACACTAAAGAGCACAAATCCATGGCCTAAAGCAAAGAAAAGCAAAAGATCAACGCAGTGGTCGCAGAGAAAAGTCATTCAAAGGCAAAAATCCTCGGCAGCCTCTGGCACCTCTGTTCCGAAAATAGGCGGAGCCTTTTGAGTGCGGCGGCATGACGCCGCTTTGAAGCCTGACAAAGCGGCGTCATGCCGCCGCACTCCAAGGCGCTTCGCGCAACGGTTGTGTTTTTCATGCGCTTGGGTGCGCCCCGGCGCATGTGGGACTGCGTTGAGGTTTTTAGGATGCGGATATGCCGCTTTGTGCTCTTCGTGGCTGCTGTTAGCTGGTACCGTCTGAACCCCAGCTTGAATTGCGATAGATGAGTGGAGAGTCCACTTCCTACGAACCTCCTGCCTAGGATTCGTGGCGCAGGTAGACGGCAGCCAGGGGCGGCAGGGTGAGCGAGAGGCTTTGCGGCCGGCCGTGCGCGGCGATGGGAATGGTTTCTTTGCTTCCGAGGTTGCCGAGGCCGCTGCCGTCATAGATGGCCGCATCGCTGTTAAGAATCTCGCGCCAGACTCCCGGAAAGGGAGCGCCGACCCGATAGTCATCCCGCGGCACCGGCGTAAAGTTGAAAACCGCCAAAATAGGGTGGCGCGCCGGCTGGGATGCCTTGCGCAAAAAAGTCAGCACGCTCGTGTCGGCATCGTGGCAATCGATCCATTCGAATCCGTCGGGCTGGCTGTCAAGCTCGTGGAGGGCCGGTTCACTCCGATAGATCTGATTGAGATCGATCACCAGTTTTTGCAGCCCTTGATGCGGCGCATAATTCAGCAGGTTCCAATCGAGGCTGCGGTCGTGCCCCCACTCCTCGCGCTGCCCGAATTCCCCACCCATAAAAAGCAGCTTTTTGCCGGCCTGGGCGTACATGTAAGCCAGCAGCAGGCGCAGGTTTGCGAACTGCTGCCAATCGTCCCCTGGCATCTTGCCAAGCAGTGAGTTTTTGCCGTGTACCACTTCATCATGGGATAGGGGCAGGACGAAGTTCTCGGTGAAGGCGTAAATCCCGCGAAAGGTCAGTTGATCGTGATGGAAGCGGCGAAATACGGAATCGCGGGACATATAGCTGAGCGTATCGTGCATCCAGCCCATGTCCCATTTGAGACCGAAACCCAGGCCCCCGAGGTACGTTGGTCGTGAAACCATCGGCCAGGCGGTCGATTCTTCGGCGATCGTCTGCACGTCGGGATAGTTTTTGAACACCTGCTCGTTCAAAATCCGCAGGAACCGGATCGCATCCAGATTTTCTCTGCCGCCGAACTTATTGGGAACCCACTCGCCGAGCTTCCTCGAATAATCGAGATAGAGCATCGAGGCAACAGCATCCACCCGTAAAGCGTCCGCATGATATTTGTCGAGCCAGAAAAGGGCGCTGCTGATGAGAAAGCTAATGACCTCATTCCGGCCGTAGTTGAAAACAAACGTATCCCAGTCCCGATGCACTCCCTGGCGGGGATCGGCATGCTCGTAAAGATGCGTCCCGTCAAAGTAGCCCAGACTGTGCCCATCCATGGGGAAATGGGACGGCACCCAATCCAATATGACGCCGATGTTGTTCTGGTGCAGGCAGTCGATCAACCACATCAGGTCTTGAGGATCGCCGTATCGCCGCGTAGGGGCAAAGTAAGATGTGGTCTGATATCCCCACGAGCCATAAAACGGATGTTCCATGATCGGAAGAAACTCGACATGGCTGAATCCCATGGTTTGTATGTACTGGATGAGCTGCTGTGCAAGCTCACGGTAGCTAAGGGATCGATGCCCCTCTTCGATCACCCGGCGCCAGGAGCCAAGATGGATTTCATAAATGGAAATGGGGCGGTCGAGCCTCTGTCTTTTGCCCCGCCGGGCCATCCACTCCGCATCGTGCCAGTCGTAGGCCAGATTCCAGACTGCAGAAGCGGTCCCGGGCGGCACCTCGGTCGCATTGGCAAAAGGATCGGCCTTCTCCACCTGATAACGGTGATAGCGCGACTCGATGCGATACTTGTAAAGCGTCCCCGCAGTTACGCCGGGAACGAATCCCTCCCAAATTCCCGAATGTCCTTTTTGGCTGAGCGGAGCGGCATCGCGATCCCAATGGTTGAATTCCCCGACGACCGACACATATTCCGCATTTGGAGCCCATACCGCGAAGTAAGCTCCGTCGATCCCGCCCGACCGGCACAGGCCGGAACCCAGCTTATCGTAAAGCCGGTAGTGCGTACCCTCATTAAACATGTGTAGATCATCGTCGGTAAGCAGGCTGTGTTGTCCGCTCATCAGAATTCCTCAGAAAACATTTAATATACGATCGCAGGTTCCGGTCTATGGCGGTGCAGCGACAACTGTACCACTAGTGGGCTCGGAAAGGAAAAAAACGGACCTTCGACCTCTGCAGCCGAAGCACGCATGCAAGTAGGCCCCGGACGGACGGAGCCAGGGATCGAATAATCTGTGGATCTGATCGCCGCGCGGCGCAGGGCGGCCCCCTGACGGACTCATTTCAGAGGGGGCGTTGGACGAACTGCGCCAGGTCTTGCGGGCGGAATCTCATCCGTGGAGGTCCCGGCGATCTTCACGGCTGGATGGCGATGCAGAGGGCAAGGAGACTTCGATGGTGATGCCGGTGTCGGGATCACCGCTGGTGCTCATTTTCCCTCGGCATGCGGCGACGAACGGTTCAAGCGCGCCGGGATCGGCAAAAGCCTGCACGTCGCATCCGGATGCAGTAATGGAGAGCACGACCGCAGTTCCGGGTTCGCGGGCTTCATCCAAAGCCGCGAGCCTGGTTTCCACCGTGACCGCGCCGCCCAGCGGCAGAGCATCGCACGCTTGTCTGACCAGCGCAGTCAGGAGCTTTTCAATCAGCTGCTGCGGAACAAGGGTGCGGGGCAGGTGCGGAGAGAAAAGGGTGATCAGATCCACACATTCGCCGGCTGATTGCCGCAGCGTACCGGAAATCTGCTCAACTACGGCGTTGAGATCGATCGATTCCTGCACAGAGGAAAGACTCAGAAGGCGGCGCGCCAGCATCCTGGCATGGCTTGCGATCTCCACTAGACGCTCGGCACGCAAGCGCCGGGGATCGTCATCGCCCAGGCATTCCATGAGAAGATGGCCGCAGTCGGTCATGGGCTGGACCAGATCGGCCAGGGTCTGTGCTACAGGCATCGTCAGCTCTGAAACCGGCTTGGTCTGCACCCGGGATTCCGCCGCCCGGAGCGCGCGCCCGAGCGCAACGCGGGCCGCGCGTTGCCCTTCAAGCTCCCGATTCAGCGCTTCCCTATCCGCCCTTTGCAGTCTCAGATCCGCCGCCAGCTTAGCCAGCCGTGCCTCCGAAGCGCGCAGAGCATCCTCGAGAGCCATGCGCGCCGCTCGTTGATTTTCCAGATCCTCCTGCAGCTCTTTGTGCGCTGCAATCTCTTGCTGCTGTTCATTGAATATTCTGGCCTGATTTGCCTCCGACGCTGCCAGGGTTCGCTCGAGCGCCCTGATTTTTATCTCCAGGTCGCGGGCTTTCGAAATCAGTTCCTGCTGCTTGTTTTCCCATGCCGCGGTCTCGGTGCGCCTTGATTCTTCAATTTCCGTCAGACGGGCCTGCAAGGCAAAATGATCCTTGGCTAGGGCAGCCCGCATTGTTTCCGCCGCTTCGTGCCGACGCACTAATTCCTGCCGGGCCGCTTCCCAGCCTGCCCGGTCAATTCGGGCCTGTGCTGCAGCTTCCTCGTGTCGCGTCTGAAGCCCTTGCAGCTCCTCCTCGAGCGCTGTTAAATGCCCATCCACCTGTTTGCGTGCGTCGTCCCGACCTGATTGTTCCTGCTGGTACTTTTCCTGCAGCAAAGCGACTCGCTTTTCGGCGGTCTTCAGCGCTTCTTCAAACGCCGTGATCCCAGCCCGTTGGTCCTGGCGCTGCCGCTCCAGTTCGTGGAGCGCTTTGGCACAGGCGTCCTGCTCTTCCCGGCACTTTTCTTCGAGCGCAGCGCAGCGCGCCTCCATTGAGCGCAGCGTCTCTTGGAGTGCCTCGTTCTGGTGTTGCTCCTCCGCGCTCCTGCTTTCCGACTCTGCAAGCTTCTTTTGCAGATCGAGACGTCCATGCTCCCAGCCGGCATATTCTACTCGCCGCTGCTCCTCGATCTCGGACTGGTATGCTTGGAATTTACGCACGGCCTCTTCCAGCGAAATCCGCCGCGCTTCTGCCTCGCTCTGCTGCTGCTCGAATCCCTCACGGGCCTTCACCCATTCTGCCTGCTCCATTCGGTGCCGGTTTTCAAGTGCAGTCAGGCTGCTTTCGAGCCGCTGCAGATTCTCCTCAAGTAGAGCCCGCCTCTGCTCGGCCTCACCATGCCGCTGCTCCAGCTCCGGCCGGGTCTTCTCCCATTCCGTCTTCTCAGCGCGATGCTGATTCTCCTGATCAGCCTGGCGCGCTTCGAAAAGTCGGAGATGCTCCGCCAGCGTCGCCCTTTGCTCTTCAGCTTCGCGATGCCGCTGATCAAGTTCCTGCCGGGTCTTCTCCCATTCTGTTTTTTCAGCCCGCAACCGGTTCTCGATCTCCTGCCTGGCGTTCTCGAGCTTGCGGATGTTCTCTTCGAGCAATGCGCGTTGCGCCTCGATCTCACAGCGTTGCTGCTCCAGCTCCTGACATCTTGTTTCCCATGCTGCTCGATCCGACAAGTACTGGTCTTCGAGTTCCGTTCGGCCGTCAGCAAGTTTGCGAATCTCTTCTTCGCGCGACGACAATCGTTCCTCAACTTCGCGGCGGCCCTGCTCAAGTTCCTGACATGTTTTCTCCCAGGCGGATCTGTCCGCCTGGTACTGACGGTCGCCTGCGCTCAGCCTGTCGGCAAGCTCGCGGGCGCTTTCTTCGAGCAGTGCCAGTCGCCCCACCGCTTCGCGATGCTGCTGCTCCAGCTCAATGCGGACCTTCTCCCACTCGGATTTTTCCGTCAGGTACCGACTCTCGAATTCGCCGCGGTTGTCACCGAAACCGCGCGTATTGTGCTCAAACAGAGCCAGCTGCTCCTCGGATTTGAGCCGTTGTTGTTCCAGCTCGAAGCGGGTTTTTTCCCACGCCGTTTGTTCTTCCCGGCGCATGTTAATAAGTTCGGCCAGGTTGTTTTCAAGCGTATGAATCTTGTCCTCGAGCAGTGCCTGGTGCTGTGCGGCCCCTTGTTGTTGTTGTTCAAGCTCATGGCGGGCTCTCTCCCATTCCGCTTTTTCAGCCTGGTGCAGGTTTGCGAGCTCCGTCCGACTGTCGGTGAGCTGGCGAACCTCTTCCGCGAGCGACACCCGTCGTTCTTCCGTTTCGCGCTGCCTCTGCTCCAATGCAGCCTGAGCCTGCTCCCATGTCGCTTTTTCTCCCAGGTGCCGGTTTTCAAGCTCTGCACGGGCGTTAGTGATGTTGCGAATCTCTCCTTCAAGCAAAACTCGCCGCTCATCCGCTTCATGCAGCCGCTGCTCCAGAACCTGATGAGCCTGATCCCATGCAGCCCGTTCCGCCTGGCGCTGGTTCTCGATCTCTGCCCGGCTGTCGGCGAGTTTGCGAACTTCTTCTTCGAGCAGCACTCGTTGTGCTTCGATCTCGCCTTGCCGCTGTTCCAACGCAGATTGGGTCTGCTGCCAGGCCGTTTTCTCCGCCTGGCGCTGGTTCTCGATCTCTGCCCGGCTGTCGGCGAGTTTGCGAACTTCTTCTTCGAGCAGCACTCGTTGTGCTTCGGTCTCGCCTTGCCGCTGTTCCAACGCAGATTGGGTCTGCTCCCAGGCCGTTTTCTCCGCCTGGTGCTGGTTTTCAAGCTCTGCACGGTTGTCGGTGAGTTTGCGAACTTCTTCTTCGAGCAGCACTCGTTGTGCTTCGGTCTCGCCTTGCCGCTGTTCCAACGCAGAATGAGTCTGCTCCCAGGCCGTTTTCTCCGCCTGGTGCTCTTGTGCTTCCCGCGCGAAGCGGGCTTCGGATTCGCGCATAGCTTCGTCGATCGCTGCCCGTCCTGCTTCGGCGGCCTGGCACTGCTGTTCCAGGTCCTGACGCTTCGTCTCCCATGCCGCTTTCTCCGCCAGGTACTGGTTCTCGAGCTCAGTTCGGCTGTCGGTGAGCCGGCGCACATCTTCCTCGAGCCATCTCCTCTGTTGTTCCGATTCCTGGTACTGCTGCTCCAGTTTCTGGTGTTCCTTCTCCCGTTCCGTTTGCTCTGTCAGGAGCCGGTTCTCCAGCGTCATCCGGTTGTCGCCGAGTTTGCCGACTTCCTCTTCGAGAAACGCCCGTCGTTCGGCATTTTCGCGATACTGTTCCTTGAGCTCCTGATAAGCCTTCGCCCATTCCTCTTTTTCCGCCAGGTGCTTGTTTTCGAGTTCCGCCCGGCTGTCGGCGAGCTTGCGAACCTCTTCCTCCGACCAGGCCAGTCGATCCTGGGCCTCACGGTATTGCAGCTCCAGTTCCTGACGAGTGATCTCCCAATCGGATTTCGCCGTCAGGTACTGATTCTCGAAATCACCCGATTGTCCCGTAAGTCCGTGCGTGCTTTCCTCGAGCAACCTCAGTCGCACTTCGGTTTCGCGGCGTTGTTGCTCCAATTCGTGACGTGTCTGCTGCCATTCCTGCAGTTCGGTCCGGTGTTGATCTTCGGCTTTGGCGAGATTTTCTTCCGCATTGCGCGCCGCAAGTTGCAGCGATTTCCGCTCTTCTTCGTACTTCCTGCGTTCGACATCCCAGCGCTTCTGGCTCGTGCGCAGTTCCTCTTCCAGCTTTTCATATGCGGTTTTGATGATTCTGACGGACTCCTCCAAAACCACATACTGACCTTCCGACACCCGGCGGTCCTCATCCGAAGGTTCTGCTCCGGATTGCGCTTGCCCCAGCTGTTGTGTTCGGTTTTCCTGCGCCAGGCGTACCTGCTCCACTGCCTCTCGTTGGAGATCCGAGATCGAAGGGATGGCGTCTTTAGCTTGGCGGCCTGCCGCCGCCGGCTCCGCTGGTACTTCCGTGACCTCCGCCTCTTGAGATTCCTCGAAGTTTTCCTGGCCCAGATCGCGCAGCACCCCCAGCACTGAAGCAGGACTCTCAGCATCCCTGCGCAGAGGCACCGCATTCATCTCCAGCCGGCGCGAAATACCGTTGAGACCGTCCAATCCGAATCGAATGACGCCCTTGGTACCAGTAGAGACACCGGCAAGGAAGACTCGCAGTTTGTCTTGATGTTTAGATCCGACCACAGACCACAAGCTCTTGCCGACGATCTGCTCGACATGCGTCGCGCCCACGAGCGCAAGTCCCGCCCAATTCACAGCCTGGATGACTCCGCCGGAGGTCATCAGGACCACGCATGCAGGAATGTTTTCGACCAGCAGCCGCAGATGAGCCTCGGTAGAACGCAAAGCTGCTTTCTCGCGCAGGAGGTCGCGCCGGCGGACGGCATTTTCGACACCCGGGATCAGATGCTGCACAAAATCGCCGCTCTTGATCACGCACTCCGCGGCCCCGATTTTGAGCGCTTGCTCACAGAGGTTTTCCTGGCCGGATTCCACCAGCAGGATCACGGGAATGTCGGCGCCGCGCGCAATGACCTCTTTGAGGATGCGCAACACTTGAATTCCCGACCCCGAATCCTCAATTACAACAGCATCATAGGGTAACTTGCCGGATGCGGTCGAGGGCAGGGTGCAGGTGCCGTCCGGGTTGAGAACGCCGGCCTCGAGATTGATCAGCGGGGCGTTCGAAAAGTAGTGGCGAGCATTGAGCATGTCGCCGGCGTAGAGCACAAGCAGCGGGTGGATGCGCCGTTCCGCTTCTATGCGACGGCGATCGACCGTGCGCTGCAGCAGCGCATGGAGATTTCTGATAAAGTAAGGACGTTTGACAATATAGTCATCTGCGCCTGCCTCAAGCAGCGACAAAGGGGGATCCTCACCCGATGGTGGGACTAATATGATGATGGCAAGCGGCAGATCCTGCTCGCGAATGCTCATAATCAGGTTTTGGCAATCGCTGTCGGGCAGGGCAGAATCGATCCACACCGCATCGTAGCGTCCGGGAACAGCAATACGCGCGAGCGCGTCATCGGGCTTGGGAGACACATCCACATGAACAGCCGGCGCAGTTTTGCGCAGCTCGTGCTCGATGAAGTTGGCGTCCCGAATCTGAGCGGTTACAAACAAAACGTTCATGTTTATGGTCCAACGATCAGGAGCCGGATCAGATCGTTATATGTTGCCGCGTTGCCGGTTGAGCCCGGCTTCCGGAGCGACTCTGGCGGTGTTGCCGGAAATCAATGGCGCGCGCATGGCATCGTTGTGTAGCCCTGACCTCGATGTTGCGACACCTGCTAAAGCGCGTGGCGAAATGTTTCCCTCTACTTACCAGCTGTTGAGTCCGAATATTTGGTTAAGATCAGGTCCTGACCGCGGGACAGAGGCGGTCACTGTATAGGTTGTTGGCGGTTGCGCCCCGGAGGTCGCTGCCTTCCCTTCGGATTCACACAAGCTGGATTCATGCCCGGAAGGCGGAATCGCCGCGGGCTCCACGGCCGTAGATCCAGCACTGGCCTCGATCGGCATCGGGAAGGTCCCATCTAAGGAGACGGCGGATTCATAAATCGGTTTGGGATTGCGTATCAATGAAGGGCACGATCTCAAAACCCTTCCCCTGAGCAAAAACACTGCGTCCGCCGCAATCAGCCGAATGTAAACAATCCCACCCGGTACCATGCATTTTGCCGTCTCGAGGAGGATGCCTCCGCGAGAAATGTTAACGAGACGCGCCACGGGACCGTCCAGAGGATTGACATTCTGCAGGTTTGGGATCTTGGTTTGCGAAAATCGCGGCGAGGTCCTCCGGTCCTTTACCCCTGTTTTCTTTCCGCCCCTCGATACCCGGCCTTTGAATTCCGCCATATCGTTTGCCTTTCCACATCCCATTGACCCGACAGGGCCTGCGCTCACCGCCACTACCAGGGTCGCCCCCAGAAATGAGATCGGCAGAATCCTCATAAAGATTAGCATTAAGGGAACTTAATCCTGTCAATTCCACAGGTGAATGCTGAGTCCTGAGTGCTAAATCCTGAGTGAAAGGCCGGCGCACCTTCAGCCCCTCATTACATTTTTGCCGAGAAATGGGCGTTATTTCTGGTGAGCAGGTCCTCTATTCATTCACTTAATTTGGGCGGCGGATGAATCGGAGGTGGAGGACACGGCCACTGGTCAGAGTAAGGCCATCCACCGCTCCGGCTCGATTGCGCATGAAGCGGATGTTTCTCCCACCTTCGGAGAAGGCGTCGGCATAGGTTGGTGTGAGTGCGGTGTCGGGCGTAAGCCGCCGCTTGAGGATGAGCCTGCCGTCACGTACCATGATAACAAAGGTTACTTCCAGCTCTTCGCTATAGTAGGTTCCGACGTACCCGGCCAATTGTTCTGCGCTGGGAGTTGCAGCCGGCACGGCGGTATAAATCGTTGGATGTTCCTCTCCCGAAGCAACTTCCAGTCGAATTGGCTGAGCAATGGTGAAAACATATCGCGTACTGGTGGCCCCTTCGAAACGATTCTTCCCGACCGGTATCAGTTCGTTCGCCGATCCGGCTCCCAGGAGGAGCTTGTCGTTGCTGAAGGAGAGGCGCAGTACTCCATCTGTTAACGCGTTCCGATAAAGCCCGGCCAGTCGCTGGATTTCTGTCGCTGGAGTTTCAACGCGCGCGGGCTTTGGGAGTTCCTTGAGCCGGCCTTCCAGAAAAACTTCGGCCACCTGGCGCGCCAGTGCGCCAGCATTGGCATTGGCTAGATTGCACAACAGTGCTATCGACAGGTGCTGATCCGGGAAGCGGGCGAGAAACGCGCGATATCCTGCGGTGGAGCCGCTGTGGCTGATTTCGCGGACCCCCTTATACTCCGTGATCTCAAGGCCAAGGCCGTAGAGGATGGGACTCTTGTCGTTGAGCCTGCTGCGCACCTGCATCTGGTCGAGATACTCCTGGCCGATCACGCGCGGATTGACGAAGTTCTCGTTCCAGATCAGCATGTCGCCCACGGTGGTCAGCAGCCCGCCGTTGCCGTAGACATTGGTAAAGGACATGTTGGAATGATACTCCCCTTGTGTACCCGCGTTGTAGGCGGTGGCGCGGCCTTTCACGATGCGCGTATGATCGTCCCGCCACTGCGTACTCGTCATTCCCAACGGCTGGAAAAGCTCTTTAGCGCTGAATTCTGCCAGCGACATGCCGCCCGCTCTTTTGACAATCCAGGCGAGAAGCGAAAAACCGGTATTGCTATAGAGATATTCATCTCCGGGCGGGAAATTCAGTTCCTTCTGCCGGCTTACAAGGTCCAGGATCTCCTCGAGGGTGTGCACGGCGCTGCCGGGAGGGCGGCCCATTACCGTGAGCAACTCCCACTGATCGCGTATACCGCTGGTGTGATTCAGCAAGTTCCGAATGGCAATCTTGTGCCCGAAATCGGGAACCTCGGGAAGATACTTGCGGATGTCGTCATCGAGTGAAAGTTTGCCCTGGCGTGCCAGAATCTGGATCGCGCCGGTAGTGAACTGCTTCGACACTGATCCCGCCTCGAAAATGGTTGCCGGAGTAATCGGCGCCGAATATTCCAGGTTGGCCATGCCGTACCCGTGGGTGTAAACAACCTTGCCGTCCTGCGCTATTCCCAGCGCGCACCCCGGGCAGTCCTGCCTGGCGTAGCGCTCAAAAACCTTATCGACGCGAGCCGCCACGCTTTCCCCGACAAGATTGACGCCAGACTGAGAGTGAGCATTCGGCCCGATCACACTGAGAAGAACGGTAAGCAGAAACGCTGCGCGCAGACGGTAGATCACAACACCCTCCGGATCGAGGACAAGGAATTCACAAGGCTGAAAGCAATTTTATCACAGGGGCAGAAGATATTGCCGAGTGATACGTACTCTATAAGTATTCGGATACCCTCAGAGGCGTCCCTTGCTGGCATCCCAGACCCGGCTGACCACGCGCAAGAGGACCAGGCCGCTGACGGTAAACACTGCGAGCAGCATCAGCGCATAATTCATGCGCCCGTACAAGAAGTTGCCCACCGTGAACAGCGCCGACCAGATGACCGTGCAGCCGGCCACCCAGCCGAGTAGGCCCAGGGGAATGTTTTGACCGGTCGCCTTCGCCTCTTCAATGGAGACGCCGGCTTCCTTGCGGATTTCCGTCCAGCCGGGGCCGAAAGGCTTTACCTTCCTATAAAACTCGATGAGTGTTTTCCGATCTGTCTCCGGGCCAAGAAAGGCGGTCGATATCCAGCAGATCGAGGTGACCGCAATGGTGATCAACAATCCAATGTGCGTACTCATGGTGATGCCATTCTTATGTAACACCAGCAGCACGATCGAGACGGCGAAGGAACTAACCATCGCCACTACCTCGCACCATGCGTTCACCCGCCACCAGAACCAGCGCACCAGGTAAAGCAACCCGGTGCCGGCACCAACTTGGAGAATGATGTCGAAGGCGTCTTTAGCGGTATCCAGCAAATATACCGTCCCTGAAGCGCAGAAAAACAGGAGTACCGTCACCACGCGCCCGGCCAGCACATAGTGCTTTTCGCTCTTGTTTTTCCTGACGAAGCGCTGATAGAAGTCGTGCACCAGATAGGAAGCCCCCAATTCAGATGGGTGAGGATCGTCGATGAGTTGGCGGCGATCAGGCCGCCGACCATCAGGCCGATGAAGCCAACCGGCAGGAATTTAAGCATTGCGGGATAGGCGATATCGTGCCCGATCAGGCTCGGGTCGAGATGCGGAAAAGCCTCTCGAATGTCGGACAACTGGGGGTAGATGATCAGAGAGCACAGCGCCACCAGGATCCATGGCCACGGGCGCAGAACATAATGCGCCAGGTTGAAGAACAATACCGCCCCAAGCGAGTCCTTTTCCGATTTCGAGGCCAACATGCGTTGCGCGATGTAGCTGCCGCCGCCCGGTTCCGCGCCGGGATACCAGACCGCCCACCATTGCACCGCGATCGGCATGATAAAGACAGCCACGGCAAGATCCCAGTTGTTGGTGAAATCCGGGAGGATGTTCAGATAATTCAAGCCGTTCGGGCCCTTCAGAGCGGATAGCTTCTCCACCATCCCGTGCAAGCCCGCCGACTTGCGGCAGTTCAGGGCGAAGTAGGCCGCGGCGATCACCGCCGTCATCTTGATAAAAAACTGGATCATGTCGATCACCAGCACGCCCCACAATCCGGAGTGCGTGGCAAAGACCACGTTGAGGACGCCGCAGATCAGCAGAGTCTGCCACCGCGGCAGGCCGAACAGAACTCCCGCGATCTTGCAGGCTGCCAGATTCACCGTCGCCATGATCATGCAGTTGAAGAACAGCCCCAGGTAGACCGAGCGGAATCCGCGCACGAAACTGGCCGCCTTCCCCGAATAGCGGATCTCATAGAACTCCAGATCCGTCATCACCCCCGAACGCCGCCACAATTGCGCGTAGAAAAAAACGGTTGATATTCCGGTCAATACAAACGCCCACCATACCCAGTTCCCTGCCACACCGTTGCGGCGGACGATGTCGGTCACCAGGTTCGGCGTGTCGCTGCTGAATGTCGTGGCCACCATCGAGAGCCCTGCCAGCCACCATGGCACAGAACGGCCGGAAACAAAAAACTCCGACGTGCTCTTGCCTGCGCGTTTGCCGAAAAACAGCGCGGGGATGAAACAGATGCCAAGGGTAAAGGCGACAATGATCCAATCGATCAATTGCAGGTGCATGGCCGGTATCCTTTTGTGAGAATGCGCGCGACTCTACCAGAAGACCCTGGAAAGCAAAAGACATTATATGCGAAGAGGCGCCGCCACTGGAGTCGATCCAGGAAGATTCAATATTGCCAAGTCGCGTCAGGACAGATCAATGTCTGCTTCGAAAATAACTCGGCTCAAAACTGTAAAGGCAACCACGAATGGCGCGAACCTTTGCCGGCTCCGACAGGCGGCGCTTCGTGTCAAACGTGGCTGCCTTAAAAAGACCATTAATCTTTCTGCACTTGGGTGCGCCCGCGGTCAGCCGGTAAGCTACGACGGACCCTGAGGCGGCAAAGAAAAAATCAAGTTACTCCCTCCGGGAAAACTTCGCGCATTGCATCTTAGGGGCGGGATTCCAGCCAAACTAAAAGGGCAGTATTTCTCTCGCGCCCAGCGGTTCATCCAAAACCACCCGATCGGCTTTTTTCTTGTTGAAACTTGCTGCATGCCCTATCGTATCCAGTCTCAGCATCATTTTTCGGTGAGGCCTAGGTAAGGAGTGCTTTATGAAGATCTTTGACTCCCCAGCGTGGGGCAATCGCTATGGGTATGCCGTATTCGCGGTCATTTCCTTCTCGATCAGTGTGGCTTGGAATCCATCCTCGCGGGCATGGCCACAGGAGCCGAAACAAGGCGTCCAATCTGAACAGGCTCCGGTCTCTCTCGTGAGCCCCATCGAGCAGGCGATAAAGGATGGGACGGCGCTGCGCATATCCTTGAAAGAACTTACGAAGCTCGCCCTGCAAAACAACCTGGATATCGCGATCTCCGAGACCAACGAGGCCTTGTACCAGCAGCGGGTGACCCAAACCTATGGGTTTTATGATCCTACCATCAACATCGCTGCGGCGACGGGCAGGAGCAAGTCAGCCAATACCAACATCACCAACCGGTCAGCCACGGGTTTTAACCAACGGGATACCTCCAACTGGAATTTCTCGATCGTCCAGAATGTTCCCACCGGCGGCACGATTACCGCGATTTTCAACTCCAGCCGCAGCGATACCAACCAGCTGGCCACCCTGTTCACTCCCCAATTCTCGGCGAGCACTCAGATTCAGGTCACGCAACCATTGTTCAGGAATTTCCGCATCGACCAGACCCGCGGCAACATCAGGCTCTATAACCTGGACATCAAAACCAACGACAGCAAGTTCAAGCAAGGAGTAACCAACACGGTGGCATCGATCCAAGGCCTGTATTGGGATTTGGCGGGAGCAATCCGCAACTTCGATATCAAGCGCCAGTCCGTAGAACTGGCCAGACTGACGGTTGAACAGAACGAGGCCAAGGTCGAAATCGGCACGCTGGCTTCGATCACCGTCACAGAGGCCCTGGCGACCCAGGCCACGCGTGAAATCGATTTAATCCAGGCCAGAGAGACCATTCTCAGCACCGAGAATGCCTTGAGGAATATGATCTCCAGTGACCGCAACGCCGACATCTGGCACCAGACTGTCGTCCCGACCGAATCCCCCGACTTCAAGGAATATCAGGTGGGTCTCGGCGACGCCATCAACACAGCGCTGAAAAATCGTCCGGAATTGGAACAGTACGATTTTCAGCTGCAACAGAACGACATCACCTTACAAACGCAGGTCAATATGAAAAAGTGGCAGTTCGACGTTGTCGGCACTTTCGGATCGAATGGAACCGCAGGACCGCAGTCTTTTAGTTCCGGCGTCCCGTCGATCCCGACGCAGTTTGTCGGCGGCCTTCCGACCGCTTACAAGACGGTCTTTACCGAAGGGCTCATCAACTGGACCGTGGGCTTCAATATTCAGATCCCACTCAAGAGCAGAACCGTCGATGCACAGCTGGCTCAAACGCAGATCGCGAAACGCCAGCTGATGATGAACCGGACGAAGACCGAGCAGAGCATCATCGTTCAGGTCCGCAACGCGGTAGAATCTCTCGAAACCAGCCGTCAACGCGTGGAAACCGCCAAGGTTTCGCTCCGCTTCGCGCAGGAACAGCTCGATGGCGAAACCCAGCGGTTTCAAGCCGGCATGAGCCAGAACTTTCAAGTGCTTCAGCGCCAGGCGGATCTCTCAGCCGCGCAGTTTGCGGAATTGCAGGCGCTGGTCACCTATAAAAAGGCGATCATCACCCTGGAGCAGAACATGTATAACCTGCTCGAATCCAACGACTTCGAAATTGCCAAAGGCACCGGCAAAGGACTGAGTGCCTTTAAGTGATTTCGGCGGGAGTGGATTGCCGGCCAGTCGCCTGCGGCCCGCGGTCTTGAGAGGACGTCCGTATGACCGATCATGAAGAGCATTTGGATCACGACAAACTCGTTGTATTGATGACGACCCAGAGCGAAGCGGAGGCCAACATCGTGAAGAGCCTCCTCGAAGAGTCCGGCATCCATTGCGCTCTCCTCACCCAGGTTCCCCACAACATTTATCCGTTCACGGTGAACGGGCTCGCCGCAATTCGGATCAAGGTTCTGGAATCCCAGCTTGAAGCTGCCAAGGCGGTGCTGCGCGAGCAGGAAAGCGATGCGGCAGATGGCTTGAATGATCCTGGGGAAGATGAGGCCGAATAGCCGGAAACGCGGAGACATTCTGCGCTCAGAAGGTTATGAATCGCCGGCGCCTCCGCATTTGCCTTGGAGCACAAATCAGAAAACAGCAGAGGAGGAACGCATGTTTGATTCTTCGCTATTGCCCTTCGTCCCAATTTTCCTGATTGTCATCATTTTCGTTGTCGCGCTGGCGGCCATGATCCCCTGGTTTTTTATTTACAAAAAAGCCGGCTTCCACCCGGCGATGGGCTGCCTGATGTTTTTCCCCATCGTCAACCTGGTCATGATGTTCATCCTCGCCTTCACGGACTGGCCCATCGAGCGCGAACTGCAGAACCTGAGAACATCGAGTCCTAATCCCAACGAGGGTCGCCCCAGTCTTTAGCAGCCTGCATCTATGGGTTTTTATGGCAGGCGCCGGGTCCAAGCGTTGTGTCGAATCCGCTCCGTCGGTTGCTGCGATTTCCACGCCAGGGATTGTACGGTCAACCTGTAAATACCTGCGCTCGATAGAATTCTCCCCGAGGTGTGCGTGGCAATAAGTTGCCGGAACCTGTCATCAACCCAGTTTGGGCAGTTAAGATGAAATGTAATTGCATTATTGGAAATTGCAGATCTATCTGCATTGGCAAAGTTTGGGCGATTGATTATCAGGTACGTTGAGGGATTGCTCAATTCGTAAGGAAAATTTAATATTTGATTGACAAACTCTCTCTGCATTGCCTAAGATCGCCGCTGTGAGCCTTCGGTCTCCGAAGGTCACTCTCTGACTCCCGGCGGGCGAAATCATCGTTGGCATCGTGCTTGGAAGGGGTTTTCTGCCATGTACCGGGGAAAAAAACACCCTTACTGAGTAGGGGATCCCGAGAATCAGACATTTAGGAGGCGATATGAATCGCTCTGCACTGCGGGCATTTGCGGCATTAACGCTGGCTGGGATTCTGGTCTTCTCAGCATCGCCGGCAATTGCTCAGACATCACCTACGGCTCTGCGCGGCCTGGTAAAGGATCCGTCGGGAGCCGTGATTCCAAATGTTAGCCTTACGCTGAAGGACACTGCAACCGGCATTGAGAAGACTGCACAGTCCGGCAGCGATGGCTCCTACATCTTTCCCATCCTGATGAACGGCACCTATGAGCTGACGGCCACAGCCAACGGATTCCAGAAAGCCGTAATCGACGGAATTGTCATCAACGCCGGCCGCACCACCGACCTTTCGGTGAACATGAAAGTCGGCAACATCACCACGACGGTCGAGGTGACTGCCGCCGGAGTTCAACTCGAGTTGACATCGAACGCCGTCGGCAGCACGATCAAGAACACCAATATCCAGACCCTGCCGTACTCGAGCCGCGATTCGCTGTATTTCGCCCTGCTGATGCCGGGAGCGAATTCGGCCGGCGGGGATCGTTACACCACGTTTAACGGCTTGCCGAACGCGTCGTTGAACATCACCGTTGACGGCGTCAACAACAATTCGCAGCGGTTCAAGAGCGGCGGTACGAGCTTCTTCCAGTTTGCCCCGACACGTATCGATGCCATGGAGGAGCTTACGGTCCAGACAAGCGGGATGGATGCTCAATCTGCAGGCCAGGGCGCCATGTCGATTCAGATGGTCACCAAGCGCGGCACCGACCAGTACCATTTCCGGCTGCTGGAGCAGTGGCATAATGAATTTTTGAACGCCTGGCCATACATGACCAAGGAAGCCTACGCCTACGACAAAACCCAATTCAAGCCGAAGACGAGACAGAACTATGCCGTGGGGAGTGTTGGCGGTCCGGCGCTTCACTTTATCCCGTTTTTCAAGAACAAGCTGTATTTCTTCGCCTACTTCGAGGCCAATCCACAGCCGAGCACCAGCCGGCGTTCCAACACCGTGTTGCAGCATGAAGCCTTGAACGGGATTTACCGGTTCATCGACAAGAGCGGCGCGACCCGCACGTTCAACGTGCTCGATGTCGCCGGCGCGGCCGGATTCAGGACCGCGATCGATCCCACGATCAAAGGCATGCTGGACCAGATCACAGCGACGGAATCGACGCCGGGCACCAGTTTCCAGGACAGCACGACTTATCCTTTCCAGCGGACGATGTACTGGAACTACAGCCCCTATTCCCGCGCCTATTACCCGACAGTGCGCCTGGATTATCAGATCACTCCGAGCATATCCTGGCACGGGGCATGGAACTACCGGGATTCATTATTTGACGGAGCCCCCAACTATCCGGGAGATGAAGCCTTCAAGAGTTCATTCTATCAGGACGTAAGTACGGCGAACGTCTGGGTCATCAGCAACGCGGTGGATTGGACGATCTCTCCCAAGATGGTCAACAATTTCACCTTCGGAAACCAGATGAATTGGGAGTTGTTCGCCCCCGGATATGACATCCACAGGTGGCCGAACGACCAACGAATCAGCCTGCCGTTCTACCAGAACCTCAATAACAACACCGCCGCTCCCTACATATCCAATTATGCCCAGGATAACCGGAACAACCCGGTGTGGGAAATCAAGGATAACCTGAGCTGGGTCAAAGGCCGGCACACGATCAGGGTGGGCGGATCCTTCCTGTACACCAATTTCTGGTCGCAATATTATGGCAACTCTTCAGGGGTGACGCAACCCAGCCTGGGCGTAAGCAGCGATGACCCAGTCTATAACGTTCTGTATAACGCCATGCTTGCTGCTAACGCCAGCACGACCACTAGCGACATGGGCAACGTCAGAAGCCTGTATGCGATGCTGACCGGCCGACTGACCGGCATCAGCACCACGCTTAACGTGAATCCGGATACTCTGAAGTTTGAGAAATTCGCCCCGATTCCGACCTACATCGGTTTCAAGACCATGGGGCTGTATGCGCAGGATTCTTTCCGGCTGACCCCGCAGCTGACGCTGAATTACGGACTGCGTTGGCAGCTGGACGGTACGATTCATGGAACGAAACCGATCTATACCATGGCGACGGACGGGAGCTTCTGGGGACCATCCCAGGGGAATTTCCAGCCGGGCGTCCTGGGCGGCAACATGAATCCGGGATTCGCCATCGACACCAAGACCTACAACGCGGATCTCGTCAATCCGGCGCCGAACTTCGGGATCGCCTGGAACCCGAATGTCAGCCATGGCATCCTTGGGAAGATCTTAGGGGGCAACAAGACGGTTATCCGGTCGAGCTTCGGCATGACGTACTATAACGAAGGGCTGAATTCGATCGGCAACTACCTGTCCGCGGGGACCCAATCGATCAGCTCGACGGCAAACGTCGATTTCGCGCCGGGCACCCTTTTCCTAAGCAGCCCTACTCCGACGTTTTCGAAGAATCCTACGGAATTCGGACTGGCGATGCCGCTGTCCGACTACGTGCTCAAAGGCGGCCGAAGCATCAATTACTTCAACCAGGACCTGAAATCGCCGTACACCTCCAGCTGGTCTCTCGGCATTCAGCGGGAAGTGGCGAAGGGAATGGTGCTCGAAGTCCGCTACGTGGGCAACAAGTCGACGCACATGTGGCACATGCAGAACCTCCAGGAAATCAACATCCTGGAGAACGGATTCCTGCCCGAGTTTATTAACGCACAGAAAAACCTCGCCATCAACCGGGCTGCCGGCGTGACCAGTTTTCAAAACCGGAGCCTGGCCGGCCAGGCGGCGCTGCCGATCTTCGAGACCGCGTTTGGGGCCAACGGCAGTCAACCGGCTCTGAGCTCGGGTTCCTCGTGGACGAGCAGTTCCTATATTCAGTATCTCGATCGCGGGCAGGCGGGTGACTTTGCGGGCACGTTGGGGAGCACGACCGGCCCCAGCCTTTATTGCCGGCTGGTCGGCGGGAACTTCGCTCCCTGCGCAGCTCTCGGCTATACGACCGTGACGAAATACCCGATGAACTTTCTCAAGGCGAATCCCTTCACCAGCAGCCTGAATTACCAGGATTCCAACGGCGACAACAACTATAACAGCTTGCAGGTGGAATTGAGGAAATCCATGAGCCGCGGTTTGATGCTCAACTTTGCCTATACCTGGAGCCACATGCTGGGCACCCAGGGGAACGAGCAAGGCCAGGCCGCCGAGGACACATGGATCACGCTGCGCAACGCACATCTCAGCTATAACGATACGGGCTTCGACCACCGCCACAACATTACGACTTACTGGCAGTATGATTTGCCGATGGGTCCTGGGCGCTTGTTTAACCCGTCTAACGGGATTCTGTCCCGGATCGTCAGTCATTGGCAGGTCGGCGGCATTCACAGGTTCATCTCCGGCGCGACCCAGTACCTGACCGGGGGCTATGCCACCTTCAATAACCTGGGTGCGAATGGCGGCGTCGTGTTCGGCAATGGATTGACGGTAGACAAACTCGTCGATCGCCTGAACACAGTCGTGGGCGACTACGACTATTCCTGCCGGTGCTTCCACACCAACATCTCCGACATCCAGCTGTCCAACGGAGCGGTCAATCCCGTGTACTTCACGGAAGGCACCAACGCCGGCGTCATCGGCTACGCCATTCCTTATAAGGCCAAGTGGAGCTACCAGCTCGATCTGAGCGTCACCAAGGAGATCCCCATCACCGAACGTGTCAAGATGGGACTCAAGCTGGATGCAACCAATTTCCTCAACCACCCGTTCCAGACCGGATACGGGACCCTTTCGACCACGAGCACGTCATTCGGAAGGTTGAGCTCGTTCCAAGGTCCGCGCACCATGCGTATTCGCGCCTACATCGATTTCTAGCCAAGCCGCGGGATGCAGGCGCAAAGGCAGCGCCGGCACCTCGCATCGAGAAAAAGGGGCACAGGGATCAGATCCCTGTGCCCCTTTTTTCTGCTCCGAAAATGGTTGCCCTGCGGACATCGTGATCGTGGTCGTGATCGGCAGTTATCAGAGAGCCAAAAACCGATCACGATCACGACCACGATCACGAACTGTTACACCGGGATTGCTGCTGTCGAATGCCATTTTCACGCGTCATTGGGTGCGCCCCGGCGCATGAGGGAGTGCTCTGAAAATAACCCGATCCCCGGCGGTCGCAACACCCTGTAGGGGCGAGCGGCAGCTCGCCCGCCGGGGGCCTTCCAATCCACCTGACGGGCGAGCTGCCGCTCGCCCGTACGCCCCGATGTTCACGCATCACCGGGCGCGCAACAGCCTAGATTTCCAGCTTCCCGTTGACCATCATTCCGGGATACTTAAAGATGAACCTGTAATTGTTTTCCCCGATCTTGATTACGAGTGTAATTTCCTTGTCCTCGGGCACGATTGTGGGTTTGCCGTCCACTTCGCGCGGAAACACAAGGGTCAGGGAACCGTTTCTGCCGCCCGTTGTCACCAGATCCGCCAGGGGGATCTTTTCCTTGTTCTTTTTCTGGAGATAGGTCCTTTCCTTGAATGCGGCGACACCTTCCGCCTGGCCTGCCCCCCGGCTGCCCCCGAGAACCGGGCCATTTACGAATATCTCCAGATGCTTCGGCTCGTAATTCAATGCCTTGCCGATCTCTTCCTTGGGTGTTTCGGGGGTCTCCAGAATCGTTTTGCGCACGACAGCCTGGCGCACAATCCGCGAGTTCCAGGTGATGTATACGGGCGTCGAATAGGTCGGATTTGGACTGCCTTTAGAATTGCGGCTCCCGGTCGCTCCCTCGGTAGGGACAAGCAGCAACACGTGGGTCCAGGGGCTGTTTTTCTGGAGGATTTTTCCCACCTCCGCCGCGGTCCAGTCGGTATAAGGTTTGGCCTCCCAGAAATCCTTCGGCCCGCCATAGGCAAGAACTATGAACAAAAGGTACGCACCGGCAGACGCTGCACACACATTACCACCCTTTTTCATTGCCACCTCCCCTGGGTTTCTTCGGCAAACCGGCGCCATAGTAACGCAGCCTGATTACGCAGGCGAAACACTGTTCAAATTTCCTGCTGTTTGCTTTGCTGGCCTCCTGGAGGATCTGCCTCGGAGCCTTTGTGGCGCCGCCTTCTTCCCCGAAGACGGTCACCGCCATGTCCACGGCAGCCTTGGCATGAACCAGTGCGTCGGCCAGCTTTGCATCCTTGAGATCCGCGCGAGCCAGGAGCACTAGGGCACTGACCGTGTCCGGGTGATTGGCCTGGAATATCCTTGCGGTGTGCTCCATGGATTTTGCGGCGAATTCCCGGCACTGGGCCAGATCGCCGCTGAGGAGATAGGACTCCGCCAGTGCCAGGCGGGCCAAGGATATGTCGCGGCTGTCGATCTTCTTGCTTTCCGAAACCTCCAATCCTCGTCGGCAGAAATCCCGCGCCTCTTCGTAATTGGCGTTGTGGCTTTCGATCACGCATGCCGCGAAGAGTGTGCGCGACGCGAAGAATGGCGGGTCATCGCTGGTCTTCGGTACGTCCCGGAGCGCTTCGCGGATGAGTGTTTCCGCACGCTTGGCGTCGCCGGATCGGAGGCGAGCCATCGCCTCCAGGCTGCGACAATAAGCCAGCAATATTTTATCGGCCTTCCGGTAGCTGAACTCGCGGGTGGCCTTGGTCGCCGAGGAGGCCGCTGCGTTGTAATCGCCCTGGGCCAACTGATAGGCTGCCATTTCCCGCGCCGCAAATCCGTTGCCTAGCCCCGTCCGGGAAGCGACTGTATCCGCCACTTTCAGACTCTCGATGGCATCCTTCGGCCTTCCCACTTCCATGTAGAACATGCCCAGGCCCGCGTAGAAGGTGGCCGAATAGGCCTGCTGAATATCCCGCCTCTGGATCCCGGCCTTGAGGAACTCAAAGGCCTCCTCGTACCTTCCCTCGCCGATCAATTTGTCGATGTGCGGGCCGTTGAAGGTTTCGTCCTCGATCTGCGCCCATGACACAGCACAAACGGGCAGGAACAGCAGGATGAGTCCAAACCGGCGCAACATTAGCTCCCCCATAGTTCCGCGCATGCCAATACGCTCGGTAGCAAAATCGCCTAATTTTTGAGTTTACTCCCAATCCATATCGGGGGATTTGATTATTTTAGGGGAAAGCTCCACATCGGAACCGCAAAGGCCCGAAGACTACGAACAAAAACAAATGGAATTCCCTGAGGCCCTTGGATTAATTCGGGGGCAGGCGCCATAACCTCGAAATTCGCCAGATCGTATTCCCGGCTGCCTGGGATAATTTCGGGGTTATGGCGCCTGTCCCCGAAATTGGGGAATGCTCCAGGTTATTGTACCGGAATCAGCCCGGGAGCAGATAATGGCTGCTTCAGGCCGACTCTTCTACCATACGCGTTGAGGCCCCCCATGTCCAACACCGAAATCGGCAGATAGCCAATACCCGAATATGCTGCATTTCCTTGCCGTCATGGAATCCACGGCCAGGGCGCAACCCCAACTGGAAGAGTCGATCGGTGAATCGATAGCATAAAAATTAACCTGTTATGGTTAATTAACATATATTGGTAATGCCATGAATGATATAATTGCGCCTGCGAAAAATAATAAACCGTAATGGTTAATTGAAGAGGAGACTCGGTGGATTTTTCTGCGGTAATACGGAGCCGACTCGAACAATTGGGTTTTGAGCAAAGAGAGCTGGCGAGTGCGGCACAAGTCACGGAATCGTACATATCCCAGTTGTTGACCCGGAAAAAAACACCGCCTGCCACTGATCGCACAGGCATTTACGACAAAAAGGAGCAATTCCTGAAGCTGCCGGGCGGCGAGCTCGCGAAGCTTGCCGATCAGCAACGCCTGGAAGAATTGAAGAAAAACTGGCAGATCCGCCGGCGCCCCTGTTTAAGGAGGTTCGGGAGCTGGTTCTGCGCAAGTGCAACGCGGACAAACAGAAGCAGGTGCGCGCTATTCTCGAGAGGGAGGCCTTCGGTGAGCTCGAACGTCTGGTAACGCAAATCCTCCTGGACGTGATCAAGAATGTAGCTAAAAGAGAATTGGAAAGTGAAAGCTGGCTCCGCCAGGTCGCCGGGCTAGGCAACCGGAGCCGCGAGGAGATGCGGGTCGCCGTCCTCGAGTTTTTGGATACCGATGTCTTTCACGTGTCGATTGAAAACTGCGTTTCCTTCCTGGATCCGCTGATCGAATCCTGGGACATCGACCTTGCGACTTTTGGCGTAGAAATCCGCTTAAACGAAAGGGCGGGTTTGGGGCGCTTTCGTAGATTCGAGTTTGTGGAAAGTGAACCGAAATCGGATTTCAAAGAAGAGCCCGGGTTCAGGGAATTCCTGGAAAACACCTCCCTCAGTGAGGATGCGACCGAGGAAGAGATCGGTTTTTTGAGAAGGCTGAGGTTTGATGGGAAACGGCCGACCCCTCTCTATTACTACCGCGAGCTGCAAAACCTCAGAGATCCTTTGCATTTTCGTTGCGCGCGTTCCGAACCCAATGCGGCGTCATTACCAGTTTGCGACAAGTGGCCCAGAGCCATCGGGAGGCACAATGACAGCACCTAGAATTTACCTGGCTTGCCTTTGGGGGGCGATCGCGCTCTTCACGCTCTACAAAGGCATCGCCCGTGCATCTGCCGTGGCATGGTGGCTCTTGGCCGCGCTCGTTCCGCCGCTCATCGTCTTCGTTTGGTGGATGGTGGATCGCGCCGCGCTGGAGCGAAGGATCAGGCGTCTCGAAGCGCGTTCTGAGATTGGAGATGAAAGGCGTGTCGTTGCCCATTCGGATCTTTCGAAGGTCGAGCACAAGTTGCATGAGATCGAAACAAGAGTCGCGCACGTCGAGGACCATGAGGACGGTGCCGCAAGATCCGGAGCGCATCAACCAGAGCAGTATTCCGGACAAAGCAGCGGTTCAGTTGCCGGAGTCATGTCGATTAACCTGAAGTGAAGCTGGGACACCTCGGTGACCCAGGAGGATCTATGGCAAGCGAGAATTTTGAAAGAATGCGAAAAAGAGTTCTTCGCGAACACAAGCATTCGATCGTAAGATCGGCAAAGAATGGACACAAGACCAAGGGTCGAGGACTGGTCCTGGTCAAGTTCACCCAAACGGGGATGGTGCATCTGTCTTATTTGACACTCGACGCGCTGAAACATCAGCACGCCCATTCCGGCCCGGCAGTTCAGGATGATGGGGATCTTCTCATCGAGAAGCTTTCTGCTTACTCCCCTGATTCCGAGATCCCTGTCATGGTTACAGACGGGGAATCCGAACGGTTTTCGTTGGGTGTAAAGCAGGAGGCGCAATCCATTTCTTGAGATTTCCGAGCTATTCAGGTAGCAATTACTGAGGAAGGAATCGTCGAAGCGGATTATACTGTGCTCGCGGCGTTGTTTTCGCACCATCCTCGTTCAATCCTCTTGCCGAAGGGATTCAGATGCACATTCTTCTTTACGTGCCGGACAACCACGTCACCCGAAATTTTTTGCCGCAGCTCTGGCCCTTCCTCCTGCGCCAGCTCACGCCTGCGCCGCACCGCGTGACCATAATTGATGGAAACGCCACGCGCCTGAGCGATCAGGAGCTGGCCCGATTCATAACCGACAATAACGTAGACCTGGTGGGCATGGGTTTCATGACCCGCACGGCTCAGAAAGCGTATGCGACAGCGGCGGCGGTCCGGAAGCTATCTCGTGTGCCGGTCGTGCTCGGCGGCCCCCATGTTACGGAACTTCCCGGCGAATCACTGGGCTGGACTGGCCTGGAGCGGTGCGCCGACTCGGTCGTGCTCGGCGAAGCGGACGACATCTGGCCCGTGGTTGTGGAAGATGCGGCGCGCAACGGACTGAAAGAAACCTACGGCTCCAAAGGAGCGGGGGATCAAAATCCGAAGCCCTCTCTCGAAGGCTACCAGGCAATCGACTGGGAAAACGTCGACTTGAGTTTGTTCGACCTCATGCGTCTGTTGCCGGAGAGCATCCGCCTCCTCCTTAAGAAGATGAAAGTTCCTTACGAAAAAGCCTATATGATCCCGATCGAATCGGGTCGAGGATGTCCTTACGGCTGTGAATTCTGCACCGTCACCGGGTTTTTCGGCAGCCACCTCCGCTTTCGCTCGAATGAAAGCGTCATTGCCGAGTTGCTCAGGCTCAAGAGCGTCGCCGCGCGCGATCGAGCCCTGGTAAACGTCTTTTTTATCGACGATAACTTCGCCATCCGGCGCGATCGCACAAAGTCTCTGCTCCGGGAAATGATCCAGCGAGATGCATGCCTCCCCTGGGTTGCTCAAATCACTGCAAACCTGTTGAAGGATAAGGAACTCGTTGAGCTGATTGCCGCCAGCGGCGGCCGCTTCATCTTCATGGGACTCGAATCCATAAACCCCGAGAGCCTGAGGAGCGCGCACAAGCAGTTCAACCGGCCGGAAGAATACTCAGGGGTACTGCAGGGCCTCGCAAGGCGCGGCGTCTATGCGATCACTTCGTTTATTGTGGGGATGGATGGGGACCGCCCCGGGGTGGCGTCATCCATCAGTGCGGAAATCAATACCTGGCCTCCCGTGCTGCCGGTTTTCGGATTACTCACCCCCTATCCGGGCACTCCCTTGTATGACCGGCTCCAAAAACAGGGGAGACTGGTTCGGCCGGAGCACTGGCTGGATTTCAAACCATTCCGTCTGACGTTTAAGCCCAACCATCTGTCCCCCAGCCAGGCCGAAGACGAGGTCAACGAATCCTGGCGCCGGGGTTACGGACGCCGCTCCTTCGCGCGTACGCAGAGGTGGCTGGTGGATAACCGGAAGCCGTTCGACCACCACGTTGCCTTCCTGGTCGCGCGCCTGCTGTTTCGCGGCATCTACTTTCCCCAGTCGACTCCCTGGTCGTGGGTCCGATTGCTGGCGTCCAATGCGCACACCATCGCGCGCCTGGTTGTGCGCAGACTGATCTACCGACCGGCAAGTCCGGAAGAGGCGGTTGACCTGGGCCCTGCTTCTGCCAAAAACCCCAGCCTGGGACTCGTTCGTCGAGACAGGGTGCCGGAAGAAATGTGAGTTGATGCCGCCTACGACAACGCCCTTGCGGCTCTGGCTTTTACCGTGCTGGGCGATCGTGATCAACATACCCGAGATTGTGTAAGCACTTGAACTCTCTGCCGAATCTGGTGGGATGTTATTAGCGGAAGTTGTCGACCAGCACAATGTCGCTGCCGCTCTGATCCAGCTGGGTAAAGAGCAGCCACAGCCTGTCGGGCGAAACGGAGAGACCCGGATCCGATCGGTTCAATCCCTTCTCGACTGCGACAACCTGGGTCACCTTGCGGGTCGCAAAATCGAAAAACTCTATAACCGGCTTAGAAGGGGTGCTGGCCGTGGCGAAGTAGATTCCCTTTTCAACCACCGTCCAAAGGCGCCAAAATCCTGCCTGATCACGGTCGAGGGTCAGACTCTCCTCGCCTCCCGCGACGGGGATCTGCCAAATGCCGGGAACGGACCGTCCCTTGGCATAATAGAGAGTCTTGCCATCAGCAGATTCAAAACCTTCAAAGCCGCCGTGCCGGGTTACCTGAAGTGCAGAACCGCCCTCGGCGGGAACCTTCCAGATCTGCATGCTGCCGCTGCGGGTAGAGCCGAAGTAGACCCACTTTCCATTCCGCGCCCAGCTGGGAGCCACATTCTCAGAGGCTTCCGAAGTGAGACGACGCCCGGGACCTCCTGCGGCACTTATGACATAGATATCGGCACAGCCCTCGCGGCCAGGTTCGCTCGAACGGGAATCATAGGCGATCCAGTTCCCATCGGGGGACCAGCGCGGAGTCCCGGTAAGATAGGACCCGCGATTCACCAACTGCACAGGATTCAAACCGTCCACGCCGCATACCCAGATACCAAAATCCCCGGTGCGGTTAGAGGCAAAGACAATTTTCCGCCCATTCGGGGCGTAATCCGGCCCGTTGTCAAACAGCGTCGAGGAGATCAACGGCGCAGGCGCACTGCCCCGGCCGGATGAATCCAGCCGGACGCGCCAAATGTTTTCGTCATCAATCATCTGCGTAAATGCGAGACGATTTCCCTGGCGAGCGATGGTTGGACTGATTGCTCGTTGTCCCACTTCCGGCAAGCGTTTCGGGGCGCCCCCGGTGGCCGGGATTCGCCATAGGTTGTAGATGCTGCTATCGCGTCTGGACGCAAACACAATCTCGCGGCTATCCGCAGTCCATGCCAGACCAAGAATCGACGTGTTATCGGACGTAAGCCGCGCGGGTAAGCCTCCAGCCAGAGGCATGATGTAGATATCGGTCGTTGCCAGGCTGGTAGACCGAAGGAATGCCAGCTTCTTCCCATCTGGAGAGAAGGCGGGGTAAGAATCACCTACATTTCCCTGAGACGGCGAAGTCAACCTGCGCTTCTCACCGTTGTCGATTGACAGCAGGTAAATGCTGGACGGTTCCTCGGGCGAGCTTTTATCGCGAATCGCAAGAGATTTTCCGTCCATAGAGTAGTATTGGCTGTTCCCGAGAGTCGGAGTCAGATAGCAAAAAACGTCGGCTATCTTGCGCTCCGCTCCCCCCGAAGATGGGATCAGATAGTATGCGCAGCTCGCCGCGTCCTGTCTTAAAAACGCGATGTATCGGCTGTCGGGGGACCAGGCCGGGTGAGTATCCGCAGCCGGATTCGTGGTCAGCCGGCGCGGCTGATCGGCGCCCATATCCTTTACATAGATGTCAGGGTTGTCGGCATTTTCGCCATCCCACACAAATGCGATGCGGTTCCCGTCGGCGGAAAAACACGGATGGATTTCGTGGCCCGGGAAACTGGTGAACGGTACGATTTTCAAAGGGAGACCTGACGATCTGGATTCCTGAAGATTCAAAATCAGCCAGATCGCAGTGGCTGCCATAAGGCACACGGCAACCAGGGCCGCAGGCCAGAAAAGACGGCCTGCCGACGCCCTTGGCTTGAGTGAAACTCGGGGGATGCCGCTCACCCCCCCGTGCCGCTGCGATACGATATCTTGATCGGCATGCGGCTCGCTGGTGCGCGGCTGCTCGATCTGGGCGCTGACAGGCGGGGGACCCAGGAGCATGTCCGGCGCTTTGGGCTCATCCAAAACCTCCCTGACGACTGCCACAAAGCGATAACCACGTTTTGGTATCGTTTCGATATATTGACCCGATTGCTCCCCTCCAAGAATCTTCCGCAGAATCGAGATGTTTTTGGCAAGGTTGGCCTCTTCGACAAACGTGTTCGGCCAGATCTTCTCGATTAATTCCTCTTTATCGATTACATGGCCGTTCTGCTCAACCAGCGCCAGCAGAGTTTCGTAGGCTTTAGGAGTAAGCGGAATATGTTGCCCCTCGCGCAGCAGCAATCTATCGGCTACGTCCAGGCGGAACGGACCAAATTCATAGAAGTGCCTTATTGTCCTATTCATAGGGGTAGGAAGAATTATGCCACAATTTTGCCAAAACTTTTCCTCATATTTACCATAACTTCACAAAGACTTCCCTGAAGTAGCTACCGCAGAGTCTCGCGAGGGACCGCCAAGAAGAAGATATCAGCAGTCAAAGGAGGCACTACCTTGTTTAAAGGAAGAGATACTTTTATTCGCAGGAGCCTGCGGTACGGATTGATCGGCGCGCTGGGCTGGATCCTCTTGTACTCCTCAGGTGCGTTCGGACAATCCGACAACTCCCGGCTTTCGGGATTTGTCAAGGATCCCTCAGGAGCAGTGATACCCGGCGTGACGGTCACAGTCAAAGAGGAACTCAGGGGTCTGGAACGATCTGCCGTCACGGATCAGAGAGGCTACTACGTCATTACGCCTTTGCCCCCTGGGTTTTATACCGTCAGCGTGGAGCATACCGGTTTTAAGCGTGCCGAGACCACCGGCAAGAAGCTCGATCCCGGCATTCCGGCTGCTCTCGATATCGTTCTCCAGGTCGGCGGCACCAGCGAAACCGTCACAGTCCTGGCCAATGCGGCCACGGTGCAGACGGAATCGGCCACGGTCGGCAAGCTGGTTGAAGGCAAGACGCTCGAATACCTTGGATTGAATGGACGCAATCCGATTTATCTGGCGGGCCTCATGCCGGGTGTGAGTACTAACCTGGCCGGAAACGCCTACGGCTCGGACACCCCACCCAGCATGAATGGTTCCAGCCTGGGCATGATTTTCTTTGACGGCGCCGTAGGCATCCGCACCCGCGCGAACACCACCTGGAGCATTGGCGCCGCTGACATGGATGCGACCCAGGAAGTTCAGGTGCTGACGGCCAATTTTAATGCGGAATATGGCCGCACTGCAGGCGGTCAGATCCGCATCATTACCAAAGGCGGCTCAAACCGGTTTCATGGCAACGTGTACGATTACATCCGCAATTCCGCGTTCAATGCCAATTCATGGAGCCGCAATAACTCGCCCCTCCAGGTCACAGCACCCTGTTCGGATCCTGCGAATAAAGCGGCGTCCTATTGCCGCCCCAGTCCGTTCCGCTACAACCAATATGGCTGGAACTTCAGCGGTCCCGTGCTGCTCCCCTTTACCAAGTTCAATCGAGACCGCAGCAAACTCTTCTTTATGTTCAGCCAGGAGTGGGTACACTCGCGCAGCGGTTCAGTACCTTCCATGACCGTGGCTACGGATAAGATGAGGCAGGGGGATTTCAGCGAGCTGCTGGACCCCACAAACCGATTCTTCCAAAGGGCGATTTATCTCAAAGATCCTCTTAAGACAGGGACGTGCAGTGCGACCAACCAGTCTGCCTGTTTCAGCTACAATGGGATCGTAAACTATATTCCGCCCGATAGGCTAAGCGCGAATGGCATGGCCTTTATGAGAGCTTATCCTAAGGCCATGGGCTATCTCAATCCCTACCCGTCAAGCACGAATTGGTGGAGTGGCGAACTTGCCGGCGGGACCGACCAGGGCAAGACCACGATTGCAGCTGATTACATTCCTTCCCCGAGTCATTCGATTCGCGTGCGCGGGCAGTTTTTTAATTCCAAACCTCCCGCCAGCGTTACCGACTATCGAAACAACTTCTACACCTGGCCTTGCGCGGACTGCGACACCTGGCGGGATCGCCCCAACCGGTGGGTCTCCATCAACTGGATCTGGTCGTTGTCCCCCAAGTGGATCAACGAGGCGCTCGCCGCCGCCAGCCACGACTTTGTCGACAATATTCTCGATCTCAACGGCAACGCATGGGATAGAACCAAGTTCGGAATCAATTACCCCTACATTTTTCCTGCCAACGAGAAAGAAGTTCCCAACAAAATCCCGACGGTCAGCGGGGTAGGCGGCATTAATACTCCCAGTTCCACGCCGTATCCGGCGACTTCGGCCGGCCCTGTCTGGCAGTTCTCGGATAACATGAGCATGATCCGCGGCTCACACACGATCAAGTTCGGCGTCTATGTGGAAAAATCGGGCGAGAATGACAAGGACCAGATCATCATCGGCGCGGCGCCCGGCAGCACTAACAATCAGAACGGCCAGTTCCAGTTTAGCGATAACACGACTAACGCAACCGGTAATTCGCTTGGCAATATGGCCATCGGTCTGTTCAATACCTACGCTGAGGTCGGAGCCCGTTCCTATACACAATTCCGCAGCTGGGACATCGAGTGGTTCGTCCAGGACGCCTGGAAACTCACCCCCAAGCTGCGCCTTGAATTGGGACTGCGGCACAGCTTCATTCAGCCCTACTACGCTCAATGGGGCAATATGGCGAATTTCAACCCGAGCCTATATGATCCCAATAACGCCGCCACCGTGGATCGGGCGACCGGGTACGTGACCGGGACGCCGCAACAACTTTACAACGGCATGGTGTTCGCAGGGAGTGGCTGGCCTGATGGGGCCAAAGGACCCGGACGGGTCAGCGTCGCGAATTCAGGCCAGTTTGACTTCCTTTTCCGCCCAGGAACGCCCAATGGGTTCTATAAAATGCACTTAAGGGACCTGCAACCGCGCTTGGGGATCGCCTACGCCTTCAACAAGAGGACCGTGGTCCGCGCCGGTTTGGGGCGCTTCGTCAATCGTCTGGGAGTGAGTGACTCGATCTTCCTGGGGGGCAATCCGCCACTGCAGCCGGCGTTCTCGGTGAGCAATGGGAGTGTGGATAATCCGGGTATGGGAGGGGTTACCCATACCTACCCTCTCAATCCGACGATCCAGTCCAATGACTTCCCGAATCCGGAATCCTGGGCCTGGAACGGCACCTTCCAGCGGGAACTTCCTTTCGGCACTACCGTCGAGATTGCATATGTAGGTCGCAAAAACCTGCGCAGCACACGCACCATTAATAACATCAATCAGCTCCAGGCCGGCGCGATCTACGATAAAGCAAACTTTCTGCCCAATGGAACAACACTCGCGAACCTGGATTCTCTGCGGCCGTACAAGGGCTATGGTTTGCTCAAGATCGCAGTCAACAACCAGAACTCTGCTTACAACAGCCTGCAGTTGCAGGTGACCCGCAGGTTCTCCAAGGGACTCAGCTTTGGACTGGCTTACACCTACGCGAAGTCACGTGACAACGGCACCCTGGCGAGTGTGTATGATTGGGATCCAGCCTACATGTGGGGCCCATGGTCGTCATCCAAGAACCTGGTCATCAACGCCATCTATGAGGTCCCATTCTTCAGAAACCGTACCAGCCTGTTCGGAAAAGCCCTGGGCGGTTGGTCTATTACCTCAATTTCCCGAGTCACACTGGGCAGCGGCATGGTGAGTTTTACCGATCCCTTTGACGATATCGGGATCGGAGGGAGCGGTGGAACGCAGTACATGATCTTGAACGGTAATCCGTTCCTTCCTAAGGACCAGAGGCAATACGGCCTCGGCAACTACTATTTCAATGTCAAGAATCCAGACGGTTCGGCGATTGTTATCGAGCCGGCCCATGGAACATACTGCAAAACTGGTTGCTCCAGGAGTATCTATGTAGGCACTCCCTGGGGGCAAAGCCACAATCTGTCCTTCTCGAAGGAATTCAGGATCCGCGAGGGACAGAGAGTCACTTTCCGCGCAGAGATTTACAACTGGCTCAACCATCCGGACCAGGGCAGCCCGGACACGAATTGGCGGTCCTCAACTTTTGGGATGGTCACCAGCAAGAGCAGCAACACCCGCGAAATGCAGTTCTCGATGCGCTTCTCGTTCTAGTCGCGGCTGCCGCGCTATCTAACCAACGGCCCATGCTTGCGCCGTCCGCAGGCATGGGCCACTGAAGCTGTAGACAGGCTTTATTAATGAATACCGTGGCAGGGCTTGAAAGCTCGCGCGGTGCCCCGCCCGCGTATGGCAAGGTCCGTGAGGCGTGATCTTCAAGGCCACCTCCGATACGCGCCTGCACGCGTGCGCGGATGTGTGCAGCGCGGTCGATTCAGGCGCAATCCGTCAGACATATCCATACGGTTAAAAGCTAATTGTCTGCCGGGGAGCGATTATGAAACGGTTTTGCTGGGTAGCGGTTGTTCTGTTGGGTGCTTCCGGATGTCTCATAGCCAAAGATGTGCTCCAGCCATGAATAATTCAGTCTAGTGATCCTGGATTCGCAGGAGAATCATACGGAGAGACGCGCATGACACGAGAACTAAAACGTTTATCGATATTGATACTGGCATGCCTGGCAATGTTCGCCATCGCGCTTGGACAAAGCACTAAGCCGGCAGGCGTCCAGGATCAGGCAGCGAAGCCGGCGGTTCAGGGGCAGAAGCCGAAGCCGGAAAGCCTTGATCTGACCAAGCAGCCGACGCTGTACGTGGTCGGCTACGCCCACCTGGATACGCAGTGGCGCTGGGACTATGTCACCACCATCAAGGACTACCTTCCGAAGACCATGCGGCTTAACTTCGACTGGTTTGAGAAGTATCCGCACTACGTCTTCAATTTCAGCGGCGCCAACCGCTACCGGATGATGAAGGAGTACTATCCGGCCGATTACGAGAAGGTGAAGAAGTACGTGGCCGCCGGCCGCTGGTTTCCGGCCGGCTCGTCCATGGAGGAAAACGACGTCAACTCGCCCTCCGCCGAGTCGATCATCCGGCAGATCCTTTACGGCAAGCAGTATTTCCGCCGCGAGTTCGGCAAGACCAGCGCCGAATACATGCTGCCGGACTGCTTCGGCTTCCCCGCATCGTTGCCCAGCATCCTGGCTCATTGCGGCATCAAGGGTTTCTCCACGCAGAAACTGTCGTCGAGCTGGCAGCCGGCGGCCATGGTCGGCGGCCCGGACTCACCGGAAAAAACGCCAGCGGGCATCCCGTTCAACGTCGGCGTTTGGGAGGGTCCGGACGGCAAGTATTGTGATCGCCGCGCTGAACCCCGGCGGCTATGGCAGCCAGATAAGCACGGATCTCAGCAAGAGTCCCCCGCCACCGCCACCGCCGGATCCCAACCAGCCGCAGCGGGGCGGCAGAGGGGCGACGGATTGGCCCGCGCGCATTCAGTTGAACGGGCAGCTGACCGGCGTGTATGCCGACTACATGTACTACGGCACGGGCGACACCGGCGGCTCCGCCAATGAATCCTCGATAAAACTGATGGAAGCGATCGTCACCAAGAGCAAGACCGTGCTGCCGCTCCCAGGCGGCCGCGGCCAGGGTGGCCAGCCGCAGACTCCGCCGCCACCGCCGGGGCCGGAGGTCCAGGTCGGCGATGGCCCGGTGAGGTCATCTCCGCCAGCTTCGGATCAGATGTTCCTTGACATCAAGCCCGAGCAGATCGCAAAGTTGCCGCGTACAAGGGCGATCTCGAGCTGATCAACCACTCCGCCGGCTCCATCACGTCCCAAGCGCACATGAAGCGGTGGAACCGCAAGAACGAAGTGCTGGCCGATGCCGCCGAAAAAGCTTCTGTTGCCGCCGAATTGCTGGGCGGCAAGCCATATCCGCTCCAGCGGCTGAATGACGCCTGGACACTGGTGATGGGCGGGCAGTTCCACGACATTATTCCCGGCACCTCCATTCCCAAGGCGTATGAGTATTCGTGGAACGACGAACTGCTGGCGATGAACCAGTTCGCCGGCGTGCTGACCAGCGCCACCGAAGCGGTCGCCTCCGGTATGAATACCCAGACCAAGGGTACGGCAATCGTTGTCTACAATCCGTTGAACATCCCGCGCGAGGACATTGTGGAAGCCACCGTCTCCTTCCCCAACGGCGTGCCGAAGGCGGTTCGTGTCTTCGGGCCGGACGGCGCGGAAGTGCCCGCGCAGCTGAACGGCGAGAAGGATGGCGCTGCGAAAGTCCTGTTCGTGGCCAAGACGCCTTCGGCAGGCTATGCAGTTTACGATGTTCAGGCCGCCGACAGTGCCACTGCATCGCAACTCAAGGTAACGGAATCCTCGCTCGAAAATGCGCGCTATAGCATCAAGTTGAATCCGAACGGCGACGTGGCGAGCATTTTCGACAAGCTCCTCAACAAGGAATTGCTTTCTGCCCCCATAGGCCTGGCCATCATCCTTGACAATCCCCGGAATTGGCCCGCATGGAACATGGATTTTGCGGACGAGCAGAGAGCGCCGCGGACCATCGTCAAAGGGCCGGCCAAGATGCGGATCGTGGAAAACGGGCCGGCGCGCGTAGCCGTTGAGGTCGCGCGCGAAGCGGAGGGCTCGAAGTTTGTTCAGACGATCCGGCTCTCGGCCGGCGATGCCGGCAATCGCGTCGAGTTCGGCCATGTCATGGATTGGAACACGAAAGAGGGCAACCTCAAGGCTGTTTTCCCGCTGACCGCATCGAATCTGAATGCAACCTATAACTGGGACATCGGCACCATCGAGCGTCCCACGGAAACCGAGCGGCAATTCGAAGTTGCATCTCATCAGTTCGTCGACCTCACCGATAAAAGCGGATCCTACGGCGTCACCATCCTCACGGACTGCAAGAATGCTTCCGACAAGCCCAATGAAAACACGCTGCGCCTGACCCTGGTTCGTACCCCCGGCACACAGGGAGGTTATCCTGACCAGGGTACGCAGGATCTCGGCCACCATGAGTTTGTGTATGGCCTCGCAGGCCATGCGGGGGACTTCCGCCAGGGCCAGACCGACTGGCAGGCGCTCCGGCTCAATCAGCCCCTCGTAGCCTTCCAGAGTTCCAGTCATGCGGGCGCGCTGGGAAAGAGCTTTTCATTAATGAAGCTCAACAACAGCCGCATCCGCGTGCTGGCGTTCAAGAAGGCTGAACAGACGAGCGCGCAGAACAAAGACGAGTACATTGTCCGCATGGTCGAAATGGACGGAAAGCCGGCCCGGGATATTCGCGTTTCCTTTGCCATTCCGATTGTTTCAGCCCGCGAAGTCAACGGCGCCGAGGAAGAGGTCGGCCCGGCGACCGTGACGGGCGGCGAGCTGGCGACATCTTTTAAGGCGTACCAACCCCGCACGTTTGCGATCAAGTTCGGCCCTGTCCCCAACAAGGCAGCTGCTGTGCGATCGCAAGCAGTGACGCTGCCTTATGAACTATGTGTCAGCACACCGGATGGCAGACCGGGCGCCGGTTACTGGGATAACCAGGGCCACTCCCTGCCTGCGGAAATGCTGCCCACCGCAATTTCCTATGCGGGTATCAACTTCAATCTCGCTGCCAACGCCGGATACGGGAAACACAATGCCGTGATTCCGCGCGGCCAGAAGATCACCCTGCCGGCAGGCGATTTCAACCGGATGTACATACTTGCCGCCGCTACGGGCGGCGATGTGCCGGCCACGTTCATGATTGACGATAAGGCTGTCAATCTTACCATCCAGGATTGGAGCGGCTATATCGGCCAATGGGACAACCGGATCTGGAAGCAGGTGCCGCCGCCACCGCCAACGCCCGAGCAGTTGGCCCAGCAGGCGGCGAGGCGGGGCGGGGCAGGCGGCGGCCGCGGGGGCCAGCAGGGACCGCGCCTGATCGATGTGATGGACGGCCTGATCCCCGGCTTTATCAAGCCATCGGCTGTGGCCTGGTTCGCATCCCATCGCCACGCGTCGGACGGCAGCAATGAGCCGTATGCCTATTCATATCTATATGCATACGCCATCGACGTGCCGGCGGGGGCCAAGGTGCTCTCCCTGCCGCCGAACGAAAGGGTCCGCATCCTCGCAATTACGATGTCGGATGAGAAAGCGCAGGTGCGTCCCGCTCAAAGCCTGATGGACTATCTGGAGCGGTGAGGATCAAGGACAGGGATGAATGGCACTTAGGTAGGGAACTCCAAAGGGGTTCAACAGCGCCAGCCCAGGGCGCAAGCCCTGGGAAATTGCGGAAACAAAGAGTGAAAAAGCCCTGGAGGGGCGAAACAGCCTGTGCCGCCCTTACAGGGCTTCACTCACCCGGCACCATTTCCCAGGGCTTGCGCCCTGGGTTTTCACTGTCTGACCCCTTCAGGGTCATTTTCCTTCCAAATCTCGCTCGCTGAAGCTTAACCAGGCGCCAATTGTGACAGGGATCGTATCTATGTAAGGCTCAGCGCGCCTTTTTATATTGTGGCCGGTAGGGCTTCCTGAAATAAGGGGGCGTGCGGCGCTTCCTGGCGGGGTGATAATACGGGTTAAAAAGCATCAACGGCCAGAGAAAGACTTCAAGAATTTCCTCAAGGTCTTTTTTGGTCATCTTGATTGAACATTAAAACTTTGTTGCTGGGTTTGTCAAGTTCTTGATCAAGAAAGTTAGAATTTGAAGCTAAAATATTTCCTACCCGGGGCGGATCTGCGCGGACCTGCCGGCGTGCCGGCGTTTTGATTGAACACTGGGTTTTGCTACTTTTTGAGGAGAGAGACGGAGATCTCGCTGCGGTTAATGGAGAGGGGCATCAGGACTTCACGCAGGACGTTGCCGAAAGCCTCTTTGAGGTTCTTCTTGTTCTTCCCCTCGAGGGCGTACCGGGTCAGCAGCGCACGGCAGAGGGCGTTGGTGCACCTGGCCAGCTCATCGGTGCCGACCACTTTAACGAGCTGCTTAATTTTGAACCGCAGGACGGCGATTTCGGCGTCGATGCCATCGATGGCGAAGGCGGCCCGCAGCTGAACTCTTTCGGCTTCATCGAGAGCCGACGAGTAGAAGCTTTTTGGCTTTCTTTCTGCCACAAGTACCGTTCCCGTTTTCTCAGGACCTGCGCGGCCGCCAGGACAAGGATATGAGCTGCGAGGTCGTAACGGCCGCCCGTGATGGCTTCTGATAGAGCTGACATGGCTCAATTATACGCCGGCAGCTCGTCGTGGGTAAGAGCTGGCTGTCATGGCTTCGCCAGGCGCCCAGGGCAAGACGGCGGCACGACGGCAACCCTCGAGGGCATGCCGAGGATTTGGGGCGGGCGGTTCTCCAGGTGGTAAGGCCGAGCTACGGCACGGGGCGCGACAATGCGTCTTATGACCGGCGTCCCGAGGACATAAGACCGCATTTGTGCGCCGGGGGGCGGGTATATAATGAGGGCATGAAATCATCGGAGCTCCAGGTCAGAAAAGCGGTCGTAGAGATATCATGTCCTTTTTGCGGGTATGAGTTAAAAGTCCGCCTGGGGAGCCGCCCTGTTGAATGTCCTGGCTGCGGGTCAGGCATTACAGCCCGGCAGATCATCGTCGCAATAGCTTCAACTTACCTGGATAAGTAAGTTCTCCGCTGAGGCATAACCGAAGCGGCGGCGAGAACGCCCGAAAAGGCGGGCGACGCTGTCGGCGAACTCGGGCGAATAAGACGGTCGGCTCGACGGCTTTACCCGCCTAGATTTCAATCGTAGGGGCTGCTGGGGGCGAACGGCTGTTCTAACCGCCCGCCCCCGGAGCCTAACCAGCTACTTTTTATCCGGCAGCCACTTTTTACACCGCTGATATTTCCAGGCCTGGCGGGGCTTTCCGTCTTCCGCTCGAAGGACACCAGTTCCAGCTCATCAGCCTGGCCGCAGACCCGGACAGACCGGCAATAAGGGCTGACGGCGGCAACCCCATACCTTCCGCGAGTTTAGCAGCCGTAGTGAGAGTGATAGTAGACGTTTTACCGGCTTCTAACTGGCTGATATAACCGCGATCCAGGCC
>CAVTZY010000023.1:0-199391 GCA_963739235.1 Terriglobia bacterium | reverse complement strand
GCGATCACATTGGGGGGCCTCACGCTCTCTCCGGGCCTGAGAATCGATCGATATGACGGGCTGAGCACGGCTACCGGAGTCCAGCCGCGCATGGGAGCTTCGTACCTCGTCAAGCCGACAGGAACTGTCCTTCGTGCCTCCTATTCCAGGACGCTGGAAACGCCGTACAACGAAAACCTCATCCTTTCGAGTTCAACCGGCGCCGGCGGCCTGGCAACCAATGTTTTCGGGTTCTTCAGCGACCAACCGCTGCTACCGGGACGTCGCAACCAGTTCAACGCCGGCATCCAACAGTCCTTGGGACGATTCTTCATCGTCGATGCCGACTATGTCTGGAAGTATACAAATAACGCCTATGATTTTGGCACCCTGTTGGACACTCCGATTACATTTCCGATTTCCTGGCACAAGTCCAAGATCGACGGCGTGTCGCTGCGGATTGGAACCACGAGCGTGCACGGTTTGCAGGCATACACAACCATGGGGCACACCCGCGCTCGGTTTTTCGGCCCTGAGCTGGGTGGGCTGATTTTTAACTCGCCCCTCGACACCAGCGTGTTCCGCATCGACCACGACCAGGCATTCCAGCAGACGACGAACGTGCGCTACCAACTTCCCAAAAACGGCGCGTGGTTCTCGTTCACCTGGCGCTATGACAGCGGATTAGTGGCAGGAGCGGTAACCAGCCTGGAAGACGCGCTCGGCCTGACCGGCGCCCAGCAGGCGGCAATAGGGTTTTTCTGCGGCAGCCAAACCGCATCACCAGGAAACCCGATTACCGCGTGCAATAGTGCGAATTTTGGTGCCACGCGCCTGGTTATTCCTGCACCCGGGACGTTTGACGCCGACTTGAATCCACCCCGGGTCGCGCCCCGGCACCTGTTCGACCTGGGCATTGGGACCGACAATCTGTTCAGGAGCAACTCCGAAAGGCTACGAACTGCGCTCAAGCTCAGCGTGGTGAACTTGACGAATAAGGTTGCCTTGTACAACTTCTTGTCGACCTTCAGCGGGACGCACTTTGTATCGCCGCGGACTTATCAGGCTGAGATACGATTCGTCTTCTGAAGAAAAACCTTGGCAGGACCGAAAGCCGAATGGGCGGCGCAGGAACGTGCGATGAGAGTATGAGATAGGCATGCTTGCGTCCGCCCCCGGCGCACGGGAGACTGCGGCAAAAAAAGCTGTGGGTGTTATTCTGGGTTAATGTGATGCCGGTCAAAAACATCAGACGACTTCTTCTGATCCTGTCGTGCAGCCTTGGATGGATTTTGTCCACGGCCGGTCTTGATGCCCCGTGGATGCCCGACCACATAGTGATCGTCATCCTGGAAAACCGGTCATTCCATCAGATAATCGGCGATCCCAACATGCCTTGTCTCAACGCGCTCGCCAGAGGTGGTGCTCTGATGACGCAATCTTACTTCGGCCAGACTCCTTACGCCATCGTGCCCAAGGGATGCCATTCGCCTTTGCCCAGCAGGCCCAGCCAGCCCAATTATCTTTACCTTTTTTCGGGACACCACCAGGGCGTCACTCCGGACTGGTTTCAGGAGCCGCGTTCTCCCTATCTGGGAGTTGCATCGAATGATCCCCGGGGGAACATGCTCCGTAGACCAGTTCGCGACACTCAGGTAGGGGTAGCCAACAATCCGATTCCTGCTGACTGGCTGCCCCTGATGACCCCGAATCTCGGGGCTGCAATCATCAATAGTGGAAGGACCTTCGCTTCGTTTTCAGAGTCGCTCCCTCATCCGCATTACGAAGCTGCGGAGAATCCGGCGACGAATCAGGATCCTTACAGGCGGAAGCACAATCCCGTCATCAACTGGATCAATTTTTCGGGGAAACAGATGCCGGCCGCAAAACGGAAGTTTTTCCTTCCCGTGGAAACAAACCTGGCATTCCTGAATACCAAAGATCCTACCGACGGTAAAAGCTATCGCGGCTTCGCCGTCGACGCAGGCGGAAACAAGATCGGATACGATCAGCTTCCGACCGTATCGATCGTCGTACCGAACGAACAGAATGATCTGCACAGTGCCAGCCAGGCGCAGGGCGATGCCTGGCTAATGGCAAATATCCAGCCCTACTCAGATTGGGCTAAAGTCCATAACAGTCTGCTTATCATCACCTTCGACGAAGATGGAGCTGCAGACGATCCCAAAGAAGGCGACTACCGGATGGGCATCAAACCCATTACCACGATCTTTTTCGGACCGGATGGAAGGGTGGCACCGGGGCTTTATGACGAGAGAATCGATCACCTCAATGTACTGAGCACGATCCTCGATCGTTATGGCCTGCTCGAATCTTTCAAACAGGATTTTCTCCGGGAATACAAGGGCCGGGAAGCCGGGCTGGAGTATGCGAATTTGCGCCCCATCCGGGATGTATTTGGCGAAGGCGCCAGACTGGCGCCGAATGATTTACATTTACAGACAACTCTATTCAAGGAGACGCTACCATGGCTGTTCACAAAAGTCACGAAGGCCCGCACGACGACAAGCTCTGTGCGATGACATGCTGCCCCGGCAGGATCGATCTGAAGGCTCTTGCGCCCCTGGTCAAGGATCCAAAATACATTTGTAGCGAGTGCGGGCGTGCTGCAGCGAAAGCGGAGAATCTCTGCTCCCCTAAGAAGCTGTAGCGCAAGATTGCTCTTAAGACTGGAATTCGGGAAGCGATGATCCGCTGATCGCGAGTGTCGAGTTGCGTATAGGGGTCAATGCGGCGATCCCGGATTGACCCTCGGCGTTAGGGCACGCTGCAGCCATATCACATGCAATATCTCGCAAGTACTGACTTGGCAGATCCGTGTGCTTAGGAAGTCGGATCGATGTCGATTCGGTAAGGATAGGAAGGACAAGCTGCAAGCCGAATCCTCCGGTTCCCGGTCGAACTCAGCTTCCGATAAAGAGCAGTATGTCAACTTCGTGGCATAGGCCCCGGTTAAGCAGAATCTTATAGCCAAGCTGTGTTCCCGGATCCGGTTTTTTTGCACACCTGAGCCTTATTGCAGGGCAGATTAGCCGTTCCACTCTGCCTTTCGGGCACACCCATACCCAATTGCAGCAGGATGTAAATGCCGTCATCATAGTCGGACCCGTCCCCGGTCCGGCCGATGTACATCCCCGTACGTTTGCGGATGTGCTCCAGCGAGGAAAGCGTCTTGATCTTGTCTTCGTCGTAGTTGTGTGGCTCGGTCGTCATGCTCAATGGATCGCTATCTTGCCATAACGTCTAATTCGCTGAAAAACGTGTTGCCGTAATCGTCGTCAATTTCAGTCGCGATGCAATGGAACAGCAGGTAACGGTACTTCCCCAGTAATCCGCTGGAGTCCGATAAGCTCACTCCGTATTGACCGCCGCCGTACCCTTGCCGCGGACGAGTGTCCACCCCGGCAATGAGTTTCCAGCCGCAACTCGAGGGATCGAGGGTCAAGGCCGGCGCAGGATTGAATGTAGGTTCGGTGCCGTCCGCGGCATACACCTTGTAAACCTGCGGTCCCCGGGTGTTGGGGTGCCAGGAGTAGGTGTTGATCCGCGCGATTTCGATCGCCTCGCCCAAATCGAGCCGGAAACGGCCGGCGGCGGTTCCAGCATTACGCGCGCCAATAGCAAGTCGATTTGCTCCGGATGTGACCGTCCGAGACCATGGTACGACACCTTGGAGCTTAGGATGTTTGAGTTCGTGCCTCTTTGGAACATTTCTATCTATTTCGCCTACGCAATGGGGCGAGTCAACTGCAAGCGGTGTGGGGTGAAGGTCGAAAAGGTGCCGTGGGCCGATTGTCCCTAGCAAAAACCCCGTAACAATTCAAGTCATTGATCTTGCAACTTCTCGCTGATACCGTCCTGAGCCATGTGCAATGTGTTGAAATCGATATTCGCCGGGCTTGCATCCACGGTGCGAACGCGAGCCTCCCTGCAAATGGAAATCCTGGCTCTCCACCACCAGCTCGCTGTCCTGCAACGAACCAATAAGAAACGGCTCCGGCTTCGGACATCAGATCGGGTTTTGTGGATCGTTCTCTCCCGCTTCTGGCCTCAATGGCGCGAGTGCCTCATGCTCGTCAAGCCGGATACCGTCATCGCCTGGCATCGAAAAGGATTCCGACTCTTTTGGAAGTGGAAGAGCCGTCAGGGAAAAACTGGGAGACCCGGGATCTGATTCGCAACATGAGCGCTTCCAATTTCTTGTGGGGCGCACCAAGGTTGCACGGCGAGTTGCTCAAGCTTGGAATCGAGGTGTCCCAGGCTACTGTCACGAAATATATGGTAAATCATCAGAAACCGCCTTCACAGACATGGCGGACGTTTCTCGAAAATCACGTCAATCAGTTGGTGTCCGTAGACTTCTTCGTGGTACCCACTGTTACCTTCCGGATCCTGTACGTTTTTCTTGTTCTGGCTCATGATCGCCGGCGCATCGTTCATTTCAATGTCACCGAGCATCCCACCGCCGAGTGGACCGCAGCCCAAATCGTGCAGGCCTTCCCTTGGGACAAAGCCCCTCGGTTCCTGCTCCGGGACCGCGACAGCATCTATGGTGCTGCATTTAGGGCGCTGGTCAAAAGCTTGGACATCAGCGAGGTTCTCACCGCTTTCCGATCTCCCTGGCAGAGCCCGTACGTTGAACGGTTGATCGGCTCGATCCGCCGAGAATGCCTCGACCATGTCGTCATCCTGAATGAGATTTCGCTCCGGCGCCATTTGGTTTCTTATCTTGATTATTACCACAGTACGCGAAGCCACCTTTCGCTCAGGAAGGATTCTCCGGATGGCAGGGCCGTGCAGCCGCCGGAGATGGGAAAGATCTTTGCGCTTCCCAAAGTAGGCGGGCTTCATCATCGATATGAGCGTAGAGCCGCTTGAAATCCGGCATCCTCAAGAATATGCCACCTGAAATATTACGCCTGGTGCGGCGCCGTCTGCAGGAAGGCCTGATGGGCGACAATTACATTGACCGTCAATGTATCAAGGCCGCCAACCTTTCCCCAATGCAGCAGAATTCCACATAACTTCTGATGATTTGTGTGTGCATTCCGAACCCGCTCCGAACGGTCAGGGAACTCCAGATCAAGTTTTTGGTAGGCACAGGATTGCAGGGGCGGCTGTCGATCAGGACGGATAAATGCAATTGTGAGCTACCTAAAGGACCCCGATTGGGATCGCGTTCGCCGTCTCGGTCAACGGCATCACCTGCTTACACAGGCACAGGACGCCTCCTTCGCCAACCTTCAGATTCAGCCGGGACAAGGCCGAGAAGTGCCTAACCCATTCGCGTTTTGGAATGGCGGACTTCTTGACTTCGAGCGGATACAAAACCTGGTTCTGAACCAGCAAAAAATCGATCTCTTTGCCATCCTTATCCCGATAATAGTAGAGTAGCGGCTTCTTGCCACGGTGCCACCAGCTTTTGAGCAGCTCGCACAGTGCGTATGTCTCCAGAATCGCTCCCGACATTGCGCCCACAGCAAGAGTTTCCGGCGAAGACCACTCGGTAAGATAGGCACACAGACCGGTGTCCAGGAAATAGAGTTTCGGCGTCTTGATCAGTCGCTTCGTCAGGTTGGTGTGAAAGGGTTGAAGCAGGAAAATCTGAAAGCTCGCCTGGAGGATCGACAACCAGTTTTTCGCGGTGTTTACGGCAACGTCAGCGTCGCGGGCCAGCTCGGTCAGGTTCAGCATTTGTCCGGTCCGGGCCGCGCAGGCTCTCAGGAAACGCACGAAGGCCGCTTCGTTTCCCACCTGTGTGAGCTCTCTAACATCACGTTGAAGATAGGTCTGGAGGTACGAGCTATAAAACAGGTCCCGGTCTTTCACAGGGCCTGCGATCAGGGCAGGAAAGGCACCAAGCCAGATGTCGTTGTAGATGCTTTTGAGGCTGGAATTCCCCGCGGCCTGCGTCCTTGCGCTGAAGTCACTCTGTATCGGCAGGAATGGAGCAGGGCTCAGATCGAGCCTGTGCCTCTCACGCCCTGAGAATCCCAGGAGGTTGAGAATTGCCACGCGGCCGGCGAGAGTTTCGGAGATCCCTCTCATCATCTCAAACTGCTGCGAGCCTGTCAGCCAGAATCTTCCGAACCGGCGTTCGGAATCGACTGACATCTTAATCAGCGACAAGAGCTGCGGGGCGTACTGAATCTCGTCTATCAGCACCGGCGGCTCGAAACGCTGGAGAAAAAGTGCCGGATCTTCCCGCGCCAGAGTTCGAATCGAAGGGTCATCAAGCGTAACGTATTGCCGTCCCTTCTCACAAATGTGCTGGAGAAGAGTGGTCTTGCCGACCTGCCGTGGCCCGGTCAGCAACAAAACCGGAAATTGCCTGCCGGCATCGGTCCAGCATTCTCTCAGCGTGCGCGGATAGTACACGGCAGTTCCTTATCGTCTAATGTGCATCTTGATTGCATATTAGACGATTTGTGACCGGATGTCAATTCGAGCGGCAGCCGTGCGCCTGCCATCCTTGAGTCTGTTTGTGGACCCGGCGCGAGTTCAAGGAAAACCGGACAGAAACGTGCAAGAAACGTGGACACCCATTTTTGCACGTTTCATGGGTGTCCACATTCTCCGCAGGACAGTCCCCGACTTATTCACACCTTCGAAGGGTCAGTTCTCAAACCCTCGAACCTTCGGACCTTACTTGATGCCGCTCACGTCGATCGCCCAGACGCCTCGGCCGTGCGTGGCCGCCACGAGCACGCGATCGCGCGGATGGACGACGAAGTCCATGACGTTGACCGACGGCAGATCGCCGCCGAGCACGTCCCACTTCTTACCGCCGTTCGTCGTCACATAGACGCCGAAGTCGTTGCACGTGTAGAGCACATTGGCGCTCACCGGATCCTCGCGGATCATGTTGATTGGACCGCCCGGCAGATTGTTGCCGATGCTCTTCCACGTCTTGCCGTAGTCCGTTGACTTGTACAGATAGACCGCGAAGTCATCGTCATAGCGGCCCTGCTGCGCGAGATACACAGTCGACTCGTTGTACTGCGACGCGAGAATCTTCGCGACCCATTTCTTCTGCAGCAGCTTCGACGTGAGGTCCGTCCACGTCTTGCCGTCGTCCATCGTCACGTGCAGATGCCCGTCGTCGGTGCCGGCGTAGACGAGTCCTTTTTTCTTCGGGGACTCGGAGATGGAAATAACATCCTGGTAGGGAACGTCGCCAAGCTGCGTCTTGTCGTTGCCACTCAAATCGCCCGTCAGCTTTTCCCACGTGTCGCCGCGATCGTGGGAACGGAAGAGGTACTGGGCGCCGAAATAGATCGTAATGTGGTCAAAGGGCGAGAGAAGCAGCGGCGCGAGCACCTGCATGCGCAGCGGATCGTCACCCGGCCCGACCGGGGGCCGAACGTTCTTTGTGCGCTGCGGTCCCGTCGGCTGCGGCGCGGCGGTTTCGCGACCTGTTGCCTGTCCGCCTGCGCCGGCGCCGCGCGGCGCAGCGGCAATGCTCAGGTCGGTGCGCGTCACCTTTTCGGAATAAATGATATTCGGATTGATCGGATCGATCTGGTGCTCGCAGTACTCGCCGCCAATGCCGCCGCCTTCGCTCGAAAACACGACCGGCTGCAGATTGCTGCGGCCGCCACGCAGATCGACGACGCCGCGATAGCTGCCGTGATCCTGCACGGAGCCGACGATGTGAAACGGCGTGTCCATGTCGTAGGCGATGTCGAACCACGTGCTAACCGGCAGCGGCGCGTGATTCCATGTGACGCCGCCGTCCGTCGTGATGCGGAAGCCGCTGTCGTTGCCGCTCAACATGAACTTCGGATCTTTCGGATCGATCCAGAAGCCGTGATTGTCGCCTCCGGGACCGCGTCCGCCACCGCCGCCACCTGCGCCGCGCGCTGCCGCGCCGCCCGCCGTCGGCGGAGGCGGCGGGATGATCGGCCCGAACGTCTTGCCGCCGTCAGTCGACATGCTGACTGAAAGCGCGAGCACGTACACCTTGTTCTCATCGGTCGGATCGACGCGAATGTTGCCGAACACCCAGGCGTAGGTGCCCGACATGCCACGCATGAACGCGCGCTGCGCATCGTCCTGCCCGCTAACCAGCCGCCACGTCGCGCCTTTGTTGTCGGAGCGATAGACCTCGTTGCCCTTGATGACGCCGCCCTGACCGGCCCGGCCCGCCGGATTGCGCCCCCCAGCGGGCGCGTTTGTATCAATTTCGTAGTTGTCAATGAACGCGTAGACGACATTCGGATTCGACCGCGCGACGGCAACGCCTATGCGGCCCAGGACATGCGCCGGCGGCAGGCCATTCGTGAGCCGCGTCCACGTCCGGCCGGCATCCGTCGTCTTGAAGATGCCGCCCTCGTTGAAGCCCGGCTCGGGGCGCGGATCGTTCCAGTGCCGCCGCTGCCGCTCCCACGCCGCGGCATAAAGGGTGTTCGGATCGCTCGGGTCCATGGCGATGTCGTTCACGCCCGTCTTCCGGCTGATGGAGAGCGCCTTCTGCCACGACTTGCCGCCGTCGGTTGTCTTGAAAACGCCGCGCGTGTCGTTCTCGGTCCACTCATGCCCGGCCGAGGCCACGTAGACAATGTCGGGATTCGCCGGATGGACGAGGATGCGGCCGATCGTACCGGTGTCGGTCAGCCCCATCTGCTGCCACGTCTTTGCATTGTCGACCGACTTGTACACGCCGACGCCCGAGTACGAGCTGCGAAAAATGTTCGACTCGCCGGTACCGACCCAGACGATGTCAGGATTCGACGGCGCGACGGCCAGCGCGCCGATGCTCGTCGACGCGGCCTGATCGAACACCACCTGCCAGGTCTGGCCGAGGTCGTCCGACTTCCACACGCCGCCGCAGCATGTGCCGGCGTACAGACGCCGGGAGGCGCCGTGATCGGCGGCGACGACGTTGGCCACACGCCCGCTCACGTTCGTTGGACCGAGATACGACCACGCGAGATTCTTGTAGGGCGACGAGGACGTCATCGCCTTGTGAGTGACGTAGGCTTTGAGATGGGATTCGTGATCACTCCCGGCTGTTTGCGCGCCCAGCGTCAAGACCAATGGCACCGCGGCAATCGCGGCGCAAACCCACAAAATTTTCGATAGCTTCATGGTGTCACCTCGCAGATAGACGTAGCGTAGCGTTTCATTTTTCCCGGCGCGATCAAGCGCTCCGGATGCATGACGAGATTCTTGATGAAGAACTCCATGATGCGCTGTTGATTCACGCCCGAGTGCGGCTGGTCGGGCCCGACCTGCACTTCAAAGCTCTTGCCTGCGCTGCAGCGCGGTGATGATGATAAGAACTCCATGGCACGCGGCACTTCTTGGGCCACGCCCCGATGGGCGCCGGCCGGTAGCGTCCGGAGCAATATGTCAACTTCGAAGTGCTGGCCTTGCCCCTTTGCATTGTAATCCCGTAACGACACCACAAGATACAGCTTTTTGCAAACCTCTCCCTTCAGCTGGCAGAGTAGAAAACCGGAAAATCGGTGTCAGGCCACCGGAGTGCGCCAATTTCGCCGGCTAAGTGGGATCTGCGGCACTGGCGCTGATCGCCCGACAGCAGGAGATTCGCTTTTGTCAGCTATGAACTGGCCAAATGATCTCGCACAACGAGGATCCAGGGTGATGCGGGGACAGTATTTGGTCGCTGAACTCGTGCGCGGTCTTTCTCTCCGCCCAGGCCTGTATCACAAGGCAGCTTATTCTTCCATCTCACTCCGATTTTTGACTCAGCAGCTATTTCAATCCTCAGCTTTCCTGGATAAACCTGCCCTCGCCGCAAACGGATCAGGTTGAGAACCGGCGACGGGAGGCCGCGCGCAATGGGCAGGTGCTCTGGTTGGAGGGGACCGCCTACGATTCCCTGGCCGGCGCAGCCGGCGGACAACCCTGGCTGGACGAGCACATCGACCGCCTCCATTCGCTCCTCTACACCACGCCCGCGCACACGATAAGGTATTACCGTATCAAGTGATCAGAGACTGCGTTTGAAGAGCAGGGTCGCGAGAGTCATCATGATGATCGTGAACACGAGCAGGAAGGCAAGGTCGTAGGCGATCGCGCCGAACCCGGAATTCTTGAGCAGCAGCTCTTTGAAGGCGTGCACGGCGTAAGTGAAGGGATCCACTGCCGAGATTTTTCGCATCCAGTCCGGGAAGCCGTTGACGGGATAGACTGCGCCGCTAGGAAAGTAAAGCAACGTGTTCAGAACCCCCATCGTGGCGCGCGGCACCAGCGGATCGTTCACCCGCACCATCAACAGAAACATCATGCTGATCAGCGCCAGAGCCGAAATCACGATGACCACCAGCAGCTTGGCGAGACGAATCGGATCCAGGGGATTCGGAATTCCCGCAATGATGGATCCGAGCGTGGTCAAGACGATGCCGGAGAGAAACGCCTTGATCGCCCCGGACAGGATGAATCCCAGGATGAGTTCAACCTTGCTCACGGGTGTGACGAGGTACCCTTCATGGAGGCCCCGGGCCTTGTCGTCGATAAAAATAATGCCGCCGCCGATCATGGCGGAAATAAAAATCGCCAGCGTGATGGTCCCCGATAAGAGGTACTGAATATAGGGGACGTACGGGTAGACCTCTACCACGGAAAGCGTGGCCTGCGTCGGTACACGCGGCGGGGATCCGCGCTGGTTGTAGGTACCGAGCAATTGCGTAAACGCCCCTTCGAGCGCCGCCACGGCGAAATTATCCGTATTGTCTTCGATCAGGGCTACCCGTGGCCATTCCTTGGCCAAAACCCGGCGCGAAAAGTCCGGCGGTATTTCGAGGACCGCGCTGATGGTGCCGTTGCGCAGATCCGTCATGGCCTGCTGCTCGTCCGCGTACATGATGGTATCGAAGGTGCGCGCATTCACTGCGATGGCTCCGCACAATTCGCGCAGTTTCACGGTCTCCATCTGCTGGTCCCGGTCGACAACCCCCACATGAAGATTTTTCAGCTTGCCGCCAAATGCATACCCGAGCACCACCAGCTGAACGAGCGGGAAGAACATGGTCGTAAGAATAAGCGTAGGGCTGCGCCGGAATTTCCGGACGTCGCGTTCGATGAGAGCCATGGTACGTTGCATGATCTTCCTTACTGGCGTGGTTGGTACACCCAGCGGGTGTCGAGTTTCAGCGCATCTTGCAAGGCGTCGCGCAGCTGGCGCCCCGTGTAATGCACGAACACATCGTCGAGGGTCGTGCTCTGCACCGAAAGCGACAGGATATCCACTTGCGCATGCCGCGCCGCCTCGATCAACTCCGAGGTGGTCTTCGGGCCGTTGTTGGAACTGATGCGGAATACGTGGTCATCCGCCTTGACGTCCTGCACCTCGGCTAGCCGCTTCAGCGTTTCGGTCCATCCATCCGGAATCGAAGAAAAACTGACCTCCAGGATGTTGTTTCCCGGGATGGAAGCTTTCAGCTTGAGCGGCGAGTCCAGTGCGACGAGCTTGCCGTGGTCGATGATAGCGATGCGGTTGCACAGCCGGTCGGCCTCATCCATATAATGGGTGGTCAGGAGAATCGTCAGCTCGCGCTCCTGCTTCAGTTTCATCAACATCTCCCAGACCGAGACGCGCGACACGGGATCCAGGCCGGTCGTCGGCTCGTCCAGGAAAAAGATGTTGGGCTCGTGTACCAGACCGCGGGCGATTTCGAGCCGGCGGCGCATCCCGCCGGAAAAATTCCGCACAGGTTTATCGGCCCATTGCTCAAGATCGACGGCGTTCAAAAGCTCCCGGGTCACCCTTTTCCGCCTCTCCCTGGAAACACCATAGAGCTTGGCGAAAATCTCCATGTTCTCCGCCGCGGTCAAGTCCAGATCGGAAGTCATCGCCTGCGGAATCACGCCGATCGTGCGCCGCACCTTATTCGCCGCATTCACCACATCGAAGCCGTTGACCAGGGCAACGCCGGATGTCGGCGGCAGCAGCGTGGTGAGAATGCGAATGAGCGTAGACTTGCCTGCTCCATTGGGGCCGAGGAGGCCGAAAACCTCCCCCTCGTCCACGGAGAAAGTGAGGTTGTCCACAGCACAGAAAGTCCCGAAGCACTTCCTGATTTCAGTCGCCTCAATCGCCGGCACGACAGACCTTTCTCAAAAAAATCAACGCAGCCGCGGCATCGAAACCACACCCTGTTTGTCTCTACGCCTCGGAGAAGTTAATGGGAAGACGGAGCCCCCTGCACATCCTGCACAGGCAACATGACGTAGGTCGTCAGGCCCGGCCACAGATGTCGATCCTTGTTGTCCAATCGCAGGCGGATCTCGAAGGTCTTGATATCCCGCTTGCTGCGGCTCACATCCCGCTGGGTGGCAAATTCCGCCACCACAGCGCGATAGAAAACCGTCCCGGCCTGCTCTACCCCGGACGGCAACCGCACGGTCAGCGAATCGCCCAGACGAATATGGTCGATATAGGTCTCCTCGACATCCGCGCGCACCCACAGATCATCCGGATCGATCAGGGTTACAATCGTCTGGCTGACGCTGAGGACTTCCCCCTGGCGCGCGGCCAGAACGGCTACGATGCCGTTGATGGGGGCCCGGACTTCGGTATAACTCAGGCGCACATCGGCTTTGGATTTCTGTGCGGCCGCAGCAAGCACCTGTGTCCGACTGGCCTGAACTGCCTTCAACCGGACGGTGATCTGATTCTCATTGGCACGGGCGACGGCCACGGTGGCACTCTGGGCATCGACCAGTTTGCGCAACGAATCCGCGCGCGCCTTGCTCGTCTCGTAGGAGGTGCGGGCTTGATCCAGCGCCTGTGCTGAAAGGACCTGTTTTTTGAAAAGGCTTTCGGAGCGCTCGAGGTTCACGCGGTCAAGTTCCACCTCCGCTAGGACCTCTCTGGCTTGTGCCTCGGCAGCGGTCAGTGCGGCTTCGGCTTGCCGGATCTGGTCGCGCGTAAGCGTCTCCTGATACTTCAGCGCAGCTTCGTCCTCTTCGACCTGGGCCGCCGCACCTTGTTCCGTTCGGGCATAAAAAAGGCGGTCGGCCTTCAACTCCTGCGGATCAATCACCGCGACCAGCTGACCTGCCGTGACGGTGTCCCCCTCTTTCACCAAAAGCTGACTGATCCGGCCCTGGATTTGCGGGCTGAGGTAAACCTCGTGGGTGGTGACAATCCCGGTGAGCATCAATCCCTGGGGGCGGTTCATGGTTCTGTAGAAATAAATGCCTCCGGCCGCCAGGGCCAGAATCAGGATCAGATAAAGCAAACGGCGGATCATGGTTCCACGGCCTCCGGATTCCTGAAGAGTGCGAAGCGGATGAATTTGAGAACTTCCTCTTTTCTGCGAGCCTGTTCCACGCGATCAAACACGTCGATGTTCCCGATCCTCCGGACCATGGGCGCGGCATTGAAATAAAACACCGTGAGCGCTACCAACGAAATCGCCGTGTGACGCGCATCCAGCGCGCGGAATTCGCCGGATCGCACTCCGCGCTCAATCAGCCCGATCAACTTCCTGGAAAGCGGTACAAAGTGCTGCTTGACGATGCGCTCCACGCTCCGGTCCCCCGCCATGATCAGGCGCTGAAACAGTCGTGCATAGTATGGGCGCGCGCCGATGAAGCTGAAATGAGTGCTCACATACCGGAGCACGATCGATCCGGCCGATCCCTCACTGGACAGCACCTCATCCCCGAGGCGATGAAACTCCTCGACATTTCTTTCCAGTACGGCGCGGTACAAGCCGTCCTTGCTCTTGAAATAGTAGTATAGCATCGCTTTGTTGATGCCCGCCGCGGCGGCGATGGCATCAATGCGCGCTCCCGCCAGCCCGACTTCCGCAAAGATTCCGCCCGCCGCTTCCAGAATCGCGGCCCGGGTCTCGGCACTGTTGCGTTGCCGGGATCCACGCTGCAGAGATTTCGCTGGCGTCTGTTTTCGCATTTAACTAACCGGATAGTTAACTATCAGAATCTGCCTGCAGAGTCAATTGGATTCATGGCCTTTCCGATTCATTTCCAGGTTCTTCTGGCGGCAGACCCGCGTTACAAATGGCAGGCGGTCCTGTGATCTGTGATTCAGACAATACAAGCACAAAGCAGCCACGAATGGCACGAATAGCCATTGCCGCAACCGAGAGACCTTATCGCAGAGCGGGCCGATAACCCGCAATTTTGGCTCCTCCACACGGGCGCAGAGCTTCGTGCTGCAACCGTCTGTCGCCAATCTCCCGGGAAAGCGCTTCCGGGGCCGGACATAAATGGGCAGTTTGGAGGCGCTTTCCCGGGAGATCGGTGCCAGACTGTTGGCCGGAGGCTGCCCGTGTGGAAGAGGCAAAATGGCACTCCCATGTTGGCCCCTCTCTCCTTTCGTGCCATTCGTGGCAAAGTTTTTTCCACTGTCTGAATCGCAGAAGCATGTAAAGTATGTCAGAGGCGGCTGTGGCAACGGTGGCACACCTGTGATGCCCGGTCACGGCGCGCCAATGTTTATCTCACTTTAAATGAATAACTTGCGATCTGGTGCTCTTCTTGCAATCCAGGCGGGCATGAAAAACAAAACCTTACTACCCTTACTCTTGATGTTGTTTTGGCCCACCTGGATCCAGGCCGCCGGTCAGAAGCCGGACGCCAACGTCAACTCGCGATTCGACGTGGAAAGCGTCTCGCTGTCAGGGATTTCTGAATCCAAGGTCAACAAGACCTTGCGCGACGAGATGCAGAAGCTGGTGGGAGAGAAGTACAACGAGCAGGCTGCCGACGAGCTGGCCAAGAAGCTGCGTAAGGAATTGCGGGACTATTCGGTCACGGTCAAAGTGAAGCGCGGAGAAAAACCTGACCATGTCAAAGTGATCTTCGAAACCGAGCAGATCCGCTATAAACGGTTCGAATTTCCCGTGCCGCCAGTCGTGTACCATTCCAAAGAGGGATTCAGCGGCGCCATCGAAGTTCCCATCACCGTCCAGCACAGCGTTTTCACTTTCGGGCTCGTTGACAGTTCCGACGAGCTTCTGGAGCGCAATGCCGGGTTCCGGCTGCGGTATGAGAACAGGAAGCTGGGCACGGATGTAGTACAACTGCGGCTCGATTTCGATGGCTACCACCAGACCTTCAACAATGCCACCCAGGCGGCTTTGGCGCAGGCACCCGATGTGCCCGGCATTTACCGCTGGCGGCAGGATTTCTCACCTTCGCTGTCGCTGATTCCTCATCGGGACCTGAAGCTGAGTGTCGGCACGAGCTTTCAGCAAATTCAACTGCAGTATCCGGTGACCCGGACGAAGACGGCTTATGCGGGAACCGCCGACATTCAGTACCGTCACCGGATCCAGAGCCCCAGCGGTTTCCGGCAGGATTTCAGCGCCGGCTACGATTTGCGGACGGCCACGCGGGTGCTTGACAGCGATTTTGTTTACACCCGTCACTACCTGACTGCCGATTATCGAATTTCCAGGCGTAAGAACTCCTTCGGCGCTCATTTTCAGGGAGGTCTGATCACGGGATCCGCGCCGCTGTTCGAGCGTTTCTCCTTGGGAAACAGCTTCACGCTGCGGGGATGGAACAAGTTTGATGTGGCGCCGCTTGGAGGATCGCGCGTCGCACATGGATCGTTGGAATATCGTTACCGTCCCTTTGAGATCTTCTATGACGTAGGTGCGGTTTGGGATCAAGGACAAAGCGCCCGCGTGAGACACGGACTGGGATTTGGCTGGGCTTCCAAAGATGGTTTTTTCACATCCCTGGCCTTCCCGGTAAGACTTCATGACGTGACCCCGGTGTTCATGCTGGGATTCAGGTATTAGGGGGCGACATGAGATCCTACCGATACTGCATCCTACTGACGTGTTTCGCGGGGTTCGCTTGTCTCCAGATGCTGGCTCAATCCCCTTCCCTCACCGTGGAACGCCGGGGCAATCAGCTGCACGTAGCGGCCCCTCAGCTCCACTTTATCGAAGGGAGGCCGCTCGAACGGCTGAACAACGGGGCTTCTGTGACCTACACCTTGGCGTTGACCCTCACAGCAGGAAGCTCAGCCACCATCAGGCAGCAGCAGAGTTTCATTTTGAGTTATGATCTGTGGGAAGAAAAATTTTCCGTAGTCCAGGCGGGATCTCCGGGGCGCTCGGCGTCCCATTTAACCGCTGCGGCCGCGGAAACCTGGTGCCTGGACAGCTTGCAGTTGCCTTTGCCGGTGCTCAGCCCGGAAAAATCCTTCACGGTTAAGCTGGAGTGCTCCTATGTGGACAGCGAGAGCGCAAGCGGCGAGAGCAGTTCCGGTTTGACGCTGGCAGGCTTAATCGACGTTTTCAGCCGCAAAAAACGGGAGGAGCCGCTCCGCTGGGAGGCGTTCTCCGGCCCCTTGCGGCTAGTGGACATGAAGCAGAACGCAAGTGGCGGCCGGCACACACTTCGCGCTCCAGGCACATGAGACAGATCCGATCGTTGCAGGATATAGCGTGAATCGTCTTCGGCACAAACTCATCCTGATATTTCTAGCGGCAACTCTGGTGCCGTTGGCAGCCATTCTCTGGATCGGCACGGCGTTGTTGGAGCAGAGCCTCGGCTTCATGACGACGGATGATCTGGATCGTGCTTCCAAATCTCTGGAAAACATCGCGCGGGAGTATTATCGGCAGGCTCGTGAAGGTCTCAAGGCGGAAGCGGAGGCGGGCCGGCTGGAACCGGAGCGATTTACCGCCGGCACGCGAGCGAACTGGCCGGAGACATTGAGGCATTTCTGGGAGAGCCCGGATCCTGAACGATTTACGCTTTCGGATCCGGAGGGCGACCGTTTGAATTACCTCGTGCGCCATGGGGAGGATGTATGGCTGTATTCGAAAAGCTTGAACGGCGTTCGCATGCAGGAGGTGGCCAGGCAGTACAGCCAGGCGCGCGACAAGGTGGCGAGCCTCGGCCGGCGTGATCTGCACCGGGGATTGACCTACCCGTTGCTGCTGTTGAGCACCATCATTTGGATCTTGTCGTTGGTAAGTGTCATCTATTTTGCCAACCGCATCAGCAGTCCAATCCAGGATCTGACCGCCGGTCTCTTTCAACTTGCTTCGGGGCAAATTTGAAATCCGTCTTCACGCGGGGCAGGAAGATGAGATTGGCCGCGCAATCCGGGCGTTCAATCACACCGCGGATCACCTCCAGCAGAGCCGCGACCGTCTCATCTATCTGACCCAGGTTGCCAGTTGGCAGATGCTGGCGCGCAAGATGGCACATGAGCTGAAAAACTCCCTCACTCCCATCCGGCTTACCGTGGAGGAAATCCTGGCAAGGCAGCCGGCAGCCGATCGGCGATTCCTGGAACAGGCAGCCCAGGTCGTGGTGGAGGAAGTGGAAAGCCTGGAGCGGCGTGTGCGCGCTTTCTCGGAGTTCGCCACCGAGCCTCCGGCAAATCCAATGGCCCTCGATATGAATGCCCTCCTGGAGGAGCGCGTTCAATTCCTGTCGGTAGCGCATCCGGAGGTCGTTTACGCGATTCAGGCAAAACCCGGTCTCACTCCCGCGTGGGCGGATCCGGACCAGGTCAAAGGAATCGTCACGAATCTGTTGGAGAATGCAGCCGAAGCTGCGGGAGCGGGGGGAAAGGTGCTGGCTGTCAGCGAAGCCGCCGAGGGGAAAGTTATGGTGGAAGTGCACGACTCGGGTCCGGGGCTGAGTGCCGAAGCGCGCAGCACGCTCTTCGAGCCTGCCATTTCTTTCAAAAAGCATGGCATGGGATTAGGCCTATCGATCTCGCGCAAGAATGCCCTGCTCGCGGGAGGCGATTTGTTTTCCATCGAAGGCCGATTGGGCGGCGCCGCTTTCCGCCTGTTGCTGCCCGCTCCGCCATCGTGAAATATCATGTGTTCCTATTATCGAGGAATGCAGGAATGGCGCATAAATCGGCAACGAATGAAGGCGGATAAGAGGCGCGCCGGAGGCGCGCAGGATAGTAGCCCCGGGCAAGCGAAGCGCCGCCCGGGGTCGTGAGCGCGCCATCCAGAGCCCTGGAAGGGCGAGGGAAGGAATCTGAAAAATCTTAGCACGATGCAAGTATTGGCGCAGATGGTGTGGCGATACGGGCGCGAGTGTTCGGGGTCACGAAAAATGAAGAGAACGAAAACATGGCTGCGAAAAGAATTCTGATCGTCGACGACGAGGTCAATGTCGGCAACTCTTTAAGGCTGGTGCTCGAGGGGGCCGGCTATGGTGTGGTCATCTGCCGGTCAGTCGAGGAATTCCAGAGGCAGCTGCTGCGCGGCCGCGCTGATGCCTATCTTCTGGATGTCCGCCTGCCGGACGGCAACGGGATCGACCTTTTGCATACCCTGCGAAAGATGGACAACCAGGCACCGGTCATCATGATCTCCGGTCACGGCACCATCGCTGATGCCGTCGCGGCCACGCGGGCGGGTGCCTTCGATTTCCTGGAAAAACCGCTGAGCCGGGATCGCCTGCTGCTGGTGCTGAAAAATGCCCTGGAACAAGCAGCGCTGCAACAGGAGAACGCCCGGCTGCGCGAGCTGGTGGGAGAGACGCCCCGCATGATCGGGGCCAGTCCCATTTTTCTGCGTGTGGTGGAACAAGCCGCACAGGTGGGTCGCTCCGACGCGCGGGTGCTGTTATCAGGTGAGTCGGGTACGGGCAAGGAACTCATCGCCGCGCATCTGCACCGCCAGAGCCCCTTCGCTGCCGGTCCGTTCATCAAGGTTAATTGCGCCGCCATTCCGGTGGAGTTATTGGAAAGCGAGCTGTTCGGCCATGAAAAAGGGGCCTTTACCGGAGCGACATCTTGCCGGCGCGGCAAGTTCGAACTTGCTGATGGAGGCACGATATTCCTGGACGAAGTCAGCGACCTGCACGAGGCTTCCCAGGCTAAACTGCTGCGCGTCCTGCAGGAAGGTGAGTTTCAGCATGTCGGAGGCGAGGAAACGCTGCATGTATCGGTCCGCATCATTTCCGCCACCAACCGCGATTTGGCAGCCTTGGTGTCGCAAAAGAAGTTCAGAGAAGATCTGTATTACCGCCTCAGCGTGGTGCCCATCCGGGTGCCGCCGCTGCGCGAGCGCCCTGAGGATATTCGACCGCTGGCGGAATATTTTCTGGAGGAATTCTGCCGGCGCAATAATTTCAAACCCAAGGTCATCGAAGACGATGCGTTTGCCGCGCTGCGCGGCTACCGCTGGCCCGGCAATGTCCGTGAATTGCGCAACATCATCGAACGCATTGCCATTTTATCGGTGTCGGATACGATCACAGCAGAGACCATTCCATTGGAGATCCGCCTTCCGCAGGATGATAGCTTGCCATCGAGCCTCGAGGAGACACGGGCCCAGGCCGAACGCGAGCTCATTCGCCAAGCGCTGGAGGACGCAGGCGGGAATGTATCCGCAGCCGCCCGTGCGCTGGGCATCGAACGTACCCGCCTGCACAAGCGCATCCGCGCGCTCGGACTTTCCAAGGGTAACGAAAGCTGACCGGGGTCCTAACTAGGAATTTCCTCCCCAGTTGCCAAACCAGGCGCGCCTTGCTTTTCGTCGAAAAACTCACCCTGGAAATTCTCGCGCCCGTGCCCCACCGCCTCTGGACGTTTTCGATCCCGCGCGCCCCGCGCGGCCTCGTCGAGCGCAACCGCAAGCTGCTTGGCCAAAATGGCCATTTCGCCTTCGAGAGTTCAGGCGTCAGAACGCCTGCTTGGACGAGTTCCAAGAGGGTCCGGGCTTTCTCGTACTCCTGGGCGAGAGTGACGTAGGGTCCGCGGACGATGACGTCTGTCCGGTCCAAGTGGTCTTCGAACTGGCGGCGGAGGCGCTCATCCAAGAAGCGATAGGAGGTGCGCAAGAATCGGCGATATTCAGTAATCAGTTCGTTTACGGCTTGGGGAATGTTTGACGTCATGGGTTCATTCTCCCTGCCTCCGACCAGCTGAATGCGCCAAATGGTGCATTCTTATCGAATGGCGTGCAGAAATGCGCCATTGTCGCATTTGACGCATTCTTTCTGATGCATTCCTCTGCCCGGTTGCTTTGAAGGCGTGCTCCTTACGGACTTGGCGCCTCTCCCTGGAGACTCCGGGCCTGGCGCGTAATGAGCTGCACGGCCACGCCGCTTCCCTTTCTCCAAATGCAGGCAGGCGTCTTGCGGCCATGCGCGCGTAGGATTCTTCATGCCGGATTCAACCGGCCTTAAGCTCGTCGAGATTCAGTTCGCCAAGGACCCAATCGATGTTTAGGTCGAGGCCCTCCTTTCGATTTCTTCGATCTATCCCATTCAGGTGTTCCTTCATCAGTGAAAGGAGCTCCGGACGCATATGTTCATCCTTGGCTGCCTCCCGAGGGGTCATGCCTTTTAATGCCGGGATGCTGTCGTCCAGGAACTGGCGGTAGTGTTTGTTATGGAAGTCCCGCAGCAGAGTGCGCTGAACTTCAGCCGGGATTTGATTCGCAGGGTCGGGTTGATCCACGGGCTCATCTTCGTCCCGCGCCTCTTCCACGAATCGCTTGAGGAGTTCATCCTTCAGAGGTCTTTCGGATTCGATGGTGAATGAGATCCGGTTGCCGCAGTATTTCTCGAGCTTTTCACGCGCGGATCGGAATTTCTGCTCGCCGAATGACGTGAGTGTCAATCTGTCCGCATGCAGCTGGACTTGTCCCAGCACGCCGACTCCACCGCGCTGGAATTCGGAGCGTATCTGTGGGGACGCAGCATTTTCGATTTCCTCGGATTCCCCTTTTCGCAGCCAGGCATAGCAAAGGGCGTCCGCTTCCCCGGATCTTGACGGAGGCTCACGCTCAAACTCAGGCTTTTTTGCGAGTAGCCCGGCGATCTCCTCCCGATCAGCACGAAGTGCATAGGCGGCGATCCATGGGTTGGCGTCCAGGCTTCGAATCATTTCCTCCAGGCGCCGCTTGGCAGTCGCCGTTGCCTGCCGGCAGACCGCAACGAAGTGGATCTTGAGGTACTCCACCTCGGAGATCCCCTCCCGAAGGGAGCCCGATCGTATCTCGTCCATCACGATTGAGGACAGCGGATGATCCAGCTCCATGCCCATAGGGCCGAGGCGGCTGAAGTTGGGGTAATGGCAGATCCAGGTCAGCAAGCGGGTAAAACGCGCCGCGCGGCCGGCAGTATTGCGGTCGTAAACAACGAACGGCTTCCTGCTCTTGTCCAGCAAATCCAAGCAACTCATAGCCTTGTCGTCTAGGGTCTGCTGGATTTCTAGCAGGGCCGGATAGGCGTGCCGCCGGCATTGAATCATCATCCGTTCGTCGTTTGTAAGGCCCTGCCAGCTTTCCCGCTCCCAGACATCCGCCAGGCATCTGTCGTCTTCATATGGCTCCAGGAAGAGTTTGTTGTGGACCAGAAACGCGGCGGCGGAAGCGAAATCTTCATCGTCTTGTGGCCTGTCTCCGATGGCGTATTTCCCCACCTCCTCGTAGATGGATTTCGACGCCAGGTGATCGACCACAAACTTATGCATTTTCGGCTGGCATGTGCCATCGCCCCGCAGCCATAAATCGTAGGAATTGATGCCGAAGGGATTGTATTCACATTCTGGAGTGCATGCGATGGCGCTGACCCGCTTAGAACCGCAACAGGCCGTGCATATCCTCCCGTTGATCGCAGGGCATTCCCTCTTTCCACTTGCGCCGCAAATGCCGCAGCTTTCCGACTTCACGCTATTGCTCCCATCCCGATCTGGCCGGCAGGACTGAAGAAATTCTGTCTGGCAGAGCCTGTTCTATCAATAAGGGTTGCAGGGGCTATTCTATCTCAGGGCTTCAGGCGCATAGTATCGAAAAGCAATCGCAGCAAAAAACGGGTTGGCGGTTCGATCTGCTCTCACGCCGACTTAAGTGGTTCAATGATATAATCTCGTAGGCTTGGCACGCACTGCGTTGATGCTTGCTTTCTCAGCAAAGAGCCGTGTAGCTGGCGATTAAGGAATCCAAGAGATGAAGAAGAGCGATAAGTATGTGAAGCTCGTGGAATGGTCGGAGGAGGATGGCTGTTTCATCGGCAGCTGCCCGGAACTGTTATTCGCTGGTTGCCACGGCGCGGACGCCAAGAAGGTTTTTGCCGACCTCTGCAATATTGTCGAAGAGATCATTGATCTCTATGAGCAGGACGGGAAGCCCATTCCTCCCCCGATGTTGGGGAGGGAATTCGTCAATGCCATGCAGCACATCGCCTGATCCCTTCCGGTAGCCGGATGCAATCATTTTACCTATGGTGGCGGACATGAGCACAATCCCACCAGAGATTATCGCGCACCACGGTGCGCCTCCGCATACGTTCTGACGTTCTGAAATCAGAGGACAGAGGGCGAACTAGGCGAAGACGAGGCGGCCTCTGGGTTGGGGGATGGGGCGACCGAGTCTCGGTGGCGGTTTCAATCCACTCCTTGATGACCACTTCGACGTTGGCAAGGGCTGCGCGGTAGGTGTTCCCGTCTGCCGCGCAACCGGGCAGTTCCGGCACCTCGGCGATAAAGGATTCGTCCTCCGCGCTCCAGTAAATGATGACCTCATATCTAGGCGTCGGCATCGGATTCTTCCCCCAAACGGTATCTCAGTATAACATGGCGGGCCTGCTTCACCTGGTAAGGCTTTGCCTTGTTCCCTTTGGCTTGCAGGTTCAGGATCTCCTCTACGCCTTCCTTGTAGAAGATATGATGACTGCCTCGCACTCGCTCGCTGAATCCGAGGATTTTCAGCACGCTCCTCAATCCGTCGAAGGGAGTAAATAGGAGGTGGCCGCCTTCCACTCTGATTGGCCAATTTCACCCCCATGGCAGTTAGATCTCTTTGGGCGGCCCCAAAACGGCCGCCCGGAGAGGTCAGTCCCCCATGCCCTGCGTCTGCCTGCCGGTCCTCACCTGCCGCGGCATGGTCTCGGACCTCGTTGCGGGCGAGGATCCCGGCGGCAGCCTTGTCGCCGAAGCGCCGGCGCAATACAGGCCCAGGCATCCCGAACAGACGGAGTTTTATCAGCTCTTTGAAGACCACTTCGACAGTTACGTCCGTGGTTACGAAGAACGCTTCGAGCCGCGCGCGGGACCACTGCGGCCGGTTGTGGTTCGTTCCGTAGAGGAGTTCCTGAGTTGTGGCCGGCTTCAAGGCGGCTTGGCCCGGATTCGGTGCCCAAAATGTCATGCGGAGCACCTTTTGGCATTCTCCTGCCGCACGAGGAATTTCTGCTCCAGTTGCCAGGCCAAACGCTCTGTCCTCTTTGCCGAAAAACTCACCTCGGAGATCCTGGCTCCGGTCCCTCATCGCCACTCTCACCTTTTCCATCCCCCGCGTCCTGCGCGGCCTCATCGAACGCGAGCGCAAGCTGCTCGGCCTTTTGTCACAAACCGCCTACGCCGCGATCCTGAAAACCTTCCAGGCATTCTTTGACCGCGCTGACGTCCGCCCCGGCTGCGTCATCTCGCTGCAGACCTTCGGCGGCTACGGGTGCAACTTCAATCCGCACGCCCACGCCCTGGTTTCTGACGGCGTTCTCACTAGGCAAGGAGAGTTCCTGCCGCTGCCCGCGCCCGATCCCGCCGCCGTCATGGAAGTCTTCCGACGCCTGTTCCTGGAGCGCCTGCACAGGGCCGAACGCCTCTCCGAAAGCTTCATGCACAATCTCTTGTCCTGGGTTCATCCCGGATTCTCAGTCTTCGCGGGACCGCCGGTCGAAGCCGCCGCCCTCGCCTCGCTCGAATCCCAGGGCCGCTACATCACGCGCCCCGCTCTGGCCATGGACGCGCTGCGGAAACTCGAGGACGGCAACCTGGCCCTGGAGACGCCCCCAGACCCGCGCTCCGGCGCCACCCGGCTCGTGCTCGATCCGCACGAGTGGATTCACCGCATCACCGCCCACATCCCCGATCCCGGAAGCCACTGCCAGCGCTTCTACGGCGCGTATTCCAACCGGGGCAGAATCGTCTGCCCGGGCGAGCAAGCCGACAGCCCCGGCGCCGGCCCTCCCGCGGCCGAGGCCCGGGACAATTCCGACTTCTCCAGGGAGGCCAGCAGCACTTGGGCCCGCTTGATCAGCAAAGTCTTCGAAGCCGACCCTCTGACTTGCGCCTGCGGCGCCCGCATGCGCATCGTCTCCTTTATTACCGACCCCCGCGTCGTCGACCGCATCCTGCGCCACCGGGCGAGCAAGCGCTGCAAGACTCGGGACCCTTTCCAGCCGCGTCCTCCTCCTCGCGCCCGGCCCGACACCCTTCCGTAAGCTTCCGCGCCATCCACCCCGCATGCCGGCCAGAAGGCCGCCCGGTCGAGGTTTGTCCCGGCTCATGGGCGCAAGCGCTCCCCAGGCCCGGCACTCGGGGCAGGCAGGCCATTGCCGGGCTTTCTGCTCCAGAAAACCCCGTTCCCAGCCCGGCAATGCCCTGCCTGCCCCGAGTCGTCCCCCCAACTTGCCCCCTGCGATCCCCCTTTTCGCCTTCTTTTCCCTGCTCTCCCGGATAGAAATGCTTATAAGTCAGGACCACAGAGCGCGACGGTTCACCTTACTCTTGGTGAAGCAATCGAAAGCGATCGAGTGCGAGATTTCGCAGCGATTCCGGTGGCGCAGCTTTCTCGAACGCCGTTTCCGGACAACGTGCAGGGCGCTTTGCGCACCCTTGTTACCTTTCCCCTTGACAGGCCAAATGAAGCGGCGTAGGTTACATTTGGCCTAACCAAAGGAGCAAGTCATGCCCGAAACGAAGTCGGAAGTAATGTACGGCACCTTGGATCTGATCGTGCTCAAAGCCCTTGCCACGCTCGGGCCGCTGCACGGATTTGGAATCGCTGAGCGTATCCACCATGTATCAAGGGAACTGCTGACGCTGAACCAGGGAACGCTCTATGCTTCATTGGCGCGGCTCGAACAGAGCGGCTGCATCAGCTCGAAATGGGGAACCAGCGAGAACAACCGGAGGGCACGCTACTATTCGATCACCAAGGCCGGCCGTCGGCGGCTCGCGAAGGAAGCCAAGGACTGGGAGCGGATGGCGGAATTCATCGGTCGTGTACTCCAGGGCGCTTTTTAGGAGGCTCGCGTGCGTGTTCGAATCAGATCCTTCATCGGTATGTTGGGCGCCTTCTTCCGTAGGAGCAAGCTCGAAGATCGTCTACGAGACGAGCTGCAATTGCACATTGACCTCCTTGCCGACAAGAACATACGCCACGGCATGGCCCCTGACGAGGCACAGCGCCAGGCGCGTATTGCTGTAGGCGGCATCGAGCAGGCCAGGGAGACTGTTCGTGACGCGCGGGGCTTTGGCTTTCTCGAAGACGTTGGCTGCGACTTTCGCTACGGCTTGCGACAGTTGCGCCGCTCACCGGGCTTCGCCGCTGTGGCCATTCTCACGTTTGCGCTTGGCATTGGCGCGAATACCGCAATTTTCAGTCTGGTCAACGTAATCTTTCTCAAGCCGCTGCCGGTAAGCGAGCCAGAGCGGCTAGTGAACCTCTACCACCTCAATACAAAGAGCGGTGGGTACAGCTCACTCTCCTACCCGGATTATCTGGATTTCCGCGATACCGGCGCTCTGGAAGATATTTCGGTCCATGCAGCCTTTGTTCTGAATGCGGGCACCGGCGGTGTAAGCGAACGGACAGGGGGCGAATTGGTGTCTGCCAACTACTTTTCGTTGCTGCACGTGCGCCCCGCTCTCGGCCGCGCTTTCTTGCCTGGCGAGGATGGCTACGCCCATGCAGTGACCCTGCTCAGCTTCTCGTGCTGGCAGCGGCGCTTCGCTGGAGACCGCGCGGCGCTTGGCCGCAGCGTCAATCTTAACGGTCATCCATACACAATCATTGGTGTGGCCCCACGCGGCTTTGAGGGAACGGAGTTGGGTGAAGGACCCGACTTCTGGCTCCCACTCGACGCACAGGCCCAATTGATGCCATCCCCAGTCAAGGGTTGGAATTTCAGTGAAGCACGCATGCATAACCGTGGTACGCATTGGCTCTCCGCGACTGGCCGGCTTAGCGCCGGAGTCTCGATGTACCAAGCCGAACTCGCGTTGCGACTCCGTGCGCAACAGATCGCCGAGTCCGAGCCCATCGAGGCGAACCGCCGCTGGACGGTGACCCTGCGGCCGGCCAGCCAATCGAAGATCTGGCCCGATGCCGCCCGGAGTGTCTTCTCGTTTTCTGGGAGTTCTGTTTGGGGTCTGCGGCGTGGTCCTGATGATCGCCTGCGTCAACGTTGCCAACCTGTTGCTGGCGCGTGCCAAGTCGCGTCAGAAAGAGACGGCTATTCGGCTCGCACTCGGTGCAACCCGTTTCCGGTTGGTGCGGCAGGCGCTGGCCGAAAGTCTGCTGTTGACCGCATTTGGCGGCAGCGCCGGCCTGCTGTTCGGTTTCTGGCTGAGCCAGGCGTTAGCCGGCCTTCGCATCGGCGATTTCGGTCCACAATTACCCGACGCCGTCTTTGACGCGCGCATGCTGGGTTTCACCGCCGCCGTATCTGTTCTAGCCGCGGTGTTAGCTGGTGTGTTTCCAGCGCTTCATGGTTCGGGACGAAATCTGTTTCCTTCGCTCAAACACGGGCAAGCGGCAAGCGGCAGACTTCACACGCTGCCCGTCCGCCAAGTGCTGGTCGTACTTCAGGTCTCCATGTCGCTGGCGCTGCTGGCGGCTGCAGGCCTTCTCGTCCGCACCCTGCTGAACGAGCGCGCCATCGATCTTGGTTTCGGGCGGAGCGGGCTGCTACTGGCCAACTTCGACCTGGGCCTGCAGGGATACGATGAGGCGCGTGGATTGGCCTTCCAGCGACAACTGCTTGAGCGCGGCTCAGGCCTTCCTGGTGTGCGGTCGGCCAGCCTGGCGGTGGTAGTACCCCTTTCCGGGAGGAGGTGGGCAAACGATTTCTCGACGCCGGAAGGCACTGGCAGCGGGATATTCCAGAACTCGAACGTCAACGTGGTTGGCCCGCGATATTTCGAGACGGCCGCCATACCGCTCGTCGCCGGACGCGACTTCGCTCCGAGCGACCGGCAATCCTCAGCGCCTGTCGCCGTAGTCGACGAACGGCTGGCAAGGGATCTCTGGCCCGGGCAAAGCGCCATTGGCAAACATCTCCAAGAGCGGGACGGTGTTATCATGGAAGTTGTGGGCATAGTGCGGGACACCAAGTACAGTACCGTGCGCGAGCAGGTTCGCGGGTGCATCTACCGGCCGATCTTGCAGGAGTACAGTTCCGTCGCGACGCTTTATCTACGGACGGACGGGGATCCGCTGTCGTTGTTAGCCGCAGTGCGCGCTCAAGTGCGTGAACTCGATCCGAATCTGCCCGTTTTCGATGTTGAAACGATGGAGCAACACGTCGAGCAGGCGCTGGGTCAATCGCGCGGCGCGGCTTTCTTTGTGGGCCTGTTCGGGATCTTGGCTCTGCTGCTGGCTGCGGTCGGCCTCTACGGCGTGATTTCGTTTGCAGCCACACAGCGGACGCAGGAAATGGGAATCCGGCTGGCTTTGGGCGCCACGCAGCGGTCGGTGGCCATGCTGATAGTTCGGCAAGGTGTGCGGCTCGCTGGCATCGGGCTCCTCCTAGGCTTGCTGGTGGCTTTCGCTCTTACGCGGCTGCTCGGGACCATGCTTTATGGTGTCGGCCCCGTTGACGCCCTGACATTTGCCGGAGCAACCATTTTGTTGTTCATCGTCGCGGTGGCCGCCTGTTATTTACCGAGCCGCAGTGCAGCGAAGACCGATCCCTTGGTGGCGCTGCACTTTGAGTGAGCTCTCGGCCAACGTCCTCGTGGCGCTGACTGCTCGAACTGATAATCCCTAAGCCCACTGTCCAGAGCCGCGGTATATACAAATTCGAAACTCGTAGCCCCGTTCCCGCGATGTCCTGTTCCGTGAGGTAAATTGAGGGCCGCCAGTTCCGGCTGGCGGCCCTTGCTGTTTTAAGGGTTGATCTCCACCTTGACTTTTCCGGGAGGGCTCAGGGTTTTGATCGCAACCGGCACCGGTGATCCATCCAGGGCCGCTCCCACCGCGTTTGACACTCCGCTCACTGGAGCGTTCACCGTGGCGAATTTTCCCTGGAAAACAGCTTGGTTCAGGCCGTAGATGATGACCCGAACCTTGCCGTTGACCGGAGCCTGCGCGATCTGTTTCTGAACGGTGTCAACCAACGTGACGGCACCTGTAGTGTCCAAATCGAATTGCAGGCTTGCCACCGGCTGGTCGACATACAGGAATACCATCATGAGGAGCACCACCTTCATTGACTTATCGAGACATTGACCACGATGGAGATGGCCAGGCCGCCGACTTTAGAGCACGGTGCCGGCGTCTTCACCGGATCGGACTGCGGACCCTCACCCCACACATTCACGGCCGACACCGCTAAGGCATGAGCGTCCGGCGTGATTTCCAGTTCGAATTTCGATTCCTGGGTGTTTCCCACCTGCGCTCCATCCATGTAGACGTTGTACCCCGTGACCTGCTCTTCCGCAGAATTTGCCGGCCAACTCAATTGCGCTCTTGTTGCCATTACTGAAACCTCCTGCTGCAGTTGTTATTTACACACCGCGATCCCAAGGATCACGGAAACCAGGACCTGCAGGTCCAGAACATTGACGACGCCATCGCTGTTCATGTCGCCGCTGACCCCTTCGGGCAGCGGTTTTATTTCCAGGATTGCGTTGATGAGTGCTTGCAGGTCCATTATGTTCACGGCCCCATCGAGGTCGAGATCGCACCTCGATGATGCCGCGACAGTCGTGGAAACTTCGTTTGAAAAGCCGCTTTCCAGGCTGGCCGTGTTGTAGGCTGTCACCGCAAAGTAGTAAGTCCCCGGCGTCAGGCCGGTCACGGTGTAGGTTGTCTGCCTGCCCAGTGAGATCGGGGCACTGTACACGCCAGGAGCCTTGCCGTAGTAAACCCTATAGCCGGCCAGGTCCGATTCAACATTTGGATCCCAGGCTAGGGTCTTCCGTCCTGCGCGGCCTCATCGAACGCGACCGCAAGCTGCTCGGCCTTCTATCACAAACCGCCTACGCGGCGATTCTGAAAACCTTCCAGGCATTCTTTGACCGCGCTGATGTCCGCCCCGGCTGCGTCATCTCGCTGCAGACCTTCGGCGGCTACGGGTGCAACTTCAATCCGCACGCCCACGCCCTGGTTTCTGACAGCGTTCTCACTCGGCAAGGAGAGTTCCTGACGCTTCCCGCGCCCGATCCCGACGCCGTCAGGGAAGTCTTCCGGCGCCTGTTCCTGGAGCGCCTGCACCGGGCCGAACGCCTCTCCGAAAGCTTCATGCACAATCTCTTGTCCTGGGTTCATCCCGGATTCTCAGTCTTCGCGGGACCGCCGGTGGAAGCCGGCGCCCTCGCCGCGCTCGAATCCCAGGGTCGCTACATCACGCGCCCCGCTCTGGCCATGGATGCGCCGCGGAAACTTGAGGACGGCAACCTGGCCCTGGAGACGCCCCCGGACCCGCGCTCCGGCGCCACCCGGCTCGTGCTCGATCCGCACGAGTGGATTCACCGCATCACCGCCCATATCCCCTATCCGGGAAGCCACTGCCAGCGCTTCTACGGCGCGTATTCCAACCGGGGCAGAATCGTCTGCGCGGGCGAGCAAGCCGACAGCCCCGGCGCCGGCCCTCCCGCGGCCGAGGCCCGGGACAATTCCGACTTCTCCAGCGAGGCCCGCAGCACTTGGGCCCGCTTGATCAGGAAAATCTTCGAAGCGGATCCTCTGACTTGCGCCTGCGGCGCCCGTATGCGCATGGTCGCCTTTATTACCGACCCCCGCGTCGTCGACCGCATCCTGCGCCACGGGGAGAGCAAGCGCTGCAAGACTCGGGACCCTTTCCAGCCGCGTCCTCCTCCTCGCGCCCGGCCCGACACCCTTCCGTAAGCTTCCGCGCCATCCACGCCGCATGCCGGCCAGAAGGCCGCCCGGTCGAGGTTTGTCCCGGCTCATGAGCGCAAGCGCTCCCCAGGCCCGGCACTCGGGGCAGGCAGGCCATTGCCGGGCTTTCTGCTCCAGAAAACCCCGTTCCCAGCCCGGCAATGCCCTGCCTGCCCCGAGTCGTCCCCCCAATGCCCCCTGCGATCCCCCTTTTCGCCTTCTTTTCCCTGCTCTCCCGGATAGAAATGCTTATAAGTTTGTATGGCGTGAATCGTTATGATTCGGGGTGAAGTGGTAGCAGATTTTTCGACCACCTCCACCTCGTCCCCCCCGCGCGGGTCCCCCGCCGGGCTTTGCCCTATAGTCGTCTCAGCTCGCACGCGCCTGCCCTCCTTCTCCCTTTTCCTTTTTCGACCACCCACCCCCTGCCCGAAAATTCTTTGAGCCCCTTCGAGGATCTCTCTTGGTGGGACACCTCAATTTTTCTGGCGCTCTCAAAACTCCTCCTGGCGAGACACCGGCCCATCACAACACGATATCGCGTTTAAATGCCCCCAGGAGACGTAGGCCGACACATGACCCGTCTTACGCTATCTTGACCCCGTGGCAGTCCGCAGGGATGAAAGCTGGGCGCGTCTGGACAGGCGCGTGGTACATGCCGTCAAAGCGGCTGCCTTTGAACTCGGTACTGATAAGATCGAGGAAGCCTGACTGAACGCTCCAGCGCTGGCCCGTACCATGTTAGCGGCAATTCATCGCTGCCCAGCATGGTATTCTCTGGTTGGTTGGTGACAGAGAACTGTTGAGCAGAAGAGGACTTAGCATCCAGACGATTAGGCTCTTCTCCAACGGGGCAAACCGAAGAGCAACAAGAGCGCTTTCTGTCCAATCAAGAAAGGGGGTCGGCAGACCGACATGTGCTGCCAAGAAAAGCCACTCATCCGTCGCCTTTGTGTCTGGCGCGGGACGCTCGATCGTCGTCTCTAACGTGACGAGACACCGGTCGACCTCGAAGGCGAACACGGCTGAGGCAGGCACAATTGCTTTCAAGCTGTCCTCCTGGCGCGGGACTGGGAAAAACGCGGGATTCCCGATCCGGTGTCCCCCTCTGCTGTTGGCCTTGACCCGGAGCACCTTCCCGGCTGCAGGTTTCTACCCCGGACGAGATTGCAGACAGGCGTGTTCGGGGCATGGAGAGGGGCGAAAGACAGGCGGGCACAGCATTATAATGTTGTAGCTGGTTTAACTCTGCTTCGACCCGCATTCCAGGCCGCCGCTTGTTGCGCCCGGTGCAGATGAACAGGAGCAATGGGACCTGGTATTGTCATAGGAGGGCGGTTGGTTCAGAGGCCCGCGCGACCTGCCAGCGTCTCGGATGGATTGAGCTGGAGACGGAGGCGAAGCAATTCTCGGCGCTCTGCAAGGTGAACGGGCTTTACCGCGCACAGAACAACTTTGTCGCCTGGGTCTTCGATGGAGAGCAAACGTGGGGTCCCGAGGCGCGAGAGTGCGCGTTTGAGTTTGTTACTGATCGCTGGGGCGTCTATGAATCGGTGTCGGTCGCTTAAGGAGCCAGGCCGCGCTTTCTCTGGCCCTTATTGCCTCCCGGTCGTATTCGCCCTACAATCCCGTTTACGATGATTACAGACGACGACTTTCATGAGTTTCTCCTCTGCAAGACCAAGTGGTACCGCAGGTCCTCAGGGGTTCCCGGCGTCCAATGTGAATTCGCCGAATTGCAGTGCCGTATTCTCGAAGAGTACAAGCATGAAAGCCATAGACGGTTGCTGTCCCACTTCCTGGGAGAGGAATGCCTGGAGGGTTTACCCCTGGAAGAAGTGCGTGAGCACAAGCCGTGTCGGATTGCTGTTGATTGCTTGGTTCAGGCGGAAGAGCTGCAATCACGGCTTCACGCTGTGGAGATAGTACCGTCGACGGGCCGGAAGCAGCCTCTGGCTTTTGTCCCGGTACGCTTCGTACCAACTGAGAAAGTCACAAAGCATGACAAGCTGATGCTGGCCTTTGATGCGCTTGCCCTGTCCCTGGCTTTTGGCACGACGCCGACCTTCGGCAGAATAATCCACGGCGCGGAATATAGGTCTTCCAAGGTCCAACTGACTGACTTGATGAAGACGGCTCGGTCCGAAGTCCGACAGATCCGTACAGAGCAGGAAAGCCAGACGCCCCCGCCAGTTTTCCTCAACAAGCATTGTGCCGAGTGCGAGTACCAGCCTCAATGCCGCCGGGCGGCTGTCGAGGAGGACGATCTCAGCCTTCTCTCAGGCATGACCGAGAAGGAACGGAAGACATTGCACAACAAGGGGATCTTTACCGTCACTCAGCTATCCTATACCTTTCGCCCTCGAAGTAGACCGAAGCGTTCAGCATCCAAGCCTGAGAGGTACCATCATTCCCTGAAAGCACTCGCCATTCGGGAGAACAAGATTCACATTTGCGGGAGACCGGAGTTGAACATGACCGGCAATCCCGTCTATCTCGATGTGGAAGGAGTTCCAGACCGGGACTTCTACTATCTGATTGGCTTACGCACTATACACGAGGGTTCGCCCATTCAACACTCGTTCTGGGCAGAGGACGCAGCTCAAGAGGAGGCAATATGGACGTTGTTTAACGAGGCTTTGGCGCTAATCGACAATCCCCGGATCATCCACTACGGAAGCTACGAGTCAGTTTTCCTGAAGCGAATGAAAAAACGGTATCCTGAGGTGTCCCAAACGTACGCCTCGCTGGGCCAAGTGGTCGACGACGCCATGAACCTGTTGTCCGTCATTTATGCGCAGGTCTACTTCCCAACCTATTCGAATGGGCTCAAGAAGATCGCTCACTTCCTGGGATTTCAATGGACAGACAGCGAAGCTTCTGGGTTGAAAGCATTGGTATGGAGACATGAATGGGAACGTTGCAGGGAACCGGAACTGAAGCAGAAACTGCTGAGATACAACGCTGAGGATTGTGAGGCGCTAGAAATGGTAGCCAAAACGCTATCAGCTACCATATGTGAAAGGGGCACCTCGGAATCTGAATGCGCTGATATCAGCATCATTCACACTGACTCCCTCAGAAAACAAGAGTTTTATAAGTGGGGGAAAACCGACTTCTCGCTTCCTGCATTTGATTACATTAACCGGTGTGCTTATTGGGACTACCAACGCAATAGGTTACGCCTGAGGGCAAGCATCCCCAATAGGCGTGGCAGGAAACCGACAGGCAAGAGATCGACATTCACCTATCCCATCAATAAGGTCATTGAGCCCTCTCGTCCAGTTCAATGCCTGCATTGCGGTTCTCCAAAGATTGTCAGATATGGCAGACACACCAAGCCCTTGTATGACGTGAGATTCGGGCGCGCGGGCGTCAAAAGGTGGGTACAGCAGTTTGTAGTGATTCACTACAAGTGTCTCAACTGCGGGAAGACCTTCCCCTCAGATCGGCATGGGACAACAAGGCACCCTTACGGCACAGAACTGATCGCGTACGTGGTTTACCATGTCGTCGAACTGGGCATTCCCCAAGCTGTCCTCGCACGACAAATAAACACTGTGTTTCACTACAATGTGGGTCAACCTGTTATCCACAAACTGCTGGTGAGAGCTGCCGATTTCTATACGGATGCTTATGAGGCCATCAATAGCAAGATAGTCTGTGGTAACGTGCTCCATGCCGATGAGACAGCAGCGAGCATAAAGGGCGAACGAGCCTATGTATGGGTGTTTACGAGTCTGCGAGAAGTGCTATATGTCTACTCTGAGACGCGAGAGTCAACAGTACTGAACCAACGTATCGAGGGCTTCAAGGGAGTATTGGTTTCCGACTTCTACGCCGCTTACGACTCGATGGACTGTCCGCAACAGAAATGCCTGGTGCACTTGATGCGCGACTTGAACGATGATCTCCTGAATCACCCATTCAACGGAGAACTGCGCTCCTTAGCGCAGGATTTCGGCGGAGTTCTTAGGCCAATAGTGGAAACCATCGACCGTTTCGGGTTGAGAGAACGTTACTTGAGAAAGCACAAGAGGGAGGCGCAACGATTTCTTGTCAGCGTGTCGAGGTTTGAGTACAAGACCGAAGCAGCCATCTCGTACCAAAAACGGTTTCAGAAGAACGCGGACAAGCTGTTCACGTTCTTGGGCCATGACGGGGTCGCGTGGAACAACAACAACGCAGAGCACGCAATCAAAGCGTTTGCGAGGCTACGCAATGTGATAGGCGGGTCATGCACTGGGCGGGCCATTGAGAAGTACCTGATACTCTTGAGCGTGTGCGAAACGTGCGAATACAAAGGAGTCAGTTTCTTGGACTTCCTGCGTTCTGGAGAGAAGGATGTCGATGTCTTCGTCCAGAAGAACACCCGGAGGTCGAGGAGAACGGCATTGTTACGCGGCAAACTGATCCGTAGTCATAGCTTGACAGCACGACCGATTGGATGATGCAGCACGGTTCGAGTGAAACCGTCCCCAGTCTGGAAAAACGTGTCAGATCAGGGCAGGTCTGTTGAGGGTCAAGCCTGCCCCGAGGCTCCATGGAGCAGCAACGGTCCGTGCAATGAAGTAGTTTCACAATGGAGGCGGCGGATGAGGGACTGACGACGGCAAGGTTATGACCAGACACTATTTCCACAATTCTTCACCCTCCAATTTCCCGCTTACATCAAAAAAACAGGTCTGGTTATTACTAATCAGTGCATATGTATGCGGACATTATGCAGCATATTTTGTATCGGGAGCCCGAAAGAAAGAAGAGATCAATTCGGGCGTTCGCTGCATGCCTCTCATATAATCAACGACTTTTTGCTTCATATCGTCAGGACCGCTAATAGACATTCGGCCTATGCCGTTGTTCTTTAGATCATTCCAAACAGATTCATCCGGGTTTAATTCCGGAGAGTATGGCGGAAGAAAATAGATTTGCAGCTTGCCGTTTTGGGATTCAACAAATCCTACGGCGTCAAAAGTCGGTTGGATTTGCACATCTCACGCGACCATCCTCGCCCGTGAGCCCTTCTGAGCGGCTTCGATGATGCGCTGGGTCATTTCCTCCGTGCGTACAAGCTTCCGATCAGCACTCGGCAGCGAAGCACTCTCCGGATCTGAACTCGCCGCCAGCAAGGTGACCGATGATTTAGGCTTGGGGCCAGCTTTGTCATCGAGTTTTGCGAAAGACTCGGGCAGTCGGTCGAGTGACCCGCAGACTAGCGAAACGTAATCGGGGTGGGTCAGGTTTGTCACGAGAGCCGCGGCCGGCGGGAGGTTCTCGAAATCGTGCGTGAGGACCTTTCGGCCGCTACGGCGACGTTCACCATGCTTCAGTGTGTGAAAAAGCGACTCGATCAGGTTGTTGGTCCTCTCCACCAGGTGAACAAGGCCGTTGAGTTTCCCGGGCAGGTGGATGGCATGACCCCAAAGATAACGGCCATGCGTCTTGAGATGGGACAGGACGATATCGATCGCCTGACGGTGGTCTTGAGCCGGCCCACGCTTCGGACGGCGCGTGCGCAGAGAACGGGTCAGGCGGCGCACCGCCAGACGGATGTCTTTCAACTCTCGCGTTGCGCTCTGCGGCTGCGACGATGTGTGATTTCTTCGATTCGACTCTGGCTGGAGCCGAAGCGCTTTTCGCAACTCGGCGAAAAGTGCGGCGCGGCGCGCCAACGTGCTGGCAACGGCACCGAAGCCTGGATCGTTGTCTTGAATGGGCCCCAAGATACGCCGAAGGCGCCGGAGGGACTTGCGGACTGCGCAATTCCGGGGCGGGTCGGACAGGAAGTGCTCGACCGCGCCGGCAGCCTGCAGGCAACGATCGTAGAGAGCCAACCATGGAAGATCGAAGGGAAATCCGTCCCCGTGGGTGTCCGCCGGATAGTCGAGGATCCATTGGGCGAGCGCACGGGCCGTGGCGATTCCAGCCGAGCCCTCAGGGAACTGACGCTCCCGGTCGGCGGCCTCGGCCTGCCAGAGGCGCAAGCCGGCACGCGCACCGTCGATGTCGCGGCCAAGACTGCGACCCAGGTCCCGCGCCAGAGCGCGCAACTGACTGCGGAGTTTCGCCCGCCGGAACAAGGCACGCAGCCGGTCGTGGGATGCTTCGAGCAAGCCCTTGCCGACGTCAGCCAGGAAGTGGAGATGACAGGCCAGCACGGGAATGGAGAGCTTGAGTTCACGGACGAGCTGATCGGAGGCCTCTGCCATGGCCCGGCCCAGGTCGCGCACGATCGCGCAGGGCGGCCCGAAACGAAACGTCACCTCGTGCAGACGGGGGAGGATGGCCTCTGCGCGCTCCGTGGGAATCCTCCAGGCGCCCAGCACCCACTGGCGCCATCCGGCAAAGGCCACCAACAACGTCCCCCGGCCGTCTTCCCCGGTCGCGTCGATGTGCAGCGGCCAGCCGCCGTCTGCCGCCAACGCGGCCCGAAGCCGAGGGGCCGCGGCATGATGCAGCCGCTCCAGATACGCCAGGAACCGGCGGGCCAGCATGCTGATCTCGCCGCTGGAAAGCCAGATCCCATGATCGGCCGCAAGAGACGCCCGTATTTCCTCCCGTTGCCGGTGGTGCAGAAAGCGCTCCAGCCCGACGTAGACCATGACGTTGTAGCCGACGACGCCGCGCGGCGGCACGAGGCTGGCGAGCGCGCCGGTCCGTTTGCTCCCAGGGCAGCCGGAGACACAGATGCATACCTTCTGCCGCAGGCGGAAAGTGCCGTGGTGCAATGTCACGCCCGTGCGTACCCACGTCTTCCTCACCCGCGTCGGACCGCCACAGGATGAACATTGTTGCCTGATCTCATCCGCCTCGACCAGCACACCGGCGATGCTCTGCGAGCGTTGCCGGCAGTCGTCCTGCAACTGCCGGATTGCCTGCCTCAGGCTTGCGACCTGAGCGAGGGTGACCGGACCGCCGTTTTTTTTACGCCGTAAGCATGAAGGATTCCCTCGACTTGAGCGGGCGTCACAGAACGCCCGGCCGACTGCAATTGCGCAGCGATCGTCGCGGCATCGTCCCGCGGGTGATGAATGACACGTACCAGCACGTCGATCACCAGCAACGGGTCTGCTGGCCGGGCGACAACGGCGGCATGAAGTTCCCGCCGCGCCGCCATCTGAACGGCGGCCTTCTTCGGATCCGCGCTCAAGTAGAGGTAAACATCCTCGAAGCGTTCGCGGCTGATTGCCCCATCCGCGACCAGGCTCCGCACCGTGTCGTAGATGCGCAGTCCGAGCCGTTGCTGCAGTTCTTCGTGTGTTTGCCCGACCGCCGACTCCTCGACCAGAAACACCGCCGTGGCACGCAGCGTGCCGCGGGAAGAGAACCCGATACCGCGCCAGGCCCACAGGCCCCACCGGTCGAACTTCGGGATGCGGCGCAAGGTATAGTAGCGTCCGGCGTGGCTGTAGCTGGTGAAGTATCCGACGGCCTTCAATATCCGGAAAATGCTCGTGCGCGACCTGGTGCCCAGCGCCTGGCGCAGGTCGTCGAGCAGCGCGGCCCGCTTGCGCCGGAAGAGCTGATTGAGCCGGGAAAGGGGCTGGATCTTTGAAGTCATAGCGCCTCCTGGAACAATTACGATCGATTATATAACATGACTCGTAATTGTTCCACATTCTGGAGACACTAATGACTGCCCAGCCTGTGGTCACGCGGCCAAGCCGGGACATGTCGAAACGGCCAGACCACTCGAAGGCCCAGTATTCATGCGGGTTGTCGCGAGATGGATGATGCTGCAAATCAATCACGAAGGAGAACGGGGAGAACACCAGCGCGAAGCTGCGATGGAACAGTTACGACTCACCGGGTGTTTTGATGCGCCGCCAAATGTCCTTGAATCAACTAGTTACAGAGGCACAACCGACTTTTGACGCTGTAGGTTTTGATGTATGCGAAAGGCATGCAATTGAGATTACGCCCGGGGACAAGCTCCTGCTTACCGCCAATCGCCGGGAATCCGATTTCCGGGTCACCAACGGCGAAATCGTAACCGTCCATCGTATCGATTCCAAAAAACAGGTGCATCTGACCGACGGGCGTATCTTGCCGCCGCATTTCAGGCAGTTCACTCATGGATATGCGGTGACGGCTCACCGCAGCCAGGGGAAATCGGTTGCTTCGGTCATCATTTCCGCTGACGGCATGCAGAAGGAGCTGTTTTATGTCGCAGCCTCGCGCGGCAGGGAGAAGGTACTCGTCATAACGAGCGATAAACAGACGCTTTCGGAATCCGTGGGCCGATCCAATGCCCGGCAGTCGGCTTCGGAACTGGCGCGAGGCGCGCGGCCGGGATTGTATCAGGGCCTGGATCGCGGCTTTCAGGCCGCCTGCAACCTCGCCCGCTGGGCAGCGCAGTATGTCCGGGAATGGAGCAGTCCCGCTGCAGAACCAACAGCGATTCCGGAACCAGCTCATACTGCAAACAATCCAATGCCGGAGAAACCATCTCCTCCCGTAATCACACCATCGGCGCCCGCCAAGGAACCGGTAGGGCCGGTGGAGAAGGTCAAGCCAATATATGAAAGGAGAGCCTATGATCTCGAAATTGAGCGATAGCAAAACCTGGATTGCACGAGAACACGATCATCCTGCCGGGATGGAAATCAGATTATTGAAGGAGACGGTCGTTTTGCCTTGGAACCAGTTCCTTTACGCCCAGGGCGATGATGACAAAATCAGAATCGCTTTTTCGACTCACGACATCTCCATATCCGGCGCGGGGCTCGGTTCCCTCCTCGGAGATCTCTCAGCCCAGCGTGTCAGCCTGTTACGCGAGCCGGTAAGAGCCGAACGCTTCAGTTCTGATTCCAAGCCACACATCACATCCATTTCGATCCAGAAGGTCGGGTGATTCAGCGGTATGAAAGCTCGTTGGAAGCAAGTCATGATAGAGACACTATCCCTTAGCCTCCGGCTAAGGATTTGCAAAGGCTACGCGAGGTCGGCCTGGGCCTTCCTCTGTTCGATATTTGTTCGATGATTTTTCGAACTTTGTTCGATGACCGTTCTATGCTTCTTGTCTGCCAGGGGGCCGCGATTGTGGGAAATGCGATGGATGATTTTGCCGAAATTCTGGAAAACCTGCCTCAAAAGCCGGCACGTTCATGCCTGGAACGTTATGGCGCCTTGATCGACGAACTGCTAAAAAGGGGTTGGACCTACCGGGCGATCGCGCGAATCCTGGCAGACAAATGCGACGTTCATGTTTCCATCAGCACGATTCACCATTTCATGCGCAGGCGACGGAAGATGAAGCGCAATTCAGCAAAGGGCCAGCGACCTGGCCCCCGTGCACAAGCTGCAGCCGGGACTGAAAAGAAAGGAATCCCTGCGACTGAAACCAAAATCATAATGGATTCCGTATACCAGAAGATCGCCGCTCTCAAGCGGCGGCCGGCGTCCGCGCCAGATGCGGCAAACCCATTTCAATATGATCCGGAAAAACCCCTTCAGCTTATCTTTAGGCCAGAGTCGCACAAAACTGCCCAATGATCCTGCAGCGCCAAACCTCTTCAATCGCCAACTAGTTATATACGGTAAGGCGGTTACTCGCTCGCGTGGAATCGAATTCGACGTAAAGTCCTTACCGGGAGCCTAATCAAGTCAGGTTTCAGGTTACGACTTCAGGACAATTGAGCTTCTCCGTTTCGGAATTGCGTTCTGTGTCTCAGTTTACCGCATAGTCGGCTGTTCGCATTATACGAACAGCAAAGCGGGCTTCTTGTTAGCGATGGCGCTGATGCGAACGCCACCGCTCAAGCATCCCAAATTATGTTCAGTTCCGCATGCGTAATGACTAACGCCGCCCGAGCTATGCTTGCAGCTGATTTCATTTCAGGAGTTCGGCGATCAGTGCTTCGGTGAGTTTGGTTGTGCCGTCTTTCTTTCCGGCCATCTTTTCCATATAAGGGCAGGTGCCAGATGTAATGATTTTGCCGTCCTGAATGACGCCATCTCCGCTGTAAGTCGCATCCGCAAATGGCCGTAATCCTAATCCTTGTCCAAGAGCATATTTCTTGCCCTTCAGCACACCGGCTTGCCAAAGTTGGAAGACAGATCCGGCCTGCGCTGCGATGGGCTTTCCTATGGCCGCTGCGTCTTTGACGATCGATAAGCCTTCCGGAGAAAGCGGCCCAATTTTGGTAGCCATGTATGGCATGATTAATCCCCTATAGTCGGATACCCGAACCTCACTGAACTTGAGGGCAGGTTGCAGCTTCTGGTTTCCCGCTTGCAGCAGCTGCTTTGAAACCGTGGCTACCACAACCTGAAAACCGGCCTTCTGAAGCATATCTTTCATTACTCCAACTTCCTTTGTAAGCATTAGCTCGAGATCGGCTGATTTATCCTCGTTAAGGATCATCAAGACCTTGCCCTTTTGTTGGTTTGTTTGTGCTACAGAACTGCAGCACAAAAGGAGACTCAGTATCAAAGCAAAAACTTCAATTTTTCGCATCGCCCTCTCCGTTTTGTGGTCAGTGATGAAGTGTGCATGCAAGCCAACGCATGAAACAAAACCATCTTACCTCTTCTCATATCCCACTTCCTATTTCGGAAGCAGAGTTACAGCCGCGGATTAACGATTGCAGTCAATCGGTGATTTCGGTAACCTCCGCGAAAAGTTCTGCTACCCAAGCCCGGGTATTATCAGCACAAAAACCATCGGTGTTAGGAATATCAATGCCAGCAGGGGAAAGACGTACCAGGCAACGCGGCTGAATGCAGATGGGGTGGCGACTCGTCTTGTCCGGATCGCATGATCCTCCAAAGGAGCGCCCACGAGGACCATTCCTAATAGCGGTGTAAAGCCGGAGGATAGAAGAAATGCAAAAGCCCCGGCCACATGACCCTGCAACTGGATGGCCCCAATTAAGAAACCAATGATCCCCATGCCTGCAAGAGCGGTGGACAGCGTCGGCCCTGAATTGGCCCCGCGTACAATCAACATAAGTGCTATCGCTCCTCCCACAACTACGAATAATGCCGGCTTAAAGCCGGGCCAAACAAGTCTGGAAAACCACGGTGCCAAAAACGAAAGAAACAGAACATACCCGAATACAGTGCCGAACCTCCACCCAGTGTGACCGACTGAAATTGGGCCTTGCACTCCCGTCGGCGCCAACGGCCGACTACACAGTTTCCCCATGAGTTTCCAGCAGGCGATGAAGCAGATCACTGCCAGCACGAGGCCATAGAGCGCGGTCACAAGGGACTGGGACAATTCCTTTATTATCAACTGCCAAGTTCCATATTCAACCGTTCCAATCGAGCGGAAGAACATCATAAGATGCAGGATGCTGCGCAATATACCCACAATCCAGAAACTACGACCCGTGGCTTCCCAGAAAAAGACAGAGCTTCTGAAATCCGCAGCTTTCCCCGGAGTTCCCGTGGCATCCCGAAGTGCGCACCGGATTTCGGCGCCCGGAAAACTGATCATCGTCAGCGCAATCCCGCCCACCAGCACATAGAGAAATCCGGAGGTATCGACGAGGTTGGCCGGGTTTCCCGATTGGATCACTCCCAAGGCCAGAATTCCTAATATCAAAATCCATCCCGAGAGGAGAAAATATCTCTTTCTGGTACTCATGTGGGGCATTGCATCCTTTTTTTTGGGCTGCCCGATCTCAAACGTGGGCGCCTCCGCAAGTAGATACGCTCACTGCAAAGAATCAACTGGAGTTACCGCCATTATAGATGATCTTTTGAATGGGCGTAGGAAATTGACAGCCAAACGTTAGATCTCTATCGGAAGTGCTCCGGCTGAAAATATACGATCGTGGCACGAGGTCGCGTCCGGAGCACTTTTGATAGAGACGTTTGAAGTGAGCCGCTGGCGCAGCGCCCGACAGGGCGCTCCCTATGGGTTTTCTATCATCGTGAGGGATGGAAGAAGCCGCAGCTGAGAACTCAGATTTGGCTCTGTTCGGCGGTGGGTCATAGGATTCGTGGAGGGATATCGTTCTAAGAGAGGCTTAATCACAAGGGGAAATAGCGATTTTCCGTGATTTGGGCAAGCCTTGTCGCCGATCATCTGAATCCGTACTGTTCTGAACCCCCGCCGGAATAGATAGCCTCAACATCATCCGCGCCGCAGGCGTGGCGCCCATCATCATCTTCGTGTAATCTTGTGCGGAAGGTCGAGTAGAGGAGACCCCGGTCGTATCCCCGACCGGGGTCCATTGGCAGTACCTCTCGATTGAGAGGTTGTCTACACAGCCGCCATTAAGCTGCCATGATTGGCAGCCGTTGTCCAGTCTCGCCTTTGGGTGAGAATGAGACACACGGCTGAAGATGTTCTCCGGCAAAGGGTTTGCCGTGGCACAAGGATGCGGCGTCATATTCCGGATCTGCCGCCGGTGTGACCGGGGCCAACAATATTGCAGCGACCATTGCCGAGGCAAAGCGCGGCGGGAGCAACGTCGAGCAGCAAACCTCCGTCATCGGCGAACTCCTGAAGGGAGACTCGACCAACGGGACCGTCAACAAGCCTATCGACGACGGCTGGTGGCAGTTTCCGTTATGGATCAAGGTTCCCCCGTCAAGCCTTCCTCTGACAAAATCCTCACGCCGGCGCTTCACCCACCGGCTGTCGCCGAAAATGGCGGCAAACCAACACAGGAAACCAGAGTGATTCATGACCCGGGAGTGCCTTACTGCATCATCTGCGGCCGGGCAGGCCGGTTTGTGAATCCTTTTCATCGACGGAGGTGATTTCCATGATTGACGAGGAAACCCGCGCCCGGATTCGCCACCTGTTCTATGCCGAGCACTGGAAGGTCGGGACGATTGCCCGCGAACTCGTTCTTCACCCGGACACGGTCAGCATTGCCGTGGAAACCGATCGGTTCAATAACACCAAAACGCTGAGGCCCAGTGTAACGGACCCCTATGCCGACTACATTCGCGAGGTTCTGGCAAAACATCCGCGCCTGCGGGCCACCCGGATTTTCCAGATGATCCGGGATCGCGGCTACTCTGGCAGTGTGGTGCAAGCTGCGCCGTGTTGTCGCCTGCCTGCGCCCCGCCCACAAGGAAGCGTTTCTTCGCCTGCGCACTTTCCCGGGCGAACAAGGACAAGTTGACTGGGCCCATTTTGGCGAAGTTCCCGTTGGCCGGGCTCGGCGGCGGCTTTCCTGCTTTGTCATCACGCTCTCCTATTCCCGAGGGTTGTACCTCGAGTTTTTCTTCGACCAGCGCATGGAGAGCTTTCTGCGTGGCCATGTGAATGCTTTTGCCGACTGGAAAGGCCTTCCCAGAATCCTGTTGTACGATAATCTCCGCAGCGTGCGTGCTCGAACGCCGCGGCGATGCCATTCATTTTCATCCGCGGCTCCTGGAGCTGTGCGCCCATTACCATTTCGCTGCACGCCCTTGCCAGGTTCGTGCGGGCAATCAAAAAGGGCGGGTCGAGCGGGCCATACGGTATATACGGGAATCCTTCTTTGCCGCCCGCCCGTTCACAACTTTGGAGGATTTCAACCGCCAGGCCCTTGCCTGGCGCGATCGGGAAGCCCACTGCCGCCCCTGGCCCGGCGGCGATCACCGCACCGTAGCGGAGGCTGTCGCGGAAGAAACGCCACGCCTGCTGCCACTGCCTGCACACCGGTTTGACTCCGATCTGCTCATTACGGTGCAGTCGGGCAAAACCATCTACGTCCGCTTTGACCTCAACGACTACTCGATCCCTCCGGCGGCCGTCGGTCGCCCGCTCGTGCTGGCCGTTTCAGAATCCACAGTGCGCATTCTCGACGGCAGCCAGGAGATTGCCCGCCACCGCCGCTCCTATGACCGCCGCCAGCAGATTCTCGATCCGGCGCACCAGGAAGAGTTGCTGAAAGAAAAACGCAAGGCTCTTGGCTCCACCCGCGGCGGCCGACTTGCCCAGGCCGTCCCCGAAAGCGAAGCCTTGCTCGATGCCGCTTTCGCTCGCGGCGAGTCCGCCGGCAGCCAAACCGCTCAACTGCTGAATCTCCTGGACCTCTACGGAGCCAGAGAGCTGCGCACCGCCGTTTGCGAAGCTCTCGATCGCAAAACCCCACGCGCTTCCTCAGTAGCCTTTATTCTCAACCAACGCCGCCGCTCCAACAAACGTCGAACACCGTCCCCGGTCGACCTGTCCCGTCACCCGGAACTCGAAAACCTATCCGTCACCCCTCATGCCTTGGAGACTTACGATGACCTTGCCAAAGACGACGACCCCGACGAGTAACCTGAACTCGAAACTCGAGAAGATTGGATTGCGGGCAGTCGCGCAAAATCTCGATGACTTTATCGCCCGCGCCACAACAGGACGATGGTCTCCGCACATGATGCTCGAACAACTGTCGGAGATCGGAAGCGGACGATCGTTCGCGCCGAAGCCTGGAACGTCGCCTGAGCCTGTCCGGAATCAAGAAGTTCAAACCCATGGCCGACTTCGACTGGAACTGGCCTAAGAAAATCGAACGGGACGTCATCGAACGCGCCCTCACGCTGGACTTCATCAAGGAAGCACGCAACCTGGTCATGATCGGGCACGAATGGCTTGGGAAAATCAATGATCGCAAAAAACATCTGCCATGCGGCAGTCATGGCCGGATACTCCGTGCTGTTCCGCTCTGCTTCCGCTTTGATCGAAGACCTGCAGTGCGAATCGCCAGCAACCCGAAGAAGGAAACTGCGCACGTACGGAAATGCCGGCCTGGTCTGTGTCGATGAAGTTGGCTACTTGTCCTATGACGACAATGCCGCGGATCTTCTCTATGAGGTCATCAATCGCCGCTATGAACGACGTTCCGTGATTGTGACCACAAATCGCGGATTTAAAGAATGGAACGAGGTCTTTCCCAACGCCTCTTGCATTGTCACTCTGGTCGACCGGCTCACTCATCATGCGGATGTCACCAAAATCGACGGCGAAAGCTACCGTCTGCGCGAGAGCGAACTGGAAGCAGCGGCAAGGAGGAAAAAGAAATGATCCGGGAAATCCCCGAGGAAGATGGCAACGAATATCTGTCAGCGGTCTTGAAGCTTTACCTGGAACTCCCCGAAACCCCATGCAGAGCAGGCCCTCACGACCGAAAAAGCGTTGCCGCGCTGTACGCACGCGGCATCAAACTGGCAACCGTGGAATCGGCTCTCCTGCTGGCGTCCCTGCGCAGGCTCGGCAGGCCGCATGATCTGCCGCCACTCGCTCCGATACGTTCGTTGGCTTACTTTTTCCCGGTGATCCAGGAACTCCTCGACAACCCGATCCCGGATGACTATCGCGAGTATTTGCGGAAAAAGGTTCAATCACTCGACAGCAGGGGACAGGTCACAAAATGCAGCTGACCGGCGAGTGTTCAAATAAATACGTTTCCTCACGATCGGCAACAGATTGGCTGGGGGCATCGCAAGCGGCAGTGAATTGGGCAAGTCGGGCGCAGGCCGTCCGAGTTGCTCACGGCGGCACTCTCAGGATATCAGAGAATGTGGACACCCATTAAATATGCAAAAAACAGTGGGTGTCCACGTTTTTTCTGCAGACTCGACCTTCCTCGAATCCTCACGCGCAAGCCTGAGCTAATCAAAGCTCTCGATCAAGAACTGCGGTCGAACCTTGCGCGCATCGTAAATCGCTTGTCCGAGACCGAACGCAAGGCTTTGGCCCAGGCGGTCCACAACGGGGGTGCAGTCGCCCGCGAGAGTTTCGAGGCCATGCATGGCGTTGCGATGCCGGACCTCGAGCCCTGGACATATCACAGGAAGAATCCATCCCTGCTGCTCATGCTTGGCGAAGGTTCATCAGGCCGTTTCGTTGTGTTCGATCCGCTGCTCGAGTTTCTGCAGCGCCTCGTCCCGGAGCCTCCCAAGCCGGCTGTCTTTTCGCTGGATGTCACTCCCGATATCCATCGTCCTGCAAAAAAGGGCTGGCGAGAAGCCGCGCCGAGGCAGGTGCATGTCTACGACAGTCGTGAAATTGCGCCGCTCGAACTCCGCTCGGTTCTCCATCTGGTTCGGTTGGGCAAGCTGTCCGTGGCAGACAAGAGCCTGCGGCCCACTGAGGCAACCACACGCCTGATTGCGCAGTCCCTCGTCGCGCCCGACTTCGATGCTGAAGTTCCCCAGGCCGTTTCCAGAGCGCATCAAGTCGAGGCGGCCGGCAGTATCCGGGCACATGCCTTGGGCGTAGTGATTCAGCAATGTGGCTGGGCAAAACCGCGCCGTGGCACCTTGGTCCTGACTGAAAGCGGACAACGCCTGCTGCAGGGCTGGACTCCGGACGGCTTCAATGAAGGCATCGACTGCCTTTATGACGACAATCACTTCGATGAATTCAATCGCGTGAATCACATTCGCGGCCAGTCGGGGCGAGGAAAGCGCTACCTTTCCGACCCGTCGGAAAGACGACATGCGATTCTGGAATCCATCGCTCAATGGCCCGTCAACCGCTGGATCGAGTTCGGTGAAGCCTGGCGCTTCCTGCTGGCGTCAGGAAACAGCTTTCTCGTCACGTCGGAGGCCGTAACCCTATATTTTGCCGAGCAGCAGTACGGCCATCTCGGAGGGCACGAGCATGTTTTGTCGCGGGTTTACCTGCGCGTCTTTCTGATGGAGATCCTCGCGACACTGGGAATCATCGACATCGCCTATTCATATCCGCACCATCTCTGGCCGGATTTCGATGGGGGATGGGGAACCGATGAGCTAAGTTTCTGCAGCCGCTACGACGGCCTGCTTTACGTCCGGCTCAACGCCCTGGGCGCCTATTGCGTGAATGTCACTCCCCATTATGAATCCACTCCTGCCAGAGCTATCGTCCCATGGGAAGTCGTTGGCAATGGCGAGATCATTCCATCGGAAGATCTATTGCCCCCGGACACTCACCGGTTGGATGCGTGGGCGGTCCGCGATTCTAGGGGAGCGTGGTGGCTCGACGCCGGCAGGGTACTCGATTATGTGGTATCGGGGGGCTCAATCGTGGATATTTCCAGATTTCTCGAGGAGAAATGCCTGAATGCCCTTCCCGAAACCCTGGAAGGATGGCTATCCGGAATAGCTGCCAAGGCGTCCGCCGTGAGAGGTATCGAACAGGCGCTCTTGATCGAAATGTGCGACGCAGTCACCGCCGCGGCGATTACAGAGGACTCCGACGCCGGCATGCTCTGTCGTCACGCCGGCGATAAGCATCTGGTCGTGCCAAAGAAAAACCTGCGTGCATTTCGTGGCGCCCTGAAGAAGCTGGGATACGCGCTTCCGGAGAGTAAACTCAAGCCGTGACCGGTTTTTGCCAGGCTGATGAGGAAGTGGCACCACATCCCCCCGGATTCCGCGCTTCGGATTCCGTGGCGTTCATCCTGCCCCTGCCACAGCGGCAAGAAATACATGAAATGTTGTGGGGCAGGCGAGCGTGTTTGACTCTTGGAACTCCCGAGCGGCGCAAGCCCGCATACGGCAGGATGGTGGTGGCGAAGCGTTTGTAAGAGTCCGAGGAATGGGCCGGTCCGAGTCCTGGACTCATTCTTCTTGGGGTTTTGCTACATGAGGGTCTTTATCACAGGTGTCAGTTGTGTTGGCAAGACGTCAATCGGAGCGATACTGGCATCCCGTTTGGGCTGCCGGTTTTTCGATCTGGACGCGGAAATAGAAAGATTTTTCAAGACATCGATCGAGCGATTGCGGAATAGATTCCTCACTGTCGAATCGTTCAGGAACGAAGCCGCCAGAGCGTTGACGCACATTCTCGGGCATCCTGAGAGCCGGAATTGCGTGATCGCGTTGCCTCCGAGCGGGCTCATGGGCCGTTACCTCCGTGTGCTTAAAAGAGCAGGAGGAACAGTCGTTGTTCTCACGGACAGGCCTGAGAACATTCTAAATCGGATTACGTTTTACGACATAAACTCGCGCCCAATTGAGAAGCAACTCACCGAAAGAGAGAAGCTGCTTTACTTGCGCGAAATCAAGAAGGACATCACCTATTATCGAAAAAGCTACGATCGGGCGGGCCTCCGGGTTGATATATCCGGCTTGGCTCCTGAGGCAGCGGCAGAGAAGGTGCAGCAATTGCTCAAGATCTTCTTGCGCGATGAACCAAAGCTCGAACGTCGGATGCGGAAGCGCCGGCGGTCTCGACCGGTAAATCCGGACACCAGGAGCAGGGGGCCCGGGTGGGTGGCGGGCACAACCACAGGCAAAGGAGAACGATGATATGCGAAAGGTGTGGGTTTTCAACCCCCAGGCGGGTGGGATGAAGATACCGCCAGCAGCGCAGGAAGCGGTGAAGAGGCGTATTCTCGAACACGCTAGAAAGTACTACTCGGGAAAGTACCGCCGGATCGAAGTCAGATTTAGGGGTGCTCTGTGCTACATCGATGCGTTCCAGGAGCCGGATGTGGGAAAAAAGTGTACCACAGCGTGCCTGGGCGAATCTCGCGGGCAACTTATTGACCGCCTGCGAAAAACCCCGATACACCTATGCCGTCTGCGTCACTTCGACACTGGTCGGTGGACGCTGGCGTTCTATACCTACAGCCGCGAGAGATATGAACCCTGCGTTTTCCCGAATGGAGAATGGTTCGGCACTCCGGAAGAAGGGTTCGATGTCGGCGCGCAGTATTTGAGCTGAACCGCGCTCAGCGAACCAGAGTTCTGCTTTCAAGCTCCATTCGAGAAGAAGAGATGAGTAAACGGCCTCGTCAAATATTAGATCCAATAGAACGGAAGATAGAATGCGCCTTAGATCCGGACCATTTCATTTCCTACAACAATTGCTTCAGCTTTGTGCGCAATCTCGAAGAGGTTGAGAGCGAGATTGCCAAGCTCGTCACGAACGAACCCACCCGCGCAGCCTCGCTCTATGAAGCCTTCCTCGCCGGCTGCAATGAGAAGGCCAATGAGATCGACGATTCGGGCGGGTCCTTCGGCGTGTTCGTGGACGGTCTCGTATGCGGTTGGATCAATTCGCGTCAGGCCGCGGGTGTCGATCCGGATGAGACCGCCACACGCCTTCTCTTCTGGATGGACCATGATCCCTTCTGCCTCCTCCACCAGATTGAGCGGGAGACGGCCAAGGTATTTAACAAGGCTGGGCTGGCGGCATTCGAGCGGCAGGTTCGCGCGCGATTTGACAGGGGGTTTGCGGCCACATCGCACGATCCGGCGCAGCGGCGGCCAACGTCCGCCCAGCGACATTGGGGCGAGGTTTTGCAAGCGATCTACCTGCAGCAAAAAAATGTTGAAGCCTACGCAAATCTCGCCGAACTGACGGGACTCGCGGTTCCGGATTGCCTCGCAATTGCCAGGATTCTCCTCACGCGGCGCAAATTCGAGGATGCGCTTGCCTGGGTTGCTCGCGGTCTAGAAATCGACAAGGACACGCCATATAGCTCCGCAGCGGGGCATGACCTCACCCGGCTCAAGCGCGAACTACTCGCGAGGGCGGGTCGGGGTAATGAAGCACTCGATGCGGCGTGGATCGAATATCAGAAGTATCCCAGCAGGCTCTCCTATGACGAGCTGATGAAGTTCGTGCCGAGGATAGACCGGCCTTCGTGGCACAAGAAGGCCATCGAGGCGGCGACAGACTCAAACCTCAGCGCGTTCATCGAGCTGCATCTATCGACCGGGGAAGTCGAACGTCTTGTCGATCGCCTGCGCCAGGCAAGCGATGATGCCCTCGAAGCCGAAAGCCACTATGTTATTGAGCGAACGGCGAAAAAGCTGGCCAAGACACAACCCGAGATTTCCGCGCGGCTCTGGTGCGCCCAGGGGATGCGCATACTGAAGCGAAAGAAGAGCAAGTACTATCGTGAGGCCCTCTCAGATTTCAAAAACGCGAAGCGCTGCTATGAAAGAGCGGGACGCAACTCTGTATGGCTTGGCCTTGTGCATGACATCCGATCTGAACACTATCGCAAGAAGGGTTTCATAGCGGAATTCGAGGATATGGTGGCAGGCAAAAAGCCGGGCTCGCAGCCCTCATTCTTGGAGAGGGCAAAGGCGCGATGGAGCCCCAGGCAATCCACAGATGAGTAGACGCCTCGGAAATTGTGCGAGAGCGACTAAGAGGAGATTCCCGATGGGTTTCACCTGCAGCGACATGGTGTCATTCGCCAAAATCCCGGCCGCGTTGAAACGATTGAGATTCCACGACCCCGCCTGTCAGTTCTCATCTTTGAAACGCGAATTGACCCAGGCGAGTACCTCGGCGTCCAGCCACCCAACCAAATTCTCCTGTTCCGCCCCATCGACACTGCTGTAAGATCGAAGACCAAATCGATCAGGACTTGAACAGCTCATATCACGCAAAATGCGTGGCAGAACAGGAGACCATCATGGCAGAGTCGGAACCGACTAAAGAGGAGTTGCTGAAACGGATCGCGGAGCTGGAACAGCAAGCTCAGGCCAAGAAACCGGCGGCGCTGGAATTCCGTGTGAGTGAAAAGGGAGCCATCAGCGTTTACGGCCTCGGGAGGTTTCCGGTGACGCTCTATTACGAACAGTGGACGCGGCTGCTGGCCCGCGCCGATGAACTGCGAACCTTCATGGAGGAAAACAAAAGCAAGCTGAAACTGAAGCCCCGCGCTGGGGAATGAATCCCGCTCACCCAATGCCGGTCGTCAGGGGTGAAATATGAAGAAAGAGAAGGCAGACTATCCGACCCGTGACAAGTCGCTCATTGGTGCCGCAGGGGTCCACTTTGTCGCGTCCCAGCTAAGCCTGCGGGGGCTGATCGCCCTTCCCACAATCCGCAACACCGCTGGCGTTGATATTGTTGTCGTGAACCGGGAAGGCATGCGGCCAGCCAACCTCCAGGTTAAGACCTCGCGCAGTCGCGTTGGTTTCTGGCCCATCGGGACACGCTACTCCGAATGGTGCGCCCCCAATAACTTCTATGTTTTCGTTCGATACGACCCGAAGATTAACGGTCTGGAAGCATTTCTGGAATCCTCCATAGTGGTTGCCCAATGCGTTACCCAAGCCCAGGAGACCGAGAAGTTGCAAGGAATTAAGGCTTGGGCACCCTGTTACTACCCGCAAGGCCAACTTGAGCGCCTGCGATTGCAGTGGGAAGAGTGGGACGGGTCAGCGAAGTAGGCACCCTACGCTCGATCCGCTGGAGTGGATTCACCGCATCAGCACTCACATCCCCGATCCCAGGCGCCATAGCCAACGCTTTTGCGGCCCCTGCTCGAACCGGGCCAGAGTCACTCTTTCGTCGGCCCTTGGCGACCGCGCCGCGGCAAACTCACACCCGGAGCAGGACAATTCCGACTTCTCCAGGGAAGCCCGGAGCACGTGGGCGCGCCTCCTGAGAAAAATCTTCGAAGCGGACCCACTGATATGCCCCTGTGGCGCCCGCATGCAGATCGTCTCTTTTATTACCGGCCCACGGGTCGTCGGCCGCATCTTGCGCCATTGGGAAGGCGGGCGCTGCCAGCTAAGCGCCTGCGCAAAAATAACTTCACATTCTGCTCGGCGTCAACGTGTAATTCCATGCCGGTAGCGTCTTGTGGCCGGCAAGCATGAGCCGCTTCATCTCTACGTTGGAGATCTCTTCGCCCTTTTCATAACGCTTCAGTGACAACCAGGCGTTGACCTTCAATCCGCCCGAGGTAGTAGTCGAGTGAATATACTTGATCACAGTCTCATAGCTTTCCAGCGGCTTGCCTGCCCAGTTCTTGCTAATCTGGGAAAACAGGCGGTGCTCGATCGGATTCCATTTTGATGCGCCAGGCGGATAATGACAGACGGTCACCTTCAGCCCGTAAGGATTGCAGAACCGGTGTTGCAGGTGATACTTCCATCCACGCGCACGGGCGCTGTTGCCGCCGCCACAGTCTGCCAAGATCAGGAGTTCATCTGCATCAGGATAGATACTGCCGCCCCGACTTTTCCACCAGGAAACGATTGCGTCCACTGCGAAGGCGGGCGTTTCGGTGCTGGTCCCGACCACCACGAAACCATGATTGGTCCGCGTATCGTAGATGCCATAGGGAATCGCCATCCCCTCGGCATCGCTGCGGAAGTCGTGGTCGTTGACGATCTGCGGTTCGCGTTGCCACGACACCCCGGGATTCTTGAAGGCCCCGACCATCTCCTTCTTTTTCGCGTCCACGCTGATGACAGGCTTTCCGTTGGAGGAGAACTCCTCCCTTTTCCGGCCGATGTATAAAAACTGCTGGTTTCGTACCCGGCGGGGCGGCGGATTCTTGTTCCCTGACTCCAGTCTCTTGTGGTTCACGCGCAAGGAGAACCCCATCCGCTTCAACAACCGGCGCACCGTGTTGGCACTAACACGGATCTGCAGCCGACGCAGTTCTCGAGCGATTTTCCTGGTTGTCCTTCGGGTCCACTTCAGACCCTTCATCGGATCGCCAGCCGTTTCGTGTTTGAGCAGGTCCGAAATGCATGCGATCACTTCCGGCGTTTTTTTTCCGCAGCCGGGCGCCCACCGCCCTGACGGCGAATCCTTTCCCGCTGGACACGGTCTCCAAAGAGTTCCCGGCGCCCACGCGACACTGTGTGCACGTCCAACCCCAGAAAGTCCGCAATCTTGATATCGCCGCCGTATCCGAGCTTCTGGGCCTCCAAGCCCGCATACACCCGCCTCTGTTTCTCATCCAGCAAGCTGAAAAACAGAATGATCGCGGCCTTCATTTCCGGCGCCAGCCCTTCGCCCGCCGCCGAGTCGCCCACCTCCAGCGCACCCGCCGGACTCTGGCGGCGCAGCCATTGCTCGCGCCGTACCCCAGGCTCAGTAGAAAAGTGCACAAGGACGCCGCCGATTTCCTCGCGGGCAATTTGCCCTCGACGGTACAGCACCAGAAGCGATTCCTTGACCTCGACATTCAGTAGCGCCTGCAATTCCCCGGCGGTAAGCCCAGCATCGGAATCGTTCACAAACCGCCGGGCGGTGGTGAGCAGGCTGCCGTCGCGCGAAAACCATACGGCGCGGCAAGTCCAGAGACCTCGCTCGTCGAACCGGGGAATGTTCACCAGCGTGTAGTATCTCCCGCGGTGCGAATAGCTCGTGCGGTAGCCTAACGCCTTGAGCTTTCGAAACACGGTCATGGTAGCCATGCTTCCCAAAGCTTGCTTCAGCTCCGGGAGCGTGGCAATCCTCTCTTGATGCAGGAAGGATCGAAGGACATTCGGATCAAATACCATGTGGTATAGTTCCTCCTGAAAAGAGTCTACCAGGACGAATTATACCACACCCATGATTCCCAACCATCTCATAAATTTATTGATAAATGGCCATTTGATGCCCATAGACGATCAAGATGCGTAAACGACCTTTGGGATAGTTGCTCCGCAGAATGTGAAGTTATTTTTGCGCAGGCGCTAAGGATCCTTCCGAACCATTTCTTTGTCTGTCATGCAGGACTTTGTTCGCATCATACTGCAGGTGATTTTAGCCATGAGGAGATTGCGGCGCTTGCGCGGCGCTCCCTCCAGCATAACGGCTACTGGCGGCCTGCAATACCAAGGAGGTTTCCTCGCGAAGATCTTCGGGTCCCAGTATTTCCGCCTGCGACCCAAAACCCAGGACCCAGCGCATTACGTCCCAACGCCCGGAAGTGGTCATTTCGAGGATGACGGAACCATCCATGTGGTCAAGGATTCTTTGCTGCTTTGCCCACGTTCTCTCCTTGATGTACTTGGCTTGATCAGCAGAAAACCAAATGCGTGCTTCGAACTGGTCATCCCCAAAAATGGTAAAGGCCTCCTCCAGCCACTTCTCTGGGTCGAATTCTTCCGGGTAAGTGAACGCAGTTTCTGTAATCTCGATCTCCTCGATTCGCTCCACCGCCAGAGTGCGTATGTCCCCGAAGTCCGTGGCGTTGGCGAAGAGGTACAACCCGCCGCTGTGCTCAAAGAAGTGAAGCGGATCTATGGAGAATTTCTTGCGCCGGCCATTCGAGAACGAGTGATACTGGATGAGGCAAGTCCTCTGCTGGAGGATCGCTTCGGTCAGCGAGTCGATGACGTCGTCTTTGCCAGAGTAGTCCTTGGCGAATTTGACCGACGGTATAAAAAGAGACTGGACCCGCTTGAGCTGTGTCGCGAGTTGGGGGGACAGCGAACTGCAGATCTTGTCGAACGCAGCACTGACGTCGTCCTCAAGGGCCGTCCCTCTGTAGAGACGCGCATATCCCCGGATGAAGGTGAGGGCGATCAATTCTGATCGCGAAACCCTCAATTCGTCTACGCCGGCTCGCCGCCTCCCGGAACCTGAGTCAAGGAACTTCCACCGCTTGACCCTTTCGAGCGGCGTCTTGTCCTCATACAGCGGAAATCCCATGTCTTCAATTGTTCGGAACAGCCGGTACACGGAAGTGCGGTCGATTCCCAGTTCGCTCGTCAAATCCCGAATCGAGGCGCCTTGTGCTCTGCCGATCAGCTGCAGGGCCCTGTGAAACCGGACCAATAGCTTGCCGCGCATTACGACCTCCCACTTTTTTTCAGGGATGTAGCCAAAAATGCAACAGTCCCTCTGTATCTATAGCAGCACGGAACAGGCACTTCCTGCAAGGAACGCTCTGTAGCCTAATGGAGGAAAGCATGAAAAACAACGGAAACGAGGACAAGGAAACCGGTCTGAAAGAGTACGGGATCATTTTCCTGTCTGGAGACATCAATTCAGGCGCGGCGGAAAGCGTCTGCAGGGAAATCATCGAGTACAACATCAAGGGTGACGTGGCCCAAATCCAGCTCATCATCCACTCTGTCGGCGGTTCATGCACGGCGGGATTTGCCATTATCGACCTTATCGAATGGTCTCGAATCCCGGTCTACACGACCGGCATTGGCATGATTGCTTCGATGGGTTTGCTGGTTTTTATGACCGGCCGCAAAGGTCACAGGGTAATCACTCCCAGGACGTCGGTCCTTTCGCACAGGTACCTGGCATGGACGGTTGGCAACTACAGCCAGCTGATTGCGGGCCGTAAGGAGGAGGATCTTATGCATGCCCGGATCGTGGACCATTACCTGAGGCACACAAACCTCGCGTCAAGGGAGGAACTGGAGAAGACGCTCTTACGGGACGTGGACACATGGCTCTCGCCAGACGAGGCCGTCAAATTCGGCTTGGCCGACCTTGTCGAACCGCTGGGGAGCAGATCCTGATACTGGGAGGCAAACATGGATGACAGAGCCCGATTCATCTCACGAGAGACCGCAGCGTTTTCGACTCCACACCCTTCGGCAGGAGGCCAAATCCAGGACTCTTTTCAGGACAACCTGGATCACCTGCAGGCTTTGGAGCAGGAGGTGCTGCTGCGCCTGGAACTCGCCGATTCAAGGAGCATTGGAACTGCAGAGCCAGGGCCCGATGAACCTGCATGGCAGTACGAGAGATCCTCCATGCTCAGTAACGGACCGCAACAAAAATCACTTGAGGCTCGTCTGGAAGGCATCGTTGCCACAAATCGTGCTCGGGAAAAGAATTCGCTGGCGCGGGGAATTCACCTGCTTTTCAGTCAGCTTTGCGAGACCTACTCATTGAAGGAGTTTGAACGGCTTATCGTTTTGCTTCTGTTTGTGGTCAATACCAGCACGACATTTAAGAAGGCCTTCTCCAAGAGTGCCTTGGCTAGAGCCTACGATGCGGATGAAAACCGTGAATCCCTCACGGTTGGGAGCCTTCTCGCCATCCTTTGTAACGATTATCGGGACCAAATCGCAAGTCGCAGGTACTTCAGTGTCGAGGGCGGGCTGATCCGGGAGGAAATCATCATATTGCTTGGCAGAATCGACGAGACGACCAATATCCTGACCCAATCCGCCTACCTGCACGAGCGCATTGTTCGATACATCCTCGGCGACAATTGTTTCTACGATTCTGCGCTCAAAAACATCCTGCGCGAAAAAAGCACCGTATCGCTGGCACAGGTCATTATGCCGGATCAGCTTAAAAAGGATGTCGTTGGACTTGTCACGAGTTTTGCAAGCGGTGGGACCCGCCGGATTGCGCTTGGAATTGACGAATTCTATGGATATGGAACCGGGCTGGTGATGCTGTTCTACGGTCCGTCGGGCACTGGCAAGACGATGCTTGCAAAGGCGCTCGCGAACGCCCTAAACAAGATCATCTTTACGGTGAGTCTGAAAAGCGTCGAACGGAGGCATGAGATTGATGATGTCATCAAGTACATCTTTCGAGAGGCGCGTCTTCACGATGGAATCGTCTTTTTTGATGAGTGTGACGACATATTCGGAGAAGGGCAGGAGATGAGCAGGATCCTTCTTATCGAAATCGAGAAGGCCAGCTGCATGACGATCCTGGCGACAAACAAGCCGTTTCAACTCGATCCCTCCCTGGAGCGCAGGATCACGATGAAGGTGCCATTCGTATTTCCTGATGAGACCTTGCGCAGGAAGATTTGGCAGGAGCTTGTCCCGGACAAGGTGAAGCTTGCTCCAGATGTAGACCTTTCACGCTTGGCCAGGAACTACCATTTCAACGGCGGCTTGATCAAAAATACTCTGTTCGCCGCCATTAGCGAAGCAATTGGAAGGAACGGCTCGGGTGGCATCGTCGTCAACATGCGCGACCTTGTGCAGATTGCGGACTATCAGTCGGTTAGCGCCTTTGACAAGTACAAGCTGGGTGAGTCATACGCGCCTACTTTGAAAATTGATGAATTACCGCTGAGGGCCGCCGAACGCCAGCAATTCAATGGTCTCGCCGCTGCATGGCAACGGCTCCGCGTCCAGAATTACGGTCTGAGCGTCATGGTAACAACTGCGGACCTCGCCGTCGGAGTTGCGGCAGTTGAGGCCACGGCCTGCGCCTGCGATCTTAGAATAAGAAGGTACTCCCTCTCGGAAGTCCTTTCCTGCGACGGCGCAAGTAGATTCCTCGATCCGCTGGGCCAGGTGGAAGTCAGCCCGCTGGAATATGCGTTTGCGGAAAATCCAGGGCACCATTCCGCCTCACTTTTCGTCGATTACGATGAGCAGTTCTCTACATACCGCCCTACGATGGCGAAAATAAAAGGCAGCGAGGATGCGCCGCTGCTTTTGCGCGGCTTCCTGAACAAGCTGCGGGATTGCCGCGGCTTTGTTTTTGTCGTGACCGCGTGTCGGGGCAACTTCCTGCTCCTTCCGGAATTCCACCAACTGCTGGAGATCAACTTTCCGCCCGAGGACCTCCAAATTCGGCAATGGGAGAAGCACCTGGGAACCAATCATGACTTGCAGGAAAGCATCATCGATCTGGTCGAGAGTACGCCCATGCACCTTCGAGAAATAGATTTTGTGTGCCGCCAGGCGTCAGTTCGGGCAATAATGCTGGGCGAGGAAGGAAAATTGGGGATCGAACGCGTCATCGAGACACTCGATAGATACAGGGAAGCCCGAAAATCACCGGTTCTGTTTGGTGGAGAAACAACCATCGAACCCGGGTACGAAATACGGAGGAGGGCCTCGCGCTATGACTGAACCATTCCTTTCCAAGAGTAAGTTCATCGCAGGCCTTCAATGCCCGAAGCTGCTCTGGACGCATTACAACGACAAGCGACAGATTCCTGAGCCAGATCCCTCGACGCAGGCAATTTTTGACCAGGGTCAGCTCGTGGGCGAACTGGCGACCAGCCTGTTCCCCGGCGGAATCATGATTAATTGGACAGAAGACTTCGAAGAAGTGACCGCCAGGTCAAAAGCCGCGTTGCTAGAGAGGAGACCGATATTCGAAACCAGCTTCACGCACGGCCGCGCTTTTGCGCGCAGATGTGTTCGACCCGGGTCCCGCCGGCGCGTGGGATCTGATCGAAGTGAAGAGCACCACCGAGGTGAAGGACATACATTTGCAGGATGTGGCGTTTCAAAAGTACGTTTACGAAGGGGCGGGAATCCGTATCCGCCGCTGTTTCCTGATGCACATCGACAATTCCTATGTTCGGCATGGGGACATCAGCGCCAAGGAACTCTTCAAGAGGCAGGACATCACACGAGAGATTGCTTCGATCTTGCCCGGAATCCCGGAGCAAGTGGGAAAAATGGGCGATATTATCCGCTTGAAAAGCTGCCCAAAGGCAGAAGTCGGCGGGCACTGCAACCTTCCTTATCCCTGCCCGTTGAAGGACTCATGCTGGTCTTTTCTTCCGGAACGGAATGTTTTTTCCCTGTACCGTGGCGGTGGCAGCAAAATGAAACTAATGGGACAAGGCATCCTAAGACTCAAGGACATCCCCGATGACTTTCCGTTAACGGACAACCAGCGAATCCAAGTGGAGTGCGAAAAATCAGGACAGCCTCACGTCGACAAGGAGGTGCTAGCCAGTTTCCTGCGTCGTCTCGAGTATCCTCTCCACTTCCTGGACTTCGAAACGTTCATGACGGCGATTCCGGTGTATGACCTCGTGCGTCCATATCAGCAGGTGACGTTTCAGTACTCTCTGTGCACACTCCGCTCACCCGGCGCCGAAGTCGAACACGCCGGATTTCTGGCAGACGGTGCGAAAGACCCGAGGCCCGAGATTCTATCGCGCCTAACAGCCGAACTGGGCGAGAGGGGCAGCATCGTCGCCTATAATGCACCATTCGAGATTCGGATTTTGGCAGAATGTGCAGACCACTGCCCAGGGTATTCCAGTTGGGTGCGAAAGCTGATTCCGCGTTTCGTTGATCTGCTGGTGCCGTTCCGAGCATTTCATTACTACCACCCGGATCAGCTTGGGACTGCCTCTTTAAAGGCGGTCCTGCCTGCTTTGACCGGGCGCAGCTATGATGATCTGGAAATAGCCAACGGAAGTACTGCCAGTCTGAGGTTCCTCGACATGGCATTCGCGGAACTTCCAGATTCGGAACGCGTCACGATCATGGATCAACTTGAGAGGTATTGTTCGCAGGACATGTCGGGAATGGTTGATATAGTCAGGGCCCTTGGGCATCGAAGTCACTGACTAGGGAGAAATCTCTACTCAATTTGCTTGGGACGAAGGAATGTTTCTTTGTCTGACCACTCGATCTTGACACACGTGGCACCCTCAAAGACGAGCTTTCCTTTGGCATCTTTGATCTCTCCTTGCTTGCCGTTGTGGAAGTTCCAAAAGGCTCTCACTTCGTTGTCGCTCTCAAACGAACCTAAGCCCACTTGTCGTTTAGCCGCGCCATGGCGATCCGTCGACCATTCAAAATACTTCCCATGTTGCCATAACCTATACATATGTCCGGAACAAATCCAATTGCCTGATATGTCTGCCATGATTCAGTTCACTCCCGGTGTTGCAGTTGCGCACAATTTCAGTTATGTTTCGAAAATGGCAATGTAATCTCCGAGTAACGCCTTCGCTTCCTCTTCAATCGAGTCAATAGATTTTAGTTCTCTACTAAGACCCACACTGTAGCCATCCCATTCTTCTTCGAAGAGGTTTGGGTGTCGACCTACTTTTGCCACGAGTTCAGCGCGACGGTACTTCTGTGAAACTTCCAAACCGACATTTATGGATATGCGCTTCTCTCGTTCGCTTGCGCGTGGAAAACGGAGAAACAGCCACAGAGTTGCGTATTGAGGATTACCCAGCCAAACCCTAACGTGGATGTCAGCTGGGTCATACTCATAGTCATCCTCCGGGAAAGCGGGAAAGACACTACGCATTATCTCTCCCAGAGCTTCCTCGAGTTTCCAGGCAACCTTAATGTGATCGCGTTGTGCATCAAGGACTGCCTTGAGTTTGCGCGAAACGATGCTTTGGACAAGGTGCATGGCAGGGGCCGCAACTCCATATTGAGGCAATGCTACATGTAGCAGGTCGATCTGAGGAGAGGTACTCTTCGGATCGATGGATTCGTCTTCAGTCATATCAGGCATCCTCTTCTACATTTTCTACATTCACGAACTTGGTAAGATAGGCGATTGTTTCGACGGAAGGAACACCAGTGTCCGTGCCCAGCGATAAGCCCAGAATCCCTCGTTCAACGGCAGCTACAAATCCAAGAACAAAGGCTAAGTATATGTGCGGACCCGAACGCTTCCTCAATACTGAAATGACCCAGCGTCGAAATCGCAGAGTCAGATCTCGCCAAAGAATAACATCGAAATTATCAACTACAGGTTCGCTTGAATGAGTCACCAGGAGAAAGCAAAAAAGGGTGATCCCCTGACGGCGTAGCGATCTGAAGTATCCCCGTTGTTTGCTTGTGTCGGCGGATTGCGCCTCGCCACGTTTCGTTTCGATGCAGATATGCACCATAGGTGTGCATTCGACAAAGATGTCGAGGCGACCGGTCTGATTCTCATGACCCGATGCAACCCAGGATTCACGACACACCTTTTTTGGCCGGTCGTTCTTTTCCGTGTCAGTCAAGAATGCTGTTAGGCCAAACAATTTCAGGATGTCCGCATTTTTCATCTGACCAAGAAGGTAAGCCAACCAGTTCGAAAACTGGTTCTCACTGTCGTTCGACAGGCAGCGCAGGAGAGCCGAATCGACTTGCATCAGCGGCTCTCCAAATGGTGCCAGCAATCGTCCAGTAACTTGGGCCAATTCTCGACCTATGCGTGAGCGCTCTTCAAGGCAAGACTCGAAAGGTGCCGCAATTTGATCAAACAGATCCGAAGGCCATGGCGGCAAGGGATCATCGATGCATGGCCGACACTTGCTGATCTGTTTCCCAACTCTTCCTATTACTTTTATGGCACTTGCCATCTCTTTAAGCGTAAGAAGCTTGAACCCCTTCCTCTCACTCAGGTAGCTACAAAAACTCTCTTTGTCGATGCGCTCACCGGAGGCTGTTGGGCGAATACAGGATCGGAACTCCAGATCGCGCTTTCGCCAGTTGCTCAAAACCGACGGTCCTATCCCACCGAGAATCGAGGCGTCCTTTTTTGTTATGAGGCTCATGGTGAAATGATAATTAACACATGAATCTGTTAATTTTCAAGTGAAATTATATTTAACGTGAGTTAAAACAGCATCCTGTGATTGACTTGGAGTTCTTTCCCGTCGGAGGCACGGTGCACGGTGAATTGGAGGGATGGCAGTTGGGGGATACCGAACGTGCCATATTCGGCGGCATGCTCGTGGACGAATCCTCCGGCGGAGGGGGTATAGATTTAAGGATTGTGCGCTTCCGACATACACGAGGAGTGCTCCTGGATTGGCAATCATGCCTCGGCCGGGGACAGAAATAGTGAATGGAATGTGAGTATGGCCAACAAGCAAGACATCGGCTTCTGCTTGATCCAGCCAACGACGCACATCCGAGCCCGTTGCCAAATCTGGATAGATGCCGTCCGTGTCAGATCGGGGCGTTCCATGATAGATGGCTATTCGCACCGGAGCGCCATGATCGGATCAACCCGGGTCGCCCGGCGGGCGGGCAGAACGCAGGCTGCCAGCGCAACAACAGCGAGAATGGCGGCTACGGACAGCATGACCGCGGGGTCCGTCGGCTGCACGCCATAGAGTATGCTCCGTATGTATTCTCCCACCGCGAACGCTCCCGATAGACCGAGGGCAAATCCAATGGCTAGGATGACGACTCCTTCCTTAAGAATCAGGTGAAAGATCCCCTCCGGGGTGCTCCCGACGGCCATGCGGATGCCGATTTCTTTGGTTCGCTGGGCGACCATGTAGGCCAGAACGCCGTAGATGCCCAAGCCGGAGAGAAAAAGCGCAACCAGGCCGAACACCATGGACAGGACCAATGGCGACCGGCGGGAGGTCAGCGATTCTTCCGTGCGTTCCTGCATCGTCCGCAGATCATAGAGGGGAAGCTCGGGATCAAGTTCAGCCATCCTGCCCCTCAGTCCGGAAATCAGGTAAGCCGTGTTGCGAGAACATTTCAAGGCAAAGGTCATCGTCGAGTTCGGCGCCTGGGAAAAGGGGGAAAAGTAGGCGCCGACTCTCTCGTCCGTGTCCACCAGGGCGCGCAGTTTTATGCTGCGGATGACGCCCACCACTGTGTACCAATGAGAAGTTTCATCGGGGTGGAGAAGATTCTGTGGGCTGGAGGGCCTCCACATACGCCTGCCGATCGGGCTCTTGTCACCCCAGAACCGGCGTGCCAGTCGATCGTCCACCATGATCACTTGCGCCGAGTTCTCCGAGTCCCGTTCGTCAAATCGGCGTCCCTGAAGGAGCGGGATCCCCATCGCTTCAAAATATCCGGGAGTGACAACGACTTGGTTGGGAGACACCAGCGATTCGCCGGGTTTCATTTCGTACCCTTCCGCCAGGATCACGCCGTCACTATAGCGACTCCCGAAAGGAATGGTATCGGTGGCACCCGCTTGCTGGACGCCCGGAACGCTGCGAATGCTCTCGAGGGCGCGAGCTATGAAGGAACGCCTGTCGGCGTCGCTTTTATAGCGCGCCGCGGGCAGGGTCACCGATCCCGTTAGCACCTGTTGCGGAGTGTCGAACCCGGGATTGATGGCGATGACTTTGCGAAAACTGGCAAGCAGCAATCCGGCGCCGATGAGCAGGACGAGCGCGATTGCAACCTGTGCCACAGCCAGGGCATTCCGCAAGGCACGTGCTCCGCGGCTGGTCCCAGCGCGTCCGTCCTGACGGAAGACCAGATTAAGGTTCACATGGAGCGCCTGCATCATCGGGATCAGCCCGATGGCCACTCCGACCACCAGCGCAAGTCCCAGGATGAAAATGGCGACCGCACCATCAAGCGCCACTTCATCGGCCCTGGGCAAGCGGTCGAGCCCAATCTGATTCAGAGCCTTCAGTCCCCAATAGCCGAGAATCAAGCCCAATCCGGAGCTGAAGCAGGTCAGAAGCAAACTCTCGGTCATAAGCTGCCGCGTAATGCGCCAGCGGCCGGCTCCAAGCGCGAATCGGGTGGCAATCTCTCTTATGCGCGCGCTTGACCGGGCCAACACAATGTTGGCGATATTGACCGCCCCGATCAGAAGCACAAAGAGGGCTCCGCCCCAAAGGAGGAACAGCGTTCTCTTGACATCCCGGATGAGGTCGTCCTGGAGGGGAACTACGCGCGTGTTGAACCCTGCATTGACAATGATCTGCTTCATCTCGGGAAATCGTTCGAGGTTGGCGGCGTTGATGACATTGACCTGAGCCTGCGCCTGTTCCACGCTGGCGTTGGATTTCAGGCGCCCGATCATCTGATAGCTATTGCTGTGGCGCGCTGAATCCGACTTTTGTTCGAGAGTAAACGCCAGAGGCCGCCAGACTTGTATATCGGAACCCGCGAAAGAAAAACTCTTCGGCATGACGCCCACGATCGTGTATGGATTTCCATAGATGCGCAGGTCCTTGCCGAGCGCGGAATTCTGGCCGCCATGGAGCCGTTGCCAGAGCGCGTAACTTAGGATGACCTTGCGCTCTTTGCCTGTCGTTCCCTCCTCTTCTGAGAAAATGCGTCCGAGCAGCGGAGGAACGCGCAGCAGTCGGAAAAACGACGGGGTTACATTCATGGCCCGCACCTGCTCGACGGATCCTTTCTCGCCGATCGTCACTCTGGGCGTGTTGTAGAGCGCCTGTTCCTCGCATGCGCTCACATCACGGAGGCGGTCGTAATAGTCTGGAACGCCGTTGCTCGCCCTTTCCACTCCCGCCTTGGGGTAGCTGTTCATGATCGAGACAAGGCGATCGGGCTCAGGCACCGGCAATGGCCGCAAAACCACAGCATTGATCACGCTGAAAATGGCGGCGTTCGCACCAATGCAGACAGCCAGCGTGGCAACGGCTGTGGCCGAGAATCCCTTGTCCTTCCACAACAGCTTCAGACTGAACCTGAGGTCCTGAATCAGCGATTCCATATCCCATCCTCTGTATGAATCAGCATCAGATTCTCCCGATTTGAGCACAGGATGCAATCTCAAACATCTCGAAGCCCAAAGCGCCAGTCGTTTACACGATTTCTCATGTCCACTCCCTTTCCATTAAATCCTTGTAGAGATAAACGATTTCCATGCGGATTCGGTTCACAGGGATTCCGGCAGCCGTGAAAATCTCGCAAATGCCGAATTTCCTTATGGAATCGGAGAGACATCGGAGATCGGAATTTCACTTGCTCACGGGGCACTCTACATATATAAAACCTAGCGGTTGAAGGGCAGAAGTTTCGAGGCGGAAGGGTCGTTCGCCAATGATCCTCGGTTTAGGGGTCGATCTTCTAGATACCGGCCGCGTCGAGCGGGAGCTTTCGCAAGGGAAATGGCTGGCTATCAGGGCATTTTCACCCCCGGGGAGATCCGTTTTTGCAGCGCGGCACTGAATCCGGTCCATCAATACGCCGCCTGCTTCGCCGCCAAGGAGGCCGCCATGAAGGCTCTGGGCGTGCAGGCCAATGATTTGGCATTATTTCGTGAGGTCGAGGTTGGGCACGGGAGCGGCCAGGGTTATGATTTGATCCTGCGCGATCGCCTGAAGGTGGCATCCGAACGATTGGGAGTGACGGTGCATCAAGCTCTCCATGACTCAGAGCGGCAGCCAAGCCGGCGCCATCGTAATACTGGAAGATTGAAAACATAAAGAACGAGATTGGACATACTTATGAGCCATTATCCATCGTATGGGGAACTGACAGCCGACTTTGATTGGTCCATTTCCGAGAAGGAGCTGGGGTACAAAAAAGGCGGCCCTCTCAATATCGGCTGGATGTGCAGCGACCGCATCTGTCAGCTGGGCCTGGCCGACAAGCTGGCTCTGATCTGGGAAGACCATCAAGGCACGGAGAAGCGGTTCACCTACAACGATATTCGCCTGCTCTCAAACACCATTGCCCATTTTCTCGTCGGGCTGGGCATCAAGCCGGGCGAACGCGTCTGCCTGTTCATGGACCGTGTGCCCGAACTTTACATCGGTTTTCTCGGCATCCTGAAAACCGGCGCGGTGGCACAACCGCTGTTCTCGGCGTTTGGCGACGAATCGCTCTTTGTGCGACTGGCCAACGCTCAGACCACCGCAATCATCACCCAGAAGAAGCACGTTCTTAAGGTACGCAAGATTCGCAATCAGCTTCCCGATTTGCGTCACATCATTGTCGTGGACTCAGGCGACGCTTCATTGCAGGAACGCGAGACTTCTTTTCAAATGGAGAAGACGCCGCGGATCGAAAGTTTTGCGGTGCATCCGACCACGGCCGAATCCCCGTCGGTTCTACACTACACTTCAGGAACGACCGGCCAGCCCAAGGGTGCGCAGCACGTTCACTATTCCCTCATCTCGCAGTATCTCACCGCCAAATGGGTACTCGACCTGCGCCCGGACGACATCTACTGGTGCAATGCGGATCCAGGATGGGTTACAGGCACGTCCTATGGAATCATCGGTCCCTGGGTAAACGGCATCACTCAGGCGGTCCTCGACTCCGGTTTCGGTGCCGAGCGCTGGTATAAATTCATCGAAAAACATCACATCACGGTTTGGTATTCCGCTCCCACGGCCATTCGCCTTCTCATGAAAGAGGGGAACGAGTTGGTCAAGAAGCATGACCTGACCTGCCTGCGCCATCTTTGCAGCGTCGGCGAACCGCTCAACGCCGAAGCAGTGATCTGGTCTCGAGAGGTGCTCGGCAGAGAATTTCATGACACGTTCTGGCAGACGGAAACAGGCTGCATCGTGATTACCAACTTCCCCGGCATGCCGATCAAGCCGGGATCGATGGGTAAGCCGTTTCCGGGGATTACTGCAACAGTGCTGAATCCGGTGACTCATGAACCCATCAACAAGGTAGGGGCGGCGGGATTGATTGCACTGCGCCCGGGCTGGCCTTCGCAGGTGCGCAGCTACCGGAACAACGAGCTGGGATACCAGGCCAAATTCAAGAATGGCTGGTATCTTTGCGGCGATCGGGCCTCGATCGATGCCGACGGCTACTACTGGTTCGTGGGCCGCGACGACGATGTCATCAACACCGGCGGGCATCTGGTCGGTCCTTTCGAAATCGAATCGGCTTTGCTCGAACACCCCGCAGTGGCCGAATCCGCGGCAGTCGCCAAGCCCGACCCGGTGAATATGGAAGTCGTTAAGGCATTTGTTACCTTGAAACCAGGATTCGAGCCATCGGACGATCTCGAGCTGGAAATCATGAACCACATTCGCAAGCGGCTGTCGCCGCTGGCAATGCCCCAGGAAATTGAGTTCATTGATGCGCTGCCCAAGACACGGAGCGGCAAGATTGTACGCCGTGTCCTGCGCTGCAAGGAGTTCAATGAGCCGGTGGGAGATCTCTCCACGATTATGAACGACTGAAAATCATGTGCGGAGCCCGGCTTGCCGCAAGACGGGCTCGTAATCCTTCAATGCTGATTACCCAGGCAGCCTGCGCCACAGATGGGTCCAGGCTACCAGACTCTATGAGGAGAAGAGGCTGATCATGGATGACCTTACTAAGATGATTCGCGATTATGTCGCAAAAGAATATATTGAAGAAGGGGATGACCGCGAGATTACCGAGACGACACCACTCATTTCAGGTGGAATTGTGGATTCGTTCTCCATGGTGTCCCTTAAACGTTTTTTGGAGAAGAAGTGCAGCATCCAGATCCCGGACGCTGATGCAACCCCTGTGGCATTCGACACCGTGCAGAGCATAGTGGCGCTGGTGCGACGGTTCCAAAAGACATAGAAAGATTGACGATTGACGATGTGACGATTGAGAGTCTTGTAATTCGTCAATCGTCAATGTTCTCCGGGGCTCGTGAACATCGCATTTATATACAACTCTAATATTGAGGAGAATCATGGCCTTTAACGATACAGTTCGCAATTGGTACCAGACCGAGATTCAGGGGATTAAGACCGCCGGTCTGTTCAAAGATGAGCGGTACATCTGCTCTCCGCAGTCGGCGGAAATCGAGGTCGAATTCCCGGTCGGCTCGAGCATCAAAAAGTGTATCAACATTTGCGCCAACAACTACCTTGGCCTCTCCAGTCACCCCGAGGTCATCAAAGCAGCGCACGAAGGGTTGGAGACTCGCGGCTACGGCATGTCTTCGGTCCGCTTCATCTGCGGCACTCAGGATATTCACCGGCAGCTCGAAAACAGGCTGACCGAGTTCCTGGGAACCGAGGACACTGTGCTGTTCCCTTCCTGCATGGATGCCAACGGTGGATTTTTTGAAGCGTGCTTGAACGACCAGGACGTGATGATCGCCGACCGGCTGGTCCATGCCTCCATCGTGGATGGCATGCGGCTGTGTAAAGCCATGCAAGACAGCTATAAGCACTCCGACATGGGTCATCTGGAGGAGAAACTACAGGAGCACCAGGATAAGCGCTTCCGGATGATCGTCACCGACGGCGTCTTCTCGATGGACGGCGACCTCGCCAAAATAGATGAAATCGTCGCATTGGCGGAAAAATACAACGCCATGACATTTCTCGACGACTCTCACGCCAGTGGCTTCATCGGTAAGACCGGACGCGGGACCCATGAGCACTGCGGCGTGTTCGGCAAGATCGACGTCATCACTACCACCCTCGGGAAAGGCCTGGGCGGGGCTTCCGGCGGCTGCGTGAGCGGACGCAAGGAACTGGTGGAGATGTGCCGCCAACGTGCCCGTCCCTTCCTGTTTTCCAACACCGTGGCTCCGGTCATCGTTTCCGGCGCGCTCAAAGTGATGGATCTGATTTTCACCAACACCGAACGGCGCGACAAGCTGGAATGGAACGCCAAATACTGGCGCGACCTGCTCAAGGATGCCGGATTTGACATCAAAGAAGGGGAAAGCCCGATCGTGCCGGTCATGCTCTACAACGCAAAACTGGCGCAGGACTTCGCCCGCGACTTGTTCGCCGAAGGGATCTATGCAGTCGGGTTCTTCTTCCCGGTCGTGCCCAAGGCACAGGCCCGGATTCGCACCCAGCTCTCCGCCGCCCACGAGAAGCATCACCTGGATGCGGCCATCGCGGCCTTCAAGAAGGTCGGTGCGAAGCACGGAATTCTCGGTTTGGGCAAGAAAGAACTGATCGAGAAGTTCGGCATGTAAACGCCGGCAAACCGCAGCAGGAACCGTACAACACACGAAATACACGAACGCTGCATTTTTGTGTTTTTCGTGTGCTCCGCGATTCCTCCCCCTCTGGCTGGAGACATGTCACACTTCTTCGGTGTACTGTTAATGTTCCTGGCGGCATGCTCCTTCGGAGCAAGCGCCATTGTGATCAAGCTGGCCTACTTTGCAGGCTTGCGACCCTCCGAACTGCTCCCGCTCCAGAACCTGGCAGCGGTGTTGTGCTTGTGGCCTATCATGCTGGCAGCCCGCGGCTGGCCGAGGCTCGAGCGCCGACAGGTCCGCCGCCTCCTCTGCCAGGGTCTGATCGGCAACTTTGCCATCTCGGTCTGCTACTTCTGGTCGGCCAACAGGATTGATGTGTCCTTGCTGAGCATTATCCTCTTCACTTATCCGGGATTTGTGCTCATTTATGCCATGGCTGTGGAAAGGCGCCGGATTCTGGCCTCGGAATATCTGGCCCTGATCCTGGCGTTTGCCGGCGGGGTGCTGGCCGTGAACCCGTTTCAGGCAGCTGCCACCAGGATGGATTTTTTTGGGCTGCTGCTGGCCCTGGGAGCTGCGGTCTGTTACGCCTTCATGAATATCTTTGGCCAGAAATTGACTGGCGATCTGTCGTCGTTGGTGATCACGACCATCACCTCTTCAATTTCCACGCTGGCGCTTGCGGTGGTATTTCCACCCTGGCATTGGTTCCCTAGCGGCATAACCGGACAGCAGTGGCTCTACATCGGCAGCCTGGGATTGCTTTCCACGGTAATCCCAATGAACCTGCTGTATCTTGGCATTCGCAGGATCGGTGCGCTCCATGCTTCCATTGTGAGCATTGTCGAGCTGCCTTGCATCCTGGTACTGGCCTATTTCATACTCGACGAGCGGATGGGCAGTTGGCAGATGCTCGGTGGAAGCATGATTCTGCTCGGCCTGATACTCATGCGCCCTGACGAAGCTCCCATAGCATCTGGTGCCGCCTAGGCCCTAAACCAGCATGATTTTTTAGCGAAAAAAGATGAAACAACCTGGAATGTGCGTCGTTATTGGTTATAATAGGAATTAGCAAATAACCACTACAACCAAAAGGAGCACATTCCAGGTGAACAAAAGAAACCACAAAATCTACCTCAGAGACAAGCAAAATCTTGAAACCCGATTGGAACGGAAGCAGTATCCGGACCAGCCCGATCCCATGTTCAAAGACTCGAACATCCATTACGAGATTTCCGAGAGAACACGTGCCGTTGGCTGCGGAGGCGTCGGGGCTATGCACAAGCTGGTATGCAAGCTGGGATTGGATCAGGCGATTAACCAGAATGTGGCTCTGCTCAAGATCCACGTGCCGTATTGGGAATCGGATCACGTGTTGAACATCGCCTACAACGTGCTCACTGGCGGAACGTGCCTGGAAGATATCGAGCGCCTGCGCAATGATGAGGCTTATATGAACGCCCTCGGAGCTGACAGGATTCCGGATCCCACGACGGCGGGAGATTTCCTGCGGCGATTCGACGAGGATTGGATATTCGGACTCCAGGAAACGTTTAACGAAACCAGGCGCAAGGTCTGGAGTTTGCAGGACGCCTCCTTCCGGAAGGAAGGCATCATCGACGTGGACGGAACCGTTGCCGAAACTACGGGCCAGTGCAAAGAAGGAATGGACATCGCCTATAACGGGATTTGGGGCTACGCTCCGTTGCTTGTGACTCTGGCCAATACGAGCGAGACGCTCTACCTGGTCAATCGACCCGGCAACCGGCCGTCTTCTGACGGAGCAGCTGTATGGATGGACCGTGCGATTGATCTCACGATTCCGGTATTCCAGAAGGTCTGGCTGCGGGGCGACACGGATTTCTCCTTGACCAGCAACTTTGATCGATGGGACGAGAAGGTTAGTTTTGTTTTTGGCTACGACGCCAAAAAGAACCTCGTCGATATGGCGGATGCCCTGCCGGCGAGCCATTGGAAGGTGCTCCAACGGCCTCCGCGCTATGAGATCAAGACCGAAGAGCGGCAACGCCCCGATAACGTAAAAGAACAGGTGGTCAAGCAGAGGGAGTTCGAGAACATCCGCCTGGAGAGTGAGCAAGTTGCCGAGTTCGACTATCGTCCGGGGCAGTGCAAGAAGACCTATCGGATGGTTGTCGTGCGGAAAAACCTGACCATTCAAAAAGGAGAACGCCGGTTGTTCGATGATGTCAGGTGCTTTTTCTATATCACCAACGATCGCGCCATGAGCATGCAGGAAGTCGTCTTTTTCGCCAACGACCGCTGCAACCAGGAAAACGTCATTGGTCAACTGAAAAGCGGGATCAATGCGTTGCGAATGCCATCGGACGGTTTGGAGTCCAACTGGGCTTACATGGTCATCGCGGCGCTGGCATGGAATCTGAAAGCCTGGTATGGCTTGGTGACCCTGGCGCCCGTGGCACGCCGGGACATCTTGCGAATGGAATTCAAGAGGTTCCTGATGAGCTTCATCCAGATACCATGTCAAATCGTGCAGACCGGCCGACGGCTGATATTTCGTATTCTCAGTTACAGCAAGCATCTGGAAACATCCTTCTCCACGTTCGACCACATACGGGAGCTCAAGTTTTCATGACCCAGAGCGTCGGCAATATCCCGGTTCGCCGGCGCAAATGAGAAAAAGGGAGAAAGGGGCGCATCGAAGGCAGATAAGGAAAGCGAAAAGGTAGAAAACAGGAGGCGGAAGTCTGCCTTGAATGTGCATTGTCGTGTCAATGGGCAACAATCAGCGTGGGGAAAATGGCCACCAACTGAGAAAAACTACGACGACCACGGTCATGTTCAAACCTCGCTTGTTTTGGGCCTAGGTGTCACAAAACTCCTGTTCCACTAAACACGGCGGATGGAAGGGGCGACCGGCAGTTCGCCCGCCGATCCGCGTACGGCACCTCAAATGCAACGGGTGTGAAGCGTCCTCAATTAATTGGATCTTTGTAAATTAAAATTGTCGGATATTCGGTTTGTGGGTCGGCGGGCGACCTGCCGAGACTGTTTCAAAACTGGGCGTCCCGGAGGGACGCCGGGAAAGTAGCCGGGGGCAAGCCGCGCAGCGGCGCCGCCCCCGGTTACGGCAAGCATAGTGATAGAGCCCCGGCAGGGGCGAAGGAAGTCCTTCATTTTCAGATGCTTTCCTTCGCCCCTCCAGGGCTCTTGATCAAATTTCGCCAAACCCCGGGCGGCGCTCCGCTTGCCCGGGGCTACTATCCTCAGCCCTTCCAGGGCTGGAATCGCGGGCACATCATCCGGCGCATGCGTTTTGAAACAGTCTCTGCCGGTCGTCCCTGCCGCATTTTGCGAATCAGGTGGATCAATTTTCGGCAAGGAGGTCGTCGTATTCAGCCTCGAAGCGCAGCTTGTGTCTGGCCTCCTCCTGGGATAACGCCAGAAAGATCGTGCGTAGCGAGTCATCGGCTGTCAATTCGGCCAGGTCAACGTAGAGCTTGAAAGCCGCCTTTTCCTTTTTCATGGCCACGATCAGGGCGTCCCTATAGGTCATGTGCGGATCGGGGGTCACGTCCACCACGTATTCGGCGATCTTGAGATCATCGATGCGCTGGCTGGCAAAGCTGAAGGCGGCTCCTTCCTTGATGGCTTCAAGCTTGGCTCTGTGGTTCAGCTCCTCCCGGGCAAATGCGGCCAAAGCGTCCCGCATCCCCGGCACCTTGGTTTTTTGCGCCAGGATGAGGTAAAAATCGGCGGCTGCCTGTTCTTCACTAATTGCAAAATCCAAGGCCTCATTCATTGTGGCCCACCGTTCCATCGTATCCTCCCGGAATTTGTACCGGTTACCCATCGAATCCGGAGAATCGCGCAATCTACCGCGGATCCCGTCAGACTTTCTTCAGTTCTTGCTGGCGTGTGCCATTGATCTCTTGGGTTGCGGCGCATCCGGATCGGCAGCCGGGTTGCTTGCCATCCTACCGGAAGCTCCCAATCCTGGTCAAAAAAATATCGTCGCGTATGAAACCTTTTTACAGCAGTGATCACTCACTGATTGTGCAGAAGAGTCCAGAAATCTGAGAGGAGAGCGAAGGCCATGCGGAAAACAGTTCTAGGATTGGCGGCATTCGGGCTATGGGTTGTATTGGCGACCACGGCGGTGTGGGGTCAGGATTTCCAAAAGAGCTACAATCTGACTCCGGGCGGAACCGTCAGCATTTCGAGCGTATCCGGGGACATATCGGTGGCCGGAGCTAACGTTGCCACCCTGTCGGTCAGTGCGATTCGAGAGGGCCGGGATAAGGACGTTGTGGAAATCATCGATGAGAGCACTCCCGACCATGTATCCTTAAAGGTACAGTATCCCAAAGGCGGCGGCAGTTACGAGGCCAGTGTGCGATTTGTGGTCCAGGTTCCCGCCGGATCCCGGTACAAGTACGACAAACTCAACACGGCCAGCGGAGACATCGAGGTCACCAACGTGGCCGGTGACTTTATTGCGAATACTGCCAGCGGCGACATGACCATCAGCCAGTTTCAGGGCAATATCACTGCAAATACGGCAAGCGGCGACCTGAAGATCAAGAACGTTCAGGGCGACGTGCAAGCTAATTCAGCCAGCGGCGATGTCGAGATTCTGGGCGCCTCCGGTATGGTTTCTGCAAGAACGGCCAGCGGAGATGTGAAGGTGGAACTCACCCGTGTTGACGGCAACGGGGAAATGAAGTTTGCCAGTGCCAGCGGGGATGTAACAGTAAAACTACCCAATCAACTCAATGCCCAGATCCAGATGTCCACCAGCAGCGGTGATATCCAATCTGATTTTCCGCTGAATATCGAAAAAACTGAGGGTGGCGGGAAAAAAGCCTCCGGCAGTTTCGGCGCCGGAACCGTAATCCTCAGAATGTCGGCAGCATCCGGCGACATCCATCTGGTCAAGTTCTAAACCGCCCTGGATTCGAAACGTCTGCCACGAAGGGCACGAATATATGCTTTGTGCCCTTCGCATTTTCAGGGGGGCGCGAGCCATCCAGTAGACCAGCCTGTGCGTGAAAGAAGCAACCCACCTGTGACCGCATTTCACAGGCCCTGGCGTTGTTTTCTATGGCAAATGAACAACTTGCAGGTTGGCCTGAGAGTTGCTGGGCTGGGAGCATGAAGATCTGCACCCAGCCTGTTTATCCTGCCGAGGACAGCTGCCCTTATTCTGAAAGCCCCCCGCGACCAGAAAACGATCTCAATACCATCAAACTTATGCTGGCGGTTTTGCGTATAGAGATTTGGAGGTAAACGCATGGCTAAGAAACGGGTATTCACAATTTCCTTCCTCTCCGTCGTAGGGCTCCTGGTGGCCTTCGGGGGATATTGGGTCTTCGGGGCGCTATTTGCCGTCGACAAGACCATACCATCCGAAAAGATCGCGAAGGTTGAACAGGGCTCCATCGCCAAATCTGTCGTGGCTACCGGCAAGGTCGAGCCGTTGTCCAAGGTGGAAGTCAAATCGAAGGCCAGCGGCATCATCAAATACCTCTATGTGAATTCCGGAGACCTCGTCCGTGAAGGACAGCTCCTCGTCGAGCTGGACAAAGAAATCCTGGATGCCCAGCTGAAGCAGGCCAAGGCCTTCCTTAATGCAGCCGAAAGCAAGATCCAGGAGATGCAATCCCAGACAAAAACACTCCAGGCCAACCTGCAACAAGGCCAGACTCGAGGCCGAGAGCAGAGACTATGAATTCACGGTTGCTGAATATAGACGGTATCGCGATCTGTTCGGTCATGGGTTGGTTTCCAAATCCGATATTGACAGCGCAGAGCAAAAGATGAGAGCTGCGGAGGTTGCCAACAAATCGCTGCAGGCAGCCGTAAATGTGAAAGAGGCCGAGCTCGAACAAAATGCTCGCACCCTCAATACGGTGGAGGCAGAGTTGGTGCAAGCCCAGGCCCAGTACGAGCAGGCCGAGGAAAACCTGAAGTATGCCTCCATCCGGTCGCCCATCAATGGTGTGGTGCTGAGCCGGGAGGTCGAAGTCGGCGATGCCGTATCCTCGATTCTGCAATTAGGCTCCAATGCAACGCTGATCATGACGCTGGGGGATGTTAAGGAACTTTACGTGAAGGGCAAGGTCGATGAAACCGACATCGGCTTGGTAAAAGTCGGCCAGCCGGTGCGCGTAACGGTAGATGCCTACAAGAACCGGACATTTCAGGGAAAGGTCTTTCGAATCGCGCCGATGGGTGTCGAGAAGGACAATGTGACACGTTTTGAGGTGCGGGTGTCCATCGATAATGATCTCGACCTCCTAAAAGTCAACATGAGTGCAAATGCCGAGATCGTGCTCGAAGAACGCCACAATGTGCTCCTTATTCCCGAGAGCGCGCTCATTTACAACGAAAAACGGGAAACCTCGGTCGAGGTGCCGGATGTTACTACCCGGACGGGACGGCGGCAGATCCCGGTCAAGACGGGACTAAGCAACGGAGCCAGGGCTGAACTGCTCTCAGGCCTGAAACTCGGGGATCGGGTGGTCCTGCAATAATGATAGGCGTCGCCCCGGCTTTGTATTCAACATTGGATTTTTCTTCGGTAATCGAAACGAGGGATTGACTTGGACCTGCTCACCCAGACCTGGCTGAATCTGAAAAGTAACAAAACCAGGTCGCTCCTGACCATGTTCGGGATCGCATGGGGACTTGTCTGCCTGATCCTGATGACCGCGATGGGCGAGGGAATGTGGGTGGCGCAGAAACAGAAGGCGCGAGCCCTTGGTCAAAACATCATGATTGTCTGGGGCGGCATGACCAGCAAAGGTATCGAGGGCGTGCGCGCCGGGAAAATCATCCGTCTCACTTTGAACGACTACTTTGTCATCAAGCAGCAGTCCACGTATCTGCAGCGCTCGAGCCCGGAAATCCAGCGTTCGCTGACGGTGCGCTCCAATATCAACAACGGCACATTCTCGACTCACGGCGTCTTCCCTGACTATATGCAGATGCGCACCATCGAGGTGAAGCCGGGCGGGCGCCAGATCAATGAAGGGGATAACGCCAATGCCTTGCGGGTCTGCATCCTCGGGGATGAGGTGAAGGATCAACTGTTCAATAAAGCAAACGCAATCGGCCAAACGGTCATGATCGGAGAACTGCCCTACCTTGTCATCGGAGAGCTGATCAAGAAGGATCAGAACTCAAACTACAGCGGACCCGACAAGAAGATGATTTACGTTCCCTTCTATACCATCACTCGCGATTTCCCTCTACCCAAGGCAGCGGACGGCCGGTATTCACTTTCCAATCTGATCCTGCAGCCGCGCAGCGAGGAATTGGGAGAGGCGGCCGAACTGCAGGTGCGGCGGATTCTGGCCAAGGAGAAGGGCTTCGATTACCTGGATAAAGATGCGGTTCAGATCTGGAACACCGTCACCGAGGCGAAGCTGATTTTCAAGCTGTTCGCTTCGCTCAAGATCTTCCTGGGAGCAATGGCCGTTGTCACCCTGATCCTCGGCGGTGTCGGGGTAATGAACATCATGCTGCTTGCCGTCGGAGAGCGGACGCACGAAATAGGTATTTGCAAAGCTGTCGGCGCCACGACCCGCCGCATCCTGATGCAGTTTTTCGCCGAATCGATGGCTCTGACATTTATCGCCGGCCTGGTGGGAGTCTTCATCGGTTGGGGAATCTGCGCTCTGGTCAACCTGCTGCCCAAAATCGACTTTTTCGCCGGCATGATTGTAACCCCGGCGGTTGGATGGCTCGCCTTCGGTTTTTTAACTCTCGTGGGTATTCTGTCGAGCATATATCCAGCGTTTATGGCCTCAGTGGTTGATCCCATTGAAGCCTTGCGGTACGAGTGATACGGAGCCTCTGATGATCGTTGAAATTGTCAAACGCGTCCTGGAAAACCTGATCGCCTATCGCAAGCGTTCGCTGATGACGGTGCTGGGGATCACCTGGGGCATCGCATCGTTTATTCTGCTGATGGCCTACGGAGATGGTTTCCAGAAAGCCATGTTGCTGGGCCTGAGTTATTTCGGCGATAACGTGGTGGTCGTCTGGAACGGCCAGACCTCCATGCAGGCCGGCGGCGCGCGGGCGGGCCGCGTCATCCGCACAGAACCGCAGGATGTCGACATGATCCGGCAGCGCTGCACGCTCGTGAAGCGCGTGAGCCCCGAAGTTTACAGCGAGATGCAGTTGCGTTGCGGCGAACGGATGACGAGCGCCGGCATCCGTGCGGTCAACGACGAGTACGGAGTCATTCGCGGCATGTTCATGGGGGAAGGGCGCTTCCTCAGTGCAGAGGATCTGGCTTACACGCGCAGGGTCGCCGTCCTGGGGTACGACCTCAAGAAGAAGCTCTTCAGTCAGGCCCCTGCGATTGATCAGGATGTTTTCATCGAGGGCGTGCGCTTTACCGTCGTCGGTGTGCTCAAGAAAAAAATCGCCATTTCGAACTACTTTACCCAGGACGACTACTGCGCGCTCATTCCCATCAACGTGATGGCCACGATGCGTGATGTCCGCTACAACAGCGTTCTCGTGTTTCAGCCGGTCAGCGGCAGGATGGAGGAACCTGCTGTGCGGCAAGTGCGGCAGGTTCTCGCAGAAATTCACAAGTTTAATCCCGCCGATGAGAAAGCCCTTATCTGGGACCGATTCAGCGAGGGCTTCTCCATCATTAACGGCTTGAGCGCCGCCACCAAGGGCCTGCTAAACGTCATCGGTCTTTTTACTTTGGCCGTTGCCGGGGTGGGCATTATGAATATCATGCTCTTTTGCGTCCAAGAGCGGACGCACGAGATCGGGGTGCTCAAGGCCCTGGGCGCCCGAAAATGGCACATCCGCGTGCAATTCCTCGGCGAGGCGCTGGCTCTCTCGATCATCGGCGGCATCCTTGGCTATGCGCTCGCCATCCTGCTGGCACAATGGATCGGCGCGATACCCTTCCTCAGCGAGTTATTCGAGGACAAGAGCCGGCAGGGAGATATCTATCTTCTGGTGAATGCACGCGTGTTTCTGACCGCATTTATAACCTTCAGCATTATCGGACTGCTATCGGGCACCTGGCCTGCGGTCAAAGCATCGCGACTCGACCCCGTCGAAGCCCTCCGCATGGAGTAGATTCCACTCTGCTTCACAGGCGGCGCGAAAAGCAAGGACCGGGCAACAACCTGCAAAAGCGGCCGCGAATGATACGAATCGCTTCGCGTCATTCGTGGACGTTGCGACAATTCTCTGCCTTCCCCAGATCCGACATTGCCGTTGCTCCCGCTGTCGACTCATTCAGATCTACTGAAGGATAGTCTGACAAAGGTTCTCGGCCGTTTCTGCGGCAGGCTCGTAGTACAGTCTCGAACGTGCGCCCCCTGCAAGCTCGCATTGCTGTCTCATGCTGAAAATGCTGTTGCGCTCGATCCAAGCACGCCTCTCACTGATGGCTACAGACCAGACTTTTTTTTAGCCATGCCGGCTCCATCTGAAGCCGGCCGATCTGTGAGAGTTGGAAATGATCTGCCCTGTTTGTTATTGCGACAATTGGGAGTTCCCTATGCCGAACAAGAGCCTAAGGTAGGCGGTCTGCTGCGGCTTGGGAACTGCGGATAACCCCTTCGATCAAGTAGTCATCGTCGTCCGTCCTCGGCCCCTTCTCGTGTGTCACTCCTCTCTGTCTCGACATCAAAACCCGGGCCTCTGATTTCACCTGAATTGGACAATCGGCTGGAGACGTGTTCATAATATTTGAAGATGAACCTGCCTCGGGGGCTTCCATGAAACGTACTATGTTTGTTTTTTTCCTTGTGCTTGTCGGGTCTGTTTGCGCTCAACAATCTTCCGTGCCGGAGATACGGTATCGCTCCGTGCCGGATTTTCTAAAACTTCCCGCTGACATGTATCTCGGCGAAGTTGCCGGTGTGGCGGTGAATTCAAAGGGACACATCTTCGTCTTTTCCCGGGGGAATACCGCCGGACCCGCTTATGCGGCGGCGGCCGCACAACTCCTGGAGTTCGGCCCTGACGGGAGGTTTCTGCGGGAGGTCGGGCACAACCTGTACGCGTGGTCCTTCGCGCACACGGTCAAGATCGACAAGGAGGACAACATCTGGGTGACTGACAAGGGCTCGGACATGGTGATCAAATTCAATGCGGAAGGGCGCGTCGCCATGGTGTTCGGGCGCAGGCAGGAAGCTTCCGACGAGGGCACCGGGCCATTGAAACACCCCAAGCCGCCGCTGCCCCCCGTGGACGGGATGTTCAGACAGGTGACGGACGTGGCGTGGGATGCCGCCGGCAACACCTATATCAGCGACGGCTATATCAATGCGCGCGTCGCAAAGGTGGACAAGAACGGCAACTGGCTCAAGTCGTGGGGCGAACCCGGTGATCAACCCGGACAGTTCAACACGCCGCACAGCATCGCCGTGGATGCGCAGGGCCACGTCTACGTCGCAGACCGCGGGAACCGGCGCATTCAAGTGTTCGATGGCGAAGGAAAATTTCTGCGGCAGATCACTGTGGACGTGCCGGCGCCTCCTGATGCCCGCCCGGCGATTGGAAACAGGCCCGCAACGACAACGGGGACGATGGCCCCCGGCGCACCGTGGGCAATCTGCATTACGCCTGGGCCCGATCAGGTCCTGTTCAGCTCGGATGCCTATCCGGGACGGATTTACAAGATGAGCCTGGAGGGAAAGGTCCTCGGCATGTTTGGAGAGTCCGGCAAGCAACTCAAACAGTTCGGATGGGTTCATGAGATCGCGTGCCCATCGGAAAGAGAGATCTACGTCGCGGAGTTGCTGAATTGGCGCGTGCAAAAACTGATTCTCGACACCGGTCGCTAATCTCAGGCAACCTCAATTCAATCATACGGAGTGGGTGTCCACGTCTTATTGATATTACCCCGTTACGGGTGTTTGGCGACACACAAGCGACAACCGCATGGCTGACCAGGTTCTGAGGCGTAACCTCGCAGAGAGAGGATTTCAGCACGCGCGCGATCTCGAGCGCACCGCCGATGCCGAGGGCGAGGGCGATACCCAATAAAGCCGATACGCACACCTGCGGCTGCTACCGCCGATTGCGGATGGAGTACATCCGTGTATCGGTGCGCAGGAGCAGCCGGTCCCCGACCAGGGCAGGCGTGGCTTGTGCCATCTCTGCCAGGTCGTTAACCCCCAACAATTCGTACTTGTCCCCGGCTGCGATGACGAAGGTCTTCCCTTCCTCGTTCAGGCAGAAAATCTTGCCGTTATTCGCCCAGGGCGAGGAGGTAAAAGCGATACCTCCCTCAATGCGTGAGCGATAGCTGAGTTTTCCGGTTTGCGCCTCGTACCGACTGAGGATACCCGTTTCGGTAAGCGCGTAGACGCCGCCTTCGAAGACGACTTGTGTGGGCAGGTAGGTGCCGGCGCGTTCCTGCGACCAGGCGAGATATTCGTTGGGCCGGCCCGCCGGAGCAGCGGAGATATCGCCGGCAGCCCCGGGCTTCACCGCGAAGAGTCCGCCTCCCTTTCCGCCGTTGAGGAACAGGAGCCCTTCGCTGGCGTATGGGCTCGGAATCGGCATCGGCGACATGCCCGACAGCCGCCACAGTTCTTTGCCGGACAGGTCGTAGCTGACGGCGACTCCGGGGCCGATGGTGACCACTTCGGTGCGTCCCGAGGCGGTCCAGATATAGGGAGTGGACCAACCCGAACGAGCCGCCGCCCCCCGCGCTTGACGGCGAGATCGCGGTTCGTACGCCAGATCTCCTTGCCGGTGTTCTTGTCGAAGGCGGCGATGAACTGCTGCTTCTCGTTGTCGTTGACGATCAGCAACCGATCGCCGGCAAGCGCGGGCGACGGGCCGGTCCCGAAGTCGTTATAAATCGGATAGGCCTCCAGCGGCGTCTTCCAGACCGGCTTTCCCTTCATGTCATACGCGTAAAGGCCGAGGTTCGTGGCGTAAACGTAGACGCGCTTTCCGTCAGTGACCGGCGTTTCTGAAGTGAAACTGTTCTTGCGGTGACGGCCGCCGGGCGGGCGGCCGCTGTGGTATTCCTGCTTCCACAGCACCTTCCCGGTCGTCAGATCGAGGCAGTAGATGAAGTAGTGGAGCATGACTTCATTGGGCATCTCGAAGTCCCGCTCCACGACCTTGGCCTCGACCTCCTTCTCCGAGAGGCCCTGCTTCATCAACTCGGCGACGTATTCGTTTGAATACTCTGTCCCGATCTGCGGCTGCTTGGACTTGCCTTCCGTGATTGCGGTGGTGAGAAAGACCTTGCCACCGCTGACGATGGGCGAAGACCAGCCGCGGCCGGGGATCTCCGCCGACCACTCGACGTTCTCGGTCTTGGACCAGGTGTCGGGCAGGCGGACATGCGAGACGGGGTTGCACTGGGGGCCCCGGAACTGTGGCCACTCCGGGGCGTCGGCCCCAAGGACGGCAGCTGCGAGGGAGAGAGTGAGCGCCAGCAGACGGTATGGGTTATGCATCATAATGGGTAGTAGTGCTTTTTTTCCACGGGCAGTAGAATAGCATCGGTCGGGTTGAAAATCTCCGGAAATGTCCGCGGCGGCTAATGAAACCAAGAGTTTTCCAAAGCGGAGAGCAGGATAGGCTCCTATGGGTAGGCGAAATAAACTGCCTGACTGCAGCCACCATCCCGGGCACGGCCTCCTGTATGCGATCCCGCCATCTTCCGATATGGTAACGTTATGTGAGCCATGGCCTCGGAATCCGACCCGGACCGGCGGCTCATCCTTGATTGCACGCCAGACCATGATTTGTTTGACCCTAGGACCGAGAAAGGTGACCATGAACGTTTCCGCTGACAATGCTCCGAGGCGGGATTTCAGAGAGAGAATGTTTGCTCGATTTGCTATCCCGGGGGCCACTGTTTCCTTCAAGAGCATTGGGTTTTGGCAATGGCGAAAGAACCGTGCCCTGGAGGAGAAGTCTCCGGTGGTCGACATCGGCAAGGGGGGAATGGCGTTCCTGACTGACAGGCCTCCAAGAGCGCGCCGGATCATTTTACTGCTCGATTATTCCAACAGAGAAGATGCCCTGCTCCTGGAGGGCACGGTTGTCTATCATGCGCCGCGTAGCGATAGGATCGGCCTCCGCTATCGGGTGGGGGTCGAATTTCTCCCCTTTTCAGCAAAGCCAGGCGACAATTCTCTGGAGGCTTTAGGCGTACTTGACAAGTTGGAGAGGACCTATTGTCCGCAGAAGACTGGTTAACCATCCCTAAATCGCCGGAGCAAGCTATCGCAGACGTTCGGGAATGACCGCATCGTGCGACAGGACTGGAAGGTTACCCAGCGTTTCAATTCCTGGCCGGTCAAAAAAGACACTGTGCCTGCCTGTTTTAACATCGACCCGACGATAGAAACAACGCCCCCCTTCCCAATAGTCATTTGCCAGTACAGATCCGCCATCGGCAAACCATTGAATAAGCTCGTAGATCTCAGGCATGTGACTGGTCATCAGTCAACTTCCCACATGACCGTTTGGGAGCGTGGCAGTTTTCGGTGGCCGAATCATTTGCGCAAGTGCTGCAAATTCAGCTGCCCAGGCCTGTGCCAGCAGACTATAATGACAGCCAACTCGGGTCGTTCTGATTGTAATGCGCGAATTGCCTATGGTGGGATTCTCCATGATTGGCAAAAGCCTCTCACACTATCGAATCATCGAAAAGTTGGGCCAGGGAGGAATGGGTGAGGTCTACCGCGCGCGCGATACGAAATTGGATCGTGACGTCCCCGTCAAGCTGCTTCCAGAGATGCTTGTCAAGGATCCCGATGCCCTTGCGCGTTTTCAGCGTGAAGCCAAGGCCGTCGCCTCCCTGTCACACTCCAATATTCTCGCCACCCGCGAGTTCGGATCCGAGGAGGGCGAAGCATTTGCTTATTGCTTATTGAGGTGTCCAGATGTCTGACGATGCGAGACGGGCACCAATGCTTCGGCCCGAAAAGAGCGGCCCTACCCTGACTTCCGCTCCTCAGCGGGCCAACGATGCCCCTGCCCTAGGTTGCCAGCTACCTGCCACATTGGGTCGATACCACATCGTCCGCCTAATTGGTGAAGGTGGCATGGGGACCGTATACGAAGCTGAGCAGGAGCAGCCCCGCCGGACGGTCGCACTCAAGGTGATCCGGTCGGGTTTTTCCAGCCCGGAGCTGCTGCGACGGTTCGAGCAGGAATCGCAGGCACTCGGGCGCCTGCAACACCCCGGCATTGCGCAGATCTACGAAGCAGGCGCGGCCGATACCGGTTTTGGGCAGCAGCCGTATTTCGCGATGGAGTTTATTCATGGCCGGGCGCTATTGGCATATGCCGAGGAGGCGCGTCTCAATACGCGCCAGCGCCTGGAACTCATGGCCCAGGTCTGCGAAGGGGTTCACCACGCACATCAACGTGGCGTAATTCATCGAGACCTCAAGCCTGGCAATATTCTGGTTGACGACCACGGTCAGCCGAAGATTCTGGATTTCGGTGTTGCACGGGTGACCGACTCCGACGCCCAGGCGACCCTGCAGACCGAGATGGGCCAGATCATTGGCACGCTGGCCTACATGAGTCCTGAACAGGTGCTGGCTGACCCGCTGGCAATTGATACGCGTACCGACGTCTACGCGCTTGGGGTGATACTTTACGAGTTGCTGTCGGGACGCCTGCCATACGAAATCAAGCACAAGCAAGTGCACCAGGCCATCCAGACGATTCAGGAGAGCGAGCCGTCGCCCCTCAGTTCGGTGAGCCGGGTGTACAGGGGCGATATCGAAACCATAGTGGCCAAGGCGCTGGAGAAGGATAAGGAACGCCGCTACGCGTCGGCGGCTGGCTTGGCCGACGACATCCGCCGCTACTTGAACGACCAGCCAATCATCGCCCGGCAGCCCACCGCGGCGTATCAATTGCGGAAATTCGCGCGCAGGCACAGGGTTCTCGTAGTCAGCGTAGCCGCTGTCTTCGTCGTTCTTCTGGCCGGAATCGTCGCAAGTTCATGGCAAGCCGCGCGGGCGACCCAGGCTGAACGGTTGGCCCGCCAGGCCGAAGCAAAAGCCCGGAGCGAACGCGACCGTGCCACGACGGCTGAAGCAGCCACAAAGCAGGAACGCGACCGGGCCCTCGTCGCCGAACAAGCGGCGATGAAGGATCGAGACCGGGCCATAGCCGCCGAAGCGCAAGCCAAGGAAGCAAGGGATAAGGCAATGGTCGAGAAGCTGAGAGCTGATAGGGAGTCGGATACTGCCAAGGCGGTGAACGAATTCCTTCAGAACGATCTGCTTGCTCAGGCTAGTGCCTGGAAGCAGGCCGGTCCCGATCAAAAACCCGACGCCGACCTCAAGGTGCGGGCCGCGCTCGATCGAGCTGCGGCGCTCATATCCGGCAAGTTCGAGAATAAGCCTCTGGTGGAGGCTTCGATCAGAAGCACGATTGGCACGACATACATGGATCTCGGCCTGTATTCTGAAGCGCAGCGGCAGCTCGGTCTAGCCCTGGATCTATACCGCAGATCGTCAGGTCCGGAGCACCCTGACACTTTGCAAGTGATCTTCAACACCGCGGCGCTCTACTCCCGGCAAGGCAAATTGAGCGAGAGCCTGCGCCTGACAACCGAAGTCCTGGAGGGACGCCGCCGCGTGCTTGGCCCCGACCATCCCGATACGCTTAGCGCCTGCGCAAAAATAACTTCACATTCTGCGGAGCAACTATCCCAAAGGTCGTTTACGCATCTTGATCGTCTATGGGCATCAAATGGCCATTTATCAATAAATTTATGAGATGGTTGGGAATCATGGGTGTGGTATAATTCGTCCTGGTAGACTCTTTTCAGGAGGAACTATACCACATGGTATTTGATCCGAATGTCCTTCGATCCTTCCTGCATCAAGAGAGGATTGCCACGCTCCCGGAGCTGAAGCAAGCTTTGGGAAGCATGGCTACCATGACCGTGTTTCGAAAGCTCAAGGCGTTAGGCTACCGCACGAGCTATTCGCACCGCGGGAGATACTACACGCTGGTGAACATTCCCCGGTTCGACGAGCGAGGTCTCTGGACTTGCCGCGCCGTATGGTTTTCGCGCGACGGCAGCCTGCTCACCACCGCCCGGCGGTTTGTGAACGATTCCGATGCTGGGCTTACCGCCGGGGAATTGCAGGCGCTACTGAATGTCGAGGTCAAGGAATCGCTTCTGGTGCTGTACCGTCGAGGGCAAATTGCCCGCGAGGAAATCGGCGGCGTCCTTGTGCACTTTTCTACTGAGCCTGGGGTACGGCGCGAGCAATGGCTGCGCCGCCAGAGTCCGGCGGGTGCGCTGGAGGTGGGCGACTCGGCGGCGGGCGAAGGGCTGGCGCCGGAAATGAAGGCCGCGATCATTCTGTTTTTCAGCTTGCTGGATGAGAAACAGAGGCGGGTGTATGCGGGCTTGGAGGCCCAGAAGCTCGGATACGGCGGCGATATCAAGATTGCGGACTTTCTGGGGTTGGACGTGCACACAGTGTCGCGTGGGCGCCGGGAGCTCTTTGGAGACCGTGTCCAGCGGGAAAGGATTCGCCGTCAGGGCGGTGGGCGCCCGGCTGCGGAAAAAAAACGCCGGAAGTGATCGCATGCATTTCGGACCTGCTCAAACACGAAACGGCTGGCGATCCGATGAAGGGTCTGAAGTGGACCCGAAGGACAACCAGGAAAATCGCTCGAGAACTGCGTCGGCTGCAGATCCGTGTTAGTGCCAACACGGTGCGCCGGTTGTTGAAGCGGATGGGGTTCTCCTTGCGCGTGAACCACAAGAGACTGGAGTCAGGGAACAAGAATCCGCCGCCCCGCCGGGTACGAAACCAGCAGTTTTTATACATCGGCCGGAAAAGGGAGGAGTTCTCCTCCAACGGAAAGCCTGTCATCAGCGTGGACGCGAAAAAGAAGGAGATGGTCGGGGCCTTCAAGAATCCCGGGGTGTCGTGGCAACGCGAACCGCAGATCGTCAACGACCACGACTTCCGCAGCGATGCCGAGGGGATGGCGATTCCCTATGGCATCTACGATACGCGGACCAATCATGGTTTCGTGGTGGTCGGGACCAGCACCGAAACGCCCGCCTTCGCAGTGGACGCAATCGTTTCCTGGTGGAAAAGTCGGGGCGGCAGTATCTATCCTGATGCAGATGAACTCCTGATCTTGGCAGACTGTGGCGGCGGCAACAGCGCCCGTGCGCGTGGATGGAAGTATCACCTGCAACACCGGTTCTGCAATCCTTACGGGCTGAAGGTGACCGTCTGTCATTATCCGCCTGGCGCATCAAAATGGAATCCGATCGAGCACCGCCTGTTTTCCCAGATTAGCAAGAACTGGGCAGGCAAGCCGCTGGAAAGCTATGAGACTGTGATCAAGTATATTCACTCGACTACTACCTCGGGCGGATTGAAGGTCAACGCCTGGTTGTCACTGAAGCGTTATGAAAAGGGCGAAGAGATCTCCAACGTAGAGATGAAGCGGCTCATGCTTGCCGGCCACAAGACGCTACCGGCATGGAATTACACGTTGACGCCGAGCAGAATGTGAAGTTATTTTTGCGCAGGCGCTTAGGGCATTGACCAGACTAGGGCGAACCTCCCTAGACCAGGGTAACTACGCGCGGGCTGAAGAGCTGTTGACTCAGGCTCTGGATGGCCTACGCCGGATTCTCGGCGAGCGCCATCCAGATACCCTGGATGCAATGAGTAACTTGGCCCTGTGCTTTCAGAACCAGGGGAAGTATGAAAAAGCTGAACCGCTTTATGCCACGGTCCTGGAATTGGAACGCCAAGTTTTGGGCGAGGAACATCCCGAAACAATGTCCACGGCCAGCAACCTAGCGACGCTTTACTTTTTTCAGGCAAAATACTCCCGAGCAGAAACTCTCCAGGCTGCCCAACTCGATTACCGCCGTCGCGTGCTGGGTTCGGACCACCCTTTCACGTTAACGGCGATAGGCAACTTAGCTGCCACCTACCTGATGGAGGGCAAGTCCGCCGCGGCGTCGCCGCTTCTCAAGGAGGCTTTGGAAACCGATCTCCGCGTGCTGGGCGCGGAAAATCCGAAAACACTTACGGCCATGAACAATCTGGCAATTGCCTACGAGTATGAAGGCAAGTATCCAGAGTCAGAGCAGCTGCTCAACGGAGCGCTAACGATTAGGCGTCGGATCATGGGCGAGGATCAACCAGAGACGCTGGCAACCATGAGCAATCTCGCGGAGCTTTACAGCATACAGGCCAGGTACGGGGAGGCCGAGCCGCTATTCAAGAATGTTGTAACCAATCGGCGGCTCAAACTAGGTAACGAACATCCCCAGACATTAGCCGCGATGAACTGGCTGGGGTTCGTCCAACTTCAAATGCATAGGTATGTCGAAGCGGAAGCGCAGTTCAGGGAGTGCCTCGGATTTGCAGAGAAGGCAACCCCCGATCACTGGAGACGGTTCGCAGCCGAACACTTCTTAGGAGCGAGTCTCGCCGGGCAGAAAAGGTATGCGGATGCGGAACGGTTGCTCGTGTCCGGCTACGAGGGAATGAAACAACGCCAAGTCGGGATGTCATGGATCTTCAGGAATTGGGTGAAGGACGCTGGAGAGCGGATCGTGCAACTCTATGAAGCATGGGGCAAGCCGGAGAAGGCCACCGAATGGCGAAAGAAACTCGCCAACGCGATGGTGAAGAAAGCGCCCTAAGCGTTCGTAAGCGTAACCTAAAACGCAGTAGCTAGGCCACCTTACAGTGCCGGCGACGAAGCCTCCGCCAAAGAGATCGGTAGTTCTATGTTCGTGAATCAGGCGGATGAGCCTCCAGCCCATAGAATCTTAGTACTCGTGTTCACAATTACGGTAACGTATGCGCCGAGCGCGGCGGCCCTGGATGCGCGAAGCGACGACGAAGGCGATGCCGGCCATCGTCGAGGAGGAGCGACAAAGCAGACAGGGCCGCCCCGCCGGCGCCCGAAGGGCTGGCGGGCTGTCAACTTCTGTCAGGATGTGCGTCCTTGAAAAAGGAAACCTGTTTACAGCAAACATCTTTGGAGCCCGCCAGCAGACGTTAGCGTAATTGTGAACACGAGTACTTAGCAGGCTTACTTGAGAGTTTCACCCTCACTCCTGAATGCTAAATCGGAACAACACTATCCCGAAGTCCCGATCTGGGAAGTTAACCCGCCATCGCTCTCGGTCACTTGGCCGTGTAGTCGCGATACCGGAAACTGGCTGCCCGTGGAGGATTAATCCTGCACCGGGTCAATATCACGGTGTCGCCATTTCACAACCAATTGATTGCTGGTAGTTCTTGTTTTTGTAGAGCCAATCCGTGATTCGGTGCTAGTCGATGGATCAAGGCCAGAACTGCGTCGTGAGCAGTAATATCCTGCTGGCTTGGCTGTGACCTATGATCCTATAACGCAGTTTGTGCGCACTCCTCAAGCAGATCCGCACATTCTTCTGGGGAGCCCGACATCCTCATCGACAGGTTTCACATCCCCGAGGCATGAAGACGGGTGTATCATCGGTAGTCACCGTCTTGGACGGAAATGGATCAGGTTTATTGAGGTGCGACAGTGAACAGGACAGCAATGTGGATTGCGTTTTGCCTCCTTCTTCTTTTCGCGGGATGCTCGCAGCCTCCCGGGGGTTCGGAAGGTTACAAAATCGCATTCGCATCGAGCACTCGAGGACAAGTTGGCATCATCTCGATGAATTCCGACACAACCGACTCGAAAGTTCTCGTCGAAGACAGGATGGCACAGGTCCGGTTCGCATCCTGGTCTCCGGACGGGAAGAGGATCGCGTTCTACACCGTGCGAGGCCAGGACGAGGACATCCTCAAGAAATACCGCATGACCGATGAGTATTTGCTTTACGTTATGGATGCGACAGACGAAAACCAGAGACGGCTCCTTGATTTTCCCGTCATGGACTTCGCCTGGGCGCCCGACAATCGGCACCTCTTCTTCATCTCTGCATATGAAGGCCCCGACCGGGACTCGCCGGAAGTACTCAACGGATCCAGAAACCCGCTGGCTTTCGCGTACGTGCTTGATCTGCAGACCGGCAGCATAATCCAATTGCGTGGATCAGGACGGAATTGCTCTGCCTCATGGTCGCCTGATGGCACTCGCCTGGCAGTAGGCTTCGGGATCGGGGAAAACTGCGGGATCTATGTCATGAGTCCCGATGGCGCGAAAAGTGAACGATTGACGGATGGCTCGACCATTGATTTCCGCCCCGCCTGGTCTCCCGACGGAAAGACCATCGCGTACGTCGCATACCCGAAGCCCGATGCAGACGCCAAGGATACCGGTGTTTATGTCATCGATGCCGACGGTACCGGGAAAAGATGCGTGGTTGAACAGACTGTTTCCTATGTCCTTTGGTCGTTGGATGGCAGCATGCTGCTGCTGCAGTCAGCCAACGCCGCGTTCCTCATCGACCCGAGCGGACGCAAGCAGGTCATACTCTCGGTAGAAGCAGGTTTGCAGCGCATCGCGAATGCCATTTTCACGCCGGACGGCAAAAAAGTGATGTTTTGCTCCAATGATTCGGGCCTGTGGATCATATACTCTATCGGCCTGGATGGCCGGAACCGCAAGACCATCACTATCAAGAATAGCTCTTCCAATTTCTGTCTGTCGCCGATGCTGGCGCGCCGAGGATAGCTGGGATTGGCTGCCTTTCGCACCGATTTCGTTGTGGGTGATCTCACTCTGCCCCCCTTCTCCAGTGGCTGATAAGAGGCAATGTGTCGACTTCGCGGCCCGCGCTTCTATTTTCCCCGCATGCTACACCAGAACCGTGCAATTGGATTCGGATCTTGGGAGCACCTCAGCTTATAGCAGGTTCGGCAACGGTCACTTGCCTGAGAAGTCGCGATCTCGGAAAGGTGGTTGGCCACTGTGGCACTCGACTGGCACCGCATGTCACTTATACGGTTACGGCGTTCGTCCGCCTGGAACCCAATTTTGACGAAAAGCTCCTATATCGGGTAGCCGAATGAAGGAACATCCGCAATTGCGCACCTTCACGGGCAGTTGATACAGATAGGCGGAACAAGCTGGATGCGGCCTCTTTCTCAAAGCACAGGTCTCCCTCGGGCACGCCTCGCTGCAGGCGACCCATTTGTCGCGCAATAGCAAGAACAATGCGAACTTCGTACTCGATACCGGGATTCTTCTGCGTTCTGCACCCGAGTCGGATCGCTGGAGGCAGCTTTCGGGGACATATTCACCCTATTGCATAGGGCGCCCCGCAGCCCGAAGGAACTGCCCCAAAATACTCTTGCATTACATGTGTAACATGGTGCATGGTACACTCATGGTCCCATTTCACTTTACTCTGCAATCAGGCATTCCGGTGCACGAGCAGGTGGCCTTCGCGGCCAAGAAGGCTATCATCTCGGGAAAGCTCCGGCCGGGCGATCCGTTTCCTTCCGTACGCGCTTTAAGCGTAGCCATGAAGATCCACGCCAACACTGCGCAGAAGGTCGTCGCGGTGTTGAAGCAGGAAGGCTTGCTGGAGGTGCGCCCTGGCATTGGCACGGTGGTGGCCCAGCCGCCGCCCTCAGCGCGCAATGAACGCTCACGCCTTTTGAGCGGCGACGTAGAGCAACTGGCCGTCGAGGCCATGAGGCTGGGCGTGAGCCTGGAAGAGATGCAGACGCTGCTTGGTGAACAATGGCGCAAGTTGCAGCGCGTGGAGAGACTGGTGAGGGGTTGAGATGATCATACGAACGCAAGGGCTCGCGAAGAAGTTCGGACACGTTCAGGCGCTCGCGGATTTCACGCTTGAGACCCCCGCCGGCAGCGTCTTTGCCTTGGTCGGTCCCAATGGCGCCGGCAAAACCACATTGATCAAGATCTTCATGAATCTGATCCGCCCGACGGCGGGCCAGGCGGAGATTCTGGATGTGGATTCCCGTATGCTCGGCCCACGCGAGTTGGCACAGATCGGCTATGTCTCCGAAAATCGCCGCTTGCCGGAATGGATGCGGGTCGGCTACTTCTTTTCCTTCTGCAAGGAGTTTTACCCGGGCTGGCGCGATGAGGATCTGAAAGACCTCGTCCGCGCCTATGAGCTTCCGCTGGACCGGCCGCTGAAGAGTCTCTCCCGGGGCATGAAAGTGAAAGCCGCGCTGGCCGCAGCGCTCGCGTACCGGCCACAGCTGCTAATTCTCGATGAGCCCTTTAGCGGCCTGGATATGCTGGTCCGCGAACAGCTCATCGAAACCGTTGTCGAACGTAGCGGTGAAACTACTGTGTTCCTGGCATCACACGATTTGGGCGAAATCGAGAGCTTCGCGACGCATGTGGCGTACTTAGATCAGGGCCGCCTCGAATTCGTTGAGGAGATGAGCGCGCTTTCGGACCGATTCCGCGAGGTAGAGGTCGTGCTGGAGAATCCCGCCGAACTGCCTCGCAACTTGCCGACCGCGTGGCTGAACCCCCAGATCGCTGGCACGGTAGCGCGCTTCACCGATTCACAATTCGACGCGGCCAGGACCGAGCCCGAAATCCGCCGCCGCTTCACCGGAATCCGCGACGTTTCCGTGCGGCCCGTTCCGCTGCGAATGATGTTCCTAGCGTTGGCCAAATCCGCCAAAGGGAGATAGGCAATGCGACAAATCTGGCACATCTTCAAAAAGGACATTCGGAGATTCTGGCCACAGGCGCTGGCGAGTTGGATCCTGCTGGTCTGGTTCGTATTCGAGGACCGTTGGCGAGTGGATGCGCATCCCAGTCCGGCGGAGGGATGGCTCAATCTGCTTTTGCCGCTCGCATGGGCGTTCCTGGCAGGCATCGTTGTAATCGAGGACCCACATGTGGGTGACCGTCAGTTTTGGCTGGCGCTCCCGTGTCGTTGGCGCTCGCTGCTCGCGGCGAAGGCGTTGTTCGTGCTAGCCCCAAAACAAGCGAGGTTTGAACATGATCGCGGGGGTCGTAGTTCTTCGTAATCGCTGGCCATTTTCCCCGCCCTGATTTTTGCCCATTGACACAACAACACACATTGAAGACAGACTTCCGCCTCCTGTTCTCTACCTTTTTATTTGGCTTGTCTGTCTTCGATGCGCCCCTTTCTCCCTTTTTATCATTTGCGCCGGCAAACCGGGATATTGCCGACGCCCTGGATCATGAAAACTTGAGCTCCCGTATTCGGTCGAACGTGGAGAAGAACGCTTCCAGATGCTTGCTGTAACTGAGAATACGAAATATCAGGCGCCGGCCAGTCTGCACAATTTGACATGGTATTTGGATGAAGCTCGCCAGGAATCGCTTGAATTCCATGCGCAAGATGTCCCGGCGTGTCACGGGCGACAGGGTCACCAGGCCATACCAAGCTTTCAGATTCCATGCCAGTGCGGCGATGACCATGTAAGCCCAATTCGACACCAAACCGTCCGAGGGCATGCGCAATGCATTGACGCCGTTCTTGAGTTGGCCAATAACGTTTTCCTGGTTGCAGCGGTCGTTGGCGAAAAAGACGACTTCCTGCATGCCCATTGCGCGATCGTTGGTGATATAGAAAAAATATCGCACATCGTCGAACAGTCGGCGTTCTCCCTTTTCAATCGTCAGGTTTTTCCGCACGACAACCATCCGATAGGTCTTTTTGCAGTGCCCCGGTCGATAGTCGAACTCGGCAACTTGCTCACTCTCCAGGCGGATGTTCTCGAACTCCCTTTGCTTGACCACCTGTTCCTTCACGTTCTCAGGACGGCGCCTCTCTTCGGTCCTGACCTCATAGCGCGGAGGCCGTTGGAGCACCTGCCAATGGCCCGCCGGCAGGGCATCCGCCATGTCGACGAGATTCTTTTTGGCGTCGTAGCCGAAGACAAAACCAGCCTTCTCGTCCCATCGATCAAAGTTGCTGGTCAAGGAGAAATCCGTGTCGCCCCGCAGCCAGACCTTCTGGAACACCGGATCCACGAGATCAATCGCGCGGTCCATCCATTCAGCAGCTCCGTCGGAAGAGGGGCGGTTGCCGGGCCGGTTTACCAGATAGAGAACCTCGCTTGTGTTGGCCAGAGTCACGATCAACGGAGAGTAGCCCCAGATCCCGTTATAGGCAATGTTCATTCCTTCTTTGCATTGGCCTGTAGTTTCGGCAACCGTGCCGTCCACATCGATGATGGCTTCCTTCCGGAAGGAACCATCCTGCAAACTCCAAACCTTGCGCCGCGTTTCGTTGAACGTCTCCTGGAGCCCGAATATCCACTCTTCGTCGAATCGTCGCAGGAAATCTCCCGCCGTGGTGGGATCCGGAATTCTGTCGGCTCCGAGGGCGTTCATATAAGTCTCATCATTGCGCAGCCGCTCGATATCTTCCAGACAGGTGCCGCCGGTGAGCACGTTGTAGGCGATGTTCAACACGTGATCCGATTCCCAATACGGAACGTGGACCTGGAGCAATATGACGTTCTGGTTGATCGCCCCATCCAATCCCAGCTTGCATACCAGCTTGTGCATAGCCCCGATGCCGCCGCAGCCGACGGCACGGGTTCTCTCGGAAATCTCGTAATGGATGTTCGAGTCTTTGAACATGGGATCTGGCTGGTCTGGAAACTGCTTCCGTTCCAATCGGGCTTCGAGATTTTGCTTGTCTTTGAGGTAGATTTTGTGGTTTCTTTTGTTCACCTGGAATGTACTCCTTTTGGTTGTATTGGCAATGTGCAACTTCCTATTATAACCAATAATGATGCACATTCCAGGTCTATTTCATCCTTTCGCTTAAAAAATCACGCTGGCTTTGGGGCTAGCCTGCATCCACATCCCGTATTTCGTGGCCGATGCGTACATCCTGGCCGCCCGGGGATTCTCGCCTTTGCAGTTTCTCCCCCACCTGCTCTGGAAGCAGCTCCTCGTGTTGGTTGCGCTTACGCTTCCGGCTACTGCTGTGGCGACGGTAACCAGAAACGTCGCCCAATTTGTTCTGATAGGGCTGCTGATCGGGGCGGGGGTAGTCCTGATGAACGCTTACGTCGGAGGAATCGCGTCGCCTTCTCCAGAATATTTCGGAGAGCCGCTTGCCTACCGCCTTCTCGCATTGCTACTGATTACGGCAGGAGCTTTGGCATTGATTTTTCTGCAATTCTCCCGGCGGAGGACGACGTTGTCCCGTGGGATTGGCATCGCCGCTGTGGTCTGTGCGTCCCTGGCCTTCGCTGAACTGCCTCGCAATACCGCCGCGGCGATTGACTGCGCCCTGTTGCCCGCCACGTTCCCCAGCCAACCCGTCGTTCGCATAGCCTCAGGGAAGCCCTCAAACTTGAGGTACTTCGCCAACGCCGGAGGCGCGGTGACCATCTTGGCCCCTATTGAATTCTCGGGACTTCCCGGCGGCCAGGTTGCTCGCGGAAGCCTGACGGAACTCATAATCGACGACGGCGCCGGCGCGCACTACTCGGCCATGATCAACCCCGGGTACGCCCCTGCAAGGCGCCCCGTTGTCCAAGCTTCTGTCACCGTTTACACCGACCAAGTGCTGTCGAGGCTGTTTGTGAGGATAGATCGCGCCGTCTATACCCGTCTCCAGAATAGCAACGCCATTGTCAGAGGTGTGATCCGGATTGACTACCTCACACGCGGCGCCGAGGTCACGATGCCCATCGGGACGCAAATGGACTTGTCAGGATGGGGGAAGTGCTCCAGCATGACCCAGCCTTCGGACTTTGAAACAGGACTAAAGGTAGACTGCGAGTCACCGAGAGACATTCCCTTTCTAATCCCAGTGAGGCTGGCCGTACCGTCCAGCGGCGAGCAGGGGCTTGGCCCCTGGTCGAGTTTCCTGGGTGGTGCCTATTCCAGCTCGCAGTATCCATCAATGATTTGGCTCTCGCCGCTCAACCATCGCGATGCATTCTTCTCAGTCGCCCCGGCAGGAACGCCCGCGCAGCGAGCGGGCAGAAGTTGGCGAATTCCTGAGGAATTGCTCTCATCAGCGCAAATCACTGTCTCCAGCCGTTCTCCGGCCGGAAGCGCATTGGTCCGTTTTGAATTCCCACTCGCGCAATTGAAGGATTACGTGTTGCCGCCGCGGTAGTCGAACAATCCTGGCACCCGTTTCCTGCAGAAATGGCGGGAATGGCTGCCCTAATGCAAATATTCAGCTTCTTCGCAGGGCCAGGTGCCGGGAAATCTAAGCGGAGACGCGTCTGCCGTCATTCTGTTCTCTCCGCTCTCGACAGTTCCCGGTTTGGCCGTTAACCGTTACCTTACTACGACAGAGCGCTTTGGCCGCCAACGAGACTGGTGACACTGTCTGCCGCCAAAGCGGATTTGTTGTTTTGTGAATGATCCTGACTGCACAATCAATGATTCTATGGAACTTATTCCAGCCAACCTTGTCTATCTCCACAAATCCAGCCGGAGGTGTCCGTTATGGTTAGATTCCTGCAAATCGTCCTTCTCACAGCAGCCGCAGCTCCTTTGTTTGGAACCGGCGGCCAAACCATATGCTGCTTTCCTACGGCTGTCACGCCATCAGCGGACTCATCTGTGCAGGCGCAAACTCCGCCTATACAGAATGTGCCCGGAAAGGTCCAATCAGGCGGCCAGATCCTGATCAACTACGACGGCGTGCTCTTGGCGGATTTTATTGGAGCTGTCGGCCCCATGCTCTCGATCTCATCGATTCAGATCGATCCCGATGTGCATGGCTCGGTTACGATTCGAACCACCGCCCCCATGTCCCAGGAGTCTCTGCGCAGGCTATTCGAAGGGGTCCTACACAACAACGGCGCAGTCCTGAGAAAATCCGGTGATTCCTATCGGGTCGTAACGCTGGCGTCCATCGGCACAATCGGCAGCGCAGGATTACCCGCTCCAGAGCCTCCGAAACGTGAACCCATCCATGTCAGCGCGGATGCCCAGGAGTCGAGGTTGATCTGCCGGGTTGAGCCCGTGTACCCGGAACTGGCTAAGAGAGCAGGCGTAAGCGGGCAGAGTCTCCTGGAAGTAACGATCAACGAACAAGGAGAAGTATCCAAAGTCCTGGTGATTCGAAGCGGCCATCCATTGCTTCAGCTGGCAGCCGTCGAGGCCGTCAAGCTGTGGCGCTACTCCCCGACCTTCATCGACGGAACAGCGGTGCCTGTGATTACCACGGTGACAGTACCTTTCAAGCTGCGGTAGTTAAAAAGTGGGGTGCCTGTACAAGGGGATTTCCTTTCCTTGCCTTCGCGCACATCAAAACTTCACCGGTCATTCATGCTCCGGGTCGTTGTACGAGATCGCCGTTATCCAACCGCGACCTCGGAATAACAGCGATAAATTGGTGTTTTGTGGCGGCGAATCAGGAAGCCCATTGCGAGCCGGGCAGTGGCAGAAGCCGGTGCGGGAAGGAGCCGAGTATACATGAGTATTGATTTGGATTATCATAGAAAGAAGTCAAGGATGTTTGCGGCTAGTTTGCTTCAGCTAGATCTCGGCAACGGGCGTTAAGAGATTCGCGCGTCGGAGGCGAATATGAGACGTTCCATCATCCTGATTCTACTGACTGCCTTCACCTGGTGTACGGCGTTTGGACAATCACCCCCGCAACAACCGGTATTCGAGGTCGCCACAGTCAAGCCTGCTGCTCCGCGCAATGCCGGCTCAGCTGCCGGCCCGCGGTCGACAGGTACTCCACCCGCTTCGTCCCGGGCTGATCGGAGCCTGATCACTTACACCGGCGCGACTCTCAAGCACCTCTTGGTCATGGCCTATAATCTACGATCAAACCAGGTTATTGGGCCATCCTGGCTTGATAGCGAGAAATACGACGTTATCGCAAAAATCCCAGAGGGTGCGGCAAGAGAACAAATCACTTTGATGCTTCAGGCTCTCTTGCTAGAGAGATTCCGCATGAGCGTGCACTGGGCGACCAATGAGGCCCAGGTCTATACGCTGGTCGTCGGCAAGTCCGGACCAAAGTTGACCAAGTCGCAACCGGATACCAAGAAGAGCATCTCTATCGGGTTCTCAGGGCGCTTGGCACTCAAGGGGGCAAGTCTGGCAGATTTTGCCGGTGCGCTATCCCCACTTTTGGATCGACCCGTCGTCGACATGACGAACATCGAGGGAACATTCGACATCACGCTTGAGGCTTCACCTGATTCATTTGCCGGGGCCTTCTTCCACGGAGTCGAAACCGACTCGACGGCGGCGTCATCTGCTGCACCTTCCATCTTTACGGCGATTCATGAACTTGGGCTGAGTCTTGAGGCCCGGAAAGCGCCGATTAAGCAGTTAGTGGTCGAGAAAGCGCTAAGGGTACCTATACCGAACTGACGTTCGGCAGGCATCGAATATAACGCGAGCGGCCGGGCGAAGTGAGCACACCTCCATATACTCATCCTTATCCCAAACCAACCATCCGGTTGGGCAACTAGCAGAAGAAGCATGGACTACATCTCTTCTCGCACATGGTGGCAAATTCGCCGTACCATACGGAAATGCAATCATTTAAGTCCGCACAAATAGCTCAATGCCTGATAAGCGATATCGTACATAACGTCTGGCGATCACGGACGGTCGTCGGCAGGTCGTGTTCTTCGGATCGACAAATCTGGACACCCACTTTTCCTGGCGCCTCCAGTAGGTGTCCACATTGGTTGCCCCGATCCCGAAACATCGACACCAACAGGGCTGGTCTTCCAGCCCTGATGGTGTCCGCCATGCGCGAACCTACGCGGACATGCGGGAACCCGGATTGCTCACCAGTCGCTGTAGCCGGCCGGCCCGCCGATGGCCCGCACCTGGAACGAGTAGGTCGTTCCCGGGACGAGTCCGGCGACAGTCATCGACCGCGAATTGGTGAACAACCCGGCGCTTGGCCACGCTTCCGGAGCATTGCCGGTGCCGCCGGCCGCCGACCGCACTTCGTAGCACTTTGCCCGTGCGATGGGGGTTACCTTCAACACGAGCTCACTGCTGTTGCCCCTGTCGACGCTGAGGATCGCGGGATTCCCGAGAGGCGCACGGATACGAGTGGCTACCGCAGCCTGGAAGCCGCTGGAGTGAAGAAGTGCGGCGTCGTTGCCGCAGTTGTCCTCGACGTAGTGCTTGAGCATGCGCAGGAGCGTGATCAGGGCTTCCTGCTTGTTTCTTTTCTCCGCCGTTGCGGCCATCCCTCCATGGGCTTGCGCGGACAAGGCCGCGTTGAGTTCGTCGACGGCCTTTTGCACCGTCTTGAGCTCGACAGGCGGAGATGGGAAAGCAGGGTTGCCGGTCAGGCCGGCGATAACGCCCCCGGCATTAGCTGCCAGTTGTTCTGCAGACTGGCTTCTGAAACCAGCCGCAATGCGAACGTGCTGAAACATAGTGGTATCTCCTTTCAGTGTTTGATGGAGTGGCTAAAACACCGCCGGCGCCTCACCGACGGTTTTCTGCGGGACGGAAAAGAGGGTGTCCGAGGCGAAGACAGTGGTGTCCGGCACAGAGAAGATGCTCTCCGTGCCGGAGAATAGGGTCTCCGCAGCGGAAATCACGGTCTCCGGCGATGAAAAGATCTTCTCCGTCGTTGAGAAGATCTTTTCCGTCACGAAGACCATTGTCTCAGGCGTTGAGAAGATCTTTTCCGTGACGAAGACCATTGTCTCAGGCGTTGAGAAGATCTTTTCCGTGACGAAGACCATTGTCTCAGGCGTTGAGAAGATCTTTTCCGTGACGAAGACCATTGTCTCAGGCGTTGAGAAGATCTTTTCCGTGACGAAGACCATGGTCTCAGGCGTTGAGAAGATCTTTTCCGTGACGAGACCATGGTCTCAGGCGTTGAGAAGATCTTTTCCGTGACGAAGACCATGGTCTCAGGCGTTGAAAAGATCTTCTTCGTGACGAAGACCATCGTCTCAGGCGTTGAAAAGATCTTCTTCGTGACGAAAAAGATCGTCTCCGTTACGAAGACCATGGTCTCCGCCACGCAGAAGATGCTCTCCGTCGCATTCACCACGTTCTTCGCGACGGAACCAATTGCTTCGGCTCAGACTTAATGGAGTATGAAGCATAGGCTTCGCCCACTGAGGTTTGGCTCGCCCTTATCGAAACAGCGCTTCGCCAATCCGAAGCTGGTTATTTTCGGAGCTCCAGCCCGCTCGCGTCAGAATTGCGTCGGGAAATTCACCGCGGGATCCGGACCCGCCTTGGGGGGCCGGCTAATCGACCGCGGTCCGTTCTATGGGAACCAATCCACCACGCCTCCACCCTATTTGCGCTTCAAAATCCCTGTCAAGCGAGAATTTGTGGACACTCACTTTTCCTGATGCCTTCCGTGGGTGTCCACATAGGTATCCCCATTCGTACCGGTGACGATCGAGCTACGACAAAAAGTAATTGGATTGATGATTCCGCGTGTGGTTTTGGAGGCGCGCCTGGAGGAGGCCCCTCATCGGCGCGCACCAGACGGCAGACGTACGAGTACGCCGCCCGCATGGAATCAAAAGCGCCGTAAAGTTCATGCACTTGGAATTCCAAATCACCTCTTCAGTTCCAGCGGGAAAATATGATTAGCTGCATTTCGCGGCGGTTTCTTCGCGACTCGCGCGGCTTCCGTTTCCTTTTCCAATTTCTGATACAGGCAATATGTCGACTTCGATGTCTGCGTGTGGACTGCCGCATCACTTTACACCTGACCCGCGTCGCCGGATCAGGATTTTGGGCGCACTTCCACCTTATTGCAATAAGGTTGCCGCGTCGGCAGCCGCCGAGCCGAGACACACAAAAACAACTGGACCATGGCGGTTGCCATCACGGACATCAGCGGCATCCTTGTCTACTTTGAGAAAATGGACGGCACCCAAACGGGGAACGTCATGGTGGCGCTCGGCAAGGTGAGCTCGGCAGCGTTGTTCAAACGCCCGACCAGGGTGTTCCGGGATGCAATGGCCGCAAGGGGAGAGGGGCTCCGATTTCTCGACATGGAGGGCGCCGTTCCAATCGACGGCGTCATGCCGCCGCACTCCACAGCGCATACGGCGCGCATCCATGACCACCAAATCACCCTGACGATTCACTTCGTGTTTGCCCCGGAGATGTCATTTTCGCGAATTGCAGAAATTCAACCGGGGCGCCCTGGCAGACGATAAACGCAACCAGAACTCCCGCAGAGGGACTGTTGGGCTCGATGATGACCTGCTTACCGACCAACTCCGACTCCAGATCGTCGACCTCGAAGGCCACGTGAGGAACCGTCTTCACAAGATCCGGAAGAGAGCAGTCGGGTTCGTAACGCATCCACTGAATCCCGAAGGGGTTCGCTTCGTGGTCAGTGCAGTGACACTTGTACGCTCGCAAATAGGTCTCTCCTGGTTGTGGCACCGCTGTCGGAATTCCCAGATGATGATACTTTCTCAATTATCCCTCCACTTTCGCGCTTCGAGAGCGGTGTCAGGTCTGGAAAATTTACTTTCTGGCGCCGCGGACGCGCCGGCGGCCTGTTGTCTGCCATTATTTTTCGAAGGATAGAATGAGAGGTCGTTTCGGGTTTGGATTCGCTGCACCCGGCCTCCGATATGGTTGCGTTATGTCACCCAGAAACCCGCCATTTGCCGCGATTTCTCTCTCCAGGATTGATGCGAAGGCCCACGAGCGACCTCACAAAACCCTCGAAGCCTAACTCTGAATCGGGCTCCCGGTACGCTCCTTCGATCCCGCCTTGCCTGTCCGACAAGATGAAACAAGCTGAATCGTAGAGGCGCTCACGTACCAGTTTTGTCAGCAGAAGCTGGTAGCGGCGCGCATAGGATGCTCCTTGGAATTCCGGGAAAACCCTGAAAAACGGATCCGACACATCCACAGCTTTCGTCGAAGCTGGGCATTCTTCAAGGAGCATTAGGTATCCCAACCAAGGGCGCTGCGAGGGTTTGAAGGCTCCCTCCCGATAGGCTGCCCACAGATCGGTAGCGTTTCCGATCGCTTCCTCTGCCCTGTTGTTGAAGTTGTTTCCGAAGGAGGGACCGATCTGTGACTTGAACTCAATTCCTGCGATCAGTTTCCCCTCCGAAATCACCAGCAAATCCCATTTCTTTTCGGCGCGGAACCAACCCGGAATTTCCAACCGGCTCTCATGGATGATTTCACCCTGCTTGAGCCCATTGTCGTAGAGAATGTCACGCACCAAACGAACGAACCCGTCCATCTGCCGGCCGCCGGTCACTGCCGCTCGCGCTCCCGCATCCTTTTTCCCGGATTCTCCACCTTGTTCCGCCGCCTGCCGTTCCCTTGTTGACCAGAAGTATTTGACCGCCTGGCGCACCCTCGGCTCAAGTTCCATCATCGCTCCCGGATAGTCGTCTTGCTGAACAGTGATGAGGTCTCGCTCTTTATCCGTTTCATTGCCAGCGAATAGTAGTGCTCGTCAATCTCGTATCCGATGCTGTTCCGCCCCCATTTCGCAGCCGCGACGGTCGTGGTTCCCGTTCCAAGGAATGGGTCCAGCACCGTGTCGCCGACAAAGGAAAACATGCGAATCAAACGCTCCGCGAGTTCCAGCGGGAACGGCGCCGGATGGTCCCTGGTCGAAGCGCCCGTGAGCCCATCCCATATCTGTCGAAACCACAGCTGATAGTTTTCGGTCGATATCACGCTCAGGATGCGGGTCTCGACGCTCGGCGTTCGGTAGCCTCCTGGTTTTCGCTCCATCAGGATATACTCGATGTCGTTCTTGATGACGGCGTTCGGCTCGTATGGCTTACCGAGGAAGCCGGAACCGTTCTCGACTTCGTAGACCGCATTCGCGATCTTGTACCAGATGATCGGCGCCAGGTTGTCGTATCCGATTTTCCGGCAGTGCTCCTGAATTGACGCGTGCAATGGAACTACGGTATGCCTGCCGGCGTTTTTTCTCCTCGAGAGGCACACGTCTCCGACCACGCACACCAGCCGCCCACCCGGAACAAGTGCGTCATAGCACGGGCTCCAGACCTTATCCAGCTCGGTCAGGAATTCTTCGTACTCTGCGATGTGCCCCATCTGTCCCGACGACTGCCGGTACTCCTTGAGCGTCCAGTACGGAGGAGAAGTGACAATAAGGTGCACGCTGCCGGGTCGAATCTCCGCATCTCGCGCGTCGCCCCGGTGCAACTCGTGGAAAGTAGGAATCCGCTGCACCGACGCCTCGATATTCCGCACCAATGCTTCGTTCTTGGCGATTCGGGGAATCGCCGTTTGCGGGTTATCGAGATGCCCAATCTCTGGGGGCACGTAATCCGCAACAGCTTCGCAAATGATGTCCCTCTTTCGGCGCAATCTTCACCTCTGTGCCGTTACGGTATCACAAAATGCCTTCGGTGGTACCTCAGCCTTGGCGCTAAACAATAACTGTCCACTTGTGGTCGAATAGAGTATGCCCGGTCCGGATCGATCACGCCACGCAGATAATGATATTTCACTGAAAACTTCAATTTCGTGCAGCAGGCCAGATTTCTGGCCGGATTATTGGCTCGGTCGGAAACAGCTTGTAGTATGATCCAACCTTGTTGAATGGCGCGTTTTCCGCCGCCGGGAGACGCGTTCATGCGGCCGGGTCGACGATGCTGACGCAGTCGAGGTTTCCACATGTCGCGCGGCCGGCGTGCGACGCGGGAGAGAACACCAGGCATAAGCGGTAGCACCGACGGGTCGGCAATTCTCCGCACCGCATTGGGTTCAGGGACACTTTTTTGAGGAGATGTCATGCGTCTGTTTTATAAACTCCAGGCACGAACTTGGGAGGGATGGTTCTTTCAACTCGCGGGGCTGGCAGCGTTGATCTGGTTCCTCCTCCGCGTCATCCAGAAACCCAGCCGCGCTTTCTATCCTTGCCAGCGCGCCGCCTTCCCAATGGCTTCCGCCTTCGTCCTCAGCCTGGTCAGCGGCCTGACCGGCACCGCCCTCGCGCTTCGCCGCATCTGGGGCATCGCCGCAGTCGTCCTGGTCATCGCCGGCGCGGGCCTGTTCCTGGAGCAGAATCGGGGCGTCACCGCCCAGACCGCGACTCAGACCGTCCCCTCGCAGCCCGCTTCCTGGAGCCCCTTCTGACCCGCCCAATTCTCCTATCGGCGAAGCCGGGGGCATCTTCCCAGGCCGCGTCACCTGGATTCGCGACCTCCGCGCCACAGCCTGGGACGGTAAGACCGGGAAATGGTGGGATGATCAGAACATCAACCAGGACGTCCTCAACGGCATGCTCGCCAAATCCCTGCGCGCGCTGACCGGCGCCCGCAGCGAAGCCGCTGCGTGGGACAAATTGTTCCGTTATTACAACAAAACCCACGGCCGCGGCAACAAGGGATATGCCCCCGGAGAACTGATTGCCGTCAAGATCAACCTCAACAACTCGTCGACTGTCGAGGACGTGGACAACGACAAGGACGCGCCGCCGCCCATGATTCGCGCCCTGCTTGGACAACTTGTCAATGTGGCCAAGGTCCCGCAGAAGCAGATCGTGATCTACGATGCCAGCCGCGTGATTGCGAACCGCATCTACGATCCGCTGCACAAGGAATTTCCTGAAGTACGGTTCATGGATCGTACCGGCGCCAACGGCCGCGAAGCGCCGCAATGGGTCGCCAATGCCATAACGTACACCTCACCGGACGTCAGACTCGGCAATTCCTTGCCCCAGGACGTGGTCGATGCCACTTATCTCATCAATATGGCGTTGCTCAAGGGGCATGAAATCGCCGGTGTGACGCTGTGCGCCAAGAATCACTTTGGCACCATTCAGTATCCCTCACGCGGCCACGGCGATGTGGCCAACGAATACGCCCATCCGATCGGCAGCTATAACGCATTGGTGGATCTCATGGGCTCCCCCAATCTCGGCGGCAAAACCATGCTGTATCTGCTTGACGGTCTCTACGGCACCTACACCAACGTCGGCCGAGTCACCGAAAATGACCGCTGGAAAAATCTCTTCCACGACGAATGGTCGGCCAGCCTCTTCCTCTCACAGGATCCCGTCGCCATCGACTCGGTCGGCCTTGACTTTCTCCGGGCCGAATGGGGCTTCGATCTCGGCTTCAGCGGCGCCAAGGCCTACCCGAAGGGATCCATCGTCAACAGTGATGACTACATGATCGAAGCCGCCCGCGGCACAAACGCCACCCTTGGAGCTTACAAACCCAACGGCAAGAAAATCGGCAGCCTCGGCGTGCACGAACACTGGAACAACGCGAAAGGCAAGAAGTACAGCCGCAATCTCAGCTCCAAGGGCAAGGGCATTGAACTATTCACTGTGACGCCGAAATAACCTCGCCATCGGGGCCGCACCAGGTGAAGTAGTTGATGTGGTTGGCAATGACTCCTGCAATTGAATAAAACAGGCCCTGTGCAAAGATTTCGAGGCCTATTTCAGGTTCTAAGATGTGAAGATGTGGACAGCCACATAAGATCCAAAGCAAAAAGTGGGTGTCCACGTTTCTGGTGAATGCCCGCGTGTTTCTGACCGCATTTATAACCTTCAGCATTATCGGACTGCTATCGGGCACCTGGCCTGCGGTCAAAGCATCGCGACTCGACCCCGTCGAAGCCCTCCGCATGGAGTAACTCCCCGTTCCCTCGCGCGTAGGGACCTGCCTGGAAAATTCAGTAGCAGCCACGAATGACACAAACCTCTTTCCCATTCGCGTCGTGTCGTCGGCTGGGCGATCGAGCGGCGCCTTGCCACGATCCTCGCTCTGCGAGCGCTGGAAATAGCTTTGGCGGAACGGAATCCCGAGCCGGGAATGATCCATCATTCCGACCGGGGGACTTAATATGCGTGCTCCGACTATGTGGCCGTGCTGCAACGGCACGGCATTCAAATCAGCAAGAGCCGCGTCGGCAACCGCTATAACAATGCCAGGGCGGAGTCGTTCATGAAGACCCTCAAGCAGGAGGAGGTCGATGGCCGGAGATATCGCAACCTCGACCACCTATTGCGAGCAATCGGCAAATTCCGTGAAAACGTGCACAATGGCCGACGTTTGCGCTCAGCACTCGCTACCAATCACCGGTCGAGTTCGAGGAGGCGTTATCATCAGCGGGGAGAGGATTCGCTGAACGTCATGTTCGACAATGTCCGGCTTGGGCGGCATTGTTCAAGTCCAGGTCGAGGATCAGGTCCAGGTCGGGTGATCATGGAGTTCCGCAAAGTTGGGATCAATTTCCTTATCTTCGTGCCATTCGTGAGCGTCCCCGGTTTTCACAGTGGGTGCCAACGCCTCCGGTGCGGATTTATATTTTGGCGCGGGGCGTGAAATTGCGATAGCTCATGAGAAACCATTTAGGATTTGCTTGCGATTTATTTATGGAGACCGACAGGGGCAGCCGGCACATTGCGAGCAGGCCGCGCTCGTCACTCATCCTCGAGGGTAGACTCGATATCCTCCAAGCGCCGACGCAAATCCGGCGGCAGCGACCCGCGCAGTCTCTCGCTGACCATGTTGACGCGCAGCAGATCGGCGATGTGAACCTTGTCTATATCGCGCAAAGAAGTGAGCTTCATGCCCACCAGAGCGGGCAAATCCAGTACCCAGAATCCCTCCGGGTCGCGGACCGTCTCGGTGAGAGTCGGTGCGGCGTGCGCGTAGGATGGGAGCACTTTCTCTCCCGCCCAGACCAGATGAATGCCGGACCTGCGGCTTGGTGCCTCCGGATCGACGAACAAGACGAGTCTGCGCAACTCCTGCTTCTCAAATCCAAGCTCGTGCATTACCTGGCTGATTCGGTCCAAGTCCGAGCGTTCGACGAGAAGATCGACGTCCTTAGTTGTTCTCGTCGCAGAGGGATCGGCTTTGGCGATCCAGAGAGCCACCGCATTTCCGCCGATCACGGCATAACGGATACTCGCCGCATCCAGCGCAGCCGTCACCTTCCGCAAACGCCGCTCGACCAGTTCCATTGCCATGGCAAATGCTCTGTATGACAGCGCGCCCGACATGCAACACAGTATATCACCTGATCCTGACTCCCACAGGAGAATCCACGGACAACGCCTTGAGCGGGGATCGAAATGTCTGCGCCGGAGTTACCGTTTCCAACGATGCTCTTCCCCTTCCCAATCACCGCGCGCGATACAAGGATCACGGAAAATCGTTATCCATCTCTGAGCCGTCCAGGTGTCAGAATTTCGGCCTGCACTCTGCGTTTAGCGCGCCGTCGATGAAGGATACCCTCATATTGAGCCACGGAATTAACAAACAGCCAATCCTCAGGCGCCCGATACGGCAACCACACATCGGTTGCCTGCACACCGTCGTGGTATTGGACTCGTCCTTCGGCTGACGGCATACGATAGGACGATTCGGTGGCCACGATGCGTGCGGCCAGATCGATGAAGATAGTCCCGGCGTCCCACGGCTCGCTGTTGGTACCAGCGTCAAACGCTGCAAAAGGTCGGAAATCGTTGACTGGTTTGATGAACCGAGCCATAGCATCCTGCAATTCCTCGATAGTCACCGGTTCAGTGGACAGCCCCGCAATGGCAGCATCGGCCACGCTCCCGTGAATCGTGCCACAGAGAGCCCGGCTGGCATCCAGGATGTTCAATCTGACTTCACTCATGAGGATACCTCGTCGCAATAGATCTAATATACCTAACGGCCCGTCCACGGATTTGAGCCGAATTTTCTTAAGGATCCGGGAGAACTTGGAAGCATATGGAAAGAATATGGACACCCATCAAAAAGGCAAAGAATGGTGGGTGTCCACTTTTGCCTTCGAGCAATTAAAGCTGGCATTAGACTCGGTCATGGTCTCGCATGGATAAGGGCGCACCGAAGTATAGTGGCGACTCAGGTTTCTGCTGACGCTTCCTGGAAATTAATGGAGCTCGCATTTGAAGATGGGGAGATCCTTCGCTCAGCTGGACCTTTCCGTGGAAAAACGGCTTTCGTTATGATTGACGATAATACGGCCGTCGTGAGCGATGAGCTAGAGTACGAGGGATTCAGACAACCGTGTCTGCGTTACGCTCGGCTGGCATAACCGAGCATTTAAGAAAGCCAAAGTACCTTCCCCATCGAAATTGGGGCCGCCATATCTATGGACATCCGGGAAATGGTGTTCGTGGTGCGATTACCTGCCAGTGTGCGTGGAGGACAAGCAGAAGATTGGGGAAAACCTTATACAAATCACGTAATCCCAAAGCCAGCAGCAACGCTGGCTTTGTCTTGCTGCATCCTCGCCTAACGATTGCGTTATACATCAAAAGACCGTCCCCGGATTTCCCATAATTTTCTGATACTTCAATCCATGTTAAGATAGGTCAAAATTGGATCTGCAGAAGCGATGTTGTCTGGTGGGAAGCACACCGAGGAGACATGATGAGCGCACGACGTAATTCCATTTTCCTTTTGAACGGCAAACAAGATCACTGGATTGTTGGGAGGAGGAATGCGATCTGGGGTCTCCCGATGGGAGGAAATAATTGGTCTTCCGCTCGAGCGCGCCTCCAGGAACTCGGATTCATCGCTGGCACTGAAATATTGGCGATCACGGGCCCCTACGCTCACTTCAGGGCTGTCATTGGGAGCGATCGTGGTGTCTATTACGATGATTCGTCGGCGCCCTTCGGCCTTGAACCCGGCCCAGGAAGTGAGGCATATCCTATCAGGATCGAACTGACGAATATCCAAGATATCAAACAGGATTGGTTCAGTGGACCGAGGGGTGATTCTTGGCGTGAGCCTCTACAGGACGTATATTTTTCGAGAAGAAGCCTCTATATCCTGCCACCTGAGAGCCATGGGCACCGTTATGTCAAAGAGTCAGTTGTGTTTGCCACACCGCCGCCTGCTATAGAGATCGCGCCTCCAACAATTATGCCGAGCCCTGCATCCCTTGAAGACGACGCGGCTGCGGAATTCTCCCGGATCGGCTTTGGCGTTGAGCAATTGGGCCACAAGCGTCCTCTTGAGCGCGTACCCGATGGCATTGGCATGCTGCCACGATCCCTGGTCATGTATGCTCAGTCATTGGGCGCTAATCCCTACTTTGTTGTTTGGGACTGCAAGTACGACTGCGGCCCAAATGGATTAAAAGCGGAAGATGAACGGGCGATAAAGGAATACATCGAGACCTATGCCACAGCCAGGAAGTCCGACACTGCAGCCGGTGAATTTTGGTTTCTTATCGTCGCTCGCGATAGGGGAGTTGCAGACAAGGTGAACAACGGAGTCGCTCAGTGGGCTTGGCAGAACGACTGTTATCGGCTCGGACTTCGGGGGCTTCGGGTTATCTCATTGAGCGCCTTGCAGCATCTAGCAAAAGAGCTCAGTTGAGCATCGCCGATCGGGAGGTGATTCGGATGCTTTCCTCGTGAATATCTTGCCGCGCGAATTTGCTAAACCCTATCTCGGCTAGACCTCCCGTTTACGGTGACAAGTCGGGATCCCGGTGGTATAAAAGCCATCCAGATCGAAAGATACCAGGCGGCCATCGGAGAAACGTCGTGCAATTCACGGAGATTCATGGCCGCTAAAGTGCGGAAAGAGGGTTCTATGGAGGACTCGCTCTCTCAGTATCGACAACACCTTGTACTCGCCGGACAGAAAGCCCAGGAGGACTATGACAAGTCAGTCTTGTCGCTCTCGGGCGGCGCATTTGCCGTTTCGCTGATATTCATAGACAAAGTCATCGGGCCGGGGAAGATAATCCACCAGGGAATACTCCTCGCCGCATGGATGTGTTGGTGTCTCAGCATTGCTCTGGTGCTGTGGTCATACTATACGAGCGGGAAAGCACTGCGAAAGGCAATCGATCAAATCGATTCGGATCAGCTACAGCGCCAACCGGGCGGGGCCATGGCCTGCGCCACCAAGGTACTGAACCTTCTTAGCGGAGTTTTGTTTGTAGTGGGCTTAGTGGCAATCGCGGTATTTGCCATTTACAACCTGGGAGCTAGACATGGCTAAGAAAAACCAAGGTGCGGGTTCTCAAAGCACCACGGATACACGGGGCCGTACGGGTTTCATCGAATCAGTTGAGGGCGGGTACGTGCCCCCGCCGCCGCCAAAGAAGGACGAGAGGGGATACGTCCCGCCACCACCGCCACCGGATAAGACAGGCGGCACTGAGAAGAAATAGTCCGCGGGGCCGTTCCGCGCCCTCGGTCGAGCACGGGTCAGGTGTTCCGATGCACAAGCGAAAGATTCTTTACTTCCGGGAACCTGAAGTACACACCGTTCTGCTTCGCCAGCTTTCCCGGAAGGGATATAAGATCTATCCGAAAGTCCGGCTGGAGGACGCGATTGGCAACGATCCCGGCGAATATCTGTCCGAGCGTGACTTCAAGTTTCTCTCGCGAGCCCATTTCGACTTCGTGGTGACGAAGGAAGACATCGCCGCCTTCGCGGTCGAATTTGACGGCATCCACCACCTGCAGGACCCATCCACCATGGAGCGGGATGCGATCAAGAACCGGCTCTGCAAGTCGGCCGACCTGCCCCTGCTTCGCATTACGAGCACCGAAATCACCTCGCGAGACGGAGAGACTCTCCTAGATTACATGCTCATGCGGTATGTTGCCTGGCACGAGGAAATCGATGAGATCCGGCAAGAGATAGCGGAGTACGCCGCGCAGTTGCCTCCGGACGCTGATCCCGAAGACGTGGCGGTCGACCTCGATCCCACTGTTCACTTCGACCTGCGCCATCCTTTTCCGGGCTCGCAGATAGTCCGAGAGCGCCTTTGGCGCAACTACGGGATCGCTTGGGATCTTGAGGCGAGACGGCGTTCCGCCTCGCCGCGATATATTTGCGAAGTTTTTGCGGGTCGGAGCGGGCAGCTTCACCACGATCAATTTCAGACGAACGAAGCACGGGCCGCCATCTGGCCTGCGGGGTCAAGCAGGGAGCACGAGGTTTTTTCCGAAAACGTCTCCGTTACCATGCGAGCATGGCTGCCTCTCTTGCCTGATGTGCCTCAGCCGGACGACATTGGGCGCTTGTTTACCAGAATGTCGCCGAAAGACTCAGCGGAAATCGTGGAGAAGATCCAAATCAGAGCCGAGTCGATGTGGTTTCCTTCATTGCCGGGGATAAGCGCCTGGGACATCACCGAGAACTATGCCGAATTCCTGGGATTCCGCGCGATCGAGCGCTGGGCGAAAGCGAATTTGAAGCATCCAGATAAATAGAAATCTTGGACACACACTATTCCAATTCAAAATAATGGATGTCCACATCTTACACAACGGCAGGCTGTTTTTCTTACCTGTAGCAGAGAATGTGGACACCCATCAAAGATGCCCATCAAAGATGCACCAAAACGATGGGTGTCCACATTTGTCCACATTTGTTTTCATTCGTTATACTTAGTCGATGATTCCGCGCGCGCGGTGAATTCGTTCACAGAGAATGTGGACACCCATCAAAGATGCAAAAAATGGGTGTCCACGTTTCCCTCTAGGTTCTTCTTCCATTTTTCGCTGCTATAGATAAATCCCTTTAGGAATCGCGGGGATCATCTCGCTCGGTGCCAAGCTTTTGCCATGCTGCGCAAGGAAGGACTTGCAGTGGCCATGCTCAAAGCGGTATTTGCCGCCATTTATCCTTGACATGCTAGGAGAGCGGCAATTAAATTCTCTCCTAGATTATCAAGGAGAATGCGATGGCCGAACAGCACGACCCGGATCTTTTGCAGGGAACTCTCGATATGCTCATTCTTAAAACCGTTGCTTTGGAACCGATCCATGGCTACGGCATTTCCCTGCGCATTCAGCAGGTTACAAAAGACGTTCTGCGAGTTCGCCAGGGCTCACTCTATCCCGCTTTGTATCGCCTCGAGCGGAAAGGCTGGATCGAATATGAATGGGGCGCTTCGGAAAACAGCCGGCGAGCAAAGTATTATCGTTTGACCAAAGAAGGGCGCAGGCGGCTTGCGAATGAAACGGAGAGCTGGGAACGGCTCTCTGCGGCAGTAAACTGTGTACTCGAAACTCCATAACAGGGACAATGCCGATGTTCCGCCTACCGGGAATCTCTGTGCTTCATGCACTCTGGCGCAGAAATCTTCTAGAGAGGGAAATGCATGAAGAGCTGCGCTTTCATCTCGCCTGTCAAATCAAAGACAACATCAAAGCCGGTATGAATCCACGCGAAGCCCGCAGAGCAGCCTTGCGTGATTTTGGCGGCGTCGATCAGACAAAGGAAGAGTGTCGCGAATCTCGCGGCTTCCGCCTCTTTGATGAATCGCGGCAGGATTTGCGTTATGCGCTGCGCCAGTTGATTCACAATCCTGGATTCACAATTCTAGCAGTGCTGGTGCTGGCGTTTGGGATTGGCGCCAATACCGCTGTCGTCAGCATCATCGACCAGCTCATTTTTCGTCCCTTGCCTGTCCTCCAGCCGAAGCAGCTGGCGGTCATTCCTTCTTCATCCTACCTGGACTATATCGACCTCAGGAATGACAATCAGGTCTTTTCCGGAGCAGCAGCCGTTGACGTGTTTGGATTCGATTTATGGGATTCGGATCATTCGGAAAATCTGTCGGGGAAGGCGATCTCGGCGAACTTCTTTGATGTGCTGGGGCTCAAAATGGCTGCGGGCCGTGCATTCCTGCCTGAGGAGGATCAGTTGCACGGAGATCATTCGGCCACGATAATCAGCTATCGCCTCTGGCAGCGCATATTTGGAGCCAATCCCGCGGCTGTTGGGCAAACGATGAAGCTCAACGGCGAACTGCTCACCATCGTAGGAGTCGCTCCCAGGCGTTTTCGGGATATCGATTACGGCGGTGCTTATCGTGACATCTGGATTCCTCTACCCATGTTTAAGCGCGCTCTCCATCTTGAAAACGAGCCGATGTATTCCGATCTTTTCGAACAGCGGAACAAACGATTCCTTAACGTTATCGGGCGGCTCAAGCCCGGCGTTTCGCTGAAACAGGCGCAGGCGCGGATGAATTTCGTCTCCAACCAGCTCAGCAAAGCCTTTGCCGATTCGAGAAGGTCCTGGGGGGCGCACGCAGATGGCTCTCTAACCGAGGATGGATGGACAATCCAGCTGCATCCACTTGCCAGCCCTCGTCGGATGAACGAAAACACGATTTTTTCCATAAATATTCTGTTTGTCGCGGCAGGTTGCATCCTCCTGATATGCTGCGCAAACGTCGGCAGCCTCTTGCTGGCCAGGAATTCTGCGCGCCAGCGCGAAATCGCCACCCGTCTTGCAGTTGGCGCAAGCCGTTTCCGGGTAGCCCGACAACTCCTTACGGAATCGTTGGTTCTCTCGACCATTTCGTTGGCGGCGAGTTTTGCCGTATGGAGGGCAACCCTGCAGTGTCTGCCGGCTTTGGAGAGCTCTCTTGGCCAGGGTCCCATGGACGCATTGCGCGATCTCGAACTTGTTTTCGAGCCGAGGATTTTTGCCATTGCCGTTTCCATCGCAATTTTTGCAAACCTGATATTTGCGCTCGCGCCCGCCTTGTTGGGCTCCCGGCTTGAGATTACCGCAACACTCAGGGAGCAAGGCTTCTTGCGCGGAGGCGCCGGACCGCGCTGGCGCCGGATTCTGGTAGTGGCTCAGGTAATGCTTTCCTTTATTTTGCTCATCGGCGCAGGATTGTTTATCAAGGTTCTTGCGCGTTTCGAAACGGCTGATCCGGGATTTAATACCAACGTGCTGGTTGTACATCCCGGCGCTCCCGGTTACGGATTCAATAATAAAAAGAATGTCGGCTATCGCCAGACAGTGATCGAGCGGATCAGCGCGCTGCCTGGCGTGCTTGCAGCAAGCTGGGCTTCGGATGCGCCGCCGGAAATGGGCAACGGAGGCTACCAGATGGTTCGTACAGAGCAATCGATCGCCGCAAACGGCGCCTATCGCTGGATTGACAGCAACGCCATTTCCCCGGGGTATTTTAAAACCCTCCAGATCCCGATGGTTCAAGGGCGCGATTTCACCGACTACGACGACCGCACTGCTTCAGCCGGCACTGTGATTATCAATGAAACGATGGCTCGCCAGTTCTGGCCCGGCCTCAATCCCTTGGGCAAACGGCTCCAGGTTGGCAAAAGCCTCAATGACGTGCGTAAAAATCCTGAACAAATCTATGAGGTCGTGGGGGTGGTCAAGGATGCTGGATACTCCAGGGTTTGGAACGGCCCAAAGCCGTATATCTATTTTACACCGGCCCAGCTCGGCTATAGTGAGGGCGGCGCCAGCAAGCTGCATGTGAGAATTGAAGGCAATCCAAACTCGATGATCAATCAGATTCGCAAGGTCTTTGAGAGCTTTGGTCCCGAAGCCAAGGTGCGAGGGGTTCGACCGCTGTCGGCGGAAATGCGATTGGCGCTTTCACGAGAACGCTCAACCGCATTCATTCTCTCGTGTTTCGGCGGTCTGGCTCTGCTGCTGGCCAGCGTGGGGTTGTACGGAGTCATTTCCTATTCGGTCGCACGACGCAGTCGTGAGTTTGGAATTCGTCTGGCGCTGGGAGCGCCGCAATCCAATATAATGAAGCTTGTCTTTCGCGAAGGAATAGCCACGGTCCTTGTTGGTTTGACACTTGGCCTCCCTTGCGCCATAGCATTAGCCCGTCTGCTCGTCAATCGGCTGCATGGAGTGAGTCCCCTGGATCCAATCTCCTACGCGGCCATTTCGATGCTCTGGATTTGCGTAGCGATCCTGGCCGTCCTGGTCCCTGCAAGAAAAGCGATTGCCGATCCCATGACCGCCCTTCGCGTCGAATGAGCTTGGCCGCGGAAATTGGCGTCCGAGCATGGAAAATGTGGACACCCATTAAAGATGCCCATCAAAGATTGCTCCCTCAGGTCAATCAGTGCGAAGCGCATTCATGGGATTGCCGATCGCTCGCCGGGCAGGCAGAAAAGCAGCCGCAAATGCGACTGCAAGGACAAGAGCTGAAATGGCGGCGTAGGTTATCGGGTCCAGAGGGCTCAATCCGTGCATTCGGTTCGCCACAAATCTGGATAAAACCACACTGCATGTCAAGCCGATTGCCAGGCCGAGCGCGGCCATCTTCACGCCTTCGAATATCACCTGTCGTACAATGTCTTCGCCGCGTGCGCCCAAAGCGACGCGGATGCCGAATTCGCGGGTTCGCTGCGTTATGGAATAGGAGATAATGCCGTATAAGCCTATCGCGGCCAGGATGAGACCAAGCGATCCAAATATCCCAAGCACGGAGGCGGCGGATCGTTCCTGGGAAAACAGCGACTCCAATTTCGTTGAAATCAAAAATGAATCGGTGATGACGGCTTCGGGATCCACGGTCCCGCAGAGTTTCCGAATCGGACCGATCATGGAAGCTGGATTCTCCGGCACGCTCACATGGAGGCTCATTTGGGTATAGAACCAATGCCAATAGGGGAAATACAGGTAAGGCATCTTGTCTTCCCAAGGCGTTCTATACTTGATGTCCTTCACCACGCCGATTACTTCGCATAGCTCTGGTCCCTGGAACCTGTTTTCCCTGGGGTTCGCCCTCCTGACTCGGATCTGCTTGCCTATTGGCGTCGTGCCCGGCCAAAACCGGCGCGCCAGAGTTTCATTGACGATTACCATGCCCGCCGGATTTTGACTGTCCTGATCGGAGAAATCGCGCCCTTGAAGGATCGGAATTCTCAGGGCTTGGAAATAGCCGGGGCTCACCGAATTGCCCTGGATTCTGAACCAGTCATCATTCCCGCCGGATGCTTGTTCCGGTCGAACATTCTCTTCAATGTAACCTCGCTGATCGAAGGGCAGGATCATTCCCCAGCCGGCTGAACTTACCCCGGGGAGACTGCGGATCCGCTCGAGGCTTTGGCGATAGAACGCCAGCTGTTTGGCCTTATCGATTCCATAGGTAGGCAATTCAGAGGAGACGATCAGAACATTTTTATCGAAACCGGGATCGGCCGACACAAACCGCCAGACCATTCTGCCCAAAATGCCCGCTCCAACAAGCAGGATCACGCTAAGAACCATCTGAGACACGGCCAGAATCCGGCGCCATCGGGCTTTGCGGAGGCCAAGGCCCAGCAGGCCTTGATCTTTCAAGGCCGCGCTGAGCTCAGTCCGAGTCGCAGCCAGGGCCGGCGCCAACCCGAACATCAAGGTTGCGAGCAAGCCGATCCCCATCGCAACGATTAAAGCTCTATGATCGAGGCCCAGAGTGAGGTTGGTCTGTGAATAATTGAAGGGAATTTCAAAAGCCGACATGAGCTTGAGCGTCAGACCGTACATCGCCAGACTGAAGATCGACGCAACGGCTGAGAGAGCGAATCCTTCAGCGAGCAATTGACGAACGACTCGTGCACGGCCGGCTCCCAACGCCAGGCGCGTGGCGATTTCCCGCTGCCGCGCAAATCCGCGGGCGAGCAACAGGTTGGCGATATTCGTACAGGTGATGAGCAGGAGGCAAAGCGTGGCAGCCGCCAGAATGACGGCGGAAAACAAGATGTTTCCCTGAGGCCACCTTGCCTGGGTCACAGGTATGAGGTTTGGCTTCGCCTGTTCCTTGACGGATCCCGGATAGGAATTTTGAAGATTGGAAAAGAGCACGGCCAACCGCGCTTTTGCCTGCGCCAGGGTGATCCCCGGCTTGAGCCGTCCGAATGACCAAAGCCATTGCCCCATGGACCGGCTCTCGACGGCCTCGCGCCACATCGGTTCCTTTTCCAGGCGCAATATCCTGACGAACATCGGGATAGGAACCCATAAGTCCCAGTAAACGCCTCCGACACCCAAGTCGCCGCGAAGCTCCTTCGGGGCGACGCCTACAATGGTGAGCGATTCCTCATTGAGCTTGATTGTTTTGCCCACGATTGCCGGGTCGCTTCCATAACCGTCTTTCCACAGCCGATGGCTGATGACGGCCACGGGAGGGCTGCCTGAGAGTTTCTCTTCTTCCGGTAAAAAACCTCGGCCCAGCGTCATGGGCAGCCCGACCACCCGAAAAAAATTCGATGATACTGCCCGGCCGGAGAGCAGTTTTGCATTGGCGCTTCGCGCCTGGAGCGGAAGAACCATCCATACCGCTACGTCAGAAAGGGCCTGATCGTCCGCCCTGATATCGAGGTAGTTCGGATAGTTAAATCCTGGAGGTATCTCCACCAGCCGATCGATTTGTCCGAAGGGCAGTGACTGGAAAACAAGTGCATCGTAGACATTGACAACCGCGGTGTTGGCGCCGATGCCCAGAGCAAGCATGAGGACGGCTACAATGGTGAAACCCGGGCTTTTTGCCGATATTCGGAACGCATATCGCACATCCTGCGACAGCTCGTTAACCCAGCGCAGGCCACGGACATCGCGGCATTCTTCCTTGTGCTGCTCCAACCCGCCCATGGCGCGCAAGGCAGCAGAGCGCGCTTCCTCAGGAGTCAGGCCGCCGGCGATGTATTCCTGGGTTCTCATGTCCAAATGGTATTCGAACTCCTCAGCCAGCTCTCGTTCAGCCTGTCTGTGGCGGAAAATGGACCGCATCATCAGCGCGATCCTGTAAATCCAGCTTTCCGGGCGCATGGCTCAGATCTCCTCGAGTCGCACTACGCGGGAAATGGCGGCGGACAGGCGATTCCAGTCGGCAGCTTCCTTCTTCAGCTTTTTGCGGCCGAGGCGCGTCAGCGAATAAAACCGGGCCCGGCGGTTGTTCTCACTTTGTTTCCACTCGGCTACTATCCAGCCCTTATGTTCGAGCTTGTGCAGAGCCGGATAGAGCGATCCGTCGCTTACCTGAAGAGTGTCGCCGGAAACCTGCTTCAGACGATGGCCGATCGACCAGCCGTTCAGCGGCTGAAGCGCCAGGATCTTGAGGATCAGCAGATCCAGAGTGCCTTGCACCAAATCGGACGGTTTGCTCACAATGTTTCCCCTCGGTTATCGAGACAAGTTACCGCTGTTCATCTCGGTAATCAAGTAGAATGTCGAAGCGCTGCTGTTGACCGGTGGAGAGAGTGTGGATACCCATCAAAGATGCAGGAAATAGTGGGTGTCCACGTTTTCCCCTGTGACCGATTGCGGCACCTCGATCGCCGGTACAGGACGCGGTATGGCATGAGCCAGATCGAAAACTTGGCATGCATACGGGACAAGGGAATAAGGAAATTCCTGGCGGATGAGCGCAAGAGGTGGATGCCCGAAGAATGCGTCTTCTGCGCGGTGACAAGAAGTATTACAAGAAATCGCCGTGCCCGCACCGGAAGCCCGAAGGAAGCTTCAGCGGCCGGCAAGCCCGACGAATGAGCATCATGCGATAGGCTACAGGGCCAAGGGAGGATCTTTGTAATGCTGCCATATCAGGAACTTGAACTTCGGATGCTGCAATACGTAATGGGTCAGTCTGGCCGGGCGTGGGTACCCACGCCCCTTCCCCAACTCGCGGCAGCTGTGAATGACGGTTGGCCCGAAGTCATTGTTAGGTGCAAGAATGACATCCAAAAATCGAGTTTGACGGGTCTGTGGGAGCCACTTTTTCTCGCATCTATTGTCTGAATTAGTCTTGCGTCGGTCCAACCCCCTGGACCACCAGACTGGCCAGCGTCCCACGGACCTGATCAGGGCAGATCTGCAGTAACAATTCGCGGTCGATCTTGTGGTTCTGGACGCGCAGGATGCCGCGCGCGTCCTCGATATCCAAGGGCGATCCGCCCAGCAGTTTCAGAATAATCATGTCTTCGGGACCGGCAACTTTGAGGTTCATATTTTCGAGTTGAACTGTGCGTGAGCGCTGCAGTACGCCTGAAGGCGCCCCCCTGATACCCGCGAGCATGTCGATCTCATACATGCTATCTGCGGATCCAACATCGATTCGGATTACCTCCGAAATGGGGTCATCCAAATCTCCCGTTCGATGCTCGAACGAATAGCCGGCTGCTTGTAACGCCGATCTCAAGTTCCCGAGGTCCTGGACGCCGCACAAAAAATCAACATCCCGCGTCGCTCTCATCTCACCCCACGCCGCGACAGCGTAACCTCCAATGATTGCATAGGAAATGTGATCCTTTTCCAACAGGCGGACCAGGGGCGCAAGGATACTTTCCAGGGTCATCGCAGTCTTGACCTCACTTTTCGGATCTCAACTTCAGAAAAACCTTGGGCTTTCAGACCGGCTCGATACAGCTTAAGAGCATTAATGCTCAACAGAAAAACCATTTCCATGCGACGCCCGGGGGGCAGGGCGTCCAATTGAGTCCGGTTTTTTGCCCTTGTTTCAGCAAGGACCTTCGAAGCGTTTGTCCTGTTCATGCACACACCGTTTCAGTAATGCCAGTATAACGCAGTTGCGGCAGGTAGTTCTTTCTTTCTCTGCAGTTCAGGCTGGATGTCATGCGCTTCAGCAGGCTTCGCGCTGCCAAAAAGTGGCCCGAGTTTTGGCGCGCTACGCTCCGCGTGAAGACCTCTTGCAGGCTCCGCAAGTCACGGATATGATGCGATTCGTTTGCGTGTCCGGATTTTACTTCGAAGGCTATAACAGGGAGAGAAGCAAATGGCGAACAACCGCTGGGCGATAGGGTGGATCATTGCACTGGCGCTGCTGCCGGGACTGGCCGTCGGTCAAGTGCTCGGCGACAACGCCTTCAACATCCAGTATGGCGCGGGGGGCATCACGAGCCTCCGGCGCGCCAACGACACCTATGAAACCGAATACGTCACGCGGGGCGGGGTGCTGGGCAATGTCGTCATCCAGTACAGGAAGGGCGCGGATCCCGGTTGGACAACGGCGCGCGAAATCGGCGCCGGCTCGGCGGCGGCGCCCGGCAGCAACACCGTCAACTATCTGATAGGCACGCTACTGCCCACGCTGCCTCAGCTCAGCACGGCTTCGGCATCGGCCAACGGAACTTCTCTGACGGCGCTGAGCGACGGCCAGTTCCCGCCCGTCGCGGTGCCGGGCGCCCCCGGAGGCCGCGGCGAGCGCGGGAGCACCCAATGGGTGCAATACACCTTCCCGGGCGCGCAAGAGGTATCCACCGTTCAGGTTTACTGGGCATCGGAAGACACGCCGAACCCCACAGTGCGCGTTCCGGCTTCCTGGCGCCTGCTTTACCAGGACGGTTCAAACTGGAACGAAGTCAAGGCCACGACACCCTACGGCGTAGAGCCGGGCCAGTTCAACCGGGTTGATTTCGCGCCGGTCAAGACCACCGCGCTGCGGGCGGAAGTCAGGATGGCCACGGGCGTCGGAGCGGCCATCAACGAATGGCGCGTCGGTCCGGAGCGCATCGTCGGCGCCATGAAAGATATTAAAGCCGAGGAGTCGTTCAAGCTGAATGGCGACTTTCTGGATTGGACGGGCAGCCCCGGATCCCCGGTTCGTGCCCGGCATGATCGGGTCCCTGCAATCCTATGGGGACGACCCGACGCGGTTTCATCCTCATCTTCATAGTTTAGTCACCGATGGCCTGGTGTCTCCGCAGGGATCGTTCGTCCCCGTCCCGTGCCCGGATGCGGTCCGGATCATGGAGCTGTTCAGGCACAAGCTTGTCAAGGCGCTGCTCGGGCGGGAAAAGATCACGCCGCAGCTGGTGGCGATCATGGGGAACTGGAGGCATCCGGGCTTCTCCGTCTTCCAGGGCGAGCGGATCGATCCCGACGACCATGAGGCCCGCCGGCGCCTGGCCGGCTACATGGTTCATCCGCCGATCGCCCTCGAGCGGTTGCGCTATCGCCCGGAAACCGGCCAGGTGATCTACTACGGCCGGCAGCGCGGGGGCGGCGGCGATGGCGAGGCCTCCCCGGCCCGCATCTTCCCGGCGCTCGATTTCCTGGCCGCCTTGTGCACGCATATTCCGGATGCCGGACAGCAGTTGGTCCGCTACAGCGGCGCGTTCTCGAACGTGCGCCGGGCCCGGGTTCGCGCGGCTGCGAGCGCCGGGGCTCAGCCCGCCCGGATGCAAGCGCAGAACGATGACCATTCCGGCTGGGCCGATGCGTTCGCTGACCGGCGCAGGCGCTCGTGGGCCCGGCTGATTAAGAAAGTGTACGAAGCGGCCCCGCTGGTCTGCCCCCGCTGCTCCGGAAAGCTCGAGATCGTGAGCCTGATCGGCGACCACGCGGTAATCGAGAGCATCCTGCGCCACCTGAAGCTCTGGGACCGCGCCGAACGCCCGCCGCCACCCGCGCCGGACAGGTCCAACCATTACGATCCCGACATCGCCAGCTGGGAGCAGGCGGACCCGGCGTAACCGGCTGGAGGCGCTAGGCTCTCCCGCCGGCAAGAGTGGCCCGCCTCAAAGGGAGAACTGTGCCTGCGACCAGGGCGCCGGGCGCGGGGAGAGGGAACGGGGCGCGACGTCGCGCCCCGTTCCCTCCCCTCGTTAATCCCATGACTCTTGAATCGGGCGTTTTATCAAGGTTGCGGCTGCATCCGCCTCGGAATCGGGGGAAATTCGGCAGCTACCCCGCCTACCCACGAGTTCACTGCCCGGCACCTCGAAAGCAATTACCTATCATTTACCAAATTCTTGATTGGCGGCGGCCGTTCCAGTATCATTTTAGTTGCGATTTAGATATATTTCCATATATCGCAACTATAACATAATCTCCACCTGAGGTTCCCTGAGGAATATTCGCCGGGATGCCGGTAGGTGTCGATTCAGAGTTTTATGAGAGCAGACTGCGGCGCGGGCCGTGGCCGCCGCTTCTCTTAATGCTGTCATGAGCGGAATGCCATGAACGACTTGATCCGGTTTCGCATTCAACACGGCTACGGGGTTGAGTTTGGCTCGGTTTTGCTTGAGCAAGTCGGTATTCCCATTCCCTCGGCGCCCGTCCTGTTGGCGGCGGGCGCCCTGTCGGCAGGCGGTCGTCTTTCCTTCGCGCTCATCAGCCTACTGGCCACAGCGGCGGCTGTACTGGGCGATCTGGTCTGGTATGAACTCGGCCGGCGGCGCGGCCGCAAGATGTTGAATTTGATCTGTCGCCTTTCGCTCGAACCCGATTCCTGCGTGCGCGGTACCGAAGGCATCTTCGCGCGCCACGGCGGCCGCGCCCTGTTGGTGGCCAAGTTCGTGCCGGGCCTAAACACGGCAGCACCGCCGATGGCCGGGCTCCTGGGCATGAGTCTGCTGCGTTTCATCGCCCTGGACCTCGCGGGCTCTCTCATTTGGATCGTCACCTTCGCAGGCGCCGGGCGGCTGTTTAGCAGACAGATCGAGGGGCTGGCGCTGTTGCTGGCGCACCTCGGAAGTTGGGTGGTCATACTTGCCGTGGGCAGCCTGGCCGCCTACCTGGCTTGGAAACTCCTGCAGCGCCGTCGTTTTCTCGGGCAACTGCGCATGACCCGCATCCTGCCTGAAGAACTCGAGCAGAAACTGGCGGCAGGCGAAAACGTCGCTGTCGTGGACCTGCGCACTGACTTGGCTGTGAGAACGGATCCCATGCAGTTGCCGGGCGCGATCCGCATCCTGCCGGAGGAGATCGAGTCCCGGCACCACGAGATTCCGCGCGATCGGGACATCGTCCTTTACTGCACATGCCCCAATGAGGCCAGCAGCGCCCGGGCGACATTGTTGCTCAGACGCAAGGGTATCAGTCGCGTGCGCCCGCTGGCGGGTGGGTTGGAGGGCTGGCGAGACCGGGGCTTGCCCCTGGAATCGGTCATGCCCCTCCCACATGGACAATGATGTGCGCCCGGCCACGCTCTGGCCGGGCGGCCGGAGATCGCTGGTCAGCACCTGATATCCCTTACATGCTGCTTTTCTATTTTAGAAACTCCGTTTTTGCGCGCCTGGCCCACATTCAGGAATTTACCAACGAGCAGAAGATGTCTCTCTGCAGGAAAGTTTTTATAATCCACTTCTTTAAGAAACCTCCCCACCGTGCTGCGCACCACCTTTTGGGTTGCGCGATCGCCGGCGTCAATTACCACGGCAACTGGAGTATCGGCCGGGTAGTGGCGCTGAAGCTGGGAAAAGACCAGCGGATAGTCAAAAAGCATGGTGTAGAAAACCATGGTACTGCCGCTCGCCATGAGTTTTTCGTTGCTGTCCACTCGTCCGGGCCAATCAGCCATGGTAAGGATGACACCGCTAGTGTCGTACCCGTAAGGCGGGCTCATTTTCACGGCCGCACTGGCGGCTTGCAGCGCCCCAATTCCCGGAACGATCTCGGAGGGTAGATCTTTCGGCAGCAATTCCAGAACAAAAGTCTGTCCAAACATCATCGGGTCTCCACCCTGGAGGAACGCCACTACCTTGCCCTGGTCGACGGCCGCCCGGATTCTGTCCGCAAGTTCCCGGCGGGTCTTGACAGCATTCTCCGCGACTGCGCGAATCTGCGGGTCCTGAATTGTGCGCGGATCCCGACCGTACATGATCCGGAGCGAGTCTGGGCAATACCACACCTCTCTGCCTTTGACATAATCCTTCCATATTTCCCTTTCCTGCTCGCTTGCGACCATGACGATATTGGAGCTCTTAATAACCTCGACACCCCGCATCGTGATCAGATCCGCAGCAGTGCCCATGCCTACAATGTAGAACTTTCCTCTTCCGGTCTGATCCGCATCATTTCCAATGATGTCCATCGCGAAGATCAAACTCAGGATCAAACCAATGAGAATCTTGGGATTCCGTCGCATTTTTGTTTCCTCACTCTTGTTCGCGAAGCTTTTTGTAATAGGAGTGGCTGGTGTAGAGAGCCGCAACTGGATTGTGCCCCAGCACTCTGTCTTTCACAACCAGGACCGTAGCCGGTGCCTTTGAATGCATAAAGAACAGGCTGTCGTGCCCGACGCACAGGCCGATTACGACGTTCAGCTCAGTACCTGCATTCGCCAGCAGCGCCGCCTGGCCGATCGGATTGCACAAAGCCTCGTACTGGCCCGGCCTCACTTTCTCATCATCCTGCAGCCCGATGCTCTCCTTGTCGATCGACCCGACCTTGCAACAGACCGTGTGCACTTCGAAGCCGCGGCTGGAGAAGATCTCGCTCGCAAGCCGGGCCTCGTTCATGAGCCCCAGGCAGTGAGCGATCCCGATCTTGCGCGCGCCCATCCGTCGCGCGAACTCCATGATTTCTTCGACACGGGTCTGCCGGCAATACCCTGCAGCCTCGGTGCGCGCGGACTCGACCGCAATGCGGCGGATGAAATCGTCGGAGAAATAGCATTTCTCGGCGGTCATCAACTCGACTTCCTGCCGCGGCGCCGGACAAAATGGCGGCTTGGCTTTGCTTTTGGGAGCGGCGGCGCAGGCGCGCACACCACAGAATGAGCACATCAACAGTTCTTCTCCTGCCATCCTCAGACTCCTTGCGTAAGCTGTCTCGATCCGAGTGTATCACCGTATTTTGTGTTTTGGCATGGACCGCTATGGCTAAACTCCGATCACATCCGGCAGTATCCGGGACTATGCCTGCCCGGCTTTAAGATCGCAAGCCGCCGCCCGTCCATGGCAGGATCCGCCGGAGATGCTGCTGCGGCCGCCATGGAGGCAGCACGCTGTCTGCGGAGTCACGAGTCTAAGCAGGCCGGCCTTGTAAGCCTTCACGGTCTCGCAAACAGTTGCGAACTCCGACAAATACACATTGATATGCGCCGCCTGAATCTTTTCCAGCGCTCCCATGCCAATGCCGCCGACAATCATGCCATCTATATGTTCCCCTGCGAGAGACAGGAGAGGCTGGCACAGCCAGTGGAGATAATTGTGATTGCGATTTAGGACGACTCGGCAGTTTCCATTCTCAGTATTCACAACCATCAGAAGTGGCGCCAAGCCAAAGTGCTCGCTGACCGGGCTTTCGAGTCCACTGTCCTGGGTGACCGGAATACAGATATTCATGATGATCGTCCGCTATTTATTCTTCTTTAATTCAGCGAGTTTGTGATGAAACGAGCCTTCGCGCATCATCTTGGCACCGCACTTGGGGCATTTCGCTCCCTGACACGGTGTGCCCGCGGTGTGGCGTGTCCGCTCCCCGCACTTAGGGCAAACACACTCTCCACCTGAACCCATACCTCGTCCTTGCCTTGTCTTGTCAATCATTTCCAGTTCCTCCTCCCCGCACGAAGCGGACTAAGCCCGCTGCCAAGGGTCGCGCGCGGCTCTGATTTGCGGCATCCGAAATGCCTGGGGCTCAAGGTATGGAAACCCCGAGAACTGCAGCGGTTCGGTGGTCGATGATGTGCCGTTGGGCGCTTGCGCGAATTCTAAAGGCCTTCCAGCTTGGAAAGCCCGTCTTCTGGATTTTTGTCCTCTATTCCTGCCATGTTCACTTTCAGCCCATGATCTCGCAGCAGGAAGACGGATGCGAGGTTTGCCAGGAGCGCCAAAACTGCCGCAACCAGCATTACCGAGGCGTTCACCGGTTCCGGGTGAAGAACCCGGGCTAGAGCCTCACGTGCGATCAGAACGGAAATCGCAATCAGTGCTGCCGCGTTGACCAGCGCCGCCATGACTTCGCCACGCTTGAAACCGTACGTGTGCCGCGCCGTGGGCGCGCGCCTGCCTAGACGCCGGGCAAAGATCGCCAATCCCAATGATCCAACATCGGTGAGGTTATGAGCCGAATCGGCCAGCAGAGCCAGGCTTCCGGCCCACAGTCCTCCGGCGAATTCGACTATCGTGACGACCAGGCGGAGAAATGCACTTGCCCACAGCTGCCGGTCCGGGTGCGTCGATTTGTGCTCATGTTGATGGTGTTCCATCTGTAATCATCGGCCAAGACCGGAGCATGGAATACAGACCGGATTGCCGTTCCGGAAACTCAGGCGATGCATTGGCGCCCGCTTTCGCTTCCGCTCAGTTGTAACGAAGCCGGATGCTCTCATTCTCCCACACATGCTTGTTTCTCTCCTGCCATGCCGGGGAGTCCCAGGTTCCCAGTGCCTGGTGCGTGAGAAAATACTTCTGGGGAATCGGGTGGGTGCCTACTACCACCTTCATGCCGTAATGTATTTCGATGAATTTGAGAAAGTGATCGATGTGCGGGCAGGGGGGGTATCCCACTACCACGCCCGTGGCCAGGTGGACAACCTCCGCGCCGTTTTTCTTCATCTCTTCGGGAGCGTATTCGACGTTTCCACCGGGGCACCCGTCGCAGGTGGCATAACCCACGAGTTCCACTTCCCGGTTCCGGTAGAGACGGAACGCCCCTTCCCGCATGCGCAAGGACCTGAAGCATTTTCCTCCCGCGCAGGTGTGATAACGATTGCAGATGATGATTCCTAGTTTTACGGGATCGGCCATGATCTTCCTTCCGGCGGCTGAATCGGTTGCATCGGCGTTTCCAGGTTCCGCGCCTGCCACTGCTGACACGAAAATCCAATTCGCCCTCATTGTGGCACAAGATGCAAATACCCGCTAGATGTAATTAGCACTACCGCATGACGAGCTGAAAGGGACCCTCGACAAGTCCGCTGTGAAGTCGTCGATTTTCTGGAGTTGCCAATGCACCCGGACTCGGTTTTCAGGCGTCCGCAGGCTCCTTGGAGGCAATGAGCATTTTCCGGCAGCTACCGTGCGGCAAAACCGCAGACCATCTTTTCGCGGTGAAATAACCACCAGATCCTCAAGGCTGTATTTAACGTCGAAGGGGGCAACCAGCCGTGGAGTAATCAGTTCCGTGAGACGAACATTGATCTGTCGGGCGCCGATGCGCAGGAAGCCGTTTCTGCCATAGGAGCGAATGACTTCCCGCTTTTCATCAAACATTATCATGAGGCTCAAGGGATGCTGCTGGCGGACGCCATCGAGTCGGGTCAGGTGCGGGCTGTGCTTTCCATCGGCTTGAACTTGATGATGTGGCCCAATTCCAAACGCCTGGAAAAGGCCTTACGTTCTCTGGAACTGTTTTTGGTATGTGATTTCTTCGCAACCTTGACCGTTGACGCGGCGACCTTTTTCTTTCCGGCCGCCACCCACTTGGAACGTCAAGCGTTGGTCACCACGGGCACTGGACGCATCCGATATCACCCGGCCGCGGTGGCACCGCGAGGCGAAGCGAGATGAGACACGGAGCTGATCTTCGAGCTCGCCAGGCACATGGGTTTGGAAGAGCAATTCTGGAGAGGCAGCATCAAGGCCAGCTTCGATGAACGCCTGCAAGACTCGGGTCTGCGCTTCGACGATCTCCCGAAAGACGGAAGGCCTCTGAAAGTTTCTCCTGGATCCCTCCATCGACGCCGCCATCGAAAGTGAAATTGCCATGAGCAAGAAGAAGGAAGTCACGTCCACGCCGACTTCCTACGTGTGAGCCACAGGGAAAGAGCAGAAGATTGTCGGTGGTCTCCCCTATCCCGTGCTGAAAGGCTTCTTCGACCGCCGGCCCACCCCCTGGGATCCTTCGCCCAAAGCAAACTCCTATTTTCTGGAGGGTATGGGGTTCGCGCCGCCCGCTGATGGCACGGTCCCCAAGATGATCGGGCTGCGGTTTTGTCCCAACGGGTCCCACTCGATGGAGGCTGCGGTTCCTTTCCAGGGCGAAAGCTCTCGAACCGCATCGCCGATCCGAGCACGGTTCAGTCCAGCCCTGCGAATTGCGGCCATCAGCAAGCGGGTACTTTCGTAGGCGTACCGGGCGGCGTAGTCCGGGGAAAATCCGAAGCGCGCCGCAAAATCCCGCCCAAACTTATCGGTGCTTGCTCCGGACCCGGCGATCATGGGGAAGAAGATGGCGGCGGTTTCCGTTGCAAGTAGATCGCGAAACAGGCGCCGACCCATGGCGGGACCCCCGAAGATCTTACCCGCAAATCCCTCTTTCCGAAGGGCGCTCACAAGAGAAGCGCTGTCCCTGGCCCCTGCCATTAACGCCACAGCCCTTGGTTGTGCGGCGACCGCTTGCCGGACCAGATGGGAATGATCCTGCCCGCCGCTCTGAAACTCAAACCGGTAGGCAGGGTAGGCGTGTCGGCTGGCCAGATATTTGCCCAACTCGACCATGAACTGGTGGGAGTCGTGGTCAGTCGCGGAGACAAGCACGAAGGTTCCGTCACACGCGTCTTCCAGGAGTACCTTGCCCAGGATCGGTGCCAGTAGATGATCTCCCGGCAACGCCGAAAACATCCAAGGAACATTGGCCAGGTTCACCGTTTTGTCTGTCGACGCAGGACTGATCAGCGTCAGGCGCGCCTTCGCAACCACCTGCTCGGCGAGGTGGGTGGATGGTCCGTCGATTCCCCCGATGATGGCCCATACCCTGTCGATATAGACCATCCGGGCCACGTGGTTGGCCCCGTTGCCCCACGGATTCTCGGACCAGCCCGGGACGAGAACGAAGGGGAGCCCGCGATAGCCTCCTGCGGCATTCGCTTCTTCGATGGCCAGATTCACGGCCAGCCAGATGTCGCCGCCTTGCGGGTGCGCCGGGTCGCTGGGGCCGAAGTAACCAATACGAACTTCCGTCAGATCCCTGGGTTCGGGATCGTCACGCCCAGGACCTTCGTACCCGGCCTGTTTCTCTCTTGCTTCAAAAAACGGCCGCTGCCTGCCATTCGCTCCCGGAACCGGGGTGAGTCCAAAGACAAGCGCCCCGAGCATTAATAGGACAATTCCTGTTCGCTCTGTCATATAAAGGCCTTACAAGAGAGATCCGAGGGGCCTGCCGACGAAAGGCACGCCGTTCTGAATGGCTATTTAATATGGAGTACGTCCCGCATCGCAGGGTGCACTCCAGATAAAACAAAGGTGCCTGACAGCAATCTCGCTATTGAGTCTTGCGGGTCTCCGCGACTGCCCGGCTGACCCGGTCGCGAGGCGGGATATAGCCCCGCGGGATATTGAGGTCTTCGCGTGAGTAATACTTCCACTTCCCGTTCTCCCGCCGGGCCAGGAACACATCACCGACATCATCCAGGGCGGCGCTCAATGGAATATCCCCGGTCACCCCCGGCCAGGATTTGGGCATGTAGGCGATCATGTCCCTTATCTTGGCGCGATTCAAGCCTGCGACCTGAGTGGCCCAGATCAACATGTTCATCCCGTCGTAGGCATGAGCGGCGTAGGTTTCCGGTTCCTCCCCATAGCGCTCCCGGAATGCCTGCTTGAAAGCTTCCAGCTTCGGGTCCTTGCGATCCGGATTCCACGGATAGCCACAAATCACTCCCTCGGCATTGTTGCCCGCCACCCGGATAAAATCGTCCTGCACGCAACGGTCGCTGCAGAAGAAGGGCTGATTCATTCCCATCTTACGCATCTGATTGAGCACCAACGCCCCCTCCTGGGCGTCACCCCAATGGACGATGGCATCGACGTTGGAATCCTTGAGGCGCCCAAGCTCCATGAAAAAATCCGTGCTGCCCACCCTGTAAGCCATCTCCATGACGATCGGTTTCTCGAGCCGCCGGCTGCCGTCGTTGATCTCCCGCACGCCGAAACGGCCATAGCGATTGCTGGAGCGGATAATGCCCACGCGCTTGTAGGCCATCTTGCGATAGAGATAGTCCACGAGCAGATAGCCCTGCTGGCGGTCGTCACCCATCGCCCGCATAACCCATGGAATGTTGGTTTCGATGTAGGTGGGATCGGAATCCCCCGTGGTCATCATCGGGACTTCCGCCTTAAGTGCCACGCGTATGGCGATGTGGGTATTGGCACTGTCGATCGTACCCAGGATCGCCCATACCTTGTCCAGGTAGGCCATCTTGATGATCTCGTTTCCCGAAGCTCCCCACAGCCCGTTGTCATTGGCGATGACCAGTTCGAAGGGGATTTTTCTCTTCAGATATCCACCCCGGGCGTTGGCTTGTTCGATCGCCAAACGGGCGCCCTGGAGCATCTTGATTCCGAGAGACTCCTCGTGGCTCTTGCCGCCCGTGGCTACCGATACCGTCGACATGATGGGGCCGATAAAGCCGATCTTGACGGTTTTGACGTCGTCCGGCTCCGGGATTGCCCTTCCAGGCCCGGTATACTCCATCTGCTCCAGAAAATGTTCCTTGAAAGGAGTGATGCCGCTGAACGGTTCCACATCCTGGGATGTATGGGCGTAGTTCGTATCCTTTTTGATCCCCAGGTTGGGAACCTGGTAAGCATTGACCGAGTTGATCTTGCCGAGCAACTCGCGCACTTCAGGGCTGTCGAAGGGGAGCATGACCGGATAATCACTGGGAGCAGGCGCTTGAGCTCTTGGCGCCAGACCCGCACCCATCATCATTGCAAAACCAAGGATCATAAGCCTCAGTCTCATAGGACTCCTCCGTAAAATCGGGTCCGTGACCCGGCTGCTGTCACACACCCGCGGGCATTATTTCTTTGACACCGAGGTAACGTGTACAGATCGTTTTTGCAGCCCGGGATAGTAATCGTCCCCCATCGCCCAACCGAGGCCCTTGGACGTTCCCACCCAGGCATCTTTGCCGTCGATGTCCGCGCAGATTACAAAGGTGTGGGGAACACCGACCCCCAACTCCACCGTCTCCAGGGTTTCGGTGCCCTGCTTGACCACCGCCTTTCCCGCGGGTGGGTTTGGCCCGGCGGTGTACTGAACCCAGGTGTTGGTCGGGAAATCCGCGATGACGCCTACTCCCTTGTCGGTGCAAAACCAGGCCTCGTTGGCACTGCGGGCTTTGACGTTATTGGTAAATTCGTTCGGCAGGCCGCCTTCCTTGCTGAAAAAACCGCGCCAGTGACGGCCGTCATAACGGCACGTTCCAAAGTAAGTTGAGATCCAGAGCACCTTGTCCACATAACTCACGCCTGTGGTAATGACGTGGACAATGCCGTCATCGCGGTAGAGGTCGATTTCCATTTCACCATCGGGATCGATATATTCCTTCCACTTTTGAGTCGCGATATCGTACTCGAGAACGCCGCTGCCCCAGATGGCCAGATACACCTTGCCGTCGTTGTAATTGACACCGTAGTTCCAGATCTCCTCCATCGGCGAATTCTTCTCTGTGAAGATGGTCCACTCGCCCGTGATGGTGTTGTACCGGCTGGCGCCTGCGGTTGTGGCGGCCCAGACATTGTCGTTTTCGACTGCGACGGCATAAACCACGTCGTTGACCAAGCCGCTGTTGAGCTGGTGCCAGTGGTCGAAACGGCCGCCGTTGAAGCGCGCGAGACCGCCGCCGAAGAGAGCCAGCCACACTTCGCCGGTTTTTTTGTTTACGTCGATGCCGGTGACTGCTCGCCACGGAAGGCCGTCCTTCTCGGTCCATTTCTGGATCTTTCCCGTGGCCTTGTCGATGCAGGCCAGGCCGTCTTCCGTCCCGACCCAGACGCGCGGCCCGTCTGCCTTGACCGCAAATATGTGGTCATTGGGAAGACCGTCCTTGACGGTGAATTGCTTCCACCGGGTATACACATACGGTAAATTCTTTTTGGGTGCCGCAGGTCTTGCCATCCCGCCGACTGACCACGCAGCAGCCAGCAGAATGCTCAGATAGAGGCTCAGCGCCGCCGTAGCTCTTGTGACCCTTGCTTTCATGATTCCTCCCCCGCAATTGCCGAGAGTTCAAATGCCCAATTAGAGCGTTTTCAGAAATTCGATCAAATCGTTCAATTGATCCTTCGTCATGTCATTAGTGACGCCGTGCTTGTCATAGGGATTGAATCGAGTCCAGATCTCTTCCAAAGTTGGAGCAATGCCATTGTGAAGGTAAGGCGCCGAGTCGTAAGTATTGTTCAGATGAGGAGTATCGAATGTGCCCGTCCGATCGTATTGCATCTGGGTCCCCACGTTGTGGACCTGGCGGTCGGTATACTGTGGGCCAGCGTGACATGTGCTGCAACGGTTCTCGAGGGGGATCATCTCTCCTGTGTTCTTCATCGTACGGAAAAAGATCTCCCGACCGTGCCGCTGGGCTTCGGTGAGTTCGGCCCCCAGCGGACGGTAGCGATTGGGCGGACGCGGAATCGTCGAGATGTATTGGACGAGTGCGGCAAGCTCCTCCGGTGCGAAGGGCTGGATGCGGGTGAAAAAGACCGCCAGGCGCGGGCCACATTCGTGCGACAGGCTCGGGTTGGTCCCTTCCCACTTGAAGGGGGCGGTGTCCAGGATGCCGCGCAGCGTGCGATTATCCACCGGGCTGATGCCGATGCCATCGGGCTCGATGTCGAAGGTGAGGCCGTTGACGTGTCCGTCGGGATGGCAGGAATGGCAGGAAAACTGACGCTGGAAGGTAATCCTGGCGCTGTGGAAGAGCCGTTCGCCGGCGCGCGCCTGGATGATCTCTTTGGGGCCTCCGAGGTCGATTGTATCAACCGCCTGCAACCTTTCCAGGTCTATCACGGTCAAGGAGTCGTCCAGGGCATTGGCGACGAAGGCGGAGCTGCCATCCGGTGTGATCACAACCCCGCGCGGGCTGTTTCGAGTCGGGATTTGCCTGATGATAAACTCGGGCGCCTTGCCCAGGTGGTTGGGGAGGACTCGTTTACGCTCTTCCTGCGTGGCTGCCTTCAGCATGGCGATGAGCTTCGGAACATCAATGACAGCTACGCGGTCGGTGCCGGAACTGGTTACGAGCGCCCTCTGCCCATCCGGGGTGAAGGCGACGCCGGTCGGATCGGCAAAGTAGGAGTTGGGTTCGTCGAGCAGCACCTGATCGACCGAGCCTTCTTTCCAGATCACTCCCAGGCCGTTGGTGATGGTCCATCCCTGGATCACGCGCGTCATCGGCACAAGATTCTTCGTGCGCATGAGGGTGCAAAAGGCGAAATCTCCGCTGGGATGCCAGGCTATGCCCTGCAGATAATTCGCTCCGGGCGCGACCAGACGTTCTGTGACCGCCATTTGTTCCGGGTCGACAACCGTGATCTCCGATAGCGATGGGGTTCGGAAATCGACGAATCGGGAAAGGTTATTTGTGACCAGCATGCGCTTCCCGTCAGGGGAAGCCTCTAGCGACCACGGCCCGCGGCTTGCCGTAAGCCGCTTGATTTCCTTGCCGGAGTCCACATCCAGTACGCAGATGCAATCAGCTGCGGTGTCAAGCACGAAGAGATGCTTGCCTGTGCTATCGGTGCGCAATCCGTGGGGTTCATCTCCCACCGGAAGGGTCCGCACGACCTTGCGTGCCGCAACATCGATCACAGACACGCTATCATCAAGCCGGTTGGACACAAAAGCCCGGCTGCCATCCGGGCTGAAGGCGATATCGGTAGCCTGCCCGCCGACCGGAATTTCGGCCGCCTTCTGCCGCTTCAGGGTATCTACTACAATGACGCTTCCAGAGGTTTCACAGGTGACGAAAAGTTCCCTGCCGCCGGGAGGGCGCAGTGCCATCCGCAGCGGCGTCTTGTAGCGGGGCTCTTCCGCCGTTTGAGGCAGCCGTGAAGGATGTGCGATCTCCTTCCAGGCACTATCGAGATCGAAGACCTTTCCGTGAGCCTTTTCGTGGCAGGCCAGGCAGGTAGAACGCGTAACCGGCTTCAGACCTGCCGATGCCGCTGCGCTTTTGTCGAGCATGATCACCTGCGGTAAGTACTCACTGCCCGGCCCGTGGCACCCCTCGCAGCCCACACCCTCCGTCTGCGAAAATGAGTCCAGAGCCGTTCCGGGGTTGAGATTAAAGGCCGTGGTGTGGCACTTCAGACAGGCCGCGCTCTTCTGAGGAACTTCCGCAAGTCCCTGCTGCTTTGCTCGCTCCAGTGCGGCGGGGGTGGAAAGTGCAGCATAGGCGCGGGCGTGGGTTGTCAGGCGCCAGCGGCTGAACTGATATCCCATTTGCGGCCCGCTGTGGCATGGAAAGCAGGTCTCGACGCCCGCGTATTTGGGCCCCTGGACGGCAGGCGGTCGCTTTTCCGTGGTCTTTTCCGGCTCGACAAATTTCCGGTCGGCGGGTAATGGATGTGCAATCGCTTTCCAGGCATCCTGGATATTAATCTGGGCCCGCTTGTGTACTGCGACGTGGCTGCCTTTGACATTGTGGCAGGTCATGCAGTCCCGCTGAGCCGGCATCTTGAGCCCGGCCTGCATGGACGCTTTGCGGTCCATCATCACCTTTGCATTGGCATACTCGCTGCCCGGCCCGTGGCACTTCTCGCATTGGACTCCATCCCCGATAAAAAAGGTCGGATCCTTTTCCCACTTCTCTGCTTCGGCGGCGGTAGAGTGGCAGCCCAGGCAGATCGGAGCTTCCTGCGGTTCCTGGGTGATCCCGCTCAGTCTGACGATTTCTTTAGCTTCCGGCATGGACAGTAGAGCATAGGCGCGGGCATGCTTCGAAAGAAGCCACAGATCGAATTGATCGCCCATCTGCCTGGCCTGATGACAAGAACCGCAGACCCGGGTCCCCACGTAGTAGGGGTTTTTGTCCTCACCGCGCAGCCCAACCACAATCAGAGCCGGCAGCGTGATGGCCAGCAGCCCGAGCCAAAGCCTGAATCCCAGTGTTGGCAGCCTTTTATTTTTGAGCATCTTGGACCACCTTCAAGAACTGGTTTGCCTTGACATCTCTCAATTGCTGTATCTTCCCCCCCGGCCACCGGATTTCGACCAGATCCGCTTTGGCAGTCTTGCCCAAGCCGAAATGAGCACGCACGTCCGATTGGGACAGGTAACCCTTGACTCCAACGACATCCTCTATCTGCCGCAGGGATCCGACCTGCACGGTCACGCGAGCCCCGATGGCGTCAGTCTTGCCGTTGGGTTTCTTAACCTCCACCACGAGCCAGTTGTTGCGGTTCCCACCGTCGTTCCTCAGTAGTCGGGGACGGTCGTTGAGATTGCACACCACGATATCCAGGTTGCCGTCGTTGTCGAAGTCCCCATACGCTACGCCTCGCCCGACGTATTTCTCATGGAAGTATTTACCCGACTCATCGGAGACGTCGAGAAACTGCAGATCCGCCTTGCCATTGTTGCGGAGCAGGAGGGCTTCTTCCGTAAACTCATGCAGCGCGTTCCCGTTGGCGACGAAGAGGTCCAGGTAGCCGTCGTTGTCGTAGTCGATCATGGCGGCGCCCCAGCCGGTGTATTGGCCGCAAGCCAGCGCTACCTTGGTCCTGATGGTAGCGTCATCAAAGAATTTGACTTCATTGAGCAGGAGCGTACTGTAAGACATGTCCGGGATGAAAACGTCAAGCCAGCCGTTGCGATCGACATCGCCGATGACCGGGCCCATGGAAGACACTCCCTGGCCATGTTCGCCAAAAGCCAGACCAAGCATCAGAGCCTTTTCCTCAAAGGTGCCCTTGCCGGTATTTTCATAGTAGTAGTTCTCCATGGCATCATTGGAAACGTAGATATCGAGGAAGCCGTCGTTGTTGAGGTCGGCCGCCATGGCGCTCATGGCGCGGCCTTCCGGATTGTAGACACCAGCCTCCCTGGTGACCTCAGTGAAGGTGCCGTCGCCGTTGTTGCGATACAAGGCATCCGGCTGCCCGTGGTAACTAAGAGGCCCAGGATGGCCCGCGGCTGCGTAAAAAGCGCGAAACTTCCCCTCGTCATATTCAAGGTAGTTGGCTACGTAGACATCCAGAAGGCCATCGTTGTTGTAATCGATCCAGGGCGCCGAAAGACTCCAGTGAGGATCTGCCAGGCCGGATTGCGCGGAAATGTCGGTGAATGTCCCGTCGCCGTTGTTGCGAAAAAACTCGTTCGGTCCATAGTTCAGAACATAGAGATCTACATCGCCGTCATTGTCGAAATCGGCCGCCGAGCATCCGAAGCCCATGCCGTGGCCAAGCACGCCTGCCTGCTCCGCAACGTCTGTAAAGGTGCCGTCGCCGTTGTTACGGTAAAGCGCGTTGAACAGCTTATCTTTGAGCTCGCGCCCGCGGTTGTCATTGACCTCTTTCTGCCAGCGGCCGTTGACAAAATAAATATCCATGAGGCCGTCGCCGTTGTAGTCAAAGACACAAGCCCCGGATCCGGCGGCCTCTACGATGTTGCTCATCTCATAGTCGCCGTAGCTGTGCTTGAAGCGGATGCCGGCCGCATCCGTAATGTCGGTGAACACCGGCAATTTCGGCTCGGCCGACAAGGCGAACCCGACCAGCACCAGTCCAAGAATCAGGCACATCTGTATTCGTCCCATAGTGATGTTTTGCCCCCGCTGCTATTTCTTGAGTGACAGTTCTATCTGAGTGGCCCGGCTGTTCCACGGGGCCCCCATGTCGATCCATTCGATGAAGGTGCGTTTCTCGCTCTCGTTCAACGATGGTGCGCTCGAAAGTGGCATCATTTTGGCCTTCGCTTCGAAAGAAACTCGATCCCACGGCCGCGAGGTATTGCGCCCGATGATGTGCCAGATAAGCGAACTGGTTCGCGCTTTCCCCGGAGTGACATAGGCGCTGCCACTAACGTCTGGGTGTGAAGCTCGTCCGGGCGGGGCAATGAGTGTCGCGTACGTCCGGCTGGCCGCAGCTTCTCCGGCTTGGGTGTCTGCTTCGAGGTTTTCATTAAGGCTGGGCAGAGAGCCACCGGCGCCATGGCAGGAAATGCACTTGACTCTGATGATGGGTGCTACATCGTGCATAAAATCAACCGTGCGCCTTCGCTCTGGCGGAAGCGTGAGCTGCACGGAGGGCTTCGTTACTGCCTTCACGAGGCGGTTCTCGGGCGCAAGCTCAGGATCTTCATGGCAGCCAATGCATCCGCGCGGCTCATTGTTTTTGACCCATATCCAGCCGCAGGACTCGAGGGCTATCCCATCGGCATCGAGCAGCTGAATCTCAATCGGAATGTCCGCAGGGACTTGTACGTTGAACGAACCATCATCCTCCACAGGGACTTCGCCCAGAAACCGCCGCGGGAGCATGGGAATACGCTGTGCGGAAGATAGCACCGCTTCATTCGACAAGGTTCCGTGGCCGTTCGCGAGCAGGCTGTCAAGATCTCGGGGATGCAGCGGAATTCCTTCTAGAAACCGCGCGCGCTTGACCGTGCCGGGCGGCATCCACGCCGCCTTGATTAGGTTCGAAACGTATACATTCAGGCTGTAGAGCTTGCCCATGGACATCTCTGCCGGTTTTTTGGGCTCACCCTTCGATTCCAGGGCGGACGGGTCCTCAATTTCGCCGGTGCGCCGCAGAACAGAGGTCGAGCGGCCATCCGGCTCCTGGCGCGGAGCCAGGACTTTGGCCTGAATATCATGAAAGGCTGGATCGTCGAAAACCGGATCGAACCTTCCGGAAACGGGATCGATCTCATATATCCCATAAGAAGCACCGGCGGTTTCCGGAAGCCGCGAGACCAAAACTTTTCCATCCGGCAGTGGCGAGGGGTACAGGAAGTGACCGTCGGCCGCTTTCGTGATCTGCCGGTATGAGTGGTGGTTGCGCCGGAGACTCACGCAGGAAAGGAAACCGGCGTCGTCTGATGCCGCCAGATCTGTCTCCACAAAGACCGCGAGTCCGTCGGCGGTAATACAAGGCATACGCTTGAACCGCCGCCCTTCCTCGCCGGCGATGAGCGAGAAGTCCGTACCATCGATGTTAACGCCGAATAGTGCCAGGGTCGCTGTCTCTTCGGGGTGGCGACGCCTCAAAGATGCCAAGATCAATCGCCCGTCGGGCATGAGAAACGGGTCCATTGCCCCGGACGGGCTGAAGGTCAGCCGGAGCCTCCCCGTGCCATCCAACCGGCACGAATAAAGGCTGGCTGCCGGATTTGCAGCATATTCGTCGAGGACACCCGACAGGTCACTTATGAAGGCAATCTGGTGCCAGGGCTTATCGGAAATAAGCGTGTAGAGCGTGGATAGATAAACGGGGCTTCGGCAATTTCCCGTGCCGCGAGTAATCTGCCGGAGCCCCTGTCCATCCGCCCCGATCTCGAAAATGCTCCACGGGTCCCGGCTCGTTTGTTTTGCTGCAAATAAAATGCTCTGCCCATCAAAAGAGACCTCGGGATCGCAGGCGCCGAAAAAGCCTTCGGCCAGCAGGCGCCGGCTTCGGTCAGGATACACAATGATAATGCGCGCGCCTTCGCAGGAGAGGGCGCCGCCAGGTGTGATGGCCTGTTGCTGCATCGCGCTGATGGGGACCTGTGTCAGCACGATCGGGCTGGCCACGAAGGAAGGGATCGCTCCGTACAGAAGCGCGCTGGCAACTGCAATCAATGAGGCGCGAGTCAGAAAACCGTACATCGCTCTGGCCTTTCAGAAGTTCAGCGTCTTCATCACAAAACTGGATCAAGCTGTTAGACACTCTGGCAGAGTGAGTTCCGCCCCAACCGCCAACGCGACAGCCCTTAGCTCTCGCATCATCCGATCGAACCTGTCGGGACGCAGAGTCTGTTGGCCATCGCTCAGGGCCTTCTGCGGGTCACAATGCACTTCGACAAGCAACCCATCGGCGCCGGCCGCAATGGCAGCCTTGGCCAGGAAAGGCACCATCCACCAATGGCCGGTCCCGTGGCTGGGGTCCACGATCACAGGAAGATGAGAAAGCCTCTTCAGCATTGGCACCGCATTCAAATCCAGAGTGTTCCGGGTTGACGTCTCGAAGGTGCGAATGCCACGCTCGCAGAGCAAGACGCTGGTGTTGCCCTCTTTCATCACATACTCGGCCGCTAGGAGAAACTCTTCGATCGTGGAACCCATCCCGCGCTTCAACAAGACCGGCTTCCGGCATCTGCCGACCTCTTCGAGGAGGGAGAAGTTTTGCATATTGCGCGATCCAATCTACAGGATGTCCGCATATTTGCAGGTAATATCCAGATGGCGCGGGTCCATGAGTTCTGTCACTACCGCCAGTCCCGTTTGCTCGCGCGCCTGGGCGAGCAGCTTCAGGCCGTCAACCTTCAGTCCCTGAAAACTGTACGGGGACGTGCGTGGCTTGTAGGCGCCGCCCCGCAGTATCTTGGCTCCGCTGGCCTTCACCGCACGGGCGGTCGCCATGACTTGCTCTTCGTTTTCCACGGCGCAGGGCCCAGCCATAACCACAACCTCGGAACCCCCAATGCGCAGCCCGCAGACATCGACCACAGTCCGTTCGCGCTTTGCTGGCCGGCCGGCCTTAGCGAGCCAATCCTGCGCGTTGCAGATTCTCTCGTTGTAGCGAAGGGCATTGGTGCCCGGCATGGCGGTCCTCCTCGTTACTTAGTGCCCCAGTCCGAAAGTTCGATGATGTATTTTTTCGCGGTCAAGCGGCTACCTCCCGGCAGCACTCCATTTCCTCTATTCTGGCAAGAAGTTGAACGAGATCCCGCCGCGTGAACTTCCACTGGAAAGGTCTTGCTGCCTTCTCGTAGTACTCTTGAAACCGTAGCAGCCGATCCTCCACAGCCGCCAGCGAATCAAAGTCATTGGGCGTTAGGACCTTGCGCTGTACTACTGAGAAATAGACCTCCACCTGATTGAGCCAGCTCGCGTGAACAGGCGTGTGGACCGGCACGATGTTCTTCCACTTGTCCTGGATTCGCTCATCACTGCGCTCTCCGCGATGGGAGGATCCGTTGTCCATAATCCAAAACACCCGAGGCGCCGACCGATAGGGCTCCTGGGCCATCACATGCTCTACCAAGCCGTTGAAGGGAACAATGCCGGTGGTTTCCTCGCATCGCCCGAAGATCTTGGCTCGGCGCACGTCCCATGCCGCCAAGTAAGCCCAGGCTCCTTTCCTCTCGTACTCGTGTTCTACCCGCATCGGTCTGCCCGGCTCTGTCGGCAAGGTGGGATGTTTGCGCCGCCGTGCCTGGATGCTGGTCTTCTCGTCCGTGGACAGCACGCAGTCGGCCTCGTTCAGTGGTGTCCCTTCCCAGAGGCCTTCGTACAAATCCAGGATGCGCCCTGCCTTTTCGGCAAATCGAGGATCTCTCGGAAAAATCCAGGTGCGATGGTACCAAGGTCGGATCGCATCTTCGGATAGCCAACGCCAGAGTGTAGTTTTCCCGATCGACGCTACCAGCCCCCGTCGAATCGTTTCATTCCGGATGTCCGCCATGATGAACCGTGACAGCGGCAAGTCCAATTCCGTGGGCAGTTCACATGCCAAGGCTTTAATCGCGACGACGACCCCGGGGGGAAAAGCGAGGCGGGCGGCCTCGCCGGTAGCCCTCCTGAAGGCCTTCCAAACCGTGTTCGAAAAAGCGTTTCCGCCACTTACACACGATCTGGAACGACGTGTCCAGTCGGGCAGCGATGTCCTTGTTCTCCATGCCCTCGGCCGCATAGAGCGCAATTTTAGCCCGGACCACGTCAATATACGATGATGTATATTTTCGTGCCCTTGATTCAAGAACTTCTCTCTGCTCATCGGTCAATATGATCGTGAATGGGCTTTTCTTTGGCATAACACATCACACTCCATAAGACAATATGCTATCCCAAAGGTTTGTAAAAAATCAAATAATTACATCATCATATTTACTGAATCAACCACTTAGCCTCTCCCCGGAAAGGCGGCAACAGCCTCAATCTCAACCAGAAGATCACTGCGGCAGAGTCACGCCTGTTCACCCCCGCCGGCCGGACAGCAGCGCCTGCGACACAGGAATTTTGATTAAGAGCGCAGTGGGGCAACAATACAATTCGTCTGCCGCGTGCGTCGTTGAAATTCACCCCACGCTTCAAAAGTTGTGAGATGTTTCTGCGCACCTTGCCGCGCGCGCAAAGCCCTGAAGCATTTCCCTCCCGCGCAGGTGTGATAACGATTGCAAATGATAATTCATAATTTTAAGGGATCGACCATGATTTTCCTTCCGGCGGCTCAATCGATCGCATTTCTGGTCCCGCGCCTGCCACTGCCGACATGGAAATCCATTTCGTGCTCATTGTCGCACAATATGTAAATGCCCGCTAGATGTAATTAGCACTGCTACATCACGAGCTAAAAACGAACCGAAGGAGGATTGCCTGGAGGTTGGAACTCGGCGGACCGCGTCTCGGGCCAGCTTGAGCGCCTGCTGGGACCATGCAATCGCCTCAGTCCACTCCCCTTTCACACCAGGTGGAAACGCTCTTCACCTGCTGGTCGCACGACAGCGATCGCTAGGCGGCATGCCTTCATGCTTCACAATTTTGCTGCGGTAGGGCGCGAAAACAACACATGGAAGGAAAGGAGCAATAAGCCGGCATCACGCAGCAGGTCGAGCTTCATGCCGGCAAACAGTTCTACTGCAGTCTTTGCTTCTGATGCAGTTGGGAAGCAGCCGCACTCAATGGCGATTCCGCGGGCCAGATCTGTGCTCAGGGCGACCATAAAAACGACCAGCATCAACCCTATTAGAAGCGCAGCGCCTTTGCGCAAGAAGCCCGAAATGAGCGCAAGGCCGGCAAGCAGTTCCAGCCATGGAAGTATGATCGCGATCGGATTCACCAGGAAACCCGGCAGGATGCCGTAGTTCCACACCATCTCTGCGAATGCCGGTGGGTCGGCGATTTTCGCCCAGGAAGAATAGACAAAGACCAGTCCCAAAGCGACCCGGACGAGGAGGGATATCCAGCGGGAATCCAGTAGCCGACTCATGGCTGTTTCCCCCGTGCGATCGGCCATCCCTTTCTCTGCCATGCCGGAAAACCATCCTTGTCTACATAGACATTAAAGAATCCGGCCGGTGCCAGCATTAGTGCTAGCCGGGAGGCTTCCTCACATTTGCCCCCTGAACAGTAGACTACAATCACCGCATCAGGCTTGATTCCCCTCGCGGCAAGCATGGAAATCCGGTTGTCTGCATCATGCTCCCAAACCGGTATTGAGATCGCGTTATCGATATGGCCCTGCTCGTAAACGCTGGTTCGTCGGGCGTCGATGAATATGGCACCGGCACGATGCAGGCGTAAGGCAACCTCGCCGGTAATCTCCATGTACAGGAGGCTCGGGTCCTTCGGTGGTGCTATCACTCGCGGAATCCAAGAGAGCTTTCGCGCTTCCGGACGAAAGGTGTTTGTGCCTGCTCCTACGAAAATCGAGGCGATAAGTATGATCGCAACCTCAACCGGAATCCTCTTCCAATTCACCAGATGCTCCCTTGGAGATACCAAAATGTAATCCGCCACGAACCGCACTTGCACAAATTGTGAAATCACCAAATTCATGGCCAGCTCTATAATCGGCCCGAAACCATGATCCCCCTATTCTCGTTTGATAAACTTGGCGCCTGCCCGAACTAGCACGTGACCGTCCTGAGCAAGATCTGCCTCGAGCTCATAGAGCGGTGGCTTATGCTCTCTCAACCAGGCCGGGACCACGGCGCTGCGCTCAATAACTAACGGACGGCTGAAGCGAATGATTAACCTGGCGGTGACTCCCGTTTTGCCATCCGCGAAAAGGCAATTCGTCATTGCAGCGTCCAGCAACATGGATGTCACGCCGCCGTGCAGTAAGTCCGGGTAGCCTTGATCACTTGCCGGCAGGGGAACTCCGCCTCGACGCCGCCATCCTCGCGGACCAGAAAGTTCAGGCCCAGGCCAAAAGATCCGGCGGAACCACAACCGACACAGTTCGGGTGGGCTTCCTTCTTGGTGGTTTCCAGGCAGCTCTGGAGCTGGTCGACGGTCGGTGTCAAGTATACTTCCGGCGCGACCTGCGTTGTGGCGTTGTTTTCGAAGTATATGATCTTCATGGGATCGCTCGACTGATTACCCTGATGGCCACCCAAAATCCCCCACTTGTGGCCACTTGAAAATCCCCCACTTAGCTGCACAGATTTCGCGATGAACATCGCTGCAGACGGCGACAGAACGTGCATGCTCCCATTGGTCCGTTCACAAATGGGAGAGAGAGGATGAACGTTTTGAAGCTGTCTTTGCAAACCACGATCAAGACATTGCTGCACAAGGAGATAAGTCAACGCGAGATCCAGCGAAAGACCGGGATCGATCGAAAAACCATCCGCCGGTATGGCCAATCGTACGATTCGGACGAGGTACAAGAAAGTGGGGATTCACAATCCCCCACCCCACAGGAGGTGGCCACCGGCTCTGAGATACCATTGAATCAAAATCCCCCACCCCGGCCACCGGCTCCTGAACCCAAAATGCCCAAGCATGTCCGCTCGGCCTGTGAAGCGCACCGGGAGTGGATCGAGGAGCAGGTCAGAGGGGGCCGCAATGCCATGGCCATCTACCAGGATCTGGTAGAACTGTTCGGTTTCAATCACCGCTACAACAGCGTGAAGCGGTTTGTGCGGCTCCTCAAACGGAAGGACCCCGAGCAATATGACCGGCTGGAATTCCTGATGGGAGAAGAAGCCCAGGTGGACTACGGGCAGGGGGCTCCAACTCTTCACAGCAGCGGAAAATTCCGGCGGCCGCGCCTGTTCATCATGACCTTGAAGTACTCGGGGCGGGCCTTTCGGAAGGTGGTTTGGAATTCGAGCAAGGAAATCTGGTGCCGGCTGCACGAGGAAGCGTTCCGCTATTTTGCGGGCTGTTCGCAATACGTGACATTGGACAACCTCAAGGAAGGCGTGATCAAGCCGGACATCTATGAACCGGATCTCAATCCGCTGTATGCCGCGATGTTGAATCATTACGAGGTAGTGGCAGATCCGGCGAGAGTGGGCGATTCGGACCGAAAAGGGACCGTGGAGAATGCGGTGAAATACACGCAGGACACGGCCTTGAAGGGACGGAAATTCGAAAGCATCGAGGCCCAGAACGAATGGTTGATGCATTGGGAGGATCGGTGGGCATCGCCGCGAATCCATGGCCGGGCCAAGCGGCAGGTCAAGGAGATGTTCCAGGAAGAGAAACCCTATCTGCAGCCGTTGCCGCTGATGCCGTTCCGCTATTTTCAGCAGGAAACCCGGACGGTCTACGATGACGGGACGACTCAGATCGGCCAATCCTACTATGCCGCCAGTCCGGCACCGCTCGGCAGCAAGGTGGTGGTACGGATCTACGAGGATCAAGTCGAGATACTCGATCCGGTCCGGATGGAGGTTATCCGCCGCCATCCCAGGAGCAGGCGGCCTGGTTCCCTGATGATGGACCCCGCGGATCGGATCTTCAATCCATCCCGGGAAACAGACCGCTTGCTGGCACAGGCCGAATGCATCGGTCCGCACACCTTCGATCTGTGCGAGACATGGTTCAAGGAAGAAGGCCGCAGCGGTCAACGCCGCATGTACGGCCTGGTCAATCTGGTTCGACATTACGCGGCCTGCCACGTGGAGAAAGCGGCGGAAGTGGTAAAGCGCAACGGGCTGAGAAGTTTCAAAGCCTTGCGGCGGATCGTGGAGAGCATGGCGGCCGAAGCCGGGGAACGGAAAGCCGAAGAATCCGACCGTCTCACGCAAAAGCACGCCTTGATTCGCCCGGGGGAAGACTACGCCGCTTTTTGGAATCAACACGCCGCCCAGGCGGAACTCCCGGCGGCGCCGATTCCCCAAAAGACGATTGCTTCCATATCGCGGGTCATTGACCGGCAGCAACTGCGCGAGGTCTGGCAGCAGGCAAGCTGGCGGAAGGTGATCGAGGTGTTTCAACTCAGCGTAGACCACCAGCGCCGCAGCCGAGATGATGAGATCTGGCTCAGATCTCCGTTTACACAGGAAAAGCAGGCCTCGATGCACGTCAGTCTGTCGGCCAATGTCTACAAGGATTTCAGCAGCGGCAAGGGCGGCGGCATCATCCAGTTCTGCCGGGAGGTGCTGCAGCGGCAGGGCCGTGAGATGACCATGTTCGAAGTAGCCGAGTGGATGGTCGGGGAAGGAATCTGCACGGCAATGCCGCAAACACCGCCTGCTCCTGACCCAAAACCGCAACCAAGTCCGGTCAGCGTCCCGACGTGTACGACTCCTGCCAATCGCGACATCGAGATCGACCTGCGCCGTTATCTTCACTCCGATCATCCCGAATTGAGCCGTCGCGGCATATCTGCCGCCACCTGTCGTTATCTGGGCTGCGGCTTTTTGCCCCCGAGAGCGAACCGAGGACCGGGCTCTCCCCTGCATTCCCGGGTGGTGTTTCAAATCCGGGGCGTGAAAGAGAATGGCCAGGGTCTTCAGTCGATCATCCTGAGCCACACCGGACGGGCCCTGATGCCGGAACAAGAAAACTCGGATGGAAAATACTGGAGTTATCCGTTCCGAAAAGGGCTGGAAATCTACAACCAGGATCAACTCCTGCTGGATCCAGAAGCCGGCCGCCAGGCGAGGACATTCGGTCTGGTTCTCGTGGAGGGCTTTTTTGATGTGGCCAAGCTCGTGGAAGCGGGCTGTTGTAATGTCGGTGCCTTGATGGGAGCCCACATCTCCGCGGAACAGATCGAGCGGTTGGCGTGGATTCGGTCCCGGATCGGGTTTCCACGAATCATTTTGTTTCTGGACCGGGACGAGGCCGGTCGAAAGGGCGCCTGTCAGGCGTTCGAGCGGCTGCGGCAGAACCACTTCGAGGTGAGCGTGTTTGACTGGGACCGGGGCCTCTCCGGGGACCTGATCTCGGATTCGGTCCAGGACCCGGCCGACATGTCGGTAGAACAACTTCAGCTCTTGCGCGTGCAAGGCTGTTTTTAAAAACCACAGGATGAAAAAGAAGATAAGGAGCCCAATTAATGGAAATGCCGTTAGCAGAATTACAGAGAAATCTCAAAACGGTTCGCCTGCATGGCATGAGCGCCACGCTGGAAACCCGACTCGTTCAGGCCAACCAGGGTGCTTCTTTCGTAGAGGTGTTTGCCTGCCTCGTGCAGGACGAAATGGACTGGCGAAACTCGCGCCTCGTGGAAACCCGCTTCAAAGCCTCCGGCCTCCCGGACCGGCCCACTTTGACCGAATTTGACTGGGGCTTCAATCCGAAGCTGCCCAAAAAGGAAATCTACGAACTGGTCAGCGGCAAATTTATCCGGGACGGCGCTGATGCTCTGCTGATCGGCTCGCCCGGAACCGGGAAAAGCCATATTGCAAAGACAGTGGCGCATGCCGCCATTCAGACCGGCTACAAAGTCGTGTATCGCGAAGCCCATGCCTTTTTCGAAGACCTCTTCGAATCCGCTCAACTTAAGCGGAGAAAAAAGGTGACCAAACTCTTCTCCGAAAGCGATCTGTTGGTCATCGACGATTTGTTTCTGCGCAAGAACGTCCCGGAACAGGCTGCCGACGATTTACTCGAGATTATTCTGAATCGATACACCTCGAGAAAAAGCAGCCTGATTACTTCCAATCGTCCCCTGGAGGATTGGGGAAACTCCTCGGCGACAACGCCGCTTCGTCGGCCATTCAGGACCGACTCCTTCACCGCGGCCATCTGCTCAAGTTCGAAGGTAGGAGCTACCGTCTCAAGGAGGCGTCCATCCGGCTGACCGAAAACCGACAAAAAGTTTCTGGATGAAAAAGGAATGAGCTTGGAGCTCTATACGGATTGTTGGTAGGTTATACTCCTGCTGTCGCCTGGGGGATTTTGACCCGGCCACAAATGGGGGATTTTCAAGTGGCCATCGGGGATTACACCTGGATGACCCGGACGCTCTCGTCCACCTGGTCTTTCAAGGCCCGCTCGATCATCATTTTGAGGGTCTGGCCCGCCCCAATGCAGCCGGTGCAGGCGCCAATCAGGCGGCAGTAGACCAAGTTGCCCTTGATATCCATGATCTCAAGGTCGCCGCCGTCCGCGCGCAGGGATGGCCGGACGTACTCCTCGATTACCTTTTCCACCTTCCTGGCGAATTGGTAAGGAGAGAGCTCCGGGGATTCCCGAACCTCCGTGGGCAGGATCGTAAAAGGCTGGATCAGGCCCGGCGCCTTCAAGGGTTTTCCCTGCCATACCTGGTCGAGCAGGTCCTGCAGCCCGCCCGGCACGTGGTGACAAGACGTGCAGCCGCCGCCAGCCTTGATGGCGTTGGTGATCTCGGGGATCGAGCGCAGGTTGAGCTCATGGATCTTGCGCTTGATGTAGGGCTCCGTCAGTGAGAAACATTTGCAGACGATTCTCCCCTCTTCGGTCTCCTGGTCGTGGATGTCGATGCCCAGGCTTTTCAGGTTGACGCCGCGCCGCTGCGCCCAATTGAAGACGGCTGCTTCCAACGCTTCCGCGCCCATGACCGAGCAGTGGATCTTCTGCTTCGGCAGCCCCTGGAGGTATTCGACAATATCGCTGTTTCGAATCCGGAGAGCAGTGATCGGAGTGTAGTTGCCTTGCTCGATGATGGCGCACAGAGCCTCGGAGGACGCGATCGCCGATGTGCAGCCAAAGGTGAGGTATCGGGCCTCTGTGATGACATCCCGGGTGGGGTCGTTCGCGTGGCGCCTGACTCGGAAGGTGAATCGCAAGACGTTACCGCAGGCGATCGAACCATGCTCCCCCATGCCATCCGGGTTCTCAATTTCCCCCATGTGCGTGTCCGGCTTTCCCTGAACGGCATCCATGAACAGCTGTTTAGTCTTCGCGCTGTATTCCCAGCCCATCTTTGAGCTCCATCATCTGTAAATCCGATATTGCCACGCTACCGTCAAAAAGACCGACAATGATCCCTGCCATCCGCAGCCCCAAAAATGACGGCGGCATCATATTCTTTTTTCCCAGGCGCGAAACAGCAGCGAGCCCATACTACTGCGATTTAGGCGCGGGGAAGATTCGTCGCCCGCCAATGACGGCCACAAATGATCCGATCGGGCCTGCCGGCAAGTTCTCGCTGCTGCAACAGATCCACACCACGAAATCCACGAAATAGCATGACCGCAAACAGGGCGCCCCTTGAGACCATTTGATGATCGATGCTCTCCAGGTCAAGCCGGAATCCTCTGCCAGCTCACCAGATGCTCCTTTAGAGATGTCAAATACAACGCGCCGGGAATCGCACACACAAGAAGCGTGAAGTCACCAAATTCATGGCCGCTCTGTAAATCGGCCCGAAACCATGATCCCCCTATTCTCGTTTGATAAACTTGGCCGCTGCCCGAACCAGCACACGACCGTCCTGAGCAAGCTCCGCCTCGAGTACATAGAGCGGTGGTTCATTTTCTCTCAACCACGCCCGGACGACAGCGCTGCGCCCGATCACGACGGGACGACTGAAGCGAATGATCAACCTAGCGGTGACTCCCGTTTTGGCGTGTGCGAAAAGGCAATTCGTCATCGCAGCGTCCAGCAACATGGAAGTTACGCCGCCGTGTAATAGACCGGGGTAGCCTTGATACATCGGCCGACAGGGAAACTCCGCTTCCACTCCGCCATCCTCGCGGACCAGAAACTTCAGGTCCAGGCCAAAAGATCCGGCGGAACCACAGCTTACACAGTTCGGGTGGGCTTCCTTCTTAGTGGTTTCCAGGCAGCTCTGGAGCTGGTCGACGGTCTGTGTCATTTGCACTCCTTCTGAAACGCCGCAGAATGTGGATGAATAGGACCAAGGGGCACATTCCGCTCCGAAAGGGTGTTACCTCAGCATCAAAGTGACCATCTGAATCACATCTTGCGGTGCCCCGAGTCTCTTGAGCATGCCGTAAATTGGGCACGGATAACGACGGCAGCGCCTACCGATTTTTAATCGAAATGCAATGTTATTCTAGATGTAAGTAACATATAAATGCCATGATCATTTTTAGAACCGTGCGTGCTTAAGTGCGAGCAGAAAGTCATCACGGAGCGAACACGATGCAAACGCTCAGCGAAGCGGAGAAAACAAGACTTTGGGGGCGTCTAAGAATGGGGAGGCGATAGAGCGTAAACGCCCGCCATCCTTATCGACATCAGTAATAGATGTAACTTCAGAGTCTCCTGACATGGTCCGGTAATTAATTGTCCCCTTTTTCTTTCAGGAGGGAAACTCCCCGAGGGAATAATTCATCCGAAGGCTGGTGCCGGGGAACAGCGCGTTCGTCTTGTTGAGTGCTTCGCAAAGGGCCTGCAGAGCGCGGGACCGATGAGAAGAGCTGAGAGGCGCGAGTTTTATCCGCAGTTCGTCCTCCGTGGGCTGCATCGCCGCAGTATCTTGCAGTGCCATCTGAACAAGAGTGCGTCCTTCCTCTTCGGCGCGCTTGTAGTTGGGTCGAATCAGCGCGAGGAGATCACTCTCGATTTGGTATGCGACCATTTTCAGAACATTGGTTAGATGCTTTCGTTCCGTCGACAACTTTACGACTTCCTGGCCTTGTTGGGCATCCGCAACAGGCAGTCGGACGGGAAGAGCGTCGCGCCGAGCCTCAACCCTGGCAATGCTGTCGACTGCCGCGCTGATCTCATTGCGGATCTTTTGCTCAACGGTCGAGAAGCTTCTCATGGTGGAACTCGGCTCCTCGATAAAATCGATCGCGGTTGCGCCATAAGTTTCCTGAAGCTTGGTGAGTTTGGCGCGCGCGGCGCGGAGTTCCTTCTCTACCGCTTTCCGTGCGGGATTGGGCACAGAACGAGTCGGATCATCAGGCTCGACCTGGTAATCGGTGAGTGCGTCGATGAGGAACTCCTCGCGCATGTACTTGAAGAAGTTCTCCTGGCGCCAGCGCTCAAACATGCGATAGGCGACGACGATGTCGCGCAGGTCCCAGCGGCTCGTCAGGATCGGGGTCTGGTGTCCCGTTTCGGTCAGGCGGGTCACCTGACGCAGCCGGAGCTTCCCCTTCAGGAAGCGTACGGGTTGCTCGTGTAAAAGGTATTCCACTTGCCGCCCGTCCAGCTTGGCTTTGCGAGGCATGAACCTCTTCTCGGCGATGCGACGAGTACGACCCTTCCGATAAGTCAGAATATCGAAGCCCATGGCGAGCAGGGTCACAAAGAGCTTGGGGCTCCAGCCGCCGCGGTCAAAGACAATCGTGGCCCGCCGGCGAGGTCCAAGCATCTCGCGAACTTCCGTTAGCACCGGGACCAACATGCGGGTCATGGCGGCGTTGGCCTCGGCCGTGACAACAAAGAGCGGATCACTTCGTTGATCGTTGACCCAATAGTCGGTGGTTCCGGGAGCGGCCAACCGGACCCTTGTGACGTATGCCTTCGGAATCGTCCATTTTCCGTGATAGGCGCGGACGTGACCATCGATATAGAGAAAGCCGAGCATCCTGCCGCGCTCGGCGACACGCAGCCGGGCGAGTTCGCGACCAAGCTGATAGCTACCCTTCAGGGAAGCGAGACGCGTGAGTTTGCGGCGCAATGTTTTGACCTCAAGGATACGATCCAGTCCGACAATGCGCCCCAGTTCCCCGGGCGCATGCTCCTTGAGGGCTTCGGGGCGAGGGATTCTCAGGAGCGACAGCAGCACGTATGCCACCAGAGTCGTTCGCAATCCGTAGAAAGCGGGGCCTATGCTGCCGTAGATTTTCTCCGCGACAGAAAGCAAGCCACTGGCAACGAGTGGCGGAATTGCCAACAGAACACCCGCTCTCGGCAAACTCGAAGCGGAAGCAAACACCGGCAGCGCATCATCGAGAAGTCCCATTGCAGCCAGGAGGCGATCCGTCGACCGATCAACCGGGCCAGCGTCGAGGCTCTTGTCAGCCGTGCTGGTCTGAGGTCGCATGCCCTTACGTGCGGACGAATCCGCAACTGGGCAAGAAGTCTCCATCGGTTCGTCATCGAATACTGTGGTAGTCTCTGTCACCAAATCGGCTTCTGGCAGGAAGGGGAGATGGGGCTCAGGCGATGGTCTCCAACCAAGCCGACGCAGACTCCTACGAACCTCCTTCTCGTCAAGGCCAAGCCGACCGCCAATCCAACGATTACTCATTCCCTTGGCCTTGAGGCGGAGGATGATCCGATCCCGCTCATGTGCTTCCTTGTTCGTGGAAGCGCTGCCTGAAGGCCGTCCCTTTGGACGCGCGAGTGTGGCCAATCCACCAAGCTGGAGGTTCTTTTGGTAGCGGCGCAGGGTTCGAATGGAGTAACCAAAGCATCGTGCAATATCATTCTGATCGGCGTACCCCGATTCAAAGAGCGTGACCATGGCATACGCTTCGGCCGCACGATCTCTGATGGAGTAGTGCGAAAATGCAATACCTTGGACGGAGATTACACGCTGGTCACCCTCGGCATGAAAACAAACACGATCGTTTACAAAGACAGTGCCGGGCGTTGGAGTAGGCCGGGGTAAGAGTTCTCTCTGCTGCGGGCTTGGTTTCATGGTCGCCCAGCATGTACGAGAACCTACTTAATAGAAAAGAGGACAATTTAATGTCCGCACCATTTTTCGCCAACGACCCAGCCATTTGTGTTATCAGGCGCTCTTCAGTCATAGTTCTTTGCCACTGCGAGTGAAGGGATTTCCATCGTTCATTCGAAAAAGGGGACAATTTAATGTCCGCACCCATGTCCGGAAATGCCACATTTCCTTGGGTTTTTCAGACCATGTCAGGAGTTCTGAACTTGCATCTGTCTGGACCCGCGGCATAATGTACTTGAAAAGAGCAACCTTTATCAGGAGGTAAACAGTGACCAGCAGACTTTGCCGGCGGCATGGACGAGCTCACCCGTGCACTTGCGCCATGGGAAACTTGTCGCGATTTGTCGAGCCTATCGTCCTGCTTCTTCTCAAAAAGAAAGGCCATTCCTACGGCTACGATCTGGCTGGCGCGCTGCAAGAGCATGCGCTGACGGACGCGAAAATCGAACGAGCGGCCCTGTACCGCACTCTGCGCCAACTGGAGAGAAACGGGAACGTCGTTTCAGAATGGAACGTCGAAACCGGTGGCCCTGCGCGTCGCGTTTACAGGCTCACCCCGAACGGGGAGAAGCACCTGGATGAATGGGCAGAAGTTCTGCAGAATGTCTCCAAGTCAATGACCCGCTTCGTAAAGACAGCTCAAACGCTCAGGAAGGGCAGGCCGGCCCGTGCGGCAAAGGCGAGATGATATTGCCGCAACCTCTGCCGCGACTGCTCGGTCTGGCCTCAGGATCGCGATCTGCCTGAACCATGGCAGGATCCGAAAGCGGGGTCGCCATGATGGTGAGTCTGCTGAGCGTGATGGCCGCACGCCGTTTGTGGAGTCACAAGCTTGAGTTTGCCAGCCTTGAAAGCCTCGACGGTGGCCGCAGCAGTCGGGAACTCCGACAGGTATACTTGGATGTTCGCCGCCTGGAGTTTCCCAAGGGCACCCATGCCAATTCCGCCGACCACCATCCCATCCACACCTTCACCGGCAAGAGACAGAAGCGGCTGGCACATACCATGGCTGTGATTGAGATTACGGTTCGAGATGGCCCGGCAGGTTCGTTCCTCCGTGTCGACGATCAGAAATAGCGGCGCTGAGCCAAAGTGCGCGCTTACCGGGCTTTCGAGCCCCTTATCTTCAGTAGTTGGAATACAGATATTCATAACATCTTCCTTTTTGTTGGGGTGCAATGTGTCCCCGATTTACGTTTTCTTACAGCCCATTCTCCGCCGCCGTCCGCCACCACACGGCGAGGACTCTCCCGGCGCTGGCCCGATCTCCCCCTGCCGGCAGTACGGGCAGCCAACTGGTGGATTGATATGTCCGTCCCATTCATTCTTACAAGCGGGACACCGTAGAGGGCGGTTCAGTTCTACCTGGACCGGCCCCCCTTCAATTTTGAGCGCCTTGCCAAGGATGATCGCCTCAGCGACCTTGCGGCGCGCGGCTTCAACGATACGCCCGAAAGTCGGGCGGGAAACTCGCATTCGCTCTGAAGCTTGATCCTGGTAGAGCCCCTCGAGGTCAGCTAATCTGATGGCCTCGAACTCATCGAGAGTCATCGTTACCTCTTCGAGCATGCGCGCCGGGATTCCAGCCGGCTTGAATATCGCCGCAACCGGCTTTCCGGATATTCGGCGGCAACATGGCGGCCTGGGCATAAGTAAAACCTCCATGTGTATTATAAGCATATGCTCATAACTGTCAAGATGAAAAAGCCTCGATTTTGAGGAAATGCCGGACGAACACGTCAATCTCCAGATCATCCATGCGAAAAAGAGGATCGACATGATCCCGGCTGGCCACTCCACGCGGCTGCTTTACTTTGGCACCCAGTCAATTTGAATGAGAGGAGAGCGGGTCCAGTATTGACTTGATCCGGTTTCCAAACCACGGTAGAAAAGTGGCGCCTGCGCTTACCGAATTTGAGGTGCTTCTTATGGTTATATGGATCCGGACGCTCGTTGAAGATATGGTCGAAAAGCCGGATTTGATCGGGGAGCACGGCCTGTCAATCTTGATCTCAACGCCTGGCGGAGACATCCTGTTTGACACGGGGCAAGGTAACGCGTTACTGCGGAATGCCGTCCGGATGGGGGTGGATTGGAAGAGGGTCGCGAGCATCGTTCTGAGTCACGGGCACTACGATCACACCGGGGGCTTGACCGGGGTGCTGGCTGAGACCGGCATCAGATCCGTTTTCGCCCATCCATCGGCGTTCGTACCCAAGTACTCAAAAAAGACGGGTGAATTGCGATCCATCGGCATGCCGGCGAACCGCGAAACATTGGAGAGTGCGGGTATGCAGTTACGAACCTGCACCGCGCCCATGGAGGTCGCACCCGGAGTGCTTGCCACCGGGCCGATCCCGCGTGTGACAGGCTTCGAGCAGGTTCCGGCTCACTTCCTTACTGCCTCCGGGGAAAAAGCGGATCTCGTGCCGGATGCGCTGGAGGATGATCAGGCGCTGATTCTAGGCCACGGCAACGCCCCCGTTGTGGTATTGGGTTGCGCGCATTCCGGTATCGTGAACACGTTGCTGCACGCGGCGAAACTGGCAGGAACCAACTGCTTCTCCCTGGTGATCGGCGGGACGCATCTGATCGATGCCGATGAAATGCGGCTGCAGAGGACTCTGGAGGCGCTGCGACATTTCGAGATCATGAAAATCTTCCCGTGCCACTGTACCGGCCTGCGCGGACAGTTCGCTCTATGGGAGAAATTCGGCGCGGCATTCCACCCAAACCACACCGGGGATCGGATCGAATGCGCCGATTAGGAATTCGGATTAGGTGCCATAGCTATCTTTTCCTGCATGATCTGGATGATCCCGTCTTCGGCCGCCTGCATCGCTTGATTCAATCGCGTTAGGTTCCGAATGGTATTCTCTGCGGTGTCGGCTACGATGCCGTTTTCATCCGACACTTCCATGTTCCTCATGGCCAGGGATGCGGCCCGGGAGGCCATATCGACGGAAGAACCGACCTTCAGGGCACAGCCAGGCTTGGCCCCATCGCAAATGACGTCGGATAAGGCGGCTGCCATGATCTTCACTGCCTGCTGGATCTCTTTGGCGCCGCCGCCCATGGCGTAGGTGAGGCCGCAGGCGGCACCAATACCGGCCTTGATCGCCACGCCGCAGACAACGGCTCCTGGGTCTACTGGCAGCGCGCCAACGCCGAGGGGCCGTTCCTGGTAATGGTGCCCCAGGGCGACGCCAAGATCGAGTATTCCGGAATCGTCGCGGTTGAAGGCAGCACCGGCGGCCCGGGCGGCGCCCGCGGCGGCGGCTTTACGCCCTTCATCCACTCGGCGGTGTCGAGCGTCGGCCCGATTGCCGCAGGCAAAAAAACCGGCCGCGAGCACCCGTGGCGGCTGCCGCTCACCAGCCTGAAGCTGGCCCCAAAGGGCTCGAAGGGCGACTCTGTGACCTACTCGTTCCGATTCACGTGGGCGAAGGATTTCAGCGCCGTACGCGACGTGCTCTACAACGAAGGTTCGATCGACGTCAACATCGTGCCCGGCATGGCGCTCCCCACCGACCTTCCGGCGCTGATTTCGCTGCGCACCAAACAGAAGATCGACAGCGTCGTGGCCGAGTTCCCGGCCAAAACAAAGGTGGAATTCGTCGGCGACAAGGGCAACGGCCACAAGGTCTATAAGGTGAGCTTCTCCAAACTGGGAGAGAACATGCTGACCGTCAGGTATGGCGGCGGCAAGTGGAGCACCCTGCAGTTCTTTGTCACCGAACCGCTGGAAACCGTGATCAAGAAGCGCTCCAACTTCCTGGTCAACAGCATGCAACACAAGGATCCCAGCCAGTGGTGGTACGGGGTTTACAGCGATTGGGACCAGGTCAACAAGAAGCTGCACAGCCCCATCGACCGCGACGGACTGTCGCCCTGGCTGACGGACGCCAGCGACGACGCCGGCAACGCCCGGCCCGCCTACGTGGCTTCCAAGAACCTGTTCTTTCCCAACCAGGCCGAAATCGACAGCGTCGAGCTCTACATCAAGCAGTATATGTTTAATGGCAATCGTTGGGACCAGGGCACCGGCGGCATGCAGATGACGGAGAAGGAGCCGTATCCCTTCGGCATCTACGGCACGTTCGACAACTGGTATCAGCATCGCACCATCGATCCGACGCCGCCCGCCAACTTCCGGCCGCAGACGGCGAGCCTTCCGCTGGACGTGGGCTGGACCCGGCTGCACCGCGAGCACTTGTGGCGCATCTACGACTATCCGCACATCATGCTGATAAAAGTGTGGACACCCATTATTTCTAGACATTTCTGAGCCTCAGCGGCAGGAACGGGGATTTTAAAGTGGACACCCATTATTGCTATACCTTCGTGAGCTTCAGGGGCAAGAGCGGCGATAGGGGGTTGAAAAACGTGGACACCCATCATTTCCTGAGCCGCAGCGGCGGGAGCGGCGATTTGGGATTGAGGAAAAGAGTGGTGACAATTGGGTGAAACAAATCCGCTGGATCAGACTGGTAGGGCTGTCACCGGCGGGCTGGAGAGAAAACGATGGGTGTCCACATCTCTCCACATCTCCTTCTTTGCCTTAATTCGGTTTCAAACCCGCTTTTGCCAGCGGGCCCAAGCTCCTGGGTATTTCGCGTTTTTCCTTTGAGCCGGATTCACAGCTCTCCCCAATTGGCCACTTCCGGATCACGCCTTTGTACGATATCGGTATTGCGGTGCGGGCGAATCACGAGGGCCGGTCCTGCAATGGACGGATCCGGCAGGGGAAATACCTTGAACACATTGCCGTACCTTATCCGCAGCTGATCAAATTCGCCAATATCAAGCGCACGGTTCGGGCATGCGGTCACGCATGCCGGGGACAATCCCGAGTCCAGGTCGTCCACGCAAAAATGGCATTTTTGGAGGGTGTCCGAGGATGCATCGTAACGGATCGCATTGTAGGGGCAGGCGGATTCACATCGGCGGCATCGGGAGCAGCGCGTATCGTCGATGAGGACGATCCCATCTTCCCTCTTCCAGATGCACTGCGACGGGCAATTGTTCGCGCACACAGGCTCCAGGCAATGGACGCAGGACAAGGAGAGGTTGTAGGCAACGACCGTGGACATCCAGCCATCGTTTTTCTTTTCCCAGTTCCCGGCTGTGATTTCATACACCCGCCTCCAGTGCTGGCCCCTGGGAATGTTGTTGCGGTCGTTGCAGGCCACCTGGCAGGTCTTGCAGCCCGAACAGGCGTCGGAATTGACAAAAAAGGCGTACTGACTCACCACGACACGTTCCTCAGACTTTCTTGATCTCAACCATGATGGTGTGCTGGGCGTTGCCGAAGGCGTACGGCGTCCAGCGCTCGGAAGTCAGGACATTGATCGACCCGCCGCGGTCAATTCCCTTGTCGTCCGGCGCCCACCACGCTCCTTGAGGAATGGCAACGACGCCGGGCATAATCCGCCTGGTCACGCGGCACACGATCCTGATTTCGCCTCTATCGTTGAAGACCCTGACCTCATCGGAATTCTGGATGCCGCGAGCCGAGGCATCAATGGGGTTGATGAACACCCGCTGCGGGAAGGCTTCCTCCAGCCAGTCGACACCCGCGAGTGTGGAATGGACGCGGGCCAGAGTATGGTGCCCTAATGCCTGCAAAGGGTATTGCTTGGCCTCCGGGCCAAAGGGACTCTCCCATTCCTGGACATATTTGGGCACTGCGGGAATTTCCTTCGGTTTTTTTTGAGCGTTGAGCCGCTGGGAAAAGATCTCGATCTTTCCTGAGGGAGTGGTCAGGGGATATTTGACAGGATCTTTGCGAAAATCGGCGAAGGCGACCGCAGGGTTCGTCACCGGTACGGTATAGATCCCGGCATTGCTCTTCTCGAACTCCGCCAGTCCCGGGAGCTTGGGGAACCGCGCTTTCCGAAGCTGGTCCAGAGACCATTCCACCCAGTCGCGCTCGCTCCGTCCTTCGGTATAGGCCGCGCCGATACCCAGCCGCCCCGCGATCTCGGAACAGATCCGGTAATCGCTCTTGGTTTCAAAAGGCGGATCCACGATCTTGGGCATGAGGATCACCTCATCGCCGTACTTCCATCCGTCTTCCACACCCCAGGTTTCAAACTGGGTGCATGCCGGCAGCAGAATATCTGCGAAGCGTCCTGTGGGAGTCAGGAAGTTATCTTGAACGACGATGAACTCAACGAGGCTCTCATCCTGCAGGATCTTCGCCGTGCGATTCAGGTTGGCGTGCTGATTTGCCAGGAGATTTGATGCCACGGCATGAATCAACTTGATGTTGTTGTCCAGTTTTGGAACTCCCCGGACCCCGAGTTCCGGCCCCATGTCTTTTCCCCGGAGGACGGCTTCAGTCCAAAGGAACGATGGGATGCTGCCTTTCACCGGGTTGGGTCCGGTGGGAAAAACGTTCCACAGCGGCCCACCGTCTTTCGCCTGAAGCGCCATGCCCCCGGCCCAGCCACCCGGAATACCGACATTGCCGGTGAGAGCCGCCAGCACGCAGCCGGCCCGAACAACCTGCTCCCCATACGCCCGCCGCTGCATGCCGTATCCCTGATAGAGAACGCCGGGCTTTGTGGTGGCATATTCCTTCGCAATGCGCACAATGGTCTCCCGAGGGACGCCGGTGATCGACTCCGCCCATTCGGGAGTTTTGGGGATCTTGTCCCGTGTGCCTAAAATGTAGTCCTTGTAGGTTTCCGCTCCCTTGGCCTCCGCAGGCATCTGGGTTTCGTCAAAGCCCAGACAATGGGTCTTCACGAACTCCGCATCATAGAGGCTGTCCTTGATCATGACGTATGCCATCGCCGACATCATGGCGACGTCGGTCCCGGGACGGATGGGAATCCACTCGTCGGCCAGAGACACGGCGCTCAAGGTCATGCGCGGATCGATGCAGACGATGCGAGCGCCCTTTTCCCTGGCCTTCCGGAGAAAAAACTCCGTGTTGGTGCCGTCGCGCATCTCAGCCGGATTCCAGCTCCACATCAGGATGTATTTGGAATTCACCCAATCCTGGCGCTGGTTCCCGGTGGTGTCGGTCCCGTACACGGTGGAAGTCACACTCGAGATGCAGGCCCAGGAGTAGCTGTTGTACTGGCCGAGAGAGCCGCCGAAAAGATTCAGCAATCGTTGAGCCGTCTGGCGGCCGTTGATCTGGTTGTAGCTGCCGGTCCCATAAGGAACTAGAAATGCCGAATTTCCATAGGTTTTCTTGACGCGCGTTAATTCTGCGGCCACTTTGTCCAGCGCTTCATTCCAGGTGATGCGCTCGAACTTCCCCTCGCCTCGCTTTCCCGTTCTCTTCATCGGGTACTTCAGACGGTCGCGATGATACTGGCGATGGCGGTAGGCGCGGCCACGAATGCAGGCACGCAGCTGGGGATCCTCGAGAGTATCCGTGGGCCGATCATCGCTTTCAATCCTGGCAATGACTCCGTCCAGGACATGCACTTTAAGCAGGCAGCGCCCGCCACAGTTGTGCGAAGGACACCCGACCCGAATGACCCGCTCGCCGGCGGCCGCGTCCTGGATCGGACCGATGAAGTCGGAGCCCTTGCTGAGCGGAAAGACGGTGAAAAACGAAGAACCTAGAAGCGTGCTCCACTTGAGAAAACAGCGTCGACTTAGAGGGGCGGGCGTGGTCATACTTCTCATTCCGCAGAGTCGCCAGGATCCAGGAAATGGATCCTGCACCTGCCGGGCAAGAATTAAGCAGAGCCAGAACTGCAATCCAAATGACGCCTGATCCTATCACGAAACCATCCTGAAATTACCCATGCTGGATGAAAAAAGGACATGAGAAATGGTTTTGGCTTTCTGCTTCGAAAATAACTCCGTGGAGCGCAAATTGACTCGATCGTTTCTGTGCCGCCCTTTCAGGGCTTATGCTCTCCGGCCCCCAAACCCAGGGCTTACGCCCTGGGCTGTGCTGCTCCGCCCTTTCAGGGCTATGCGCTGCACGGCCGTGAAAACCGCAAGGATTACGGCTGTAAAATCCCGAAGGGCTGAGCCTTGCACGGCCGTGAAAATCCCAAGGATCACGGCTGCAAAACCCCGAAGGGGTGGCGCAGCAAAGCCCAGGGCGTGAGCCCATAAGCGCTAAGATAATCTTTTTGCGGCCGAATATATGTTGCATGGATCCTATTTTCCTTGGATTTTCTGGTTCAGTACGCTCCCCGAAATCTCCATATCCTGCCCAAATCGATCTTAACTTAGCGCTTATGGGCGTGAGCCCTGGGGACAGGTGATCGAGCGGGCAATAGCCCTGAAAGGGCGGTGCAGGGAAAATCGCGCCCGGAGCACGACATTTTCATGCGTCATTGGGTGCGCCCCGGCGCATGGGGGACTGTTCCGAAAATAAGCCCGTGGAACGCAAATCGACTCGATCTTTCTGCGCCGCCCTTTCAGGGCTTACAATCTCCGGCCCCCAAACCCAGGGCTTACGCCCTGGGCTGTGCTGCTCCGCCCTTTCAGGGCTATGCGCTGCACGGCCATGAAAACCGCAAGGATTACGGCTGCAAAACCCCGAAGGGCTGAGCCTTGCACGGCCGTGAAAATCCCAAGGATCACAGCTGCAAAACCCCGAAGCGGTGGTGCAGCAAAGCCCAGGGCGTGAGCCCTGGGAACAGGGCATCGAGCTGGCCGCAGCCCTGAAGTTTAGGGGCGGCGCAGCAAAGATTCGATGAGAGCTTGACATTTTCATGCGTCATTGGGTGCGCCCCGGCGCATGTGGGACTGCTCCTATTTTAGGAACAGCCCCTCTGCAGTCAAGGACTCTCCTTGCGCGGCACAAGGGAATGTCCTATAAAGTATCCCACTGCGCTTTCCCGGGAGTTTGCCATGCATCGAATTTCGCGCCTACATTGGATCGCGGTTGTTAGTTTGCCCGCTTTGTTCGTAATCGCCGGTTTGGCGGACCCTACTGCCCAGGAACCCTCCACCCCGGTTTCAGCCATCTTCGATCGTCTGACGTTCCGGAGCATCGGCCCTGCTACCATGGGCGGCCGCATCGACGACCTGGCCGTACTGGAAAAACGGCCGGCTGTATTTTATGTCGGCGCCGCGACAGGCGGCTTGTGGAAGACCCTGAATAACGGCACCACGTGGGAACCGGTGTTCGACCGCCAGGACGTGGTTTCGATCGGAGCAGTTGCGATCCCGCAGGACAACGCCAACCTGGTGTGGGTGGGCACGGGCGAGAACAACAATCGCCAGAGCTCTTCCTGGGGCGGCGGAGTATTCAAGTCCATCGATGGCGGCCAGACCTGGAAAAACATGGGGCTGGTTGAATCCAGACACGTGGGCCGCATCGTCATTGACCCTCTCGATCACGACGTGGTGTATGTGGCGGCCACAGGGCATCTGTGGGGAACTAACCGGGAACGCGGTGTGTTCAAAACGGTGGATAGCGGCCTTACATGGACGCAGGCGCTGTTTGTCGACGAGCAGACGGGCGCAACCGATCTGGTGATGGATCCGTCGAATCACGAGGTGCTTTACGCCGCGATGTATCAGCGGCAGCGCTCGGTGTGGGGCTTTAACGGCGGCGGCCCCGGAAGCGGGATCTATAAGAGCGAAGACGCCGGGAAGACGTGGCGCAGGCTGACGAACGGCATTCCCGCCGGCTCGCTGGGTCGCATAGGAATCGATATCTGTCGCACGGATCCGAAAATCGTCTATGCGCTGATTCAGCATGAATCGGATTCCGGACTATACCGGTCCGATGACGCGGGCGCGCGCTGGACCAAAATGAGCAACACCAATCCCCGCCCGAGCTACTTCAGCCAGGTCAGGATCGATCCTAATGATGTTCAGCGCCTCTACGTCGTCGGCGTGCGCCTCATGGTATCCGAGGACGCCGGCCGGACTTTTAAGGAGGTGCGGGTATCGTACGCCCGACCGGGCGGCGATCGTCCGCGCGACGATCTGGACGTCCATGCACTGTGGGTGGATCCGCGGGACTCCGCGCACCTCATCCTCGGCTCTGATGTGGGGATTGCAATGTCCTATGACCGCGGCGCGACCTGGGACTTCGTGGACAATCTGCCGATCGGCCAGTTCTATCACGTCGGCTACGACATGGATACACCCTATCGCGTCTACGGCGGGCTCCAGGACAACGATGTCTGGGGCGGGCCGAGCGCCGTGCGTAATCGCTTCGGCATCAACAATCAGGATTGGTTCACGCTCGCGATCGGCGACGGTTTCGTCGCACTGGCGGATCCGCGGGACGCGCGCACTATTTACGCTGAAACACAGGATGGCAACCTGGCACGCGTCGACCGCGACTCAGCCGAGCGCAAGACCATCAGACCCCAGGCGGCAAGGGGCGAACCGCCTCTGCGCTGGGCGTGGGACACTCCGTTGATCCTGTCCCCTCACGATTCCAAGACGCTTCTGATCGGCGCCAACAAGATCTTCCGGTCGACGGATCGCGGCGACTCATGGGAGGCAATCAGCCCGGACCTAACGGGCGGAGTCGACCGGGACATGCTCTCCCTCATGGGTGTGACAGGAAAAGAGATCAAGCTCTCCAAGAATGATGGGATTTCGGCCTATCCGACCCTGGTCGCATTGACGGAATCTCCCAAAAGACCAGGGCTCTATTACGCGGGGGCCGATGACGGAACGATGAATGTGTCCAAGGATGGAGGGAAAACCTGGATCAACATCAGCGGGAAATTCCCGGGCCTGCCGCCGGGTGCCTCGGCCGGCCGTCTGGTCGCGTCTGCCTTCACCGAAGCGACGGCCTATGCAACTTTCAACAACCACCGCATAGATGACTATACGCCGTATGTCTATGGAACCACGGATTACGGCAATTCATGGAAATCGCTCGCAGCCACGCTGCCGGGCGGTCAGACCGTCAACTGCCTTACCGAAGATCCAAGGAACCCGGATGTCCTTTACCTGGGGACGGAGTTCGGGCTGTTTGTAACCCTGGACCGAGGCCAGCACTGGCTACGATTGAAGAACAATCTGCCGACGGTGCCGGTCGACGAGATTACGATTCACCCGCGCGCAAACGATATGCTACTGGCCACGCACGGGCGCAGTCTCTGGATCCTGGACAACATCGCGCCCATCCAGCAGGCGGCCGAAGCGATAAAGACCCAGGTTTACCTGTTCGACCTCAGCCCTGCCATCCAATTCAGCGCGTCGAACGAGCACGCCAATTATCCGGGAGACCGGCGTTTCTGGGGTCAAAACCCGGAGGCTGGTGCCGCCATCAGTTACTATGTGAAGGATGCGCCGGAGGACATCCGCATCACGATCCGCGACGCTGCGGGGTCAGTGGTACGCGATCTTTCTCCAGAGGATCTGAAAAATTCCCGATCTGCGGGAGTGAACCGCGTCTACTGGGATCTCAGGCATCAGCCTGTGGATACGGCCCGAGGCCGGTCGGGACCCGGAGGGGGTGGGTCGAACAGCCCGTTCGTTCTGCCTGGCGATTATCGGGCCACCTTGACGGTGGCCGGACGCGAAGCAGGAACCCGCATGCTACAGGTGCAGGGTGACCCGCAGATTACCATCAGCGAAGCGGATCGCAAAATCCAGCACGATATCGCCCTCATGCTGCACGAACTTCAGCGTCCGCTGAATGAAGCCAATGCGGCGATCACTGCAGCCAACGAGCAGGTTCGAGCGGTCCAGGATCTCCTAAAGCCCATGGTGAATGCACCTGCCCCGGTCACCGGAGCCGCGGAAGCATTGGTGAAGCGTCTCACCGGGCTCGCACAACAACTGGGAGCCGGGGCGCCGCCTGCGGGCGGGCGGGGAGCAGGGGCTGGAATGCAGGGCCTTCGGGGCCAGTTAACCGCAGTTCGGAGTCAGATAATGGCCTTCACCGCGTTGCCCACCCCGGCGCAGCTCCAGCTCGCGCGCGACAGCCGGGAGATGCTGGCGGGCCTGATTGCGGATCTCAACGATGTTTTGACAGCAGCGTTGCCGGCTCTTTATCGAGCGCTTGTCGACAACAAGATCCAGCCTCCTCCGGCAACACCGATTCCGCCGATCAAGATGACCGCGGTTCCCGGGCAGAGGTGATCGTAGATTGTCGATGCTGTTCTGGATGAGCGCCGGGCGCACCTATGCGCATGGCGATGCCGGTCTTCCGTTGCCGGCGGAGTTTATCTGCCGACGGATTGTTGGTACTCGCCCGGCAAGGAAGAATCCGAGGCGGATTCGATGCCGGCGCCACTTACCACTTTGTTGCGCCCGCCTTGCTTGGCGAGGTAAAGGCAGCGGTCGGCTTCGCGCAGCAGATGGGCCGCAGATGCTAAAGGCTGGGCCAGCGACATCGTGGCACAGCCGAGAGAGACGGTAATTGGAATCTCGACATTGTTGGCGATCCTCAGCGGATAAGAGGAAACAGCGGTGCGCATCCTCTCCGCAACGATCACCGCCTCTGCAGGTCCTGCATTCGTCAGCAGACAAACGAACTCCTCGCCCCCATACCGGGCCAGCAGATCTGCGGCTCGAATGGCCGAGAGCAGAATATCGGCTATGAACTTGATGGCTGCGTCCCCTGCCTGGTGGCCATAGGTGTCGTTGACCCGCTTGAAATGATCGATATCAATGAACACTACGCTGAGTGGTCGCCCGGTTCGGATCGCTTCCTCAAAAAACTTCGGTAGGACATCTTCGAGATGGCAACGATTATGGAGGGAAGTAAGCGCATCAAGCTTTGCCATTTGCTGGGCCTGCCGCACCTGCTCCTGGGCTCTGAGATTCAACACGACCAGTTCTTCGCGAGCTTGATTGAAGATCCGATTCAACGCCTCTTTGCTTCCTATTTGAAGATCGAGGTTGGAGGTGACGTTCCGGCAGCGAAGCCGCAACCTGACCCAACAGCCATTCAAACCGGTCCGGTGACATCATCAGAAGATCGTATGCTTTCGCACGGGCGAGCGCAGTGGCTGCGGCAGTTTGTGGATTCGTCCAGATTTCCGCGACATGGCCGGCAAACGCTGTTGCCTGGCAAAACGTCGCGATCGGAGAGTGATCGGTGAGCGGCGGGTTGTGACTGGCAGCCACGGATGCCCTCAGGATTTCGGGCAGTTTCCAGTTTTCGAGCAGCCAACCTCCTACCAGCGCGTGATCCGCGCCAAATTTTTCACTTTCCAGCGCGACCAGCGTCTCGTGGCTCCCTCTCGCAGCCGCAACGATCCTGCCATAGGCGTCGTGCGCAATTTCATTCAGCACCAGCATGCCGATATCCTGCAGAAGGCCTGCCAGGAAATACTCATCGCGGATGGAACGATGCTTCGACGAACTCAGTATTTCTGCGGTGGCTGCGGTAATCACGGAACGGCGCCAGAAGATGAGATAATTGAATCCGGCGTTGCAGGATCTGCGGAAAGTCTCCACCAGCGAAAAGCTGAGCGAGAGGCTTAAAGTCGCATTGGTGCCGAGAATGGTGACCGCACGTTCCAGGGTGGTCACCTCGGAACGAACACTGTAGAGCGCGGAATTGGCGGCCTTCAGCACCTTGGCGGCCAGTGCAGGATCGCGTGCCAGAACCGCCGAGACTTCAGCGACCCCGACGTCGTCCTGCTCGCACAAATCTATGATTCTCATTGCTACTGCGGGGACGCTCGGGAGGGAACGGCAGGATTTCAATTGTTCGACTAAGCGGCTGGGAATTACGGTCTGCGGTGCCATTTGCCCTCTTTACCACTCGAATACATCATTTCGTCCGCAATTCGCTCTAAAATTAGAAGAATTCGACAATTCCGCGGACAATAATGCAATAACAGCTGCACGGAAAACGCACGCGCTGGACATTTTTACTCAATCAATGAATACAGGTATCCGGTCCCGCGAATTCCCTCAGGACGGGATCGCGGAGCCGAACGGAGTTGAATCGATGGATATAGACTGTGCGCAGCATTCTCCAGTGGCCAGCAAAGTCTCAAAGTGAGGTGCCTTCGACTCGCGATGGACCACGGCCGTGGTGACATTTCTAAATCCGGCTTTGCGCAGAATCCGCCGGATTTCGACCTCCGTGAAACCCAGCCACAGATCGGCATACAACTCCCGGGCCTCCTCGCAGTGGTGCTTGACCAGATCGAGCACGATGATGCGTCCGCCCGGTCTTGAGAATCCGGAAGGCTTCGGCCACGCGCTCGGCCGGGTGCTGCGCATGGTGCAGAGACTGGCTGAAAAAGGCGACGTCCACCGAATCGGTCCTCGATCGGCAAGGCCTCCAGATCGCCCTTCCGGTAGTGCAGGTTGCGGACGCCGTGCTTGCGCGCCAGTGCCGATCCGAATTCCACCATCTTCTCGGAATTATCCACCGCGATCACTTCCTGAGCCCGCCGCGCCAGCAATTGCGACACGGTGCCTTCGCCTGCGCCCAGATCGGCAATGACCAGCGGCGGCACCAGCAGCAATAGCGTCTCCGCCAGCCCCTTCCACGAGCGACCCGGCACATACTGCCGGCCGAACTTCCCTGCCAGCTCGTCGAAGTAGGCGCGCACCTTGTCCCGGCGCTTCTGCCGGACCAGTCGCAAGCGCCTCCTTGTCCTGCTCGGCCGCCGGGCATTTCGCGCCGCCGCCTGCCGCAGCACCCCCATCAGCTGCTCGAAAAGCCGGCGCTCGCCGACGCCATGGCTCTTCAGCCGGTAAAGGATGTTCTTTCCCGTGCGCCGGTCCTCGACGATTCCGGCCTGCTTGAGCTGCGCCAGGTGGGTGGAGAGCGTGCTCTGCCCCATGCCGAGGATCTCCTGCAGCTCGGCCACCGAGAGCTCTTCCTGCTCGAGCAGCAGCACGATCCGGGCGCGGCTCGGGTCGGCCACCAGGCGAAGCGATTTCAGTATTGACGTCATGGCAGTTCTTCCACTATTATTATATCATCACATCGAGATTTTACGATATGAAGAAAGGAAATCAACATGAAGAGCTCAGTATTGAATGGCAGTGCAGTCGACTACAAGGTCGCCGACCTCTCGCTGGCCGAGTGGGGCCGCAAGGAGATCGGCATCGCCGAGCATGAGATGCCCGGCCTGATGGCGATCCGCAGGAAGTACGCCGCGGAGAAGCCGCTGGCAGGGCGTGCGCATCACCGGCTCGCTGCACATGACCATCCAGACCGCGGTGCTGATCGAGACGCTCGCGGACCTCGGCGCGAGCGTGCGCTGGGCGAGCTGCAACATCTTCTCGACGCAGGACCATGCCGCCGCCGCCATCGCCGCCGCCGGCGTGCCGGTCTTCGCCTGGAAGGGCGAGACGCTCGAGGACTACTGGTGGTGCACCTACGAAGCCCTCAGCCATCCCGGCGGCAAGGGCCCGCAGCTGATCGTCGACGACGGCGGCGACGCCACGCTGCTGATCCACAAGGGCTACGAGCTGGAGAACGGTTCCGATTGGGTGCACACGCCTTCCGCCGAGCCACGAAGAGAGCGTCATCAAGGACCTGCTGAAGAAGAGTCCATGCGGAGAATCCCCGCCGCTGGCACGAAATCGCCAAGGAATGGCGCGGCGTCTCCGAGGAGACCACCACCGGCGTGCACCGCCTCTACAAGATGCAGCAGCAGGGCGCCCTGCTGGTGCCCGCCATCAACGTGAACGACTCCGTCACCAAGTCGAAGTTCGACAACCTCTACGGCTGCCGCGAATCGCTGGGCGACGGCATCAAGCGCGCCACCGACGTGATGATCGCCGGCAAGGTCGCCGTGGTCTGCGGCTACGGCGACGTCGGCAAGGGCTCGGCGCACTCGCTGCGCGGCTTCGGCGCGCGCGTCATCGTCACCGAGATCGACCCGATCAACGCCCTGCAGGCGGCCATGGAAGGCTTCGAAGTCACCACCATCGAAGACACCCTCGGCCGCGGCGACATCTACGTCACCTCCACCGGCAACTGCGACATCATCACGCTCGAACACATGCAGCAGATGAAGGACCAGGCCATCGTCTGCAACATCGGCCACTTCGACAACGAGATCCAGGTGGACCGCCTGAACAGCGCCCCGGGCGTCATGAAGACCAACATCAAGCCGCAGGTGGACATGTACACCTTCCCGGACGGCCACAGCATCTACCTGCTGGCCGAAGGCCGCCTGGTGAACCTCGGCTGCGCCACCGGCCACCCGAGCTTCGTGATGAGCAACAGCTTCTCCAACCAGACGCTGGCGCAGATCGATCTGTGGAAGAACCGCGACACCTACAAGGTCGGCGTCTACACGCTGCCGAAGCAGCTCGACGAGGAAGTGGCCCGCCTGCACCTGGAGAAGATCGGCGTGAAGCTGACGACGCTTACGCCGAAGCAGGCCGAGTACCTCGGCGTGCCCGTCGAAGGCCCGTACAAGCCCGACCACTACCGCTACTGACAGGTTCTCCCTGAGCCCCGCAACTGCGGCTGCACGCGGATGAGTAACAATCCTCATCCGTGTGGAGCCGCATCGCGAGCCTGCAGTTTCTCTTTTATTGATAATGATGAAATGTAGTGACAGAAAAACTTTCCTGGCCCCCGGCGGAAACAGAATAGCCCCGGGCGTGAGCCCGGGGTTGTGGGCAGATGAGGAAGAAGCCCTGAGGAGCGACACATCTATCCTTGAAATAGCGTCACTACAATATCAGGTCCTCAATATTGGGGGTCAGCGGCTTGCGCAGCCTTTGGAATTGTTCTGCCGGACAATGCGCAGGACGTATCGCTTTCCGCTGGAGTCCAGTATCGTGATCTGGCTGCTGGTCGCGGAAAATCTCACCGTGCTGTCGATGGCGAGCCCCATCCTGGCAGGAGTTACTCGCGACACGACATAATAGGTACGGTCGCGGGTGCAAATGCCATACGTCCACCATAGATCATCTTGCTTAACCCGAGTGTTCGTCTGGGAATCAGACCCGTGCCGCTGAGTTCGATGGTGAGCAGGCGGCCCGTCTGCCAATCGACGGCGCCGGTCGCGGAAAGGATGGGGACAGCCAGCATAAGAATGACAACAAAGCCAATAAGCCGTCTGCCCTGGGCCATCTTCGTGAACTCCTCGCCGATGGAAGGGAGGATCCCTTCAACGGATGCCGGGTAGCTTCTGCGGCAACACGTGCCGCTATTACTCTTTATCGGCCGCAACAGATCTGACTTGAGGTGGAATTCGGAGGGTGGCGGCCGGAACCAATCATGAGTCCGCTGAAGGCGTTCCGGCAACTGGTGAGTTATCAGTTGTTGCAACTCAGGGGACAGGAAAAAGTGTGTGGCGAGGGCATGCAAGGTTATCGGCATCGCGGGCCAAATAGAGCAGGCCACTCGGGAAGACGCTTCATATCGGGATCGAATACGGCCTCGTGGCGGTCTATGCTTAAGAAATGAACATCCAAGTGCTCGCCGATGCCGTTGGGGCCGGGCGTGCGGCCGCAGTGCGGATAGCACAAGAGGCGCGGGCAGCGGTCACCGAGCACGGCCGTTTCATTATGGCCGTAAGCGGTGGCCGCACACCGTGGCTTATGCTCCGCGCCTTGGCTGAGGAAGAGGTGCCTTGGGAGAGCGTGCACCTGGTCCAGGTGGATGAGCGCGTGGCGCCCGCAGGGCATCCGGATAGAAATCTGACTCATGTGCGCGCAAACCTCCTGGAGCGCGCCCCGGTGCGCTCCGATCAGATCTACGCCCTGCCGGTAGAAGCGCGTGACCTGGAGGCTGCCGCCGGGAACTACGCTCGGACTCTTCGGCAGATTGCCGGTTCGCCAAGCATTCTCGATCTAGTGCACCTTGGCCTCGGACCTGACGGCCACACTGCCTCGCTTGTGCCCGGAGATCCGGCCCTCGAAGTCACAAGCAGGGACGTCGCCCTGACCGGGCGGTACCAGGGGTGGCGCCGGATGACATTAACCTATCCGATTCTGAACCGTTCCCGGCGCATACTGTGGCTGGTTACCGGGAGAGATAAGGCTGAGATGCTTGTGCGCCTGCTGAGCGGCGACTTGTCCATACCGGCCGGGCGCGTGCACCGCGATCAGGCGCTGGTGCTCGCTGACCGGGCGGCCGCAGAACTAGTCGGGGAGAGTCGGAGCTTCGGCAGGCTGCCAGAAAAAGTGTAGTGTGCGGGCTTCGGCCCCCGGAGTGAAGTTTGCGATGGGGTGCTGAAGTTGAATCCGGCTCAGAGACTTGATCACTTCCGGTGTAGAATCTGGCCCCATGGGGAGTGGCAGAGGAGAACTATGTTGAGAACCGCAAGTAGAAAATTCGCGATCGGACTTACAGCGTGGCTGCTCGCCGGCTCCGCCTTTCTCTGCGCACAGGGTCCGCCTCAGGAAAGGGGGCCCTTCCGCAAGCCGGATCTCGTTGAGGTAAACCGGCTTGATCGGACCATCCGCCTCGACATCCGCTATGCAACATCGAATAATTTCCTAGGCCGCCCGGTTTACGCCGAGGCGCGCGCTTTCATGCAGCGCCCGGCTGCAGAGGCTCTCCGGCGCGTGCATCGGGCTATGAAGCAGAAAGGGTATGGACTCCTGGTGTTCGATGCTTATCGGCCCTGGTTTGTGACAAAGATGTTCTGGGACGCCACGCCCGAGGATAAGAAGGAATTTGTAGCCGATCCTAAGGTCGGCTCGCGCCATAATCGGGGCTGTGCTGTCGACCTGACCCTGTTTGACATGAAGACAGGTAAGGAAGTTCCCATGCCGAGCGCGTATGACGAGATGAGTGAACGGTCCCACATCAGCTATAAGGGCGGGACCGAAGAATCGCGCCGGCTGCGTGACATGCTTCGCGACGCCATGCAGGCCGAAGGCTTTGCAGTCTACGAGCCCGAGTGGTGGCACTATGATTTCAAAGACTGGAAGGATTACCCGGTCCAAAACATCAGCTTCTCGGAAATCCCCCTGAGGAGATAAGGGCGCGCACACTGGAGCCCGAAATGCAGGCGCGACGTGGACCGCCGGCGACGGCAAGACCTTCCCAATCGATGCCGTCGCCGACCTTCGTCATCCGGTGGCCTGCGTGCGGGCCGGTAGGAATGGGTCCGGTGATCAAAGCGCTGTAGAGTGCTTTCGGGTGGCGTGCACCAAGCCCCCTGCAGGAAGCGCGAGCGCTCGGGAATCAAGAGATAATGGCTTCTATGGGACGCTAAGCGATGGCCGAGGCATCGTCCACGCCGCCCAAGGTCGGCCTTAAGGCCTGGTGTCAGGCCTGGCCGGAGCAAAATTGGTTGATGCGGGACTCTCAAGAGCATACACTACATAAGTATACCAGATGAATATCTAATGGAGATATCATGAAAGCCATATCACTCAAGCTCCCTGAGGATCTGGAAGAGGCAAGCCGGCGTTGTGCCGAATCATTGCGCCTCTCCCGTGCGGCATATATCCGTCTTGCGGTCGAAAGGATGAATCGGGAAATGCAGAATCGGACGCGCGCGCGCCGGCTAGCTGAGGTATCCAAAAGGGTCCGCAGCGAAAGCATGCGCATCAATAAGGAGTTTTCCGCGATTGAACGGGATCCCGATGCCTAGGCGAGGAGAGATTTGGCTGGCCAACCTGAATCCGCGGCGCGGGACCGAACCCGGGAAGACAAGGCCGGTACTCATCGTTCAATCGCAGCCCCTGCTGGACGCGGACCATCCCTCAACCGTCATAATTCCACTTACGACCCATCTCATCGAGGATGCGGCTCCGTTGCGCATCCGTGTACCGGCCGCAGAGAAGCTGCAACACGATTCCGATCTGCTTGTGGATCAGGTGCGCGCGATTGATAATGCCCGTATCATCCAGGGTCCTCTTACCCGAGTGGCACCGGCCCTCATGGAAAGAGTCGAGGAAGCGATACTGGCGATCCTTGACATCGGCGGCAGTTTCGACTCCCGCTAAGAGTGTCCACAACGTGTAACCATTCGACAGGACACTCAGTAAGACCAATTTTGTGGGCGGGTGTCGGGCACTCCCTGCCATCGTCCTCAAGGCTGCCCCACGGCACCGTCCCCAGGATTTCTCGGTGCATAGCCGGCACGCCATCACACGACGCCTGGTTATCGGAAAAAGAAATCCATATTCCCACCAAGCTCCGTTCGAGGAAGTGACGGCGATTCGGGCTTATGGTGGCGATATCGGAAACCTCGACTTCCAAGGGTTTTTAGCGCCGTGATAGACCAGCGCCCAGCAGGAAATTGCGGTTGATGTGCATCGCGATGGCCTGCATCAGAAGCGGCGGCACGCTGTTCCCGACCCTCGCCCAGCGCGCCGTTGCCAACTTCCCCGATCGCCGTTCTTGGGAGTATGCCAGTTCTCGGTGTCGGACTCACTCGCGCAAGTGCTGCGGATTCAGAGGAAGTCTGCAAAAATCCAGGCCCGTGACACCCTCTGCTCTCATCATTGTCCATAAGTCCCGGTCGAGTCAATAACTGCCCACACGTCGTCCAGCCCACGAAAGGCGTTTACGGCGTGGCGGAGGCTGATGAGGTGCGCTATTGACGCGAAGGCCGTTCGTGTATCGCATGCGGAAATACCACCCGATGACAACGGCAGGTCTCATTGCTCCCGTTTGTCTACAGCGGGTGCAATCGGTGGCGCCCTCGACGGCAGGTCCAGACACTCAAGAATCAGCCGGAAAAGGATTTGGCTCGAACTGCGCGGATCCACAGGACTCGGAAGCCATATCGGGTTTTCGCGGATCATGGGCCCGGCGCTCGGCGTACTCGATCCCTACCGCACTTGATCATGCCGATATCTCTACGCACTGGAATGAAAGGTCAGGCTCGATCACTTTTTGATCTTCGGCTGCTCGAGCTTGTCGCGGCTTTCTACTGAGAACACGAGATATTCCGAATAACGGTGGCGGTTTCTATACGTCTGGCTGTTCCACTCCACGGTAACCAGGACTTCACGCGGAAGCCAGAACGGGTGAGGACTATCCTTGAAACGCACTTCTTGAAACCAGATCTCCGTAGTCTGCCTGGCCAGCAGCACATCCTTCCTGGGCGCCAGCAGATCAATTCGCATCCGCAGGATCTGATGCGTCTGGGGATCCACCCACGCCAATCCCTGGTGCATGATATGCGCCGGCATCAACATGAGTGGCGTCTCGAATATACCCGTCGGCCGCCCGTCTTCCGGCTTTTGTGCAAACGCAATCACGTATGGGTTGGATTCCGCGTGCTGCCGCCCCAAAAGGCGGTATCTGGAAGCCCCCTGATACTCCGGATGAAAGAGGATGGCAAGGCCTGCAAAACCTGAAGTCAGGAAAAAGGAACCTGAAGTGCTTTCCGCCGGGAGCGGGCGGCCTTTGCTGTCGGTCCTGGTTTCTTCCCAGAGGCCGGTTTTGCCCGGCAGTACCAGATAGTTGTAATTCTGATCCGAGGCGCTATCAACGCTGCCGTTATTCCGCAACCGCTCCCGGCGAACCTGCTCTTTCGAGGTGGTATTGGGAATATCCCTGATGAGCGCCTCCATGCTCTCGCCCGTCTTCCACAGGAGTTGCGGTAATTCCGCCTGGTTGTCGTCAAAATCCAGATCGCGGCACTCCTTGGGAAAATCCCGGAGCAACTCCTCGACCGTCATATCGACGACGGTTCTCGCTCTTGCGTAGATTTCCAGCTCCTGTTTGGCTAGTGTTTTCAGGAGGTTCACCTGGGCCGCCCGCAATCCCAAGCCGGTGCTGCCGCAGGCCATGAGCAGAATTGCCGGAAGCGCCCTGGTTAAGCTCTTGGAGAAACTCAACATTTAAGGCCTCACTCGTCTGAGACCGTTATCAGCCCAATTCGCTTGAGAGACTTCATGGATAATGCCCTCAAGGAAATATCCTGAACAGCCCCGATCCGTCTCAACCTCAAATTCTGAAAAATATTAGTGTGTCTATCCTATCGCAGGTGAATCAGTGCGAACAAACAATTCCTAGGAGAATCGCCAACCTTGAACAAATGTGGATTCAGCCTCCCAAGAAGGCAGGGTGGAGCGGCAAGGGTCGCACCTACCCCAACCCCTCATGGTTGCGCCTGGGTTGCGGAAATGGAATGCACCTATTGCCTTTCGACGATTCCCCTCAAGGCAATCCGCTGCCTGAACTGCACCTCGGAACTCAAAGGTTGACAGTCCTCCAGAGCCTGAGATAAGTAAGCGCCATGCAGTAGGCAGTTGTCAGTATCGTGCTGGCAGGCAGCAGGTCAATGCCTGCTGCCTGCCGTGGAATTGTTGAGATCATCGTTTGGTACTTGTTTCGCTGATAGAAAAAAGAAGGCTGACAGTTCAGCGAGGCCAACGGGTTCAGCCTGGCGCCCTTTTTGTTTGCCGCCAGCCGGCTGTGCTGCGGTCTCTGCGATAATGGCGGCCAGGAAAAGCCCGGTATTCTGTGGTCGTGAACTTCATGCAACAATCTTACTGAACCCTGCGGCATCAAGTAACATTTTATATCTGGGATTTTGGTAAGCCATGGAATCAAGTCAGCAATTGGAAGGAGAAGACCATTGAAACCAAATCTGTTGTGTGCTGCATTATCGCTTTGCCTGGTTACTCCGGCAATTCCTGCGGTCGCTCAGGCCCAGGCCACGACGGCGCCGCCCAAAGTCTATACGGGTTCTCTTGGCGCGGGACTTGCGATCACCGGCGGGAATACCGCCACCAAGAACTTTAATCTGACTTTCGATTTAACTCGGGACGCCAAGACCAAGAACGTCATCAAGGCTAACGCTCTTTACCTGAGGTCCAATGCGAACAGCGTGACTACGGCCGATCGTCTTACGCTTGGGATCAGGGACGAATACAGCCTGTCTAAGAGGGCAATCGTCTATGCTGCTTTGCCTTATGTGAGAGATCCTTTTAAACAAATCAGCTATCTGATCAATCCCCAGGGCGGCTTTGGCTACAAACTGCTCACAACGGATAAGCATACATTCACGCTGAGCGGCGGGCTCGGTGCTGTATGGGAGAAAGACCTTGGTATCGATGTCAAGACGAGCGGCACTATTAATGCCGGGCAATCCTACTCTTACAAGTTGTCGGATACGACATCGATCTCCCAGGTCTTCACGGCGCTCTGGAAAACGAGCGACTTTAGCGATGCGTTCTACCACACGGGCATCGCATTGGTAACCTCAATCACGAAAAGAATCCAGGTGAGGGTCGAGTTTCTCGACGACTATAAAAACATAACGCCGAATCCCTCGGTGAAGAGCAATGACACGGCGTTTATCACCAGCTTCCTCTTCAAATTCTGACAGGCTTTCAAACAGTATGGGAAATTACTGAAGCCATACGACCGTCAAGATTTTTGGCACTGATTGCATCGGGCGCGGTGAGGGCAAGGGGAAAATCAGGCCTGGAGGCCGCCTGGGCGCCATCATGCCGGAATCTCAACTGGAAATCTGGAGTGGGGAGGATGCGGCAAAACATCACAGCAGTCCTACATACAGCAGGGGGGCACCTACGAGCTGACATTGCCGGCCTGCCTTCCGGACCGCCACCAGTTGCCTCCGCGGCACCAGCTCACGATACAGGGGAAGTTTCCTGAGTAGGCAGCAATGATGGTCCCCGCACGGAAGCCCGACGTGTACGCAATTTGATCCGTCATTTGGCATTTGAGTTATAATCACCCCAAATTTGGCTCCATAACCTTACGGTCCATAGCAGGATCTCCAGGAGGGCGCAACATGTCACTCGGAAGGAAGACCACTGCGGAATTCATTGGGACATTCTGGCTGGTTTTCGGAGGCTGCGGCAGCGCGGTTCTGGCCGCCGCCTATCCACAGTTAGGAATCGGTTTTTTGGGCGTTGCCCTGGCGTTCGGTCTCACCGTTTTGACCATGGCATATGCTATCGGCCACATCTCCGGCTGCCATCTCAATCCGGCTGTTTCGGTTGGGCTTGCGGTCGGGAAGAGATTTCCCGCCAGGGAGTTGCCAGCATACATCATCGCGCAGGTTCTGGGTGCAGTCGTAGCCGCGGCTGTGCTCTATGTGATCGCCAGCGGCAAGCCTCATTTTGAGATTGGCGGCTTCGCCTCCAACGGGTACGCCGAGCACTCGCCCGGCGGATACACGCTGATTGCCTGTCTTGTGGCAGAACTCGTTTTGACATTCATGTTCCTCATGATCATTCTCGGCGCGACCGATCGGCGCGCGCCTGCCGGCTTTGCGCCGATTGCCATTGGGCTCGGGCTCACACTCATCCATCTAATCGGGATCCCGGTCACCAACACGTCGGTGAACCCGGCGCGCAGCACGGGCCCAGCCATATTTGCCGGCGGTTGGGCGCTTCAGCAGCTTTGGCTGTTCTGGGTAGCGCCGATCGTCGGGGCTGCGATTGCAGGAGTGGCCTACCGTAACATCGCCGGCGAAGCCGAGGCCGCAAAGGTGCAGAATGCGGCGCGGTAATGGACAAGTGACAGTTGCCGAGTGACGAATTGAAACATCGTTATCTGGTAATCCGATTCGATGTCACTGTGAATAGTTTTGACCGCTTCGACCAGGTCCCGTCCCATGTTCTGGAGATTGCCTCATTCTTAGAGGCTTTCGGCCCTTGTGGTTTCGATGCCCAGGAAAACTCTGGAAAAGATGGCGGCGCTCATCATCGACATCAGTTGTTCATAGCTCGCGATGTTCATGTTGACTTCGGTAAAGAGCATGAAGGGGTGGCGGCGCGCTTTCTGCCAGGCGGCCAGCTCGGGCAGCAGCCTCTTGTTGGCGCTATCCTTGTTGCCGATGAAGTTGTTGTCGACAACAAAGAGTTGATCGCGCCGTCCAGCTGCATAGAGTGCGTAAAGCTCGGCGAGAAGCGATATCAGAACGTCATGCATGGCTCACGACGGCAGCCACACGAAGCCGCAACAGCGACGATTTCAATTACCCCGAAGTTTTTAAAACGGACAGGTGTCAAAAGATCGCTATGCGCGAATGGCCAGCTTACGTAGAATGTAATTGCATGGCGAAAACGGAGCGTGACATATTAAAAGATTTCTCCAAGCGGCTCGGCAAGATCAGGAAGGAGCGCAAAGGTTGTTGCAGTTTGCATGACTGCGGGTGAGGAAACCATGAACGCGATTGAGCTAATCAAAAGAAATAGTTTTGAAATTGTCAATGAGGCAGCCAATGCCATCGAAAGGACTCATCTAGCTCATTATGAATTTGCGGATCCAAGTCAGATGAGACAGCGTTTGCAGACGCTCTGCGATCTAATCCTGGAATGCCTGCAGACACAGAGCACGGAGCCCATGTCCCGCTATGCCGAGAAAATAGCCGGCGATCGGTTTTTCTCAGGCCATACCCTTCGCGAGGTGCAAACCGCATTCAATCTCTTAGAGGAATCGATCTGGAGTCAAATCCTGGATAAGATGCAGATCGATGAATTCACCAATGCAGTCACAATGGTGAACGCTCCGCTCAGAGCCGGCAAAGATGCGGTGGCACGGACTTATTTCTCCCTGGTGGGCAAAAACAAATTGTCGCCATTGAATCTGAAGCCGGACATCAAAGGTATGGGTCAGCGATGATCACACTCAAACAAATCCTGTGCCGGGCTGACTTCGACAATACCTCGCTGAAGGCGTTTCCGTAAGCAGTGGAGCTTGCGCGCCGCTTCAATGGGGAAATCTTCATGGTTTATGTCGTCCCTCTGCTTCCGCGCATATGGGATGAACGCACTTCCTATGCCGAGGTTTGTAAGAAGCACCTGCGAACAGACGCCCATGAGCAGTTTGACAAAATCTTGCTCGAGCAGATTCCGGAAGGGATCAAGGCCACGAAGATATTCCTCGAACGGAAAGTAGCAGGGCGGATAATCCGGCTCCTTGGAGATCTCAAGATAGATCTGAGCGCCATTGCCAGCCATGGATACATCGGTTGGCAGCACAGGTTCGTATTTTGGTAACTCCCCAGAAGTCCCCTCCTGGGAGACGTTATTTCGGCGCCTGCACAGGTGATGATCTTTTCGACCGCCGTCCTGGTCAATACCTCGCGCAGCCAGGTCGTGAGCAGCAGGATCTGTACGAGGCGCTTTAGTCCCGATACATCTTCGCTGCCGGTTGGGATGTAACTTACCCCGAGACTATGCCGCTCGACAGCCCGCCGCTCGAATTGGACAATCTGGTCATCTGCCCGCACATTGTCAGTGCCAGTTGCCAGACGCACGAACAAATGGCGCGCTTGGCCGCCGAAAACCCGTGAGGAGAAAATATTCAACCGAGCTGCAAATGACGGCTATGGCTTGATTTGTCGTGTACATTGGGGGCGCTGTAAACCGTGAATTGTGCGTGTCACCGGCAGGCGGCGATTCCGGATGCAGCGGATTTTCATCCCTTTCCGCTGAAACATAACCCATAGTCGTGCATCTAATTGTTTAGAAGCATGGAGGCAGTATGAAACACCATTTCTTAGCACTGATTCTTTCGGTGATAGCTCTCCTGGCAGCCGGAACGCTCGTGTGGGCGCAAGAACAAACGCCCCCAGTCCAGTCTGTCCAACAGCCCCAACCGCAGCAGGCGCCGCCTCAGCTGCTATCTCCACAGCAACTCAACAACTTGGTGGCGCCGATCGCTCTCTACCCCGATCCGCTGCTGGGTCAGATTTTGGTTGCCAGCACCTATCCGTTGGAGGTCGTGGAAGCAACCAGTGGTTGCAGCGGAACAAAAACCTCCGCGGCCAAGAGCTCATGGACGCGGCAAAGCAACAACCATGGGATCCCAGCGTGCAGGCGCTGGTGGCCGTTCCTGATGCGCTGGCAAAGCTAAACCAGGATATTTCCTGGACCACAGACCTTGGTAACGCCTTCCTCGCACAAGAAGCCGATGTGATGAACGCGGTCCAGCAGATGCGCACCAGGGCGCAAGCCAATGGCAACCTCAGATCAACGCCACAGCAGACAGTCACGACTGAGGCTCAAGGGGGGCAACAGGTCATCGTCATTCAGCCAGCCGACCCACAGATAATCTATGTGCCATCCTATGATCCCGTTTACGTTTGGGGACCTCCTGTTTACGGCTATTATCCCCCGCTCTATTACTCTGGATTCGGCTTCGGTTTCGGGCGCGGCTTCAACCTCAGCTTCTGTTTCGGCGGCTGGGGCGGTTGGGGCGGTTGGGGATGGGGCCCGAACTGGTTCGGTCGCACGGTGTTCATCAATAATTCCTTCTTCCCTCACTTTGGATTCCACCATCACCCCGGGGCGGTTTCGGAGGGAGAACGATCTGGGCGCATGATCCGGGTCATCGCCTTGGCATTCCGTACGCGAACCAGCAGATCGCCGCGCGGTTCCAGGGACCTTCGATGGCCTCTCGGAATTCAATGCCGGTAGGAACAGGGTCAAGGGCCGCCGCAGTGCCGTACGCAAACCGCTCAGCGGGCCGCCCGGGGAACAAGGATCCCGTAACATGGCGCCTCAACCTCAGCGCTTACAGAGTCAGCCGCAGCAGAGGTATCAGCCTCAGAGGTATCAAGCTCCGGCACAGAGGTATCAGGCTCCGCAGCAGAGATATCAAGCTCCGGTACAGAGGTATCAGGCTCCACAACAGAGGTATCAGGCTCCGCAGCAGAGATATCAAGCTCCGGTACAGAGGTATCAGGCTCCACAACAGAGGTATCAGGCTCCGCAGCAGAGGTATCAGGCTCCGGTACAGAGGTATCAGGCCCCACAACAGAGGTATCAGGCTCCGGTACAGAGGTATCAGGCTCCGCAGCAGTACCGGTCCGCCCCGCAACAGAGGTATCAAGCTCCGCAGCAGTTCCGGTCCGCGCCACAGATGTCTGCGCCACGCTTCAGCAGTGGCGGCAGCTTCAGCGGCGGACACGTATCGAGCGGCGGTGGCTCCCGTGGTGGCGGTGGAGGCGGAAGACGTCGCTGATGCCACAGGCGGCAGCGTTATCCGCTCGCCTGTTTCGACCACAACATCGACCTCTTGCCCCCGGTATCCCGACAGAAGCTGAACACCGCGCGGGTACCGGGGGAATGCGCGTTGAAGTGACCCCGGCGATTGGTAGTCTCGTCAAGCGTGTGACCCTATGTCCAGCGTCGAATACGGTGGTGCCCGCCCCGCGTCGAGTTAATTTGCTACAGCGTTTTGCGGCTCGGCTGAACATTTTTACCCTGCGCGATCCTGCTAATCGGATAATGACGGCCAAGCCACCCCATTAGGATATAAACACGGGCTTACCAGGAACTCGGGTCCTCACCTCACACGAAGTCGCGTTCGAGGAAATCATAGTTATTCGCAGGGAGGCTCCGAAAGCTCCGCCCCGGATGGGCGAATCGCCACTGAACAGACGAAAGGCGCAGCGAATCTGCGGCGCCCTGATCTTCACTTAGCTGATGGCGCAGGGCTGCGTGCAAGATCTTCTATTTCGCGCACAATCGCGGCCACGAGAGCCTCGACAACAGTCCGGCCCTTCTCGCGTGTGGCAAGGGTGGCATCTCCCCAGACTCCGGTAGCGGAGTAAACGCCGCGACCATTGGGGTCACGCGTCAGACCTCCGGACCCGTTTTCGGGATGGTAGTCCTTTACCGCCTTCGCCATGTCGACGCTTTCGGGAGCGATGTAAAGCATCATGGACGTTCTATCTCTTCCGCATGCGTTCCACCTGCTTCTTTCCTGAGCTGTTTTTCAACCGGTTCCGTAATCTTAAGGTCTGTATAGCGTAAGATTATGCCCTCTGGCCGAAGCGCCTCCGCGGCGGGAGCGAGCGCTCTGAGGGTTGAAACCCCTGTATTCAAAACATAGAACCGCTTTGGTCCAAAGCGAGCCAGGCTGCGGCAGATGTCGACGAGCATATCGCGAGAGGTTTCCAGACGCAGGGAGGTGGATCCGGGGTACTCCACAAACGCGGGATAGAAGCCGTAGTTGAGGGTCGGTGCCACCACGACATGGATCTTTTCGATAATGCGGCGCTTGAGATATTCGGCAATCAACCAGTCGTTTTTGAGCTTGAGGTGAGGCCCGTGTTCTTTGGCGGCCGCGCCGAGCGGGATGACAACGACCGTCGCAGGCGTGAGAACTTTCTCCGCCTGCTTCCAGGTAAGGTCTTCGAGCAGTATTCCTTTGGGGGCGGGTTTGCCCCCGGGAGCAGTTTGGCCGGTCGTATCCGGCAATGCGAGCAGCAGTGCGAGAGCCAGAATTGTTTGGGTCATGTGTCCCCCTGTGATCGTCGGAATCAACAAGCGTAACAGCAATTGGCCTAGGTGCACAGTTCAACGGGTGGGAAGGACAAGCAAAGTATTCAAACGAGGTCTGTGCCAAGGCGTCCGCTCGTCTGGCCTCCTTAGGGTCCTTCTGCCTGGCACTCCGTAGGACTTCGGTCAGAACACCATGCTCTTCTTTCCCGCATCCACTCCTTTCAGGAATTTGATCAGCCCCGTCGTATACACCTGCTGATCGTCCCACATATCCATGTGGCTTCCGTCGGGGCAAGGCTGACTTTTTTCACCACACGGGGCAGTTGTGCGATCTAACCGCTCATGATTTGGCTGTTTCCGCGGCAGCGTTCCTGCCGGCGATGCGACCCTGGACGATGCATCGGGCGAGGCCGTGCTGGCTGAATCCTCCCGCGGACTCACCCCCGCAGTAGAGACCGGGGATGACGTGGCCATTAAGGTCCACCACCTGGCATCTGGCGTTTATCCTGAGCCCAGCTCGGGTGTCGTGGATGACGGGTGTGGCCCAAGCCGCATAGAATGGGGCCGTTTGGATCTTGTATTTCGGGGCAGGCTTGCCGAAGTCCGGATCCTTCCCCGCATCCACATACGAGTTGTACTTGGTTACCGTGCCCTCCAGGGCGGGAGGCGACATCGGTTTTTTCTGGTACTTGTTCACAATCTTGTTCGCCAGCTCCGCGATCGTGTTTGCGCTGAAGAAAAACCCCGCGTCCACATCCACATTGGGAGGTTGCGGATTCCACCTCTCTCGAGTCACGGCGTCGGCGTCGAAGATGGCCCAAATCGGCCCGCCACCATTGGCGCCGTCTCCAATTCCAGCCAGGGCGGCATTGATAAAATTAGCGGGGGCATATTTGATGTTGGCGGCATTGAGATAGCTGCCGGGCCTATAGGGGTTAATGGAGTTGTAGTTATTGGCGGAGAACTGGGGTTGGGTCTCATCGTAGAATCTCAGGCCCAGCTGGTTTACGAGGATGACGTTCCTGGTAATCCATCACCGTAAGGCCTGTGGCGCGCGCGAGGGAGAAGTATTTGCTGGCGGGATTCCATACCAGGTTTGCATATCCATACTGGCACCCGATTCTGCCCGCTTTGGTAATCGCGGAACCGAATTCTCCCGATTGGTTAAACGCACCCCAGGGCGAGGCTCCTACGGCCATTGCGGCAAGCTCTCCACTGGCGTCCTGGACGGAGTAAGGTTCCCCGGCCACGCCACAATATTCCTCGGTGAGCCTCGGATCGAATATCCTCCGGAAGTTCACGTTGCCTGTGGAGCCTCCCGTGGCGATGATGACGCCCTTCTTTGCACGGATGTTCAGCTTCTTCCCCTTGTTCTCTACCGCAATTCCAAGAACTCTGCCTGGCGCAATGTTTTCGCGAATGATGCCGGTCATCTTGTGCTCCAGCAGAAACTCGACGCCTAACTTTCTCGCCGTGGCTTCCAGCGGCCTGATGAGCCCGACACCGGAAGAGGTGGTTGCTTGAACCGCGGTGTTCACCGGCACTCCGGTATTCACCTGCGGCCATCCCATGGCCGCCGCATGCATTTCTCTGGGGACGGAGTTCCCGACCGAGATGCCGCCGCGAGTGTCCGGCGCCCTGTCGACAAACACCACTCCGTTGGCTGCCAGCCACTCAAAAGCCGGAGCGCTGTTGTCGGCAAAGGCGCGAATGATCTCCCTGTCGTTGTATCTGTAATCAGGGAACCCGTTGGGTTCTACCACCGACCAGTCTGTCAGGTCCGCGAAGAGGAGGTCCGGTGAATCCGCTATGTTGTTTCTCTTCTGCGCGCTCGTCCCGCCGCCAAGCGGTATGTTTCCCCCGCTTACGATGGCGTGCCCGCCGACATCATTGTTCGCTTCGATTAGAATCACCGATGCTTTGTTTTGGATTGCTTCAATGGCGGCAGGGAGTCCCGTGGCACCCGCGCCGATAACGACGACATCTGCAGTTTTGTCCCACTTGGCCGGGACTGCCGCATCCGAAGCGGATGCAGGCATTAGTGATCCAAGCGCACCAACCGTAACCACACCGGCGCCAACCACCACGGCGCCCTGCAAAACCTTACGGCGACTGACTTTTTTCTCTTTCCAGGGCATTGGGTTGATCCTCTTGATTCAATGAATTGGCCAATAGCGGCCGTGCGACAGCCCAAATAAAGTGTTTTCATGGCCGGTGACCTGCTGTGAGTGCCGGCACACTCCGGGGTTGGATGTTATGTCTACTTTCCTCCCAGGCTGCTCCGAATTCCGCAGCGGGGACGAATCAATCCTGAAGGCAGAATACAAAGTACAATCTATATCAAGCGTCCACGATGACACAAGCTGCTACGAACAGCACGGCGGGCGATATATTTGTGGGTGGAACCATGGCCGCAACCAAAATCGTAATCACGAGACACGCGGTGCGGCCGGCGCCCGATCGTTGGGAACAACCTTGGTTGCGGCCGCCGCGTTAGGGCGGGCAAGCTGTGTATTCGATCGCCGCCCGCGCCGAGGCCGTCCGCTGGCCTGCCCCCCCGGGTCCTCTGTTAACTTCCCGGCCTATAAATCACAGCTATGGTCTGCTCTGACAGGATTTTAGACCCGGAAAGGGATGGCGGGGCATTCAAATCCCCGTCCGGCCTCTGACCTTGCCGCCGTCCTATGACCACTGACGAGGGATGTCAGAATATTGACCGTCCCTAAATCGCTATTGTCCAGAAGTCGCGCTCGGGCAAATAACCCCTCAGACACCATCCAGCCCGAGTGGGCCGTTTACGGCGTGGCAGAGTCATTGAACTGAGCTATTGACTCGATGCCCGTTTCTGGACAATCTGCTGATACTACTATGTCACAAACTGCGGAAACCCGCTTCGCTCTTGGGTTTGATTGGTCTCAAGAAGGATACCCAAAATGACCAGAAACCCAATGTTTATGCGGGTGTTATCGAAATATATGACACAGTTGTACTAGTTTCCAATGCGAGAATCTCCTCACATTTTTGTTGAATCAGATGATATAAGCGACAAGCTGCGTATGCGATCGACATCAGCGACAAGGCCTCCGCTCACTGCGCACCGTCCAAAGAAGACGTTCCGTCACGCCTGCGGAGGTGAATGGTGACCGGCAACCTGACATTGCACTCAACCGGATGCGGCATAGGGCGCCGCGCCGGTTAGCGCGGACGGTCAGACGGCAGAAGAGGTCTCTCACTATGACGCGTCGTGCGCTACAAGTAGCTGGAGTGTTCTTCAAACATGTTGGGCTGGGCCTGGCCGTGGCCGTCGCAGTCGCAACCCCATGGTCTGCCCTTGTCGTATTCAACCTGAGCTTTTCACCACATGTGCCGTGGGCAATACCAGTAGGCGTCGCCTACGTTTGCCTCGCCATGGCTTATCTTAATGGCAGCGGTTGGCCCAAATCCACTTCTGCGGCTCGCAGATGCTACTTTCGGGCTCAACCCCTTGTCTTAGCGGAGTTCAGCTGGGCGCTCCTCGCTGGCCTCGCTGCCGTTACGTTTCTCTGGCTTTGCTTTGTCGCCTCAGGCAGTCTCTCCGCTCAAGCGCCGCAAGGCTCTCAGGCCGGCTGGCCTCCTATCGTCCTTCTCGGCGCTATCATCATCAGTGCGGCGGTAACAGCCATCTCAGAGGAAGGTGGTCTTCGCGGCTTCATGCAGGCGCCTCTTGAACGCCTCATCGGCCCTGCCCCTGCCATCGCAACGACTTCATTGCTTTTTGTCTTGATCCACCTGTCCCATGGTGTTGCGGCCCTCGCTCGCTACGGCCTCTTCTACCTTGCCGCAGGCTGCGTCTATGGCCTTCTCGCCTACCTTACCCAGTCCATCCTCCCCTCCCTGCTCCTTCACTTCCTCGGCGACATCTTCGCTTTTGGGCTTAGATCCTCACTCGTGCATCTCACCAGTCCCCGTGATGCAAGCACCAGGGCCTTTCTGGTTTTTTTGGCTCTTCTTGTTGCTTGCGCCTCCGGGGCAGCGTTCTTCAGGCTCGCGCGCCTTACCACCAGTAAACGATCGCGCCTGGGCACCGCAGATGCGCCAATCTGACAAGCCGAGGAAGCTGGCGGTCGCTTCTGGCGCCCGCAGTTTATCGGCAAGGCGTTATTCATCGTTTTTCCCCACCTGAAACTTGTATCGCGGCTCACCTGCCAATCCGATAGGATTGTGACCGCTCAGTTCCGTTCTGGTCAATAACCCCTCACATGTCATCCGGCCCGCGCAGGCCGTTCACGGCGTGGCCCATTACTCTGCTCCCCAAAAGTCAAGCTCGTCGATCTCGCGCTCCGACAGGGCTCGGGCGATGGGAGGCGGGCTGGAAGGCAGCCGGGAGCTTTGAAGGAGTCCTGCTCGGAAGCGGATCTGAAAACTCTGATGGGACCGAAAGAAGGGTAGTGCCGGCGAAGTCATTCATTCGGTGAAAATGCTTCTCTGCCACTGGACCGCCTGCATGTAGGCTCGCGGGAACAGATCCTCATCCACTCTCATCTGTTCCGCACAGATCCGCAGACGATCCCAGTTTCCCAGTTCCTGTGCGATTGTGGAATCAAGCACGGTGCGGAGCTGGTTTGGGCTGCCCAACAAAGCGGCCTTGACCTCCTCGTCCACCGGCATTTCCGCCAGAACGTCGACCATCCTGCGGTCCAGCACGGCATCCATCACCGAAAGCAGTCCGAGCAGGAAGAAGTCGGTCTCACGTTCCGGCATTCGTAGCGGCTGGGCCAGCAGCTCGCAGCACCGGGCGCGCACCAGGGATGTGACAATCAATTCCGCCGGCTTGTCTTCGGCCAGGTCCAGCAGTGCGACTACGGACGTCCATTTGCGCACGTTATTCTCGCCCAGAAGTGCCAGGGCATGGCGGATCGACGTGACCCGGCTGCGCAAGCCGAAATTGGCGGAGTTCAGATAGCGCAGGAGCTTCATCAACAGCGACGGTTCCTGCCGGAGAATCTTCTCCACTTCATGAAGATCCAGGTGTATCCGGTTGATCGCATGGAGCATGCGCAAATAGTTCAGCTTGAATCCAGGCACTTCGCGAGCGGACATCATCTGGGGCTTGCAGAAAAAATTGCCCTGGAAGTAGGTGTAGCCCATCTTCTGGGCAATCGCAATGTCGCTCTGGCTTTCAACCTTTTCCGCCAGCAGCTTGATCCCCAAAGGGGAGAATTTGCGCACCAGCCCTTCCCGTTCGGCGGGAGCCGTGGTCAGGAAGTCGACCTTGATGATGTCGGCGAACCCAGTAAGTGGATTGGCTGCCTGAGGAAAAAGGAAATCGTCGAGGGCGATCGTGTAACCGGCGCTTTTCAGCCGTCGGCAAGCCGCGAGCACCTGGTCATCAGGCCGGACGTCTTCCAAAATCTCGACGACGATCTGCTCGCTGGGCAGCAGCATCGGGTAGTCCTGAATCAAGGCCTCGCGGGTGAAATTCACAAAAGCTCTGCGGCCCCCCGTGAGCGCGTCGAGGCCGAAGAGCAGGTAATTGTCGACGACGCACTCCGAGGTGTTTCCGCCCGACGCGGGTTGGAAGTAGTTTTCCAGGCTGGTGCGGAACAGAAGTTCGTAGCCCAGCACCGACCGGCTCTGGTCGAAAATGGGCTGCCTTGCCATAAATTTCTGGATCCCGAGGCTCCGGTCCGGAGGCGATATTACCGGCTGCGGTTTGTGTGTCATGCGCGCTCTTTCGATGTTTCCTGGGCCCAGAACTACCGTTGATGCCACCCGATCGTCAAACAGGCACCTGGTCCGGCGTATTGATTGCAACACAAGACACTTCGGCAAAAATCTGAGGATTCCTTAGTACCGTTTTGGGCGCAGAAACAAAGCGTTTTCCAGGCCCTATAAATGATCCTCCTGACGGGGTTTTTGAAACCAAAATGGTCCGCGGGTGTCTGTCCAGCTTCAGATCAGGGATTGGGTTCAGATACAATAGCCCTGTCTTTGCAGATGTTGCGATTGCCTCAGCGCACGCAGAGCTCTGCCACGTTGAGCTTTCGAACGGGGACCGGAAAATCTGGCTGCATGCCGATATTCTTTTGCGGCGACCTGCGCTGCTAATCCTCGCTGTGCGGCAGCAGGCGGACGCGAGTCGCGGCATTGAAGAATACCTAGCGAAAGTGCGGCTCAAGTGATCGCATCCTGACCTTTGAAAGGATGGCGAATACCCGGGACACCCACCTGTAGACCTGTCTTATTCTCGTAGATATACGCAACAAGCTGCATTTCCCCTGGGCTTCTGAGTCAGCGCGTCAGCCAGTAGGCCAGTTTCACGGCGAAGACGTTGTCGGCATGCGCCTGTAACAAAGATGAGAACGTCTCGTGCGAGCGAGAAGTCGCCGGGGTGAGCATTATCCTGCCGCTCCTGCATCCAAACGAAAAAGAGTGTGGAGCCTAAACGCCACTCCCAGCGAAAAATCGCATTGATCCGCAGGGACTTTAAGTTGAAGTCGGGATTTGCATACGAGAAAGGCGCCGCCGGCCCGGGACCATCGGGATCGACGGTATAGATTTGCCGGCCTGTGTCGTATGCCAAGGTGCCTGCGTCGGTGCCATATCGGAGAAAATCGAATGTGCGCGGCCGCGTCAGTTCGTTGAAGTTACGGTATCGGCCGGTTGTGAGCAGAGGTTGGATATACATCTGCAGCGAGACCTTCGGCGTAAAAACATAGTTTATGCGCGTCGTCATCGATACCTGGGGCTCACTGAGATCTGCAAATACATAGCGGTTGCCGAACGTCGAAACTGCGAGGGGGTCGGGCGTGGTCGTGACATACTGCCCGATCGTGTGGTTCAGGGAAATCTCCGGACCGGTGGAAAGGGTCAATGAAGAGGAAGGCTTGATGGCGACCGCATAAGGTAAGAATATTCAGCTGAGCCGCAAGCAGCTGTCGCGTCATACCTTGATGAGGACGCCGGTACCGCCTTGTCCGACTCTTGACGTAGGGCCAACGATCCCCGATGTTGCGGAACTTACGCACACATCCCCAGGAAAATGAAATTGCATTTTAAGCCCCGGCAGTTCTTGCTCCCAATCCTTGCGGGCTGGATCAATCGCGGACAACAGGACGCCCCCGAGTACGTCATAATGGAGAGTCGGATCCTCAGAGAAAAGCTCGCAATATCGCCGGTCTTCAGGGCCCCGGATTTCAGAGATGCGATCTCTTACTACCCCGTGAATTGTGCCGTTTTTTCGTTGAAGATGTGCGCGGTGGCCGACGGGAGACTAGCTGAGCGTTTCTGACTTTCCACAGAAGCGCTGGATGCTGCCGCAATCGATCCGCCATCTGCGGATCCGTCGGAAAAAGCAGTTCCGGCAAGAGCGTCCCTCTTTGCAGAGAATCCACATATTCTTTCTCGTTTGCTGAGAGATCAAGCCAGGAGCCGATGATTTCGGCAACGCGGTCCACGAGTTCGTGCGCACCGGGGCGCTCGCCCTCCCGAAGCAGCGGATGCAGCATCTGCTCGACAACCTCGTCTGACAGCCGTTGGAGGCGTTCGAGTTTGTATCTTGTTAGAGGCTGGTCGAGAACGCCGGCCATGGCGATAAACACTGCTCGCATTTTGGGACTCTCGGCAAACGGGCCTACCCGTCTCGGAAGAATCGAGATATCGTAAAGATCGCGCGGGGCAACGCGATCGAGCATAGCGATCGCTTTTCCAGCGATGAGCTCGATTTCGGCAACTACCTTCGTTAAAACAATCTCTCCTTCTCCGGGATTCCAGACCGGCAATTGCCGGGAGGCATCAAGTGGAAGCCGGTGAAGGAAATTAATGTCGACTTGCAGGGTTCCTTCACCTCCCAGAGCCGACGCATATCTGAGGTAGAGCCGCTTGCCGGCATGTTCCTCGGCGGAGGACTGAATCCTGTAACCAGCCCGCCGAGCGATGCGTTCCAGCGTCGCTATCAACTTTGGTCGGTCCTCCCGCATCCGCTCAACTTCGAGAGCGCCCACGTAATTGAAGTCCAGATCAACCGACAGACGCGGCGGAGATCCAAAACAAAGGTTGAGGGCTGTTCCTCCCTTCAGAACAAGTGAGCCGGAGAGATATTCGTCCTCGCTAATTGACCTTAGGATTTCCCGGAGCCTGATGACAATCTCGAGTATCCGCGGCGAGAATCGATGTTTTTCCCGCAGCGCCAACAGCGTTTCCCGGCTCGGAATCATTTCGCCACCCCTTCAAAACCGGCGCTGAGGCTGAGATGCGCAGGAACGATGAGGTTCCACCTAGCCTCAAGTCGTCCGCCGGCACGGCTTCTTTCCAAATACTGCGGCTGACGCGGGACGTGCCTTTCCAGTCTTTGAAGGTACCGGCCGTCCGGTATGGCAACATCGGGGAACTTCTCCAGAAACCAGCCTACCGCAGCATAAAGAATCCGTCGATTCAAGAGTCGCAGGTATCCGCGCAGCATGTCGAGATCCAGATCCCGCATGGCAGCTGCGGATTGGATGTGTTCTTCCAGCCCTCCCACCCATCGCGGATCGGCGAAGCCATCGACCAGGGTTCTCTCAGGGCCGGTGATGGTCACCATTACTCCCTGCCGGTCGATAGTGACCGTGCCGAAATCGGTCTTCTTTGCGCGCACGAGCGCCGCAGGATGCCTAAGTGCGTGCCAACTCATTTTCGAGAGCCTCAAGGTACGCCGGGGATCGACGGTGCAGTAAGTAAAGCGTGAGAAGACGCTGTGAGCCAAGCCGAGCAAATCGAGTGCTGTATGATGCGAGAGTACTGCATCAGGACGGAGTGCTGCCGCAACAAGATATGGATCCGGAACGAAATTTCCGGAAGCCGATCCGGGAGAGATTGGTGCGTAGATCCCGCGCGCGAGCCTTGCAAGCCGTCCCGTTTTGCAGTAATAACGAGCCCTTTCCCTGGCCACCGTCGTAAGTCCGGGACTACCCAATTCAGCTGCCCACGCTGCCAGCGTCAGGACCGGGTGCCGGGAGAATATCCGCTCACTATCCAGCCTGTACCTTTTGATTGACTTGCTATTCGTCGCCATAACAGGGTGAAATATACCCTGTATAGACTTTAATTAGCAAGTCTATTTGCATTTCGGGATGTGCCAAAAAACACTCGGTGAGGGGATCACCACGATTTCCCCAAAATACCCGTACCCCAGAGGAAGACTTTCCGTACCCCGGAGGAAAAACAACCGTACCCCTGAGGAAGGTTTTCCGTACCCCTGAGGAAGAGGCCTTCGGCTAAACCTTGAAACCTCGGCGGTTGCCCATTTCCCCGCTATGCTAGAGTCTTTTTAGATATGTATTTAGATATAACAACATGTTGTTGCTGTTCTTTCGCGCATTTTCACAAACTTACCTGCCTTTTCAGCTTATAGGCCACTTCCTCCCATTTGCCTTGTCCTTCCCATGCGGGCAAACGAGAAAACCACAGCGGGCGAAGAATCCTCCTGAGAGATATCATGTCACGCACAGGTTCCTGCGCTACCGGTCGGGGACGCGGGTACAGATATCCGACAAAACTCTACACCCACGCGAGCCGGAAAGCTGCAGAACGAGGACGTCCGCCTTACAAAAAGTTACACATGGCGGCCCACCGCGAGCCAATGGCATGCGGTGCCGCGGACTGTCTCAGTATGGCCTACACGCCAGCAATTCAAAACAGGAGGAATGAGATGGACGACAAAACATTGGCATTGGTCATGACAATCTGCTTGGCCCTGAAGGAACAGGTTGTCACTCCGGCGGCAGTGGAGGAGAAGTATTTTGAGGCCCGCAAAAAACTAGATGAATATCGCCGAGGTCAGGGAAGATTGCCGCTGGATTAGGTAGTCGTGTGCCGGGACTAATAAAGTGCCTGGAGTAGAGGATCCCTGATTGCTGCAGCACCGACCCTTCGAGGACTGCTGGCATTTTCACGACCAGGACAACTGCGCAAAAGCTACGGATTTACATCGCGATCGCCTGTTGACCTCGGACAATCCGAATCCCACATTCGCCAAAAACCTCACTCTTGTTTCCCAGGGCTCCGGCAGATGATGCGACAGGCGCAATGGACAGCAATGAGGGAGAGTCTCAGGTAGCGGACAAGTCTTCCATGTTCAGTCGTGGCTTCCCATATCGGGACTTCGCGGGAGTCAATCCTTCCTGTTCGGCAGCAAGCCTGCGCAGAATGCTATGTGGCTTAGATCTGAGAAACAGGAGGTCGCTGTCGGTCGCGCTTACCTATTTCCGGTGGGCACCAGGCGCTTGAGTTCCTCGAACCAGTTTACCCGAGGTTCGATTGTGGGCGCAAATGACAAGTCCAACCTCTTCAAGCCCCAATGGTGAGGCATAAGAGTTGTGTGGTACTCATGCCCGCCGCTGCACAAGGGGGATTAAAATCGGGCCGCCAAGGATCCAGAATGAAGCTTCTCTCTGCTGGATCAGCATCAACCGATCTGTGGTCAGATTTCAACTTCGTCAGTCTCCTTTTTGCATCGACTAAAGCGACTAAATCCGGATCTGCATCCTTCCAGATGTTCAGGAAACTCTCATAGGATTCTATTGCCTTTTCGCGCTCTCCCTTTTGCTCATAGGCTTTGCCCAGATAATAGTGGGCCAGAATCCACTTCTCCTGACTCTCATTTCCCAGCTCTTTGCTGCCAATGATCTGTTCATACATGGATATCGCCTGATCCAATTCACCGCTGATCAAATAGCAATAGGCCAATGGTTCACTTGACTTGATGTTCCCGAAAACCTTATTGCCGACCTGAAATAGATCTAAAGCCTCGCCATAGTTCCCTTTAGCCAACTCGATCTCCCCCTTGAGCAGATCATAATTTTCGCGATCACCCCGGTTGCTTCGTCCGATGGAAGAATCAGCCGTGAGGTCGTTTATTCGAGCCGAGATTTCCCCGAGCAGTTTGTTTGCCTCATTTATCATGCCAGTCCTGGCATGCAGCGTGCCAGCCGAGCATAACCACTCAGGCGCCAGATTACTCGCGGCTAAGAGGATTCTTATGGCTGCGAGTTCTGCTCTGAAGGCATCGATCATCCCCTTTGTCTTATAAGCGGTGGCGAGATAATAACGATCGCGATATTCGCTCATTTTGAAGTTAAGCGATTTCCAAAGGAGGATGGATTCCTTTAAATGATCGATCGCGGCAGAGTACCGGCCTCGGTACATATTCAACAATGCCAGGGAGCGATGCCCTCGGGCTTTCTTATCGTTACTCGGAGTTAAAAGCATCTTATTGAATGTGTCTTCAGCCTCTTTGATCTTGCCCATGTAGATGTACGTAAAACCGAATTCATGATTAATGTTGCCACTGGTAAGCAGTTGTGGATTGATCTCAAAGGCTTTCAGATAACGAGGGACAGCTTCGGCATAGTTATGCATATTCGAGTAGCAGGTGGCGATATTAATGAAGGCATTTACCTCTGACGGGACAATCTCCAGGTGTTTCTTGAATGCTTCTATAGCCTGATCACAGCGATCCAGTATCAGGTAAGAATATCCCAAGCGGAACCACCCCCTGCTATCGTCAGGATATCGGTCTAAGTAAGTTCTGTAGTACCCTGAAGCCTTCTCCCGATTGCCTCTATATTCATCAGCCAGAGCTTGAATCCACAATCTCTCTCTTAATGTTAGCCGATCCAGAAGGCTCAGTGCTTTTGTGAAATGTTCCTCTCCTTTTCCCCGGTCGCCTGCATTGTAAAAGTATTCTCCTAGTTCTGCATGAGCCAACGCAAAGTCCTGGTCCAGTTTAATCGCCTCTTGAAGCAGGTTGCATACTGATTTTTGATCCTTCCCTTTCAGCCTGCGAGCCTCGACGAGGAGTGTCAGGGCTTCCAAAGAGGAAGTGGTAGCTTGGGGCAACCTTACGTTCTGGTCGACAATGCTGGTCAAAACCTCCCCCAAGTCTTCACGTATCTTCTTCGTCAAATCATCAAGGGCATCCAGAATCTGATTTTTGCCTTTTGCACGGGCGCTTGTGGTTAGAACCGCCATACCGGTGTAGGGATTGATCAGCCGTGCGTTTAGAGAGTAAACCTCACCAACGCGGCTGATACTGCATGCCACCAAAGCTTTAATCCCTTCCCTCTGGGCAATCTCCCTTCCCAGCACCTCATCCAGCTTCCCGATCTTTTCTTTTCTCATCCGTTGAAGTGTCTCTTCCACCCTGTTTCGGGGAAAGACATTGACATACCGCGACTGCTGAATGCCCACAGTCATTGCCGCCTCAAGTGATCGATCAAAAACCTGGTCTCCAGTGAGATTGTCAAAATCGGTAATAAGGACCCAATCTCGCTCCTGAAACGCGAGCGCGACCTGGGGGGATTGAACATAATGCTTGTACGCCCACCACGCGATGCCGGCCACAGTGAACATACCAGTGAGAAGAACAAAGATCGGCCATAGTGCCCGCCGACGGGCTGGTGCGGCAGCAATCGAGGGTGCGCTCAGACGGCGCAGGTCTACCAACAACTCCTTGGCAGATTGGTAGCGGTTCTCGGCGTCTTTTTCCAGGCACTTCAGGATGATTTCTTCCAGGTGAGTCGAAAGGTCTGGCTTCAAACGGCCCGGCGGTGGCGGCGGTTTGTGAAGGATATCGTCTGCCAATGCAGTCGGCAGCCTCTCTGGGAAAGGCAAGCTTCCCGTCGCCATCTCGTAGATGACCGTGCCAGCGGCGTAGATATCCGTCCTTTGGTCCACCTGTTCGCCACGCAATTGCTCAGGCGCCATGTAGGGGAGCGTGCCTGCTGCCTTCGGCGCTGTCGAGCTATCGGTGCTGTCGTCTGGGCTAACCGGCCGCAACACTTGTGCCAGTCCGAAGTCGAGCACTTTCACCTGGCTCTTTGGCGTCACGATAATGTTTCCAGGCTTGAGATCCCGATGTATGACACCGGTTTCGTGCGCCTCCCCTAGTGCCGATGCAATCTGGACTCCTAGGGCTACAACTTCCTTTTCCGGCAGCGGTCCCGATGCAAGCTTGGCTCCCAGGGTTTGGCCAGGTACGTACTCCAGGACCAGAAAGTCAATCCCCTCTTGCGTGTCAAAGTCGAAAACGGTCGCGATGTTGGGATGGCTCAGTCTGGAGAGTGCCTCCGCTTCCTTGCGGAGGTGTTTGCGGGCGGATTCGTCGGCCAGATAACCAGACGGAAGGACTTTGATGGCGACATCCCGATGAAGATGTTCATCGCGGGCGCGATACACCTCGCCCATGCCGCCTGCGCCCAGTTTTTCGAGGATCCGGTAGTGCGATACGGTTTTGCCGATCATGGAGAATCCCTCCACGGGCACTTCGCGCACTGCAATTAGAAAGACGCGAATTTGCCGTCATTATAGTCGGCCCGCGTGTCCCTGGGTAGCTGAATCCGCACCACATGCATGAGAGCGCCGGCCGCCGGAAACTGGCACGTTGTCCAGAATCGTTCGGTGAAGCTATCGTGCCATTGCTATGGTCCGACTGCGCCTAGGTCCGCTCCTCGGAAATCCAACATTCTCGCTGATCACCTTCACACCGCGCCACGCCCCATTCCCGCACCGTTGGGCAGCGGCCTGTTTTTCTAGCCCAGAATGTAATTCAACAATTCAGTGTTTAGTTGAATATCGATATTAACTCTTTTATTTGCTTGACAGCTTCAGCCTAATATTCTACGTTATATCAATATATGGAATAAAACGTTGAATTACGGAGGCCAAGAATGAGCCACCTTTTCATGAACGAGCAAGAGATTAAAACCCTGATGACCCTGGCGCAGAAGGAGCCCCGCGACTACGCCCTGATCAGGCTGATGGCGTCTACCGGATTCCGCGTCAGCGACATCGTGCGTCTACACCGTGATCATGTCGTGGACAGCGATGGCGAGATCGTGAGGGTGCTGCGGGTGAAGATGGAGAAGACCGAGAAATGGATTGAGCGGTCCCTGCGCGATGACGCCCGAGATGCCGTGAAAGCCTACCTGGCGACGCGCGAGGACTCGCTGCCATGGCTATTCATCAGCCGGTCCCCGCGAACGAAATTCCACGTCCCAGGGCCGCTGACACGCTCGGCGGCACACCTGATCGTAAAAAAGTATCTGGGTCTCCTATATCCTGCGAGCGTGATCCAAGGGACGGCCACCCATGTCCTTCGCCGCTCCATCGCCAAGCTCATTAATCGGAAGACTGGCAGAATCGAAACGGCGCAGGAATGGCTGGGGCACACTTCCACGGCACACACGAGGGCTTACATCGATGCTGAGGACTACCGAGAAAAGGCGAATGGCGTCGTGGCCGGGCTGGATATCTAGCCCACCCCCCTATGCACTGGATTGTGGGAAAAGGGTGCATAAGAGTGCAAGCGCAACCGCCCCATCAAATTAAGGGAGCGCGGTACCAGTACGGGCCGTGCGACAAGGTAATGCTTTCCGCACATCGGGCGTTTTCTGCCTGGCAGAGACGTGCTGCTCGCAGGCCGGTGGCAATCCCAAGGCAGGGCAAGATTGTCGCGCCTGGACGGCCACGCAATTGGCGAATACCGACCGGTTATCCTGCGGCTGCTTCGTCCAGGTGATCAAGTGACACTTTTTATTAGGAGAATCACTATATGGCAACGACAGCACCTAAGATGGAAAAACCAATTCAGATGGCAGCGACGAATGGCGGGCAGCAGGAGTCGATTCAGGCGAAGGCCGAATGGCGCAGGAAGGCGGCGGCCAAATATGCTGAGATGATTGAGAAGGACCGGGCCGCGAGGCGCAGGAAGGCGATGGCCAAGCTGGACTCGCTCAACGAGGCGCACGACCGGGCGCACGGCCAGGCGAAGCGGCGTGGGAAGCTGCTGACCGACGAGGAGCTTGACGTGCTCAACAAGCGCTACGAGGAGGTGGTAGACGAAATCTCGGAGCTTGAGCTTCCCGAGCTGGCTGGGAGGGCGCGTCGCGAGAAAGATGCAGCCAAGGAGTCTGAGGCCGAGCTCTGCAGGCTGCTCGATGAAGAAATGGCGGTGCGCATCGAAGGCGGCGCGGCCGAGTTGAACGGGCACGAGATTCGCGACCTGACGGAGCTGGTGGAGATCCGTTTCCGGCTGTCGGGTCGGATGCCGAAGTTCCCGAAGGGATGGCCGACCACTGAAGCAGTGAACTAGCCTGCGAGCGCGGGGCCGGAAACTTTCAACCCACCGGTCCCGCGCCCGTCAGAAAAATCCTCTTCCGATCAGAGATTCCCTGAAATAAATCCGGCGCTGGCGAAACATCGCGGGTGCGCGGACCGCTGCTCTTCCCAGGAGCCGAGGGACAGGGCTGCCCCTTCCTCCACACCGTGGTTGACTTGCAATTAATGCAGGTTCATGCTGACAGAATAGCTCAAATGATTGGGGACCCCGCTGCTTTCGGACTGTCGTGCTGGAGGGGCTAGTAATGACACCCTTAATGGCGCTGTTTCTCATAGTGGTGGTGGTGGTGGGGTTCATCTCACTTGTTGTTCACTATTCGAGGCGAGCTGAAGGACAGCGGAAGCAGGAGGTGCAGGCCAAAATACAGGCCAACGATTTCCCTATAGCGCTCAGATAAATTGACCCCCATCTGCTCAGATAAACTGACCCCCTTTTTCTTCCAGGTAGATTAAAAAAAGGGGTCAATTCTGCTGAGCATGAAATCTTTTCGGGAGTTTCGTTCCGGATGACTTATCAGCCAAAACAACGGCTAAAGGTTTGTTTGCCTACTACTTGGGAAAAAATAGGCAAGAGTTCAGGCGTATGAACTTTTCACTACTCGCTGCTTTGGATGAAAGGGTCAATTTATGTGAGCACAGAGGGGTCAATTTATCTGAGCGCTATAGTTTCCAGATCATACAAGAACGCTCACTGCAGGCGGCACAATGGCGTGCCAAACTTAAGCAAAAACGTCTCGAAGCTGCTGCTGCGGTCCTACATGATAAGTTGATAGTACTCGATGTCGAAACCCAATATTTGAGTTCGGAGGTGGCTGGAGGGTGGGATGCGGTTTCAGAGTTTTTGGTATCAGTTGCGGTTACGTGGGACAAGGCTAACGAATATCGGATATGATATGAAAAGGATGTCGGGGATCTGCTGATAGAACTAAAGAAGTTCGCGCAAATTCTTACGTTTAATGGCGACAGATTCGACTTCAAAGTTTTGGGAGATTACGGCCCAGTAACAGGGTTAAAGAAAAAGAGCGTTGATCTTCTTGCCTTTATTAAAAAGCATACGAGAAAACGGGTCTCACTTGATACCTTGGCAAAGGAATCCCTTGGTATTGAAAAGACTATGACCGGGATCGAAGCTGTAAACCTTTGGAGGTCTGGAGACCTAGAGAAGCGCAAGTCAGTCGTAGAATACTGCAAAAGGGATGTCGAGATTTTGCGAAGCCTCTATGTTGAGCTTCATGCTGTCTGTTTGAGTTTTCCTGGACAAAACTTCAGAACCGTCCGCATTTGGGCGGATGGCAGCCACGACACCATATGAGACACCTCACTAGATGGATTTCACGTGGTCTCATTCTAAGTCGGCCACGATCTGATGTTATCGACCCTCGGGAAAAGGGTCAGGTGCTATAAGCAGTCATTGGCCAGATTCCGCGAATAATGAGAATCCTCCATAGAAAACACGCACGGCAGCGATCCTAGTCAGGTCTCGGGAGGAGAATCCATGGCAGACATTGAGAGTGGCCCAGAGGCCAAGCAGGAGCATATACAAGTTTTCGGGCCGGAATTGGGTTCGGTGTATCACGAGCTGCACAACGAAGTCGTCTGGCTCCACGCCAAGTGGCTTGAATACCGGAAATTATACGCCAAGTCTGAGAAACGTATTGCCCTTTTGAATGAAACGGCAGCCTTCTTCTTTTTTACAATTGAGGCCGTTCTTAGGGAAAATATTCTGCTTCACATCGCAAGGCTTACCGATCCTCCGGAGCAAGGCAGGTTCAAGAATCTCACGCTTCTGCGTCTGCCTAAACTAGTAGCCGATAAGGCATTGGCAGACGACCTGCAAAAACTGGTGACAGAAAGCCTTGTTCGATGTAAGTTCGCCCGCGACTTGCGCGACAAGCGGATTGCACACATCGATTTCTCCATCGCCATCAATCCCGAGGAGACATCCAAACGCCTCCCCGGTGTAAACCGCCAAAAAATTGGGGACGCTCTTGCCAGCTTCAGGCAGATTATGAACAAACTGAACGAGGCTTTTTGTCAAAGTACATTTGGATTCGACCATTTCATCACGCGTTCCGGAGCGGATGCGCTTGTCTGCCACTTGGCTGAGGGAGTGAGATCCGATAAACGCCGAAGAGACCGGCTTCGGCAAGGCAAGCTCCTTCATGAAGATGTGGAACAGATCCCCGAGGTCTAAGCTATCGGTTTAATTCCCTTTTATCCCCGGCCAGTTGTGAGTTCGGCGTGAGTTTTGGTCAACAATGACCGACAAGATCACAATGACTCATCCGATTACCGTCTATAAGTTATTGGTTTCGTTGGAGTTTTTGGTGAGCCGTCCAGGAATCGAACCTGGAACCTACTGATTAAGAGTCAGTTGCTCTGCCAGTTGAGCTAACGGCCCACTCTTGATGCTGGAGGCTGCGTCGGACACGGTGTAAGCGCTTAGGGTCGCTCCCAAACCCCGATGCAACGAGCTCTAGGTTAACATGTCGTCGCTTCATTTTAAAGCCTGTTTCGCCGTGATTTCGAGACAAAAAACCGTAGCACCAGCGCACGCAAAGAGGACTCCGGACGATTCAACATTCCCCTCGTTTCATGAAGTGCGATCCGGCTCCTGCGAGGGTCAGCGAGGAAAAGAACTGAGCGGCACGGCCGCAACCCAAAAACCTCTGCTCCCTCTGCGATGAGCTGTTGCTTTTCTGACCTGAATGGCAAGGACTTGTCCATAAGTAGCACAGTGCAATGCGCTCGCGTCTCCTGCGAGGAAACCGTTTGGCTTGACAGGGATATTCACCTCAATATACTACTCCCTTGCCGCTATCGGATGGTCGGGCAGGCAGCAGCATTTCAGGCTTCATAACCCATACCTTCAAGCATGGCATTATTCCTGCGCCCGCACCGGGGATCAAAGAGGAGATTCATCCGTGAAAAAGGAAATCAGAAAAATCATGGTGACCGGGGCTCTGGGACAGATCGGGTCGGAACTTACGGCCGCCCTGCGCGCCAGATTCGGTGTAGACAACGTGATCGCCACCGACTGCAGGCCGAATCCCCCTGAGAAGCTCACAGGCCTCGGCCTCTTTCACAGCGCAGATGTCATGGACATCGAAGCACTGGAACGCGTCATCCAACAGTACGATATCGACACGGTGTTTCACCTCGCGGCGATTCTCTCCGCAACAGGCGAGCGGAATCCTCAGCTGTGCTGGCAGGTCAACATGGAAGGGACCTTCAACATCCTCGAGCTCGGTGTACGTCACCAGATGGCGCGCATCATCGTCCCCAGTTCGATCGCGGTCTGGGGCAAGGGCGTGCCCCTGGAAAATACACCTCAGGAGACCGTGCTCAAGCCCTCGACGATGTACGGGGTGACAAAGGTGTGCGGCGAGTTGCTGGGCGATTACTATGTGCGGCGATTCGGGCTCGACGTGCGCGGCTTGCGATATCCCGGCATCATTTCGCACGAGACGCCTCCGGGCGGAGGCACCACCGACTATGCGGTGGCGATTTTTTATGACGCGGTGTCCCAAGGCAAATACAAGTGCTTCGTCCGGGAAGAGACGGTCCTGCCCATGATGTATATGCCGGATGCCATCCGGGCAACCATCCAGCTTGCCGAGGCCGATTTCTCCAGCATGCGCCACCATGCCGATTTCAACCTGGCCGCCATCAGCTTCAGTGCCGGAGAATTGGCCGCCTGCATCAAAAAATTCCTGCCTCACTTCGAAATTTCCTATGAGCCCGACTATCACCAGGCGATTGCCGATTCGTGGCCGCGCTCCATCGACGATTCTGCTGCCCGCGAGGAATGGGGGTGGAGACCGGAGTGGAACCTGGAATCCATGACACAGGACATGCTCAAGCAACTGCAGGCACGCTTCTCCAAATACGGAAAGTTGACCTAGTCTTCTAATGTATAGAGTATCAGATATCATAGTGACGCTATTCCAAGGATGGATGTGTCGCCCTTCAGGGCTCCTTCGCCACCCGCTCACAACCCCGGGCTCACGCCCGGGGCTACTCTCTTTCCGCCCCATCGGGGATGGGAATCTTATTTCTTCGGGGCTGGGAATCTTTTTCTGTCACTATGTTTCATGATTATCAGTAGATTGCAGGTTGCACTTATTCGCTTCAGATTACTGAGGGCTGAGTCGTGAAAAAATCTGGGTAAGGGCAACTCAGCACTCAGTACTTGTTTACTTTCATGATGGGTTTCAAGCCGCGGGCGCTACTGAGCAGTTGCCGTCGTTCCTCTGCGGAAAGCGGTGGCGCCGAATCTGCCAAAGAGAGCGCCATACGATAGAGGCATTCATCTGCCGGGGGAAAGATCGCCGTTACATCTTCGGAGAGCGTAAAACGCAAGGCCTGTAAAGCCAGCGCGGGATCGTCGATCGGGCGATACCAGCAGTTCGCATAGGGCCGGGGCGCGTGGGCCGGCCAAGGCGTATAGGCCATGGCTTTGAGCGCCACGCGAGCCACTCCGCACGCTCGCGCCTTCTCCAACACCTGAGCTCCAAAGTTGCCGCGCGCGTAGCAGACGTAGTTCACCGGGAAAAGAATAGAGTCGAAGCGATAGCGATCGAGCAGAGACAGCGAGATTGGAACCGAGTGGGAAGAAAAGCCGAGAAAGCGCACCAGTCCTTCTTTCCGGGCTTGCAGGAAGGCTGCCATGGCACCACCGGGTGCAAAGATACCCTCGACATCTTCCAATCGATTGACGGCATGGAACTGGTACAAATCTATGTGGTCGCATCGCAGGCGTCGCAGCGATTCTTCGAGCTCCTTGCGGGCTCCGACTGCGGAACGCTCGAGGGTTTTGCAGGCGAGAAAAACATCCGGGCGATAGGGCTGGAGGGCTGGTCCCAGTCTCCGTTCAGCCTCCCCGCTCCCATACGCGGGTGAGACATCAAAGTAGTTCACTCCGCGTGCTATGGACTCGGCTACCAGGCGGTCGCCGCGCGCCTGGCTCATACCCGCAAGAATCAGCCCGCCAAAACCCACGATGGACAGGCTCACGCCAGGCAGGAAATTTCGCTTGGGCAGGGGGCCAGACCCTGAACCATTGTCCGTGATCGAATCGAGAGGATCACCAGGATCGGGCCCCATTTGGGTAAACAAACTCCAGGCCGCGGATTGTAGGCCAGCGGCTGCCATTATTTCAGGGAATGGGGAACTCGGCGGGGAGCAGCGCTGAGGCGGGGGACCTATCGTCCCCTAACGCCTCCCTTTAGAGCTTTACCACCTCTTGAGCTTGCAGGCCTTTTGGGCCTTTCGCAACGGTGAATTCCACGGTATCGCCTTCGCTCAGCGACTTGAAACCAGAGGCCTGAATTGCTGAGTGGTGGACAAAGACATCATCTCCGGATGCACGTTTGATGAAACCATAGCCCTTTTCGTTGTTGAACCACTTCACTGTGCCTTGTTCTTTCATTTTTCCTCTTATGAATAATACTAAATCCTGCGCCGGCAGGGTGTTATCGGATCGCATTCAATTGACGCTCTGGCGCTTATTCGCGGGATCCAGACGTGAAACGCCACGCCCTGTTCAAGAGTCTGCAACTGACGTTGGCAACGCGAGCAAACACCTGATCGGGTTGACCGAATATACATAGGTGAAACGCAAAATTCAATATTATTATGTTCTTACAAAGTTTCCCCGACGGCAGAGCCCGCGCCGCCCGCCGGATTCTCCCTGGGCGCACCTTCGCCAATAATTTCTCATGATGAAACCATAGACGCCGCCACCAGGATGGGATTCGCCTGCTAAGATCTGTAAGAAACGTCACACGCGATGGTATGATCCAAACCTCGATGAAAGCGCCAATATTCGCCAACAAGCGGTTGCTGGGAGCCCTTGCCTGTTATGCCATCCTGGCCCTGATCGGAACCCTGGCCCTGGACGGAATCCTGCGTGCCGGCGTGCTCTGTTTTTTCGCGATCCTTACCGTGAAGACCCTTATCCACTCTCAGAAGGATGACGGCCTGCCCTGACGCCAGGGGCGGGCCTGGCGTCAGGGAATAATGATCGGCCCGGTATTCGGCCGGCTTCGGAGAGGGTGCGTTCCGCTCAACATCGCCGTCGCCAGGGCGCGGCTCAATACGGCCATGCCATTGAGGACATGGACAGATACCAGGCCAAAAATCAGGCCAACGGCCACACAGACGAGTGCCTCTTCAGCCCGTGTGATGCGCCAGAAGAAAAGATTTACCTGGGTATAGTGATAGAGCAATGGGGCCGAAACAAGAGTCAGCGTGAAAGATACGATAAACACCGTGATCACGAAGGATGCGATCGCCAGAGGGAACTTCACAAAGAAATAAACCAGACTCTTCCAGGTGTAAGAATCTGTCATATATTTCTTGAGGGCGATCAGCGGGTGTTGCAGGGGCTCGGCTCTGGGGTCCGGAGGAGGGATGTAGGTGTTCAGCAGCCAGATCGCGAGTTGGCGTTCCCAGGCAGCAAAACCTCGCAAGGCGACGAGCAACGCCAGCAGGATCAGAATCCCTACCCCGACGATCGCAAGGCCGAATCCAAGAGAGATTCCGGTGATGAGGATGACGAAATAGAAAATACCCAGAGGGAACGAAAGCAGCAGGTAAATGATATTCAGGTACGTTTGCTTGTTGGCGAGCGCACCGAAGAAACCACCCTCCTCGAAATGCCCCGCATGAGAACTAATCCCTGAAGGTTCATTGCCGCCCATATAGAAACTCGCCCTTTCTTTGCGCATAAGGGATTAACATAGCTCCCTCTGGTCTGCAATACGAGATTGGGATGCCGAAAGTTCAGATTGTGAGGCAAGGATATGCCCAGATACAAGCTCTTCCTCGAATATCCAGC
>CAVTZY010000022.1:0-109366 GCA_963739235.1 Terriglobia bacterium | reverse complement strand
GCGAGGCACCGGCCCAAGCTGGCCGTGCGCGAGCTTAGAGAGGAAACCGGGTACGCCGGCGACGGGCCGATTCTTCTTGGATTCTTAGCACCTTAATCCCGCGATCTTAAACAACCGCTGCCACACCTACCTGTTCGAAAACTGCACTCGGATCGGAGAACCCAGAACTTGACCAGGGAGAAGACATCGAGGTCCTGACCCGGCCACTGTCTGAAATTGCGGCTCTTATCATCTTCGGGCGGCATGGATGATCCCTTGGTGATCTGCGCCTCCCGGTGGCTCTCGCGGCAACGCCCCTGCACACGAGAGACGGGGGGTAAGGGAATTTCGGATTAGGAGATCTAGCGAAACGGGTGCATCGCCGGCCTCCATTTTGCGACACGGGATTGGCTAGTTCGCATGGCCTTGGTCAATTCTACCTGGATCAGATGCCGTTGTGGTCCGCTCAGCTATCCACCAAAATCCAGCATTTGGCGCAAATATGCGCACGGTTTTGGATTTGGCGGTGCCAATTAATATGCTGGTCGATGCCAGGATTACGGAAGAACCGTACAAGTGACTTTTTGACTTTTACTCTGAAAAGGATTCCCGACAGTCTGCGCCGCACTCTGTCCTGGAGCGGAGCGATGTCAATCGCTCATTCTATCTACATCAGAATGAGCAGGCACAATCGGCCGGGTAGGCCTGATTCACGGGTCGCTGAGGCCCATCTTCGACGTAGCGGGGCCAATCGTTCTTGCAGACGAGGCCGCGAATGCCATCGGCTCTTGGAAAATAAAAGCAGTGGCGGAGAGGGGGGGATTCGATTCACCTCGATTGTGGCAACTCTGTCAGCTTCAGTTATATGGCGCAACCGGCTGCGCAGCTCAAAGGCAACACCGCCTTGATCCGAACCACGCCGGCCTGGCAATTGGATTCTCAAAATTAGCTATGGTGTCGCCGCAGATCCTCGGCCAGGTACAAGAAAAACAGGAATGGGGGTCGACTCCTCCATTTCCAACTAGTTTTTGCCTCCTCCATGTGTTACCACCTTTGACTGATGATGCGTCGGGGCGGTCTCCAAGCCCGATCCCAGTCGCACCGTTCGACAGAATAACTTATTGTTTCACGAATTCATCAATCGCGGAGTCAATCAAAATGACAGGAATGCGGATCTTCTTTATTTTGGTCTTGACGATCTTCACTGTTTCGCCGGCATTTACGGAGCGCGAGAGGGCTCAAGGAGGCCATCAGTTTCTCGATGGGATTGGCGAAACCGCTCTCATGGCCCGCTACGCGTTCAACGGCAACGCGGAGGATGGGTCCAGGAACAACTTTCGCGCGACGCTGCGTGGAACCGGGGCCGCCTTTGTCCGGGACAGCCGGTTCGGCAATGTCCTTAACCTGCCGGGCAATGGCAGCCACGTCCAACTCCCGGGCAATGCCCTGACCGGGGAAGAAACGATCAGCGTCACGGGTTGGCTCTTCCTCAATTCCGACACCCCCGGGCAGCGGTTCTTCGATTTCGGGCAGAACGCCTCCAACAGCCTCTCTGCTACAGTGACCGAAGCCGGTTCCGCCGCGGGCTTCCGCGCTTTCATCGCCTCCGGCACTGCGACGCGCAGTGGAACGACCGGCGCGCCGGTTCCCGCGAATCAGTGGATCCACCTCGCCGTGGTGCTCGATCCGGCCAATCGCACCTTGACCAGCTATCTCAACGGCGCCAGGGTCAGCCAGGCCACCAACGTCACCGTAAACGCCGCGCAGGTGCTCAACCAGACCTCCGGGGATGCGAACCGCCTTTACATCGGCCGTTCGCAGAATGACGCCGATGCCACCCTCAACGCCAGAGTGCGCGATGTCCGCATCTACCGCATCGCGCTGAGCGACCAGCAGGTGGCCACGATCCGCAACAACGCCCTGTCGGGCCGTCAGCCCGGTACTGCCGGTGGTGCGCCGGCCGGCGCGAGAGGACCGACCATCGCGGCCCCGAAGGATAACCTGCTGCCCACTGCGATCCCATTGGAAGCCGTCCCTGATATCAAGGCCGAGACAGTCGCAGGAGCTCCCCCGGCTACCGCATGCCATTCCTGCCGTGTATCGCAACAAGGCCAAGGGCCCTGATGTTCGCGTGGTTTGGCCGGCGCCCAAAGATAATAGTCAGGTCCTTAAGCCCGGCACGTACACCGTGACCGGCAAGGTGCCCGGCACCCAGTTCCAACCCAAGGCCACGGTGACCGTGAAAGCGGCATCCAGGGAGGTGCCAGTTCCCACGCGCCTGGTCGAGGCGTTTTCTCTCGGCCAGGTCGTTTTAGATCAGGACACCAGGCAGCGTGACACGCAGTTCATCAAGAACCGCGATAAGTTCATCCGCACCCTGGCGACTACCAATCCCGACAGCTTCCTGTACAATTTCAGGGATGCATTCGGCCAGAAGCAGCCCGAAGGCGTCAAGCAGCTCGGTGGATGGGACAACCAGACGACTCGACTGCGCGGCCACGCCACCGGTCACTACCTGTCGGCCATCGCCCAGGCCTACGCCGGCACGACCTACAATGAAGCTTTGCGGGCGAATTTCCTCCAGAAGATGAACTACCTCATCGACACCCTTTACGATCTCTCCCAGAAATCGGGCAGGCCCGCACCGGAAGGAGGCAAGTTCAATGCCGATCCGAATGCCGTCCTGCCCGGCCCCGGTCGCACCGGGTACGATTCGAACCTTCGGGCCGATGGCATCCGGACCGATTATTGGAACTGGGGTAAGGGATTCATCAGCGCCTATCCTCCCGACCAGTTCATCATGCTCGAGCAAGGCGCCACTTACGGCACGCAGAACACCCAGATTTGGGCCCCTTACTACACCCTGCACAAGATCCTGGCCGGCCTCCTCGATTGCTACGAAGTCGGCGGCAACCAGAAGGCTTTGGAGATCGCCAGGAACATGGGTGCCTGGGTCTATACCCGGCTCAAGGTGCTCCCGACCCAAACGCGCATCAACATGTGGAACCGTTATATTGCAGGCGAGTACGGCGGCATGAACGAAGTCCTAGCGCGCCTTTACCGGCTCACTAATGACCAACAATTTCTCGAATGCGCCAAGCTGTTCGACAACATCAACTTCTTCTTCGGCAACGCCGATCACGAGCACGGCCTGGCCAAAAACGTCGATACGATTCGCGGCAAGCACGCCAACCAGCATATCCCGCAGATCACGGGGGCGTTGGAAACATTCCGCGACACGCGGGAATTCACCTACTACCGGATTGCCGACAATTTCTGGAATATTGTGACCAACAGTTACATGTACAGCATCGGCGGCGTCGCCGGCGCGCGCAATCCGAACAACGCCGAATGCTTCACCGCCGAGCCCGACACGCTTTTTGAAAACGGATTCGCCAGCGGCGGGCAGTGCGAAACCTGTTGCACTTACAATCTCTTGAAGCTGGACCGCCAGCTCTTCATGTTCGATCAGACCGCCAAATACATGGACCACTACGAGCAGGGGCTGTACAACCAGATTCTCGCTTCCGTCGCCGAGGACAATGCGGGAAACACTTACCATATCCCGCTCAATCCCGGCTCGCAGAAACAATTCGGCAACGCCAACATGAGCGGTTTCAGCTGCTGCAACGGCACCGCGCTCGAAAGCAGCACCAAGCTCCAGGACTCCATTTACTTCAAGGGCGCCGACAACAAGACGCTCTATATCAACCTCTTCGTTCCGTCCACGCTGAACTGGACCGAACACAATCTGGTCGTGAAGCAGCGCACCGATTTCCCGTACGCCGATACGACCCAGATCGTCCTCAAGGGCGGCGGCCAGTTCGATGTCAAGATCCGCGTGCCGCACTGGGCGACCCGCGGCTTCTTCGTCAAGATCAACGGCCGGGAGCAGTCGGTCAAAGCCGTGCCGGGCACCTATCTGACGCTGCGCAGAACCTGGAGGGATAACGATGCGATCGAGCTTAGGATGCCGTTCCACTTCTATCTGGATCCGGTCGTGGATCAGCCCAATGTCGCTAGCATCTTCTACGGTCCGGTTTTGTTGGCAGCCGAAGAGTCCGGCCCACGAACCGATTGGCGCCCCGTGACGCTCAATGCCGCCGATATTGGAAAATCCATCACCGGCGATCCCGGCACCCTTCGTTTCAAAATCGGCGATGCTGCCTTCAAGCCGTTCTATGAATCGTACGCGCGATATTCCGTGTATCTGAACGTGACCTTGAAGTAGCAATGCGTGCCTGGTTATACTGTCCCACCTGAACGGGGACACTATAACCAGGCACCCTTTCCCCCACTCCTGGTGCTGGTACAGGCAGCCACGGATTTCACGAGTTTCTCGGTATTCGTGCAATCAGTGGCTGCTTTTTTATCTGCGGGTGATGATCCGGACGGAAGCGATCTCGTCCCCTTCCAGGATGGAATCCACTACCTCCATGCCTCGCGTCACGGTCGCAAATACCGTGTAGGTGTGGTCCAGGCGTGCATTGTCGGCCAGATTGACATACCACTGCCCGTCGGCCGTATTGCGGCCGCGCGTGGAGAGCCCGACGGTGCCGCGCCGGTTTGAGGCCAGCCCGACCTCATCCCTCATGAAATAGGGATACCCCGCATACTCGTTCGCCCCCGGGCTCCCACCCTGGACCACAAAATTCGGTTCGACGCGATGAAACGTCAGACCGTTGTAGTAACCGCATTCCGCGAGGCGTGCGAAGTTCGCGGCCGTCTCCGGCGTTTCCCAGGTGAGCAGGGCGAGCGTGAACGAACCGCCGCGTTTCATCCGAACCTCGGCGAGCGCGCCCTCGAGTAGACGCAGTTCACGGATGGAGAGCGCGCCTTGTATCTGATTCGGGGTAGAAGGCTCTACGGCGGTCCCGGACCACCGGGTGAGGATCGCGGCCGCGGTATCGTCGACTCGTGGATCCGGGTCGCGAAGCAACGGTTCCAAGGCGGGTGACTGCTCGCGGGACCCGAGTTCACCGATGCGCTCGAGAAGGGCAAGGCGCGCGTCGCGGGTTGTGCTGCGGCCGAGACGCGTCTGGGTCTCGAGTGCGCCGAGGAGCGCGGGCAGCGCCGCCGGGTTCCGGCTGCCCCGCAAAGCCCGGCTTGCCGTCATCAAGAGTTGCGCGTCGCCTCGGGCGAGTTGTGCGACATATACATCGTCGGCGCTGTGTTGTTCCACCGCCACGAGGCCGGTCACCGCCGCATTCCGCACATTGTCATTGGGGTCGCCTGCAAGTTCGCGCAGCACGGCGGGGTTTTTCAGAATCGCCGCGGCACGGGCCGCATACATGCGCACCTGCCAGACCGGATTCGACTGGAAGCGGGGGAGCCACGTGCGCGCCAGGTCGGGCGCGGCCGCAGCCGCCGCCACGAGCGTATGCGCGGAACGATGCCAGGCAGGCGCCGCATCGTTTGCCGGCCGACGTTTCCCAACCGGCAGCGTCCGGAGGAGGGCGCGAAGCGTCTGACTCACATCGGAAGCCTGGGTGCCCCGGCATTTCGGCAATTCATCGACCGCAAGCAGCGCCACGTGCATCATCCGATCACCGGCCGCCTTCAGAACCGGCGTGCAATCCGGCGCATCCTGGTTGCGGGTGAAGACGGACAGTGCCTCGAATCGAACATGCCAGTCCGGGTCCTTCAGGCCGCGGCGAATCAGGGCGAGGCGGTCTTCCAGAACCTCCGGGGCAGCCGTCCGCAGGCCCGCACCGGCAAGACGGAGGGCGATGCGCCGCACCTCCCAGTCGCGGTCACCGAACGCGCCGGCCAGCGTCTTGTCGTCCGCCTTGGCATGGGGGCCGAGAGCCAGCAATGCAAGGCGACGCACACGGATGGCGTCATCGTTCGCGGATTCCCGGATGTCCCCTCGCGTAAGTGCCAATGCGCGCAATTGCAGGACCGTGTCCTCGGAAGGGGCGAATAACCGAGCATGCTGGCGCAATAGCGCCTCCAACCCCTTCACGGCGCCCAATCGGGGCTCGAAAGCGGGGCCGCCGGCGGGCCCCCCGACTGCAGGCAGGGTCGCCTCCACCAACGATTTCTCGATCGCCTGTACGACGGTAGCATCTGCGTAGCTGAGCCGGCCCAGGGTTTCACAAAGCACTCCGCGCACGGCAGGGTCCGCTTCCTTCTCGAGGCGCACGCGTAATGCGGCGGCCACTTCGCCGGTCACGCGCGGCCGATCGGCCACAGGAGCGCCTTGCGTCAACTGGCCCAGAGCATTCGCCGCCTCCTTGCGGATCTCGGCGCGTGGGGAAGCCAGCGCAGGAACCAGTGCGGGAATCAGGTCCGGGCATTCAAGCCTGCCGAGTGCCCGAATCGCGAATGCCTGTCGCGCAGGGTCTTGATTTCTCAGCCAGCCGGGCCCCAGGGTCTTGAACATTTTCTCAAGCGACGGATTCGAGTAATCGACCCCTAAAAACAGAACCTGCTGGAATACGTCGTTGGCATCGATGATTGGGAATGGCTTCGAGCAAGATCGGGCCAAATCGAGAAAAGGACCGATTTGCACCTGTCCGCCGATTCCTTGCACGAATGCCGCCAGACCTATCAATGCAACAACCCATGCCGGCTTTTTCATCTCTTCGTCCTCGATGGAAGGATCCCGGAACCTCTGATGCCCGCGGTTCGCCAGATTCTTGCAGCCCCCGACAGAGGTGTCAAGCGCTCGCCAAAACGACGTACGGTTTGCCGTGCGGCCGGCGGCAGGAACAGCCTCTGAACCTCAGCAAATCGGGGACAGGCTGCGCTTTCGCTGTTTTCCCAACTGGTGAAAGCGTGGCCTGTCCCGAATGGCACTAAGTTAAGGGGAGATTTTTCTCTCGCCCTTCCAGGGCTCTGGCTCGTCTCCCATAAACCCCGGGCTGCGCTGCGCTTGCCCGGGGCTACTGTCTTGTGCGCCTCCGGCGCGAGTCTTCAGCCAAATTTACGGGACTGACGCCGGGCCCATGCCCCGGAGGGGCAATAAGATAGTAGCCGGGGGCAAGCGCAGCGCCGCCCCCGGTCAGCCCATCACACATGAAGAGCCCCAGCGGGGCGAAAGAAAACCATATCAGTTTCATGCTAATGCAAACATCGCATAGCCCTCATCCACTCCTTAACTTAGCGCCTGCGCAAAAATAACTTCACATTCTGCTCGGCGTCAACGTGTAATTCCATGCCGGTAGCGTCTTGTGGCCGGCAAGCATGAGCCGCTTCATCTCTACGTTGGAGATCTCTTCGCCCTTTTCATAACGCTTCAGTGACAACCAGGCGTTGACCTTCAATCCGCCCGAGGTAGTAGTCGAGTGAATATACTTGATCACAGTCTCATAGCTTTCCAGCGGCTTGCCTGCCCAGTTCTTGCTAATCTGGGAAAACAGGCGGTGCTCGATCGGATTCCATTTTGATGCGCCAGGCGGATAATGACAGACGGTCACCTTCAGCCCGTAAGGATTGCAGAACCGGTGTTGCAGGTGATACTTCCATCCACGCGCACGGGCGCTGTTGCCGCCGCCACAGTCTGCCAAGATCAGGAGTTCATCTGCATCAGGATAGATACTGCCGCCCCGACTTTTCCACCAGGAAACGATTGCGTCCACTGCGAAGGCGGGCGTTTCGGTGCTGGTCCCGACCACCACGAAACCATGATTGGTCCGCGTATCGTAGATGCCATAGGGAATCGCCATCCCCTCGGCATCGCTGCGGAAGTCGTGGTCGTTGACGATCTGCGGTTCGCGTTGCCACGACACCCCGGGATTCTTGAAGGCCCCGACCATCTCCTTCTTTTTCGCGTCCACGCTGATGACAGGCTTTCCGTTGGAGGAGAACTCCTCCCTTTTCCGGCCGATGTATAAAAACTGCTGGTTTCGTACCCGGCGGGGCGGCGGATTCTTGTTCCCTGACTCCAGTCTCTTGTGGTTCACGCGCAAGGAGAACCCCATCCGCTTCAACAACCGGCGCACCGTGTTGGCACTAACACGGATCTGCAGCCGACGCAGTTCTCGAGCGATTTTCCTGGTTGTCCTTCGGGTCCACTTCAGACCCTTCATCGGATCGCCAGCCGTTTCGTGTTTGAGCAGGTCCGAAATGCATGCGATCACTTCCGGCGTTTTTTTCCGCAGCCGGGCGCCCACCGCCCTGACGGCGAATCCTTTCCCGCTGGACACGGTCTCCAAAGAGCTCCCGGCGCCCACGCGACACTGTGTGCACGTCCAACCCCAGAAAGTCCGCAATCTTGATATCGCCGCCGTATCCGAGCTTCTGGGCCTCCAAGCCCGCATACACCCGCCTCTGTTTCTCATCCAGCAAGCTGAAAAACAGAATGATCGCGGCCTTCATTTCCGGCGCCAGCCCTTCGCCCGCCGCCGAGTCGCCCACCTCCAGCGCACCCGCCGGACTCTGGCGGCGCAGCCATTGCTCGCGCCGTACCCCAGGCTCAGTAGAAAAGTGCACAAGGACGCCGCCGATTTCCTCGCGGGCAATTTGCCCTCGACGGTACAGCACCAGAAGCGATTCCTTGACCTCGACATTCAGTAGCGCCTGCAATTCCCCGGCGGTAAGCCCAGCATCGGAATCGTTCACAAACCGCCGGGCGGTGGTGAGCAGGCTGCCGTCGCGCGAAAACCATACGGCGCGGCAAGTCCAGAGACCTCGCTCGTCGAACCGGGGAATGTTCACCAGCGTGTAGTATCTCCCGCGGTGCGAATAGCTCGTGCGGTAGCCTAACGCCTTGAGCTTTCGAAACACGGTCATGGTAGCCATGCTTCCCAAAGCTTGCTTCAGCTCCGGGAGCGTGGCAATCCTCTCTTGATGCAGGAAGGATCGAAGGACATTCGGATCAAATACCATGTGGTATAGTTCCTCCTGAAAAGAGTCTACCAGGACGAATTATACCACACCCATGATTCCCAACCATCTCATAAATTTATTGATAAATGGCCATTTGATGCCCATAGACGATCAAGATGCGTAAACGACCTTTGGGATAGTTGCTCCGCAGAATGTGAAGTTATTTTTGCGCAGGCGCTTAGTGCCATTCTGGCCTGTCCCCGCTTTACTGACAGGGATTCGCTAATGAAATGTCCGATATCCGCTTGCTAAGGCGTGCCGCGTTGTTCGCTCACAGGGATTTCCAGGTGCCGGTCGCTGAGGCGGGTTGCTGCTGTGAAAACCAGGCACACTCCTCCGAGCAGCCAAAGCGCATAATCCAGAGACGCATCCGCGAGAAGGCCAACAACCGGGTAGAGTAGAAAAGTGACGGAACGTTCCAGCAGCGAAACCGACGAAATCACCGTCGCACGATTTTCGCTTTCTATGTGGCGATTGATGAATTCGTTCAGCACCGGAATCCGTACCATTTTGCAACCCACGAGAACGAAGAGAGCAGGGATTGCGAATGCGAGGAAGTGCACGAACCCGAGGACCACGAACAGCACCCCCGGCACGACTGCCGAAAACAGGAGCAGGTGCCTGACACCGATGAGCTTTTCCAGGCAACCCACTTGAGTAAGCAAGACAGCCGAGAACAGGTTGAACCCGGCGCCGATCCATCCCAGGTAGGCCACACCAAGCCCTGCCCGCTGCGCAACGGGCTGATAAAACCAGAATGCGAAAAAGGTCACGGAGGAAATGGTGACGGCATTGAGTACATACGCCCGCAGTTGCTTGCGAGCGAAGAGCGTGCGAAGTCCAAGCACTCCCATTTTGATGAATCCCTCTTTGGGTTTGGTGCGAGGCGGTTCCCGCAGCCAGAGAAACATGCCGGCCGCAAGTACCGCCGAAATTGCGGTCATGAGGAATGGCACGGGCAGGAGGCTGGGATAATTGCGCAGACCGGCGATCGATGAACCGATGGGGAATGAAACGAGCAGTCCCAGGGTTCCAGCGGCCTCGTAGCGTGAGAAAAAGAAGCGGGCCCGCTCTTCCTCGTTCATCACAATCAGGGAGTCATAAAGCAATGCTTGATCGGCTCCTGATATGAGCGTCATGCCTACGGCGCCCAGGAATTCGGCCGCGAAAAGAAGGTAATAGTTGCTGGAAAGGCCAAAGAACAACATGTCGGCCGCAAACAAAATGGATCCCAGGGCAACGGAGATTTTGCGGCCGAACTTGTCCGCGACTACTCCCGTCGGTATTTCAAGCATAAATACCCAAAACAGGAACCAGGCTTGCAGGACAAACATCCGTGTATAATCCACCCTGAGCCAGTCGAGAAAATAGGGGACGGATATCGGTCCGAAGAACTGCAGGTTCTTCAGAAAGGCCGCAGCATAAGCCTTGCGGATATTGGTTCGGCTCATTTCGAGCAGCATAGCTCAAAACGGCACCGGCAGCATTAATGTTGTTCCGCCCAACAGAATTTGCGGTCCAACCGTCAATGATCATACACTGGCCGGAGGTGCGGGCAGGAACCGCTCGAACCGCAGGCGTCCCGTCCCCCGCTGGCGAATTGCGGCCGCCCAATCTCAATCGAAACCCGAACGGGATCTTACAGACCTGGTTTGACGCTTTGGTTGCTGCCGCATCCTTGGATCTTGCGGGCGGCACGCCTGCGGTCCGTTCGACCGTGGTCGTCCTCGGAGCGGCGCCTCGAAGCCACCAAATATTGAGCAAACGTACTCTCGGTGGCAAAAGGAGCATGGCTATGAACTGGACGAAACTCTTGAAAAGCGAGATTGCATCAACGTACACCCCTACCAGTAAGCTTTTGGACAGGGTTAAGCCGGAGTGGCTGAATTGGAAACCGGAGAGTGGAGCGAACTGGTGGTGACGGCTTCCCTAACGCAGGTCCGGTCGCTGTCCCCGAAACCGGAAACAAGGGGCAGGGGGGCTCACCACTCTCTTTTGGTGAAAACCGGTGAGCGTCCCAGGTTTTACGAAGTGACTCGAAGTGGGCGTGGTCGACGAATTCGACCGGGCTCGAAACCGAAGCCGGGCCGGCCAGCCGCGGGTCACTCGTAGCGTAAAGCCACGATCGGCTCGACGAGCATGGCGCGACGGGCCGGCAGATAGCAGGCCAGCAGAGTGACCGCAGCCAACAGGACGGTAACGCTCAAATACGACAACGGGTCGGCCGGGCTGACGCCGAACAGCAGGTGCACCATCAGCCGCGAGAGCGCCAGCGCCGCGGCCAGGCCGATTGCGACCCCGAGAAGAAACAGCTTGAGCCCGTACATCACGATCATCCGCAACACATCGCCACGCCCCGCTCCCAATGCGAGGCGCATGCCGATTTCCTGCGTGCGCTGCGCCACCGCGAACGAAAGCACGCCGTAGACCCCCAGCGAAGCCAGGAGCAGCGCCATCGCGGCGAAGGCGCCCAGCACCAATGTCTGCACGCGAGCCGGGGAGACGTCCTCATCCACCAACTGCCGCAGCGGCATCACCGCGGCAACAGGTTCGTCCCTGTCCACCGCCCGGATCTGCTGCCGCACTAGCTCGGCAACGGCCAGCGGGTCGGCGGTGGTGCGCACCGCCAGCGAATCGGGCGCGAAGAAGTCAACCTGTTCGAACGGGAAGTAGGCCTCGGGGCGAATCGGCACGTTCATACCGCCCTGGCGCATGTCAGCAACGATGCCGACGACGACGTACCAGGGCGATTTCGATTCGAGGAAGCCGCGCTTGAACCGCCGGCCGAGCGCGTCTTCACCCGGCCAATACGTGCGCGCCATCGCCTCGTTGACGACTGCCACCTTCGGAGCCTCAGGCCCGTCGCTTCGATCCAGCAGCCTGCCCTGGCGCAGTGTCATGCCGATCGCGCGGAAGTAGTCGGGGCTGACGACGCGCACGTTGGCAATCAGCAAGTGGTTGGGATCCTGCGGATGGTTCTCCACGGTAACCAGGCTGCCGCCGCCCGCATTCGCGAGCGGCAGGTACGTGGTGTAACCGGCCCCGACAACGCCGGGAAGGTGCCCGACGCGCTGCAGCACCTCGCGATAGAACTCGCTGCGCCGCACCCTGTCCTGATACTTGGGGCGAGGCAACGGCGTCTGAACAGTCAACACCTGTTCCGCGCGGAAACCGGGATCCTGACGATAGAGTTTGTCGAAGCTGCGAATCATCAGCGCTGCGCCGGCCAGCAGAACCATCGCGAGCGCCACTTCGCTGACGACGAGCACATGGCGCAGCCGCTGCCCGCCGGTGCCGACACCCCACTGGCCACCGCCCTGTTTCAGCGATCGGACGAGATCGACGCGGGAGACGCGGAACGCGGGCAGGATCCCGAACAACACGCCGGTCGCGATCGAGACGGCCGCGCTGAAAGCAAGCAACGCGCGGTTCAGAAAAGGCTCACCGGCGGCCGAGATGCCCTGCGGGATGATCGCGGCGAGAAAACGCGTCGCCCAGACGGACAACGCCAGTCCGGCCGCACCCGCCACGCACGACAATAACAGGCTCTCGACGAGCATCTGCTCGATGACGCGCCTGCGACTCGCGCCCAGCGCCACCCGGATCGCGACCTCACGGTTTCGCGCACTGCCGCGCACGAGCAGCAGGTTGGCCACGTTGGCGCAGGCGATGAGCAGCACGAACGCGACCGCGCCGAGCAGCACGAGAAGCGCGGGCCGGATGTCGCCTGCGATCTGCTCGCGCAGCGGAACGACCACCGCGGTCATATCGGACATATCAGCGGTCGCAAGCTGTGTACCGAGGCCCGCCATTTCGGCGTTGGCGCGTTGCACGGTGATCCCGGGTCGCAGGCGCGCGACCATGGTGAGGAAATGATCCGTCTTCCTGCTCTCGATGAACGCGGTTGTCCACTGGGCCGGCACCCAGAGATCGACTGCGGGGTCCAGGAACCGGAAGCCGCGGGGCGTGACGCCGACCACGGTGTAGCGCGCACCGTTCAGCAGCAGGTCCTGCCCGATCACGTGCGGATCGGCGCCGAAACGGCGCACCCAAAGGCCGTAGCTGATGACCAGGGCCGCGGTCGTCCCCGGCCTCCCGTCGTCAGGGGTGAACGTGCGGCCGATGTCCGCGTCGACGCCCAGCACGGAGAAGAAATTGGGCGTGACCGTATCCGCGCTCAGATGCTCGGGGTCGCCATGGCCCGTAAGGTTGAAGAAGTCGTGGGTCAACGCTGCCATGTCATCGAACACACGATTATGCTGCTTCCATTGCTGGAAGGCCCATGGGCTTCCGTTGTTGCGGGGAAAGCCGTAGGCGCTGTCGTCCTGCCACACCATCGCCAGCCGCGAAGGATCGCGGTACGGAAACGGCCGCAGCAGTACCGCGTCAGCGATGCTGAACACCGACGTGGTGGCGGCGATGCCGAGCGCGAGTGCGCCGCCGGCGAAGAGCGTGAACCCTGGGCTCTTGCGAAACGTGCGGGCCGCATACCGTAGATCCTGGACGACGCGCTCGAGGAGCGGCAGCCCGCGCTGCTCCCGGTAGGACTCGCGCAACTGGGTGATCCCGCCCAGTCGCACCAGCGCCTGGCGACGGGCCTGCTCGGGCGCCATTCCACGGCGGGCGTTGTCTTCCGCGAGCATCGCGGCATGCGACTCGAGTTCCTGCGCGAAATCGTCGTCCAGGCGCCGCATCCGCGTCCAGGCCCGCGCTCGCGAGCCCCAGCTTCTCAGCCACTCCCACATGCCCGTCCTCCGCTACAGCTGCAGCACGCGCGCGATCACTCCGGCGATGCGCTCCCAGTTGTCTGTCTCCTCGCGCAGCTGCTTCCGGCCGCGCGCGGTGATCGTGTAGAACTTCGCTTTCCGGTTGTTCTCGGAGGTGCCCCACGCGGCGCTGATCCAGCCCTTCTGCAGCAGGCGCACCAGCGAGGCGTAGATCGTGCCCTGGTTCAGCTGGAGCACCTCTTCGCTGATCTGCTCGATGCGGCGGGCGATGCCGTAGCCGTGCAGCGGCCCCATCGCGTGCAGCGTCTTGAGCACCATCAGGTCGAGCGTTCCCTGCAGGATCTCCGATTTCGTCTCACCCATGCTCATGTGGCCTCCGCACAGGAGTGTGCCCTCGTACATGTGGTTTGTCAACAGGAGAAACGACGCCTGCGCGCGTGCGGGCGTTGTCACTGGCGAGCGGCCACCTCTCACCAGCTACCGTTCCCCTTTTGCTGTTCCCATTTCCTATTGAATTCGTCGCTGAACTGTTTGCGGCGACGCTCTTCCTCCTCCCATTCATCGCGTGTGCGATAAAACGAAAACGGAAAATCGTCATCCATATTGCAGCCGTCCAGGTGCCAGAACGTGGGTGTAAACTCTTCACCCATCGCTTGGCAGAGGGGACAGTCATCGTCAATCACAATTTCCTCTGCCGACATGATGAGTGGCAGTCGCTTGCGCTCGCATTCGAGGATGTGGGCGGGAGTCTTACCCTCGAAATCGGGCTGAGGACACTGCAGCCAGTCTGCTTTGATTTGCTCCAGGCGCGCCACTTGATCGGCTATTGGAACGGTTCTATCCTCGCTCACGCGCTTCCAACACTCCGATAGCAAAAGTCGCAACAGCTCGTAATACACCACCACTTCGTGCGTGCCGAAGCCTGCGAATCGGCAGCCAGTAGAATCTTGCGTCAGGCACGGTGCAGGCTCGCCGAGGAAGCTCCATTGCAGCTCGCGTGAATACAGGTCTGCGTCAATAAAGTCGCGCTTCATAAGTATCATCTCCCGCGGCGATAGCCCGCGCAAATCAGGGCGCGGTGTCATGAGCCACTTGGTGTGGATTTCTGCGATGGGGTCTTCGGCGTTCGAATCACGAGCCGCAAGACACCGCCTGACGATGAACTCCACAACCGCGCCGTAGAGAATGGTCCGGGCATCGAGCGGCTGAGTCGCCGTGCGTTCAGCGCGCCGCCGATCACAGACACCTTCATATTGATCAACGGAATTAACGAACAGCCAATCATCGGGCGCCCGATACGGCAGCCACACGTCGGTTGCCTGCATACCGTCGTGGTATTGCACTCGTCCTTCGGCTGACGGCACAAAGTAAGACGATTCGGCGGCCACGACGCGCGCGGCCAGATCGATGAAGATGATCCCGGCGTCCCACGGCTCGTCGTTGGTGCCCACGTCAAACGCTGCGAAAGGTCGGGAATCGTTGACTGGTTTGATGAACCGGGCCACAGCGTCCTGCAATTCCTCGATGGTCTCCGGTTCAGCGGACAGCCCTGCCACGGCAGCATCGGCCACGCTGGCGTGAGTCGTGCCACAAAACGCCCGGCTGGCATCCAGGATGTTCAATCTGACTTCACTCATGAGGACTCCTCGCAATAGCTCTGACATATCTAACAGCCCATCCTTGGATTTGAGCCGGATTTTCTTCAGGACCTGCGATTCAGCAAGGAACGGCAGTGATGTTCTGTGCCGGGGACCCCAATCTCATGCAGAGCCGCGCGCAGAAGCGGAGAAGGTGAAATTCCTTTTCCACGCACAAAGGAACTTGGGATTCGTAGCACAGAGTGGCCTCCGGGTGTGAGCAGCGCGTGTCGCTTTCTCGGTGATCTCTGTGACCTGTGTGACGTGAGTTCGAGAAGAAAGGGTAAGGTCTGAAAGGTACGCCGGGGCAGTCAAGGATATTTTGGATGGTCTCGGGAGGATAGATTGCGCAAAGTTATGTGAAACTTTACGTAGTTTTTGACTTGACGATGAACAGCGCAGAGCGTCGATGAGACCCCGTCAAAACGGACGCGGCAAAAAGCCGGGCCCGCCGCCTATTCCGCTGCTTATTCCGATATTTCTCCAAATCATCGCAGCGGTAGCCAGCGCGAGACTAGCCTGGATGAGAGAATCATGCGATCTTGGGTAAGAAGGGGCATGTTGTATGCGCGGCTCGTCGCCACGATCACGCGATCGGCGGAATCGCGATGGAAGCTGCTGGGACCCTCTGTGCCTATGATGCCGAGCCACCTACCCCTGAGCCCGGCCCGGGCCCTTCACGGACGCGGGTGCGCCATGAATGGCCCGGGCTATGCGGGTGGGAACCGGCGGCGGCTGGCTGCCGAGGGCGGCGCCAGCCTCGACCCTACTTGCCATCGAGCTTGATGTAGACGGCCTGCAGGATCTTCTTGGTAGCCTCATCCTGGACAAACGCAACCACCAAGAGCTTGCTCGGATCGATCTCGTGCTTTTTCTGGCGAAACGAGTACTCGCCCTTGCGAGTGTTGGTTTCGAAGTCCTGAAGGTGCGCCAGGGCGTCGGCGGCGGCCTTGGCGAGATCGAACGTGTACTCAAATGTCCCGCCCGGGCCGGGCTTCAGTGCAAAGCCGAGCGCGGGCAGCGGGGTGCCGGGCGTGCCGGCCGCTGCTTCGCCCGCTTCGGGCTTATTGCCGGCCGTGGCCGGCGGCGGCGCCGCCATGGCGCGCACGACCATGTCGTGGAACCGGGTGCCGTTCTCGCCACTGTAGCGGACGTGTTCTTCCACGAGCGCGATCTGCAGCCGCAGCTTGTCCGACGTGCTGGTCACCTTCAACACGGTCGTCTTGACCTTGACGGTTGATTTGGCCGCCTGAGCCGTGGAGCTCGATAGCGGCCTCGGGCGCCTCATCCATGTGTTTGGCGATCATCGGGTCGATCTTCGACTCGAAGAGCATCTTGGCTGCATCGGCGCTGCCGCCGCCGCCGCTGGCCTCGCCGTCCACGAAGTAGCTCGGCGAGCTGCGGACGCTGTAGAATTGCTGACGCGCGAGCGTCGCGGGATTGGTCATCGGGTCGGGCAGCGGGATGTGGATGTGGTACGAGAGCAGGATGTACTCGTTGCGGCCGTACTTGTTGAGCGCGGCTTCGAAGGCGATACTCGCCCCCACGCAGGGCGGTCAGCCCGCGCCCGTGAAGTCCTCGGCGAGCACCGCACGCGGGTTCGCGACAGGCTTCCGGTTGGCCGGCGCTGCGGTGAACCGCGGGTTTTCGCGGATATACCGCTCATCGAGCATCTCCTCGAGGCCCTGGACCGACCCATCGTGCGTTTTGCTGTAGACCGCTTCGAAGTCCTTCTGCTCGGCCGCCGTGATGCGGCCCGAGAGTGCCAGCGTCGCGAGGTAGTCGAGCTGCGCCGGATCGTTGCCGGCCTTCTTGGCGGGCTCGAGGAGCAGGCGGGCCACGGTGGCGAGCGTGTAGGAGGCGGGCTTCGCGTCGTAGACCTCCTTCAGCACCTTCTCTCCCTCAGCGGTCTTGTTCCGCTTCATCAGGATCTGCCCGAGCGTGGCGAGGTTGGATGTGCGTTCGGACTTGAAACCGGCGCGCAGCTCGTCCTGCGTCGGGATCCTCGGCGCCGTGGGCGCCGGCGGAGGCGTGGCGGGGGCCGGCCGCGGTGGGGCAATCCGGACGACGGGTGCCCCGTTGAGCGTGGTGAACGCCATTGCGGGCCGTGCGGGGGAAGCCGGGGCCGCAGGCGGATTGGCGGCGCGCTTGGCAAACGCCTCGGCCGACCGTTGTGCCGCCTCCTGGCGGTACTGCACGTACTTCTGCTCGTCCATCAGCGACAGAGCCTGCCTGGCATAGTCCTCGGCCTCATCGAGCAGGATGCCCGCACCCAGCAGATCGGAAGCCACGCGCGCGTAGGCCGAATACAGCATGACCTGGTTGCCCGCCTTCGCGGTGTCCAGCTGAGCGGTGATGATGTCGCGGTACTTGGCACTTGAGCTCTTCAGCACTGACAGGAGCGAAGACTGGATTTGGCTTCTCGCCATCGAGACCAGCTGGGATTGCGGATATTCTTTGACGAACTTCTCGTAGGCCTCCGCCCGCTTCAACACGTCCTTCTCGGTGGCGATGTCGTTGAAGGCCTTCCAGTCGGCCGGGAGTTCTTGCTCCGGCTTGGCCGTGGCCTGCGGATCGGGCGAGTTCTGGCCGGGCGCCGCGCTCTGGGCGAGCATGACGACCCCGCACAGCGCGACGAGCGCGACCACTGCCACCACGGATTGTGCGAACCGTATCATGAACTCCTCCTTGCCGGCGTCGCGATCGGGCGCGCGCGGCACGATAAGCGGGGCAGGCACGGTACCGCCCTGCCCGGTGCGCGTAGGGTAGAAGCGATGGGGAGGCCGGAGTCCAGCGCTACGATGCGTGCAGGATTCATCAGCGCGGCCAGAGTCATGAGTGATCCGGTCGGGCGAGCCTCCCGCTCTTGCTTCGCATGGCTGCTCGGCCGCGCCGATGGATAGGCAAAATAAGCTGCCTAGTTACGGCCGCCTTCCCTGGCCACATCGCCATTGATGGGTTTCCCCAGCTTCCGATGTTGGGTGCTATATCAGCTTACGACGAAAATACCACCAGCGATTCTACGCCCAAATAGTATCAGCGCATAGAGATTTTGCACACTTATGCGTCGACACGCGTCGAGAAGAATCACAAGACAGAAGATGGCCGGCTCCTGACTCAATCGCTGAAAAACACCGACCTCATGACGGCTTCTCATGGCCGGAGAAAACTGGAAGACATGACGCTGTCCAACCTTAAAATCTCAGGATCTTACCTCCACGGACGCTTTGACAATGGTTTCTGGTTCAGAGATTTGGAGGTGGACGGGGGCAAATCCGCGGGAGTTCTGGACTACACAGGCTATGATGGCCACGACACTCCCATAGACGGCTGCAGTTTCGGAGACCGCAAAATTATCAGCCTTCCGGGAAAAGTGGCTCTGAATTACGAAAATTTATTTGATATCGAGCAATGCGTGCCTGGTTATACTGTCCCTCCTGAACGCGGGGACACTATAACCAGGCACCCTTTCCCTTTTCCCTTGAACGTCGTATTGCCGGTCTGCGACAGAGAATACAGAAACGTTTACGAAGTCCAAACCATGGTGAGGGTTACGGATCTGCGGGAGATCCTTGCAGAGAAGCTTTGAGCAGCAAGCGGCCGAGCCAGATATCGTGACTTCTACGATATCGCCATGATCCTCGATACTCATCAAATGGACATGGGCGAGATACTCGATCTCGTGCGCCAGAAAGAAATACGGGAGACAATATCGCAGGAATCAATACTGCGAAATTGGGGAATCGCAAAACAAGAAAAGGGCAAAGGCATAGACCTCATCGTTTACACGAAGGAAATATCAGAAGAGAAAATCCTGGAGTCCATCCAGAGGATCGGGCCTTTTGAGGTAAGGAAGATCCAATGACCGCCCTCCCAAGGATTTCGAAGCAGTCAAGACGACTGGAAGACAACATTGCGCAGGTTTGCCGAAAGGAGTGGCCGGTCGTTGACGGCGACAGTGAAAGCGGAAATTCCAAACCTTGCCGGAAACTCAACGACGAAGGTTCCATGCTTGCCGAATAGAAACTGATAGGCGCATTCCGGGCGGCGTTCTTCACGACCGGCAACCAATACCTGGTCCGGCTTCACCCAGCCGATAGCCGAAAGAATCACGGGGCAAAAACGTAGTCAGACAGGGGTTTAAATGAGTTTTGTGAGGTTGACGTGTCTGTTCATTGGCGGCCGAAACTCCGATCACCAATGGTCACAGTCTGTCAAAAAGTTGAGAATAAAAGGAACTGGCGGAGAGGGGGGGATTCGAACCCCCGACACCGGTTTTGCCAGTGTAACTGCTTAGCAGGCAGCCCTGTTCGGCCACTCCAGCACCTCTCCACTGCCGATTGCGGGTGTGCACACGGAGGACTCCGCGGACAGCACAACGTGCAATAGTAACGAAGCGCGCCACTCTTTGCCAGCAAAAACCTGGCGCAGCGGGAGAAATTCCACGACTCATCCAAATTTGGCTCATGAGAGAAGTTTCGTGCTGCCTGCGTACGAGTCCTTGCCATTCAGGCAAAAAAACAACAGCGCAACGCAGAGGCCGCCGAGGCGGCGGTGAACGCAGAGAAATCATCGGGGTGCTTTGATTTTATCGCTTAGGCCTTATAATCTACATGTTTTTATCGAGGTTGGAGTTTTCATGGAACCGCAGATTCGCGTACGCTTTGCTCCCAGTCCTACAGGCTATCTCCATGTCGGCGGAGCCCGCACGGCGCTGTTCAACTGGCTATTTGCCCGTCATCATGGCGGGAAGTTCGTCTTGCGCATCGAGGACACCGATCTGGCACGCTCATCGGAAGAAATGGTAGAGGGCATCCTTCAGGGTATGCGCTGGCTTGGCCTGGACTGGGACGAGGGCCCATATTTTCAGTCGCAGAGGCTTGATCGATATCGAGCGTTCGCTTCAGGCTTGATCGACAGCGGGCACGCCTACCGCTGCTTCTGCAAGCCGGAAGAATTGGCCCTGCGCAAGGGCGCCCAGCAGGACACCGGCGGGGCCTGGCTCTACGACCGTCGCTGCCTGGCACTGGCGCCTGATGAGTCGGAGTCCCGGGCGCGCGCCGGCATCCCTTTCGCAGTGCGGTTCCGGGTTCCGGAAGGACAAACATCCTATCGCGACCAGGTCTTCGGACTTATCGAGGTCGAGCACGCCCAGCTCGAGGACTTCGTCCTGCTGCGATCGGACGGCATCCCGACCTACCACCTCGGGGTTGTCGTCGACGATCTGGATATGGCCATCACCCACGTCATCCGCGGGGCAGATCACATCTCCAACACACCGAAGCAGATCCTGCTGTATCGGGCAGCCGGACAGCCCCTGCCGGTATTCGCGCATCTTCCGCTGATTCTGGGGCCGGATAAGCAACGGCTCTCCAAGCGCCATGGGGCAACTTCGGTCATGGCATACCCTGAAATGGGTTATCTGCCATTAGCCTTTTTCAATTTTCTTTCCTTGTTGGGATGGGCCCCCGGCGGCGATCGCGAAATCCTGTCTCGCCAGGAATTGATTGATCTGTTCTCTCTCGAAGGAGTCGGCAAGGCCAATGCAGTATTCGGAACAGAGAAGCTGAACTGGTTCAACAGTCAATATATCAACATGCTTGCGCCTGACGCGCTGCGCCTGATGGTCGCCGCGGAGTTCAAATCCCGGGGAATCTGGACTCGCGCAAACGACGAGCTCGAATCCGAAACTTTCGACCGGACCCTGGCTTTACTCAAACCCCGTGCCCGTTTTTTGAAAGATTTCAGCGACCTGTTCCGCGCTTTCTTCACCGACAAGTTTGAGTACGACCCGGCCGCCGCCGCAAAATTTCTGGCCGACCCGCAGCTGAAAACCTTGATCGCGGATCTTCTCACACGATACGAAGGCGACTCTTCCTTCACGCTGGAGTCGATGGAACAGCACTTGCGCGCGCTGGCCCGGGAGCGTGGGATCAAGGCCGGTCTGCTGATCAACGCGTTGCGCGTCGGGCTCACGGGGCAAGGGGTGGCTCCCGGCTTATTTGAAGTAATGCAGGCCCTGGGGCGGGAACGAACTCTGGAGCGAATGCGCAGGCTGGTCGGCTATCTCGAGCAAAAAGGATAGTGCCACACTCCAAAGCACACGCTCCTTGTACTTGGTTCACAGCAGCGTCGGAGTGCATTCTATTCATGATTCAGCAACGGTGACAAACTTATGACCAAGCTTGGAGTAAATGTTGACCATATCGCAACGATCCGGCAGGCCCGCCAGGCCATCGAACCCGATCCCGTAGCCGCAGCAGTGCTGGCCGAGTTGGCAGGCGCGGATGGCATTACCGTCCACCTGCGCGGTGATCGTCGGCATATCCGGGACAGCGATGTCAGGCGCCTGAGAGAGACCATCACGACGCGCCTCAACCTCGAAATGGCAGCCGCCGCGGAGATGGTCCGCACCGCGCTCACCCTCCAGCCTGATCAGGCTACCCTGGTGCCGGAAAGAGAAGGAGAGGTTACTACCGAGGGCGGCCTTGATGTGGTGCGCAACTTGAAGGCGATCGCCTCCGCGATCCGCAAGCTCCAGAACGGAGGCATCCAAGTAAGCCTGTTTATCGATCCGGAGCCGACTCAAGTGGATGCGGCCGTCAAGGCGGGTGCCAGGATGATCGAACTCAATACCCGCGCTTACTCTGAAACCTGCCCGCGCAGCCCGGATCTGGCAGGACCCGAGCTGCAGCATGAACTGGCCAAGGTCCTGGCTGCAGCCAATCGCGGTGCAGATCAAGGCCTGAAAATTCTGGCCGGCCACGGGCTGACCTATCGCAATGTGCGTCTGATTTCGGACATCCCAGTCATTGAGGAGCTCAACATCGGGCACAACATCGTGGCGCGCGCGGTGCTCGTTGGAATGCAGCACGCCGTGTCCGAAATGCTCGCGGCCATGGGACGGATGTGAATTTGGATTTTGGCGTGGGGATTTTGGATTTGAAAAACTAATTTCCTAGACTGCCTTCAAATCCAAAACCTCCACTCCAAAATCCAAGATTCAGCAGGGAGGGTCATTGGCGGCGAAAACATCCGGTTATTCAGCTCTGTTCCTGGTTGCTACACCGATTGGCAATCTCGAGGACATCTCGCTCCGGGCGCTGCGCGTGCTCAAGGAAGTGGACCTGATCGCGTGTGAAGACACCCGCCACACGGCCCGGCTTCTCCGCCATTATGGCATCTCGACACCGTGCGAAAGCCATCATGAACACAACGAGAATATCCACACCAGGCGGCTTCTGACGCTGCTTCAGGAGGGGAAAAACATCGCGTTGGTGTCCGATGCCGGCACGCCTTTGCTTTCTGATCCCGGCTATATTCTGGTCTCGGCTTGCAGGGAAGCCGGCCTGGCTGTCGTCCCGGTCCCGGGTCCGTCGGCGATCGCTGCAGCTCTGACCGGTTCCGGCCTGCCGACCGACCGCTTTTTTTTCGCCGGCTTCCTGCCGCCAAGGCGAGGAATGAGGCGCAGGCGACTGCAGGAGATCGCAGCGGTCCCGGCTACACTCGTTTGCTACGAAGCGCCGCATCGACTGCTGGCCGCGCTCTCAGATATGGTGGAGATCCTGGGTGCGCGGCAGGCTTGTGTCGCCCGTGAGCTGACCAAGATTCACGAGGAGTGGGTGCGGGGCACTCTTCCGGAGATCCTGGCCGAGCTCAGTTCCCGCCCACACCTTCGGGGGGAGATCACCCTGGTAGTGGACCGCGGTGCCGCTGACGTTCTGCCGGCCGAAGCTTCGTTGCCACTCTCGATCGCGCAGCATCTGCACGATGAAATGCAAAAAACCGGCGCTGCGCGCAAGGAAGCCCTCAAGGTCGTAGCCCGCCAGCGCGGTATCTCTCGAAGAGATGCCTATCGCCTGTTGCTGCACGACAAAAGCAGGCCCATCAAGGGCGGCACGGAGAGCCCGCCATAATTCTGAAGATGCCTTTGCGGTTCTGCACCAAACTGCGCATCGCCGATCAACGTCATGGGCAACCCGTTCAAGGCGACTGCATGGCATGCGCTTCGAGTTTTTCCAGGTCGCCGCATACGGCGGCCGTCATCGCACGATGCCTCGGCCCTCTAATTCGCCGGGGAGGTAGCCTGCTTTGCGCCCCGCCTGAAAAGTATCACTGCGATCTCTGCACAAACCGGCCAACCTTGCCTCCAACTCGAGAATCTGCCAGCGCAACGGGTCCTGCGCTGCACCCGATCCGGATCCCCTTGACCCTTTGGACGTTTTTGTGCCGGCCCAGCGCTCTGCATCTGCGCGCGCTCGCAGCAGCTTCAGTTTCTCATCGTCCTGCCCGATATCCCGGTCCAACTTTTGCAGCCGGGTCTGAAATGAGCGCAAGGTTGGGCGTGTCTCGGCCTTCGCGACCGGCGTATTCAAGGAAGCCGGACGAAATTCCGGGGACGAAACGCTGATCGTTCCTCCGGGGGCAAGCGGTTGCAGATCCGCAGAATCGATCCGTTTCACCCGAATGCCCTGCTCGTCGATCTTCTGCCGCCGTTCGGCTTCTTTGCGTGCCAGTTCGGCCAGGGACTGAGGCTCCCAGGTCGCCGTGCCATAAACCGCCGGCGCCAACGCCAGCAACATTAAACTACATGCCCTATTCACACTTCCTCTAACGGGCGAGCCTGCTCTTTGAGCGAAAATATCAGCCCACGCGCACACCCAGAATCTAGAAACTCGGAATCTAGTGGCCTGTAACAGCTGAATTGATAGTGTGTCAACCAATGAATGGGAGCGCTGAAGGCGCGGCACAGGACAGCCCAGGGCGAAGGCGGCGAAGCCCGCCTGAGCCCTGGGTTGAATCCGATCCCGGTGGGAGCCCTGAATGGGCGTCACAGTTAAAGCTATGCTGAAGGCTGTGTCGCCCTTTCAGGGCTTGATTCAAGCTGGGCCTCCTACCCAGGGTTCCGGACCCCGCTGTCGCGGGATCCTCCACCCTGGGCTCTCCTATGCCGCCTCTCTGGGGCTTGGGATGTTCTTCAATCCGGGGCCGAGGGACATTAGACCCGCTTCACTGGATCATTGGATTTTGCCCGCCCCGTCAGATCTTCAGAGCGGGGGCCTGGACGGGATAAGCCGTCATATAGGCTTCCGCGAATCGCAGCAGGGTCGCTTCTTCGAACTGATTGGCCGTGATTTGAAGCCCGACCGGCAAGCCGTTCGTGGTAAATCCGCAGGGCAACGCGAGCGCCGGGACACCGGAGAGGTTTGCCGTCACTGTGTAGATGTCGGAAAGATACATCTCGAGAGGATCCAGTGTTTTTTCGCCGATCTTGAATGGCGGGGTCGGAGTCACGGGCGTCAGCAGGGCGTCGACCTGCGCGAACGCGTGTTCGAAATCGCGTTTGATCAAAGTGCGCACACGCAGCGCGCGACCGTAATAGGCCTCATAGTAGCCCGACGAGAGCGCATACGTCCCGATCATTATGCGGCGCTTGACCTCGGGACCGAAACCGGCACTCCGGCTTTGCTTGTACATCTCCGACAGATCCTTTGGATCCGGCGTGCGGTACCCGTAGCGCACGCCATCGTAGCGAGCCAGGTTTGAACTGGCCTCCGCAGGAGCAATGATGTAATAGTCGGCAATGGCGAATTCGGTGTGAGGCATCGAGATCTCCACCAGCCGGCAACCCAGCGATGCGGCGTTGCGCAATCCCTGTTCGACAATGCTTCTCACGGCCGGATCAAGTCCGGCGCCGAAGTACTCGATGGGAACACCGAGTCTCATGCCCGCAACCGGCCGGTTCATCTCAGCCAGATAATCCGCCACAGGCGCAGGCGCGGAAGTCGAGTCACACTCGTCGCGGCCTGCAATTACAGAAAGGCAGAGCGCAAGGTCGCGAGGCGAATGTGCGAAAGGCCCGATGGCATCAAGGGAGGACGCAAAAGCAACCAGACCATAGCGCGAGATTCTTCCATACGTCGGTTTCAACCCCAGCACATTGCAGAAGGCGGCGGGCTGGCGGACCGAGCCTCCGGTTTCGGAGCCGAGGGCCAGGGCAGCCATGCCGGCGGCGACGGCTACTGCGCTGCCCCCGCTGCTGCCGCCGGCGACGCGCGCGTGGTCGTACGGATTTCTGGTGATCTGGAAGGCGGAGTTTTCGGTCGAAGAACCCATGGCAAATTCATCGCAGTTGGCCTTGCCGATGACCACTGCGCCGGCATGTTCCAGGCGCTCAATCGCCGTTGCATTGTAGGGAGGCACGAAATTCGCGAGGATCCCGGAGCCGCATGTGGTCTTGAGATGGCGCGTGCAGATGTTGTCCTTGACCGCCACCGGGACCCCTGCCAGGGGCATGGGTCCCGAGACACGCACCAGGCGATCCACCTCGGCAGCCCGTGCCAACACAAGGTCCGGCGCGACGGTCAAAAAAGCGCGCAGCGTCGGATCCGCCGCCGTAATGCGGTCAAGGGCGGCGCTTGCCGCCTCGACCGCGGAGACTCTGCCGGCATTTACGTCATCCCGAATCTTCCATGCGCTGTTCAAATCCACGCAACCAGTCCTCATTCGTAAAACCACGAAATCCCTACAGGCAGCTCCCGGGTACTTCGTGCTTGTTTCATATCACTTTAGGTACCAGGAAATGATCGTCGCTCTGGTCCGGAGCGTTTCTCAGAGCCGCGGCCGCTGTGAGCGACGGGCGGATCTTGTCTGGGCGCAGGAGCTGCTTGCCGGGATCGTCAGCGAGAGAAACATGGCTCGTCGGCTCTACTCCCTCGATGTCGACGCTTTTCAATTTCTCGATGTAATCAAGGATGTGTTGAAACTGCGCGGTAAAGTCCTCCAACTCAGATTCGCTGAAATGAAGCTTGGCCAGTTCCGCGATCTTCAGCACATCGGCACGTGTGATAGCCACAAAAGTCCTCCGTCTCAGCCGCCCGGCGGCACGGTCGGCACCTCATTATTCAGGGCCTATTCAACCGACGCCGCACGTTCAGACCACCGGAAATAGCGGCGCGCCCGGGCGATGTCCTTCTGAATCTGATTCACCAGCATCTGCGTATTATCAAAACGTCGCTCTTCGCGCAAATACAGAAGCAATTCGAGCGTGGCGTTCCTGCCGTAAAGATCCCCCTGAAAGTCTAGGAGATGGGTCTCAATGCTCGGCTCGGAAGCAGATCCCTCCAAAGCTACCGTGGGGCGCACGCCGATATTGGTGACGCCGCGGTACCGGCACCCGGCCACCGTCAGCAGTGATACGTAAACCCCGTTGCGCGGGATCAGTTCATGCGCGGTGCGCAGATTGGCGGTGGGCACGCGGATCCCTGAGCCGACGGCGGCACCATGGACGATTTCCCCTTCCAACGAGGGAGGGCGGCCGAGTAACCTGCGCGCCAGCGCAACCTGGCCTGCCAGCAACGCCTGGCGTATGGCAGTGCTCGAAACCCGATTGCCGCGGAACTGGACTTGATGGATCCTCCCCACGAAGAATCCTTTTTCAGCGCCGATTTCCTTCAGGAGATTGAAGCTCCCCTCGCGGCGGTGGCCAAAGGCAAAATTGGGGCCGACATAGATTTCCTGAATGCCCAGCTTTTCCCAGATGATCCTGACCGCAAAATCCCGCGCGCTGATCCGGGCAAATTCCCGAGTAAAGGGGATCACAGCCACAAACCTGATCCCGAGCTTTTCCATGACCGCAAGCTTTTGGTCGAGGGTCTGGATTTGCCTCGGCGCGTTGTCGGGTGCGAGCACCTGTATTGGATGGGGGTGAAACGTTACCACCACAGGAGTGCCGTGGATCGCGTCTGCGCGTTTGACTAAATCCCGGATCAACTGCTCATGTCCGAGATGCACGCCGTCAAAGTTGCCAATCGTCGCCACCGGGCGAGGTAAACTGGGCTGCAAATCTTCCAGGCGATAGACAACCTTCATGTCCATCCCTAAGGCAGTTTGATCTGGTTGATCTTAGCCATGTACTTTATGCGCAATTCGTACAGAACACTCTCCAGCAATTTTTCCTCTTCCGCAGCCAGATTCCCCTTGGTCTTCTCCTTGAGCATACCAAGAATGTCCACCGTGTGCCTCACCCCTTCCAGGTTTTCCTCCGTTTTGTTGGTGTAAGGATTCGGCACTTCGCCCAGCAACACCAGGCCCTGAGTGTAATAAGTCAGAATATAGGAAGGAAAGTCGATGGGAGGGCCCATTCCAGGCGTCTCCTGGGCGGGCGCTGCAGCATGCGGTTTCGCTTCCTTTTCCTTCCGGGCTTCTTCCGCCACGTCCTCGCGCAATTTGCCGTCTTCGCTGAAGAGTCGCTTGTCCTTCACACTAAAGCCCTGATCTTCTTCTTCTTTTGGCATAACCTCCCCTCTCTTTCGACCTCCCCATGCAGATCAAAAATGCTATCACGAAATCCTAAAAAGCAAAATAACATCCAGAGTGATGGGATTTTGGATTTTGAAGGCTGGAGCCCGATTCCATCGCAAACATCCCCAATTCAAAATCCAAAATGAGAAATCTCAATCCATTTTCCCAACCTTCTTGCGGTACTATTCCTGATTCTCCTGTTTGACAGGATAATGCAGGGAGGGGGGTGAATGGACGAACGAACCGATATTCGGAAATTGGTGGATCTCGTTGCCCGGCTGCGCGGCGCTGATGGTTGTCCCTGGGATCGGGAACAAACCCGCGAGACACTTAAACCGATGCTCATTGAGGAGGCCTACGAGGTGCTCGACGCCCTGGATGCCGCCGATCCGCGGGAACTGAGAGAGGAATTGGGAGATCTGCTGTTCCAGGTGGTATTTCATGCTCAGATCGCGCGCGAAAGAGGGGAATTTGATCTGGGCGACGTGATTGACCGGCTCCACGAAAAGATGGTTCGACGCCATCCGCATGTGTTCGGCAATGCCGACCTGAGAACGGCAGAGGACGTCCTAAAAAACTGGGAAGACATCAAGGCGAATGAAAAAGGCATCCCATCCTCTTCCCTCCCCCAATCGGAAAAGTCTCTCCTTGACGGCATCCCTGCCAAACTGCCCGCCCTGCATGAGGCCTATCAGATGACCGCGAAAGCTGCACGAGTCGGATTTGACTGGCCCGATCTCGACAGCATCCTGCAAAAGCTGCAGGAGGAGGTCGTTGAGCTCTCCACAGCCGATCGCGCGCACGACACGGCACATACGGCCCAGGAGGTGGGGGACCTGCTATTCGTGGTCGTCAATATTGCTCGTTTTCTTGAAATAGATCCCGAGACGGCTTTGCGGCGCTGCAACAAAAAATTCAACCGGCGCTTCCGCTACCTGGAATCAAAAATCAAAGCGCAGGGCCGCGAGTTGCGAGATACCTCACTGGCAGAAATGGATGCCTTGTGGGACGAAGCCAAACGGGCAGAATAGAAGACTGTAGCAGTTTAGGCTGTAGGCTGTAGGTACTGCCGGAAAGACTTTGGCTTGCCGGCTTTAGCTAATAGCCTACAGCCTAACAGCCTATAGCCTAACAGCCTACAGCCTAAAGCCTAACAGCCTACAGTCTGCAGCTCACAGCCTACAGCCTAAAAAGCTACAGCCTTACGTGACGATGTTGAAATGTTCGATGTGCAGGCTGGGATCGGCCTTGACGAGAACCTCGCCATCGAGAAGGCTGCGCATTTCGTCGAGGACGCTTGATTCGGTTTCACGCAGCGCCCGGGCCACATCCGGATGGACTCGGATCATGACTTCGTGATGTTCGTCCAAGGTATCCTTCATCTTCTCCAATTCGTGGAAGATGTTGTAGCAGGTAGTGGCGACCGATTTAACCATTCCCGATCCGTAGCAGTAGGGGCAAGGCTGACACAGTGCGCGCTCGAGCGACTGTTTGACGCGTTTGCGCGTGATGGCGACCAGGCCGAACTCATTGAATTCCAGGATTTTGCTCGGAGCCTTGTCGTGCTCCAGCTCCTGGGACAATGCTTCCATCACCCGTTTCCTGTTCTTGCGCTCATCCATGTCGATGAAATCGATGACGATAATTCCGCCCAGATCACGCAAGCGGATCTGCTTGACAATTTCCTTCACCGCCTCGATGTTGGTGCGGGTGATTGTCTCCTCCAGGCTGTTGCCTTTGCCTACGAACTTGCCCGTGTTGATGTCGATGCTCACCAGAGCTTCAGTCTGATTGATGACTATGTAGCCGCCGCTCTTCAGCCAGATTTTGGGCTGCAGAAGCTTGTCGATTTCAGACGTGATGCCGTATTCATCGAAAATGTGATTTTCCTTGGTGAAGAGCTTCACCCGGTGAATCAGATTCGGGAAGATCTTGTCGACGAATTCGACAATGTTCTGATACTCGATTTCCTCATCAACCCGGATGCTGGCGAACTCGAAGGAGAACTGGTCACGCAAAAGACGCTGGACCAGGCTCAGTTCCGAATGAATGAGGCGCGGAGCCGACATCTTCTCTGAACGCGTGCGGATGTCTTCCCAGACCTTCACCAGATAGGTGAGGTCGTTCGTCAGATCCTCTTCGCTGTGTTCTTCGGCCGCAGTCCGGACAATAACTCCGCCCGCAAAACGATCGCGGTGCTTGAGAATAACATCCCGCAGCCGAAGCCTCTCTGCTTCGGACGCGATCTTGCGGGAAACTCCCACATGATCCACGGTCGGCATGTACACGAGGTACCTTCCGGGGAGGGCGATATGGCTCGTGACCCGCGCCCCTTTCTTAGCGATCGGTTCTTTGGCCACCTGGACCAGAATCTCCTGGCCTTCGCGCAGCATATCGTCAATGGATGGACGTTCGGGCTTATGCGTGTGACGTGCCGCAGCGTAACGCTTCCGGCGCGCGCCGGGTCCGCGCCGGCGCACATTAAAGTTGCTTGCGCCGGCCCCGGCCTCCATCGAAAAGGGCAGCACATCGCCCCCACGATCCCCGAGAGTGGCGTTGTCGAGCGGCGGGGATTCGCCCTCTTCGGGGGCGGCAGGGGAATTTGCCGGTTCCATCGGCGATACCATGATCGGATCAGTTTGAAAATCGGCGGGAGCGTCCGATGCAGTTCCCGTGGGAGTCTCCACGGTTAGAACCGGCGGTGCCGGGAATTCCGCCGGCTCAAACCGGCTCGCAAGTTGAGGATCGTTTTCGAAGGAACGCGCGGTCTGCTGGCTTAGATTCCAGCGCTCAACGGCAACCTGAATGTCGGCATCCCCGGTCGTAATGGATGGGGCAGACCGGCCGTTCTCCTGCCGTTCCCGGCGTTCGCGCCATCTGGGCCGGTCCGGTTTTCGGTCCCGCTCACGGCGTGGCGGGCGCTCTTGAACTCCGGCCTCTGCAATAACGGAAGCGGTGATGGCGGTTTCGGCTTGTGCTTCGGCCTCGCCGCAGACTTTGTCATACTCCTCCGTATCTTCCACGAAATCTGAAACGTAGAGGAAAGCATCCTTTTCCAGGCCAATCTGCACAAAGGCCGATTGCATGCCGGGAAGAACCTTGGTCACCCGGCCTTTGTATATGTTGCCCAGGATGCCCCGGGTCCGATTTCGTTCAATGTAAAGTTCGGCGAGTTGGTCATCCTCCAGGATTGCAACCTTCGTCTCCAGCGAACTGGTGTTGACGATCATTTCCTTGATCATGAATTACTCCTGTTTGGGTTGAAACAGGGGCAGGCAGCGGGCGGAATTCGCGGTCCGCGGACCGGTCTCATGGTGCAGTATGGAAATGTCTTGAAAAGCCAATCTCGTTAAGCACCAAGCTGCAGAACGGACGCCGGATTGACAATAAGATCCGGTGCTGGAATCCATCTAATACTGGTGGGAAAATGCCCTTCTTTGAGGGCTCCACAGTTGTTGAGCGATGCCACCCTTGGCGGCTTCGGCTGCTCCCGAGGGACCGGTCTGCTGATCAGTCTTGCACACTCTGGCCCCCTACCTGGGATGTCAACCTGCGGAACGATCGCAAATCTTATCCTGTTAACGCGATAACTCCCGAATGAGCACCAATGGTTCCGAAAGGTAAATCCGTTCCTCGAGTGTAGTTCCTTCCAGCCGCAAACCACCCTTGTTCTGTAGTTTGCTTTTGTCTCGAAGCCAATCCGCTCGGATTGGCAAATCACTAGAAACTCAAAAAATCCGCCACGAATCCGGCTAAATGCTTAAATGTTCACAGCTTGTCGTCATAATTAGTGAAAAAGCACAATCCGTGGCTCCAACCGCAATCTCTTGGCCGACTCAGGCCTGAGTATCAGTATACTCCACTGAGCGCCTGCTGCAAAAATCAGTTTACGAAGCGCCTCATATTGATGTTCATGCACAAACCCATGCCCGCAAAATACGATAACAACGAAGATCCCCCGGCGCTAACGAGCGGCAGCGGGATGCCGGCGATCGGCAGCAATCCTACGTTCATGCCGACGTTGATCAAAACGTGGAACAGATAGAGCGAGAAAACCCCGAAGATGACCATGGACCCTATTCTATCTTTTGCTTCGCGAGCCGAGCGCAGCATCCGATGGGAAACCAGCAGGAAGAGTCCGAGGAGCAGAATGCTTCCCAGAAAACCCCTCTCCTCCGACGTGACAGCGAAAACAAAATCGGTATGGCGTGCAGGCAGGAAACCTAGCTGACCCTGTGTCCCCTGCTTGAATCCCTTGCCGAGGAACCCGCCGGAACCGATGGCTATTTTGGCCTGTTGGGGCTGGTACCCGAGGCCGTGGGGATCGCTCGATGGGTTCAGCACGGTCTGGATGCGGCCCCGTTGGTAGTCCTTGAGCATCATCCAGCCGGCAGGCAGGATCAAAGCAGTTGCAATCAAAAGAATAAGGACGTGCTTGCGTTTCAGTCCGCCCAAAAACGAGAGCCCGGCGTAAATCGGCACAAAAGCAACGGCTGTGCCCAGATCCCCTTGCAGCATGACAAGAAGCATAGGGCCGAAAACAATCAGCCCTCCAGTCAGGAGCTCGGGTAATTCAAGATAATCGCGCTCCGTGTCGGCATAGTATTTGGCAAGCGCAACAATGACGAGAATCTTCACCAGTTCAGATGGCTGGAAGGAGAAGAGGCCGAGGTTGAGCCAGCTCTTGTTAGCGTGAACCGTATGCCCGATCACGAGGGTCAGGCCGAGAATGGCGAGCCCGAAGAGATAGGCAAGAGTTATGTAATCAGTATAAATGTGGTAATCGAAATAGAGCACGATCAGAAACACAACCAGGGACAGGCACAGATAAATGACCTGCCGGCCCAGGTAATAGCTCAAGGTAGTGCCTCGAGTCGTGCTCCAGATGGCGGTAAGTCCGGCTCCTGCCAGCAGGATCAAGCCCAGGAACCAGATCCAGTCAAAACTGAGGAATAGGCGCCGGTTCAGTTTCATCTGGGATCGCCTCCCTGGCCGCGAGCGATTCCCTTGCTTGTCATCTCCGGATTGTTTTTCTTCGCGTAATAGGCCCGGAACATCTCCTTGGCCATCGGCGCAGCTGCAGCGCCGCCGCCGCCGCCGTGCTCGAGGAAAACCACCACCGCGACCTCTGGGTTGTCACGGCTGGCAAAACCGGCGAACCAGGCGTGGTTTTCGAAATCCTGCAGAAACGCCTTGACCTCCTTTTTGGTTTCGGCGCTGATGATCTGAACCGTGCCGGTTTTCCCGCAGATGTCGAGGCCGGGAAGAGCAGCGGCTTGTCCTGTGCCCCAGCTGTTGACGCTGTCCCACATCCCGGCCCGGATCTTGCGCGCGTTTTCGGGTTGGATGGGGAGTTGCTGCTCGGGCCATTTCTCGGGAGTCGTCGCCCCCTCGGCCTTCATGAGCAAGTGAGGGGTGACCAGCTTGCCGTCCGTGGCGATGGCGCTGACGGCGCGGAGCACTTGGAGCGGCGTAGCGCTGATCGGGCCCTGGCCGATTGCGACAGAGATCGTCTCACCCGCGAACCATTTCTGGCCGGGCGGAACCACACCCATGCTTTCATTCGGAAGATCGACGCCGGTCTTCTCACCAAAACCGAGTGCCTTGGCGTGCTTGGAGATATTCTCAATCCCCATCCGCTGTCCTAAGGTGTAGAAGAAGATATTGCACGAGTTCTTGATGGCGTTTTGCAGATCCATGTAGCCGTGGCCGGTATCTTTCCAACAATGGCGCACAGCGCCGTAAAAGATAGCGGCCCCCTGGCAGACAACATGCGTTCCATCCTCGACGAATCCCTCATCGAGGCCTGCCTCTGCCACCACCAATTTGAAAATGGATCCGGGCGGATAGGTATTCTGGACCGCTCGATTCTGCAGAGGATGATCGGGATCGGTGTTGAGCGCGTTCCACTCATTCTGCGAAATGCGGGGGGTGAAGCTGTTGGGATTGAAGGAGGGGGTCGCAGCCATAGCCAGGATCTCACCATTGCGCGGGTCCATCATAATGATGGATCCGACATTCCCGATGAGCAGACCTTCGGCCTGACTCTGGATGTCATAGTCCAGGGTGAGTTGCAGGTCGCCGCCGATCGCGGCCTCCTTTTCGGCGAGCAGGCCGAGCTCCCGTCCCAAACTGTCGACTAGAACCTCCCGCGCACCGTTCTGCCCCGTCAGCACCTGATTGTAGATCCGCTCGACTCCGGCCTTCCCCACCAGTTCTCCACCTTGAACGCCGGGAAAGGCATTGCCGGTCAGCTCCTTTTCCGAGATTTCGCCGACATACCCCAGCACGTGAGCGGCCAGATTGCCAAATCGGTAGAGCCTCCGTGGTTCCGGCCCCAGCTGAATCTCGGGGTGGTCCCGTTTGTACGCCTCGACAACCGAGACACCTTCGATCCCGACATCCTCCTTGATCACGATTGGCTGATAAGTGCCCGCGCGCCGGTTGCGGCGCAGTTGGGCCGCCAGATCGTCGGCAGAAACCCCCAGTTTTTCAGTCACGAACGCCGTCGTCGCCGCCAGGTCTTTCGTCAGCTCCCGATAAAGGATGATGTTCAAGGAAGGGCGGTTGTCTACCAGAGGGACGCGATTGCGGTCGAGGATCGGGCCACGGGGCGCAACGACCTGGATGCTGCGGATGCGGTTCTGCTCGGCAAGCCGTTCATATTCTGATCCCTGCAGGATCTGCAGCCACCAGAGGCGCACTCCCAGGAGAGCGAAAACCAAAACGATCGGAGGGTAGAGCCAGTTCAGCCGTCGCTGAAATGCTTGCCGGTTGGATTCCGGCTGAAGCTTGACCATCAGCCTACTCTTTTACTGTAGACGTGATTGTAGGTATCCAGAGCCGCAAACAGGATCGCGCCTACACCGGCCGTGATTAGAGCCTGCATAAGCGAAGCCCCCAGGAAAATGCTGCTCGAAGAACGTTGTAGAAGAAGGAACAGGGCGAACATACTGAGTGAGCTTACACAGGAGGAGGCGGCGATCAGGATAAAACGGATCCAGGCGCCCTCGAGGGAGAAGCGGCGGGCTGCCTCCGCAGTGACAAACGCCGCAAGCGTCTTGCCGAATCCGTTGTACCCAAGCGGCCAGCCCAGGACCGCATCCTGGAGGATTCCGGTCAGGGAGCCGACAAACAACGCTTGCGTGCGGCTGCGATAGATAGCCCAATAGGTGATCAGGATGAGTGACAGGTCAACGAAATTAAACAGGAAAAAGTTATTTCCCGCGATCATCTGCGCCATGATCGCAAGGAACGATGTGCCAGCCAGGAATAGATATTTCATAGGTCACCCTATGTTACTTGCCCGCACCGGGCGCAGGCAGGGTTGCCAGAGGCTTCGGCAAACCCAGCAGGATTAAAACATTTTCGATTCGGATCATGTCGGCATCAGGCTCGACCCTAATCGTTCGGAAACCGGTCTTCCCCTTTTGCGATTCCACCACTTTGCCGACCCGCAATCCTTTGGGATAGATGCTGTCGAGACCAGAGGTGACAAGAGTATCGCCGGCGTTCACCTCTTCGGTGTTGCTGATGTAATTCAAGTTGAGCAGCAGGTTCTCTGTGCCGTGCAAGACTCCCGGAGTTTGCGTGCGCTCGACCATTACGCCGATGGACGCGTCAGCGTTCGTCAGCAGCTGGACCTGACAATTTGTGGCGGTTACCAGCACCGTGCGTCCGATGACGCCCGTATCCGAAACCACCGGCTGGCTCGCACGCACGCCGTGCCCCGATCCGCGATCGAGATATAGCGTATTGGATAAGAAATTAGGTGCCCGCCCGATAACGTGCGCACCCAGGGTCCGGTAAGGCAATGCGGCCTCGAAATTCAGCAGTCGCTGCAACCGCGCGTTCTCCTGCTGAGCCTGGGCCAGATTGCTGTTGAGAAGGGCGAGTTGGCGGACCTCCTCCTTCAGTTGCGAATTTTCCGCGCGTGCGCCGCGCAGCCACAGGTATCCGTTCCACAAATTGCCCGCATCGCGCGCCACGATTGCGGAACTGTTGAGGATCGGCGCCCCTGCCCAAAGCACCCAGCGTTTGAACAGCAACGTGCCCGAAGGGTCCTCTACCTGAATCGAGATCAGGGTCAGGTGAAGGAGAAGGAGCGCCAGCACCACATATAGCGATGCGCCCTTCGCCCCTCGCTGCGAACTCAATGGACACAAATCCTCCGGAGCAGCTTGAAATCGGTCAACATCTTGCTGGTCCCCAGAACGACCGACGAGAGCGGATCCTCGGCGATAAACACCGGCAGCCCGGTTTCATCCGCAATCCGCTTGTCGAAGCGCTTCAACAAGGCGCCCCCACCGGTAAGCACGATGCCGCGATCCATAATGTCGGCGGAAAGCTCGGGCGGCGTGCGCTCCAGAGCCACTTTGATGGCATTGATGATGATGCCGATGCTGTCGCTGAGCGCTTCCCGGATCTCTTCGTCGCCGATCGTCACCGTCTTCGGGACTCCCTCGATCAGGTTGCGCCCCTTGATTTCCATCGTCAGCGGCCGTTCCAGCGGAGCGGCCGAGCCGATCTGAATCTTGATCGATCTCCGCCGTGCGCTCGCCGATCAGCAGGTTGTGTTTGCGCTTGATGTACTGGATGATCGCCTCATCCATTTCGTTGCCGGCCACGCGCACGGAGCGGCTGTAGACGATGCCGGAGAGCGAAATCACCGCAATATCCGTGGTCCCGCCGCCGATGTCGACAATCATGTTGCCGCAGGCTTCGGTGATCGGCAGGCCGGCGCCGATGGCGGCCACCATAGCCTGCTCCACCAGGTAGACCTCGCTGGCCTTCGCGCGCAGGGCGGATTCCTGCACCGCCCGTTTCTCCACCTGGGTAATTTCCGCGGGAATGCCGATGACGATGCGGGGGCTGAGAAGGTGGTTGCGCTTGTGCGCCAGCTTGATGAAATACTTCAACATCACCTCGGTGACGTCGAAATCGGCGATCACGCCGTCTTTCATCGGCTTGACGGCCACGATGTCGGCCGGGGTTCGTCCCCAGCATCTCTTTGGCCTCGCGCCCCACCGCCAGAACCTTCTTGTTGTTCTTGTCGAGTGCGACGATTGAGGGCTCGTTGACGACGATCCCGCGCCCTTTGGCATAGACCAGGGTGTTGGCTGTGCCCAAATCGATGGCCAGATCGCTGGAGAAAAAACCGAAAATAGATCTGAAATTCATATCCTCTTACACGGCAACCTTGATGCTGTTTTTGGAGAGCTCCTTCGCGCGGTACATGGCGGCATCCGCCTTCTTGATCAACCCTTCCGCAGTCAGCGTGTGCTTTGGGCAGTTGGCAATGCCCAGGCTGACCGTGAGATGAATGCTAAGATCCTGCGCGACAAACTCGTAATCCTCTACTTTTTTGCGGATCCGCTCCGCGATGACCATCGCGCCATTGAGCGGAGTCTCCGGCAACACAACCACAAACTCGTCCCCGCCATACCTGCCCACCACATCGGTCTCACGCAGGATTCTTGCGCAGGACCTACCCATTTCGGCCAGAGCCAGGCTGCCCACCAGATGGCCGAAGGTGTCGTTGACGCGCTTGAAGCCGTCCACGTCGATAAAGAGCAGGGAAACCTTCTTCTTGTACCGGAGGCAACGTTTCACCTCCGCCTCCAGGTACTGCTTCAGGTATCGATAGTTGTAGAGCTTGGTCAAATCATCGGTGACCGTCAGCCGTTCGGCGTTGTCGAACATTTGCATCGTGCGCAAGGAAACCGTGAGCGGCCGTACCAGCATTTCCATCAGGGTCCGGTCATCCTCGGTAAACGCCCCGCTGTATTTGTTGAGAACCTCGATCACGCCGATGTTCTGGCCGCGATGAATCAATGGCAGGCACAAGATCGACCGGATGAAAGAGCTTTCCGTGCTGAAAGGAACTTTCATCTCAAAATTGAGGCTGTTATCCAGATACGCGGTGCCGCCCTTGAGAACCTGATCGACAATATTGCTGTTGGCCTGATGCTCGAACAGATCGATATCACGGATATTGCCGGTGCAGTAAGCTCTCTGGAGAGGCACGCCCGCTTCGTTGCAGAGGTAGATGAGACACTCTTCCGCACGCAGCCTGGAGATGATTTTGTTGAGCAGCAGATTCATCGCGGGCACGCGATCCGACACGGTCGAGGAGGACTCCACCATGCTGACAAACGCTTCGAAGAAAGTGCGTAGATCGTCCACGTGGCTGTGAATCAGCGCCCGTTCTTGGCGGTTGACATGAATGGCGGCAAAGCTGTCGAGCAGAAAATGGGCCAGCGGAAGGCTCATGGGCAACTTCACCACGGTAGTCCCACCCTGCGATCGGATCGGGTCTTCCACCGCAAAACCTGATGAGGTCAGGTACCCGATGATCTCTGCGGCCGGAAAGATCCTGGAAAGGTAATCCCTGGATACACTGAACTCATCATGAGGGAAAAATACAGCTAGGAAATCCGCGAGGGGAGATATCGGTGTTCCCGAAATGGCGTTTTCAGCGAAATACTCAAATTGCCACATGTCCTGAGGTGTCCCTTCGCTGAGCACCTGAGGATGTTGGCTCTTGTAGATCACTCCGATCTTTAGCACTTCGGATATCTCTCTCTTCCGCAAATCGGTCAGATTCCTAACCTGGGCTGCTTTAAAATCACAGCCCCCATGCGCGCGGCGGCTTTAAAAGCCGCCCGACTAGGGACCCGAGTGTTCCCCGATCCCGGCGCAGCACCAACACGGCGGACTACATCCGGGAAAACCCGCGGCGACCTTCAGATTATCTTAGGCTGAAGCTTCAAGCTCAGACACAGCTGAAGTGCTAGACTGGATAGAAGGTTCAGAAATGGCGCCGCCAATTCACAGCTCAAAATTCCTCGGCCTAAGCGTCACATTATATCCAATCATGCCCCCAGAAAAAATGACGGAGCACACAATTTCCCTAGCGCGCGCAAACTACCCACAAGCGGGGGCAGTTGCGCATTCTTCCCCGCGCGCAGGCGTCGGCTCATCGGCAGGTACTTTGATCCCGCGCAAGGCAAAATGTCAAGAATGACTTACACTTATAAGGAATGCCTTAAGAATCTATCCCACGACGGGGCGGAGATATGCTATAATTAAGTGTTTTGTCATTTCCATTGGAGGCTGGGGCTCAGCATGCTGGATATCATGCGCCGCAAAAAGCGGCTTAAGCTTGTCTTATGGCTCGTCATCATCAGTCTTGGCATGGGCATGTTACTGTTTTTTGTCCCGGGCCAGAATATCGGCATTCAGGGGCTGGACAATTCCGTCGCGACCGTGGCCGGCGAAAGCATTAGCACCAAGGAGTTCACAGACGCCTATCATCGCCTCATCGATAATTATAGTGCCCAGGGCAAAAACAGGCTCGACGCCGATATTCTGAAGCGCTTGCAGGTGGACAAGCAGACTCTGACCTCGCTGATCCAGATGAAAGTCGTAAACTATTCTGCCAAGCGGCTCGGCCTGGACGTCACCGACGACGAAGTGAGCCAGGCGATCCAATCCAATCCCAACCTGCGAAACCAGGCGGGATTCATCGGTGTGGAGGCCTATAAGGCTGTGCTGGCTGCCAACCGCATCGATGTCGACCAGTTCGAGGACAACGTACGTTACATGCTGCTGTCCAGAAAGGTCATAAATCTTCTGACCGACTCGCTGAGCCTTCCAGATTCGCAGCTGCGGGAAAATTTCGCGCGCCAGAATCAGGAAGCACAGGTTCAGTACGTGCTGCTCGACAAGGAAGCGGCCAAAAAGAAAGTGATTCCCAGTGAAGCCGATTTGCGCACCTATTTCGAGGCCAACAAGGACAAATACAACATCAAAGAGGAGCGGCGCGCGCAATATCTGCTGCTGCCTTTATCCGAAATTGGATCGACCATCAAGGTCACCGAGCAGGAGATTGACGAGGCATGGGCGAAGACCGACCAACAGGAAAAGGTCGACGCCAGCCACATTCTTTTCCGGGTCGAGGATCCGGCCAAGGATGCCGAGGTGAAGGCTAAAGCCGAGGCGGTATTGAAGCGCGCCCAGGCCGGAGAAGATTTTGTTGAACTGGCCAGGAAAAATTCTCAGGATGAGACGACGGCGCCGCAGGGCGGAAATCTCGGGGCCTTCCCTCGCGGCCGTATGACCAAGGCGTTTGAAGATGCCGCATTCGCGCTCAAACCGGGCGCGATTTCCGGACTCGTACGCACTGAATTCGGTTACCACATTATCAAAGTCATCTCTCATGAAACGCCGAACAAGGAGCAGGCCCGTCCCAATCTGATTCGTTCGGTGCAGATCGAGAAGGCAACGACCATCGCCAAGCAGAAGGCCACAGAAGCCTTGAAGATGATGGAAACCCAGAAGGACCTGGCCGTCGTCGCCAAAGCTCTGGATGTGCCGGTTCAAATCAAGGAATCACCCTTCTTCAATCGCAGTGTCGACCCGGCCAGCATTCAGCTCTCCCAGGATTTTGTCGAAGAAGTGTTCGGCTTGAAGGAAATCAATGCGCTGGGCAAGATCATCGAATTGCCGGCGGGTCAGGCAATTCCCAAGCTGGTCCAGGTCAATCCTCCCAAGCCGCCTGATTTCAAGCTGGCTCAGGAGGCGGTGAAGAAGGACTACATCGAATCGAAAGCAGCCGAGATGCTCCAGGCGCAAGCCCAGAAACTACTGGAAGACGCCAAAAGCATGAACGACTTGACCAAGGCCGCGCAAAGGGCTGGCATTGCGGTGAAAACCAGCCAGCCCTTCAAGCGCGGCGGGACCCCTGACAAGGAAATTGGCACGAACCCCGAATTCGAAAACGCCGCCTTCGGCTTGGCAATCGGCGGGATTGGCGGCCCCGTCAGCATCGCCGGCGGCAAGCAGGTTGCAGTATTCCAACTCAAATCCTTGACTCCTCTGAACGAGGCGGAGTACGCGAAGCAGAAGGCTACGTTGCGGGAGCAGGCGCTGGCATCCGCCCGGCAGGCCTATTTCGAAGAATATATCCGCAAGACCACGGATGAGTTGACGAAGGCCCGCAAAATCCGCATTAACACGACGACCATGGAACAACTCACGGGCATTCGCAATTAAGAGCCTCAAAACAAAAACGCCGACCAACATCCTTGTTGGTCGGCGTTTTTCGCGGGTGTCGGTACTCTCTTGCTTCAACTTGTCATGCGTACCTGTTCCAGTTCGGATTGCGTGTCTTGCAGGGACAGGGCGTACGCGTGCAGTCTTTCGACGATTTGGATAATCCGCTTCATCTCCGCATAGAGGCGTTCCACATCCGCGCGCAGCTTCCCCTCACAATGAGGATCCAACAGGATTAATTGGGTAAATCCCATCATCACCGCGAGCGGATTGTTCAGCTCGTGTGCGGTCTGGCGCAGATGCGTCCCCACATCGCGCAGAGGGCTGGCGGCCTCGTCATTCGCACACCGTTGCTTCAAATCGGATAGCAACAGGAATCCCGCACAGGCATTCTGATATGAGGTAAGTTGTGCCAGGGTCGCCCGGGCCCGGATCGGTTTGCCGCTCCGGTTTCGGTGCACAATCTCGCCCTCCCATACACCCCAATCGAGCGCCGATTTCATCATTTGTGCAATTTCAAATACAGACCGGTCCCCAAGAATAACCGTGATCGGACGGCCGACGAGCTCGCGGGCCGAATAGCCGGTGAGATGTTCCGCAGTGCTTGATAATGAAGTGATCAGCCCGTCCGCAGTCAATGATACTGCCATCGAATGGGCGGGTTCGCTGAAAGGGTGCATTTCGTCTCCCGAAATCGGTCCCCGTGCTAAAAGGCTGAGCCTTAACAAGCGGCCCACGAAGGCGCAAGCCTGGTCTCTGCTGCCGATTCTGCACTTCTCGATACTGGGTTCGCCGACTCTATCGTCATCTCCCCAGTCGATGCTTAACGAAAACCGCTTGAAAAGACGAAAAACACCGTATTTTTAATCACAAAGGGGGAAACTGCTAGTCTTATAGGAGGCCTGATGCCTCCCAAAACCAAGTGGGGATCGGGCGTCGCTCAAAAGCTTGAGCCTATGAGATTCCGGAGGCCGTCCGGCGGACGTCGCTCACTTGACGGGTTCAGCAACGGTCAGAACAGGTTGTCGCTGCAATGCGCGTGCGATCACGCCGCCGAGGCGTGCCATCCCTTCGTCGATTTTCTCCGGGCGCGCATTCGAAAAGTTCAAGCGCATGGTGTTTTGGCCCGAATTATCGTCATAGAAAGGAGTTCCGGGGACAAACGCGACGCCCTCATCAATGGCCTCTCTGAGAATGTCGGTCGTGTTGACGTGATCGGGCAGAACGGCCCAGATGAATAAACCACCTTGCGGTTTGGTCCAGCGTACACCGGGCGGCATGTATTTCTGCAGCGCCGCCAAAATCGCATCTCTTCGGCTGCCGTAGACGGAGCGGATGTGCTGCACATGCTTGTCGAGAAAGCCACCGTGGGCGAGCTCGTAGGCAACCATCTGCACAAATGTGCCGGTATGCAAGTCCGTACCTTGCTTCGCCTGGACCAGCTTTTGAATTACTTCCGCGGGAGCCACAACCCAGGCAAGCCGCAGGCCAGGCGCAAGGGTCTTGGAGAAGGTGCTGAGGTAGATGACATTGCCGCTGAATGGCTTGCCATCCCGAGCCCGGGCATCCATCACCACGAGGGACGGGAGATGATCGCCTTCATAGCGCAGTTGGCCGTAGGGATCGTCTTCGATGATCGGCACGCCGAAGTGATCAGCCATTTCAATCAGGCTCTCGCGCCGCTTGAGCGACATGGTCACCCCGGTTGGATTCTGGAAATTGGGAAGCGCATAGAGAAACTTCGGCCCCGATCGCAACACCGACTCGAGCTCATCGGTACGTATCCCCTCGTCGTCTATGCCCACGCCCAGAAATTGCGCCTGATACGCGTTCCATGCCTGCAGCGCACCCAGGTAAGTGGGCCGCTCCACGGCAATGCGGTCTCCGGAGTTCAGAAAGACCTTGCCAATCAAATCCAGAGCCTGTTGTGATCCGCTCGTAATCAGGATGTTTTCCGGTTGAACCACAATACCGTACCGGGCTGTGTGCCTGGCGATCATCTCGCGCAGGCGGGAGCATCCCTCCGTCGCACTGTACTGCAACGATTGAGGCCCCGACTGGATAAGCACTCGCTCCGCCGCAGCGCGAAACTCGTCGACCGGGAACACCTCAGGGGCAGGCAATCCACCGGCAAACGAGATCAGGTTGGGCTTTTCGATCAGCTTGAGCAACTCGCGCACGATTGAGCTTTGCATGCGTCGCGTCCGCAACGCATAGCGCTGGGACCATAGTGTCTCCATGGTGCCTCCCGATGAATCAGCCTGTGTGCAACCACTGGTTTCCGGTTGGCCACAAAGGCCTGAGGCCAGTGTACTACTCACCTCGCCCGGCGTGCAACCATACATAAGCCCGAGGACAGGCTTGCATTGCGCACTGAATAACTAATCGTCGCGCAGAAGAAAAAACGACGCATAAAACACACGATTTCCCTGAAAGTTATCTCATGCGTCTTGCGGATGTTCTGGTTCAGATTCAGGCGGCGGCGGGATTCCTCTGCAGGTGCTTATCTGACGATGTGATGCAATTCGGTTTCGGGGAGGTTCGGCATGTTGTTGGGCACGGCTCCCTGTCCGGCGGATTCCGCAGAACCGTGAGCGTGTGTAGTTGCCTTGAACATCCCCATGACTGCATCCGTGATTTGTCCAACAGACTGGCGATCCGTGTTGAAAACCGCGTCGTAAAAGCGCAGGTCGTCGATGTCCTGGCGGAAATGGTGCTGAATGAAGCTGCGACGTTCAGCATCAATCTGATCCATGCGCCGGCGCGCAGCGTCGGGCGGAATGTTCCAATGTTGGGCCAGGCGCTGAATGCGCACTTCCGGCGACGCGACCACGCGCAAATGCAGACCAGACCCTCCATGCAGCGCATACGCGCTTCCCCGGCCCACAATGATGGCGTTACCTCGAGCGGCAAGCAGTGCCAGCGTCTTTAGCAGACTCTCGTGATAGTCTTCATTGCCGAACGAGATTCCCGAAGCCATCAAAAGCAGGCGCGCCACCATATCGTGGATGAGGCTTTGGGAGCGCTCGTCCAACTCGCGAACCAGGTCAAGGCGCACGTGACTATTCTGGGCAATCGCATCCACGATTTCCCGGTCGAACACATGCCAATGGAGGCGCGCCGCCAGTCCGGCAGCAACCTCATCCCCCAGGGATCCCACAGCGCGAGCGATGGTCACAAACCGATGGCCGCCCGCAGGTTCGCTTTCCAGACGGAGATCGGCTGCCTTATCACGCATATGAGAAAGGAGCATTTGACGTTCGACCAGATGTGACGCGGCGTGAGACTCGCCTTGTCCTTTCATAATGGCCTCTGCGCGCAGGATTAATTGCGTCTTATTATAACATTGTAGTTGGTCTGGCGCCAACGGAAAGCGGCAGCTTGGGGCAGTTTTGACGGTAGCAATGCTGGAGAATATTGGGGCGCTCTACCTGCGAGTTTCTCAGAATTAGCGGCGGGAATCTAAGTCCTGGCAGTGCACAGAATCCCGCAGCATGAGTGACTAAGAGACATTTTGGACGAATGCCGACCCACGGGACCAGGTGTAGGCGCGGCCGGGGAACCGGCCTAGCGCCGGCCGAAATCTTGGCGCCGCCCTCCCCCTCCCCCTCCCCCTCCCCCCATTCTGCCCTCGCGAGGTTGCTGGGGCCGAGCTTCATTCACCGTGATCGGTCGTCCTTCGATCTTGCGGCCGTTGAGGTCAGCGATTGCGTGCTCCGCACCCTCGTCCGTAGCCATTTCCACAAATGCAAAACCCTTGGAACGGCCTGTATCCCGATCCGTAATCAATTTGACGGACTCGACGGGCCCGGCCTCGGAAAAAAGCTCGTGCAAGGCACTTTCGCTGATCGAGTAAGGCAGGTTTCCGACATACAGCCTCTTTGACATACTACCTCCTGAAATGGATCCGGGCGCCGAACGGGACGGTGCAGACACAGCCACACTCTTCGGTTGCCGGATCGACAACCATCTATCAAGAAAGTCGAGAGCGCAATTCTAGCCGACGGTGCGATGTGAAGCCTTCTGGATTGGGAAAACTACTTTGGGGTAGAGCGCAGATTCCGACTCCCTTCCAGGCAACTTTGTCACACTCCGAGGGCTAATGCAATAAGTCTGTCGACGCCTCCACGAGGGCAATCCTCAGGATCATATTGTTTTTTGCCGACTTGGTGCCTATGCTGTGTAGCCGCAGGCAACCTGGCGCCATGATGAATCGAGGCGCAGATTTCGGATATTTCGTGGTCCTTTTGAACTATCGATTGGATGGGCATCCTCGCCAGGGAGATCAAAATTAAAGATGCGGTCTGAATTCAGGCAAACATTCCTATGGAGCAGCTTGACCCGGGCGCAAAAACAATTTTGACGCACGAGGGACACCGCAGGCACCTCGGCCTCCTCTTGGGGCTCGGCAGCCTGAGCCTGGGTCTACTTGCAGGCGGCATCGTTGTCTGGTGGAGTATGCTTTCCACCGTGTCGCCGCCCCTCATGCGCTTTGTCGTCGATCTCCCCCGGAGTGCCCCCCTGGCTGCAGGAGCTAATCCTCTGGCCTTTTCCGATGACGGCACTCATCTGGTTTACGTCGCGCAGCAGGGCGACAATACCCAATTGTATTTGCGCGGGCTAGATAATGTTGAACCCAAGCCGATTCCGGGCACACTGGGCGCCTTCAGCCCATTCTTCTCGCCGGACGGTTCCTGGATCGGCTACTTCGATGCACGCGACTCCAAACTGAAAAAAGTGGCGCTGGCGGGCGGAGAACCCGTCGTTCTCTGTCCTGCTCAATTTGGTCTTGGCGCCTCATGGAGCGCCGATGGATTTATTATTTTCACGCCCGATTTCTTTTCGGGATTGTGGCGCATCCGTGTCGCAGGAGGCAAGGCGGAACCGGTAACCCAGCTGCAGCAAAAGGAGTTCACGCACCGCTGGCCACAGATGCTAGGGGGCGGAAAAACCGTTATTTTCACGATTGGCACAGCCGGCGCCACGAATGCCACATGTGTAGCTGCGGTCACGCTGAAGACCGGCCAGAGAAAAGTGCTGATCGAAGGGGCTTCAGATGGGCGCTATTCTCCAACAGGGCATCTTTTTTCGTTGCGCTCAGGCAACTTGATGGCGGTTCGATTTGACCCCCGCCGTCTCCAAGTGCTTGGAGAACCCTTCCTCGTGAAGCAGGGCATTGGCGCCGACCAGTCGGTCTGGTCCGGCCATTTTGCGTTCTCGCGTGCCGGTGCGCTTGCTTATGCCATGGCCGGGGAGGAAGATGGCCTGCGATCGCTGGCATGGGCGGATCGCCAGGGTGGCTTTGAGAGACTCACGGTAAACCGCGGCGCCTTTTCCTATCCGCGACTTTCTCCCGACGGGCAGCAACTGGCAGTAGTCATAGAATCTCGGACGGAGAAGTCACATATCTGGATCGTCGATGTCACCAGCGGCATCTTCAGGCGGTTGACCTCCGATGGAGATAACTTGCTGCCCACCTGGACACCGGACGGCAAAAGACTTGCCTATGCCTCGGATCGAGACGGTCAGTGGTGTCTCTACTGTATGCCCGTCGACGGGAGCGGCCCTCCCGAATTACTGCACAAGAGTGAGAACCCTGCCGTGCCGAACTCATGGTCGAGAGACGGCAGATCTCTGGTCTTCACGGAATTCGCTCCAGACACCGGTCCGGACATCTGGATCCTCTCCATCGACGGCGCCAAGAACGCGCGTCCCTATTTGCGTACACCGTATGCCGAATGGGGCGGGACTTTCTCTCCCGATGGTCATTGGCTCGCCTACACATCCAATGACTCTGGCCTGGCTCAAGTATATGTACAGCCCTTTCCGGGCCCTGGGGAAAGATTCCAGATTTCGACAGCCGAGGGTCGCGAGCCCGTCTGGGGGTATGACGGACACGAACTGTTTTACCGCTATTGGAAGGGTCTGATGGAAGTAGGAATTCAGACCGAAGCGGAATTCAATCCGGAGGCTCCGCGCCTCATTGTGCCGGGAGAATATGAAACCGGCGGCATCCCCGTTTTTCCCAATTATGATGTGACTTCCGACGGGCAGCGTTTCGTGCTGATCCCGGGCGAACAAAAAGACCGAAGGCAGATCAACATCGATTTGAACTGGCTCAAATAAGGCGGAATTTCTCAAGGGGCCAGGCTCTGCCCTATGACGAACAGGAGAGTGGCATGACGGCTGGCTGCAAGTACCAATGGTTTGCCCTCGGAGATATCAATGGCTTCTTCGGACTGATGTTCGACAACGTGACGGTCCTATCATTCCTGGCCGGCGTTCTCGTTTTCGCTTTCGGATTTCCGGCCGACATCGTCTACACGAAGATGTTTCCCGGCACCGCCTTCGGGGTTCTGTTTGGTGATTTGGTATACACCTGGATGGCATTCCGGCTTGCTCGCCGGACGGGAAGCCGGACGGTGACGGCAATGCCGCTCGGGCTCGACACTCCTTCGACGATTGGTCTGGCGCTGGTCGTTCTTGGCCCGGCATTCATCTCGCTCAAGGCCGGCGGCATGGAACCGCGCCAGGCGGCCCTCATGACTTGGTATATCGGCATGGCCACCATGGTGATGATGGGGGTAGTCAAGCTGGCCCTCTCCTTCTGTGGTGGTTGGATTCAGAAAGTAGTTCCGCAAGCGGGCCTGCTCGGATCGCTCGCGGGCATCGGGATTGCGCTGATCGGTTTCACCCCGCTCGTGGATATCTTCGGCCTGCCGCTGGTGGGCATGGTCTCGCTGGGTCTGATCCTCTACACGCTGGTGGCAAAAGTGCGGCTGCCGGGAAATATCCCCGGAGTGCTGGCGGCGATCGCGGTAGGCACCGCGCTCTATCACCTGCTTGGACCTGCAGGGCTGGTGGGATCCGGTTACACAGCACCCGCGGGGGAATTGCACCTGGGCTTCCCGATGCCGACCCTCGAGTTTCTCAAGGGCTTCAAAGCGGCGCTCTACTATCTGCCGATCTCGATTCCGTTCGCGCTGCTCACCGTCGTCGGCGGCATAAATGTCACTGAAAGTGCCCGCGTTGCGGGGGATGACTTCAAGACTCGTGACATCCTGCTGACAGAAGCGGTGGCAACTTTGGTAGCAGGCTTGTGCGGTGGCGTGGCCCAGTCGACGCCTTATATTGGACAGCCGGCATACAAAGGAATGGGTTCGCGGGCCGGCTACACTTTGCTGACCGGGCTATTCATCGGTCTGGGCGGTATCTTAGGATATGTTTCGTTCATCGTGGAACTGATCCCGCGCGCCGTGCTTGCGCCCATCCTGATCTTTGTCGCGCTCGAAATCGTGGCGCAGGCGTTCCTCGCCTGTCCGCGCGCCCATGCTCCGGCTGTCGCTTTTGCGTTCTTCCCCACGGTGGCGCGCTTGCTGGCCATTAAATACAGCAACCCGGCCATCGTCCCCGCGGATCGATTTCTCCAACTCATGAGTACGCCGGGAAAGGAACTGCCTGAAGTGCTGGTCACCGTCGCGGTGGGAAACGGCTTTATTCTTACTGCTATGCTGTGGGGCGCCCTGCTCGCCGTACTGATCGACAAGCGCTTCAAGCTTGCATCGCTGTACCTGGCGATTCTGGCTGCGGCCACCTTCTTCGGGATTATCCACTCCGCGTTACCCGAGGGAAGCATCTATCAGCCCTGGAAACTGGCGACGCCGCTCCTGCGCGCCATTCCTTACCAGTTCACGGCTGCCTATCTCGCCCTCGCTGCCATCATTCTCCTGCTTTCCTTCACCCGCGCCGCAAAGAGCAAGAATGTAACGGAAGCAGATGCGCATGGCCACCATGGCGCCTGAAAATGGATAGCCGTTGCGGGACAGTTACGAATGACCCGAATGGGGAGCAGGTTCGTACCATGCGCGGCGGTTTTGCAGTTCACGCACGGGTAATGTCCGAAGCTGTGGGCGCAGGGGCCACCGTGACCTATTCGTAGCGGAGAGCTTCCACGGGATCGAGGCGCGCGGCTTTTGCCGCCGGGTAGATACCGAAGATCAATCCGACCGAGACCGACACCAGAAATGCCAACAAGATGGAGTTCATGGTCACGATCGTCGACCAGCCTGCCATTACTGCCACCAGCCGAGAAATGCCGAACCCGCACGCAATCCCGAGCAGGCCACCGACGAAAGAGATCAGAATAGCCTCCACGAGGAACTGGCGCAGGACATCGCGCTTGCGCGCTCCTACCGCACGCCGCACGCCGATCTCATGGGTGCGTTCGAGGATGCTGGCCAGCATGATGTTCATGATGCCGATGCCTCCCACCAGAAGCGAGATCGAGGCGATGGCAACCATGACCATTTCGAAAATGCGCTGTGTGCGCTTTTGTTCGGCGAGCAATTCTGCGGGGACGATCAGGCTGAAATCGCCGGCGTTGCGGTGCGAGGCGTTCAGGATGCCGCGCACGACGTCCGCGACCACACTGCTGTCTGCGGTCTTGTCCAGCTGGAGAAAAAGGCCATCGATTTCGTCCCTCAGGTAGCTCCTGGTGTCTTCCAGGCGGTAAATCACGCTATCGATCGGAGCATACAGAAGATTGTTGTAATCCTGTGATTTCAGTCCTGAGAGCTCGCCTTGGGAGGTAAGCTGAGGCCCCAGAACTCCAATGACCCTAAACCACTGTTCATTGATCTTTAGGTACTGCCCCACTGCCTCCTTCTGCAGGAAGAGATTTGCCTTCGCCCCTTCTCCCAGTACGCACACGGGAGCCACACGATCATTATCAGCCTGGTCAAAAAAACGCCCGGCGACCACTCGTAGCCCGGCAATGTACTGATATTCAGGGGAGACGCCATAGACACTTGGCATATCCTGCCGCGGCTTGGGCAGCATGCTTGACGGGGTCAGCCGTTTGCGGGGAGTTGACGCCGTAAGATCGCTGATGTTGGTGCGAATGACTCTCAGGTCTTTGAGAGACAGCCCCGGAGATGTCTTGCGGATTTTGAGCAGTTCCTGGCTGTCGGTGACATCCTTGGCCTCGACGATCAAGTTGCGCACACCCAGCTGTTCGATAAATGCCAGCACTTGTTGTTGCGCGCCCGCGCCAATCGAGAGCATCGACACCACCGCGGCCACGCCAAAGATCATCCCCAGCATGGTCAGCAGGGAGCGCAGCTTGCGCACGCCAAGATTCTGCAGAGCCAGCCGCACATCAGGAAGCCACTGACGTCTGCGCCGTTTGGGCTTTAGCCCGTCTTTCCCTAATGCAGACGTCATTGATTCGTCCCTCCAAGCATCGACGCCACGGAACTGGCCTTCCCGGCGGTCTTTCCCTTCTGAAGATCTGGATTCACCAGCGCGACCTCGGTCCCCTCCGCAATCCCTTCAATTACGGCACGACTCTCGGTCAGGTATTTGATCTGGATTTCCCGTGCTTCCCAGTTCTCCGCGCGCCGCACATACACCACATTCTTCCCTTCCTTCTGGAACAGGGCCTGGCGCGGAAGAGAGAGGGCATCGTTGACATTGGCACCCCGCACCGTAACGCGCGTGGTCACGCCGGGATTTAACAGCTCGCCCTTCGGGTCGAGTTCAAAAGTTGCGTCGAAACTGCGCGTCGATAGGGCTTCCAGGTAATCTAAATAGGAATATGCGCTCGCCGAGGAGGCAGCTGATCCTGCCAGGGACTTGATCTTGCCGGCAAATTTTTTCAGCGGTCTCGAATCCACCCACGCGTCGATCGGCTGCCCCGGATTGAGACTCCCGCGGTCGATCTCGGTTACCTTAGACAAAACCTCCATCTGATCCATATTCTGGATCTGAGCAATGGTTCGACCTGGATAAGCCTGATCGCCCTCCCGATACTCGGGTATCTCCATTCCGGACGAAATCGAGATACCCCCGCTGGCGGACATCAAGGACTCCAGGTTCTGCCCCAGCATTACGACCCCGCTCATGGGCGCACGCAGAATCATATTGTCGATATTCTGCTGCGCCAGCTTCATTCCCATCATGGCCTTTGAGCGCGCTACCATCTGAACAGCCATATCCGCCTGGTCCGAACTCGCACGTGATTTGAGATCTCGCTGCAACTGCTCCAGCCTGCGTTTGGCCTCTTCAAGGCTAATGACATTTTTCCGCGCTTCGATCGTGCCTAGCAGTTCATTCCCGAGGTTGGTAAGTTCGGCGCGGCGGACCGTGAACTGTGCGGCCATCAATGTCACGGCATCCTGCGCCACTCGAACGGCCTGGTCTGCCTTCATTTTCTTAATCTGCTGATCCGCCTCATCCAGCTGAGACTGGCTCTGCTCCAGCGCATACTCCTGTTCGCTGGGATCGAACTCGGCGATCACGTCGCCCTCAGCCACATGTGTCCCGGACTTGACGATGTGTATGATCTGCAGCGTGCCTCCTGCGACCGGCGGCGCGACGATCATTGCAGTCCGCGCAGGCCGAAGCTCTCCGATGGTATAAATCTTTACCTCCACGGGCTCACGGACGACCCGGGCCGTGGGTATGCTCGCGCGGGTTTTCTGCAGGTTCATGAGCTGCGCCAGCGAGGCGCAGGAGATGCTCATGCCGGAGAAAAGCACGACCGCAACCCATGTGAGAACTCGAACCCAACAGACTCTCATTACTGGCCCTCTCGATATTGAATATCCCTCTGTCAACAAATCACTTCTGGTCCTCTTGCAGGATCGGGTCCTTTAACGCAATACGGTCGCCCTGCTTTAATCCGCTTGCCACCATGACGTTACTGTCGCCCCTGCGCCCTATCTCCAGCGTCTTCTCCACAAATTCGCCCTTCACGAGCACATACGCAACGAGGCGGCCGCCTCTGTCAAAAACTGCCGTTGCGGGAATCACGACCGAGTTGGACAAACGTTCAACCTCCACACGAAATGTCGCGCTCATCCCGGCCCGCAGCCTGGGATCCGGCTGATCCAATTGGACGGTCAGGTCAAAACTCTTCCGGATCGGGTAGCTGGAGTAGTCGAGCTTGGCGAGCGGGCTGATGTCCCTGACGTGTCCTTTTTGCTCCTTGTCGGGGACGCCGTCGACTCTTAAGTTCACCGGCTGGTCGATCGCGATTTTGCCGCGATCCGCCTCATATAGGGGAGCGTTTGCCTGGATCGTAGCAAGTTCCGGCACCTCGGCAATACCCGCCCCGGCCCAGGCGCGATCGCCCTCTTTGAAAACCGGGGTAGCGCCTCCCAGAATGCTGGTTCGGGCACGTGAATTCGGCAGCAGGGTGACGACGCCGTCGACCGGCGATGTGAGCGTAAGTGCCGCCAGATTGCGCTCCGCCTGCTCGAGATCGGCTTTGGCTTTGTCACGCCGGCGGATGGTCCCGGCAAGATCGGCTTCGGCGGCAATACGGCTCGAGGTGATCCGGCTTTCCACTGCTTTCACCTTCTCCTCGGCTTTGGCTAGCGCCAGGACGTTCCTTTCATTTTCGATCGGGGGAATCACGTCGCGTGTGCTCGCATCTAGACGCGCTCGCTCGAGGCCGAATTGCGCACTTTGGACATCCGTGAGGATTTGTTCCTCCCGTATGCGTTGCTGAGCGTTTGCCCTCATGATCTCGGCTTCCACCTGCTTCAAGGTGGAGCGAAACTGATCCGCGCTGCGTTGCAGGCTGGTGCGATCGAATTCTACGACCACATCCCCCTTTTTTAACGGCGCGCCGTCCTTGCAGAGTTTGAGAATCTGCAGGTCTCCGGCATTATAGGGACCGGTGATCACGGTGGAGGTTCTCACCCTGATCTCCCCGCGCAGTTCTACATAATCCACGAAATCGCCGAGTTTTACCTCTTCAGTGGGCACGTTCGGTGTCTTGGGTTTTTCCCAAGGGCGCCACATGGCGAGGCCGCCGCCGGCAATCGCCAGCACAAACACCGTCGTCCAGAGTTTCCGCCTCAGAGATGATTTGCGTGATCCATTGTGTTTCATGTGGTCATGCTCCAGCCCTACTCCGGCAGCTGCTTGCTTGTACCGGCCGCCATCTGCGGATTAAGAGAGATCGTCATGCCCTCCTGTAGTCCTGATTCGACAACCGCTTCGCATTCATTCATCGGCCCGAGTTTGACAGGCCGCAGTTCAAGACCGCCATTCACAACGACATTCACCATGGTCTGGTCCTTTTGCATGACTAGCGCTTCTCGAGGAATGAGCAACACGTGATCCAAACGCTCAAGCTGCACATCAACTGCGGCAGTCAGATCGGGCAGGAGTTTGGGGTTGCTCCCCTGAATCGAAACCACGGCGGAAAAATATCGAATTCGTTTCGAGTATGGGCTGGGGCTGCCGATCGCACTGATGCGCTCGATCCTGCCAGGAAACACAAGGTCCGGATATGCGTCAAGACGGACCTCGGCAGCCTGGTTGAGATGCACCAGGGATAGATCGACCTGGTTCAGGCGGGCAGACACTTGCATGGCCGATGGGTTAACCACAAGCATAATGCCTCCCCCGGGCCGCACTTCGTCCCCTTCCTGGGGATCCACCATGCGCGTGCCCTTATAGATGGGAGACAAAACCACAAGCCCGTCCAATGGAGATTTGATGGTCATCTTTTCAATATTGTTCTGAGCGTACACAACTGCCTTCTGGGCGCGGTCGCGCTGAATCTCCAGGATGCGCAGCTCCGATACCTCAGCCTCGCGCTTCAGGGCATAGGTACCCTTGAGTTGTTTGAGTTTCGCCTCCGCCTCGGCGAGGTTCTGCTTGTTGATCTCGGCCTGGAACTTCGCGATGACTTCGTTTTTGCGCATCTCCACTTTTGCCGTCTGCAGATCGACCTCGGCTGCTTTGAGGTCTGTATCGTCGGTGATGCGTGCGGTAGCCTGGTCGGCCTGCTTCTTCCGGATCTGCTGGATGTAATTGTCGTATTCTGCCTGGCGGTCCAAAATGTTTTTAGTCTGATTTTGACGATCGAATTCCGCCAAAACGTCGCCTTTATGAACCCGGACGCCGTTGCGCACAATCTTGGTAATAAGCATGGTGCTCGCCATCTGTCCGGCAAGGCGCGGAGCGAGGACTCCATAAGATTGGACCGCTCCAACCGTTCCGTGAAGGCGCAGATTACGAATCAACGTCCCATACTTGACGGTCGCAACCCGGGAGATTCCGGGTCTGGAATCCGCCGTCCTGGGCGGGGTAATATGCGTACAGCTAGCCAACCCCAGAATGAATAACGCCGCCGTTCTCACCAGCAAAGGCTGGCGCTGGGTCCCGCCGAATTTAATGGGGGACAGAAATCTATGCAGGATAGGTCCGGCCACAAACACACACTCCGTTGGGGAATGCCATTCGCAGTTAATGACAGTCGAGGCAGTGCATTAAGCCTGAACGGAGCACTGCGTTCAAAGCGTTTATATGATTGATTCGTACCGGGTACTTCCAGGCTATTAGACGCCGGAACTCACACAAAAGTTTACAAATATTTAACCAATTATGTGAACTATGTTTTTAGTACGAATATTTTTTGATGTCAATATTAGGTACGAAAAGAATTTTCGTGTATTTCCATGTTTGTCACACGCTAAGATGGCCTGAATTCAGATTCCGCAAACCCTAGGTAAGAAGGAGAGCATGAAGATGAGTCCAACACCTCCAGGCGGCATGATTCGGCGATTCCTCCCGATCGCATCTGCATTCCTCTTGCTGGCAACTTTATCTTTTTCCCCGGCACAAACCCACCAAGGGCAGGATCCGGAGACTTGTACCAGCATCCTGGTCGGCAAGCTTGCGTCGACCGACGGTTCCACCATGACCTCCCACTCGTGTGATAGCGGCACCGACAGGACCTGGATGAACATGGTTCCCCGCCAGAAGCACAATCCGGGAGACACGGCCAAGGTCTGGCTCGAGCCCAAGCAGACTAAAGGTCCGGAAGACAACGATCGCATCCCGACCGGGGAAATCCCACAGGTACCGGAAACTTATAAATATCTCAACGCCGCCTACCCCATCATGAACGAGCATCAGCTCGCGATCGGCGAAACGACGACCGGAGGTAGACGCGAGTTGCAGAGTTCCAAAGGGATGATCGACGCACCGGAGCTCTACCGCCTGGTTCTGGAACGCGCCAGGACGGCACGCGAGGCGATTAGAATCGCGGACGAACTCACTAAGAAATCCGGTTACAACGATGCCGGGGAATGCTTTACCTTCGCCGATCCCAACGAAGTCTGGCATTTTGAGATTCTCGGCCCTGGCAGAGGGAAGGTCGGCGCCGTCTGGGCTGCCGTCCGCATCCCCGATGATCAGATCGGCGTGTCTGCGAACGCCCACAGGATTCGTCAGCTCGACTTGAAAAACAAAGATTACTTTTTGGCTTCGGATAACGTGCTATCCGTGGCCCAGGAAATGGGCTGGTGGGATCCCAAGAGTGGGCAGCCATTCGAGTTCTGCTATGCTTACGCAGATAGAAGCAGCCTCTACTGCCGCCGGCGCGAGTGGCGCGTGTTGAGTCTACTGGCTCCGTCGCTTAAACTGGATCCTAATGCTGAGAACTACCCGCTGTCGGTAAAACCGGACAAAAAGGTCTCCGTTCAGGATGTGTTGGCGATTTTCCGGGACAGCTACGAAGGCACCCCGTATGACATGACCCGTACTCTCTCCGTAGTCAACAATCAGGGTCAGGCCGCCAAGAGCCCCGTGGCTAATCCCTTTATGAACAACGATTGGACGAACCTGTTCAAGATCCAGCGGGAACGAACCATTAGCTCCCCGACCGCCACATACCTGCAGATAACCCAGTCACGCGCGTGGCTGCCGAATCCAATCGGGGGATTGGTCTGGTTGGGTTATGACAATCCCGCCACCACACCCCACATGCCCTTCTACATCGGCATTGCCCAAATGCCCGAGTCTTTCATGGTGGACGGACGAGAGAAATTCCGGCGCGATAGCGGCTGGTGGGCCTTTCGCCAGGCGAGCAAACTGTCTTACATTCGTTACCAGGTTATGAAAGAGGATTTGAAAAAGGTCTGGCAACCGATTGAAATCGAGGCGTTTGGCAAACAGAAGGAGATTGAGGATGAGGCCCTGCGGCTATATCAGACCGATCCCGCGAAGGCCGGGGAGTTCCTCACCAAGTACTGTGTCGGAATTGCCAACAAGGCCGTGGAAGACTACTGGAAACTAGGTGAACTGCTCTGGTCCAAATATAACAACATTTTCTGAGACAGTCCGTGGGTCTAGGAACCGAACAGCTCACCCCAGTCTCCCATGCGCGTGGCGCACCCAAGCGCATGAGAATTAATGGCCTTTTTAAAGCAGCCACGAATGACACGAACGGGCAAGAAGTTCGTGTAATCCATAGCTGCTTTTGCAGTTTGGAGGCGAGTTGTTTTGGAAGCAGAGGTCGCAGAGAACAGGTTGGTTAGAGCAATCCCACCCTGAATCCTCTGCGATCTCGGCTCTTCCTCCGCGCACTCCGCGTTATGGTTTTTGCAGCTGCTCGTTGTACCGGATGTCTCGTGGTTTTTTCTTGAGCATCCGGGCCTCCTCTCGCGATAACTCCGGTTCCATTATTTTGTGTAATACCTTGTACCTTTTGCCTCGGACCCCCGGTATTTAATCATGCAGGGTGCGGGCGGCAGCCTGCATGCCGTAGTGTGGACTCATGGAACCATTCAGCGCCCGGGTGCGTTGTACTGGTATCCCAATAAGGAGATTCTATGTCCAACACCCCCTCGACCGTCGTAGCAATCAGCCGCCCCATGGTAAAGGCATTGTTTGTAGCGAGTTGCCTGCTGGCGATCGTGTCGTGGTACACGACACAGCAAGGCATGGCGCTCTATCTGGCGCCCTGGTTTGCACTCCTCGCCTCCCTCGGGGTGCAAACGGCCCTGGTTCTGGTCGCATGGCTGGTAGGGCTCAGCAAGACTAAGCGCGCCCTGCTCATCGCTGTCTATGCCATCACCGCGATGGTTTCGATTTCCTTCTCCTACGCATGCCTCTATACCTGGTTCTCGGCGCGCGAGCGGCCGGCGGTCATCCAGCGCAAGCTCTATGATTCGCTGAGCACGGCGGCTGGACAGTCTCGGGAACTGCTGGCCGGCGCGATCAGCGAAGGCCAGAAACACGTCCTCGCTCTGGAAGAGATGACGGGCGCGGAAAAAGCCCATGGGTACATTTCGCGAGCCCAGGATGCGGATCCATACCTGGCCAAGATCAGGGAGGCCGTGGCCCAGGAGGCCCAAACCTACAGCATCAACTATCCCGAAGGGACGGGCCAGGGCTTGCGTTATACGGCTTTCGATCGCTATACCAAGATGGCGCGCCAATCTCTGGAGCGCATGCAGACTGCCCAACAGTCTTTGGCCGATTTCCGGAACAACCTCAAACCGCTCGATCCGACTGAAATCCAGCTCCGGAGCTTCCAGCAGGTATTCAATGCCGTTCCATGGCAGGAGGTCCAGGATACTCTGCACACCAAGATCTTCGCACTCCCGACCGTGCCGTCCTATTCAGATTTCGTGGATCGCTCGGCCAGTGGTCAGGAAGATCTCCTGATCGCGTTTCAGGAACTGGTTTCCGCACCCGGCGGCCGGCACATTTTCGCGTTTGCCCTGGCGGCCTTCATCGATCTGATTGTTTTCCTGCTGGCGTTTTCGTCGGGCCCGTACTTTTTCGGCGCCCCCGAGGAGCGCTGGGTCGCTGCCGGCGCTCTGCTGGATTCCAGCGACCATCAGGTGTTCACCCGGAACCTGCTGCGCAAGCTGGTGCCGAGCCCTCAAGGAATGGCGCGCGCGGAGGCCTCCGGATTGAGTTCCGGCGAACAGCAATTGTGCCTCCTGCTCGTCTCGAACGGCCATGCCGTGCAAGTGCACGAGGATGGCAAGCTCTTCTATCTGCTCGACAAGGACATTCACGAACAATTGGTGGAATCCCTTGCCAATCCCGGCCTGTCGCTGCGCGCTTCTGTGAAACCCGTGTAAGCGCGAAAGCTATCCTGATAATAGTTCTTGTATGTTGCTGTGAGATATTGGTAAATGTTTGCCCGCAATCTTTGGAGGAAAGAGCCATGCTCCATCACGGGCTGAAAAAGATGGTGAGTTCGGCGCTGCTGGTCATCTGCCTATGGATCGGAGCTGGCGCTGTTCCGGGAATCTCCAATCAAATCCCAAAGGAGCCCATCAAGTGGTCCATCAAAGCCACCCTGCCTGACCATCCGCTCAAGCCCGGCGAGCAGTTCTTCCTGGAGTTGACGGCCAGGATCGAGGAGGGCTGGCATCTTTATTCCCTGGAGCAGGCGGAAGGAGGTCCGACACCTACGCGTATCTTCATGCCCGCCGACCAGCCATTCGGACAGAACGGTCCCATTGATTCCGCCGAGCCGAAAACTGCGATGGACCCGAATTTCAACCTCATGACCCAATACTATGAGGGACAAGCTATCTTTACGGTTCCGGTAAAGGTGGCGGCGAGTGCTCCAGCTGGTAAATCGGAGGTCAGAGTCAACGTGAGCTTTCAAACCTGCAGCGACGAACTTTGCCTCCCCCCTAAAACGGTGAAACTCGCCGCCGGAATCAATATCACACGCTGATCAACTCTTCCCCATGCTTCGAAAATAACTCCGTGGGGTGCCATTCGATTCGATCGTTTCTGTGCCGCCCTTTCAGGGCTTACGATCTCCGGCCTACAAACCCAGGGCTTACGCCCTGGGCTGGGCTGTTCCGCCCTTTCAGGGCTGAGCCTTGCACGGCCGTGAAAATCCCAAGGATCACGGCTGCAAAACCCCGAGGGGTGGCGCAGCAAAGCCCAGGGCGTGAGCCCTGGGAACAGGGAATGGAGCGAAAAGAGCCCTGAAAGGGCGGCGCAGAAAATCCGCGCCCGGATCACAACATTTTCATGCGTCACTGGGTGCGCCCCGGCGCAGGAGAGACTGCTTTGAAAATTCCTAGGCACAAAACTGCAAAAGCAGCATACAATGGCACGAATCTCTTACCCATTCGTGGCATTCGTGGCTGCCTTAAAAAGGCCATTATCCCCAGATGTCGCCAATCGTGTATCCCTCCGGGAAAGGATCTTCGGAATCGACGACATAGGTGCTCAGGCCGGTAATCCATGCCTGCCCGCTGAGCGTCGGGATGACTGCCTGATATTTGCCGACTTGGGTTGTGCCGATCAGTTTCCCGGTAAAGATGGTCCCGAGAATCCCTTCGTGATGAAAATCCTGATGGAGAGCCAGCCGGCCTTTAGCATGCAGTGTCGCCATCTTGGCGCAGGTGCCGGTGCCGCAGGGGGAGCGATCGATGGCTCCTGTCCAGGTCGCAGGCCGATTCCAGTCGAGCTTGCCGGTAGAAACGGTCACCGCGTTCTTTGCATGAGCATCCGGGTGGGTTGGCGGCGCCGACAGTTCGGCAATGGTGATCCCGGCAAAACCGGGCTGATCCGGATGAACCACCGGCAGCTGCTCCTGGGCGGCGGCTTTGATCATCTCGCTGATCCGCACAATGTCCCGGCCTTCGTCGGGCGTCAATCGCAGTCCGAACGGGGCCGCATCCGCGATGACATAGAACATCCCGCCGTAGGCGACGTCCACTGTGACGGTTCCCAGATGAGGCACCTCAACGCGCGCATCCAGGTAAGCCGCGAATGCCGGCACATTCTGAAACGTGACCCGTTGCACCTTGCCGTGAGCACATTGGGCGCGGACGCGAATCAGCCCGGCGGGGGATTCGAGAGTCAACTCGGTGACCGGCTCAACCATAGGCAGCATTCCCGTTTCCAGCAGGACCGTCGTGACGCAAATCGTGTTCGTGCCCGACATGCCGGGGTATTCCACTTGCTCCATGATGACATAGCCCGCATCTGCGTCGGCGTGCGTCGGCGGCAGGATCAGGCTGCAGTTCGCGGCCGGGTACCCACGGGGTTCGCGCAGCATGCGCTTGCGCAGGCCATCCATGTTCTCCTGGAGATAACGCATCTTGTCGTACATGGTGGCGCCCGGGACATCGAGAACACCACCCACAATCACCCGGCCCGGTTCACCACAGGCGTGGGCATCGATCGCTTGAAGCATATTGGCTAGCCGCATTCTCTTCCCCCTGTGCGCTGCGCGCCGGCGCTTTGGTGTGCGGCTTCATGAAGCCGCTCCCAGGTGCCCGAAATCTCGGCAACTGTGATTCAGACAGTACAAGCCAAAAGCAGCCGCGAATGACACGAATAGCCATCGCCGCAAGCTGGAGGGGTTATCGCACAGCGGGCCGATAACCAGCCATTTGGCCGCCCGCGCGCAGGAGGCAAAATGGCACTCCCATGGTGGCCCGTCTCTCCATTCGTGCCATTCGTGGCAAAGTTTTTTCCACTGTCTGAATCACAATCTCGGCAGCGGCATCATGTCACCGCACCGCCCAGCCATGTTATCATGACTCGTCGCGTCGGAGCTTCTGATGAAAGCACTCTTGATTTTTCATCTCAAGGCCGGGGCCCGGGTTGCGGTCCGTTCGTTTGCCCTCCTCTTTTCCTCCCTCTTGGGCTGGATCATGTTGGACATCAATCCTGCAGCCGTCATTGTCAACCTCGCCGTCACGGTTTATTCCGGCCGTCCATCGATCTCCGATCTTGCGCCCGTCGTGGTGCTCGCCTTCTTGATTCCGTTCCTGGCCGCTCCGAAACTGTCCCATGGGCTCAACGGTTGGATTCGGCATTTGGCTCTGGATAGCGTCGGCATTCGAAGAGGAATGGCGGTTGCCCTGGCTGTGGTTCAGGTGCCGCTTGGCTTGGGCCTGGTATTCCTCGCGTTGGTGGCAAATTGCAGCGGCATGAGCATCGGTATTCCCGCACTTCGCTTGCTGTTATTCCTCGCCTCGGGGGCACTGGCAGCGTTGCCGGTCAGACGCAGGATCATCACGGCACCCATTGCGCTGTTCTCAACCCTGCTCGCGATCCAGGGAGGCTGGGGTTCAATGCTGCTGGCCTTTGGGTTACTGATCGGTGCCGAAGCGATTTCCGGCCCTCTGCGCACGGCTCGACGACGGCGTCCATGGCGAACGGTGGATTCATTCCTGAGCTTCCGCATCGCCTGGCGCGCGCTTGGATGGCGCATAATCGCTATCTACGTGGTCTCCCTTTTGCCGCTGGGAGCGGCCGCTCTTTTCCTCAGGAACAACGACCTTCCTCCGGCGCTGGCTGCCGGCGCCTTGCGACTGGGCGGATCCATGGCAGTCGTCCTCGTGCTTTCCGGCCTGGTCAATAAGTTAGCTGAACGGCGCCCCGCCTGGCCTCTGGCCAGGTCTTTTCCCTGGTCGTCGGCACAGAGGGTGGCGACCGATGCCCAGTTCATGGGTATTCACTCCCTTCCGCCGGTGCTCTTTCTTTTTCTGCGTTATCCAGGCGAGGCGGTATGCGTATTGGGACTCCTCCCATTCCTCGCATTGCGCGCCGCAGGCCACATCCGATTGGTGCCGGAGCTCCTCGCTGGAGCCCGACGGTTCCTTATCGAGGGATTCTGTCTGGCTGCGCTGCTGGGATTGTCTCCATGGATCAGCCTGCTCTGCATGGCTGCCATGCCGTTGGCATTCCTCGGAGCCAGAAGAAACGAGCGCTCTCTCAAAGTGACCTGCTGGTCCGATCTCCATCACGCTGCCTTGGGCGACACACTTTCCTGGAGCGAATGATGATCCGATTCAAAGGCGTCCACTTTACCTACAGGCGGGGCGAGCCGGTGTTCAAAGGGGCGGATCTTAGTCTGGCCCGAGGTTTGACGCTGGTGCTGGGTCCCAACGGTTCCGGCAAGAGTACTCTGCTCAAACTAGCGGCCGGGATCGAGCGCCCGGATCACGGCATCGCCGAGATCCAAGGCTTTGATTTGTGGCGTGAGGAAATCGCAGCACGTCGCTTGCTCGCTTATGTCTCCGAGCAACCTGATCTGACACCCTACGCAACCATCCGGGACGTTGTCTACCTGGTTTGCCGGCTGCGCTCCGCGCCGCTCGATCGAGGACGCGAGGTCCTGGAGCGGGTTGGCTTGTGGCAGATCGCAAACCGTTCGATACGCCAACTCTCAGCGGGGCAGAGGAGACGCGCCGTGCTGGCCGCTGCCTGGATTGGTACGCCGCAAGTCGCCATTCTGGATGAGCCCATGGAATCGCTGGATCGGGCCATACGCGCGGAGATTCTGGCCTGGATTGACCGGCTGCTCGCCGCAGGGGCTGCCGTCGTAATCGCGACCCATGAAATCGAGCCGTTTCTCGAGAGGGCCACACGCGCACTGATCGCCTGCGGCGGCAAATGCCGGCAATTTGAACCGCTGCCTGCCGACACAACCGAAAGGCTGGCGTTTCTGGAGGCACTGAGCCGCGGCACTTTGCCGCCACGAAAAACAGAATCTCCATTATAATCTATCTGCTGGGATCTACTCAGGAAGATGGCGAAACGCGCTGATCCTCGACACTCCCGAACGAATATGACATGGAGGAATGGATGCACAGAAAGAATTTTACATTGTTCGGTTTGATCTTTGTGGCAGTCGCAGTCTCTTTGATTTCCCAGGATTACCCGGCGGACGCGCGGCTGGAAAAATCCTTCCGGCGCCCGGAGGTGAATGGCTGGACGTTCGTGCACCTGGAAGGGACGCCTTCCGAAATAGGCTATCAGCACGGATATCAGCTGGCCCCGGAGATCCTCGACATGAGGAAGCTGGCGGAACTCGAGTTGAAGCACAGCTCCGAAAAGGACTGGGCGTTCTTCCGCAATGCCGCCCGCGACATGATGTGGCCGCACATCGAGCAGGAGTACCGGGATGAACTCGAAGGGATCTCGGAGGGCGTCAATGCGCGGGGCATCAAATTGGACCTGTGGGACATCGTGGCCCTGAACGGACTGCTTGAGTGGGATTATTACGTTAAGGAGTTCAACAAACAAAAAAAGATCCCTTCGCCCAAAGGGTTGGGCGCGGCAGAGCACTGCAGCGCTTTTGTCGCCACGGGCAGCTACACCGAGGACGGGAAGGTGATCATTGCCCACAACAACTGGACGAGCTACATGGAGGGGACACGCTGGACCATAGTATTCGACGTCGTCCCGGCCAAGGGCCACCGGATCCTCATGGACGGCCTTCCCGGCTTCATCTGCAGCGACGATGATTTCGGCATTAACTCCGCCGGCATCATGATTACCGAGACGACCATCAGCGACTTCGCAGGGTATGACCCGAAAGGAATGCCGGAGTTCGTGCGCGCGCGCAAGGCTATGCAGTATGCGGCCTCGATCGACGATTTTGCGCGCATCATGAAGGAAGGAAACAACGGCGGCTATGCAAACGACTGGCTGGTCGCAGACCGGAAGACCAATGAAATCGCCAGCCTCGAGTTAGGCTTGCAAAACGTAACGCTCGACCGGAAAAAAGACGGCTATTTTTTTGGAGCAAATTTCCCCATCAACCCCAAGCTGACGCGCGAAGAGACAAAATTTGACACCAAAAATATGGGTAACAGCCAGAATGCCCGACGCGTCCGATGGCAGCAACTCATGGCAGAAAACAAGGGGAAAATCAACGTAAAGGCCGCGCAGCGATTTCTGGCCGATCATTACGATACTTTTCAGAAAAAGGATGAGCCGAGCGAGCGCACCCTCTGCGGTCACATTGATCTCTCTCCACGCGGCATGGGATCGTGGCAGTCGCCCTACGGAATCGCAGGCGCGGTCCAGAATAAGATCGCCGATGCCACAATGGCCGCTCGCATGTCAATGACCGTGGCCGCCGGCCATGCCTGCGGGACGGATTTCAAAGCCGCGCCCCATCTGAAAGCTCACCCCGATTTCGACTGGCAGAAGGCTTTTCTCAAAGACATGCCTGCCCGCCCCTGGACCGTGTTTGAAATTGCCAAGTGAAAAAACAGCCCCCGAAGAGCGCAGATTTGGAGATTAGTGGCATGTAACATTTTAATTGATAGTACTAAGATTCCGGCCGGAGTCCATCCGTCGGCCCCGCATTGACGAACATCCCAGGCCCCAAAGGGGCGACACAGCTTTCAGCATAACTTTAACTGTGTCGCCCTTTCAGGGCTCTCGCCTGAATCGGATTCAACCCAGGGCCCCAGCGGGCTTCGCCGCCTCCGCCCTGGTCTGTTCTGTGTCGCGCTTTCAGCGCTTCAATTCATCGGTCGACACACTATCGATTCAGCTGTCACAGGCCTCCAGCGCTTTTTGTGGCTGCGGTTCTCTCTGGTCCGGAACCCTGGGCGCTCATTCTTATTCCGCAGCGCCTCGGAAACGGTCCTCTTCTTCCGCAAAGAGAATGTTGAAGCTCGTCAATGTGCCGTAGCAGCCTGTGATGTATCCCTGCAGCTTGATCTTCATGTCCTCGGGGATGTCCGCCCCGTTGATCTGCTGCTCGAGCACCCGCAGGCGGTTTCTCAACATAACCACCTTATGGAAGAAGGTTTCGATCGGCCAGCTTTTCGCCTGCAGATCCGGCTTCCCGGGTTTGAGGATCATTTCACCGCCGCGCCATTTCTCGGCCATCGGCACAGGTGTCAATCCCGTTTCCTCGCGGATGATTCTGCGCAACAACATTTCAAGATCCATCGAATTACTCTCCGATATCGCTGAGTTCTCGGCGGGGAATGTCCTTTCACGCTCGGTTACCAGAGGGGTCGCAATCCTGGGGGCATTTTCCGGCGCAGGTTTGGTGGCGCTCTGCCTGACTTCCCCGCCCCGAAAATTGTGCTGGCTGCCGCAATAGTCACAAATCACCCTCAGAATTGCCCCGCCAGAATCCGCGACGACTACGGTGTGGCTGCGAACGGTCTTGCACACCCGGCACAAATCCTCCAACGAATCGCCTGCTCGAAACCGGCGCGGACCTTCGCTGTTCATCATGCGCTCCTTCTTTGTACAGGTTTTCGCATTCCCTTTGGTGCCCGGTTGCGGGCCCGCTCGCTGCGAGAACCCCTCAACAATAAAACCGCCGTCAAATCAAGAATGCTCTCATTGCGCCTATGTCCTCACTCCATCGCCTCCACAGTACCGCCGTCACCGTCTACAACAAGTTTCATCCCGTTCTGGACTTCCTCCAGCAGGCCCGGGATGTTGACAACGGCGGGGAGGCCATATTCCCGGGCCACGATAGCACCATGAGAGAGGTATCCTCCTGTTTCCATCACGATGCCCGCAGCGCGCAGAAACAGGGGAGTCCAGCCGGGATCCGTCGAGGGGGCAACCAGGATTTCGCCTCGTTTCAAGTCGTCGCTTTCGAGGGGATGACGAACGATCCGGCACATTCCTTGTGCCTGCCCGGGCGCGACGCCGAGCCCGGACCAGCGGTTCGGGCTGACCCGCCGGGCGTGCTGTATTACATCCCGCCGCTCAACGCCAGGGCCGCGCACTATGATCACGTCGGGAGGGGACAAAGTCAACCAGCGCTCGCGTTGCGCTTTTCTATCTGCAGCCAGCATACCTGCACCGAGGCCGTCCCATTCACCCAGCAGGTAATCCTGCACCTCATGCGCTGACAGATGAAAGATTTCAGGTGCCTGATTCAGACTGCCGGCCATGACCAGCCGGCGTCCGACTTCAAGTAACGCCTGTCGTGAGGATGGAGCGGTTGCTCCCATGGCAGACTTGGCAGCCTCGCGCAAGGCCATGCCTTGCTGCAGCCTCGTGACCAGCCAGCGTATCAGTGGGCGTCGCCAGAAGGTCATGCGGCACACCTCATTCTCCGCTTGTGCCCGCAAGGCGCGAGCTTTCCGCGCCGACGATTCTCCTATACCTTCCTTGAGGCAATGACGCACCTGCTCGAGGATGTAGCTCGGATCTTCGTTCCAACGCGGATTCATGAGGTCGGCTTCGTAAACTGCGCGATGACCAAACTCGTCTAGAAATCGCTCCAGCATCATGCGGAAGGGAGAGTCTGATGGCAGTGCCACCCACTCTGCGGCCGGCCCCCGGGCCTGGAGCCATTTTAGTGCGCTCTCATCCGTGAGCGCTACTGCCGCAAGATCGTGGATACGATACCCCTGTTCGGCACTCGTCACATTGCCCGAACCTGCTAACAAGCGATTCATCAGTGCATGAGATCGATCCCCTGCGATGCTGCGCAGTTGAGATTTCAGCAGGTTCTGCCAGCTGCCGGCACCGGCGTTGGCCAGACCGGCAAGGACCCCGATGTCGTCAAACATCCCTTCGATTTGCTCCAGGGTCCTCAACAGCTCTGCCATCGGGATCGTTTTCAGATCGGCGGGTATCAAATTCTTCGTTCGTTGAAAGCGCTTAGAAATTGCACATTGGAGTTCGCGGTCCAACCTCCAGAGGCGCTTCGCCAGACGCAAGCGTGCGAGAGCGCGCCTTCTCCCTGCTTTGCCTCTGAGGGGATTACCCGGAGGCAGGGATATTTCCGGCTGATGTCCCCCGATTGCCATTACGGTCTCGGCAGGCATGAATCCAAAGGCATCATATAGGCACCATTGCATTGCCGTAAGGTCGAAGTAACCGCGGCCGTCGAAGCGGCGCACGACTTCAAGACCGTGAGGGATCTTATAACCGGCTGCGATGAAGCCCACATATAGCACATCATTAACGGCGTTCTGAATCAGGCTCCAACTCATGGTGCTGATCACACCCGGGAAGGCTTCCTTGATATTTGCGGTAGACCAGTACAGAGCGTGGTTTTTGATCTGCGGGAAAGTAAATGTCGGCACAGAAGTTACCGGCCGGGCCTGCAACAGCCAGAAGCGGTTGCCATCGAAAGCCCATTCGATATCCTGAGGTTCCTGCCCATCACCAAGCGCCCACTGGACCCGGCAGGCCACCCGCGCGAGCTGAATCGCATGTGCCGTGGAGAGGACTGTGGTCACGGCATCGCTGCGATGATCGATAACGAACATGCCCCGCTTTTCGCGTCGGACTACGGTCTGTTCGGGCCGGGCAGCCCCGCTCACTACATTCTCACACCCTCCTTGCGCAGCGTTGATCACGATCAGGCCGCGCTGGCCCGTCACTGGATCACAAGTGAATGCCACCCCCGCACTTTCCGGCTCACCACCTCTTTCGTGGGTAACCATCGCGCAGAGCACGACCGCGCAGCAGATCTCAGCGTCCTTAAATCCCATGCGGCGACGATAGGCGAGGGCTCGAGGCGTCCACAAGGAAGCATAACAGCTGAGGATGGCTGATGCGATGGATGCAGTACCCTTGACGTTTAGAAAGCTGCGGTGCATCCCGGCGAAAGAGGCATTCGAAGCATCCTCGGCGGTCGCACTTGACCGGACCGCCATGCGTGCATGTTCACAGCCAAGTTTGCGGAGAAATTCATCAAGCTCTTTTGCGAAGAGGGGCGGCCACTCTGCGGACTCAATGTTGTGCCGCAGCAAATCGAGCGCGGCCATTACGTCGGGCTTAACCGCTTCCTCGGCGGATACGCGGCTCAGGTCCTGCAACAAGTCCGCGATCGGAGTTGAACGGAGAATATGAATATAACCTTCAGCGGTGAGTACCCCGCCGATGGGGACTTTGAACCCGTAACGATGCAGCCGCGACAGGTTCCACCCTTTGCCGCCGCAGCGCGCGGCTCCCACCTCAAAAGCTTCCGGCCACAAAAGAAATTGAGGTGGTTTTTCCATTGGATATGCTTCCGCGAAGCCTCCCTAATGTGGCCTGGAGCGAAGAGGGCAGAAGCACGCTGACAAACTCGGATCTGCCGCTGCAATCATCCGCGATCCTCTGCGGTCTTGTCGAAGTATTTCTTGATCCAGAGCAAATAAACGAGGAAAAGGAAAAAGAAGACGATGGTTGACCACACCATGATCCTGCCCGTGAAAAATCCCAGGTTCCGGATCTGCGCGATCTGCTGCTCTGAGTAGCCGGATTTCCGATAAAACTCCAACATATCGACCCTGGCGAAGGTAATCGCGGCCGACAGACTGGCCAGGGCAAAAGCCGCCAGAGTCCCCCACCAGGCGACAGTTTTCAGCTGGTAGCTCGTCCACGCCAGGTAAAACCCTGCGGCGGAACATATCAAAAGAACCAGGCTGGCCAGGGTACCTGACAGCAGATAGCCGAACATAGGCACGACACCCTGATTTATCAGGGATGAGGCAAGAAACCAGAGAGAACCCAGACCGATCCACAGTGAATTCGTCAGAACCGGCAAGGGGCATTTATCAGTCCAGCTCGGCGAGGGATCGCGCGCTTCACATGTCGCCTTGACGTGCTTGCTTTGATAAAAGAGCCCCATGGCACCGGGCAGAGCAACACAGAAGATTGCCGTGATGATCATCGCGATCCAGATACTGGGATCGGCCGCGTCTGTGGGGAACAGCGCCTGCGCAAACCAGGCAAAAACTCCTATGATGAGAATCCCGGACAGGAGCCAGCTCCAAGACAGGATCAGCAGCAAAGTTCGCGCCCAGCGTCGGCAGAGAATGGACCCTATACCAAGCCAGATAAGAACCGCAGCCATTGCGCTGTAGCTTAACACTGCAGTGACCATGGTGCGCCCGTTCAGGCCACTTGAAGATGACGGCATCAGGAATAGAGCGAGAAAGAGCAAAGGTACCAGTACAGCGCATAGTGCTCCCACACCAATGGCCAGCGCGCCAAAAAAGATGAGACCAGTACGTCGGTCCTTGTATTGGACAGGGGAGATCAGGTCGGCCGATCCGTTCATGATGATGCCTCCCAAAGGGCAATCGAGGGTTTTGTGGCGCCGATAATTGCAGATTGTACACTAAAAAAGAAGCCATCGGACGCTTATGGAAAGCAAAACATCGCTCCCTGATTCGGAGCAATGGAACTGGATTGCCTCCGCCTGCCATTCTGTGATGTAATTCGTCCCCTTTGGAGAACCATGCGACGATTCGGTACGATCTTCCCTTTTCTGGAAAGCGGTGCGTCCAACCTGCGGATTGGCCGGCTGGTGGCCAATCATGATTTCGTCAAAGCCCTGCTCAAGTATGGCACGTTCGACGAGTATGTTTTTGGCAACCCCTCCCAGTCAAATGGCGCAGCCTTCCTGCGGGCTTTGGAATCCTGGGGACTAGCGAAGGAGGTAAGAGAAAGGGCCCGTCTGGTCAGTTTTTTTGACCTGCCCAGGATTCTGAGAGAAAACGAGTTCCGTGTCTTCCATTTGGGGGGGTGGGGATATTTCGCGGGGGGCCTTCACTATTTGCGCGGCCGTTACGCATCGAACGCATGGCCGATCACTTCAGTCACCCATTCATTGACCGGACGTTCAGACGATGGACCACGCGGTGCGGCTATGTCGAGCCGGCATGGCGACGTATGATTCGGTGTTTTGCACCAGCCGCGATGGCCGCCAAGCCATGCGCGAGATCCTGGAGATCGCGTCGTCGATTGCATCGAGGTCTTTCCGGGGCAAACTCGATTGTCTGCCTCTGGGTATCGACGACGATCTTCTGAGCAAGTGGGGGAATCGGGAGAAGACGCGCGCACAACTACACGTGGCGCCCCAAGCAGTCGTAATTCTGATGCTGGGGCGAATCACGCCGGCCCAAAAAATGGATCTGGCGCCGGCCCTTGGCGCTTTGGCCAGGCAGATCCTGCCCAAATGCCGCCGGCCGGTCTACCTGGTTATAGCAGGGGGGGCGGACACCCAGAACCTGAAACTGCTCCAGGGAATGATCCGGGAACACGGGTTGGAGCAAGTCATACGGCTTCGGGCCAACTTCCCCGATGAAAGCAAAGCAGATCTCCTGGCAGCGGCGGATATTTTCCTGTCGGTATCCGACAATCACCAGGAGACGTTTGGCCTGAGTATTTTAGAAGCCCAGGCCTGCGCTCTGCCCACCGTGGCGTCGCGCTTTGACGGCTACAAGGACCTTGTCCGCGACGGCGTGGATGGCTATCTCATCGATAGTTACGGTTGTACAGCCGACCCGCTGACCGAAATGTTCGACATGATGGATCCTGACATCGCAGAGCTGATCGAAGCTCAAAAGATCGCCATTGATCCCGTTCAGCTTTCTGAGAGGCTGCTCGAGTTGATCCACGACGATGCCCGGCGGACCGGCATGGGAGAAAACGGCAGAAAAAAAGTCGCCGGGGAATTCGTCTTCAGCAAGATCGTCGCGCGTTACGAGCAGCGTTGGGATGAGCTTTTTCACGAGGCAACGAAAACCGGGCTGCCGGAATTTGAGCAACTCTCCTTTAATGCAGACCAGAGCCGGATTTTCGGGCATTACGCCTCGCACACGATCCGGCCGACCGATCGAATCGTAGCACAGCCCGCCGAATCACTCAGCTCATCCTACAACGAGGTCAGCGTTCTGCTCGACGGAGACACGCTCCAGAGGATGCTGGAGATGGCGCGGACGCCTATTACGATTGAGGATTTGCTGGCCCAAACGAACCGCCCGCGCGACATCGGCTGGTTCATTATCATGTGGCTGCTGAAAAACGACCACCTGCGACTCGCTCCATCCGATCAAGAAAATAGCCGGGAGTAGTATCAAAGGGAGGGGCACAGGACATTTTGATCTTCTGTCGCCCTTCCAGGGCTCTTTCTCACATTCCCTTCAACCCCGGGCTGCGCTTTGCTTGCCCGGGCTACTGTCTGCCGCGCCTCCGGCGCGCGAGCTCTTCGCAGATTCCCGGGCTTCCGCCAGGCAAAAGCCGCGGAGGAGCAGCGAAGAGGCACCCCGCACCCAGCTTTTGCTTTGAAGTGACTGCGGATAGCAGGCTTCTTCCGATCACATGCCCCGGAGGGGCTGCAGATAACGGACTTCCGCCGAGCACATGCCCCGGGGCTGCGGATAAGAGCCTTCCGCCGAGCGCGTGCCCCGGAGGGGCTGCAGATAGTAGCCGGGGGCAAGCCGCGCAGCGGCGCCGCCCCCGGTCAATCAATACACACAAAGAGCCCTGAAGGGGCGAAAGAAAAACGTGTAACTCGCTTGTCAAAATAAGGCTTTGTCCAGCCCCATGTACGTTCCCAATCAAAGTCTGTCTGGATTGTTTATCGGATTTTTGCGATGCGTCCCTGGGTAGGGTAGCGCGTGAATACGAGCGGGTCGTGACCTGGGATCACGCGTTCGGGCGCTATCGCCAGCGACAGCATTCTTTCCAGGGCCTTGATATTGCCAACGCGGTCGCCGGCCTCAAAGGTCGGAATAGGAGTTTTGTTTTCCAGTCAATCAATACACACAAAGAGCCCTGAAGGGGCGAAAGAAAAACGTGTAACTCGCTTGTCAAAATAAGGCTTTGTCCAGCCCCATGTACGTTCCCAATCAAAGTCTGTCTGGATTGTTTATCGGATTTTTGCGATGCGTCCCTGGGTAGGGTAGCGCGTGAATACGAGCGGGTCATGACCTGGGATCACGCGTTCGGGCGCTATCGCCAGCGACAGCATTCTTTCCAGGGCCTTGATATTGCCGACGCGGTCGCCGGCCTCAAAGGTCGGAATAGGAGTTTTGTTTTCCAGTCAATCAATACACATAAAGAGCCCTGAAGGGGCCAAAGAAAAACGTGCAACTCGCTTGTCAAAATAAGGCTTTGTCCAGCCCCACGTACGTTCCCAATCAAAGTCTGTCTGGATTGTTTATCGGATTTTCGCGATGCGTCCCTGGGTAGGGTAGCGCGTGAATACGAGCGGGTCATGACCCGGGATCACGCGTTCGGGCGCTCCCGCCAGCGACAGCATTCGTTCCAGGGCCTTGATATTGCCGGCGCGGTCGCCGGCCTCAAAGGTCGGAATAGGAGTTTTGCTTTCCAGGTTACGGAACAAATAACAGTTGTCGGAGGCAAGCACAATGTTCGGCGTGCCCTCCACGAGAATATATTGCGAAGCGAAAGTGTGACGGGCTCCTGTGAATACGCGGATGCCGGGCAAGATCTCACGGTCGTCGCCGTCGATCAGCTGCAGTTTCCGTTGTGTGTTCCTCTGCAACAGCTTGAGCAGGTCCTCGGGATCAATGCCTCCGCTCTGCCCGCCCTTCTGCCAGGCGGGGCCGGTATAGTAGGCGTACTCATCCTTTTGAATCCAGATCGTGGCATCAGGAAACAGATCGATGCCTCCCATGTGGTCCCAGTGTGCGTGAGATAGAATGATGTCGGTGATGCGCCCGGGTTCGACGCCCGCGAGGCGCACAGCCTCGTCCGGCCGGATGAAGTCGGTCACTTTGTACTGATCGAGCCACGCCTGCCGGTGACATCCGGAATCCAGCAGTATGTTGCGGCCCCCGCCGCGCACCAGCCAGAAGACGAGCGGGATGTCGAGTCGCTCCGTCGCCGGCGCCCCAACCACCAGGCCCGAAACAGGAAACTGCGGGATGGTGCCGTATCGAATGGCTTCAATCGTATAATCGACGGCCCCAAACATCGGAATGCACACAGACAGCGCGCACATCAACAGAATCATGGCTTTCATACCCGAGCCTTTCGCAAATCTTCTCTTGGCGGAACAATTCATGCAGCACCTAGAAACCATTTAATCGAATTTCTGCCAGACTGAACCAAAGCGGCACAAACAAAAATCAACGCGATTCAATTATGGGGGTAACCACCCTGAACGCATCAACTGGGTGCGCGCTTTGACAAAGCCGGAATCATAGGCAACCTGCCTGATGATTTTACTCCGGTCCCCATTAAACCGTTTGGATTTCTTGTGGTTCGTCCCCAAACATAGTGGTATTTTGCTAGTTCTGTACCAGGGCAATGCTAATAACTCTATGGGGACCATCATGCGACAAAAACTTTTTTCTGTGATTGTGGCAGCAACCCTCGCGGGCGTGTTGCCGGGGGCGGCACAGCAGCCGCGCTCCCTCACCGTTGAAGACTACGCGCGCGCCGAAAAATTTCTCGGACCGACGGTTAATCCTCTTGTCGTTGGCGGCAACGTCTCAGCCAACTGGCTTGCGGATGAGAGCTTCTGGTACCGCAGTTCCACCATGGCAGGTGCGGAATTCATCCTCGTCGACCCTGCCAAGCGGATGCGCGCGCTGGCATTCGACCACGCCAAGCTGGCCGCGGCCCTGTCTGCGGCTGCGGATGCAAAGTACGACGCCCACCAGCTTCCTTTCCAGGCAATCGAGTTATCGGCGGACCGACAAACCGTGTCGTTCGATGTCGGGACGCGGCGCTGGTCATGTGACGTCTCGGGCTCCAAGTGCACGGCTGCGGGTGATGCCGCAGGCACGCGCGGAGCAGCGGGCGGCGGACGCGGCGCCGGTGGGCGGGGCGGGGGCGGCGGCCGGAGCAGAGACAATCCGGTACCCTCCCCGGACGGGAAACGAGCCGTCTTCATTGAAGACTGGAACCTCTGGGTGCGCGACATTGCTACGAACCAGGAAAAACAGCTGACCACCGATGGCGTCAAGGACTTCGGTTACGCCACCGACAACGCCGGCTGGGCCGGCAGCACACGCGCCATTGTGCTTTGGTCCCCCGATTCGAAAAAAATCGCCACCTACCAGCAGGATGAACGCCTGGTTGGGGATATGTATCTGGTGGAGACCAAGGTCGGCCACCCCACTTTAATGTCTTGGAAATATCCGTTGCCGGGAGACAGCGAAGTCGCCATGCTTCATCGGGTCATCATTGACGTCGATGCCGCGCGCATCATCCGGTTGCAGATGCCTCCTGATTACCATCGCGCAACTCTCGGTGATAACTTCAGTCTGAATGATATGCAGTGGAGCCCGGATGCTTCTCGGCTTGGCTTTGTCTCTACGTCTCGCGACCACAAGCAGGCGGTGTTGCGCGTTGCCGACGCCGCGACCGGTGCCGTGCGCACGGTTTTCGACGAGACGGTGGAGACCCACTACGAGTCCCGGACGGGTGGCGGGTCCTCTGGCCTACAAACGAGGTCATTTGGTATTCCCAGCGCGACAATTGGGGGCAGCTCTACCTCTATGATCTGACCACCGGCAAGCTCAAAAACAAGATCACGAACGGAGAGGGCCCCGTGTCCCAGATCGCTCGGGTCGACGCAAAAAGCCGCACCATCTGGTTCGTAGCGCTGGGACGCGAGCAGGGACAGGACCCGTACTTCCGGCACTTGTACAAGATCAGCATGGATGGAACCCACAACCTGAGTCTCACACCCGGCGATGGCGATCATACCGTCCAAAACTCGCAAATCTCGCCATCCGGGCGATACCTCGTCGACACGTACTCGAAGCCGGACGTCGCGCCTGTTGTGGAGTTGCGCGATGGCGACGGCAAGCTGGTCATGCCCATCGAAAAGACGGATATCTCCAAGCTGCTGGCGACAGGCTGGAAGCCGCCGATCCCCATCACCGTTAAGGCGCATGACGGTAAGACGGACCTCTACGGACTCATGTTCCGGCCGACAAATTTCGATCCCGCGAAAAAATACCCGATCATCAACAATCCCTATCCAGGCCCTCAGTCAGGAAGCACGGGGGCCAGGACTTTTACAGCGGCTCGGAGCGACCGCCAGGCACTGGCGGAATTGGGCTTCGTCGTGGTCACCATCGACGGCATGGGAACCCCCGAACGCTCAAAAGCCTTCCATGACGCATACTACGGCGCCATGGGCCGTGACAATACTCTGCCCGACCAGGTGGCAGGGATGAAGGAACTCGCGCAAAAGTACCCTTGGATCGACATCGACCGGGTGGGAATCTATGGGCATTCCGGTGGTGGATTCATCACGGCCGACGCCATGTTCCGCTACCCGGATTTCTTCAAGGTCGGAATTGCCGAATCAGGCAATCATGATCAGCGTGAGTATGAGGACGATTGGGGCGAGCGCTACCAGGGCCTGCTCATCAAGAATCCGGATGGCACCGACAGTTACGATATCGAGGCAAACCAGAATTTCGCCAAGAATCTCAAGGGCCACCTGCTGCTGGCTCATGGAACAATGGACAACAATGTGCCTCCGTACAACACGTTGCTCGTGGTGGACGCGTTGATCAAGGCGAATAAGGACTTCGACCTTCTGCTGCTGCCTAACAAGCCGCACGGCTACAACGACATGGCCGCGTACATGATGCGGCGCCGTTGGGATTATTTTGTGAAGTGGCTCCTCGGCGTTGAGCCGCCCAAGGAGTATCAGATGCAGCCCCCCGGCAGGTAAATCCGGATGGATGTGAACGACGGCCGAGCCGCGCGTGCAGGGGGCAATTTCCCATGCTTTACGGCTCGGCCGATGGTATTCTTTTGAACATAGGAAGGTTCAACCAACAGCAAAAGGAGGATTCGGCCCATGAAGCAGCTTGTCGTATTCTTTGCATGTGTGCTCGTGCTGGCTGTGGCAGTAATAGCCAAGCCGCAAGCACCCGCCCAGCAACAGGCACCCCCGCTGGTCACGGAAGTTCAGAACACCTTCAACGCAATCAAGGGGAACATCACGAAATCCGCCGAGCAGTTCCCGGAAGACAAGTACACCTGGCAGCCGACGCCCGACGTGCGGTCCTGGGCACGGCTCATCGCCCACATCTCGGACGACAACAACGGCGCGTGCTCGGCCCTGATCGGTGAACAGAGTCCGGCTCGCCTGGATACTGAAGACACGCCCAATTCCGCCGCCAACAAGATGACGAAGGCCGATCTCCAGAAAGCGCTGGCAGATTCGTTCGCGCGCTGCGACAAGGCTTTCACTGTTGTGACGGACGCGAACATGATGGAAAGAAATGGCCGCCGTTCGAAGATCGGCACGCTCATATACGACACGAGCCACATCAACGAGCACTACGGCAATCTCGTGACCTATATGCGGCTGAACAAAATGGTCCCGCCCTCATCGGCCGGTCGCGGCGGAAAATAGCAGTTTGAGGTAGGATTTCGATGGCCTTTTAAAGGCAGCCACGAAGGACACGAATGGAAAAAAGTTCGTGCCATTCGTGGCTGCTTTTGCAGTTTAGAATCGATTCATCTCTTGTAGAGCACCGAGTTGAAGACGATCTTGAATGTCCCAAACGACTGATCGCGCCATTGGGGGCGGAAGCCTAGGAGTACGACATGCCCCTTGTCGAGCGCGACGTCAAGTGCCGCCGCCTTCCCTTGAAGATGCTTCTCCCCAATCAAAATCCCTGACAGCAGAGGCGAGCCCGTCTCGGCATACCTCGCCAGAACCCTGCCCTGGAAGCCTTCCAGCGTCTCGAAGACCGGGCTGCTGTCGGCGAACACGGCCGCCTTCTCGGGCATGCCGGCCATCACCGGGTGCGTCGGATCCATCGTCACCTCGACTATCGAGCCGCGCAGCAAAAACTCTTCCGTCCGCAGTCCTTCGACCGCGCTCTTTACCGGCAGTTTGAACTGTTGAATGGCAAATCGAGAAGCGCCATTGAAACAGACGAGAGTGCCGCCGCCGCGGATGAAGGCCTCGAACGCCTTCATGTCGTCCTGCGTAGCGGTGTAGGCATATTCGGGCCGGACTGCCCGGCCTCCGCCACCTCCTCGGCCTCCGGCCGCCTGTCCCGCTCCCGCGGCACGTCCGGCGGCAACTGCTTGTCCGGCAGCACCTGCTTGAGGCGCGGCTCCCCGCGCGCCTGTGCCCGCGCCCCTCCCGCCGCCACCTTCCACAGGAATCCGCGCATCATCGGCCAGGAGGACGACATCGACTTTCCCGGCAAGAGGCGTATGAAAGTCTTCCGGACGCAGAACTACCAACTCGAAACCGTACTGCTCGAGGAGCCAGCGTGTCCATCCTTCATCAATGCTGGATCCCCAGGGCTGGAACAGGCCGATCCGCGGTCTATTCAGGTCTGTTCCGGTCGCCGCCGTGCGTTCGGCAACCAGGGCGAGCGAGTTGACAAGCTCGGATTGCGCTGGTTCTGCAAGCCCGCGAATTAAAAAACGCGCGCCCTGTCCGGCAGCACCCGCAACAAACTGCACAGTCGCTCCCTGTTTCCAGGCGCGGTTGAGGGCACGAAAAGCGTTGTTCTGTGCCGGATCCACGGCAAGCGCCGGACCGTTGCCTGTCAGCTTGCCGGGCAGGGGGACAATGGCCGCAGCCGCCGGATTCGAGTTGAAACCGATGCCCGGCACGCTGTCAAATGCCGCAGCATCGCTGCTGCCCTCCGTATTATAGACGCTGGGTTTTGCGTTCATGTCGAGGGCCGGGCCCAACAGTTTCATCTTAGCGCGCGTCTCCGCGGTAAGCGGCTTGGAGGCAGTCGTGATTTTAACTCCCATCTGCAGCGGCAGCGTCCATCCGGCTGCGTCGTAGAGACGTTCGGGGGGGCCACCGGGATACTGACGAAGATCCGGATACTTTTGGACGTTGAGCACCGAGCGCGCCAGAGCGGCAAATTCCTGGTCCGTGGGAATCACCCAGGTTCCAGCCGGGTAGGTCACCGCATCCACTGTGATCGGCCCCGTGAGTTGCGAAACCCGCACGCCGTTGAAGGCAAGGCGGCGCAACAACTCGACAGGCGCGACGGGATCGCGCTGATCCTGGGGAACGAAATATGCGAAGGGCGCCTCCTTCTTGCCTTGAGCAATCTGATCGCGGCCCGCCTGGTAGCGGTCGTAGAGTACGGACTCCTTGTATTTGGCGGCAAACTCGAGCAGCCCGATCGAGGCTGTTTCCATGTAGGCAACGGCATCGCCCAGCCGCCACCAGCCGGGCGGCCAGGGACTCGGATATAGAGTCTGAGGCCTGAGGTCGCGGTAGGCCGGCGCAAAGTCGTTGATCGTATATTCACGCGGCGTCGCCAGGCCGGAGAGCGCGGTCTCGGTCCAGAACGTGGCGATGTTCGCGAACATCGGCGCATAGTCGAGATAACCGGCATACCACGCATCCGTGAATGTGCCGCCATGCGTGGAGCCGACCATCCCATGTTCATCGAGGCTTCTGGCCATCGCCATACCGATCACGTTCACCTCGCGCGAAATGATGTAGGGCGCGTGCAGACCGATCGGCTCCGAGAACGGCGGCAGCCAGATGCGTGTCGGAAACGGAGCCGTCTGGTGCTGGACATAAATAATCTGCGGCTCCCACTGGTGCCATACGTGCGTCAAAACACGCGACTCGATCATGTTGAGCATGTAGGCGTCGCGGTTGTTGTCATGGCCGACATAATCCTGAAAAAGGCGCGGGAGGCCCGACAATTCATAAGGAGTGCCGACATTTTTCATGTACCACTCCGCCACCATCTGCTGGCCATCGGGGTTGCTGGCGGGCCACAGGATGATGATGTCGTTGTCGAGGATCTCCTTGACCTGGGGCTCCTCCGCGCGGTTGATCAAATCGTAAGCCAGTTGCGGCGCCTGCTGCATACCTGCAACTTCAGTGGCATGCAGGCCGCAATCGAGGTTGACGAAGGCTTTGCCCTCGCGTGCGAGCTTGCGCGCCTCGTCGTCAGTCAGGCCCTCAGGATGCGCCAGTCGTTGGGCAATCTCGCGATAGCGGTCGATTTTAGCCAGGTTCTTCGGGTCTGAGATCAGAGCGAAATAAAAGCCGCGGCCCTGTGTCGTCATGCCAGCCTCCACGAGCGTTAAATATTTGCTCGACGCGGCGAGCTTCTTGAAATAGCTGATCGATTGTTCATAGGTTGCCAGCTTGTAGTCTGCGCCCGGTTTGAATCCGAACACCGACTCCGGTGTCGGCACTGCGCCCTTTCCCAGGAGCAGCACCGCTTGGCTCACGAGAAGCAGGACAGGTATCAGTTTCGCCATTTTTCGCATGGTATCTTCTCTCAGAAAAAGGTCACCCACCGCCAAGGCGGCTGTGCAATAACACGGAGCCTCACGCATCGAATATCTGAATTGCCATGATTGGATGGTAGCTCGACCATGGCGCGGCACTCAATTTATTTCCTGTCGGACATATCTTCGGTCTGCCCCAGATCGTTTTGGAGCCTGCAATCGCGGATCTTACACCCAAAAATGCCGGAACGCGCAAGTTTAAGACACGGCCTGGAATGGAAATCAAATGAGGTAAGATTCTTCTTCCGCCCTCCAAGGCTCTCTTTGGATGCAACACCCATGGGAGGGCTGCAGGCTACGTGTTAACGGAAAATGATGGTTCCGCCGCCACTGGAACCAAAACGAGGATTGACAACATTGCTGTAGATAGAACCGAAGGTATAGCTTAAGCCGACGGACCCGTAATAGCTGTAATCGGTGGCAAGCATGGTCCGCCGCAACAGGATCTCTTCGAGGCTTGCTGTGCCCTTGGGAAGCGACAGCTGATCACGAATTCTGGAAACCCCGGCATATAAGTTCACAGACAGGCCCTTGAACAGACGCACAGACAGGTCGCCGGAGGCTTCAACCCGGTTCTTGCTGAAATCGTGCAGGTATTGGGCGGCGTCAAGGGAGGTAGAGACACTTCCCCATTTCTCCTTTAACTCAAGAGTGATGGATAACTGCTGACTCCAGAGACTCTCCTTGCTTTTGTCGTAAATGGTCGGCTCCCGATAACTGAAATACGTGTACCCCAGCTTGTACAGGAACCGGAGCTGCCTGCGCGTCGACTCCGAGTAGGGAAACAGGTCATATTCAATGGCCGGCGCGGGCGTGAAGGAACGGCGGATGTTCTGGTAGGTCGAGGAGGAGGCCGAAAACAGCCCGCCGGCGGACCAGTGTTGCGAGAGGCTCTTAACTACCAGCCCCCCGAGATTCTTGCTGTCGGAAGAGCTACTGATCGTTTCGTCCTCCACGATGTAGCGACTGCTGCTGTGCGAGGCGGAGACAGATGCCCTGATTTTCAGCTCGGGTGTGACGCGATTTGCCGAGATATTGCCGAAGATATCGTACGACCTGTAGAGTTTTTCGCCATTAAAAAAACTGTTCGCGCTGAAACTAAAAACCCAGGAATCCCATTTGTCCGCGACGGACGTCGGTTTTACCTTTTCCGTGAAGCTGATGGCGATGCGATCGCCTATCGGTGTTTTGGCGACATAGCGCATGATTCCCATTTTTATGGTGCGGACCAGGCCCTTGCGAATCTCGTCCTGAGTGTCTGTCGTGTTGGCAATATATTTCAATGTGTCGTCCACTCCGCTGTAGCGGCCCTGCCCCATGAAGGCAAGGGTGTACTCCGTGCCGCCGCTTCCTGTCCCCTGGGTCGTGATCAGTACATGGACCTCGGCTTCCTTTCGATCCCGGACATAATTAATAAAGGTGATTTCAGTCCGGATGTAATCCTCGTCGCACCAATTGCAATCGATGAAGACCTTGGGAGCACTTTGCTTCAGCGTTTCGATGTCGCCGGTTCCCGATTGTGAATAAACCGGAAGGGCCGGCATCATAAGGCCGGCAAGGACTAAGATGAGCTTTGCCGCAATGAAGTTTTTCATATTGAGATTCCTGGTGACGATGCAGCCTTACCGGACATACTTCAGTGATGATTCCATTCTTGATGTATTGGAGACTTCGAGTCGTGAGCTTGCGCTCTTGTGGGTAGACGTTCTTCAAGAAAAATAGTTCCCCTTTTCTTCCTCGAGATCAGAAAAACAGCCCGGAAAAACACGACTCATCATATCCGTATACCGAAAACCTCACTGGAGAGGCCACAGTGGATTTCTTGCCGCTGAATTACTTTTCTCTGCGACCACTGAGCTCTCTGCGTTGATCTGTTGCTGTTTTTGCCAAAGGGCAAAATTTGTAGGTCAGTAGCGCGACGCGGCATAGCCACAAACAGCACTCTCCTCCGCAGGGAAACCTGCCCCGTCGTTACGATCGAAAAAAGGATAGGATGGCGGCGTTGTCAGTCAGATCGGATACCAGCATTTCGGGCCGGAATGGTTCCATATCCGTCATCGAATATCTTGCGCTGGCCACGGCAAGGACACGGGCGCCCGCCTCGTGGCCGTGAGTAATGTCGAGGGGAGTATCTCCGACCACAAAAAAGGCATCGATGGGGAGAGGCGCGCAAAGGTCGGCGCCTCGGCGCATGCCCTGGCGGATCAATTCGGTACGATCTTCGGAATCTGACCCGAAACCGCCAAAACGGAAATATCCGTCCAGACCGGCTTGCCGGAGTTTGATCTCCGCTCCCGGCTCTAGGTTTCCGGTAGCTAATCCGAGTGCAAAATCCGGCTGGCGGGCCAGCATATCTAGAAGGTTGACCACACCGGGAAGTACACGCAAAGCCCCTGTCTCCGCGACAAGTCTCATTTCCGATTCGAGGTTTTGGAGGTAGGCTGAGAACAATGCCTCCCGGGTCTGCTCTGTCCAGCGCGCATCCAAGCCGAAAAATGCCAGCAGCTCGCGCGCGATCAGGGGATCCGTCTTCCCGTCCGGCCGCACCACTTCCCGTTCCACAGGAACCTGGAAGACATCTTGAAACGCTCGGTGGAACGCGTGCATGCCCGCATGGTTGGAAAGAATCAGCGTGCCGTCCACATCAAACATCACGAGTCGCATGGGGACAAGCTACCATCAGCGGTCGAAGCAGGTAAATCGCAAATATCAGCCGGATTTCGTTTGCGCCGGTACAAGAGGGCTAACCTATTGGAATATTTTACAGTTTCAGGTGCCTGGCGCAACGGTTCGATCCCAATTTCAGGCAAAGTAAGTTGAGGCATGTGGCTATGTTCATTTGTTGTACAAACAATTAGCGGATAATGGCCAAACATCGGTGCTTTGTCATCAAGATTCACTCCTTCGGAGCGTGGCGTCGCAGCGGAACACCCATTTTTTCGTCTGCGGCGCCTCGGCGGGCGCTATAATCGGGATGGTTTCATCCGGTTTTTCAGCAAATTCCGGACCGTCTCTCATGGATGAGGGGCGCACTCGTGCGCATGAGAGTGGGCGCCGGGCGCCGCACGGCGCTCTGATCCCATGATGATTCGATTCCAAGCCCCTGTCCGGCGAGACTGTCTCAAAACTCATGCGCCGGTGGCGCACCCAGGCGCATGAAGATTAATGGCCTTTTTAAGGCAGCCACGGATAACACCATTGGGTACGGACTTTCGAGCCAGCAAAAGTTAGTGTCATTCGTGGCTGCTTTTGCAGTTTTGAGGCGAGTTACTTTCGGTACAGGAGGTATTCATGCGGTTCCGCTACTGTTTCATCCTCGTACTCTTGTTGGCATTCGCCCCTTCCGCACTGGCCCCCCAGACTCTGCCGACGGCGACACCCGAGTCGGTTGGCTTTGCCAGCGCCCGCCTCGAGCGGCTGGAGGCGGTGTTCAAGGATTTTGTCGATCGCGAGCAGATGGCAGGCGCGGTGGTTGCCATCGTGCGCGGGGGCCGTCTCGTCTGCCTGGAGCCGATCGGCCGTATGGATGTCGAAAAAAACATCCCGATGCGAAAAGACACCATCTTCCGGCTGGCTTCGATGTCCAAGGCGGTAACCTCGGTGGCTGCCGTGATCCTGATGGAGGAAGGAAAGTTGCGACTGGCAGATCCGGTGTCGCGATTTCTCCCGGCTTTCAGGCGCACCAATGTTGCCGTCCCCGCCGCAACCGGTGGCGGGCGCATCGGCGTGATGCCGACGAAGCGAGAGATTACCATTCGCGATCTGATGACACACACAGCCGGCATCTCCTACGGCGACGGGCCGGCTGCAGATCAATACAAGGCCGCCGGCATCCAGGGTTGGTATCTCGGGGACAAAAATGAACCCATCGTATCGCTTATGGAAAGGCTCGCCGGCCTACCCTTTGACGCTCAGCCGGGTGAACGGTTCGTGTATGGCTACAACACCGACATTCTCGGGGCGGTCATCGAGAAGGCCTCCGGGATGAACCTCGACCAGTTTTTCCGGACGCGCATCTTCGAGCCCCTGAAGATGGTGGACACGTATTTCTACCTTCCCAGCGACAAACGAGGCCGACTCGCCACCGTGTACAGCATGGCACAGAATGGCCGAATCGCGCGGGCAGCGGATGGGGGAACGGGGCAAGGCGATTACGTGGATGGGCCGCGTGTCTGTTTTTCGGGAGGCGCCGGTCTGGTGTCGACAGCTATGGATTATGCGCGCCTGCTGCAGATGTTGCTGAACGGCGGAGAACTCGACGGGGCGAGGATCCTCAGTCCGAAATCCGTCGAGATGATGACTGCGAACCAGGTCGGCTCGCTCTATTCAAACGGGGATCTGGGCTTTGGCCTGGGCTTTGAAATCGTGACCGACTTGGGCCGATCCGGCCGACCCGGTTCCCTGGGCCAATACAGCTGGGGAAGCGCCTACTATTCGCGGTATTTTGTCGATCCGCAGGAAAAGCTGGTGGCGTTGTTTCTGACCCAATTGATCCCAGCGGGCAGCGTAGATCTCAACGACCGCTTCCGATATCTTGTGTATCAGGCGATCATCGGGCCAATTCCGGCATCCGTGAGATAAGGAGATCCGTACGGATCCACCGACGGTCCCGTGCCACCGCAACCTAAAAGCATCAACGCAGTCTCCGATGCGCCTGGGCGCACCGATAACGCATGAAAATGTTGCGTTCTCGCCTCAGGTTTCCTGTGCCGCCCCTTCGATTGTGCGATATGGCGCGTACCACAACATGTTGGGGGGAGCGACATATTGCACAATCACAGGTTGCGTCAATTTTGACTGCGCAGCAGGCACAATTGCGTAACCTTCAGGGCTCTTACCGCTCGATTCCCGCTCCCCAGGGCTCACGCTCTGGGCTCTGCTGCTCCACCCCTTCGGGATTTTTCAGGTCGTGCAATGCTTAGCCCTGAAAGGGCGGGACAGCAAAGCCCAGGGCGTGAGCCCTGGGTAGAGAACCGCAGATCTCAAGCCCTGAAAGGGCGGCACAGAAACACACAAGTGGTTCGGCGCCGCAATCGGTTCCATTTTCGAAGCAGAAGCCGCAGAGCACTCGTCGTTTTGAAACAGTTTCTCTCTACGCCCTCTGCGTTGATCTTGTGCTTTTCCCGCCTAATGGGAAAACAATCCTCATCACTTGCTGACAATATCGGTCCGGGCGCCTTTTAATTCTGTGCTGCTCGCGGTGATACGGATTCGCCCTGCCTGGCCACGCTGCGAACGCACGACCAACAGGCAAAGGCCGCTGAACGCCTTGCGCTGGTCGGCCTGGAACGACTCAATGCTTGCGGGATTTCCGTTATCCACCGCGGCGATCTTGCCGGGGCCATCGACTTTGAACTGAACCAGATTGTCGGCGGCCGGAACCAGGTTGTGGTCCTTGTCTTCGATGCGAATTGTGATGAATGACAAGTCGGAACCGTCAGCAGCGATGGCCATCCGATCCGGGACCATCGAGATTCTCGCCGGAGCCCCTGCAGTGCGCACCTCATCGTGAACCAGGGGCTTGCCGCCCTTGTATCCGACCGCCCGGAGCGTGCCCGGCTCATACTCCACCTGCCAGAGCAGGCGCAGTTTGCTTGAGAATTTCCCTTCCTTGCTGACGTTCGGTCCCACCGGCAACTCCACCGGTTCCGACCCGCGCGCCTTTCGTCCAAGCGACTTGCCGTTCAAGAAAACCTCGACCTCATCGCAATTCGTGTAGGCCATCACCGGGATGTTCTGTCCTTCACGCCCCGCCCAGTTCCAGTGCGGCAGGATGTGGAGCATCGGCTCCCGGGTCCAGACGCTCTTGTACAGGTAGTAGCGATCTTTGGGAAACCCGGCCAGATCGACAATGCCGAAATATGAGCTGCGGGACGGCCAATCGGTTTCATTGGAACCCCTGCCGTTAAAATAGGGAGTCGGTTCTCCGATATAGTCGAAGCCGGTCCAAACGAACTCACCTAAGACTTTGGGCATTCTCAGCTGGACATCGAGTTCAACGTCTGGAGCGTACGCCCAGGACGGGGCAATAACATCATAGCTGGTCAACTGCAATGATGGATGCTTCTCGTACTTTTCAATCGGTAGATGATATACGCCGCGCGAGCTGACGCAGGAGCTGGTTTCCGCACCCACGATGGTCCAGTTCGGGTGATCCTTGAGAATCTGGGCGTACTCCGTCGGCTTGTAGTTGAATCCGGGAATATCCACCTGATCGGCAAGATGATTCTTGATCGCGTTCGTTGACTGGTTGAACCCCGCCGTAACCGGTCTGGTGCGATCCTCCGCATGGCAGATGTCGGTCAGCCGTTTGGCGATTTTCCATCCTTCAGGATCAGATTGTTCCAGGATTTCGTTGCCGATGCTCCAGAGGACGATGCTCGGATGGTTGCGATCGCGATGGATCATGTCGCGCAAATCTGCTTCGCCCCATTGATCGAAATACTTGCCGTGTCCATTGCGCACCTTGGGTCTCTGCCACATGTCAAAAGCTTCGTCCATCACGAGCAGCCCCATTTTGTCGCAATACTCGAGCAGCTCCGGCGAGGGCGGATTGTGAGAGGTGCGGATGGCGTTTACCCCAAACCCTTTGAGGATTTGAAGCTGGCGCTCGGTGGCACGGCGGTTAACTGCCGTGCCCAGCGCTCCCAGGTCATGGTGCATGCAGACTCCCTGCATTTTCACGCTGCGCCCGTTCAGCAGGAATCCTTTGTCCTTGTCAAACTCGATGCTCCGGATGCCGAAGGGAGTGACGTAGCGATCAAGTACGCGCGATCCATCGCTGACCGTACTGACGGCACTGTACAGGTAAGGATCCGTAATATCCCAGCGGTGTGGTTTAACGATCTCCATCCGTCCATCCAAAACCTCTTTCGCGCCCGGCGGGATCGTCTGAGCCATGCTGGCGCGGCCGGCCTCCTTTCCGTTCGCGTCAAGGATGGTGGTTTCAAGCGTGACGCGCGCCGGATCGGATCGGTGGTTTTGAATTTCCGTCTTGATCGAAACGGCGGCTTTATCGGCTGAGATTTCTGAGGTCGTGACGTAGGTGCCCCAGCGCGCGACCTGTACGGATTCCGTGACATCGAGCCAGACGTTGCGATAAATGCCGGCTCCGGGATACCAGCGGGAAGACTGGTCTTCAGGCGCGAGCCGCACCGCCAGAACGTTTTCCTGACTCCCTAACCGCAGGTAGGGCGTGAGGTCGAATGAGAACCCGATGTAGCCGTACGGGCGCCCGCCCAGCTCCTGGCCGTTGAGCCAGACACGTGAATTCGCCATGGCGCCGTCGAATTCGATTGTGAAGTACTTGCCCCGAGCGCTTTCGGCGAGGTTGAAATGTCTTCGGTACCAGCCTATGCCGAAGAAAGGCAAGGCGCCGCAATGGGGATTGATCTTAGGGTCGAATGGCCCTTCGATCGCCCAATCGTGAGGAAGATCCAGCGTGCGCCAGGCGTTGTCGGAGAAATCGGGTTTTTCCGCGCCCTCGGCTTCCCCCTTGAGAAATCTCCAGCCCTCGTTGAAGCTGACGCGCCTTTCCCCGCTCAATTTTACCCCAATCGCCCGGGGCGCATCGAACGCGCTGGAGCTGAGAATTGTCGAAAATGTTGCCAGAACTAATGCGCACAGCGCAATCGCCGCTTTATGCCTCATAAATTCAATCCTCCATGCAGGCGATTGTATTACCACGAGTGCGCGGGCCTAAAGCAAATTTCGATCGCTTGCACGAAAAGTGCCCGGTGTCCGAAGCAGTCACGAAAACTGCAAATCTATTCCTGTCGGGCGTTTCCGCTTTTGTCGCGCCTCTTCTGGCTGCCTTGGAGTCACTACCTCTTGTGGGAGGGTCAAAATAGGCGCAGAATATTGGTAATAGGGTTAGGGTGTAGGGTGGCGAATCGACTTTTTACCGGAACATGATGCTGGTTTATCCTCACTTCCAAACCGGCAATCAGTCAATCCCGCCTCGTGTGAAGGAGGTTCGCATGACATTCAAAGCTTGTTTCTGTGCCGCCGCCGTGGGATTGACGCTTGCAGCTTCAATTCTCTCTGCTCAAACGCAGCAAACCGGACAAACGGGCACCGGCACTACGACTACCGGTACCACGAACACCGGCAGTACCGGCACCAATACGAGTAACCCGGGAAGCACTGGTAACAACACCGGAAACACCACCCCCGGCAGTGGAAGCCGCGGGCGGATCAACACAAATCCCGACAATCAGCAATTGCCACCGCCGCGGCAGCAAATAATCATGATCTCAGGATCCGTCGTTCTCGACGATGGTACACTGCCTCCCATGGGGGCGGTCATCGAACGTGAATGCGGGGGCCGGAGAACAAGGGAAGCTAACGTAAGTCCAAATGGCACCTTTGGTTTTCAAATTGGCGGCAGCAGCAGCAATAACCTCCTGCCGGATGCTTCCGATAACGGATCAGTGCTGCCCTGGGGGCCGGCCCGCTCTTCTGCCATAGGGTTTCCCGATGGAGTGCTCACCCCTGCCATGTCGATCACGGGTTGTGAGCTACGGGCTCAGCTGGGCGGCTATCGTTCCAGCGCCATAATCCTGACTTCGAACCAATCGATGGGGATTATAGATGTGGGCACCATCGTTCTGTACCCGGCGGCAAGGGTTCAGGGAACCATCGTGAGCGTCACCAGCCTCGCGGCGCCAAAAGATGCCCAGAAGGCCCTGGGGAGAGCGGAAAAGGCCCTGCAAAAGAAAAGGCTGGATGAAGCCGAAAAGGATGCGCTGGCAGCGCTTCACGTGTATCCGGTTTTTGCAGCCGCGTGGTTCCGGTTGGGCCAGGTGTACGTGCAATCCAATCGCGTCGATGAGGCGAAGAGCGCATATTCCAAAGCGATGGAAGCGGACGCAAACTATGTGAATCCCTACATTGAATTGGCTCGGCTTGCCGCCGTGGAAGCACAATGGGAAGAAACAGTGCGGCTGACGGATCGTGCGCTAGATCTGGATCCGCTCGATTTTCCCTATGGATATTACATGAACGCAGTAGCCAATTATAACCTGAGCCACCTTGACGCCGCGGAAAAGAGCGCGCGCAAACTCAATCAGTTCGACTCGCTCCATCGATGGCCGCAAATCCATTTGGTCATGGCGAGCATCCTCCATCGCAAGCACGATTATGGAGGTGAGGCCGTTCAGTTGCGGGCCTATTTGAAATATGCGCCCGAGTCCGCTGACGCGAGCGAGGTTCGATCTCGTCTCAATGCTCTGGAAAAGGGCGGCATGAACTGAATTTTGCGATCTGTCGCCAAACGCATGGGTGGGCTATCATTGCCCACCCGGCGCACTCCGGTGAGACAATTTGCGCGCAGGTGCTTCTATAAGAGCAGCAGGACTCGATCTTAGGGAGCATCGATATGCAGATCACCAGTAAAGGTCGTAGCGCAACTTTGCTTGCTCTAATTGCGCTGATACTCTTCCTCGCCGCTTGCGAACAAAAAACAATCAAACAAATCATGGCTGAACCGGATCGTTACGCCAGTCACGAAGTGGGTATCACCGGGAGAGTCGTGCGCAGCTACTCCGTTCTGGGCAGGGGAGCCTATGAGGTCGACGACGGCACCGGAAGGCTCTGGGTGGTCTCCGAAAGAGGCGTGCCGCGCTCGGGCGCCCGGGTCGCCGTGAAGGGAAAGATCAAGGATGGCTTTGATCTGGGTTCGATTGTAAGGCTGCCCGATCCCATAAGGTCCGGCCTGGTGATGATCGAATCAGCACACAGAGCGCGCTGACCGAAACAGCCTTCCATGTTGTACCCCCTGGAGGGATGCCGGAAATTTTTGTTTCCCAGGCACATCGTGGTTGTGATGGAGTGCGGAAGCCCTGCAAATGAACCGCCGCCCGTTTCAGAGCATCCAATCCACTGACACTTCAACGCCAGGAGGTACCTATGACCCGCCGGTGCTCCTATGCAATTCTCGGATCATTTTTGCTGTGTATCACACAAATGCCGCAAGCCAGCTCGCAGACCCAAACCGGCAGATTTGAAGTCGGGACACAATTCGCCTTTATGCAGCAACGCGCTTTTTCCTTCAAAGACTTCGGATTTGGCGGCCGGTTCACTTTTTATCCTGTTTCCTTTCTAGCCGTGGAAGGCGAAACCAACTTCTTCCCGAGGGGAATGGATAACACGCTGACGTTCAGCGGGAGCAGAACCGAAGCTCTGTTTGGCATCAAGGCGGGTCCGCGTTTCCGCAGATTCAGCGCCTTCGGCAGGCTTCGCCCGGGAATCATTCATTACGCCAGTGCTGCGCACGGATCGGTCTGCCTTACGATCCTCGTTTACCCACCCCCACTGGAATGCAGAATTGCCTTAGGCAGCACGAATTTTGCCCTGGATTTCGGCGGCGGGATGGAACTTTACCCTGCGCGCCGGGGCACAATTCGGGTCGATCTCGGCGACACGATGATCCGGTTCGATCCCGCCAACACGCGCCTCGGCACGTTCAAACAAAACTTCTCAATTCACAATTTCCAGCTCAACGTCGGCTTCGGGTACCGCTTTTAATTTCGCGCCTGTCCCAGAAATCTCATTCACTTCGCCGCTCCTTTCTCGGCATAAGAATGTGCATGGGAATGCCTCGCACTTTCTTATCCCCCCCGTGCCTGTTATGATTTTTCCCGTGGGCTTTGCACAAACCCATCGTCAGGATGCGCATTCCATGATCAAACCCGCCAGGATCTACAGGTCATCGGTGGGTCAAAAACTGCTCGTGGCCCTGACAGGCCTCTTCCTGTGTGCCTTCCTGAGCGTCCACCTTTCGGGAAATCTGCTTTTATTCAGAAACGATGGCGGGGCGGCATTTGACTCGTACTCCGAGTTCATGTCGACCAATATGGTGATCCGCACGCTGGAAATTGTGCTCATTGCAGGTTTCCTGGGGCACATCCTCTTCGGTGTGCGCGTATGGCTGGCCGGCCGGCGTGCGCGCCCCCAAGGCTACGCTATGAACCGGCCAGGAGAGACAAGCACGTTCGCTTCACGCTGGGCTTTCTGGACGGGAAGCGTAGTGTTTGTTTTCCTGGTGGTTCACATGAGTTCCTTCTGGGTGCCGGCGCGATTCGAAGCAGGTGGAATTTCCATGTACACGCTGGTGAAGACGGCGTTTGAGAGCCCCGGATACGATTCTTTTTACGTCGTCGCTCTCTTCCTGCTCGGATTCCACCTGCACCATGGCTTTCAATCCGCATTCCAGACGTTTGGGTTGCGCCCCGGCTGGCAGCGCCCGATCGACTACCTTGCCATGATCTTCTGGCTGCTGATCCCGATGGGTTTTGCCGCGATGCCGCTTTTCTTTCTCTGGGAGCATTACATGAGGGGCGGTGGATTATGACCCTGGATGCAAGAATCCCCGACGGTCCAATTGAAAAGAAGTGGGATAACCACCGTTTCGACATGAAACTGGTCAATCCCGCCAACAAGCGGAAATACCACATCATCGTGGTGGGTACCGGCCTGGCGGGCGCTTCAGCGGCCGCTTCCCTGGCAGAGCTGGCTATCAGGTAACCGCGCTTCTCCTATCACGAATCTCCACGCCGTGCCCACAGCATCGCCGCCCAGGGCGGGATCAATGCCCCGAAGAACTATGCCAACGACGGCGACAGCATCTACCGCCTGTTCTACGACACCGTCAAAGGCGGCGACTACCGTGCCCGCGAAGCCAACGTCTATCGCCTAGCGCAGGTCAGCGGCAACATCATCGATCAGTGTGTAGCCCAGGGCGTCCCCTTCGCGCGCGAGTACGGCGGGCTGCTCGACAACCGCTCCTTCGGCGGCGCGCAAGTATCGCGAACTTTCTACGCGCGCGGTCAGACCGGGCAACAGCTGCTGCTCGGCGCATACCAGGCACTCAGCCGCCAGATCGCCGACGGAGCAGTCACGCTACTTTGGCCGCCGTGAAATGCTCGACCTGGTGGTCATCGATGGGCAGGCGCACGGGCATCGTCGCCCGCAACCTGGTGACTGGCAAAATTGAGTCCTATGCCGGCCATGCCGTGATCCTCGCCACCGGCGGATACGCCAACGTTTTTTATCTGTCCACTAACGCCAAGATGAGCAACGCAACCGCCCTCTGGCGCGCCTACAAGCGCGGCGCTTATTTTGCCAACCCGTGCTTTACGCAGATTCATCCCACGTGTATCCCGGTCGCCAGCGAGCACCAGTCCAAACTGACTCTGATGAGTGAGAGCCTGAGGAACGACGGGCGAATCTGGGTGCCGAAGAAAAAAGGAGATCGGCGCGACCCGAGGCTAATCCCGGAAAACGAGCGTGACTATTACCTCGAAAGAATCTACCCGTCCTTCGGCAACCTGGTACCGCGCGATGTTGCGTCGCGGCGCGCCAAGGAATTGTGCGACAAGGGGTATGGAGTGGGCGCCACCGGTTTTGCGGTCTACCTTGACTTTGCGGATACGATCCGGCGCCATGGCCGGGAATGGGTGGTAGAGAAATACGGCAACCTTTTCGACATGTACCTGCAGATCACCGGAGAGGATGCCTATGAGACTCCCATGAGAATCTATCCGGCCTTGCATTACACCATGGGCGGGCTCTGGGTCGACTACAACCTGATGAGCACCATTCCTGGCCTTTACGTTCTGGGCGAGGCCAATTTCTCCGATCACGGCGCCAACCGGCTGGGAGCCAGCGCCCTCATGCAAGGCCTGGCGGACGGCTATTTCATCATTCCCTACACGATCGGCGACTACCTCGCCTCCGCACAATGGAAGCCCGTCGACACAACCCACGCGGCATTCCAGGACGCCAGGCGTGAGCTCGAAGGCGGCATCAAACGGCTGCTGGAGATTCCGGGGAAACGCGCCGTGGACGACATCCACCGGGAACTCGGGAAAATCATGTGGGAGCACTGCGGCATGACGCGCAACACCACCGGGCTCAAGGAAGCCTTGCGATTGATTCCCGAGCTGCGGGAAAAATTCTGGAGCAGCGTGCGCGTGCCCGGCAGCGGCGCCGATTTCAACCAGGAGTTGGAAAAAGCACAACGCGTGGCGGACTTCCTCGAACTCGCCGAACTTCTTGCGCAGGACGCCCTGCACCGCGAGGAATCCTGCGGCGGCCATTTCCGGGAAGAATCCCAGACCGCCGACAATGAAGCGCAACGCGACGATGAGCGCTTTTCCTATGTCGCAGCCTGGGAATACCGGGGCCAAGGCGCACCCGCGGCGCTGCACAAGGAGCCGCTGATATTCGAATACGTGAAACCTGCGCAGCGCAACTACAAGTGAGGGATGCAGCATCATGAAAGTAATCCTGAGAATTTGGCGCCAGAAAGACAATAATTCCCGAGGAAGGTTTATCGACTACCCGCTGGATGGCGTCAGCCCGGATATGTCGTTCCTCGAGATGCTGGATCTGTTGAACCTGGATTTGGCGAGAAAAGGCGAAGACGTCATTGCATTCGATCATGACTGCCGCGAAGGCATCTGCGGCAGCTGCAGCCTCTACATCAACGGGCGCGCTCACGGGCCGCTCGAGGGAGTAGCCACCTGCCAGCTCCATATGAGGAGCTTTCACAACGGCGATACGATCGAAGTCGAACCTTTCCGTGCGCGGGCGTTCCCGATCATCAAGGACCTGGTCGTGGATCGGACATTCTCCTCGATCGCATAATTCAAGCCGGCGGGTATATCTCGGTTCGCACCGGAGGCGCGCCTGATGCGAACGCCATTCCGATCCCCAAGCCCGTGGCAGAGGCAGCCTTCGAATCCGCGGCCTGCATCGGGTGCGGCGCATGCGTCGCCGCTTGCAAAAACGCCTCAGCCATGTTATTTGTCAGCGCCAAAGTGTCCCAACTCGCCTTGCTCCCGCAGGGACAGACGGAACGTTCCGAGCGCGCCCTCAGGATGGTCGATCAAATGGATAGGGAAGGATTCGGCTACTGTTCCAACACCTACGCCTGCGAATCGGAATGCCCCAAGAAGATCTCGGTCTCCAACATTGCCCGCCTCAACCGCGAGTGGATGCGGGCCAAGGGTTCAGGCCAGTCGCGTTAATCCTCACCCGGGATTCGGCACTGCGCCACCTCGCCGTAAGTGCTCCACTTTGAACAAAAGATCTTTCTTTGGGAGATGCACGTGCGGACAAGAGGATGGAATCAACCTCCCACCGCAGTGCATTTGATCAAAAGCCAGGTGTTGCTGTCCGGGGTTAGCGAGCAAGCGAGCCTGCCGCGGTCTGAGAACAGACTCCACTGCGGTTGCCGCTTTGTCACGATCACAAGCGAAGTGGGAGCCCAGTCAAGTGGGGTGGCGACTGAGTCGCCGGGCGCCTCCTACTTATCGGCTTTTTCGATGTTCTCGACCTTGATTGACTTTCCATCCTTGCCGGCCGTCCCGGTGAGGATCACCTTATCGCCCGCAAATTTCTTGGCCTCTGCCTGCTTGTCCAGGGTGTATAGCTTGCCACCCAAAACAAACACGGCGGCTGCGCCGGCTTTTATACAGCTCTTCGCGCAATCGGCGTGGTTGGCTGTTTCACCCTTGAGTCCGCACTTGGCGTCGGATATGTAACCGGTCCACTGCTCGGCATGCAATACGACCGCTGACAGAACGAAAACCAAATAAAGCAATCCGAGAACTCTTTTCATGGTTGTGTTTCCTCCGATTCCTTCAAAACCATTCCAAAAAAGCTTACCAGCCCCATATTCGTTACGCCAGTGCACCTCTCGGGCTCTGTGATGTTGATGATCGGAATCGAAAATCGTCCTTCTCACCGCAGGGTTTCCGGTGGATGACTGCACCGGGATTCGATGGTGCCGGATCATCGCGCGATTAGTTCGCCTCTGAACCAGCAGGTAAGAATTCCCTGAATTAGGCGTGTGAGGGGCTTGATCTTTGACGGGGAATTCTCTAGGATGGCAGCATTCTTCGAGATGGGTCCAGTACCGTAGCTCATGCGATAAGCCTTTCGACATCAAGAAGTTCACGATGATAATCTGGTCCACAAGTTCTTGCGGTTTTCACTTTATTCCATAAAACAGCAGCGTAGGTCCAAAAGTTGCTCTCAAGGTGGTGGAACGATTTTTGTTAAGTATATTTTAATAAAGACTTCGCCCAGACGGCCGATAAGAAAGGGCAATGCGAATCACGCTCTGAAGGCCCGTGGGCTATTTGGAGTTCGCAAATCACATCCGCCGGTGTGATTTGCGAAGCGAGGGTTGTTGTGCTCAAGCTCCCAGTTCAAACCGTCACGTGTGGCTACTGCTGTTCTCGACTCTCCTGCGAATGCCGATGTCGCAACCAATTGACACAGTTTATTAATCCTTGTGGCGGCCTATGTTCCCGCCCGTGGAACACGGGCTCACGAGGATGGCATGGCGCCGGCTGAAGCTAATGCGTCATTCCTGTGCGGCCATCAGACTGCCTGACGTCAAAACTCTTACGGCAGCAGTCGGAGCCTTTTTGTAGATCAAGCCGTGTACCACTCCCCGGTGGGAACACCACTGTCCCCGGCAGTGGGGATAGGGATCAACTTACGGTGCGCCTCGCGCTGGAGAGGAGACGGGTAAAATGCAAGTTCGTATCCTGAAGGTCGGAGTTTTGTGCATCATTGCGGCCACGATCCTGCTGTCGGTCGCTTCCGCGCTGAAGCGGCCTGCATATCAACCGGCCAACAGGCCGGTCGAAACCCACAGGGCGTTGACGGCAACAGCCAACTCGACAGGAAATGCCTGCCACAAGCGGGCATGACTTGAAGGTGCTCGAAAGGGCGCTCATCAAAAAGCCGGGCCACACGCCTGTGTTGATGAACCTGGCCAAGCTGGAAGAGGAAAAGGGCACCCTGACGAGGCGGCGAAGCACCTCAAGGAGATTGTGGACCAGGAACCGGGAAATCTCGAAGCCAGGCTCGAGCTTGGCAGGGTGCTTTTTCTCCGGGGAGATGTTCAAGGCGCACTGGACCAGACCCGGGCGATTCTCAAGGTCCAGCCCGGCAATCCGGATGCGCTTTACAATCTGGGGGCCATCTACGGCAACCTGGGGAATGCCACGCTCGCGCGTGAGTACTGGGGACAACTGATCGCCCTCGATCCGCAATCGGAGAGCGGCAAACGCGCTCAGAGGATGTTGCCGCAGCTTGAAAGCCTGTCACGGTAGGGTTCAAGCGTGCAAGATCTCCTCAGACTGAGCACCACTCTAATACTGTGCTTCCTGGCCGGCGTACCCGGCGCCTATGCCCAAATCTCGCCCGGACCGCTGTCGCAGGCTCACAGCTCTCTCGACGGTGCAACCCAATGCGTGAGCTGTCACGATCTGGCGAAACGGCCGCCGGAATATAAATGCCTGGATTGCCACCAGGAAATCCGCGCCCGGCTCGACGCAGGTCGAGGACTGCACCCTTCCCTGGCGGGCAGCGACAGAACCGGAAGATCCTGCATATCCTGCCATTCTGACCACAACGGTAGAAGTTTCCCCCTCATCCATTGGGACGCCCCGTTAGCAACGTTTGACCACCGCCGCGCGGGTTACGTGCTCGAAGGAAAGCATGCCGCTCTTGGGTGCAAAAAATGCCACCAGCCGGCTCTGGTCTCTGCCCCGGATGTGAAGAGTCTTACCGCCAAGGATCAGGGCCGCACCTACCTGGGGCTCTCTACTCAGTGCGCCGGGTGCCATCCCGATGAGCATCGCGCTCAGCTTGCCGCTGAATGCCGCAGCTGCCACGACACGACGAGCTGGAAGAACCCGGAGAAATTCAACCACGATCGCGCACGGTTCATCCTGTGGAGCGCGCACCAAAAGGTCGCTTGTGAGAAATGCCACGCGAAAGTCGACGCACCGAAACCTTACACGAAATACCGGGAAATTCCCTTCCAGGACTGCACCCCTTGTCACAACGATCCGCATCGGGGCGCATTTCCATCGCGGTGCCAGTCGTGTCATGCGGTATCCAGTTGGAAAACCGTTCAGGAAACCATCGACTTCAACCATGCTACGACTAAATATCGCCTGGAAGGCAAGCATGCTGCCTTGCCATGCAAGGCCTGCCATCTGACCAGCAATTTCAAGGCGCCGATAGCTCATGCGCGGTGCCTTGACTGTCACCGGAAAGATAATCACCAGGGCCAATTCGCCGCGCGCGCCAATGGCGGCGATTGCGGCGCCTGTCACACAGTCGAAGGATTCAGGCCCTCAACCTACACGGCCGCGATGCACGCGAAGACCGGGTTCCCGCTGCTCGAAAAGCATGCGCCCGTCGCGTGTGCGAAGTGCCACATCCCCCGCGGCGCTGCGACCACTTACATATTCAAGAGCAACGCCTGTGCCGTTTGTCATGACGATGTGCACAAAGGCCAGTTTCAGGCCGCGCCCTACGAGAACAAATGCGAGAGCTGCCACACCGCCAGAGCATTCAAGCCGTCGACCTTCACTTTGGCTCGACATATGAAGAGCCGCTTTCCACTGGAAGGATCGCACGGCGCCATTCTGTGCGACTCGTGCCACAAGGGCCGGAAGAATGAATCCCCTCCCGCTCCGGCGCAATATCGTTTTGAGCGCAGCGATTGTGTCGCCTGCCACACGGATCCCCACCGGGATGAATTTGCCGGACGGATGGCCGCCACGCGGCCGGATGGGTTACCCAAGGGATGCGAAGCCTGCCACACGTTGAGGGCCTGGAAGGAAATCATCGGATTCGACCACGCTACAACCAGCTTTCAACTCGAGGGCGAGCACCGGGCCGCGACCTGTGAATCGTGCCATAAGGCCCCCAATCTTGGGACCGGGCTGAAGAATGTCACATTCAAATCCGCACCGAAAGTTTGTTCGGGCTGTCATGACGATGCTCACAACGGACAGTTTTCGGGGGCCGGCGGCTCAACCGATTGTGCGGCCTGCCACAAGCTCTTTAAATGGAAGCCGTCGAGCTTTGATCACGAGACAGGATCTAATTATCGCCTCACCGGCGCTCACAAGGATGTTTCCTGTCGCCAATGTCACCTTTATGCGAAGCCAATTGAAGGGAAAAACGTGACGATGTACCGGGCCACGCCGCGCGAGTGCATTGCGTGCCACGCAGGCCGGGAGGCAGGGGGCAAGCAGTCATGAAAGATAGCCCGAGAAACAAAGAAAGATCAGCCCAATCTTGCGCTGTCCACGGCGGCGACTTAGCGATCCCATTAAGGCCTCCTGTCCTCGGCCCTGACGGCTGCATGCATCGTCGCGTGATTCGATTGCTGTTCTTGCTGGTGGTCGCGGGATTATTGCCCGACGCTCGCGCGAACCAGGCTCAGAACGAGCGGGGGCGCACCCGCAGTCCTCATGACACGCTGCGGATCGCCTGTACAAATTGTCATACGTCGACGAGCTGGAATCCCATCCGCCCCGCCCCTGAGTTCAATCACAATGAGACCCGATACCCTCTCAGGGGATTGCATGTGTCGCTGGATTGCCGCCAGTGTCACGTCAGGCTCGCTTTTGCCAACACTCCCAAGATCTGCGCGAACTGCCACGCGGATGTTCACCGCCGTCAGTTCGGAGGCAATTGCGAAGAGTGTCATACCGTTCGAGGATGGCAAGTTTCCGCTCGTTCCATCCGGGAGCACCTGAACCGATTCCCGCTATTCGGTGCGCATGCCGCCATCGACTGCGATGCCTGCCACAAGGGAGCGGTAACCGGCCAGTTTGTCGGCCTCAATACTGCCTGCAGTTCTTGCCACCTGAGCAAGTATCAGGCGACCAGGACACCGGATCATCAGCTGGCGAGGTTGCCGATCGCCTGCGACCAGTGTCACAACATCGACTCCTGGCCGAGTGCCCGATTTGATCACTCGCAATACACCACTTATCCGCTGGCCGGCGCGCACATCCCGCTCGCTTGCGTTCAGTGCCACGTCGGCAATCGATTCACAGGGACTCCGAGGGACTGTTTCAGTTGTCATGTGCAGGACTTTAACGCAGCCAAGGATCCTGACCACGTCCAGGCCGGCTTGGGTCACGATTGTCAGGGTTGTCACAGCCTGGACTATTGGGCGCGCGCAAAGTTCGATCACTCGACCACGAAATTTGCCTTGACGGGAGCCCATGTAACACCGCATTGCCAGCAATGCCACATCGCCGGGCGTTACGCCGGCACGCCGACGGACTGCTACAGCTGCCACGTGAAGGACTTTGAAAGCGCCGCAAATCCGAATCACAAAACCGGCAATTTCCCAACCGATTGTGCCGGCTGCCACGCGACCACCGATTGGCTGAACGCAAGGTTTGATCACAATCTGGCCAAATTCCGGCTGACGGGAGCCCATGCCGCGGCAGCTTGCAGCGCCTGCCATGCCCCGGGCTCGCAGTATGCCACAACTTCAACCTCGTGCCAGTCGTGCCACACGAAGGAGTTCAACAGCACGACGAACCCGAACCACGTCGCTACGGGCTTCCCGCTGGACTGCTCCTTCTGTCACGACACGAATCAGTGGACGGGAGCCAAATTCGATCATACGACAGGTACCAAATTCCCCCTGAACGGCGCACACGTACCTGTGACGTGCGCCGGCTGCCACAAAAACAACGTGTTCGCCGGCCTGGCGACCAGCTGTCTCTCCTGCCATCAGACCGATCTCGACGGAACAAAGAATCCGAACCACCTTGCGGCCGGCTTCCCGCAGGATTGCTCGATCTGCCACAGCTCGGCCTCCTGGGCCAACGCGGCTTTCAACCATAATACCGCGACCAAGTATCCGCTGGCGGGCGCGCATGTGACCGTGGTGTGCAACGTGTGCCATAAAGACAACGTTTACGCCGGCCTGGCAAGCTCGTGCATCTCCTGCCATCTGACGGATTGGAACGGTACGAAAAATCCGAACCACGTCTCTGCAGGCTTCACCCAAAACTGCGAGACCTGTCATACAACCACACAATGGCCTGGAGCTAAATTCGATCACAACCAGACCAAGTTTATGCTGACCGGGGCGCATGTAGCGGTCGCTTGTCAGACGTGCCATGCAAACAATCAGTTCTCCACGCTCAACACGGCCTGCATGTCCTGCCACGAGACCGATTTTAATGGCACCAAAAACCCGAATCACCCAGCGGCGGGTTTTCCCCAGGACTGTTCTATTTGCCACAACACGACTCAATGGACGGGCGCGAATTTCGATCACAATACGAGGACAAAATTCCCGCTCGCCGGAGCTCACGGAACTGTGCAATGCAGCACTTGCCATAAAAACAACGTGTTTGCAGGAACACCCTCAGCTTGTATTTCGTGTCACCAGACGGATTTCAACGGGACGAATAATCCGAATCATACGGCCGCCGGCTTCCCGCAGGACTGCTCGGTCTGTCACAGCACGACATCGTGGGCCAATGCTACTTTCAACCACAATACCGCGACCAAGTTCACTCTGACAGGCACTCACATCAACGTCGCATGCAGCACGTGCCATCGAAATGGGGTGTACGCCGGCCTGGCAACCTCCTGCATCTCATGCCATCAGGCGGATTGGAACAATACCACCAATCCGAACCATGCCACTGCAGGGTTTCCGCAGGACTGCTCGACGTGCCATTCGGTGACCGCGGGCTGGGCAGGAGCAACGTTTAATCACAGCACCGGGACAAGATTCCCATTGACGGGTGCACATGGAACGGTGGCGTGCAGCGTGTGCCACAAGAACAATGTCTTTGCCGGCCTGTCGACTACCTGTATCTCGTGTCATCAGACGGATTGGAACAGCACGAATAATCCAAACCATGGAGCCGCGGGTTTCCCGCAGGATTGCTCGATTTGCCACAGCACGACCTCCTGGGCAAACGCGACCTTCAATCACAACAGCGCCACCAAATTCCCGCTGACGGGCGCCCACCCCAACGCGGCGTGTAACGTGTGTCACAAGAATAATGTGTTCGCCGGCCTGGCAACCACCTGCATCTCGTGTCACCAGACGGATTTCAGCGGGACGAATAACCCGAATCACACGGCCGCCGGCTTCCCTCAGGACTGCTCGATCTGTCACAGCACAACATCGTGGGCCAATGCCACGTTTAACCACAATACCGCGACCAAGTTCACTCTGACAGGCGCTCACATCAACGTCGCATGCAGCGCCTGCCATCAAAACGGTGTGTATGTCGGGTTGGCAACCTCCTGCATCTCGTGCCATCAGTCAGATTGGAACAACACCACCAATCCAAACCATGGGGCCGCGGGTTTCCCGCAGGACTGCTCGACGTGCCACTCGGTGACCGCAGGTTGGGTCGGAGCCGTCTTCAACCACAGCACCCAAACCAAATTCCCGCTGACCGGCGCGCATGTGAGTGTGGTGTGCAACCTGTGTCACAAAAACAACGCATATGTCGGACTGGCAACTGCTTGCATCTCCTGTCATCTGACGGATTGGAACGGCGCGAATAATCCCAACCACGTCACTGCAGGCTTTCCGCAGGATTGTTCGGTTTGCCACTCGGTCACAGCAGGCTGGGCTGGAGCTGTCTTCAACCACAGCACTAAAACAAAATTCCCCCTGACAGGCGCACACGTAAACGTAGCCTGCACTAATTGCCACATTAACAACAACTTTACGACAACGCCTACAGACTGCTATTCCTGCCACTCCGCCGAATACAAAAGCGTATCGAATCCCAACCACGCGGCAGCAGGATTTCCAACCACCTGCCAGACATGCCACACCACGACGGCGTGGACAGGTGCAACATTCAACCATACCTGGTTCCCGATGACGCACCACAATTCACAGGGCCTGTGTTCCACATGCCACACTAATTCCAATGATTATTCGGTTTTTGTGTGTACGAGTTGCCACACACAGACTCAGACCGATTCACACCATCGGGGAGTCAGAAACTACATTTACAACAGCGTCAACTGCTACGCCTGTCATCCGCGCGGCAGTGGCGGTTAAGCGAGGAAAGGATGAGGATTCTGACAGGCTACCTGGATAAACCGGATGTGCAGGCGGTGCAAAACGCAGCATCGGCCCGAGCACTGACCCGACACGCCGCGAAAAGTTGGCGGCTGTTCATTTCGGGCATGGCACTTTGTGTCGGCATGGGCGCGGCAGGCACCGGGAATGCCAACGCGCAGGCAGGACAGGATGTTGTGACAAAGCAAAGCAAGGACACCACAGCGCCGGCAGGGCAAAACCAGGCAATATCAACGAAGTTCCGGGTCAAATTTGTCACGCAGGATGTCGTCTATCTCGAAGGAGGACGCGAAGCCGGCCTGGCGGAAGGGCAGCGCCTCACCATCAAAAGAGATGATCCAGCCAATCCCACAAACGAGAATCCGGGTACGGCGGAAGTCCGGATCGTCTCCGTCGCTTCTACATCGGCCGCCGCGGAGATCCTCTCTGCCAACCTGGACGTGCGTCCGGGCGACACTGCCTATCTCTCGGAAGAAGATGTTTTCAAGCTCAAGCTGCTGGTCGACTCTAAAGAGACGCGCAAATACCCTCAGGTGGTTACTTTCACGGAAGGCGACCCAATGGACGAAGAGGTCCGCGAATATCTCCCCAAACCTCCGCTTCCGGAGGTCAACCGCATTCGCGGGCGGATTGGGTTCGAATATAATTCGATCAGCACACCCGGTTCTGCCGGAATGAACTCGTCGCAACTCGGCTTCGTGCTGCGCACGGATATGACCCGGATCGGCGGGAGCTACTGGAGTCTGAGCGGGTACTATCGCGGCCGCTTCACTTCACAAACCCCGGCAGGCCAGGCAACGCTGACCGACCTGATCAACCGGACCTACCACCTGGGTCTTTCCTACAATAATCCTGCCTCGCACTGGACTGCCGGTTTCGGGCGCCTGTACTTGCCCTGGGCCAGCAGTCTCGGCACGATCGACGGCGGTTACCTCGGGCGCCATTACGGTAAGGTCACCTTCGGAATCTTCGGCGGGTCTGCGCCGGACCCGACTTCCTGGCGCTATGCGCCGAACCGCCAGATGGGTGGCAGCTTTTTCAATATCGAGGGCGGCAGTTTTGAATCGTTCCGATACATGACGACTTTCGGCGTGGCACTAACACGCGTCGACTGGCACCCGGACCGGCGGTTCGGTTTTTGCGAGACCGGGGTCTTTTTTAAACGTTACCTGTCAATCTATCACGGCATCGAGGCCGATCTCTTGAGGGGCGATGCATCTGCAAGCAGCCAAAGCCCCGCGCCGGAAGGCACAGCCTCTCCTCCGGCCAAGGGGCCTGTGGTCAGCCGTGACTATCTGACCGTCCGCATCCAGCCGCACCGAATCATCAGCTTTGATGTGACGGAGAACTACTTCCGCAACATCCCCACCTTCGATGCGCGCCTGATTGCTTCCGGCTTATTGGACAAGGTTCTGTTTCAGGGATTGAGCGGCGGAGTCGGGTTGGAGCTGCCGGGCCGGATCAGCCCCTATGCCAGCATCGGCAGGAGTCACAGTGACGAAGACGGCCGCAACTCGTGGAACAAAATGTTCGGCATCAGCTGGGGAAATATCTTGCGCACCGGGATTCGCACCGACTTGCGCTACTCCAAGTTTGACAGCTCGTTCGGCAGCGGGGCCTACAAAACGCTGATGCTCAGCCGGCAAATCGGAGAAAGGATCAGATTCGACATCCAGGCAGGACAACAAGACCTGCGCTCGACGATCAGCAACGAAAGCCGCGCACGCTGGCTCACCGGCACGTTCGACTGGTTTTTGGGGCGCCACTATTTCCTGGGCGCCGGCTTCACCATGTATCGAAGCACCACCCAGGATTATCGCCAACGCTCCATTAATCTCGGTTATCGTTTCTAATTCACATCGCCCGGTCCTGATCGGGAGGGGTTTCACGTTCGCAAAGAAGAGCACACCGGGCATCTTGGCAGGAGTGAATGAATGATGTTGGTAATGATCATACAACTGGCAATGGTCTTTACGCATGCGCCTGCAACAACGCCATCGATCCAGGAAGTTCTGGTCCGAACCGGAACGTCAGTGCAACGGTTCTGGAATCAGCTGTCTTCGGTAAACTGCACCGAATCCGTGCTCCAGGAAAAACTCGGGGAAGCGGGAAAAGTCCAATATGCGCACGATTCGATGTTCGATTACCTGATTCTGATGGACCTTCAGGGAGAGGAGATTTCGGTCGAGGAATCACGCATCCTCCAGAAGGAGGCCGGCAAGTCAGGCAACCTCCCGCTGCTTCTGACCACCGGCTTCTCGACCCTGCAGCTGGTGTTCCATCCTTACTACCAGGGGAGTTTTGAATTCAAGCTGCTCGACGACGAGACCGTGAACGGTGTCAGGCTCTTCAAAATTGAGTTCCATCATATCCACGGTATGCGCTCGACATCTGCGGTCCGTTTGCGCGGGCAAAACTATCCGCTCGACCTTTCGGGCACAGCCTGGATCGATCCGGACACCGGGATAGTCCACAAAATCACCGCGGGACTGGAGGCCCCCATGGAGGATCTAAACCTGCGCTCGCTCAGGACAGATGTAACCTACGCCCCGCAGAAGTTCACTACGGACAATCTGGCCCAATGGCTTCCCGTCGAAGCCTCGATTGATGTCGAAACCGCGCGACAGCACTGGCGCAATGTTCACAAGTTCACCAACTACCGGCGATTTTCCGTCCAAACCGACACGAAGGTATCCAAATGAACCAAGGAATCTCTGAAGCACGACCCTGGCCGATCCAGGTCGTGGTAAACGTCAAGACGCGGCATCGCGCATTGATCACCCTGACGGTGTTGGTCTCGCTCGCGTTCACCGTCGCCATCGCGGCCTATGGGTGGGATTACTATTTGCTCAACCAGGCCCAGCGGCCGCTTTCTCACACACATGCTGAGTTGAAGCCGAGCGGCACCGTCGGGCTGAAATTGGGGATGCTCGGCTTGTTCCTCTTCGCCCTGGTCTACCTTTATCCGCTGCGCAAGCGCTGGACATGGCTTTCGAGGCGCGGAATTTCCAAACACTGGCTGGACTTTCACATAGTTTTGGGGCTGGTGGCTCCCGTCGTTATTACCTTTCACTCCGCATTCAAGACCCAGGGATTCGCGGGGATGGCCTATTGGACACTGATCGCTTTGGCGGGAAGCGGGCTGATTGGACGGTATTTTTATGCGCAGATTCCCAGAACGCGGGATACCGCGACCATGACCCTCAAACAAATGCAGGAACTCAGCGGGCAGTTCATGGACGAGATGGCCGCGCAACGCGTCGTGAGCGATTCTGATATGGCAGGGCTGTTCCATCTGCCGGATGTGCAGGAAGTTCAGCAAATGTCCCTCATCAAGGCACTGTACAAAATGATTGCGTGGGACCTTGCGCGGCCCGCAAAAATCTGGTCGCTTCGACGCCACAAGGAAAATGCCTGGGGCAAACTGCGGACGCTGGGAGGGATTCTCCCCTCGGGACACAAGGAACTTGAAACAGCAATCTCGCATGCATCCAGGCAGGCTTCGCTCGCCAAGAGAATTTTGTTCCTGACCAAGGCTGAACGCGTCTTTTTTCTCTGGCACGTCATCCACCGGCCGTTCAGTCTTACTTTTGGTATCTTCGTAATTATCCATATCGGAGTGGTGATCTCCCTGGGGTACTTTTAGGGCACACGTCAGAACTGTCCGATGCACGCATGCCAATCACAAGATGCGGTTCAAGATAAATGAATAATGGTCTCCTGAATTACCTGCTCTACGCACTTATCACCCTGCCGATCCTCAGCGTGTATCTGATCCGGTGGAAGAGAAAACAAGCATCGGTCAAAGCAGCCATCGAGAAAGGACAGCTGTTTTCGGAAGGCCCGAAGGCGCAGCATCCCCGCATCGATGTTCTGAAGTGCATCGGGTGCGGCTGCTGTGGCGAGGTTTGCCCTGAGGGGGATGTGCTCGGACTCGTAGGAGGTAAGTCGGCCATTATCAACGGGCATAAGTGTATCGGGCATGGCATCTGTGTGGACGCATGCCCCGTGGGAGCCATTGAACTGGTGATGGCCTCCCCCAGCATCGGCGCGGACATGCCCAGGCTGACTCATGAATACGAAACGAGTATCGAAAACCTCTTTATCGTCGGCGAGCTCGGCGGACTCGCGCTGATTAAGAATGCCGTGAACCAGGGGAGAGACTGCGTGGATATCATTACCGCTCGGCGCGCGCGGGCCAACGGAAAACAAGCTATTCCGAATATCTTTGATATCTGTGTCGTCGGCGCCGGACCCGGCGGAATCAGCGCCTCTTTGCGGGCCATCGAAAATAAAATGTCCTGCATCACCCTCGAGCAGGATGAAATCGGAGGCACCGTCGCCAAGTATCCGCGTCAGAAGCTTGTGATGACCAGCCCCGTGCAATTTCCCCTTTATGGTAGGTTCAATAAGCTCGAGGTTTCCAAGGAGAGCCTCCTGGAGCTCTGGAAGAAGATCATGAAGCGGGCGGATTTAAAGGTAAACGCCGGGGAGATGGTAGAAGATGTCAAAAAAAATGCGGATCAGACCTTTACCGTTCGCACACCCAAGGCTCAATACCACGCTCATTCGGTCATCCTGACGCTCGGCCGGAGGGGCACGCCCCGAAAGCTGGGAATTCCGGGTGAGGAGCTTCCGAAGGTCATGTATTCACTGATCGAGGCGCACGCCTACATCGGTGCCCGCATTCTCGTCGTGGGCGGCGGCGATAGCGCCATCGAGGCTGCCATGGGGCTGGCCCTTCAAAAAGGCAACGTGGTAACGCTTTCCTATCGCAAGCCCGCCTTCAGCCGCATCAAGGAACGCAACGCCCAACGAATTCAGGAGTGCGTCGATGCGCGCAAGCTGGCCGTCATTTTCAATTCCAGTCCCGCCGAGGTGAAGGAAAAGACCGTGCTTTTGGAGGTCGATGGCGAGATCCGGGAGATCCCCAACGACTACGTTTGGGTTTTTGCCGGCGGCACACCGCCCAATGCTTTCCTCGAAAAAATCGGCATCCAACTCGGCCCCAAGGATCTGACCAAAGAGGCACGCGATGAAGCCGTGCCTCTGCTCCGAAAATAGGCGCTTTCGCGAACATCGTGATCGTGATCGTGGTCGTGATCGGCAGTCAACAAACGTCCAAAAGCCGATCACGATCACGACCACGACCACGATCATGAACCGGCGCATAGCATTCGCGGCGGTAAATTGCCATTTTAGTGCGTCACCGGGTGCGCCCCGGCGCATGGGAGACTGCTTCGAAAATAGAACCGATGCGGCGCCGAACCACTTGTGTGTTTCTGTGCCGCCCTTTCAGGGCTTGAGATCTCCGGTTCTCTACCCAGGGCTCACGCCCTGGGCTTTGCTGTCCCGCCCTTTTAGGGCTAAGCATTGCACGACCTTGAAAATCCCGAAGGGCCCAGCTTTGTGCGACTGCGAAAAACCCCGAAGGGGTGGAGCAGCAGAGCCCAGGGCGTGAGCCCTGGGAAGCGGGAATCCAGCGTTAAGAGCCCTGAAAGGGCGGCACAGGAACCCTTCGGCAAGAGCGCAACATTTTCATGCGTCACTGAGTGCGCCCCCGCGCATGTGGGACTCCTTCACAAATAACTCGCATCCACACTGCAAAAGCAGCCGCGAATGACACGAGATTTTGCGCATTCGTGTCATTCTTGGCTGCCGAGATATGCGCTTTTCCGGGCAGGCCCTGTGGAGCATAATTCAGGCAAAGGGAGGTGCCACACATGGACAAAAAAAGTAAGACGCGCATCCCGATGTTGGAACGGCATGAGGTCACGCCGCAGATCGCAGTTCTCTATGACCGGCTTCTGGAGCAGCGACGGGTCGTTCCGAACATGTTCAAGACCATCGCGCACACTCCGGAACTTGCCCTGGGTATCGCCGCTTTTTTAAAACCATTGATGGGAGATGGTGCCTTGCCGGGTTGGTATAAAGAACTGGTGGCGACCAGGGTGGCAATTCTGCAGAACTGCGATTATTGAACATCGGCTCATTCTGCTTCGGCGAAGCAGAAAGGTGCAGCTGAGAATCAGGTCGCAGGCGTGAGGGACTTCGAAACCGGTCCGTTTACGGATCGTGAAAAGTCGGGCTTCCGTTTCGCCGACCGTGTTCATCGGTCCGCTCTCGAGATCGATGATGCATTTTATGCTCAGCTTCAACGCGCATTTACAGATCGAGAGATCATCGAACTTTCTGCGGTCGCTTGTGCATACGAGTTCTTCACTCGATTCGTAGATTCGCTCCGCATTCCGACGACGCCGCTGCCGGATTAATGCCTATACCCGAGGCAGCCGGATACTGCAAAAGCAGCACGAATGATTCAATCGCAGTCTGCTGCTGCGGTTGCAATTTCCATTGATCATTCAACCGGATAAGGATTAGACTCAGACTCAACCCGTACACGAACTCCATTGCCCAAGCCGGAATCGGACTACGGCTCCACGACGCCATGCCTGCACACGTGCCGGTTACAGATTGAATCTATCAAAATTCTTTATCCATTTGCGAGGAGGGTACCATGGGTAGCAGATTTGCCGCCTTTAAGATGATGGTATTAGCGGCCCTCGTTGTCTTGCTTTGCGCGCCTGGCTCCGTCCACGGGCAGACCTTTCGCGGAACCATCCGAGGCACGGTAGTCGACAGTACCAAAGCGGTAGTGCCGGGCGTTGACATCTCCGTTAAAAACACGGAAACGGGCATGACGCGATCCACCGTCACGGATTCCATCGGCAACTTCAATATCCCGGAGTTACCGATCGGCCTGTATGAACTGACCGCGCAACTCCCCGGATTTCAGAAGGTGGTAGTACAGAATCTGAAGGTGGAGATCGCCGGCGAGCGGAGGGTTGACGTCACGCTGCGGGCGCAGGGTTCCAGTGAGACCGTCGTGGTGGAGGCCGAGGTGCCTCTGGTTGCAACCACGGCCGACACCTTGGGCGGCATCATCGAAAGCAAAATAATACAGGATCTTCCCATGAACGGGCGCGACTTCACCAAGCTTCTGGTCCTGGTGCCGGGGGCCAGCGGCCAACCCGATGGCGGCACCGACTCGCCGGGATCATTCGGCCTGTTCAGTATTAACGGAAATCGCGGCCGATCGAACAACTACCTGCTCGACGGCACCGATATGAACGACGGCTACCGCAACCTTCCCGCCATCAACGAGGGTGGAGTTTTCGGAACACCCGCCACAATTCTGCCCGTCGAGGCCATCGCCGAAGTGGCGATACTCTCCCATTTCGAACCGGAATACGGACGCAGCGCCGGCAGCGTGGTCAACATGGTTACCAAGTCCGGAACCAATACAGCTCACGGCAGCGTGTACGAGTTTTTCAGGAACAACAAGCTCGATGCGCGCAACTATTTCAACGCGCAGTCCAATCCGGAAACCCAGTTCCGCAATAACCAGTTCGGCTTTGATGCCGGCGGCCCGATCGTGCGCGACCGCACGTTCTGGTACGCGAGCTATGAAGGTCAGCGGGAGAGAGTCGGCCTCAACAGCGTAGCCCGCGTGCCGGATCCGCGCGAAATCGCCGCGCTGGGGGGCGCGACCAATCCCGTGATCCGGGCGATTCTCGCGCGCAATCCCTGGCCCGCTCCGAACCGTCCCGTGCCCTTGTGGGATCCTTCGAACAACGTCTTTCTGACTACGCGCGCCTCCAACAGCGTCGACAGCCTGATTGCAAAAATCGATCACAATTTCAACACGTCCAACATCCTCACGGGACGCTATTACTTCGGCAACAGCCATCAGAGCTTCCCGCTTGCCATTCTCGCGGGGAATGTGCTGCCGGGCTTCAACACGGTGACTCCCACCCGGGTCCAGTTGGTGTCGCTCTCCTACGTCCTCGTCAGGTCAGCCAAGCAGGTGAACGAAGCCCGCTTCGGTTACAACCGCTTCTTCGAGACCTTCTCCCCTGAGGACGGCAGCTTCGATCCGCGTTCGATCGGGCTGAACACCGGCGTCACCAATGCGCGCGATTTCGGCCTGCCGACCATTCGGATTCGCAACGATCCCTCCCTGGGATCGGCGATCGCATCCATCGGCTCGAACTTGTCCCTGCCACGAGGTCGAACCGATACCAACTGGCATTTCATCGACAACTATGCGATGAACCTGACCAAACATCACGTCAAGTTTGGCTATGAGTTCCGGCGCACCTTCATCAATGGATACTTTGATGCGGGCTATCGCGGGCGTCTCGACTTCGCATCCCTGCAGGACTTTCTCCAGGGGAATCTCAGCGGCGGGCGCAGCGCCCGGGGCGAATCGCAGCGCGGCACTTTTCAGAATTCGCACGCCTGGTACATCCAGGACAGCTTCACCTGGCACAAGAATCTGACGCTGAACTATGGCGTGCGTTGGGACTATTACGGCGTGATCGGGGAAGAGCGCAACCGATTCAGCAATTTCGACCCGAAGAAAGGGCTGGTTCAGGTGGGGAGCGGCGGCCTGGAGAGCCTGTACGACCACGATCTCAACAACTTCTCACCTCGTCTTTCGTTCGCGTGGGACATAGGGGGCAAAGGCAAAACCGTACTCCGCACGGGATGGGGATTGTTATATGATTCATTTTCCCAGGATTTCTTTGTCGGCCAGCTTCCCTTCAACACACTTAATCCCGGGGCCGCCTACAATCCGATCGGGCCCTCCGCAATCCTGTTCTCCTATTCGACTGCGGACACTCTCGCAGCCGGCGTTCCGGTGTTCACCGACTATGTGGATTCGGACGTGTTCGCCACCCAACGCAACCTCCGGACCCCTTACATCCAAAACTTCAATCTCAATCTTCAACAGGAGATTGTAAAGGATGTGGTGCTGGAGGTCGGCTATGTAGGATCGCAAGGGCGCAAGCTCTTCCGTTATCGCGACATCAACCAGCCTATTCGTCCTTCTGTCTCCACGGCGCGCCCCTTTGATAACGGTCCGTTCGCTCCTTCGGGGGGAACTTTCTTCTACGTCAACAATTTCGAGAACTCCTCATTTTCCGGATACAACGGATTGCAGACAAGTCTGACTGTACGCAATAAAAAGGGGCTCGGCTCCAGGCTGAATTGGACTTGGGGGCACTCGATCGACAACGCCAGCGACGGACAGGATTACGTGGCCAACGCCACCCAGCCGGATAACAGTTTCCGTCCCGATCTGGAACGGGCGAATTCCAACTTCGACATCCGGCATCGTATCTCGTGGACCTTCAGTTACGATATTCCTCAGTTGCATAAGAACTGGAAGAAGCTGACTGCGGGTTGGCGGGTAAGCGGATCCCTCTCGATCCAGTTGGGCGCTCCCTTCCACGTAGTCCTGTTCGACGACTACAACGGTACGGGGGAGTATTTCCCGCGTCCGGACCTGGTCGGCAATACGTAATCTACGCGTCAACATAAAC
>CAVTZY010000021.1:0-62992 GCA_963739235.1 Terriglobia bacterium | reverse complement strand
AATCCCACCAGAATCATAAAAAGTATCGGAGCGCTGCTGATCCGAAGCCCGCATCATCATTCCCAAATTGGTGGCGTCGTAGAAAATTCCGATGCCGGCGGAAAACTTCGAATCAGGAAGACGGGCTGGCCCCCACGTGAATGCCAGACGCGGCGACCAGAGCTTCTGACGCATGACTTGATCCCAGTCGACGCGCACCCCGGCCTCAACATAAACCTGTTTGTTCACGGTCCAATTGTCCTGGATGAAAGCGCTGAACTCGGTGCTATCCCTGCCGAAACGGGTGGGCCCCTGAAAGCCGACCTGCCGTACAAGCGCGCCCGTGCTGTCTACGATCTCGTAAGTTTTTCGGTGGGTGAACTGATGGTAATTGATCCGGTTCATATCGACGCCGAATTTGAAACTGTGGCGCCCACCCTTCTTCCAGAAGGGGGCAATGGCGGTGGCAAGGTACTGTGTACGCCTCACCTTCCCATCCGATTGCTTGTAGTAACTTCCTGAGCGGCCCTCGGGACTGATGATATAAGTGCTGTTGCCGAGGGGATGGTCGTGAGTGTTGATCTTGTTGGTGGCAAATCCCGTCTCCAGTATCCAGCCGCCGCTGAAATACGCCTGATCCCGGAGGTTGAAAAAGTAAAAGCGCTCACTCAGATTGCGGCTCGTCTCCACAGGATCCAGTAGGCCGAGGCCGAAGCGGGCAGATTCACGCACATTGACGAGAAATCCACCGGTGAGGATGTTTTTGTTGGTGAGGTTCACCTGGACCCGTGTCAGGTTGCTACCTTGCCAGTTGTGGCTGGTGTTGCCGCCCGGGGGGAGTCCCTGGACATAATTCAGATCGTATTGCAGATCACAGGCATTGAAATACCAGGCGCGCCCCTTGACGATGGGGCCCGAGATCGTGGCGCGCGGATTCCAGTTACTGATCTTGATCCCGTTCTGAAAGGAAAAGGACGGCAAAAAGTTGGTCGAAGAAACACGAAAGCGATCGTCCCCCTGGGAAGATTCGAGAGCCATCACGCCAGCCGAACCTTTGCCGAATTCCGCGGAATATCGGCTGGTTTCCACGCGCACGGTGCGCAGCCCATCCACAGAAATCCTGTTCTCGAGAATCCCGGAAAGAGGGCTGGAAATGTTGAATCCGTCCAGGCTGTAGGAGGACTGATTCTCCGCGCCCCCATTCATGTGCATGCGACCGTTGTTGTCTTTGACAATTCCCGGGATCAGCGGCAGTACGTTATGAAAGTCGTGCGTGGCGACATACGGGAGGTCGATGACCTCCTCGGCAGTGATCGTCGTCGCCATGGTCGCCTCCTGCCGATCGACGACCGGAGCAGAGTAGACGACACTCACGGTCTCTTCGAACTCCTGCTGATGGTTCAACACTATTTCGAGCGCGGCGGCACCCTCCTTAATCTGCAACGCGCGCGAAACGGTGGCGTAATAACCCGGCTTCTCCGCCCTGAGCTCGTAAGTTCCAGGCGCCAGGGCTGGCATGTGGAACCTTCCCGCCTCATCACTCACCACAACCTGCGGAGCCGTCAGACCCCCGCCGCCGATGCTGACCTTGGCACCGGCGACGACTTTGCTATTTTCATCGATCACCCTGCCTGTTAATTCCTGTGGAAAGCACGGCAAAGGCAGCGCCAGCAGCATGAGGGCACTCAGCGTGCACCCGAGGCTGATTTTGCGCAGGTAAAGCATGAATGATCCAGATTTGTTTTCTCTAGGGCATACCCTGCTATCTCGACCGGCATGCGGCAATTGAATCGCCCTCGATTCAGGATCAGGAGTATACGCCCGTTCCACACCAAGCGAGCGGCATGGAGCGGAGAAAGAGTCGTAGCACATGAGTAATTTCTGCTCGAAATCGCGGTATCTTGGAAGTCGGCTCGAAACTCTATCCGGAAGTCTACCTCAGGAAGCCGCTCCTGTCATTCGTCTTCTCGACTCGAATTATTTTCGTGAGATCTGTGCTCGTCGAAGGATCCGTTCGGCTGCAGTACGGTGCGGATTATCGATGAGGTACCCTTCGAGGGTCGACAATGCACGGCCCCTTTCTTCCGCACTATCCAACTCCGCCAGCACTTTTTCAGCCCACGCTTTTTCTTCGGGAGTCACATCAAAAATCTCATTGATTGCCGCGAGTTGCCCCGGATGGAGCGCGCTCTTGCCGTCGTACCCAAAGCATCGAGCCTGAGCAGCCTCCCGCCGCAACAGGTCGGAATTTCTGAGGTCGAAGCAAGGTGCGTCGATCGCATCAACCGACGATGCGCGCGCCCCGGTCACGATCATCTGCAACGCCAGCAGCAGTTCACTCCTATCCGCGCCGGGCAGGCATCGCATGTCCGCACTGTAGTCGGCGGAGCCAAAGATGAGTGATGCCATCCGGGCGGAAGCTGCGGCAATATCGCGCGCGCCGAGCACCCCGGACGCGGACTCGATCATGGCGTGGAGCCTCAAGCGGCCTTCAGGTATCCCGCAACGGCTTTCCAGTTCCCGCAGCGCAGCCTCTGCTTCCTGGATCGCAGCCGGCGCTTCGATCTTGGGTAAGCAGATGCCATCCGGGCGGCAGGCCACGACAGCCGCCAGATCGCGTCTCCCTGTTTCGCATTCCAGGCTGTTGATGCGGACCACGATCTCACGAGCTCCAAAATCCAGTTGCGTCAGCGCCCGAACGGCCTGCGCTCTGGCAGTGTTTTTCCTGGAAGCCGTTACGCCATCTTCAAGGTTGAGCAGGATGAGGTCCGCCGGCACTTCGATAGCCTTTTGGATCATCCTCTCGCTGTCGCACGGCACGTAGAGTGCGCTTCGCCGAAGTCCAGTAATCATGCTCTCAGCCAATCCTAAAAAACGTGGTGACGTTATAGCACCCTTGCATGATGCGCGCAACCACCCCTGTCCGGCGATCGCATGCGGTGCACCCAGCCCCATCGTCCCCTGGAACCGAGATGGCCAGAGCTTCGGTGCGAAGTGCCGGTTGGATCGAAGCTCTCCTCTAGCACTGAGGTGCGGAAGAGCAAAGGGACCATGGGAAAAACGGGCCGATATCGTGGATTCAGACCGGAATTTGCAGGGGATGGAATTGTCAACCTGTCCTTTCATCAAAATGCTGCCGTCGTCAGTCCCCCAACCACGCTCGAACATTATCTGGGGAAATTCCACACGAAACCGGATGTTTCTTGCCCCAATAGATGCTATTCTGGATGCGCTGAGATTAGGTGAATCCACCAATTCCCAAGCATGGCTATGCGGGCCGAAGGGACCTGCGATTGGGGAGGATCCCATCCATTTGCGAAGGTCACGCTTCGTTGAAAGGCCGAACATGATATTCGGCATCTTTCTTCTGCTGCTGTCAATAGCCGCTACATCGTCGTTTCCTTTTGGATCGCAAACCGCCAATCAGCATGGCCAGAAAGCCGAGACCTCTCCGCGCCTGAGTACGCAGGTGATAGAGGCGAACGGTCTTGGAGAGGGAAAGGATGGCCGACCGGTCCCGATTTCGCACCAAAAACAAGCACCCTCCGTCCGGGTGGCCACCCGGCTGGTTCAGGTAAATGTCGTGGTACAGGACAAAAAAGGGCAGGCGGTCACGGGCCTGACACGGGACGACTTCGCAGTGACCGAGCAAGGGAAACCACAAGCAATATCCGTATTCTTGGTGGAGTCCAATCAGCAAGCCGTGGGGCGTGCGGAGGCGTTGCCCGCCAACACCTTCTCCAACTTACCTTCCCGGGCGGGCGCTACACAGAACCTTACCGTGATTCTCCTCGACACTTTGAACACGCCGATCGCAGACCAGGTAAAAGCGAAGAAAGAGGTGCTGCAGTTCCTTCAGCAGATTCGACCGGGAGACCGGGTTGCCATCTATGGCCTTGGAACCTCGCTGCGGGTGATTCACGATTTCACCGGTGATGGGGAAGCGCTCGCGCGGGCCGTCACCAGGTATGCTCACTGGTTGTCGTCCTCGCAACAGGCCTCGACTGCTGAAATTGTCGACAATACGCAGTTTGCGGAAAATGCCAAAGAGGCGAAGATCATTGAAGCGATGGATTCGTTCCTCAGCGAGAGCAGCCTGAGTATGGCCGCCCGACACATTGAATATCGCACTAATCTAACCCTGCAGGCCCTCGAGGCGGTGGCGAACCATCTTGCCTTTCTCCCCGGGAGAAAGAGCGTGATCTGGGTTTCCGCCGGATTTCCCTTCAGTTATGGCAGCGAAACCGTTCTTCTCGCTCGTACGATAAACAACGTCAAGAACTCGGCCGAGATTATTGCACGGACGGCAAAGTCGCTCACAAACGCCAATGTCGCCATCTACCCGGTGGACGCGCGCGGGCTCATCAGCACGGTGGCGTCGAATCCCAGCACCAACGTGGCCGCGGTCACAACGACAGCGCGCCAAGCTGCGCGTCTGGACGCTCAGGCATCGGATGAGACGCTCTCGTCCCACGATACGATGCAGGAATTGGCAGATCAGACCGGTGGTCGCGCGAGTTACAATGCCAACGACGTGCAGGTTGCCATACGGCGCGCGCTCGACGATTCACGCCTTACCTACACGCTCGGATACTATCCTTCGGACCCCGCCTTCGACGGCAGGTTCCGGTCCATAAAGGTTTCGGTGAAGCGTCCGGGCGTTCAGCTCAGATATCGCCGCGGATACTACGCGTTCCCGGAGGAGCCGCTCGATGATGCGCAGCGGGAGAGAGGGCTGAACGCGGCTGCCACCGCCCCCCTGGACATGACCCGCATCGGTTTTTCAGTCGAATTCGGGAAGCCTGCGCCCCGGAGTTCTGCGCGGCACCTCGTGATGGAGGTTGACATCGATTCTGTCAAATTCGAAAAGGCGGAAGACCACTGGACCGGCGGATTGGATATCCTGTTCGCGCAGTTTGATGTCCAGGGAACTCTCGTGAACCGCACCAGCCGCCAGGTTCCACTCCGGCTGACGGCTGTCGACCACGAGCAATTGATGCAGTACGGCCTGGTGTTAAACATTAACATTGACCTCAAGAAGAACTGCGATCATCTCCGCGTCATTCTACGTGATACGAAAACCGGTGCGATCGGAACCGTTACCATTCCGGTCCATTAATGGCCGCCGCCAATAACGGATCGCAATCCAATGCGCTCACCCGCACCGGTAACTGCATGATAGAAAACCCTGCCGATTTTCCAGAAAGATAGGAAACTTGTTCGCGTTGGGGCAGACCGACCTATCAGAAGCAGGAACAGACATCATGCTGGGGCGCCGGTCAAAATTGCAGCTTGTTCCTGCTATGCCCTGGGGTATTATTCTTCTGCGCAGATTCATCCGCCTTTTGGCTTGGGACGGCACACACCTTGGCTATTATCACCATCTCCTATCAGTACGGAACGCGCGGTGAGACGCTGGCCTCCGAACTTGCCCAGCGGCTGGGATTTTCTCTGATCACTCCTGCTAAAGTCGATGAAATCATCCACGCGCGTTACCAGCTTGACTATTCCCTCTCGGGCGAAATCGCCCAGACACCGCGAGAGCATGATTCGAGCAAGCTCTTTGCGAACTTGATTTCGGCCATCCTGACCGACATGGCTGTGTGGCAGGACATGGTCGTTCTCGAATGCGGAGGCCAGTTCGTCTTTCGTGCCTTCCCTAACGCTATGCATGTGCGCGTGGTGGCGGCCAAGGATATCCGCGTCCACAACCTCATGCAGGATCAGGGAATCTCCTTCGGGCAGGCGCTCAAAGACATCGACGATCACTATCGCCGCATGGTGAGGTTTCTCCGGTCCACATTCAGGCGCCCGATCGAAACGCCGGAGCGCTACGACCTCATCATCAATGCCAGCTGCTTCGATCTCAATCAGTCGTTGGACCTGATTATGTCTGCAGCCCGTGAGAAAAAACTGGCCGATTTCGGCATGGTATCCAACGAGACTGCCGAGCGCGCCCGCTTGCGCAACCAGATCCGCCTCGTGCGTTCTCTCACCAAGTTGTCCATCGAGCGAGACCAGTCTCTGATGCAGTTTGCGCATCCCAGCGAGATGGTATTCGCCCGGTTGCTGGATTTCTACGGCATCCGCTGGCAGTATGAGCCCCGCACCTTTCCGCTCAGTTATGACGAAAAGGGGAATATTGCCGAGGCATTTTCGCCCGACTTTTACCTCCCCGACAGCGACCTGTATGTCGAGCTGACCACGATGAAACAGTCGCTTGTGACCAAAAAGAACAGGAAGGTCAGGCGACTGCTCGAGCTTCACCCGGAGATTAAGATCCACTTGCTCTATCAGAAGGACTACGAAGACCTTCTGTTCAAATATGCCGCGAAGAGCACACAAGGATAGGTCGCATCCATGCACGAGGATCTGGAGAGGGTTTTATTCAGCAGCGATCAGATTCACCAGCGGATCCGCGAGCTCGCGCAGGAAATCTCACGTGACTACGGGGGACGAAAACTGATGCTGGTCGGAGTGCTCAAGGGAGCGGTCTTTTTTCTCTCGCGCCTGGCTGAATCCCTGGAAGTGCCGGTCGAAATCGACTTCCTGGGCATTGCCAGCTTCTCGCCCGGACGGGCGCTGCCAGGAGTGGTCCGCATTTCCAAGGATCTGGATCTGGATATCCTGGACAAGGACGTGCTGGTCGTCGAAGACATTGTCGACACCGGATTGACGCTGCGCTATCTGCTCAACATCCTCTCGGGACGACAGCCCAGCAGCCTGGCGGTCTGCACCTTCCTGGATAAATCCACGCGCCGCCTGGTCGAAATCCCCGTGAAGTACCGTTGCTTCGAGGTTCCGGACCGCTTCGTCGTGGGCTTCGGCCTCGATTACAACCAGCAATACCGCTCTCTTCCATACGTGGGCATATTGAAAAGCCACATCTATCAGGGGAAGATGTAATCAGTCCCCTGTGCTCGTATCACCTGCCGTTTTTCCTCTACTCGTTGATGTGCACTACCTGTGCGGGTGGGAAGCCATTGAACCAGGTCGACGACGCGTTGCTGTAGGCACCGATGTTCTCGGAATAGACCAGGTCATCGATCTCCAGATCCGGCAATTCTTCCGACTGCGAAATGGTATCCAGACCGTCGCAGGTCTGGCCGAAGACCGCACAGATCTTCGGTCTCGCCCTTCTTGAATGCTTTGATATGGTACTGGCAATGGTCGAAGATAATGCCCGAAAACGTGTGGTACACGCTGTCGTCGATGAAATAACAGGTCTTGCCGTCCCGAACGGCTTTGCCGATGATGCGCGCCACCAGGGTAGCCGCCGTAGCCACAAAGAACCTGCCGGGCTCAGCCAGTATTTGAATATCCGCGGGGAACAATCGGTCGATTTCGGCGTTGATCACCTTGGCCAGCGCACTGAAGGGCTTGACGTGCCGATCGTAAGATACGGGAAAACCGCCGCCGATATCGAGGATCTTGATCTCGTAGCCTCGCGCCTTGGCTTCGCGCATCACAGCAGCCGCCATATTGAGGGCTTGCACGAAGTTTTCGAAGTTGGTGCACTGGCTGCCGACGTGAAAACTCAGGCCTTCGACCTCCGATCCAATCCGGAACGCTTCCATGATCAGATCCACTGCCTCGCCCGGATCGCAGCCGAACTTGGACGACAGTTCTACCATGGAACCTGTGTTGGGCACGCGCAGCCTTAACACCACACCGGCGTGCGGAGCATATTGCCGGATTTTGCACAGCTCGTTCAGGTTGTCGTAGGTAACCAGGGGCTTGTACTGATCGAGCGCCTGCAGGGTTTCCTTGGTCTTGGTGGTATTGGCGAAAATGATCTTGTCCCAGATAAAATCCTGCTGTTCCCTGGCAGGCATATGCCTGATGTTCTCGTACACCATCATAAACTCCGGCAACGAGGCGGCATTGAAGCTGCCTCCGGCGCGGAACAGCGTACGCAAAATCTCCGGCGCCGGATTGGCTTTCATCGCATAGTAGGCCTGGACCTTGGGCAGGTGTTTCTTGAACTTGGCATAGTTCCGGCGGATGACGTCATGATCGATAACCATCACAGGCGTGCCGAATTTTTTTGCAATGGACTGAAACTGCCTCGCCGTTGGCATCCCTACCTCCAGAATCGAGGATCTCCGGATGGGTCAATCGAGAATTGGATTGGACCCGTCGATCATCTTCACTTTGTTGTGGAGGAAATATTCCCTCGTCAGGGCCTTCATCATTGGATCGCGCCGGTCATATAGCCTCTTAAGCTTGCGCACCTTGTGGCGGGCGAGCGCGTAATGAGTGAGGATCGGCATCGCGATTGTCGTGTCGGTGTAACAGACAACCGCATCGGGCAAGCGATCCGGATCAACTTTTCCCCAACTTACAGCTTCGCTGGGGGTGGCACCGCTCAAACCGCCGGTATCAGGACGGGCATCGGTTACTTGAAGAAAGTAATCCTGGCCGTACTCCTTGATGCGCAGTACTTCCTGGATTTGCGGCTCGGTCTGAAGCATGAAATTCTTGGGGCTGCCTCCGCCCCAGAGCACCACGGCGCTCTTGCCTCCCGCGCGTTTGGCCGCAAGCACCAAGGCGGTGGTCTCGTTGACATCGATGGAAGGATTCACCCGTAGCCTGTTGCCGCGCAGTTCCACGCCGGCCACGTTCATGCCGATCGTCGAGTCGCCTGGGGACGACGTATAGCAAGGCACCCCCGCGCGATAAGCAGCTGCCAGCACGGATACATCCTTGAGTCCTGCTCTGCGCTCCCACTCCGCCGCATATCGGCCCAACAGGTAATGCAGCTCGGCTGAGCCCATTTCCTTCTGAAACTCCGGCTGGACCAGAATGCTGCGCAGAATCTCGTCCGTGGCCATCAGACAATCGCTGTAGCCGAGCAATACGTCGTAAACACGAACGATGTCATTGTTGCGCAGCTCCGTGTCGTCCATCTTGAAGCTGCCGACGCGCACCGGGTAATTCAAGGCGAAATGAAGGTCGTGGTAGAGATTCGCACCGGTGGCCACAATCCAATCCACGAACCCCGCTTTGATCAGCGGGACGATGGAAGAACACCCCAGCCCCGCTGGGGTAAGCGCGCCGGACAGGCTCATGCCGATGGTCACATCCGATTCGAGCATCTTCTCGACAAAAAGCTGGCATCCTTCCTTCAGCCGCGCCGAGTTGTATGCCAGGAATGCCTCATCCACGATGTCAGCAAGTCTTTCTCTGCCGGTGAGGTTTTTGGGCTGGATGCGTTTTCCGGACATAAACTTGTCCCGATGCGGACATTTCTTCTTTTTCATCCAGTCGGGCATTTCCGAAATTTCTTCACGGTAACGGCGGTTTGCATTCTGAGCTTTAGCCATAGTTCGCAACCAACTCCTCGCGCACGCAATCTGGATGCAGCGCATGCAATCGTTAAACTTCAGGCCGGATTAGACTAGCACAGCCGGCTGATCGGGAAAAGCGGGGGGAACCACGAAATGCACGAAAATTACTAGTTGGGGCGGGCTGCGGTCGACACAGCTTGGCAGAGGTTGAGGTCATCAGACGCGGATTGGCAGCTTCTCTTCACAAAGGATGGTGATTTGAGCAGACCAGGATTAGGAGTCATCCAGGCAAATTGAGCGAAATCCTATTGTGCAGGCGGCTGTGTTCATGGCAATTTTGTAGGCACCCACATCTCGAGAGACGACACTTATGCCAGGACTACGCATGGATAAAGTCAATTCGCCGGCCGCACTCGGGTTTGCGATGCCCGCCGAATGGGAGCCCCACCAGGCTACCTGGCTCGGGTGGCCCCACAATCCAACCGATTGGCCGGACAAGCTCGACACCATTCGTTGGGTTTATGGAGAGATCGTCCGCATCATTTCCCCGGGCGAGATTGTCCGCATGCTGGTCAATTCCAGGACCGAAGAAAAACTGGCCCGGCGGTACCTCGAGCGCGCTGGAGCTGACGTGAAGCGAGTTGAGTTCATCCCACATGCCACCAACCGGGGTTGGACCCGCGACAGTGGGCCTATTTTCGTCCGTCGGCGCGCAGGCAAACGGGTCCATACCGCGATCGTTCATTTTCACTTCAATGCCTGGGCGAAGTATCCCGACTGGCGGAAGGACAGGCGCGTACCCGAGACGGCAGCGAAAAGATTAAAAAAACGCCTGTTTCATGCTGAGTGCCACGGTCATGATTTCGTCCTCGAGGGAGGCGGCATCGATGTCAACGGCTGCGGGACGCTGCTGACCACCGAGGAATGCTACCTCGATCCTGGGATCCAGGTTCGCAATCCCTGCTTGGGCAGGAACGACTTCGAGTCGGCGCTGAAAGCAAACTTCGGAGTCACCAACATCTTCTGGCTTGGCGGCGGCGTAGTCGGAGATGATACGCATGGGCACGTCGATGATATCTGTCGTTTCGTAAATGCAAAGACCGTGGTGCTTATCAGGGAGGACAATCCGGGAGATATTAACTATCGTCCTCTAGCGGAGAACTGGGAGCGGATTGCGGATTTCCGACTCGAAGACGGTACGAAGCCCGAAGTTGTGGCACTGCCGATGCCGCAACCGATTTTTTTCGATGGGGAGCGGCTGCCGGCGAGCTATGCCAATTTCTATATCTCGAATGCGGCAGTGATTGTGCCCACTTTCAATGACCCTAATGATCGCATCGCCCTCGGCATTCTCGGCGAACTCTTCACGGACCGCGTCGTCGTAGGCATTCACGCAGTGGATCTGGTGCTCGGTTTCGGCACACTCCATTGTCTCACGCAGCAGCAGCCCGCGGAGTGTTGAATGTCGATCGAGATGAAGATGTTGCGCGTCCGCACCCGCGCCGCCTGGCGTCGCTGGCTGGAAAAGCACTACGATTCGAGCCGCGGCATCTGGATTGAATACTATAAAATGCACACCGGCAAGCCGACCATTACCTATGCCGAGGCGCTGGAAGAGGCGCTCTGTTTTGGCTGGATCGACAGCATCGTGAAGAGGCTCGATGAGGAACGATATATGCAGAAGTTCACTCCACGGGCCAATCCCCAACAATGGTCGACAAGCAACCTGCGCCACATGCAGAGATTGATCTCGGAGGGAAGGATGACGGATGCCGGCCTGCGAGTCTTGGGGGTGCCGCTGGATGTGGCTGCAACAGAAAGCGCTCCAGAGGATGCTCACAAGAAAGAAATGGTAAAGAAGCCGGCACCCGTCCCTGGATTTATCAGGTCTGCAATCGCCCGTAATCCGGAGGCCGCGAAGTTCTGGCGGTCACTCTCACCCGGTTATCGCCGGCGTTATCTCGCCTGGATTCTTGATGCCAAAGGAGAGGCAACACGGTCACGGCGTCTCTCTCAAGCCATCGATTACTTGGCAGCCGGCACAAAATCGCTGCTTAAGTAAATACCAAACAGGCCCCGGTAGCGTTAGTCGATGATTTTGGCGGTAATGACGGCGATCAGCGCGCTGTTTCCTCCTTCAAGGTTGGTCTTGCCGACAACTACAGTCTGGCCGGAGCGTATGTCAAGGTTGGTCGAAATGCGCCCGGCCGGGAGTATCAGGTCCAATTCATTAAGATGAAGAACCTCTCCGTGGTCGTCTTGAGTCAAGTAGGAACTACCGTATACGAAGCTATAGCTTAGATCCTTCGTGAGGGTAAAGGGAACGCCTGATTTGCTATCAGGTGGACCAGTTACACGCACCGAAAGATGCCCGCTTGTGCTGCCTCTTTCTCCCGTACGATTGTGTATAAATATTGAGTCTAACAACTCATAAGACTTGTAGGCAAACGTCGAGCGCAGCTGCTTCAGCGCCGGCTCGAGCAGCGGCGGCATGCTCGTCGCCGGGCTGCTTGAATCTCCAGCAGTGAGTAGATAAATCGTAATCTGAATGTTTTTCACCTGCGGAGGAGCGGTATCAAGCCGGCGTATAAGAGACTCCATTTCGCCAATCCGCTCTGGGCTGCCGGTAAGGAGCAACAGCTTGTTCCGGCTATCGTAAGTAATGACTGTGCCATTTGCCTTTACGATGGGATCAAGGGTGCTCTTGATGAGATAGGGATCTCCGTACTTCACTTCAACAGCCTTTGTGATCATGGTGACTGACGGCGGCGCGGTTTGCGCTTGAGCTGTCATTCCCCCCAGGCACCAAATGACTGCAATTGCCAACAGCCAATATCGTTTCTTGTTCATCTCCCTGCTCCCTTCGGGCTCGCTAGCCAGATGATGATTACGTTAGGGTCGGACGTTTCCAGCTTCATGACCACATCGTCGAGTGCGACGGGCTGATGCGCCGGTGACGATCCCTGCTCAGCAATGTTGATTGCAGGAGCGAAAGGCTGGATGGCCGGCTTCGGCATCTCAACGCGCGGCCGCTTCGCGGGCTTCATCGCGGACGCCTGATTTGCCGGGGGCTGCGTGGTGGGGACCATCCTGTTCTCGAGCGGGACGGGCACCCGTTCCTCCTGCGCCGGTGCGGCTGGGCGGGAAGTCTCGACGACTCCCGGCGAAGGGGCGCTTTTCCACCACCAGGTGCCGGCGCCCACGGCGATCAGGAGCGCTGCAGCCAGTGCACCCCATTGCAGCATACCGAACTGGTGATGCGAAACTCTCTCCCGATCGATGCGCTGCAAGACGGACTGGCGGACAACATCGAACTCACCGGCACCGATGCCGGTTTCACGTAGAGCGGCCATCGACTGGCGCCCCGCGCAATAGGCAGCTAAGCGGGTTGCGCAATCGGGACATGAGGCGATATGACGGGAGAACTCGTGAGCCGCCTCTGCGCCTAAATCGTTCCCGGCAAGTAAGGCGATTTCTTCTTCATTGATATGACCACTCATTTTGCTACCCCTATGGCGCGTTCGCAGTATCGTTTGACCTTGACGCGGGCGCTCGAGATCTGGGAACGAACCGTCGTCGCTGAACTCCCCAGAATACGAGCCGTCTCATCGGTGCTCAGCCCTTCGATGTCCCGCAGCACCAAGGCTGCTCTCTCTTTGAACGGGAGCGACTTCAAGGCGTCGTGCAAGATCGTCTGCTGTCTTTCCCGGTCGATGCTTGCCTCGGCCTGTAAGATGGCTGTAGAGGAGAGCCTCCTCAACGGTCGCATTGTCCTCCAGAAGGGCCATCGGCAATCTCTCACTCCTCCTGGCCATGTCGTGGCAAATATTGACCGTGACCCGATATAGCCAGGCGCGCAGGGACTCCGGTTTGATCCGCGGCAGGTAGCGGTAGAGTCGGAAAAAGACCTCCTGGGCCGCGTCTTTCGCATCCTCCTGACGGCCCAGGATCCGGGCAGCCGTGCACAGCACCTGCCTCTGGTGGCAGACCATGAGCTGTTCAAAGGCGCTAATCTCCCCGGCCTGGGCGCGCATAACCAGGCTTCTCGCCTCCGAGGAGGCGTCGGCCGTATCTTGCGCACCCCATCCTTGCTCTCTTGAAATCCGCACAGCGCCTGCCGCTACGAAAGGCATCGTCGACATCCGTTCAAGAGCCCGCATCTAAATAGATAGACTCCGGATGTCTTCAAAACGTTGAAATGAATCTTTCACGACTATTTGGTCGAAAACTGGAGCTCGCCGAATGCTTCGGGGACGTGGAAATTCGGCTGCGGCGTGTGGGTCGCCTGCCAGGAAGAGTAGAACCGGTTCGGCTCCGCGCCCTCTACGCGAAAGAAATTCACACGCCAGGTCTCTTCAGGGTCAAATTCTCGAGTAAGGCAGCTGAATGGAACTGCCAATTCTGCGATCCATGCTTTTGACTGTGCGTCAGTAACCACTCGACTTTTGAGGTCGCACATCAGATCAAACTTTCGACCCGGAGAAATATCGAGATCCAGCCAATCCCCGTTCGGGCTGACTTCAAATTCCAGGTAGTGCCTGGGATCATCCATGCCGCGCCGGATAAATACTTCCGCCACATCTCGCAACCAGAGTTGATCGCGCCGGCTGTTCCCACCGGCATAGACATAGATTTCCCGATAGCTGGCACGGAAGCGAAGAAACACGCAAGTCCGCGACCACAGTAACCTGACCTCCGTCTGCCGCTGCGGATCGGCGTTCCTGCCCTGCCAATCCGCGAAAAAGATCACCGGTTGTGCCGTTTCCCAGGCAGCGGCTTGAGGGAACCCTGCCTGATCGAGTGGCATGATCAGTTTCGCTGCAACCACCCTCTTGTCACCACCTCCATTATGCACATTTGTTTTCATCTTTTGGCGCGCTCCCACGTTCCGATGGTCCCCATATCCCATGATGAGACTGCCAGTCATCGCTGCAAACGCAAGATGACAACAGCAAGGTGGATCACGTTTTCGTATGCACCCGTTTGCAGCAAGGGCTCCCTCACGGAGGCTATCTTATCGAAGATCGAAATACAGGGGATAATGATTTTTCCGGCCCCCAAGTATCCCAGTGGAATATCGCCCGGTGGAATATCGCTTGCCCCCAATGGCCGATTGGTCTAGTTTCAGCGGATGAAAAGTCGCTGCTTCCACCTCTCATGGACCGCTGCCAGGGTAGTTTGCCTGCTGGCGGGGGTGTGGAATCTGTCGCAAGCCGATGGGCAAAAAGACATTCAGGCTTCGCATGAGCCGGTAGGGCGGCTTGCGCCCGGCCGCTTTTATACGCCCACGAACCAGGTATTGACCCCGGTGGGCGTGCAGATCGATTTGCCCGGGCTCAGACCCCAGGCTTTGGCGCTCAGCCAGGATGGCCGACGCCTTGTGGTGGCCGGGCTGACCCATGAGTTGCTCGTGCTGGATCCGGACACCGGCACAATTCGTCAGCGTCTGCCATTTCCGTCGGATCAACAGAAGGTTCCACCTCCAGACGAGGACAAGCAAGGGCAGGTCAGCTACACGGGTCTGGTTTTCTCACCGGATGGATCCAGTCTTTATCTGGCGAATGTCAACGGCAGTGTTGAAGTTTTTTCTCTGCAGCGGGACGGAAATTTCTCAGGGGCAACCGCCATTGTTTTGCCAGCCGCCGACGCACCGCGACGCAAGGAGGAGATTCCCACCGGACTCGCAGTCTCCCCTGATGGCCGACGGCTGTACGTCTGCGGCAATCTGTCGAACCGTCTGTTTGAGCTTGACGCAGCAACCGGAGCGGTTTTGCGTTCCTGGGACGTGGGCGTAGCTCCTTATGATGTTGCACTTGCCGGCAACAAAGCCTTTGTGAGCAACTGGGGCGGCCGGCGCCCCGACGGCCGGAGCGCGGCCGGACCTGCCGGCCAGGGTACGCAGGTGCGCGTCGATCCGGTGCGCTATATCGCAAATGAAGGATCGGTTTCGGTCATTGACCTGAGGAAACCCGCTTCCGTGGCATCCCCATCCGAGCAGGTCAAAGACATTCTCGTCGGGCTTCACTCCTCGGCCCTAGCGGTCGCGCCGGGCGGACGCCATATCGTGGTAACAAACTCCGGCAGTGACACCCTCAGCGTCATCGACACGCGCACCGATCAGATCGTAGAAACTATATGGGCCCGGCATAACCCTGGAGATCTTTTCGGGGCGCAACCCAATGCTCTGGCATTTGATAAATCAGGCAAGAAGCTTTTCGTCTGCAATGGCACCCAGAATGCCGTGGCTGTCGTTAGTTTTCGACCGGGCAAGTCGAAGCTTCAAGGCTTAATCCCGGTCGGCTGGTTCCCCGGCGCGATCGTTCTCGATGCGCGTAGAGATTCGCTTTGCGTAGCAAATATCAAGGGCCTCAGCTGGGGCCGTCCCCGGAAATCGAATGGAGAGACGGAATTCAACTCGCACCAGTATCAGGGATCGATTTCGCTGGTACCCTTGAGGTCCTTGCGGAGTTTGCGAGCTCATACGCGCGCAGTGCTGGCGAACATCCGCTATCCCCTGCTCCAACAAGCCATGTTGCCGCCACGGCCCGGCCAGCCGCCGCGCCCCGTTCCCGAGCGGGCCGGCGAGCCAAGCGTTTTCCAACACGTGGTCTACATTATCAAGGAGAACCGCACCTACGATCAGGTGTTGGGCGACATCAAGGAGGGCAACGGCGACCCGGGGTTGTGTGTGTTCGGCGAAAGAATTACTCCCAACCAGCACAAGATGGCGCGTGACTATGTCCTGTTGGATAACACCTACTGTTCGGGCATTCTGAGCGCTGACGGCCACCAGTGGGCAGATACCGCAATCGCGACCGACTATGTGGAGAAGTCCTTTGCCGGCTGGCCGCGCAGTTATCCGGACGGCATGGCCGACAACGAAGTCGACGCGCTGGCCTACTCCCCGGCAGGCTTCATCTGGGACAACGTTTTGGCGCACGGCCGCACCTTGCGCAACTACGGCGAGTTTGCCATTACCAGGAAACAATGGAAGGACAAGACACGCACGGGCGATCCGCATTTCATTGATCACTGGCGTGATTTCACTCAAGGCACCGATGCCGTCACGCTCTGGAGCGAACCGGGCATCGAGTCGCTGCGCCCCCACACGATGACGGGCACTGTGGGTTGGGACCTGGACGTGCCGGACGTGTTTCGCGCCTCTCAGTTCGTTCGTGAATTGAGAGACTTCGAGCGCACCGGCAGCTTACCTAATCTCCTGATCATCTGCCTGCCGAACGACCACACGAGCGGCACCAAAGCCGGTGCGCCCACCCCCGCGGCACAGGTGGCCGACAACGACCTGGCATTCGGTCAAATCGTCGAAGCCATCAGCCACAGCCGCTTTTGGAAGGAAACCTGCATCCTGGCGGTGGAAGACGACCCGCAGGCCGGTTGGGACCATGTGAGTGGCTATCGCACCACTGCATATGTAATCAGCCCCTACACCAAACGAGGCCAGACGATCAGCTCACAATACAACCAGACCAGTCTGCTGCGCACCATGGAGCTGATGCTGGGACTGCCGCCCATGAACCAACTCGATGCGACGGCGACGCCGATGTCCGATTGCTTCAACGATGTGGCTGATATCACACCATTCGTCGCCTTGAAAAACAACATACCGCTCGACCAGATGAATCCTGATCCGAAGAAGATCGCCGATCCCCTCCTGCGTCATTACGCCTATGCCTCGGCCCGTCTGCCGTTGGATCGCGTGGACCGGTGCCCGGAAGATCTGCTCAACCGAATCCTCTGGCATGCCATGAAGGGTTCCCGATCTCCCTACCCTTCATGGGCGGTTCAAAGGGTGGAAGAGAATGACCATCGGGATTAGCGGCAAAGCTGTTCACTTAAGCGAGATCCGGCCTGGGAAGGAGCGCGGGCGTCTCGCCCGCAAAGTGGCAAGGCGGGCGAGACGCCCGCGCTCCAAAGCAGGTGGTCCCTCCAAGCGGACTGTTTTTCAAAAGGCAACGTCAGGATTTCCAATTTCGGGCTTAAGTGAACAGTATTGGGATTAGCGGCGCTGCCCTGCAGGCAGGACTCGGGCCACTTCACAGAATCTGAGGCTGCTCAGGAGTCAAAAGGATTTCGCTAACGATCAGAAATATGATAAGAGATCCTTCGTAATAAGCATTTTATGTGCGTTTGATCTCGGGTTTCACCATCAGGAGTCACCATCACCCCATGACAAAGACAAATCTCCAGCAATCGACGAACCCCCTTGCTTCGCGGCGTTTTCTTCCCTGGCTGCTCGTGCTGTTTGTCGGCAGCGGTTGCGCCGCGCTGATTTATGAAATTGTCTGGCTGCAGCTGCTGCAACTGGTCATCGGTTCCTCCGGCATCTCGCTGGGCGTACTGCTGGGGACCTTCATGGGTGGGATGTGCCTGGGCAGCCTGCTGCTGCCGCGGTTGATTTCCGACAAGATTCATCCTCTGAGGGTTTATGCCTTTCTCGAGCTGGGGATCGGGATCATCGGCATTCTTGTTTTATTCGGCATGCCGCTGATCGCGGATTTATACACGTATTACCTGGGGCACGGCGTGGTGATGCGCGCGCTGGTGGCGGCCGTCTGCCTGTTGCCGCCGACCCTGCTCATGGGCGCGACGTTGCCGGCGATCGCCCGTTGGGTTGAAACCACTCCCGAGGGCGTTTCCTGGATGGGACTGTTCTATGCTGGCAACATTGCCGGCGCCGTTTTTGGCTGCCTGCTGGCGGGATTTTATCTGCTGCGGGTGCATGACATGCCGACCGCTACGTTTGCCGCATTCGCCATCAACATCGCGGTCACTTCGGTCGCACTATTTGTATCCTCCAGAACGCCCATCCGGGTGCAATCTGCGGATTCGACGCAGGCTGCGGCCGAGCGCGCGCCGGGCGCGAACGCAGTCCTGATCACGATCGCCATGTCCGGCTTGTGCGCGTTGGGTGCCGAGGTGGTCTGGACGCGCCTGTTGTCGCTGATGCTCGGCGCCACGGTTTACACCTTCTCGATCATCCTGGCGGTGTTCCTGGTTGGCTTGGGCATCGGCAGCAGCTCGGGAGCACTATTGGCGAGCTCGATTTCCCGGCCGCGCATTGCCCTCGGTGTTTGCCAGCTGATGCTTGCCGGAGCCGTTGCATGGGCTGCATTCATGATTGCCAGGTCACTTCCCTACTGGCCGATCAATCCAAGCCTTTCCACGAGCGAGTGGGCGCCCTGGTTCACTTTCCAGCTTGATATCGTGCGCGCCGCCTGGGCCGTGCTGCCGGCGGCCATGCTCTGGGGCGCGAGCTTTCCTATTGCCCTGGCGGCCGTGGCATCCCGTGGCCAGGATCCGGGCCGTATGGTGGGGGGAGTTTACGCTGCCAATACCGTCGGCGCCATTCTCGGCTCACTAATGTTCAGCATGATCGTCATTCCCCAGGTGGGTACGCAGTGGGCTCACCGTCTGCTGATTCTGCTGTCCGCAGTCTCAGCGTTGATCGCCCTGGCGCCCCTGTTTGTACCCACACGCAAGGAAACGCAGCCCGATGAAGCACCCGCATCAAAACCGTCATTTTCGCTCCGGGGCGCAATCCTTACCACCCTTTCGCTGGTCGTCATCGGCTTCCTCGTAAACGCTGTTGCTCAAGTCCCCTGGATGATGGTTGCCTGGGGCCGATTTTCGGCAACCTGGCTGACACAGTGCGTCCCAGGGGTGGTAGCGGAAAAAGACGTACCCGTGGATCGAAGCGCCGCAGTGTACCGCTATTGCACCTATGTCGGCGAAGGCATGAATGTCTCCGTCGCCGTCACGAAATCAACTTCGGGGTGGCGTTATTTTCATGGGGCCGGGAAAGTGCAGGCCTCCAGCGAGCATCAGGATATGCGCTTGCAGCGTATGCTCGGGCACGTGTCCGTGCTGGCGCGCCGGAATCCCGACGATGTGAAGGATGTTCTGGTCGTGGCCTGCGGAGCGGGCGTCACAGCCGGATCGTTTATTCCGTATCCTAATATCAAAAATATCGTTATCTGCGACATCGAGCCGCTCGTTCCCAAAGTCGTGACCCCTATGTTCGGGGAGCAGAACTACCATATCGTCGACGGCATCGACAAACAGAACCCCCACATCGTGAATGGCAAGGAGGTCAGGGTCGTCTACGATGACGGCCGGCATTACATCCGCACGCTCCCTCAAGCTGCAAAATATGACATCATTACCTCCGACCCGATCGATCCCTGGGTTAAAGGATGCGCAGCGCTGAACACGGTCGAGTATTACCAAATGTGCAAAGAGCATCTGAAGCCGGGCGGTGTGATGAGCCTGTGGATCCCCCTGTACGAGAGCAACGTCGACACCGCCAAGAGCGTGATCGGCACATTTTTCCAGGTCTTTCCCAATGGCATTCTCTTCAGCAACGACCTGAATGGCGAAGGGTATGATGCCGTCCTGTTAGGGCAGGCTGAGCCGACACAGATCGATCTGGACGCGCTCCAGCAGCGTCTGGACAGCAATGAATACCGTCCGGTCAAGGACTCATTGATGGAAGTGGGATTCGGCATAGTTGGTGGCAATCCCGGACAGGGGCCCAACGAACGGGGCGTCGCGATTGATCTCCTGGCCACTTACGCCGGCCGTGCTGCCGATCTGAAAGAATGGATGAAGGATGCCCAGATCAACACCGATCGCAACTTGCGGCTCCAGTACCTTGCTGGCATGTGGCTCAACTCCTACATCGGTACGGCAATTCTGGACGGCATCCTCCAACATTACAAGTTCCCCGAACAGGTCTTCGTGGGCTCCGAGGAACGCATTCAGATGATGAAGCAGGCGCTCGCAGAGGTAGGGCGCAGAGAAAGATAGTCTAGGAGCCCGTCCGAGAATTAGGAGGGGCCGCGTTCCGAGCGCCGCGGGGGCAGATGCAAGACGGCGCGACGCAGGCGATGTCGCTGCACATCGTCGAGGAGCGCCAACGCCGCAGATGCCCCCGCGCCGCCGGAACCCAAAGGGCGCATGGGGATTGCGGGGCGATCTCCGCGTTGCTCGTCGTCAACGATGTGCAGAGACATCGCCTCCTCCTCACGCCTTGAGCTCGCCCCGCAAGCCCCATGCGCGCGACCCCTCCTAATTCTCGGACGGGCTCCTAGTCCCGTTCCAGTATCGATTTCGATCCGCTGGGGCCGGAATCGGCGACTCTGTTGCTCCCCGCATGATAACTGGACAATTGGCCTTACTCTGTCCGCAATTAATCGGCCAATCTGCCGGTACACCTGCTGCAAGATTCTTCCTTTCAGCTGCAAGATCTGATCCAGGAAATCGCTATTTCATTTAGGAATGCATGCCGGGGACCCCTGATCGGTCTGGATTCTAAAACCGTAGTCTTGTTGGCATGAATGCTGGAATACAGCTTGATGAAAGGATGTGCGCTATGTTAAGTCCACGGGTTCGGGATACACTGTTGACGCTTTTTGGAATTATGGCGCTGATCGTCTACGTTCTTGCCTGCCGCCCTTCTTTCAGTCCGGATGGCACAAAAATCGTTTTCCCGATCATGGATGCAAAGACCAAAGTGACCTCCATAGTGCTATACGATCTTAAAAAGAAATCCATGGAAACGATCTTTGTTTCAGCACCGGCTTCAAAGGACGAAAATCGCGTGTATTCGGCGCAATGGCTTCCCGACGGCAAACGAATTGTGGTAAATGGACTATCAGCGGCCATGATCCTGCCGCTTGATTCGTCAAAACCGACCCGTTTTCTCCCTTTGGATGAGAGAGTTGAGGTGAATAGCCTGGAGCTTCCGGCGCCCATAATCGGCAAGTATGAGTTCCTGCTTGGCAAGACTGCCGTCCAGGAAAAGAACGAGAAGGGCGCAACGGTGAGCGTCGACAAATCCGCTCTCCTGCAGGTTAACCTGGAAACGCTTGAGGTCGAGAGCGCTCCGATCGACTTCGAGGGAAATCTCGTGGGAAATGGCGTTCAACTCTTCTACATTGGCAAGTTGGAAAAGGGAGACGACGCCACCTATGAGCTCGGCAGATTGGACACAGAAAAACTCACTAAGATCCCATTGCTGCAGTTTAAAGAAAAGGACAGCGGGGAGCCCAATGGTTTTGTAATCCCGAATAAAAGCGGGGCTCGATTTGCACTCATGACCAAGCTGGAAGATGCCCAGCGCGTCTTGTTGATCCGGGACAATCTAGTGGAAAAAACCATTTCCGTTGCAGCAAAAGACAGCGGGATCAGGCTCGGCAATGCGGAGTGGTCGCCCGATGAGAAGACATTATACCTGGCGTACACCAAGAAGGTAAACGAGGAAGAACTTGGGTCATTCGGAGTCCTGGAAGTGCCGGTTGACGGAGCCCCCATGCGCGAAACGCCTCTTTTCACCGCCAAACCTGATAAAGACGACAGCCTGATTTTGTTCCAGATCGCCTTGTCGAGCGATGGGCGACAGATTGCAGCCACTTCGGCTTGCCTGGGGGAAGATTATAGCGTCAAGGCGGAAGAGCGTGCGCTCTATCTTGTCGACCTCAGCAACGCCAAACGCAAAGTGACCAAAATAGCCCTGCCGCTGCCAACTGGTTCCGGATCCGCAGCTGAGAAAAAGTAGAAGACGAGGGAGATAGAATTCCCCACGGGAGCGGCAGCATATGACCGGATTTATGCAGAAAATCTTCGGGCTCGTTTGCGGGCAGAATCCCGCTCATACCTGGGCTCCGGGGGGCGAACTGCTGCCGCTCTGCCAGCGCTGCACGGGGCTGTATGTGGGCGCGGTGCTGGCGTTGCTCCTTTTGATCCTGTACCGGCCGCCTATCGACGCTCGATACCGCTGGCTGCATGCGATGCTCCTGTTGTCTATGACGCCGTTCGGTTTTAATCTCGTACCGCACGGGGAAGTTCTGCGGACCGTGTCGGGGCACTGGTTCGGCTTTGGTATCGTCGGCCTTCTCTGGCTCATGCCCGGTGAGCGGTGGGTGGATAAGTGTCATAGGAAACCGAGCTTGAGGTCTTACCTCCTCCTGGGATCGATGAGCCTGATCTCTGTGCCTGTCTGCGCACGATGGGGCGGAGCATTGGCGGCGGTGACACTCTCATGGCTGGCATTGGCAGGCCTGGCGGTCATTGCAGGGCTGCTTCTTGGAAACATGATCCTCCTCATGTACACCATGGTCACCTGGTTTCAGCGGCAGACCGGAGCTGATGTCCCATGAAGCAACTTTTTCTATTCGTGCGTCCGCCGAGGCCGCTTTGGCCATTCAACGGACCTGCCAGTTCGGTATGGCCTCCGCTCGCCTTTGCAACACTGGCAGCGGCGCTGCGTGAGTCCATCCCTGACTTGGATGTAGCCATCCTCGATGCTCCAGCGATCCAAATGGGCTGGCGCTCCCTGACAGCTGAGCTGCACCGCCTCCGACCAACCTATGTCGGCATCGGCGAAGAAGCGGTGAGTTGCGTGGAAGGGCTTCAGCTGGCGCGTCTCGCCAAAGGCCTGGGTGCGCAGGTCATTGCCGGGGGTTGTTTTTTCAGCCACATCCCGAACGAGGCGATCGGCAGCGGCTTGATCGATGCCGTGGTTCACGGTGAAGGCGAAATTACTCTGGTAGAGCTCGGTGCAGTCATTACGCTCCGGCGGGACGAGGAACTTGTACCAGGTGCTTGGCATTTCTTTCGCGGACGGAGATCAAATCGTCCATTCCCCGCCACGCCCGCTCATTCCGCACCTGGATCAATTGCCTTTTCCGGCATACGACTTGCTGCCCGTCGCTTGTTACGGTCGTGGCAGCCGCAATCATCCCGATCTTGCGGCTATCGAGTCGGGCCGCGGTTGCGTCGGCTCGTGCCGGTTTTGCGTTCTCTGGCGTCAGATGGGGCAGCACCGCGGAAGCGCTCTTGTACCGCATCTCAGGACCAAATCGCCTGAGCGCCTGCGCGAAGAGATCCGGATGCTCACAGGAAAATTCCAGCGCCGCTATCTGAGTTGGGTTGATCCGTGCTTCAATGCCGATCCCCAGGTCCCGGGCGGGTTGGCTGAACTCATGCTCAAGGAGAATTTCCGTATCGGTCAGAGCGCGTGGGTGCGCGCCGATGCCATTGTGCGTGACGCCGATTCCGGCACGCTGGCAGGTTGCGTCCGAGCCGGCTTGAATGAAGTATATCTCGGCATCGAACGTGGGGATCCCGAATCGCTCGGTGCGCTGCACAAAACCATCGGGCCCAACGTCAGCAGGCGTGCTCTGCAAATTCTGGCCCGTGATTTTCCCGGTGTGTTTACGGTCGGCAGTTTCATTTACGGTATTGCGGGCGATACGCCGGAGACCGTGCGCAATCTGCGCCGGTTTGCGTCGGAGCTGACCCTCGATTTCCCTTTCTTTATCCCGTTCACTCCTTTGCCCGGCACACCCTATTGGCGACCGGACATGTGGGATCCGACCGGAAAGAAATTCCGCAAGTATGGATTTTTGCCTGGAACGCTCGGAAATGGCAGACGCAGCCCACTCGACAAAGCCATGATCTGGTCTGACCTGTTTCAGTGGAATCGCTCGCGCCTCCGCAATGACATGCGTGCGCTCTTTCACCCCGATGCACGCAAGCGCAGACTGGCACGGCGCCTCCTCATGCGGGGATGTGCCTTCCAGGCCCGCACGATGTTCAAAACCATGCTGGGCAGAAACAAAGGGGGCGGCATGCACTTTCCACGTTGGTACGCGAGCTGATGACACGGCCGTCGGCCCCCGGTGTTCCAAGCCTACTTTTCTCGAATGAACACCGTGAATCCCTTGAATTGACGATTGGTCCAGGCCGGATCCTTGAGTGCAGAATTCCGGAATGTGCCGCAGGGATTGGGCCAAAGTTCCTCATAGCAGACGACGATCCGCCGCTTGATCTCTGCAGCGGCAAGCGAGCCACGGCCGGCGTCAAGATCGTCGACGCGGTAGGCATCCAGCTTGGGGTGATAATATTCCAGCAGCGCGTTGACTCCCGGCATCGAGACCGCATCTCCCTGACCCACCGTTTCATTCAGGAAATCCGCCGTCCCTATCCAATCCACAGGCTCACTGCGGGCACGGAGCTGACCGATCCAGACGGACATGCAGATCAGCAGGCCTGCATACGCGAGTGCGGCGCTGCTGAACCGGCGAGGAAGGTGCGAAGTAGCAATAAATCTCTCCCCAATATGGGACAGACCATATCCGGCAAGAAGGAGAATGGGCGGCGTGGTGTGGAGCAGATGACGAATATTGAAGAAGTACCCCGCCCAAACCTCCGCCAGCAGCAAGATCGGAATCGGAACCACGAACCAGGTGAGCAGCCATACCAGGGAGTGGCGGTGCCCCTGGTCAAGCAGGGCCCAAATACCCACCAGGGCTCCGATGAGCAACACGCCCGCCACGGCATAACTGTTATCTCCAAGGCCTTTGATTAGGGTCAAAATCAGCTTGGGATGAGCAATCTCCGAAGCAGGAGAGAGTTGTGGCCTGGCCCAAACATATCTCGTCCAGGGATAGAAAAGAGCAAGGGCAGAAAGGGCAGCCAGGCCGTATATGCGTAGCTGGCGTTTTTCCGCACCTTCAAATGAAAGCATGTTCTCCCCGGACTCCGTTCCGGGGCGCGGTTTTGAAAAAGCGACCAGTGCCAGGCTGATTACCTGTGCAAAGAGAATCAGGCTGCCGAGAAAACTCGTGTAGAGAAGCAGAGTGGAAACACCCGAAATGAGCAGCCATCCCCGCCAGGTCGGTTCCTTGCCGTAAACCTGCCGCAGCAGCAGGTCATAGGAAAGCAAGGAGAGAAACAAAAGCAGGGCATAGGGCCGCCCTTCCAGGCTGTAACGGTAGGCTAACGGGTAGAAGGCGAACAGCGTCGCAGAGTAGAGCGCTACGCGTTCTCCGAACAAAAAACGTGAGATGCGGTAGAAGATCCAAATAGACAGAGTGCCAAAGATCAGGGCGTGCAGACGCAAAGCCCATGCCGCGTCACCCAGCAGCGCCGTTACCCCCCTCTGCACAAGGAAATCGAGAGGCGACGCCAGGTCCATCCCTCCCCGCAAGCGCGACAGGATCTCGCCGGGCGACGCGGACTTAATCACGCGGGCCTGCATCAATTCATCAGTCCAGAGTTGCCGCCCACCCAAAAACAAGAAGCGGTGCACAAATCCTATTCCAAGGATGATGCCCAAATATTTTTTCATACTGGCAGAACCAGGCGCTTTGTTCTGGCAAAGCCCAGAGCGTAACCTCTTCGCAACCAGATTTCAAGCAGGCCGGATTATCCTGGAGGAAGGCAGTCAAACGGATTTGTGTTCTGCATGGCGGCGCATCAGCGAAAGGCCAACACGAGCCCGCTACCACTCACCAGGTACATATGATAGATGAGGATTACGATGTAGCAAGCGAGGCAGAGCCGTGCCATATAGCGGGCGAGCGCCCATTCCTTATGAATGATGATGATCGCAAGCGCGAAGGCGGTCATGGCCGCTTTGAGGCTGAAGAAGACGTAAGCCCCGCCCCATGCGAGCACTGCATTCATGATCGGGTTGGCTTCACGGACAATCCCCTTTTCGACCTGGAGCACTGTCAGCACGGCATCGACAAAGGATAATGCCATTACCGTCAGGGCTACGACCCAGCTTCCCCGGTCATAAATGTCCACGTACCCGCCACGGTCGGTCTTGCGCCGGCCCCGGCTGCTGCGTCGACGAAAACTGGCGAAGCGCGGCGGAAAAGACATTGGCTGCCTGCGGCCATGGCAGCTTCGTCTCTCTGGAAATGATTCAGGGGTCCAGGCAGGCTGAGAGGATGGTGTTTTCATTGTCAGATTACATATCGGCTTTCGCCTTCAGGCCATTAGACGCGGATAGGTACGGGTAGAGTCTTATTCCGTGACTTCTTCGCTTTTCTGCAGGGAATCCCCGACGTTCGATCGCCTTCCACCTATTTGGGTGTGGCCAGCGCCGCAGTAGGGGAAGAACAAGAGGTTGCAGGTGCTTAGGGCCTGTCAATGAATAACGTTTGCACTTTGCTGCGGCCCCCAGGCCCGCTGGCAAGGCGCGAGCGACGAGCATACCCGCTGTGGTATGTAAGGAGCGAGCAACGCAGCCAGCGGGCCTGCGGGCCGCAGCCCGCAGGGGCGCGGCGGCGGGCGGGCATCTGCGGCGTTGCCGCTCCTCGACGATGTCATCACATCGCCTGCGTCGCGGCGCCTTGCATCTGCCCGCCCGGCGCTCGCGCCAAAGTGTAAACGTTATTCATTGACAGGCCCTTAGGCGATGAACCGTGACTTTTCATTCATCAGTCATCCGTTGCCCGTTGCATTTTGTCGTTGCATTATCTGCGGTAGGGAGTGCGCAGGAATGTGCGGGCCTGCTCCTGAGCGTTGTCAAAATCCTTCGACTTGAGGACCGTCTCATAGCGAGTGATCGCTTCCGCCCGTTTTCCCTGCAGGTCTAGAATCTGCCCAAGGCGCAATTGTGACAGGGCGCGCAACCGCTCCGGCGTGCCTGGATACGCAATGGTTTTGCGGAATTGGCCTTCGGCCGCATCCAGACGCCCCATCCGGAAAAACCTGTTTCCCAGCGTGTAGCGGAATGTTGTCAAGGGAAGGAGACCATAGTTGGCCTTCCCTTCTTCGGCCTGGCGCACGACCGCAAGATATTCCGATATGGCCTGATCCTCTCGACCCAATCTCTCCAGGATTTGCGCGATGTTGATCTGGAAAATGAAGTTTCGAGGAAAACGACGGTGCAGATCCTCAGCGTCGGTGAGCGCATCCCTGGGCCGCTCCTGGTATACGCGCAAAGCCATTCGGATGATTTGGGCATCGGTTTTTACATACTCGCCCTTGGTCACTGCGAGATCCAGATCGTGAAAACCTTCTTCCTTGGTCCCGAAATATCCCGCGATAACCGCCAGCCATCTCAGGTACCACGGAATGCTGCCGACGATGTACTGATACAGACCTACAGCCATATAAGCGTCGTAGTAAGCGGGGTTTATCTTCACGACCTGACGGTTGTACTGGTAGGCTTTATTGGCGTAGGCAAACGCTTTGCGCAGACTGCGGTCGATCGTAATGGAGAAGGCTGATAGGATGCCGTAAGAAGAACCGAGAGAATAGAGCGCATCGAGATTTTTTGGATTATTAGCCAATATCCTCTGATTCAGGTCCTGGCACTCCTGGATATGAGCGAAAAACTCCTCGCGCTGCCCTGGCGACATCTCAAGAGTAGTGCTTCTGGTGAAAAAGGACGGCGACATGAACAGGTCCAGGTTCAGTTCCTGCCTGCGAAATAATTCACGAAGCCAGCCGATGATCGCAAGGTAAAGAGGGGGCGCCGGATGCCCGGGATATTCTTTTTGCAGCGCAATAAAAACCTGCTCAGCCCGTTCGTAGTCAAGGTTGTAGATATCATTGAAGCCGGGTTGCGCCTTAGCCATGAACCTTGGCTCGCGCAGGCTTTGAGCTGAAAGCGTCGACAGGAGGAAGCAGGCAACGAGCCCTCCGGCCACCACCTTATCCCGTTTGACGCAAAACCATGTGAGTGCCGGCACCTTGGACTCCGCGCGGTCAACTGCTGCGGATGTGGATTGCCCAGCGTCGGGACCGCAGTGTTGATCCACCAAGCGAACCGGTCGTCCAAAACGCATGCCTGACATGGGTACACGGTGCGTGCAGCTACCGGACTGGATCCGGACGCGGCTGAGCGAAACCCGGCATCGTGGGCTTCCGTACTTTTGTCGTGACTAGCTTTGCGCCAGCAATTGGCGCAGCACATAGGGGAGAATTCCCCCATGTGCAAGGTAATCGACCTCAATAGGCGTATCCAACCGCACTGTTACGGCGACCTTCTCCGTCTTGCCGTTCGTGCGGTGAATCACGAGGGTCAAATCCTGCCGCGGCTTGACGCCCTCGTTCAGGCCGAGGATATCGAACGATTCGGCGCCATCAAGACAAAGGGTCCGGGCCGAGACATTTTCCTTGAACTGGCAGGGGAGTACGCCCATGCCGACGAGGTTGCTGCGATGGATGCGCTCGAAGCTCTGGGCAATAACAGCCCGTACACCCAGCAATGCCGTTCCTTTGGCCGCCCAGTCACGCGAACTCCCGGTTCCATATTCCTGTCCGGCAAGAACGATGAGCGGAATGCCGGCACTTTGATAGCGCATGGCGGCGTCATAGATGCTCATCTTCTCGCCTTCCGGCTGAACCAGGGTCACTCCGCCTTCAACCCCGGGGACCATCAGATTCTTGATGCGGACGTTGGCGAAGGTTCCGCGCATCATCACCTGATGATTGCCCCGGCGCGCGCCGTAGCTGTTGAAGTCCTCCATGGTCACGCCGAGGCTTTGAAGGTACAGCCCTGCTGGAGAGCTCGCCTTGATGCTCGCTGCCGGGCTGATGTGATCGGTCGTGACTGAATCACCCAGCATCGCAAGGGGGCGGGCGCCATGGATTTCCTTGATGCTGCCCGTTTGCATGCCGAATTGCTGGAAGAACGGCGGTTCCTGGATATATGTCGATTCTTTATCCCACTGATAAACCTCGCCGCTGGGCGCAGAGATTTCGTTCCACATCGGATTCTGGCCAGCCAAACTGCCATAGAGCCTGCGGTAGGTATCGGGATCAAGCGCGACGCGCATCAGGTCGCGCACCTCGCTCATTGTCGGCCAGATATCGCGCAGGTAAACGTCGGCGCCCCCACCATCTTTGCCCAGCGGCTCCCGCACTAGATCGATGTCGACACTTCCAGCGAGAGCGAAAGCGACGACCAGAGGCGGGCTCATGAGGAAGTTAGCTTTGAGTGACTGATGGACTCGCGCCTCGAAGTTGCGGTTCCCACTCAGAACGCTGGCCGCAATCAGATCATGGCTGCGCACGGCTTCCTCGAATTGCGGATCAAGCGGCCCGGAATTGCCGATGCAGGTCATGCATCCGTATCCGACCAGATTGAATCCCAGTTGGTCCAGATAAGTTTGCAGACCCGTTTTTTGGAGATAGTCGGTGACGACGCGGGATCCCGGCGCCAGCGAAGTTTTGACCCACGCTGGAGTGGAAAGGCCGCGCTCAATCGCCTTTTTTGCCAGCAATCCCGCCACCAGCATCACGCTGGGATTGGAGGTGTTGGTACAGGACGTGATGGAGGCGATGAGAATATCCCCATGTCCAAGCTTTGCGCGTCCGGCATCAACCCGCCTGCCGATGTCTGCGGCAGGTTTGCCGTAGCCATTCTCTGCCACGGATTTCTGCAGCAGCTCGCGGAAGGTCTGCTTGACCTCTCCAAGTTTGATGTGATCCTGGGGCCGCTTGGGACCGGCAATTCCCGGTTCCACCTGGGCCAGATCCAACTGCAGCACCGTGCTGTAATCGCAGTCGCCGCGGAGCGGAATCCCGAACATGCCCTGGGCCTTGAAATAATTGCGCACCAGGTCTACCTGTTCTTTGCTTCGTCCTGTCGCCAGGAGATAGGCGCAGGTTTCCTCGTCCACAGGGAAAAAGCCCATGGTAGCGCCATACTCGGGAGCCATATTGGCGATGGTGGCCCGATCTGTGGCGGGAAGCGATGCCGCCCCCTCGCCGTGGTACTCGACAAACTTGCCAACCACCTTGGCTTTGCGCAGCAACTGTGTGACATGCAATACCAGATCGGTTGCCGTCACACCTTCGCGCAGCCGTCCTGTCATGTGCACGCCGATAACGTCCGGCGTCAGGAAATATACCGGCTGGCCGAGCATGCCGGCTTCTGCCTCGATCCCTCCCACTCCCCAGGCAACAACCCCGAGCCCGTTAATCATCGTGGTGTGAGAGTCGGTCCCGACCAGGGTATCGGGGAAGCAGATCTCGTCCTTCCGAAGGACGACTTTCGCCAGGTACTCAAGATTGACCTGATGGCATATGCCGATGCCGGGCGGAACGACTTTGAAGGTGTCAAATGCACACATGCCCCACTTCAAGAACTGATAACGGGCGTGATTCCGCTTGAACTCAATCTCCATGTTCTGCCGCAGGGCTTCGTTCGTGCCGGCAACATCGACCTGGACGGAGTGGTCGATCACCAAGTCCACGGGCACCAGGGGTTCGATCATGCCCGCTTTGCGTCCCAGGCGGGCAACGGCCGAGCGCATGGCCGCCAGATCGACCAGCAGGGGAACCCCTGTGAAATCCTGCAGTAGGATGCGTCCCACGATGAAGGGGATTTCCTGCGTCCGCTCCGCGGTGGCTCCCCATTGGGCCAGCATCCGGACATCCCGTTCGGTAATCTTTTTGCCATCGCAATTGCGCAAAACCGATTCGAGCACAATGCGTATGCTGACGGGCAACCGCGAAATTTTCCCCAACCCTTCTTTTTCCAGTTGCGGCAGAGAGTAAAAGCGGCCGGAGCGCCCGGAGCCGGCGTCAAACGATTGCAGCGAATGAAACATATTATGTGCCATATTTTCCACCCGATCACGAAGATTCGATAGTAGCAGGAAGGTCGACAAGTTAGTGTAAGGTCCTGAGTCACAAACGTCAAGCGCGTCCGACCGATTCGATTTGGAATCGGCACATGCTCTCCCGCAACGGTGCCGAGTGAGGGATCGATGCCGATTCTGATGCTTCATACATGAGATTGCTGAACGCGCGGGCCAAATTGTGAAAAGCACGTAAATCTGTATGGGGTAATTTGTGGCTTTTGCTGGAGGATTGTCACACACTCGAACAATAGAACGAGGAGGCATGAGGTGACTGGCCCCGACTTGTTGCATGTTGCGCTGTTCAAACCCGAGATTCACCCGAATACCGGCAATATCGCGCGCTTGTGCGCCGCCAATGGGCTGCCGTTGCATCTGGTGGGCACGCTGGGCTTCCGCATCGACGATCGATCGATCCGCCGGGCCGGTCTGGATTATTGGCCTTTTGTGGATTTGCGCCGCGCAGACAGTCTCGAGGAGTTGATGGCACAGCTGCCCAGGGTACGCTTCTTCTATTTCAGCGCCCGGGCGGAGCATGCCTTCACGGAGGTATCGTATAGGAAGGGGGACTGTCTGGTCTTCGGGCCCGAATCCACGGGCCTTCCTGAGGACATGCTGCGCGCCCACTGGGATCACGCTCTGACCATTCCGATGCGTTCCCCCCATGTACGCAGCCTGAATCTAGCAACGGCCGTCGGAATCGCCGTATATGAAGCGCTGCGGCAACTGCAATGAAGTGCAGCGCGGGTTCACGCCGCTCAGGCATGAGCGTGAACCCGCGTAACGGATGGACTAGTCGGCTTGGGCGCTAAACCCTTTGTCAGCGGGGAAACACCGGCAAGCTACATCATATTCTTTCCACCAGCCCTGCAGCACCGCCATATCGGTCGCACGCGGCTCATCACCACCACCGGCAATCCGCAGATACTCCCGCAGCAGCGGCTTGAAGTGCGGATGGGCGCACTTTTCGATGATGTCCTCAGCGCGGCGGCGGGCGGAACGGATTTCGGTGTTGACGGCGTAGCCCTGCTCGGTGCACAGACACTTGATATCGTGCTCCGTGTGGTCGATGTGGCGCACGTAGGGCATCACGCAGCTGACCGTCCGGCCATCCTTGAGACGGCGGATCGACGGGGTGTGGGCGATACTGATGTACGCGTTGCGGAAGAAATCACCGCTGCCGCCCAGACCGTTGATCACCTTGGATCCGTCGACGTGGGTCGAGTTCACGTGCCCGTAAATGTCGAATTCGAGAGGCGTGTTCATCGCGATGATGAACAGGCGCGTAATGACTTCGGCACTGTTGGACAGCCACATCGGCCTGAGAACCAGCTTGTCCCGGCAGGTCGAGAATAGGCGCTCGAACTCCTTCCGGGCCTGGGAGGAGAACGAGACGGCCGTAGCCGAGGCGCAGTCGAATTTTTCGTCGTCCTCGACGTAGCGCATCATCCCGTCCTGGAAAACCTCTGTCCAGAAACGGATCTTCTGGAACGGCGATTTGTAGAGTTCGCCGACGATGGCATTGGCGACGTTGCCGACGCCCGACTGAATGGGAGGCAGGCGTTTCAGCCAGCCGAACCACTTGCGACAATCCATGAGGAAATCGACGACGTTTTCCGCAATCCTGGTTTCGATCGCCTGAGTTTCCTTGAATTCTACCGTATAATCCGGCCGGTTGGATTCGACGATCGCCACGACCTTGCTCTTGTCAATCTCCACGTAGGGCGTGCCTACTCGATCCCTCACATTGATGATCGGGATCGGCCAGCACACCTTCGGATGCACGGCGGGCAGCACGATGTCATGGAACCCGGTATAGTCGGGAATCTCGGTGTTTACCTCAAGAATGATCTTCTTTGCCATGGTCAGGGCTTCTGCGGAGATGCCAACCGAAGAGGACAGAACCACGCTGCCGTCCTGACGGATGCGCGAGACTTCCACTACCGCCGCATCGAGAACCCCGTAGAAGCCATAAAGCAGGTTGCGCGCAAACATGGACAGATGCACATCGGTAAAGTCCATCTTGCCGGCATGAATGAGCTTGCGCGATGCCGAAGAAGACATGTAAGGCCCACGCCTGCTGATGAACGGGGCGATAGGATTTTCCACTTCTTCGGAGAGCGAAGCTCCGCTGAAGAGACCAATTCTGGCGTGGGGCACATTTTGCGCGAAGTGCTTCGCCAGGGCAGGCATGAAAACCTTCGGTTCGCCCGACTTTGTGAATCCGCTGATCCCGATGGTGCCGTGTCCCGAAACGAACTTTACCGCCTCTTCAATGGGAACCACCTTGCTCAACAGTTCTTTACACTCAATCCGATCTCTTAATGACGCCATATGAATTCCTCCGCCCATCCTGGGAGGACGACGGGTATAATCATTAATTTGGCGCGTAAATAATGGGGGAGTGCTAGGGTGAAAGCAACCGAAATCTCATACAATTACGTCAAATCCCGCGCTGCAAAAACTGCCCTATTCAACATCGGCTGAATCTCAATATTGCCCCGGGCAAGCTCTTTTCCTCTTGCGGCCCGAGGGGGCATCCTCTTATTCTCAGGCAATGCTGGATTGGAGGAACGCAACGAAATGTATCCGGGCGGTGTTGTTCGATTTCGACGGCACACTTACCGAACCCGGATCGCTGGATTTCGGCATCATCAGGATGGCCATCGGTTGCCCCAAGGACATCCCGGTTCTCGAATACATCCATGGCATGGATTCGCAGGCGGATCGGGCCAAGGCATTCGAGATACTCGATGGTTTTGAAGCGGAAGGTGCCCGGCGATCCCGTCCCAACGCCGGGGCAGAGGGAGTGCTCGAGCTGTTGCGCCTGCGAGGGTTGAAGGTCGGCATCATCAGCCGCAACAGCCGCGCTTCAATCCTGACCGCCCTGGAAAAATTCGCGCACGTCCAACCGTCGGATTTTGCAGTCATCCTTTCCCGCGACGATCCATTTAGTCCCAAGCCAAGCCCGGATGGAATCCTGTGGGCGGCCTCGATCCTTGAGATTCCCCTGGCCCAAGTTTTGGTGGTCGGGGACTTTGTCTTCGATATCGAGGCAGGGCACAAGGCTGGGGCACTGACCGCCTTCTTGACCAACCGGGATTCAGCACCTCTCTGCGCTCATCCTTCAGACTTCACCCTGGAGCACCTGGGTGATTTGAACGACATCATCGCCCTTTACGCCCCCCTGCCACCCGGCAAGCTGCCGAACGATCTGCTGGATCGCTTCCTCCGCAATCTCGATGCAGATGCTTCTTCCCTGCTGATCGCACCTGGTGTAGGCGAAGATGTAGCGGCGATTCCGTTGTCGGGGGAAGAGGTTCTGGTGCTTAAATCCGACCCGATTACGTTTGCGACGGACGCCGGCGGATTTTATGCAGTTACCGTCAACGTCAATGATATTGCCACCAGCGGAGCTACTCCCCGCTGGCTTCTGGCCTCCCTGCTCTTCCCCATCGGGGTCAATGCCGCCCAGATCGAATTCGCGATCAAGGAGCTGCACCAGACCGCTCGCAGTCAGGGGTTGATCTTGTGTGGTGGACATACCGAAGTTACCGATGCTGTTACCAGACCGGTGGTCTCGGCTCAGGTTGCAGGAACGGCCGCCAGGGATGAGCTGATCGATAAGAAAAAGATGGCAGAAAAAGATCGGGTTCTGCTGACCAAGAAGCTGGCAGTCGAAGGCACGAGCTTGATTGCGCGCGAGCTTCCTGACCGCTTGCGTGATCTGGGACTGAGCGAGGAAAGAATCAAGAGGTGCCGTGATTTTCTCGTCGATCCCGGCATCAGCGTAACGAAGGAGGCTGCGATCGCGGTCCGCATCGGCGGGGTATCGGCTATGCACGACATCACAGAAGGAGGCTTGTCCACGGCTCTGTACGAACTGAGCAGTGCCGGCGGCCATCGCATCCGCGTGCACCTGGATCGCATCCCTGTGTACGAGGAAACCGAGACAATCTGCCGATTATTGGGGCTTGACCCATTGGGACTGATCGCCTCCGGCAGTTTGCTGATCACTTGCCGGGCGGAAACGGCAGATGAAATGATGGGCGCACTCCGCGCCGCCGACATTGATGTGGTCTGCCTGGGTGAGGTGCTTGACGCCGGAGAAGGAATCCTGGCCGTGGACAGCAGCGAAAATCCTGCCCCCTGGCCCCGGTTCGCGACCGATGAAATTGCCAGGCTCTTTGCCGACCTACGAGATGAGGGGTAGGATTCGGAAGTCGGAATAATCAGCGCAGTCGGTTGACGCCGACAAAACCCGGAAAATGCGTGCCCCGCGAAAGATGTTCTTGTGGCGCCTGACCGAGTGAATTCATATTCCCTTTACAGGAAGAGTCTCCGGACGTACAGTTATGGGTTTTTTGACGGAGATGGAAGTGGTTTCGCTATTCCAGAAGATTATCCGCTCAGGTCTGGCCACGGAGCCAATCGACCTGGATCTTTCAAGAGCCTCTTCAGTTGCCCGCGCCATCGAAGCCCAGACGCAAAAAATGCTCGGGCGCTCTCTGGCGATCCGCGAAGTGGATGCCGGGTCCTGCAACGGCTGCGAAATTGAGATCACGGCTCTGAGCAACCCTATCTACGATTGCGAGAGGTTCGGCATTCGTCTGGTCGCATCTCCCCGTCACGCGGACATGCTCCTGGTCACCGGCCCGGTCACACGCAACATGGAAGTGCCGTTGCGTAAAACATGGGAAGCGACTCCGGATCCGAAGCTGGTGGTGGCTGTTGGCGATTGCGCGCGAACCTGTGGTGTTTTTAAGGAAAGCTATGCGGTTGTTGGCAGCGTCGATCGGGTGATCCCGGTCGATGTCTTCGTTGACGGTTGCCCACCGGAACCCGCAGAAATTCTGCTCGGTATTCTAAGAGCTCTCGATCGACTTCGTTAGAAAGACGCAGCCTATCTGATCAGACTATGGCCATTTTGACATTGATGATCGCGGGTTATCTCACAGGAGCTTTTTTGGCCTTGCTCCCTCGAGGCCGACTCTCGCGCAGCCTTGCGGCCATCGGAGCGGTGGCCGGTGGGCTTTGCGGAGTGGCTGCGGGCCTGCAGGTTATTCTGAGGCAATATATTTTTTCATTTGCCTGGCCGGCCGCAGAACCATATCTCCGCCTCACCTTTTGCCTGGATCCGCTCGGAGCGTTCTTTCTCCTCCTGATCGGCATTTCCACAATTCCTGTTGCAGTTTACGGAATTGGGTACACATGCCATAGGGAGGACGCACGCCCCGCACGCTTCCTCGGGTGCATGCTCAACCTGTTTTTCCTTTCTATGAGTCTCCTGGTCCTGGCATCCAGCGTCCTCACGTTCCTGGTCTTCTGGGAAGCCATGTCACTCGCCTCGTATTTTCTGGTCATCAGTGAAAAACAGGATGTCGAGACGCTTTCTGCGGGAAACTGGTACGCCGGGATGGCTCATGCAGGCTTTGTGCTGATTGCATTGGCGCTCTTGCTGGCATCAGCTTCCACCCCAGGCATGCTCTTCAGCGAAATCCGCGATACCGTGCTCACTCCCGGCCTAAGAAACCTCATATTCTGCCTGGCGTTATTGGGATTTGGATCCAAGGCAGGCCTGGTCCCGCTTCATGTCTGGCTTCCCAAAGCCCATCCGGCCGCACCCAGTCACATATCGGCGATGATGTCCGGTGTGATGGTGAAACTCGGCGTCTACGGGATCGTGCGCGTCTCCTTGGATCTGTTGGGAGGCGGGCCTTCCTGGTGGGGCGGATTAGTGCTTGCCCTCGGAGCCGCTTCAGCGCTTCTGGGCGTTCTTTATGCCTTGATGGAGCACGACCTCAAACGACTGTTGGCCTATCACACTGTTGAAAATGTCGGCCTGATCTCAATGGGAATTGGCCTCGCCTTGATCTTCCGCAGTTACGGCTTGGCAGCCCTGGCGGCGTTCGCGCTTGTGGCCGCGCTCTTCCACACCTTGAATCACGGCACTTTCAAAGGGCTGCTCTTCCTCGGCGCCGGATCAGTCCTGCATGCCACGGGCACACGCAATATGGAAGAAATGGGAGGACTGATTCGACGCATGCCGGTCACATCCGCATGCTTCCTCGTGGGAGCTGCGGCAATCTCGGGTCTGCCGCCTCTGAATGGGTTCGCCAGTGAGTGGATGCTGTTCCAATCACTGCTGGCAGGCGTAAGAATTCCCCATTCGTTCGTGGCCGCGATGATGGCGATCGGAGTTGGCATCCTGGCACTGACGGCCGGCCTTGCCGCCGCCTGCTTCGTCAAGGCGTTCGGCATTTCATTTCTGGCCCTGCCGCGCTCTCGTGAAGCAGAAGATGCGCACGAAGTATCCGGATCCATGCGATTCGGTATGCTGTTCCTGGCCGCAGCCTGCATCCTCATCGGCGTCCTGCCCAGTTGGGTCGGCCTCGTTTCTCGCCCGCGCCATCGCGGGCATGCCCGGCATGGATGTTTCAACGATAACCTTCCGCCTGGGTCCGCTGATGGCCGCTCCTGATCAGGCGTCTCGCATTTTCCCGACTTACCTGGCGCTCCTGATGATCGGTGTTGTCGGGGCCATTCCCCTGGCATTCCGCCTGCTCCGTGTGGATCGCCGGTTGAGGCTCGGAGAATCCTGGGGCTGCGGGCGCGTGGGCCAGACGGCGCGCATGGAATACACGGGCACAGCCTTCGCCGAACCTCTGCGCAGGGTCTTCGCGGCCCTCTATCGCCCTACCAAAGACATCACCATTGATTTCCATCCCGAGTCGAAATACTTTGTGCACTCGATTCAGTACCGGAGCCGGGTGCGGACGTGGTTTGATGAATTCCTTTATGAGCCTTTGGTTCGGGGAGTGCAGCAATTCGGAGCTTCCGGGCGCCGGATTCAGTCGGGTTCCGTCCACATGTACATCGGATATATTTTTATGGCGCTTCTCGCTCTCCTCCTTTTGGCACGGTGGCTGTAAATGGAAGCCTATCTGCTCGAGCTGTTTCAATGTCTGCTCACCCTCGGGATCGCACCTGGGGTGATAGGGCTGGTGCGCTGGATCAAAGCGCGCCTGCAGGGCCGTCTGGGAGCTTCGCCGGTTCAGCCCTATCGCGACCTGCGCAAGTTGTTTCAAAAGGAAGTGATCGTCTCCACGAATGCCTCCTGGATTTTTCGGGCAACTCCGTTTCTGGTCTTTGGCAGCACCGTGGCGGTTTCACTGCTTGTTCCTCTGGTCGCGGCGCCCCTCCCGCTCGATGCGTTGGGCGACCTCATTGTGGTTGTGTATCTCTTGCTGTTCGGTACCTTTTTCTTGAGCCTGGCCGGGCTGGATCCGGGCACTGCTTTTGGCGGCATGGGGGCCAGCCGCGAAATGACCATCGCAGCGCTGGCAGAACCAACCATCGCGCTGGCGATCTTTGGTCTGGGAATCGGCGCGGGCTCGACCAACCTGGGTCAGATCGTCGCTCGGACACTGGCGCATCCCGGGGATACGCTGAGCCCCGGGCACCTGCTGGCGTTCGCAGCGCTTTTCATTGTGATGCTGGCAGAAACAGGGCGCCTGCCCGTCGATAATCCGGCCACCCACCTTGAGCTTACAATGATTCATGAAGCGATGATTCTCGAATACTCCGGGCGATATCTCGCACTGATCGAATGGGCGGCAGACATTAAATTCTTCATCTTCCTGTCTCTGCTCGCAAACTTGTTCGTGCCCTGGGGAGTGGCCGTTGTGCTAACGCCTGCAGCGGTCGGGCTGGCGGTAGTTTCTCTGGCGGTCAAGGTCGCCACCTTGGCAACCGCCGTGGCTCTACTGGAAACCCGAGTTGCCAAGTTGCGTCTGTTCAGAGTACCTGAACTCTTAAGCGTCTCATTTCTGCTGGCATTGCTGGCGGTCACATCGTCATTCCTGGTGAGGTAAGTTCACCGATGAGCTTCGCGCTTTTTTCCCAATTAAGCACTCTGACTTCGAGCCTCGTCCTGATCATGGGCATCGGCGTGCTCTGGCGCACCAGCCTGCCGGCTTACATCGAGTCCTTCGCCCTCCAATCCTTTTTCTTCGTGCTCTGCGTCCTGACCGTTGCTGTGTATAGCCAGGAATGGGAACTCTATCTTGTGGCCATTATGATTTGTGCGCTCAAGGTATTCTTCATTCCGCGCGTGCTGCATCGGGCCCGGCGTTATGTAGGCGCCGACATTGAAATCCGCCCCTTTATCAATATTCCGATGAGCGTTCTGGTTGCCGGAATCCTGACCCTGGTCGCTTATGCCGTGGCCGAACCCGTGGTGGCGCTCAGCGATCTGCCCACGCGCGGCAGCATCCCCCTCGCGCTTGCGGTGGTGTTTGTCGGTCTTTTTATCATTGTCAGCCGCAGAAGCGCCCTGACGCAGATCGTTGGTTTTCTGGTCATGGAAAACGGCATCGCTTTGCTTGCGGTCCTCGCGACATATGGCGTGCCGTTGATCGTGGAACTGGGCGTCTTTTTGGATGTGTTGCTCGGCTTCCTCGTCATGCAGGTCTTTGTCTATCGCATTCGGGAGACATTCGCCACGATCGATGTGGATCAATTGCGCAAGCTGAGGCACTGACAATATGTCGTTACCAGAACTGCAAATCGTACCCGACGTTCGCAAGCGCATTCTCCTCATGTCACGCACTTTTTGGGGTGGTCGATGCTGTTGCTGATTCTATTGACGCTGCCGACTGCCGGCGCGCTCCTTGCGGCCGTCGTACGGCCGTATCGAACCTTCGTGGCGGTTACCAGCGTGATCATCGCCGGCATGGAATTCGCGGCCTGCGTCGGAATCGCGCGCGTGTGCCTCGCACAAAAGGCGTTGGTGTTTGGCCCGGGAGAATTCTTGGTTGCGGATGGGCTCTCGGCCGTGCTTGCGCTGACCATCTCCGGGGTGACCTGGATCTCGATCTGGTTCGGGGTAAGCTATCTGCATCACGAAAAGGCCGCACAACAAGTCGATGACGTGCAGATCCGGCGGTATTACGTCCTGACGCACTTATTCGTATTTACCATGCTTCTGGCAGTCACCGCCAATAACGTCGGCGTCATGTGGATTGCCGTGGAGGCGACCACCATCACCAGCGCCTTTCTCGTGGGGCTGAAGGAATCCAAATCTTCGCTGGAAGCCTCCTGGAAATACATTCTGATCGGGTCGGTAGGAATTGCGCTGGCCTTTGTCGGCACCGTTTTGGGCTATTTCAATTTTGTTCAGCGCGTCGGGCATTTGGAGTATGCCCTCAACTGGACCGTGTTATCGCAGGTCGCGGAAAGACTGAACGGCGACGTGTTGCGGCTCTGTTTCGTTTTCATCGTGATCGGGTATGGAACCAAGGCCGGGCTGGCCCCGATGTACACATGGCTTCCGGATGCGCACTCCGAAGCACCGGCTCCGGTCTCATCCATCATGTCGGGATCGCTTCTGGCTGTGGCCCTATACGCAATCCTGCGCTGGAAAGTTGTCGTGGACGCCAGGCTCGGCACGACGTATTCGAACCGGGTATTGATCCTGATGGGAACGCTGTCGGTGTTGGTTGCTGCGGTCCTATTAATACGTCAGGCAAGCTACAAGAGAATGCTCGCGTATTCCAGCGTGGAACATATGGGCCTGATGTGCCTGGGATTCGGCCTTGGACCCCTTGGGACCTTCGCAGCCCTGATTCACCTGCTGAGCCACGCGGCCGGGAAATCCATGATGTTCCTGCTTTCGGGCAGTGTGCTTCATCGTTACGGTTCCACGCGCATATCAGCCGTCAAAGGCCTCCTTCAGGCCATGCCCTGGACGGGTGGGCTTTTCCTCCTCGGAGGACTGGCGCTGATCGGCATGCCCCCGTTCGGCATCTTCGTTTCTGAGGTTTTGCTGTTCCGCGCCGGCCTGATTTCAGGGCATCCGTGGATCGTGGGATTGATTGCGCTCCTCGTCGTTTTGATTTTCATTTCGTTCCTCGGCTATCTGAACCGCCTGGTTTACGGCTCACCCCCAGCCGGTGCAAACCGGCGTGCGGAAGGGGAAATCGCGCTCTGGCCCCTGGCGTTGAATGTGGCCGCACTGGTCATCCTGGGTGTAGCGATCCCGGGACCCGTAGCACACCTGCTGCATTTAGCTGCGGAGGTCGTCTGCCGATGAGAGATATCCATGAAGTCCGAGCTTCTCTCGATTCGTGCCTGAAGGATCATCAGGCTCACTTCCTTGATGCGCGCGGTTCGACGATCGAGTTTCAGGTGCCCCGTGACCGGGCGGCGGCCGCCGCCGCCGCGCTCATAGAATCTCACGCTCTCGAGCTGACGCTGATGATCGCAAACGACCGGTGCCCAGATCGCGCCTGTTTCCAGATTTTCTATTTATTCACGCAACCTGAAGAAAACTGGTTTGCGCAGATGCTGGTCGAGGTGCCGCAGGATGATCCACATTATGCATCTTTGGCAACCACCTGCTATCCCGCCTCGCTTTACGAGCGGGAGATTCACGATCTTTTCGGCATTGTGCCCGAAGGGCATCCCGATTTGCGCCCGATGGTCAAGCATGGCTTTTGGCCCGATGACTATTACCCTCTCAGAAAGAACGCCGTCCCTCCTGCGGGATTTTCCGATGATGGCAGTCCCTTCCCTTTCCGCCAGGTCGAGGGCGAAGGTGTCTATGAAATCCCTGTCGGTCCCGTACACGCAGGCGTAATCGAGCCCGGACACTTCCGTTTCAGCGCTGACGGAGAGACCATCATCGACATGAAGGCCCGTCTATATTTTACCCATAAAGGGACGGAAAAGCTGTTCGAGGGACGCTGTGCAGAAGATGGCGTCGAATTGGCGGAGAGGATCAGCGGGGATACATCCGTGGGTCACAGCCTCGCATTTTGCCAGGCGGTTGAGGCCCTGGCGGGGATAGAAATCCCGATGAAGGCCGGCTTTGGGCGGGTGATTCTCCTCGAGCTTGAACGCCTTTACAATCATGTCGCAGACTTCGGCGCCATCGCCAACGATACGGGATTCGCAGTGGCTCATGCGCACTCGTTCCGGATACGGGAGCGGCTTCTGCGCCTGAACAAACGGGTCACCGGGCATCGTCTGCTCAGGGGGATGCTTCTCCCCGGAGGCATGACAAAGGAATTTTCGTCCGGCATCGATTTACGGATGGAACTGAACGCCATACGCACGGATTTTGAGGAGGTGGTGGACCTCTGCTGGAACAACAGCATGCTGAGGGACAGGCTCAGAGGTACAGGCCTCCTCACCCATAAAACAGCAAGAGACCATGGCGTCCTGGGATATGTGGCCCGCGCCTCCGCCATTGACCGCGATGACCGGCGCGACCATCCCTTCGCCGCATACGATCGGCTGCAGTTTAAGGTTGCGGTGTCCGATGGCGGCGACGTTGAAGCGCGCGCCGCCATCCGGGTAGAGGAGATACGCGCGTCGATCGAACTAATTCGTCAGGCGACAGAAGCCAGGCCTGAAGGCTCATTGGCACAGCTTCCAGGCCGGTTGCCTGCATGGCGATCTGCGAGCGCGCTCGTGGAGGGGTGGCGCGGAAGTATCGTGCACTGGATTATGACTGATCAGGATGGCAAGCTTTATCGCGTCAAAGTAAGGGACCCATCGTTCGTGAATTGGCGCGCGCTCACCTTCGCACTTCTAAAAAATATCGTGCCCGACTTTCCGCTTTGCAACAAGAGCTTTAACCTGTCCTATTCCGGCAATGATCTGTGATCGTGACAATTTGAGCAGCACAGTTTTTGTAGCTATTTCTTCTTGCCGCGGATCGTCTGAAGCTCAAGCAGATGCGAAGGCATGTACTGGTTCTTGGACCACTCGTAGCCGGGATCAAACTCGATGCCCACGAAGTATCCGGTATGCTGAAAGACACAATACCGGATCCGGCCGTGGTAGCGTCCCTCTGGGTAGAGAATGGAAATTGGCGTATCGACAGGGATCGGGTGTTCTACCTGAAGGCAGGCGCCACTGGGCGAGATATCCTCCAGGGCAGCCATCTCTTTTTGCTTGCTGCCTGACTCATCTGTCCATACGATCTTGATCAGATCGGCGCATAAGCTGCGCTCGTTGTTCCGCTGTGTTTTTGCGTTCACAACCTACTCATCGGCATTTCGGGCGCCCAGGTTTACTCTGATGAACGTGATGCAAATCACATGGGCGGCGACTGCACCTTGGTGTAATCAATTTCCGAACCCAAAACGCTGTGCGGAATCATGTAGACCAGGAAGAGTATGACCGATGCGGCTACGGCCCATCCGGTCGCGTTCGGCCGCTTGTGAATACGCCACAGGGCCACCACCCAGGCCAGCCAGGCAGCGATGGTCTTGTTGTCGGTAAGATCTTTGCCAATCGGCCAACCGGTCCAATACGCGCCAAAAGCCAGTTTCTGGACTATGGGGCCCAGGATCATACCCCCAAGGGTCAGCGTCACAATCGTCCAGATCGTCATTTTGAGGACATTAGGCCTTTTCAATAGAGCCTCGAACCCTGCTCTCGTCGAAAACCACATGGCAAGGAACATCAGAACGATGTGGGGTACCATGATAAACTCGGGAACCGTGCCCTTGTAGCGGATCACCACCGGTTGGGACGTCAACCATACCGCATCAGCGCCAGTCTGAAGCTGGATACGGTACATTACCTTGCCTGCGGGCGGCTGGTGTGGAATACGAATGATCAGATCATCTCCTTGACGTTCGAGGTTGCTGCGGGCCCAGGCGTCATTGCTCGGATACCGGCACAGCTCGACGATACCCGTAATCTTCTTGTCGGGCACATTCAGGTGAATCGCCTCATCCCCCGAGGCATCCGAACTGCGGGGCAACCTGAACGACATGTCGCGATCCGCAATCTTGACGTGGCCGCGCACCGGATAGGTCGGCCCGGTCATTCTCTGATAGATCGCTGCAAGCGCCACGATAACAAATGCCAGAATCCACAAGTGCATGGATCGAAGTTTCATCCTGTTTCCCCGCATCTGAATTGAACCGCCGGTGATTTGCCTGCGCGGCCCATCTGCAAGCCGCACTCCCGATCTGAGAAGAGAGTATACTGCAGACGGGTATCGGGCTGCCAGTCGCTAAATAACGACCTGCGGATTCATCGGCATCGGCTCTTCAGCTGGCGTATAATTGGTTTTTTCATGAGAGCGGCCATGCATGAATTGTCGATCGCCCAAAGCATCGTAGACATCATCCGGCAATATGTCCCGGATGACCAGGCCGAGGACGTGAGGCTGGTGAAAATCCGGGTCGGCCAGATGGCTGGAGTTGTGCCGGACTCTCTTGATTTCTGCTTCGGCGCAATCGTGAACGACACGCCGCTGAGCAAGGCCCGCCTGGATATCGAGGAAACGCTCCTCCAATCCCAGTGCAAGATTTGCCATGAAGTATTTGCAGTGGAGGGTGCCTCCTTCGTATGCCCGCAATGCGGCAGCGGCGAGATCAAAGTGATTTCAGGAACGGAGCTGCAGGTCGTCGAGATCGAGTTGTCGGACTGGCAGGCAGAAGCAGTATGAATATCATCACTATAGAACGCAAAGTATTGGAAAAAAACGACGAATTTGCCCGCCAGAACCGGGCCGCTCTGGAAGAGCATGGCATTCTGGTTCTCAACCTTGTCAGTTCGCCGGGTGCGGGAAAGACCAGCATCGTGGAGCGCACGCTGGAACATCTGGGCAGGACCCTCAAGGTCGCTGTCATTGAAGGCGATGTCCAGACCGACTTGGACGCCCAGCGCGTAGCTCGGTACCAGGTGCCGGTAGTTCAGATCGTGACCAACGGCGGCTGCCACCTGGAAGCAAGGCTGGTGCAGGATGCGCTGGCGCAAATGGACCTGGACGGTCTGGACCTGCTGATCATCGAGAACGTCGGCAACCTGGTCTGCCCGGCGAATTACGATCTCGGCGAGGCCATGAAGGTCGTCGTGCTCAGCACTACTGAAGGTGACGATAAACCGTTGAAATATCCGGGCATGTTCCGCAACGCAGCCGTGCTGCTTATCAACAAGATCGATCTGATCCCCTACGTAAACTGCAATCTAGCCGCCTTGAGATGCAATGCTCTTCAGATTAATCCCCATTTGCAGGTATTCGAGACTTCTTGCACTACCAAAGCAGGAATTGCCGCGTGGTGCGATTGGCTCAAGGGCAAAGGCGTGCGCCGATCGTGATCCAACGAGCTCATATCGTCATACGCGGAGCCGTGCAGGGAGTCGGCTTTCGGCCCTTTGTCTATCGTCTGGCTACCGAACTCGACCTTCGGGGATGGGTGTTGAATTCCAGTGAAGGAGTGTTCATTGAAGTCCAGGGTGCGAGGGACATTCTGGAGGTTTTCCTTCTGCGCCTTGAGGCTGAAAAACCGGCACGCTCCTTCATTCAAAGCCTCGAATTCGCTTATCTCGACCCGGCGGAGTTTGCCGGATTCGAAATCAGATCGAGTAGTTCCGGCGGCGCCCGCAATACCCTGGTGCTTCCGGATATTGCCACGTGTCCTGATTGCCTTGCCGAGATTCTTGATCCGGCAGACCGCCGGTATCGCTATCCTTTTACCAATTGCACCAACTGCGGCCCCAGGTTCACGATCATCGAATCGCTCCCGTATGATCGCGGCAACACCTCGATGAAGCGTTTCGCATTGTGCCCCGAATGCCGGCATGAATATGAGGATCCATTGGATCGTCGTTTCCACGCCCAGCCTACAGCCTGCCCCGTCTGTGGCCCGAGACTCGAACTGTGGCATGCATCAGGCCAAATCCAGGCCCAAGGCGACGAAGCTCTGCTCGCCGCGGCCGCAGCGGTGCGGGCAGGCATGATTGCAGCGGTTAAAGGGCTGGGTGGGTTCCACCTGGTCGTAGATGGCCGGAATCATGAAGCCGTGGAACGACTGCGCGCCCGCAAGCGCCGGGAGGAAAAACCGCTGGCACTGATGTATCCCTCGATCGACGCGGTACGGAAGCACTGTGACGTGTCCCGCCTCGAGGAGCGCCTGCTCCTTTCTCCCGAATCCCCGATCGTGCTGCTGCGGCGCAACTCTGCAGCACTGCGGGAAGGTCAGATCGCGTCTGCCGTAGCCCCAGGCAATCCGTCTCTGGGAGTGATGCTTCCTTACACGCCTCTGCATCACCTGCTGTTGCACGAATTGGCATTTCCTATCATTGCCACCAGCGGTAATCTCTCAGATGAGCCTATCTGCATCGATGAACGCGAAGCGCTTCAAAGGCTGAAGGGCGTGGCAGACGTTTTCCTGGTGCACGATCGCCCGATTGTGCGACACATGGACGACTCGATTGTGCGGGTCATGCTCGGACGGGAACTCGTGTTGCGCAGGGCGCGCGGCTATGCGCCGCTGCCGGTGAGCCTGCGGCAGCCAGCACCGGCGATGCTGGCGGTCGGAGGACATTTGAAGAATACGATTGCCCTGGCAGTCCGGAACAATGTATTCATCAGCCAGCACATTGGGGACCTGGAAACCCCGGAAGCAGCCGAAGCGTTTCACAAGGTCATCGCAAGTTTCCACGACCTCTATGAGACCCGACCCGAGATCGTGGTCGCAGATATGCATCCCGATTACCTCTCTACCAGGTATGCGCAATCCTGTGGCCTGCCGCTCGTGACCGTGCAGCACCACTATGCACACATCGCGGCCTGCATGGCTGAAAACGAACTTGAGGATCCGGTGCTGGGAGTCTCATGGGATGGAACCGGCTACGGGCTGGATGGCACGATCTGGGGCGGCGAATTTCTGCTGGCGGATCAATCATCGTTCTTGCGGATCGCCGCCCTCCGCAGTTTCCGACTGCCCGGAGGCGCGAGCGCAATCAAGGAACCCCGGCGGACTGCAATTGGGGTACTATATGAGATCTTCGGCGATCGGCTTTTCGACCGTTGCGATCTGGCACCGCTACAGGCATTCTCTCGGGGAGAGGCGGCGGTTTTGCACCAGATGCTGGACAAGAGGGTGAACTCGCCGCTGACAACGAGCGCCGGACGGCTCTTTGATGCCGTAGCTTCGCTCAGCGGATTGCGCCAGAAGGTCAGCTTTGAAGGCCAGGCTGCGATGGAGCTCGAATTCGCGATAACCGAAGAAGAGGCCGGCACCGGGTACCCGTTCGCGTTGACCACGAGGAAACTCGCGCCTGAGGACAGAGGGATGATCATCATCGACTGGGAGCCGCTGATTCTGGCGCTTGGTGGCGACCTGAGCCACGGCGTGCCGATCGGGGCCGTCTCGGCCCGGTTCCATGCCACCCTGGTGGAGATGATTGTCGCAGTTGCCAGGCGCGTAGGGCTTGAAAAGGTCGCCCTCTCCGGCGGCTGCTTCCAAAACAGGTTTTTGACGGAGCGCACGGTCCGACGGCTGGAGGCTGAGGGCTTCCGGCCCTACTGGCACCAGCGCATTCCCCCCAACGACGGAGGGATTGCGCTGGGCCAGATCGCGGCGGTCCTGCGTTCCCAGCAAAGGGGTGAGTGAGATGTGTCTGGCAGTTCCCGGGAAGATCGTGAGCATCGAAGGCGACGACGCGATTCTGCGGAGCGGGCGAGTGGACTTCAGCGGCATCGTCAAGCAGGTCAATCTCGCCTACGTCCCTGAGGCCAAGGTGGGAGATTACGTGTTGGTCCACGTCGGCTTTGCCATCAATATCATCGACGAAGCCGAGGCTAATCAGGTTTTCGAATATCTGCGCGAGATGGGCGACCTGGCCGAATTGGAGGGGAATGACCCACAATGAAGTTCATTGACGAATATCGCGATCCTAAGGCGGCAGAGCGCTTCGCGCGCGCCATCCGGCAGATCACGAGCAGGCCCTGGACCATCATGGAGGTTTGCGGCGGTCAGACTCATTCCATCGTGCGGTTTGGAGTCGACGAATTGCTGCCCGATAATGTGACGCTGGTGCACGGCCCCGGATGTCCTGTGTGTGTCACCCCCGTGGAATTGATCGAAAAGGCGATCGAGATCGCGTCAAATCCTGATGTCGTGTTTTGTTCTTTCGGAGATATGCTGCGCGTCCCTGGCACATCGAAAGACCTGCTCACGGTGAAGTCGCAGGGAGGCGACATCCGCATTGTCTATTCCCCGCTTGATGCCCTGAAGATCGCGCGAGACAACCCGGCGCGGCAGGTGGTCTTTTTTGCCGTCGGTTTCGAAACCACCGCCCCGGCCAACGCTATGGCGGTGTACCAGGCTTTCCAGCAAAACATCTCAAATTTCTCACTGCTGGTTTCCCATGTGCTCGTGCCGCCCGCAATGGAAGCCATCCTCTCCTCGCCCGCCAACCTCGTGCGCGGTTTCCTGGCGGCCGGGCATGTGTGCGCAGTTATGGGTTACACGGAATACGAGCCCATCGCCCGCAAATACCGCGTGCCCATCGTGGTGACCGGATTCGAGCCGCTGGATATTCTTCAGGGCATCTACATGACGATCCGGCAGCTGGAAGAAGGGCGCGCCGAAGTGGAAAATCAATACACGCGCGCAGTGCGCAGAGATGGCAACCGTCCCGCCATCGAGCTGATCCGCGAAGTATTCGAGGTGGTGCCTCGCAAATGGCGGGGCGTCGGGGAAATCCCTGCCAGCGGTCTGGGATTGAAACCGAAATATGCCTCCTTCGATGCGGAGACACGCTTCGGCGTGGCCGATCGCGTTGTTGAAGAATCAACCGTATGCATCAGCGGCTCCATTTTGCGAGGTATCAAAAAACCGCATGAATGCCCTGCATTCGGAAGCGCGTGCACTCCCGAACACCCGCTTGGAGCAACGATGGTTTCCACCGAGGGCGCTTGCGCAGCCTATTACCGCTATCGAAGGATCCAGCTGCACAGTTCTACCCGATTGTCTGGAGATTGAGCCATGAAGCCTGCGGATACGCCTGGATTCACCTGTCCGATCCCGATCAACATGTACCCGAATGTCATGCTGGCTCATGGTGGCGGAGGCAAGCTGACCCACCAGTTGATCGAGGGCTTGTTTCTGCCGCTTTTCAGCAATCCGTCGCTGGCTGCGCGCCACGACGGGGCGGTGCTCGATTTCGGAGCGCGCAAGCTCGCCTTTACGACCGACTCCTACGTTGTGCATCCTCTCTTCTTCCCGGGCGGCGATATCGGCACTCTGGCCGTCAACGGCACGATCAATGATCTGGCGATGTGTGGCGCGAGACCCCTCTACCTGAGCGCCGGATTTATCCTGGAGGAAGGGCTCCCGATGGAAACACTCCGGCGCGTGGCGGAATCCATGAGCCGGGCGGCGAAAGAAGCTGGGGTGCAGCTCGTAACCGGCGATACCAAGGTCGTAGATCGGGGCAAGGGTGACGGTTTGTATATCAACACCGCGGGCATCGGTATCATCCAGGCCGGCAATCCCATCGCACCCACCAGCATCAAGCCTGGCGATGCGGTTCTCTTAAGCGGAGATATCGGCCGACACGGCATCGCCATTATGGCGGTGCGCGAAAGCCTCGCTTTCGAGACCACGATCGAAAGCGACTGTGCCTCCGTTGCCGACGCGGTGCTGGCGCTGATGGAAGCCAGAATCGAAATTCACTGCCTGCGGGACCTCACGCGCGGAGGCTTGGCAACCGCCCTCGTCGAAATTGCCGAGGCAGCTCGGCTGCATATCGGCATTCATGAGACCGCCATCCCTGTCCGGGAAGACGTCAAGGGCGGCCTGCGAGATTCTGGGTTTTGATCCGCTCTACGTGGCCAACGAAGGGCGCTTTGTAGCGATCGTCGCAGCACGTGACGCCGATCGTGCGTTGACCTTGCTGCGGTCGCATCCGCTGGGCAAGGGCGCCGGCTCGATCGGCACCGTCACCGCAGATCCTCCTGGCCTGGTTACCATGCGCAGCAGCATTGGCGCCGGCCGCATCGTGGACATGCTGACCGGCGAACAGCTCCCCCGCATCTGCTGAGCAGTCCCTCATGCGCGTGGCGGTCCCCCTACGACGCCTGAAAAGGTCATACCTCCCTGGTCGGCAATTGTCGGTATCGGTATCGCTATCGGCTTTTACGGACTGATACGACCGATTGCGACTGCGATTACGACACCGATACCGACGGTTTTGACTTTTTGCGGCTATTTTCGGAGGGATCCACCATGCGGCGGGGCGCATCCAAGTGCATGAAAATGACGGAGCGAAGTGGGCGCCAGGTACCGCACGGCGATCAGTGCCGGGAATTATTCGATCCCAGGCCCCATCCGGCCAGGCTGTCTCAGAACTCATGCGCCGGATGATATGCCAGCGATTCCAGCCCTGGAAGGGCTGAAGATAGTAGCCCCGGGCAAGCGCAGCGCAGCCCGGGGTTGAATGGCATTTGATCAAGAGCCCTGGAGGGGCGATGGAATGGATCTGAGAATGAAAGACTTCCGTCGCCCCTGCTGGGGCTCTTACCCTGTGCTTGCCGTAACCGGGGGCAGCGCCGCTGCGCGGCTCGCCCCCGGCTACTTTCCCGGCGTCCCTCCGGGACGCCCGATTTTGAGGCAGCCTCGGCGGTCGGCGCCTGATTGTTTTCGAAGCAGTCCCTCATGCGCCGGCGCGCACCCGGTGACGCATGAAAATGTTGTGTTCCGGGCGCGAGTTTTCTGCGCCGCCCTTTCAGGGCTCTTTTCGCTCCATTCCCTGTCCCCAGGGCTCACGCCCTGGGCTTTGCTGCGCCACCCCTGCGGGGTTTTGCAACCGTGATCCTTGGGATTTTCACGGCCGTGCAAGGCTCAGCCCTTCGGGATTTTGCAGCCGTAATCCTTGCGGTTTTCATGGCCGTGCAGCGCATAGCCCTGAAAGGGCGGAGCAGCACAGCCCAGGGCGTAAGCCCATAAGCGCTAAGATAATCTTTTTGCGGCCGAATATATGTTGCATGGATCCTATTTTCCTTGGATTTTCTGGTTCAGTACGCTCCCCGAAATCTCCATATCCTGCCCAAATCGATCTTAACTTAGCGCTTATGGGCTCACGCCCTGGGCTTTGCTGCGCCACCCCTGCGGGGTTTTGCAACCGTGATCCTTGGGATTTTCACGGCCGTGCAAGGCTCAGCCCTTCGGGATTTTGCAGCCGTAATCCTTGCGGTTTTCATGGCCGTGCAGCGCATAGCCCTGAAAGGGCGGAGCAGCACAGCCCAGGGCGTAAGCCCTGGGTTTGGGGGCCGGAGATTGTAAGCCCTGAAAGGGCGGCGCAGAAACGATCGAATCAATTGGCACCCCACTGAGTCATTTTCGGAACAGAGGCAGCGCTCCCAATAGGCTTGAGAATGCTGGGAGCGCCTTGCTCAGCCTTTCGCTTCACCGCGCGGCAGGGGAAGAAAGGCCGCAGCGGCAAAGCAAGCCAGCGGCATGAGCGCTGCGATCCACAAAACGACGAGCAGGCCGAAGTGGTCTGCAATCCATCCTAGCAGTGTAACCGCAAGTCCGCCGGTGCCGATGGCAAACCCGACGATCAGCCCGGAAGCCAGGCCGGTGTTGCCGGGCAGGTAATATTGGCCAAGGACAACAGAAATGGTGAATGTGGAAATCAGCACACCGCCAAATAGCCCGAGAAAAACCAGAGCCAAAGCACCGCGGGACAAGAGAAACAGCACACCCAGCGGTGCGGCGAAAAGAAATCCGTAAAGGATGAATCGCCGCGCGCCCCAGCGGTCCGCGAGCGGGCCTCCAATCACTGTGCCGATCGCACCCGCGCCGAGAAAGACGAACAAGGGGATTCCCACGCTGTGCGGGTCGGCCTTAAGATGTTCGACATAATAGAACGGGATGAAGGTCGTGAATCCAAGTTGCGCCCAGGATCGGAGCGCAACCACAAGGATCAGCAGCACGATCGCACCCGGCATGCTCTTTCGGTGACGGGGTGCGGCTGAATGTGTGTCGGCCATCCACCTGGGGATGGAGAGGTAAGGCAGGATCAGCAAAAGCAGCCCTGTTATAATCAGCGTAGGAAGTAGCAGTCCAAGACTCCCGCTCAGCCCGTAACCGGCAATCAAGGCGGTGAGGATGGGCGGGCCAAACGAATTACCGGCGTTGCCGCCCACCGAAAACAAGGAGATCCCAGTAGCCCGCTTCTCGCCGGCTACGCTAGCCGCGGTGCCGTAACCTTCGGGATGAAAGGAAGCCACACCCAGCCCCATGACAATCAAAAGTCCAAGCAGCAACCAATAATTGGAGGCCACCCCGACCAGCGACATTCCCAGCCCCGAAAGCAGCACGGAAAGGGGCAGCATCCATCTCCGCGCCTGCCGGTCGGAGAAATAGCCGAACACCGGCTGGATCACCGATGAGGTCAGGTTGGCAACCAGAACCAGCGTGCCGACTCCAGCATATGAGAGCGAATGCACCTCTTTCAAAAACGGCAGGAATGCCGGCAGTGCGCCCTGGTTAATGTCGACGACCATGTGGCCAAGACTCAGCAAAGCGATGAGCCGGATATTGGGCCTCAGGTCTGCGCTCGCGGTGATCGTGCCGACTTCGGACATGGAAATCCCTGAAAAAAAGACGCCACGAAATATCGAGAAAACACCGGTTCCGCCTCCGTGGTTCTTGCGTATCTCGTGGTTTTCAACGCGCCACGGCCGCCGCCTAGGATCGGCGGTTCGCGCTATTCGCCGGCCAAATTGATCAGCTCTTCCTCGCTGAGCAGCCCTACACCCAGCTCTCGGGCCTTGGCGAGCTTCGAACCGGGATCCGCGCCCGCGACCAGATAGTTGGTTTTCGAGGATACAGCCGACACGACCTTGCCACTGTGCTTTTCAATGAATTCTGTCGCTTGCTTTCGGCTCAAAGACGGCAGCGTGCCCGTGATTACGAAGGTCAGGCCCAGGAACGGTCCGGCTTTGACAGATTCCTGGCCGGAAACAGCAAACTGAAGGCCCTTTTTCTCGAGCTTCCCGATCAGGGTCTGGTTTTCTTCCGCCTCGAAATAATTCCGGACGCTGCGCGCAATCTCCGGCCCAATTCCCTGAACCGCCGAAATCTGTTCCTCGCCAGCAGCCATCAAGGCTGCCATGTTGCCGAATGCCGAGGCCAGCAGTTCCGCAATGCTTTCCCCGACATGGCGGATGCCGAGCGCGAACAGGACCCGCCGGAAGGGCTGGGATTTGCTGCGATCTATGCTCGCCAGCAGATTGCTGATCGACTTCTCCTTGAAGTTCGGCAAGCACGCCAGTTGTTCCGCAGTCAGCGAGTACAAATCCGCTGCATCGGAGATCAGGTTGAGGTCGAGCATTTTTTCAATCGTCTGGGGACCAAGCCCGCGGATATCCATCGCGCCCTGGCTCACAAAATGGATCAGTGCTTCCAGACGCTGGGCCGGGCAATGCGGATTCCGGCAATAAGCCATGGCCTCGCCTTCGACACGCTCAACATTCTGGTGGCAGGCAGGGCACTCGGCGGGGTACTTGAATTCTTGTTCCGTTCCCGTCCTTTTTTCACGCACCGGCCCGACCACCTGCGGGATGACATCCCCTGCGCGCTTGACAATGACCACGTCACCTTCGCGGATGTCTTTGCGCCGGATATCATCCTCATTGTGAAGCGTCGCCGTGCGGATCGTCACGCCGGCCAGCTGCACGGGTTCCAGAATGGCGTAAGGATTCACGGCTCCGGTGCGCCCGACGTTGATCTCGATCTTGAGCAGGCGTGTGGTCGCCAGCTTTTCCCGGGAACTTGAAAGCCACGGCCCAGCGCGGATCGCGGCTTACGGCACCAAGCCGCTCCTGATAGCCGAGATCGTTGACCTTGACTACGACGCCGTCGATCTCGTAATCGAGTGTATCGCGCTTCTCCTGCCACGCACGGCAAAAGCTGATGACATCTTCAATCGTTGCATGGTGGCGATAGTTCGGGTTGACGGGAAAACCCCAGGAGCGAAGCTGTTCCAGAACCTGCATTTGACTTCCGGGTTCCATCCCCTCGACGTTGCCGATGGCATAAGCGAAAAAGGCCAAGGGGCGCGCTGCGGTGATGCGCGGATCAAGCTGCCGCAGTGCTCCGGCGGCGGCGTTGCGCGGATTGGCAAAGACATTTTCCCCCGCCGCCTCGCGCTCCTCATTGATCCGATTGAACGCGGAAATTGGCAGATACGCTTCGCCGCGGACCTCGAGCGCTGGCGGGAGCTTGCCTTGAGCGCGCAGCCGCAGCGGGATGGAGCGGATGGTTTTGAGATTGGAAGTTACGTCTTCGCCCACCAGGCCATTCCCGCGGGTGGCGCCGCGCACGAGCATTCCATTCTCATAGGTCAACGCCACAGCATTGCCGTCAATCTTCAGTTCCGTGACAAAATCGATCTCATCAATCTCGAGCAGGTTGCGTATGCGTCGATCGAATGCGCGCAGCTCCTCCTCATCGAAAGCATTGGCCAGGCTCAGCATCGGCCTCAGATGCTCTACCTTATGGAACCGCTCCTGGGGTTCCGCACCCACACGCTGCGTCGGGGAGTCGGGTGATGCGAGCTCGGGGTGTTCCCTTTCCAGTTCCCGGAGCTCGCGAAAAATCCGGTCATATTCCTCGTCGCTGATGGTCGGATCGTTCTCGACGTAGTAGCGATAATTGTGGTATTCGATCTCTTTCTGCAGTTCGGCAATTCGCGCGGCAACCTGATCGATATTGGTATTCACAGTTCAAATATAGCAGAGAATCGGCCCCCGCCAACGAGGTTCTGACGGCGCGCCCGCACCAAAAACTACTCGCTTCAGAACTGCAAAAAGCAGAAACTTCTCACCGCAGAGCCTCTTGCGACGGGGCGTCGTTCATTGAAAACAGAAACTCAATGTTCCCCGGAGAGCACAGCGCCAAAGGCGCGCGCTATACCAGCCTGGGGCAACGCCCCAGGGCCGGGGAATGAGAGACCTGAAGGGCTGAAAGCCCGCTCCAAATGGAACGGGCTTTCAGCCCTGCGAACAATAATCGCCCGAGCACCTGGGGCGTTGCCCCAGGCTGGTATGAATCGGGCCTTCGGCCCTGTTTCGCAAACCAAGTTTCCGGAGAGATCGCTGAGACCGCAGAGACAATTGATTGAAAAACAAAAGAGTGCTCTGCGGTCTCCGCGATCTCTGCGGTGAGATCTTGTTGCCCGCGACTATTCCGCTCGATGCCATTTGCGGCTGCCCTTCACCTGCCGGCGGTGGCCTTCTTTTCGACCGCGCGCCAGACGCGCAGGAGGTTGCCGCCCCAGATTTTGTCGATGTCCTTTTCCGAATAGCCGCGACGCACCAGCTCACGGGTCACGTTCGGCGCATCGGCATCATCGTTGAATCCGGGGATGCCGCCGCCGCCATCGAAGTCAGTGCCGATGCCGACGTGATCGATCCCTGCGATTTTTACCGCATGATCGATATGGTTCACAAAATCGGTAATGGTTGCCGGTTTTGAGGGCGGATATTTGGCATCGACCTCCTTCATGCGTCCTTGATAGACCTGTCCTAATTTGGTGTACTCCGCTCGCTGCTGCTCGGTCATCGCCTGTGTATTGCCACGGCCCATGGGCCGATAGCCCAATTCAGTCTGGAGCTTCGCAATGGCCTGCCTGCGTTCCGGGGAATCCCCCTTGAGGAAACTGCCAAGCGCGACGACCTGGACGACGCCACCGTTCTTGGAAAGAGCCTTCAACTGATCATCCGTCAGATTCCTGTCGCTGACATTCAGCGCCATGCACCCGGAATGCGACGCAATGATGGGGGCCTTGGTCTCCTTGATGACGTCATAGAAGGACTTCTCGGAGATGTGCGAGACGTCCACCATAATCCCCAGCCGGTTCATCTCGGCAACCACCTGCTTGCCGAACGGCGACAGCCCATTGTGCATGGGTTGGGGCGGTCCTGATGAATCACAGATCTGGTTGTGGCCGCTGTGGCTCAGGGTAATGTAGCGCGCCCCGAGGTCATGGAACTTCTTGATTACTGCCAGATCGGTTCCAATTGGGTAACCGTTCTCTACGCCAATCATGATCACCCGTTTGCCCGTTTTCGCGATGCGCTCAACCTCGGCAGGCGAAGTGGCGATCGCGCACCTGTCCGGGTACAGCTTCTCCGCGACATTATGCGCCGCATTGAATTTGGCGATTGCCTGGTCGTATGCTGCCTTGTATCCCTGCTCGTTGAGCTCCGGCTTTTGTCCGACGAAAACCGCCAGGAATACCCCTTTGAGGCCCCCCTTCTCCATCTTCGGCAGCGTGCACTTGGCGGTGGATTTTTCGCCCGGATCGTAATTACTGCCGGGGATGTCGACGTGGGTGTCAAGTGTGAGCGCCCGTTCGTGGATGCCGTTGGCTTTCTTAATCAGCTGCTCGTCGGCCGGATTCGGGGCCTGCTGGGAAAACGAAGCGATCGCAAGCATCAACACGACCGCGAGGCCTGCAAAGGTAATTCCGGACTTCATGGTGGGCTCCTTCCTGGTTTGGGAATTTAACGGGACCTGATTATAAACCCGGCCGGCGAAGTTCAACAACTTTTCTGGAGGTCAGCAACTCGCAGACACCGGGAATTGCCGGAAGTCTCGTCAGAGTCTTTGAGTATTTGTGGGTTGGCGGTTTATACTGAACCGGACTTGAGAACCAGAACCATTCTATCGGAGGTCCGAACATGGCCAACCTGAAACGCATCCTCCCTGCCATCGTCACGATTCTTCTGCTGTCAGGGACAGCCATCGTCGGGCAGAACCAGGATATGGATGCCTGCAAGAAAGAGGCAATCACCTGGATCGAAAACAATCGGCAGGCGATGAATACTGTCGCCGGGCATATCTGGGGCTACGCAGAAACCGCGCTAATGGAGACCAAATCTGCGCAAGAACTCTCAGCTTTTATAGAAGAACGTGGTTTCGCCGTCGTGCGCGGGGTGGCCGATTTGCCGACCGCCTTCGTGGCAACCTACGGTTCGGGCAAACCCGTCATCGGCATCCTCGGCGAGTACGACGCCCTCCCAGGGTTGTCGCAGAAAGCAGGCTCGCCGCGTAAGGAAGCACTCGTGGAAGGAGCCCCGGGTCACGGATGCGGACACAACCTGTTCGGGGTCGCGAGTGCCAGCGCTGCCATCGCCATCAAGGAGGCCATGGCCAAGAATAATCTGAAAGGGACCATCAAGTTTTTCGGATGTCCCGCCGAGGAAACGGTGGTCGGGAAAGTCTATATGGCAAAAGCCGGGCTGTTCAATGATCTCGACCTTTGCCTGGATTGGCACCCCGGCAGCTTGAACGAGGTCAGCCTCAACACCACGAACGCGCTGAACAACTTCGAAGTGACCTTTCATGGCCAGACCGCCCATGCTGCCGGCGATCCCTGGGACGGCAGAAGCGCACTCGACGGCGTCGAACTTATGGATGTCGGAGTCAACTTCCTCCGTGAGCATGTGCAGCCGACGGTGCGCATGCACTACGTCATTCCTGATGCCGGCAAGGCGCCGAATGTTGTGCCCGACTATGCCAAGGTCTGGTACTTCGTGCGTGGCAAGGATCGCGCTGAGGTGGAGGAAGTCTATCAGCGTGTTCTGAAGATCGCGGAAGGAGCTGCGCTGATGAGCGGCACGACCCACGAAATCTATCTGATTACCGGTGTGTACAATAAACTCGTCAACCGGGCCGTCGCCCGCCTGATGCACAAAAACCTGCAATTCGTCGGCCCGCCTGTATTCACGGCAGCGGATCAGGAACTGGCGCGCGCCATCCAGAAATCGCTCGGCAAGAAGGAACGGGGGATGAGTTCGAAAATCGAGCCGTTGGAGGAACCGAGAGGATACTCCGGAGGCGGTTCCACGGACGTGGCCGACGTGAGCTGGATTGTGCCCACGGCATCCCTAGGCACAGCCTGCATTCCTCTCGAGTCGCCGGGCCACAGCTGGGCAGTGACCACATGTGCGGGCTCATCCATCGGCCTGCAGGGCATGCTGACCGCGGCTAAAACCATTGCAGCCGCGGGGGTTGAGGCTCTTATGAACCCAAAGATCTCCCAGGAAGCGCAAGCTGAGTTCAAGGAACGGACGAAGGGCTTCACCTACAAGAGTGCCATACCGCAGGATCAGAAACCCCGGCTGCCCAATGCGCCCGGCCGCTGAATATTAGCCACTGAAACTGAATGCCAGGCCTGCTGCGATCTCGTGATGCAGGTGATCGAGGCAACAGAGAATCAGGTACGAATAATTCTAAGACGAACGGTGGGGCGTGTCGATGTAGATGATCGGGAGATGCGGAAAGCCGGGCGACCGGCGGAGGCAGTTGGTGAGGGGGTTCAGCCTCGCCCGCATCTCCCCCTCATCCACCTGCTCGTATGAGTAAAACTCACGGAGCGGCCCAGGAGGCCGCCCCGCACTGCGCAATCACCATCAAAACAAGCACCAAGATTCTGGCGCCCTGAGACCAACCTTGCCGGCTACTTTTGATTCTTGATCGCTGCGGCATTCTGCAGTTCAGTTGCCGCCAGGCCCTTGCTGATCAGAATCTTCACTTCCACTCTACGGTTCTCTTCTCTTCCGGCATGCGTCCCGTTGTCCGCCACCGGCATCTTGGTGCCAAAACCGAAGGGCGTGACGATTCGTCGCAGCGGCACCATGCTATCGGCAAGGTATTGGACCACTGCATCGGCCCGGTGTTGACTCAAAATCCTATTCACTGCGGCATCGCCATCGGATGAGGCAAATCCTGTCACCTCAACCACGTATCCTCTCTGTGCCAGCGCCTCTTTGACCAGTGCATCCAGTTGCGCCTTTGCCTCAGGGGACAGAACCGTACTGTTGACTTTAAAACGAACAGCTGCGGTGCTTTTGACTTCGAAATCATCCACGGCACTAATGCGCGCATTGGTGGTCCGGTCTACCGTCGCAATCTCCTCCTTGGCGGCATTCACGCCGGCGATTGCCGATTCGGCGGTATCCTGGGCTGTTTTGGCACTCCCACGCGCGGTATTCGCAACGTCCCTGACCTCATCCACCTGACCCGAGAGATGCCGGGCATTCTCTTCACTGCGCGTCAGCCTCCCTTCCGTATCGGTCAGTCTCCCTTCCACCGGAGTCACACGGGATTCCACAGAGTTCGCTACCAGGTACTCTGTTTGGGTAAACCTGATGTCCCGCGCCGCAAGAGCACCGCCTTCATCACCCAATCCCTCAACCTCGACCTCGAGCCCACGCACCAACTGCGCCTGGGTAAAACTCTTGGCCCCGCGGAACAGGTTTATTTTCTTCTCTTTAATGACCGTCGCGGCGGTCAGCTTGACCAGGACGTCCTCGCCGCGGACATTATGCAACACAAAGCTGTCGCCGTCGCGCTTGACAATCTCGCCTGCGACCTTCACCTTCTGCCCGGCGGCAAACTTCATCAGGTTCGTCCCTGCCTTTTCCTGGGCAATTGATGCGGCGCCCAGACAAAGCATCCCGATCATTACCACAAAAATCATTTGTTGACTGACTCTTTTCATGGCGATCCTCCCAGCCGGCGCTTTTCCGGCTTCTTTCGCTCTCGCTTGATATCTCGCAACATGCGTGCCAATGGCATGATCAACATATCTAGTTTTATATCAATGATTTAGCTTATTATCATTCCAATAGGGAGTTGTGCAAATCAGGGAAATTTTCCCTTACCAACGTGGGAAGGCGCTTAAACTCACCCGGAAATATTAGAGGAATAAGCCGCGGGCCATATCGTGGTCCCAGACCAAAATGTGGCTGCGAATCCCAAGCTCATAATTGCGGGACGTTCGCATATCCTGCTCCTGGCTGGACGTAATGCTGGAACATCGAGTAATATGGCGAGGTTTATAAGGACTGCAAAACGTATCCTTTCGGAGTGAGCTATGAAAAAATCGATATCGTTGGTATCTGTGTTTAGTCTGGCTCTGTCCTTGTCGGCATCAGCCTTCGCAGCAGATGCCAAAAAGGGAGAAGATTTATACAATAGGAACAATTGCAAAGGATGCCATTCGGTCGCCGGGGTGCCTGCCAAAAAGAAATATCCGCTCGATGGCGTTGGTGCCAGGCTGACTGCTGAATTGATGGTGAAATGGACCCGCACCCCCAAGGAAATGAAAAAGGGCACAACCATGCCGGCATTTACCGCTGCCAAGATCTCGGACGCTGATCTGGCGGACATAGTTGCGTACCTGCTGACGCTGAAGAAGTAAAGTCATTCTGATTCGCAGCCCTTCGCACAGGCCTGGCCCGAAGGGCTGTTCCATGCAAAAACGGCATCAATGCAGCAGATCCCAACCTGCCGATCACGCTGCCCGCAGGAATGGAGGCCAACGATGAATATTCTCATCACTGGTACCTCGGGACTGATCGGCTCCGCGCTCGTCCAGTTTTTGACCGCTCGTGGCCAACGCGTAACTCGCCTCGTTCGCAGAATTCCACGGCAGGGCGCAGAGGAGATTTTCTGGGACCCGGAAGCTGGCAGAATCGATGCCGCATCCCTGGAGGGGTCCGAGGCTGTGGTGCACCTCGCGGGCGAAAGTATCGCAGCAGGCAGATGGACCGCAGTAAAGAAAAAACGCATTCTCGACAGCCGTGTCAAAGGCACGGACCTGCTGGCCCGCACACTGGCCTCCCTCCGGCGGCCGCCCCAGGTCATGATCAGCACCTCGGCGGTGGGCTACTACGGCGATCGCGGCGCCGAGATCCTGCGTGAAGAGAGCGCTCCCGGTTCCGGCTTTCTAGCAGACGTTTGCCGCCGATGGGAACAGGCGGCAAGCGTTGCTGCCACCGGCGGCATACGTCTGGTTGTGCTTCGTCTTGGCATGATCCTGAGCAGCGCCGGAGGCGCGCTCCGGCAGATGCTGCCGCCATTCCGGTTCGGTATCGGAGGCAGACTTGGAAGCGGAACTCAGTATCTGGGATGGCTCACCCTCGACGATCTGCTGGAGATTATCTCCTTTACTCTCCTTCATTCTTCGCTCGGCGGCACGATCAACGCAGTATCGCCCAATCCCGTCACAAATGGCGAATTCACAAGAATCCTCGCGCGCGCTTTGGGTCGTCCTGCAGTATTTTCAGTTCCCAGCTTGGCAATTCGCATGATGTTAGGCGAAATGGGCGAACAGCTGCTTCTTGCCAGCGCGCGAGTGGTGCCCGCACGCCTGATCGAGGCTGGGTACCAATTTCGTTACCCCGAACTGGAACCGGCGCTCCGCCACGTTCTCGCATCGTAGTTATCTGCCGAGGCCGGTTTGCCTGGTGTGGAACGGCGCCGAAGTCACTGTGGGGTCCGCAAGTCGGGCCTGGAGAGCCGCGCGCTACAACGTTGCCGAATGAGCCACAAAAAATCTGATCTCCGGTATAATGCATGGGATGCGAGAAGCTGCGCTTGATCCCCGACTATGGTTCGATCCCGATGTACCGGGAATGACCGAAATGCCCCGCTCCTTTTATCTCTCGAGAACCGACAGGGTGGCGCGTAATCTCATCGGCATGTGGCTCGCGCGCCGCCACCAGGGTTGCTGGTATGGTGGGCGCATCGTGGAGACGGAGGCCTACCTTGGCCGGAAGGATGCGGCTGCCCACTCGTGGCGCGGCAGGCGCACGACGCGGGTGGAGCCGATGTACATGGAGGGGGGGCACCTATATGTCTTCTTTGTCTACGGCATGCATCACTGTGCCAACATCGTCACCCGGCCTGCCGGCATCGCAGAAGCAGTGCTCCTGAGGGCGGCAGAGGGCCCGGACGGCTCGCCTGCCAAGCTCATGTCCGGACCGGGGCGCCTTTGTTCTGCGCTGAGCATCAACGCCGCAATGAGCGGCGCGGATCTGCTTTCCGGAGGAGATATACGTATCTTCGAGCCGCCCGAAAGGGCAAAAAATCAAATTGGCGTTTCGCCGCGCATTGGCGTCGACTATGCAGGTGAGGCTAAAGACTGGCCGCTGCGCTTCTTCGATCTTCACTCTACCGCCGTTTCCGGCCCAGCGCGGCCGCGCCGGCGTGCCTGATCCGCGAAGAATAGTGCGGCCTACAATCCCCTATGAATCTGCATTGGTGTGAGCCACAAGATGGCTCCACATTCGGAATCCGGTAGTCTCAGGTGGGATGGCGAACTCCATCGAGAAAACCTGGAACGACCCGTCTCGCAGGGCGGGTCGTACCCCCAAGCCCCCGGAGGTAACGTCACCGTCGTCACTAAGGCAGCGTCAATATATAAAGGTAGCAACTCGATGCGGATAGAGATATACTTACGTCCGCATGAAGAATGATGAGAATTCACTTCGACGAAAGTTTTCCGACGTGTGGCCACTCCTTGACGAACGGAGTCGGCGACTCATGGCCGCCAGCGAAGCTCTCTCATTGGGGTACGGAGGTGTTTCGAGGATTCGACGTGCCTGTGGGCTTTCACGAAAAGCCATTGCCAAGGGGATACGCGAGATCGCTGAGGGAAACGCGATGCCGGGACGTATTCGCCGATCGGGCGCGGGCCGGAAGAACATTGTCGAGCGCGATCCCAAGCTTCTCGTCTCGTTGGAGCGTCTGATTGAACCGGAAACGCGGGGCGATCCCGAATCCCCCTTGCGCTGGATCTGCAAGAGCACTCGGACTCTGGCCGCTCAACTGACCCGGCAGAAGCATCCGATCAGTCATGAGAAAGTGGCGCAACTTCTGCGCGATCAGAACTACAGCCTACAAAGCAACCGGAAGACGGAGGAAGGTGCGGATCATCCCGACCGCGACGCGCAATTCCGTCATATCAACGCACAGGTGAAGCGGGCCTTGGCGACGGGGATGCCGGTTATATCGGTGGACACCAAGAAGAAGGAACTGCTCGGAAACTATGATAATGGCGGCAAACAGTGGCTTCCCGCAAAGAAGCCGGTCAAAGTAAACGGGCACGACTTTCCTTCTCCTGACGTTCCCCGCGCGTATCCGTATGGCATTTATGACCTCGCGCGCAATACGGGGTTCGTGAACGTGGGGACGGATCATGACACGGGGGCATTCGCGGTCGCATCCATCCGGGGGTGGTGGCGTAGCGAAGGCAGATCCTTGTATTCGCAGGCGCGGGTGTTGCTTATCACGGCGGATGGCGGGGGTAGCAATGGCGCACGGTTGCGGCTCTGGAAATTGGAGTTGCAGAAGTTCGCGGATGAAACGGGCCTTTCGATTTCCGTCTGTCACTTTCCGCCGGGCACCAGCAAATGGAACAAGGTCGAACACCGGTTGTTCTCGTTCATCTCCTCGAATTGGCGCGGCGAGCCGCTTCGGGATTATGAGACGATCGTAAATCTGATCTCTCGCACGACGACCGCCAAAGGGCTCCAAGTGACCTGCCGTCTGGATCGTCGGAAATACCCGACCGGTCGGAAGGTGACGGATGAGGAAATTAAGCGAGTGAACCTGAAACGGAACAAGTTTCATGGTGAATGGAATTACACCATTCACCCCTCAACGCTCTAGTCGAGTTGCTACCTTTATATATTGA
>CAVTZY010000020.1:0-49440 GCA_963739235.1 Terriglobia bacterium | reverse complement strand
GCCGGTTCAGCACGATTTTTCTGCCGACGATCGCGGGATCGGCGCCGAACTCGTTTCGCCAGAAATGGTCGCTCAGGACGATCACCGCGCTCGCGCCAGGCGCGGCGCAGTCCGAGGGCAGGAACGCGCGGCCGATCATCGGCGGCTGCGCAACAACATCGAAATAGTTGCACGAGGTGTACTGCGCGACTACCTGCCTGGGCTTCGCGCCGCCGAGCGTGATCTGGACCATAGGCGCGTAGGCCATGATGCCCGAGAACACGTGATTGCTGTCGCGATAAGTTTGATACTCGGAAACGGAGAACATGCTGTCGTTTCCGTGGACGTTGCGGTTCACCTTGCCCTGGAAGATCTGGTAGACGCTGGCGAGCCGCAGCGCGCCTGGCAACGGTAGCGGCCGCAACGCGGCTGCGTTCAGGATGCTGAAAATCCCGGCATTCACGCCGATACCCAGCGCGATGGCGAGCACGGCGACCGAAGTGAATACCGGGTTCTTCGCGAGCGTGCGGGCGGCGTAATGAACGTCCTTCGAGAACGCGAAGAACAAGTGGGACTGCCTGGGCAGGCGCACATCCGGCCGCATTGTGCTGAACACCTGGCGCCACAACCACCATCGCGAGTGTTCTCCGGTCGCGTATTCTTCGAGCAGGTCCCCGGCGATGGATCGGTCACGCACGAAAAATGCGGCAAGCCGCGGCAGTTTACGAAGCATGGCGCACCTTCTTCAAATCAACTCCATCCCACATGGCGGCGAGTGCGTCGCCACTTTGGCCGAGCGCCCGTAGGCCAAGCGGCTCCACGCGAAAATACCGTTTTGAGCGTCCTCCGCGTTCGGGCGTCGGGTCGCTGAATCGGGAGCGAAGATAACCCTTCTCCTCCAGTCGGTCGAAGGTGCGATAGAGGGCGCCTATGGTGAGGGATCGCTTTGTCCGCTTCTCGATTTCGCGGCGCACGGGAACGCCGTAGGCGTCGCCGCCGAGCCTGACTACGGCGAGGAGGACGATCTGCTCGAATTCGCCGAGGTGTTCACGCATATATGCTCTGCATAGTAGAGCATTACGTGCGCGGCGGCAAGAATGTTCCCCAAATGCGGCGAATTATGTAAACGAGGGTTGGAGGCACTAAACATGCCGAAGGAGATGTGTGGAGGACGATCATCGTGCTGGTGGGTCTGCGTCATAACCATAAATCGAGCACGGCAACCGATCCGACAATTGGGGGGGGGCCGGCTCTGTCCCCGGCCCTCCTTCCAGGCTCCCCGAATCAGGCGGCTGCCAGTTTCTTAACCTCTGGCAATCGGCGTTTTGGCTCAACTTTTTCCCGCGGTCACGCGGGACCGGCGAGGGATTGCAGCAGGTCATGATATCGGCGGCGGCTGACTTGCAACCGCTGGCCGTTCTTCAGCAGTACCTCACCCGAGCCACCGGGCAAAGGGACCACCTCCGTGACGGCGTTCAAATTAACCAGGATTTCTGGGGTCGAACCACGGAAAGGTGCTCTCGACATGCAAGTTGGAGAGATCGAGGTACCCCCCGAGGCTGTTGCGTTCGATTTTTGGCGGTGTTATTCACATCTGAGGGTGGTCGCCAGGCGCTGTAAAGCAGTACACCAAGATGCGCCGTCCTGATTGCTTGTGAGAACGGTTATCATTGGCAAGGCCACGAAGATTCTCGGTCTGCTCGACTCCAGCTTTACCGACAGCTCTGCCATGAAGGCAATTGGATCTACAGCATCAGCCGGGAAGTGAACGCAGGCCTGGACGGTTTTTCTCTCCGAAACCGTGCGCGCGACGAGGTGGGCCAGCGCAAGTCCGTGGATCCAGTAGTCGCGGCGCCCCTTTGTAAACGATCTGAACGGTCAGGGCCAGCCTGCGTCCTTGAGAACGCCCAAGTATCTGAGCCGTGACAAAACCGTCAACAGGCAGACGGTTTCTGCGAAATACGTTTCGGAGCAAGCGAACATCCCATGCCTCGGGGAGAGGGACCAGAGCCATAGGAGTTGTGGCTATCGCAGTCTGAAACCCCGACAGGTATGTGTATGTGGAAACATCAGAGATGGTTGAGCCGACGGCCTACCTCGCTAGTTTTGGGAGTAGAAAACATGGCAAAACGGCCGGCGCCGACAGGGGTCACCCAAATTGACCCGGCGGAAGGCTTCCGACGCGTTGGCAAGGGGCCCCTCGCCCCTGCGAAAGTAACCCTGGCTGCGGAGCCCCGACTGACGGATATGCCGGCGCCCCGTCACGTAAAGCACTAGTGGACCACTCGCCCGAGTCGCCGAAATACACCGTCAACGATTCGATCGTATCCATCTTGGCCCGCGCCTGTGCGTCCGCGTAAACGGGCAGGAGCTCGCTAATGCCAGGCATCCACCCGGCCGAGACCACGAATGACAATCCCAGTTCTTCAATCTCTCGGCTATAAGGTATCCTGACGTTCCCTCACCAACGACATGCCTGGGGCATCAATGTAGTGACACCGCCTGCGAAAGGCCGCTTGTGCAAGGTGATCCTGCAACACTGAGGGGGCCCAGCGCAGTTGACGATGATCGAAGATCGGCTGCAAAAGTCATCCAAGCGATTTCAACCGCGAGGGTGTCAGGAGATTTGCAGCAGACGCTCTGCTATCGATTTTGAAGCCCGGACTTTCCCCTTCGCCCATAAAGTGCACCGATTAAGATTTCCCCACCGCAGGACTTCCAGATCTCAGACGCAACGATTCTCCCGGTTGCACCATAGCCACCAGCAATGCCGAAAGTGACGGTTGCGACTCATTGCTCAAGACCCGCAGCATCCAATCGGCCAGCGACCGAAGCTTCATCCCGACTTGGCCGACGGTCATGAGCGCCAGAAAGCTGAATGAATCCAAGTCGCGCGCTTGTTGCGGATGAATCCCATCGCCCCTCCCCAGGACTCCAGCGTTTTTTTAAAATCGAGAATACCTCCTCCAGACCATTCACGGGGCAGACGCAATATGAAATCATTGATACCAGAAATAAGCGAGGTTCGTACTCACCAATGCTATCGTTCTTGCAGTTTCCTGCAAAATGCGGCCTGATTCGCTTGATCCCCATACAGCCGTTCGCAGAGGCGGCGCTTGATCTCCAAGTTGGGGAGGCCGGGAGGCAGAGAGGCCAAAATAATCGTGCGTGCCACTTGAACATTTGGCTGCCCATGGCGAGCCTTTCAGCGCCGGAGCGCTCCAGCAGCATCTTCCGGACCATGGCGGCGATCTTGGGTGAAGTGTCATCCATGGCGCTTCACCAAGTCTTCCAGCAAGTCGTGAACAGAAAGCGACGCGCCACGGCTTCGCATATACTCAAGATCGCAATCAGGTGAAAGTAAATTGCCGGCATCCTTGAGTTGGATCTCGGATCTTGAATCCTTCGCCCAGGCCAGCTTGGACAGGATCAAGTCCTCGCGGCTGACGATCCATGTATGAAAATCCGTCAGGAATATCTCCTTTCTGCGCGCGAATTCCTCCAGCCGAAAGGAATCATCCTTGCGGACTATGATATCCACCTTGATCACGCTGTCGAAATGGATCAGATTGAAATGGATCTGTGCGCAATCGCGAATGCAACCGTCTCCGGGTCAACGTAAAAGTCGGATTCAAACAGGCGCACAACGACTTCCGCGTCGGCTGATTCAGAGCGACCACCACATCGATGTCGCGCGTCATCCGCGGCTGGGCGTAGTAATTCATCGCGACGGACCCGGTGATCATGAACTCTATGCCCGCACTGCCGAGCCGCTGCGAAACATCTCGCAGTATGTCAAGCTCTGTTTTAGACATGCAGACACATTCTACGCAAGAGGGACATCCGCGCATAGTCTTACTTTGACATTCCCCAAATCCGCGGGCAGTTCGCTCACATGCTCATACCGGTCCCAAGAATAATAGGAAGTAATAATCGGGTCCGGGATGTGCGGACTGGGCACGACAGTCATCAGTGTCTGTGAGGGGGCGCCGGTGACTGTGCCCCATGACCGCACTTCGGACATCGCGCGGGATGGCAGGCCCGGCAGTATTGCCTCGCGCACGCCGGGCAGGCGGACAGGCAGGTGGAACAAACGCAGTGGAGTTTGTCGTCGCAGACACAAAAAGTTTTGGGTGTGCCGATACACGCCTCGCACGGCGGTTGCTCGAATCCTTTGGCCAGGACGTTCCAGTCCATTTGGAACTTCCTGATTCCCTTCCGCCGCAGCAGGACCAGATCGGCCCGCAGCACGGGCAGTCGCGCGCGTATGGCTTGCGTCAGGTTGACCTCGATGCTCATGGCATACTTGCGATCGAGGTCTGCAACCTTCGCAGCGTACTCCCGTTCGATGGCCTCCAGTTGCATCTGCTCGGCCCCTGCAGTTTGGGAATCTCCTCCTTTGCGCTTCTTGTCCTCGATGCGGGCGGCCGTTTCCGATCGGAGGCCGCTGTAGTATGCGTGGAGGCGATCAAGGTCGCGTGACATACGCCGCTCCATCCCGACCAGGAATGGGACGAGCCGTGCTTGAATGATCCCGGGCAGCATACGGCTCGTAAATTCCCGGAGTCTCTGCCCGCACAACGACAGAGGCAGTTCGACCTGTGTCGGCCCCACGGACGTTGATCCGCCCTCTTCCCGCAACTTGAGGAGCAAAGGATTGATCAGGTTACCAGCCACGGCTCCGCTGGACTCGTTGATGCACAGGAATAAAATGTCCTCGCGCTTCTCGTCGGAGGTTGAAGTGACGTGAAAAACCAGCAGGAAATAGTGACTCAAAGCTTGCGCAACATCCTTGAGGCGGAAGGTGGCATTTTCCAGGATAAATGCCCGCCCCAACTCGCGCTCCAGCTCCAGCGCCGTCGGCGGCGAGTAACCAAGCGGCAGATCAAGCGTAACGTATTTCCCACGCTCGCCCAGCAGCCGCAGCAGGCGCTGCGCCCACTCGGATTCGAAACTCACGCGCACGGCGTCTTCGGGCAGGACCGCTCCGAATCCGACCCTGGACCATTCCGGCAGCCCTAGGGCTTCTTGCACGTGTTGCGGCGCAAAGATCTCCAGTCCGTCGGGGTGAATCGGCTCCACCAGCGCACCCTGGGCCGCCAGCGTTCTTGTCAGTATGTCTTTCAGTTCGCTCATGCCACTTCGAACTCTTCGCCGAAAACTTCGTCGTCCAGAGCTTTGGCGGCTTCATAGTCCTGCCTGGCCGCCGCCAGCTGGTCGCCCAAACGATCGAAGGCGCTTCGCCGGCTCTCTTCCGTCTGCGCCACCCAGGCCGCGAAAATCAGGTTGGCGAAAGACCGATCTTCTTCCATTTCCCCCAGGATGGACTGGATCTCACCCACCACCAGCGCAAACATGTTGATCTTCTCGTCCAGGATGCGCAGGATATGTTCCTCGACCGTATGCTTGACGGCGAGATTGAACACGAAAACTTCCCGCGTCTGTCCGATGCGGTGAATCCGCCCGATCCGCTGTTCGATGAGCTGCGGGTTCCATGGCAGGTCAAAGTTAACGAGTGTATTGCAGAACTGCAGGTTCCGGCCTTCCCCTCCCGACTCCGTGCTAAGCAGCACGGGTACCTCCTCGCGGAATTTTTCGATTGCGCCGTCCTTCTCCACATTGCCGAGGGAGCCCTCGAAACACACGAACGGAAGGCCACGTTCGCGCAGAAGGTCGCCGAGCATGTGCAGGGTTTCCCGGAAGCGCACGAACACGATCTTTTTCTCAGAGGGGTTCCGTTCGAGCAGCGAGAGCAGGGCGTCCGTTTTGGCGCTGAGCCTCAGCCGGGCATACTTCGCGCTCAACTCCCGCCATTCAGCGGGCAGGTCAGAGTCCACGAGGTGCGCCAGGGATGCTGCCGCGGCGCGGGGAGAGGAACCGGCAGCTTCCAGCAGATGATGCAGGGCCATGCTGTGGCGCGTTTTCTGATCTTCCGGAAGGTCGCGCAGAAGCCGGCTGAGTTCCTGGTAGCACTCCAACTCCTCTGGATATGGTTCGGCGATCAGCGTCGACGCCCGCCGCGGCGGCAGGCGTACGTCGACAAGGGCGCGGGTATTGCGGACCATCACGTCACGCATCAGTTCCTGCAATCGCTCCCGATTAGCGGGGACGCGCGGATTGCCCGGCGTCACATAAATCGAACGGAACTCTTTTTCGGTTTTGAATATGCCGGGTTTCAGCAGAGTCAGGAGATTATAAAGCTCGATGAGGCTGTTTTGGATCGGTGTGGCGGAGAGGAGGAGCAGGAATCTCTTCTGGAGGCCGTCGACAAATTTCCAATTCCTCGAGCTTCGATTCTTCAGGTGATGGGCTTCGTCCACGATAACGAGGTCAAACTGTCGCTGCAGCAGATTCTCGGCATGGATCTCCCGCCGGGCGGTGGCAATCGACGCGATGATGCGTGGAGACGCCCAGAACGCCGGGGCGTCGCGACGGGAAAGCGGAGCCTGGCTGGTTATGAATTCAATGCCGAATTTGTTCTTCATCTCCTCGTGCCACTGTCCGACCAGCGAGGCGGGCGTCAAAATGAGGACTCGCTCAGCCATCCCGCGCAAAAGGTATTCCTTGAGAATCATGCCTGCTTCGATCGTCTTGCCCAACCCGACTTCATCCGCCAGGAGCACCCGCCCGCGGAATTGCTTGAGAACCTTGCGGGCTGTCTCGACTTGATACCAATAGTGATCCACACCGCGCAGGTGGGGCAGACATAGCAGCTCGTCAAAGGTCTGGAAGAGGGATGCGTGCACGAGGTCAAGCCTCAGGATGAAATCCTCCACCGAGCCGGTTTCGCCCCGATCCAAAAAATCCAAGGCATTGGAGTCCGGGAGCGTGAAGCGGATCGGGATTTTGGCGGCATGACGCGGCAAGGGCGAGATCGCCGGCGCGTCCGCTTCGGAAGCCAGCGCGTCCGAATCCGGAACAGGGGCTGGATTCCGCTTGGGAGGAGACTTGGTGGAGCGAAGCTTGCGTGGGCCTTCGACCTTCGGCTGCCAGCGCAGGATGGCATGCATCCACTTCTGAGTCCATCTCCAATCCAACCCATGAGGAAAGCTGGCGGAAGAGTATCTTGCGCCGAGTCCAAAATTCTCAAGCAGTGCCTGGGCGAGAGGCCATTTGCCCAACTGCGCCAAGGCGATTGCCTTGCATGCGACGCTGCTCGGTGACGGGAAAAAGAACTTGTCCAGCTTCTTCAGATAGCGCAGCGCGAGGTTGGGTTGATCCTCTACCAACGCCGCAAATGCCGCAAGCTCGAAGATCAACGGATCGTCGGGACATCGGTGCAGGGCCCTTTGGGCGATTTCCAGCGGGCGTTGGCCCTTGTCGAAAAGTCGGTCTTCGATCTCCGCCAACCAATCGTCCGGAGATAGCTCGTCCCATTTCGCATCCTCATTCATGGTGAGCGGAGTATATCAAAAAAGAACGGTGCGGGAGAAAGTAACAAATTGCACTGAGGGGCCGCGCAAAAAGCGGTTGGCAGGCTGGGACCCCGATTGCGTTAAACGCTTAGTCTGTCCCACTTTTGGCGAATCATCGAGGAGAATAGGCAATTCCTAATGGAGGCCTCCAAAGGACCTGCCGCAAGGTTCGCCTCGTCTTCGAGCAGGTGTCCCAACTGCCGCGCCGCCTTCCGGGCTCCATGAATCAGGCGGCAGCCATCTTCTTGACCCGCAGCAATCGGCGTTTTGGCTCAACTTGGGCCAGATCATACTGCAACTGCTGCAACAGCCAGCTTTCCGCGGTAGTGTTAAAAGCAATCGATAGCCGGATAGCCATTTCGGCGCTTATCCCGGAGCGTCCATTCAGGATGCTCGAAAGCGTTTTGCGGCTCACACCGAGAGCATGGGCCGCCCCGGTCACGCTTAAGCCGAGCGGTTCCAGGCAGAGCCCACGCAGGACTTCTCCAGGGTGGGGCGGATTATGCATCCTTCTGGTTAATTCAGTGGTAGTCTTCATAGTCGACATCCTCTACATCAGGGCCGGAACATCTAAACGTAACACGCCAGTTGCCGCTCACACTCAGGGTCCAGATGCCTTTTCGGTCACTGGTCAAGGGGTGCAACCGGAGGCCGGGCAGCGCCATGTCGCGCGGCCCAATCGCCACATTGAGACGGCCCAAGATCAGTCGCAGCTTGCCGGCATGCTTCGCCTGGATCCCTGCCGTGCTTCCACCCACGAAAAAGCGCTCCAAGCTCTTGTGTCGGAAGCTGAGTAGGGCCACACAACTACTGTAACACGTAACGCCTCAGGTTACAATATGGCAAATGCCGCGAACCGCTGCTTCGCCACATTCTAATCCTGTCTTATTCGAACGCTTGTGTTCCACATTCAGTGGAACACAGCTTACCGCAATTGGCTTGGAACGATAAAACGGCGCCGAAAATTGAGCACAAGCGCGATTTAATGCGGGTGACTAAGAGGTATGTTGCTGCGAAGATTCACCTTGCCGTGGTCCGGCCCGTTTCCCGGCGTCCCGGAACAACTCAGGTGAGGTGAGTTCGTCCGCGTTAGAAGAAAGAGGCCAGGATCCGGAAGCCGGCGTCACTGCTTGTCAAGTTTGAAGATCAGCGTGACCGTGGTGATCCCCAGCTGCGGCTCCCCGTTCAGCAGGAAAGGGGTGAACTGCCACTGCCGGACCGCTTCGATGGCGGCGTCGTCCAGGGGCGGCTGTCCCTTGATGACGCGCGCGTCCAGGACCTCACCGCTGAGCCCGACATAAGCCTGGACCAAGACAATTCCCTCGATCCCCTGCCGGCGCGCCTCGACGGGATACAGCGGATCGACCCTGCGAAGCAGTTTTGGAGGGTGCACGTTGCCGCCGATCCGAATCGGCTGCACTTTCTGGTTCGCGGAGGCGTCCGCCGGCTCGGCAGGCAGGCTGGCGGCCGTAATAGTCACGGTTTCGCTGATCATCCCCAGGGTCAGGACGATCCGCAAGGGAGGCTGGCCGCCGGTTACATCCTTCACGACGGCAGGCGCGAAACCCGGGCTGCGAAAGGTCAGCTCAACGTTCATTCCTGCCGGCACGGCAAAGGAAAAATCGCCTTTTTGATCGGTGAATACGCTAGTCATTACTTCTTTTGTCACGGGATCGGCGATCGAGATCTCCGCCCCGGGAATGTGCCCGCGGCTGCTGTCAAGAACCGTGCCCGAGACCAGATTCTGAACCTGCTTCACCCGGCCTCCGGCGGGCGCAGGGGTCGTGGCAGGAGTCGGCACGATCTCTTTTTGGGGCACGCGGGGAGAGGGGGCTGCAGGTTCCCGGCTCTCCACCTTGCTTGCCGTAGCGGGCAAGGCTCTCGCCGGCGGAGTGATGGATTGCTCGCGGCTCGGCGGGACTGCACCCTGACCGGTCAAAGGAAACGCATAGGCGGCAATCGCCGCGCCGAGGCACAACATCATAGAGACCAAAATAAGAGAAGTGAACAGCCGTGTCTTCGACATAGGAATCTCCTCCAACAGGAGCGCCACGCGCTCCTTGAGATGATGGCGTGTGAAAAACAAATTTGCCGAGAGCAAGGCCGCCCGGTCCGCGGCGGAATGCAGCAGCGATTTCAGGTACTGGCGCCGGTCGATGGCAAGTTCGAGCACGCACCGGTCCACAACCTGCTCTCGCGCAAGCTCGATCCTGCGGATCAACCACCAGATGGCCGGATGATACCAGAACATCGCCAGGATCACCTGCTCGCCCAGGGCGGATAACCAGTCGCGCCGGCGGACGTGGATCAATTCGTGGGAAACAGGGGACGCCACCCTATTTCCAACCGAGATGACCTATTGGATTTTGTACCACGGGAAATAGGGTGGCGTCCCCGGTTTCCGCGTGGTTCCAGCCCGGTTCTGAATCGTGGAAATGACCGGGGATCGATTGTGGATTTTGTGATGCTCAGGTCTCCGTGTAACCCAGATCCTGCAACCTATTCCGCGCCGTCGCCAATTCTTCTTCAGTGAAAAGCTGACACCATGGCTCCCGAATAACAACTGCTTCCATGCTTATGTCCAGTCTGTGCAACTTCCAAAGTGCCGTGAGGCCCTCTGAATATCCGTCGGCATGTAAGAGGGTCTTAGCTGCCTGCAGACCCCCTTGCTCCCCCACTAATTGAAGAAATCTGGTGGCGTTGTAATGACATTCGTCCTTAGCTTTTTTGTAGACAAGGAGCATTTGTTGATGGAATCTCGCCTCTAGGTCACCGCCCATACAGTTACTCCACATTGTCTTGCCGGCTGTCATATAAATTGCTATGACTCTTCCTCATCACCGGTGTCCCCGGCGCTTGCAGCGGTCCTCGCCATTTCTGCCCATTTAGCCACCTTCTCGGGTATCTGTTTTGACGGATAAACATAGGTAGCGCCCCAATTTGATTCGCCTTGTCGCCAATACCTAAAATCCGAATCGGACACCTTGCCCTTTCCTACGCGCAGTTCGAGCAACATATAGCTCTTCCGAAAATGCGCTTTGGCAAAGACGCGATCCTTCTTGAAGCAGAAAGAGCTCGAAGTGGTATAGGTGTACGCACCGTCCTGTTCGAGCAGAGCTTTTAGGGCTGCAACCATTTCGTGCATGTGCGAGTGTTTCTTTAGCAGTTCGGCTTCAGACGTAGTTTCGCGTACGGGCTTTTCGACATCCTCATTATCAACTTCGAGTTTAGGCACGAGAACAACATTGTTCGCGGTGTCGCGAGCTACCAAATAGGAAAATACTTTGACGTGGTTTGCGATGGCATAAATTGCATTCTTTACTCGATCGTCAATTTCTGTGACCACACAGATCAAACGGATAGACGGCTCAAAATCGTCGAGATTTTGTTTGCGGTGGCGAATGATCTTCTGTAGCAATTCCATCCGGTTTTCGTCCCGCGCGAACCAACTCAAATAATCCATCAACTGAATTAGGGCGTCTTTGTCGAATTCGCCGCGTCTTTTGTACTCGACAAAAACCGGGCAACCGCTGTTGTTGTCAAATGCCAATGTGTCAATGCGACCGGTGCCAATGACCACCTCGGACTCGATCAGTTCTAACCCCTCTTCGAGTTTTGACAAGTCGTGCTCGAAAGCGTTTTGAACATCCTTTTCCTTAAATTCAACCTCTTCGTGGGATAGTATCTTGATCTCCATATCCATTTTCCTTGTGGTTAATGAATCGAAGACGGTTTAACGTATCGCAAATCGCGTGCGTGAGGGACACGGTAATGTTGCGATACCTACGCGTTATGACCGTCGCTGTGCTTCAATCTTTTTGATATTCGCCCGTTCTTCGCTACCTTTTGATTGAGTTTTGTGAGAGCGCTGATCGTCACTGAATGGAGATTTGTTTTTGTTGGCCTGCGATTGGTTACGGCCTCTCGGGCGATCTCGCCGGGACCGTTGTAGACTTCTACAAAGGATCCGTCCTCCTGAATCTTAATTCCAAGATAGTAATCCGGCACGTGGTCCACCGGAAACGTAAGAGCATTCTGCATGGTCGTCTTAATCTGGACGAGCCTTCCGTCGGAGGTCCGACCGTCGTGGTGCTTCTGTTGTTCTGCAAACAATTCGACATCATAGGCTTCCTGCACGAGGATTTCGCCTAAATCGCCGACCAGGCGACCATCGAGCGTGAATCTTTTCTGCGAATACCTCTGTCGAAGCGCACGGATGATGGTCAATAGTTCCTGTATAGCTTCGGCGATTGTCATCGCGTCCTCCACATTCGCGCAAATAGCCGCCGATTTCGTTGCCCGTCAGAGACAAGAAGTCCGATCCGCAAGATCGTACGCCTTGACACCTCCAAGAAATGAAGTAACGAAATAATCCTTACGATTACTGAGGTATGGGAAAGGTTATCTTTATGAGCGATTCGGGAATATAGATGATAATACTTTGAACGTTGCCCATGTGCTTGGACAACAGTTCTTGGTACGTCGGTTTTTTGCCAAAGAGCGGAGTTGATTTTTGCTCCACGGGTACCGGAAAGCGCATCCTGAATGTAATGGTTAGATCTTCAGGAATCATGTTGTCCAGAATAGATAGAAACCTTGTCCCCAGATCGAGTCGGATTGCTGTCTGGTCACTTTTTAGCTTTAGAAAAACCCTGGCGGGCTCTCTGAGGAGCGATTCCTTAAAGTTAATTTCAATGTCACTTCCACTCCGGTTTTGGACAACCCAGGTGAGAATGATGTCGCTGTAATCATCTAGGTAACCTGATTTGAACCGCACATCAACCTTGTTCTCAATCCACTTTGAGGTCGTCGCCTGCTGTGGGAGTTTGGATTGCTGTCCGAAAATGTTTGAGGCGATGAACGCGCAAAGAAGGACGGCGCTCAATTTCATGTCTCCTCGTTCGAATGCCCTCAGTACTGTTTTTCCCAAAGTTTCGAATGTGCTTTGCTATAAGCGTGCCTAGCAGATGGGCATCACGGCTCTCAAAAACGGTCCTGTTTCTGGCGAAGTCCCCGTAAGGATTCTCGAAAACCTAAAACCGGAGATCACCATCAGAGGCGCGCCAAAATATGCCGCTGGGCTATGCGCGCCCCTAAAATACCACGATCTCTGGCATTTGCGCTTCAAAAATTGTGGAAACGCTGCGGCCCGAATGAACCAACAAGCCAGTTCCTGCAAAAATCAGGGAGGTTCACAATTCCCAGGAAACTGGGGACGCTACCCGGTTTCCCCTCCTATCTCGCCCAGTTTACTGCGAGCAGATTCGGGACGCGCGTAAATTCAGAGGTGTTATTGGTAATCAGGGTGCAGCCGAGATAAGTTGCCTGGATGGCAATGAGCAGACCCAGCGGCCCAATGATGAATCCTTTGCGCTGCCAGTGGGCCCGCACCATGCAAACTGCTAGGCAGCGAGTTCCGAGAGAAACCGGGCCGCGGCGCAAATGCGTATGCCGTCTTTTGTCATGATGTCGCAATCCGCGATTGCCTCCACCTGGATGGCGGGGACGGCGGGGAATTTATGGTGGAGATAGCGCAGAGAGGGTGATGCATCCCTCCCGCTCAGTTTGCATTCGACGAAACGAATCGGCCTTTTCTTTTCGAGAACCACAAAATCTACCTCGCGACCTTCGACGTCACGAAAGTATCGTAGTTCACGATCGATTCCCTTGATGTCCTCGAGAAAGTGGTTCTCTTTCAGCAAGTGGCAGGCAACCAGATTTTCGAACCGGGCGCCCGGAGCGTCCACGAGCGTCCAATCCAGTTGGTAGTGCTTCGCTTCTTTCTTGACCGCGCGGATCGTGGGCGCGCCAAAAGGATAAATCCGGAATATCTGATAGAGGCGTTCGAGAATTCCGAGCCAGCGGCTGATGGTCTGGTGGGCAACCTGCAGCTCTTCCCGGAGGGCGTTTATGGAAAGAGGGCTGCCGACCAGGTCGGGGAGACGGACCGCCAGGTGTTCGAGCAAGGAAAGTTCCGAGACTTTTTCCAGATCGGCAAGATCTTCGCGCAGCACCCTTGAGCGATATTCCCGGCTCCAGCGCCGCGCTTCGTCCGCCGACCCCGATAAAAACGGCTCCGGAAAACCTCCGAGTTCCAGCAGATCGTTAAGCGTATTGCCTGCGTAGGGGTACACTTCCTTGAGCGACAAAGGGTGCAGCCGCAGGTGGTGATATCGGCCTTGCAGTGAGTCACCGCCGCGGCGGTAATAATCGAGACGAGCGCTCCCGGTGACGAGAATGCCGAGCTCGTCTCCGCGCTTGTCGAAAAGGCCCTTCAAATATTGGCGCCAGCGTGCGTACTTGTGGAGCTCGTCGAATACCACCCACCCCGGAGCAAACGGAGATGCGCCTCGGAAGATCAGCTCGCGGTCAGAGCGGTCATCCCAGTTCAGATAACGTTTCTTGCATTCCTCGGTATCGTATCGGGACTTGAGTATCTCGCGGGCGATCGTGGTCTTGCCGGCCTGGCGTGGCCCGGAAAGAAAAACCATCTTTCTCTCCAGGTCTTTGATGATCTGAGATTCCAGGTATCGTTTCAACATGCCGGTAATTTTAACAACAATGCAAAATACATGCCAGTAAATTCACATGGAGGTAAAATTACCGGTACGTCTGTTTTAGATCGGCGCCTGTTCCGAATTTGGATCCTATATTCGGTTTCCCGCCAGTTCCCTCAAAAACTCCTCAACAGGCAACGCATCGATGCCGTCTTCCGTGCGGAATGGGCGTTCGCCCAGGAACACGACAACCCGGCGGCGGATTCCGTTCAGTTCGGCGATGGCCTTCAGTCCGTTGAGATCACGCGAGGCTAGAGTCTCCTTGGCCTTGACCTCGATAGCTGTGAACTCTTTGCTCCGCCGGACCAGGAAATCCACCTCGGTCCCTCCCGCGGCCGGAGCCCAATAGAACACTCCGTCATGTCGCAGCCCCAAACCGCATCCGGGTTCACCGTATGCGTTCAGCAGGGCGCCCACCCAACCCTCCAGCAGCGCCCCGCGCTCCAATTCGCCGGGCGGATGGAACTCCCGCCTTACCGCGCGCATGACGCCTGGGTCCACCCAGTACAGCTTGGGGTGCTTCCTTTCCTTGACCCTCAACCTGCCTTCGTACGCCGGTAGGAGCCAGGCCAGATGCGTGTCCGCCAGGATATCCAGATAGCCGGAGACCGTCGTCCGCGCCACACCTGCGTCGCGGGCCAACGCAGCAACGCTCAGCACCTGCCCGTGGAACAGGGCCGCAACAGGCAGAAAGCGGGCAAATCCCGGAAGATTCCGCACCAGCGCCTCCGCCTGGATTTCCTGCTTCAGATACAACTGCACGTAAGCCTCGAGGCTCTCCTCCTTGGCCGGCGACTGCCAGATGATGGGCAGGCTGCCGAAGCGCAGCACCTCCGGCAAGTCGAAATCAGCTCCGAGTTCCTGCGGCAGCAGCGGTAACATAACCCGCCGCAGGGCACGGCCCGCCAACAGATTCGTACCCGCCTGCTTTAGCTTGCGGGCACTGGAGCCCAGCAAAACGAACCGCAGGCGTCGGCTCTCGATGAACCGATGCACCTCGTTCAGCAAGGTCGGCAGCCGTTGGACCTCGTCTACCACGACGGTTTGGCCCGCTGGGACGAGCAGCAACTCACGTCCGAAAAGGCGGGGATCGCGCAGATAACTCTGGAACAATCCTTCGTCCAGCAGATCGAATCGGTGAGCATCGGGAAACGCCTCCCGCGCCCAAGTGCTTTTGCCCGCGCCCCGCATCCCGAATAAGAAGAAACTCTGCTTGGGCGGCTTCAACAGACGAGGATAGGATCGACCTGCATTCATGCCGTCATATTAACCGGAAATATGACGATCAAGCAACATTTGTTTTCAGGTTGCCCGCCTTACGTTGCGTCGACGCGCAGCGGCTGAGTGGCAGGTGAGCATGGAAAGTGGAAATGGGTCATCTTTTCACCGCGAAGACCTCAAAGACCGCGGAGCTGACTCCCAGGCCCGCCCGGGTGCGGCCCAAGGCAGCCCCCGGGCGTGAAGAATCGCATTGGCCTCTTTGCGGTCTTTGAGGTCTTCGCTGTGCGATCTTCTCCACTGTCTGAATCGAAGAGACCACAAAGGGAGGCAAAAGGGCCGCAGGAGGGTTCATCGAGCTCGCAGGATACTCCACCGGCCGCTCGGACCGGTCCCAGACCTTGAGGTGACGCAGGATTCTCTCAATGATGCTGGGGCAGGTTTTTAGCCGCATCAGTCGCGATCCCGACTCGGAGTGTGATTCTGAATTCTGGATTCTGACTCCTGATTTCCGTTCGTAGGCCGGGGGCCGGGGGTTGGAGGCCTGAGGTCGGGATACGGAGTGCGGGCGCGATAGATGATGTAGAATGCGAGCGCGAACACGGCTCCAGCCGCGAGGTACCAGCCCAAGGTGAGGTTGCCCATGGCGTGTCCCGATTCGGACAGCCAAAAACTCAGCGCGTTATTGCCGGCATGCATCACCATGCCCGGGAAAACTGAACCGGTTAACAAAGCCATGGCAGTCAGGATTACGCCCAGGAATGCCGTGGGCAATATGCGGAACAAGGTGACGTGAAAGAAGCCGAAGATGATTCCTACAACCAATGCCAGAACGGCGGGCCGGAACTTCCGGCGCAGGCCGTGGAGCAGGGTGCCGCGGAAAGCAATTTCTTCGCAGATTCCGGGTAGGATAGAAATCAAAATCAAGACCTGCCACATCGGGACATCCTTGGGCATGATGTCGCGGCTGAACTGCTCCAGTACGCGCTCGGGAACCGGGATGATCAGGTTCGTGAGCCGGAAGACACCCGTGGCGACCACAAGCCCGGAAGGGATGGCGAGCAGGACCCCGAGCCAGACGAGCGGTTTTACCGGACGCAGTGCGAGGGCTGCGCGTACGTTCAACCGGTAGCTCCGGATCATCAACAGCGAACCGCCCAGAAAGATGACGAGCTCATTGAATAGAAGTTGGGCTCTGAACGTGGCTAATTGCGGGACATTGAGGGCCACGGCGAACAAAACCACGCCCAGGACCGCGTACCAGCGCAGCACGTGTTTGGGAAAAAGCGCGGCGCCGCCGGCTAGATCGGCTGCGTCCGACTCACCCGCTGTGACCAGGCTTTCTTTCGACAGCATGCGCGCGGAAGCGCGCATGGCCCAGGCTGCCGCGAGCGTCATCACCGCAAACACCGCCGCAAGCATCGGCCAGTCAAACTTGCCCACCATGATTTCACGCACTGCGACGCTCACGTTGGCCACCGGAACCAGGACGATGGCCGAGCGCAACGCCACTCCCGGTAGCACACCGGCCAGGGCGGGGACCATGCTTACCAGGTAGACCGGGAAAAAATAGAGTTGCGCTTCCTTGTAGGATTTTGCATAAGCCGAGATCATGAGCAGGATGGATGCCATGAACGCCGCCATGGGGACAAAAAGCAAAAGCAGCGTGATGATGGTTATCGGCGGCGCCTCGATCGCCCAGTTTGCAGGGAGCTTGACCACTTTGAAGGTCACGTAGGCCAGAAGATTCGCGATCTGAACGAACGTGACGATCAGTGCCACGGTCACGATGAGGAGCTGTTTGGCGGCCACGATTTCGCCGCGCCGCGCCGCGGTGGTCAGCAGCGTTTCGAGAGAGCCGCGCTCCTTCTCGCCGGCAATGCTGTCGATGGCGACAATGGAACCGGCGCTCAACAGGAATGTCAACAGGAACAGGGTCAGAAACCGCCCCACGTAGGAGCCTGTCACCTGGGCAGCGCTCGCGACGTTGGTCTCAGAGGATGGCATGACCTGATCAGGGTTAACCGGAAATCCATGCTCCCGAAGGAGGCCGTCGCGTTGCGCACGCCGCGCCCGGGACAGAAAACTCCGCATCTTCGCACTTCCCGCCTGCGAGTCATCGCGATCACCCTGGAAATAAATGCGGATCAGGGGCACGCCGGGAAGCCGCGCAGGTTCGACCAGCACGGCTGATTTGCCCCCGGCTTCCGCCTTGCTTTGAGATGCATTGGAATTTTTGGGCAAGGCGTCAGCTTCCTTCCCGCTTAGAGCCTCGAGATAGAAGTGAATCTGCCCGGCTTTCAGGCTCGCGTCCGGGTCATCGACCTTCTGCTCCCGGAACCGGAAGTCGGCGAGGCTGTCTTTGAAGCTCTGGCCGGGCGCGGCTGCCCCTACCTGCGACTCGGGACTGCTGGCGGATGCTTCCTTCGCAATCTCCGTGCGCGCCTGCCGGATCCATTCACGAACCTGCTCGGTCTGCGATCCGCTGACGGCATACTCATACAAAGCCGCGGCCAGTTTTTTCTCACGCCGCTCGGTCGTGGTCTTGGTGGCAAACAAAATTACGGGATAGATGATGAGCGGCAAGACAATGGCAACGATGATCGTGCGCCGGTCGCGCAGGAGCATCCGCAGCTCATTGCCGAACAGGACGCGAACCGTTTGCCAGTTCATTCCTGACCCCTCGCGTAGTGGACGAAGATATCCTCGAGATAGCGCTGGCCCGTAGTCCGGCGCAGCCCTTCCAGGTTGTCGCAGGCGAGAATGCGGCCGGCGTGGATGATCGCGATGCGATCGCAAAGCTTCTCCGCTTCGCTCATGATGTGGGTCGAGAACAGGATGGTTTTACCTTGCGCGCGGAACTCCTTGATCACCTCCTGCATTTCGAGGGCGTTGAGCACGTCGAGACCGACCGTGGGTTCATCAAAAATCAGGAGCGGGGGATCATGCGCTACCGTGCGCGCAATGGAAACCTTCTGCTTCATGCCCGTGGAAAGCTTGTCCACACGCGCCGAGGCATATTTGGAGATCCCGAAACGCTCGATCAGATAGTCGACGCGCTGCTTCACGTCCCCGGCATACTGGTTGATGCGCGCGAAAAACTCAATCGTCTCGCGTGCCGTCAGGCGTGGATAGAGTGCCGTGGTGGCTGAAAAGAAGCCGAGGCATTTCCGTACCGCCGTGGGGTCAGCGGCAATATCGTGGCCCAGAATTGAGGCACTGCCGCCGGTCGGGGTCAGGATCGTCGAGAGCATGCGCAGCGTGGTGGTTTTGCCCGCTCCGTTGGCCCCGAGCAAGCCGAAAACCTCACGGGGATGACACTCGAAGTCAATGCCCTGGACGGCCTTCACTTCGCCGCGCGCTTCATCGTAGAAAGTCTTCATCAATCCCCGCACGACCACAGGATCCATGGATTATTGCCTCCCTCGGTTCTTGCCACCGAGCAATCGTTCTTTCAAAAACTTGAGGAAATTGCCCCCGTAGCTGCCCATGATGAAGTCCTCATAGCGCAGGATCGTGGCCGCGAGCCACAAAGCCAGAATGACGCAAAGCACCTCTATCGCGAGGGTGATCCCGATCAGATGCCAATGAAAGGTTCCTGCGATGGCCTCGCGGAACACCATGGCCACATTGATGATGGGAATCAGTGCCAATCCCGTCGTGAACTTGAATTCCCGGGGCCTGCAGGAACATCACCGGAATAAAAGTGGCGATATAGAATGGGCTCACCATTGCCTGCCCCTCACGGAAAGTCCTGGCGAAAGAGGCGAAGATCATCATGCCCGCAGCTACGAAGGCGGCCAGCAGGACCGTCACCAGCAGGATCAGCGGCATGGAGAAAAGCGGGATCTGGAAGGTTAGATCCTCCGCTTGTCCGCCCAGGAGCGGGGAGAGGATCGACTTCATCGACAACAGCATCGCGGTCAGGTTCAAGAGCCCGGCGAGTGCTGCCATGGTCGTTACGTATAGGTACTTGGCCACCATGATGTTGGCGCGCGCGGTCGCAAGCGTCATGGATGTTTCCCATGTCGACTTCTCACGCTCGCCCGCCGTGCTGTCGATCGCGGGAAACATGCATCCGATGGCTACCATGATAATCAGGAAAAGGGGCAACATCAGCCCGAGGATGAACTGTCCCATCTGGCGGCTGGTCGCGATATTTTTTGACTCGATCCAGAACTGCTGCAACTGGGCCGGGGAGATGCCAAGCGCTCCCGCCTTCCGTTCGAAATATTGATCCCGGTAACGCAGGAGGATCTCTGTGAAGCGGTCGCGGGCGATTCCGCTCCGATCCTTGGAGTTGTCAAACGTGAGCCGGACTCCAAAATTTTCCCCCAGCGAATCCGCGCCTGCGGCAGGCGGCAGGAATTCGGCCAGCAGATCGAGGGTTCCCTCACGGATATCGGCTGTTGGATTCTGCGAGTTCTTCAAATCGATCCGGAGGTCACGCTCGAGTTCCTTCTTCAGCAGATCGTGCTCTTGCGGCAGGCCCTGAAGCATCACCCGGGATGCAAACCCCTGGGTTTGCCCGCCGACGAAAGTGATGCCGGTATAAACCAGCCAGAGGATGACGGGGTAAAGGAAGATCGGCAGGAGAATGCCGTTGACGACGATGTTGCGTTCGCGCAGCGCGGAGCGCAACTCGCGCCAGTAGAGTACTCGGATATCCGCGCCGCGAAATTTTTGCATGATTTACGTATCCGGGACCAGGGATGAATATCCCAGCCGGCGTCATGCTGTCAAGCAATTGCGTAGGTCAACAAACCGGTGATCCCGGCACTGCGGAGAATATATCGCGTTCAAGAGCCAGCCACAAAAACCCTGAAGGATTTTGTGGTCAGATCAGTAACTTGGTGTTATTTATAGAGGGTTTTTTCGCCCTTGTGTACCCAAAGGCACCCACGACGCGAAACTCCGAAGTGAATCCCTGGCTGGTTTCTCGGTTTCATTAGCGCCAGATGCGGGGGAAAAAGAATGGGATCCTTCCGCCCGGTTTGCTTTGAGGCTTGGCGCGCACGGTCGGGGTTCTCACGGCCTTGTCTATTTCCGCCTGGGTAAACATCACCTCTCCATAAGCAAAGCGCAAGGGCTGTCTCAACTCCAGATCGAGCTGAATCCCGGGTTCCAGGACCAGATTGCGATCCCGACTTAGCAGCACGATGGCCAATCCGGCAGCCGCGCCGGCGCCGGCGCCAATTCCTGCGCCCGAGGCGCTCCGGTTGACGATCGACCCAATCATCGCACCCTCACCCGTCGTGCCGACCACTGTGCCTACATCGGCGCCTTTGTTACCCGTTCCGCTCTGCTCAACTGTTTCCGTCTTGCGATCGATCTTCTCTGATCCCGGGCCATGAATTCCGTGAAAATTGGCTACTAGGCTGCGCTCGACTCCATTGGGCAGGAGAATGGTATCGAATCTGACGGCAATCCGCCCCTTACCTGAAATCGTTCCGGGTTTCCCGACCTGCGTAACCGTGCCTTTGATGATAGAGCCGCGGGGAATAATCAGCCGCTGCTGGATGTAGATGGGATAAGTGGTGTCCGCATAGAAGGTATCGCCGACCTGGGTGTTTTTGGTGTTCAAGTAGGAATTGAGAACCGCCGGCAGTATGGTACCGGCAGGCACAATGAGTTCAGGGTCCGGCGGCTTCTGGGAAGTCTCCTGCGTCGATTGCGCAAGGCCCACAGCCGTGGCTAACACTAATACCCAAAAGCAGATGAGCAAAGGTCGCACGTATCTCATAAGCACATCCTCTCCAGGCTTGCCAATTCCCACTCTACTCCTTCCCGGGGAAGGAATCCAGCCTCGCATATCTAGATGCATTTCTTTGCTCGAAGGTTCAATAACCCCCGATTCTATAGTCCATCGGGCTTCAAATGAAGGGTTCTGCCCTCCCTGTACAGAATGTGCTAAAATGAAGATTTTTAATGAGTTTCATCCTGCCCGCAGGGGAGATCAGGGTGCTGCAGTCATTCACAAGCTCTGAACCATCGTCGAGCAGAGAACCGTTGCCGCGTCTGGAAGGATTGATTGTCGGCGGGGGGATCTCCGGCCTCTCCGTGGCACATTGGCTTGGGCTGGCCGGCCGCCCCGATGGTTGGGAACTTTGGGAGGCCAGCAGCAGGCTCGGCGGCACAATCGGCACGGATCGCGTGGGCGGGTATTCTGTCGACTGGGGGCCTAATGGCTTTCTTGATCGCGAGCCGCTGACCTTGCGCCTCGTGGAGGAGGTGGGGCTTTCCGCGTGCCTTGAGCCAGCCAATGCCAACAGCCAGAAGCGGTTTATCGTGAAGCACGGGCATCTACATCCGGTGCCGCTTTCTCCCGCCGCAATTTTGGGCACCGGCCTCCTGAGCCTCCCGGACAAGCTGCGCGTTTTTCTTGAGCCTTTGATCCCGGCACGCCGCGATATGGGCGAAGAGTCGGTCTACGACTTCGCAGCCCGCCGGATTGGACGCGGAGCTGCCGAGTCCTTCATCGATCCGATGGTTTCCGGGATTTTTGGCGGCCTGGCTCGGGAATTGTCTCTTCCCGGCCTGCTTTCCTATCATGCGGGGGATGGAGCAGCGCTATGGTGGGCTGGTGCGTGCGTTGATCGCGCGGCAATTCCAGCGCCGGAGCGCCGAGCAAGGCGCAGCAAGACCCAGAGAAAGCGGCCCTGCGGGGCCGGGTGGACATCTGACTTCCTTCAAGGGAGGCTTGGATCCAATCGTAGAAAGGCTGCAGGAACGTCTGCATGCCGTGATCAGGATCGACCGGCCGGTAGCCCGGATCGCCTTCAGGGACGGCATGTGGGAAGTTTCGGATCAGGGCGGGCGGCGGATTCTCGCCCGGAATCTCGTTTGCGCCTGCCCTACATTTGCCGCGGCCGGGATGTTCGAGGAGTTCGATCCGGAGCTAACTGCCGCATTCGAAGCCATCCCCTATGCCCCCATCGTTGTCGTGGCTTCCGGGCACCGGCGCGACACCATCGCTCATGCTCTTGACGGCTTCGGTTTTTTGATTCCTCGATCCGAGGGACTGCGCATTCTCGGTTCGATCTGGACTTCCTCGATTTTTGCGGATCGCGCTCCTGCAGGGTACGTGCAGTTTCGCTCGATGCTGGGTGGAGCTGGGGATCCGAAAGCCATCGATCTGTCGGAGGATGAACTCTGGCGAACTCTGCAGAGCGAACTCGGGCCCCTGATCGGGATCACGAACGCTCCGGCTTTCCTGCGTGTCTATCGCTGGCAACGCGGGATCCCGCAGTACACCATCGGTCACATCGAGCGGCGCACGCACCTGCAAGAGTTGGCACAGCGGCATCCGGGGCTCTATCTTGTCGGCAATGCCTATTATGGCGTGGGGCTCAATGATTGTGTGAAGATGGCATACCGGGTTGCGCAACAAATCCAGGGGGACAACCTGGGATCTGTGACCTTGGACCGGAATCCGCGATGAGCCCCGCCTGATTTTCATCGGTCCGATGTCGAGTTATTCGAGACGAAATCCTTGATCAAATGTATAATGCACGGTCGTCAACTTGGGAATGAAACATGACAATTCATAAGTGAGGAAGCAATACTAAGCAGGTAAAGGAGAGAATATGGATCTGAGCACTCGTTATCTGGGAATGAAACTGCGGACTCCGCTCGTACCTTCCGCCTCGCCTCTTTCGGAAAACCTCGATAATATCAAGCGGATGGAAGACGCCGGGGCATCGGCAGTTGTTCTCTATTCCTTGTTCGAAGAGCAGATGACGCGGGAACGGGAAGCACTTGAGCATCACCTCACCCACGGCACCGAGAGTTTTGCCGAAGCCCTGAGTTATCTGCCGGCGCCCGAGGAGTTCCGGGCAGGCCCGGAAGGTTATCTCGAGAAAATAGGAAAGGCGAAAAAGGCAGTCGGCATTCCGATTATTGCCAGCCTCAACGGGGTTTCCATCGGCAGTTGGGTAGACTTTGCCAAGAGGATAGAGGAAGCCGGCGCCGACGCGCTCGAACTCAATGTCTATTACATTCCCACGGATACGACGCAATCTTCTGCGGAGGTTGAGCAGTCTTATATCGATATTCTAAAGGCAGTCAAATATGTTGTGACCATTCCTGTGGCACTCAAGCTGAGCCCGTTTTTCAGCAACATGGCCGGCATGGCCAGGCGTTGCGATGAGGCGGGAGCCAATGCTCTGGTCCTTTTCAATCGGTTTTACCAGCCGGATATGGACCTCGAAAACCTCGAGATCCGCACCAATGTGCTGTTGAGCACGCCTCAGGCACTCCGTCTGCCGCTGCGTTGGGTTGCGATTCTGTATGGACGAATCAAATCGGATATGGCAGCGACCAGCGGTATCCACAGTTCCGAAGACGTCCTGAAGATCCTGATGGCGGGCGCAAACGTAGCCCAGCTTTGCTCTGTACTGCTGCAGCGCGGGATCGGACATATCCGCGAGATCGAAAAGGGAATGGTCGAGTGGATGGAAAAGCACGAGTACGAGTCGGTAAACCAGCTGCGGGGCAGCATGAGCCAGCAAAGCTGCGCGGACCCCTCCGCCTTCGAACGCGCCCAGTACATGCGCTCCGTACTGTCCTACAAAGCCTAGCCGACTGACTCCGATGGGTGAGGAACTACGATCATGTCGTTCCTCACCCGTCATGCAAAAGTCTGCCGCTAGCTCTGCATCTTCTCCATATCCGCCGCTACTCCATCCGAACTTAGGACGCCCTGATCCAGCACGCCTAACTTGTAGCTGCTCAGCAAATAGTGCATGCCGTCGGTCTCAAAAAAAATAGCACCTTGCTCCATCGTCAGCAGAATCCTCGCGCCATGGCGTTGGAGCCGAAGAAGCGTTTCTCGGGATGGGTTTTGAAATGGGTTCTTACGGCCCACCGAAATCACCGCCCAGCGCGGCCGAACGCGCTCGAGGAAGCGATCGAAGGTGGCATTGCGGCTGCCATGGTGTGCGACTTTGAGCAGCTGGCTGCTCAACTCCCGGTTGCTCGATAGGACCTCGGCTTCGCCGGTTCCCTCCAGGTCTCCGGCCAAAAGCGCAGAAAAGCGTCCGTATTGCAGTCGCAAAACGACGGATCCGTCGTTCAACGAACGTGCAGGCCGTTTACCTTCAGGATTCAAGACGCTCACCTGGACGCCGGCCAGGCGGTACTCTTCTCCTTTCCCGACCCGATGAACAGGCACACGCATTTTGTGGGCAGACTCCAGTATGTGGGCCTGTGCCGGATCTGTGCCTGCATCGCCGTAATCCAATCGGCCGGTTGAGAAATTCTGGAGTAGCACCGGCATGCCCCCGGCATGATCCTGATGCGGATGAGTAAGGACGGCTCGATCGAGGGCAACGACCCACCGCGACCAAAGGAACCGGCTGACCACGGCTTCGCCAACGTCGAACGGACTCGCCTCCTCGGGCCGGGAAGTGTCCACGCGCAGGCCGCCTGCATCAACGGCCCAGGCGCGGCCGTCGGGAAATTGGATCATGATGGCATCCCCTTGTCCAACGTCCAGGAAGGACAGGCGCAATCGATGCGCGCTCCCGGCATTCCTGGTCCGGCAGGCCGCAGAAATGATATCGATGCCGCGCTGGGGCAGAATCCTCAACTCAGCGAGCGACAGAGTGGCGATCTCGAGCCCGACAAATGCGCACGGAATCCAGAGGCGGCGCCAGCGAAGAAAGCACCAGGAAAAGATGAGCAGGAATCCTGCGATCACCCACGGGCCGGGTGGAGTGGGACATCGCTGCCAGGCTCCAGGCAGGGCGGCAAACCACCGGTTGACCCCCAGAAGTAGGGTGCAAGATCCGCCTGCGAGGCGAAATGCCGGCCAGGCCGCAGGAACCAAGCCTGTCAAAATTTCAGCCGCCATGCCTGCCGCAAGAACGAGGGAAGAGAGCGGAACCACGGCCAAATTTGCAGCCGGCGCTATCCAGCTCAAGCGGTTGAAATAAAAAGCGAGCACAGGCTCGAGCCACGCCTGCACGGAGAAGGAAATCAGGAGCATGCTGCCGATGAAGAAACCGAGACCGGCAGCGGATCGGCAGACCGCCAGCAGGATCGGCCCCAAGCTCGGATGCATCCCGTCTGCGCATGCTTCAGCAAGGAGCTCGGCCCGGAAGCGAAAGCGGCGCCCCAGACGATCCCATCTCCCGGCCTGCAACGACAATCGCTCCGGGTTGCCCGCATGACGCAGGGGGTGCAGCAGCGGGCGCAAGACCTGCTCGATCGCGGGCAGTCCCATCAGCACAATCGCAGTCACGGATAGGAAGGAGAGCTGAAATCCGGCGTCTCGAAGCCAGCCGGGATGTGCACTCAGCAGCAGGAATGCACATGCCAGGACAATGTTCGCCGGCGGCGCTCTCCGAAACAGGCTCTGGCCGATCAAATACAAAATGAACATCCACAGCGCGCGAGTCATGCTCGCCTGGAAACCTACCAGGCAGGTGAAGAAGAGAATTCCGAATGCGGCCGACAGCCGGGAGCCGGCAGCAGGCATCCTCAAGAGCCGAAGCAAATGGATCAGAATCCAGGCAATCGTGCTGACGTGCAGGCCTGATACCACGAGGACATGGTAAGTCCCCGCATTTTGGAATTCAGTGCGCGTTTCCGTCGAAAGTTCGAGATAATCGCCGAGAACGATGCTGGACAGAACCGCAGCACGCTGAGGATTTCCCTCCCGCCCCAGCCTCAGGATTTGATCATGGAGAGAACGCCGCACTGAAGCGACGGCTCGGCCCCACGGAGTGCCGAAATCCTGATGCAGGACTTCAAACAGCCTGGGCGACTTGGCCCGTGCCAGGAGATAGATCCCGCGTCTGGCGAGCAAGCCGACCCGATCGGGTGAACCAGGATTCATGAAGTTCTGCGGCACATCGCATTCGGCCCAGGCCCGCACCCTGTCGCCATATCTAAGATCCGCCCCGGAGACGTCCTCATCGACGGGGACTGTTACCCGGAGCTGGATGGTTCCCTTGCAGCCGATCCAGGCATCTTTCCGGCGGAAGCCGCGCAGCTCCAATGTTGTCAGCATTTCGGAGCCGCGCTGCGAACTGTCCTCGAGAACACAGCCGTCGAGCAGGACCTGTTCACCCAGGGGCAATGATCCGCTGGCGATCAAGGCGCGGATGTCGTCTCGAGAATAACCATCCCGTTCCGCCAGACCGAGCAGAAGACCGCCCAATGCGAGCGCGCACAGTGCCAGGCCCAGGCACAGGCCCGATCGGCTGCGGGCAAGAGCCAATCCAGCCGTGCCTGTCAGAATGCCCGCGGCCAATGCCAGTGCCGCAAACCAATACTGCATGAGCAGAGTTGAAGCCGCGATACCTGCAGCCAGGGATGCGGTCAATGCTGCGAATGGAACTTCTCCCCAGCGACCCTGCATAAGCGCTCCGCACCCCGACAAAAACGGAGTGGGCGCCGTGCGGCGCACGGCGCCCAGTCCCCGGGATTATTTGATCCCACGCCCCGTCCGGCCAGACAGGCCCAATACTCATGTGCCGGATGATAGGCCGGCGTTCTCAGCCCTGGAAGGGCTGAAGCCAGTAGCCCCGGGCAAGCAAAGCGCAGCCCGGGGTTCATTGGAATCTGATCAAGAGCCCTGGCAGGGGCGACGGAAGGCATCTGAAATTGAAGGGCTTCCGTCGCCCCTGCCGGGGCTCTGGCACTTTGTTTGCCGTGACCGGGGGCAGCGCCGCTGCGCGGCTCGCCCCCGGCTACTATCCCGGCGTCCCTCCGGGACGCACATTTTTGGGACCGTCCCGGTGGCCGGGGCCTACTTCAGATGCGCACAGCAGCTACCATGTGCGTCCCTGGCGACGCAGGCGCACTGCCGTTTCGAAGTGATAGGTTTGGGGAAAGAGGTCGAAGCCGGAGATTGAGTCAATGCGATAATCAGAAGCGGGCAGCATCACCAAATCCCTGATTAAGGTCTGCGGATCACAGGAGGCATAGACGATGGTTTCGGGTGCCCACTCCGTGAGGCATTTCATTACTTCCGGCCCGGCTCCGCTGCGAGGAGGATCCAGCAGAATCAAATCGAAGGCGGGCGCCGCAATCGATCCCATTGCCCGCATCCAATCCTCCACATCCGCGCACACCGTCCGGATGTTTTTGAGCCCCGCGTTTGCCGCGTTCTCGTCGCAGAGTTGATGCGCTCTCCGATCGGATTCCACAGCGACTACCTTGCGAAAACGTTGCGCCAGCGGCAGTGTGAAAAAACCCGCTCCCGAATATAGATCGAGGGCTGAATCCCGGCCAATCGCCAGTTCCATTACCGCCGTCAGCAGGTCACTGAGCATGAAATCGTTGGCCTGAAAAAAAACTGAGGCCGCTGCGGCGTAAACAAAGTCGCCGACACGTTTGGACAGGATGTCCTCGATGTCTACCGCAGGATCGGGTATATGCCCTGTTTCGGCGCAAGCCCAATTGCCGTCGTCCGCACAGGCAATCTCCACCTCTTTCTCGCCCGATCCATAACGCCCTTCGCGATGAGCAGTTCGGACTCTGGTCAGCACCTCGTTCAGTGCCGGCCTGAAAAGCGGACACATGGTTACATCTTCGACGGCGTGCGACCGGTGACGGAAGAAACCTACACTTGCCCCAGGATTGGCGCCGCGCAACTGCAGACGCGCGCGTGATCGGTAGCCATACGGCTGCGGGCAGGGATTCATGGAAATCCGCACCTCTCTTGATGCAGGAAGGCGATGATGAAATCCCTCCTCCAGAATTCGACGCTTGGTTTCGACCTGAAGAGCGTAGTCCATGTGTTGCCACTGGCAGCCGCCGCACGTGCCGAAATGCAGGCATGGAGGATCTTGCCGCCCCGATCCAGGCCTCAATATTCGAGTAACCACGGCCCGGATGTAGCCCTTCTTGCGCTCGACGGGCCTTACCTCCACGAGGTCGCCAGGTGCGGTGAAGGGTACAAAGACCACCTTGCCTTCATGCCGCCCTAAACCCTCGCCCCCATAAACAATCTTCTCTATCTCGACTTCGCATGTCGGGGGGCCGCCGAGGAGATCCTGGCTGGGTTTCATGGTGTGGATCCGATCTTACCTTCTTCCTGTCGCTCGTTATTCAAACTCATCAATCAGGATCCTTGAAAGGCACGCACAGAGAATACGAACAGCAGACGGCGGGCAGGTTGGTGTTCTTGGTGGCTGCTTTGGCATCTTCGAAGCAATCTCACCTACATGTGGAAGAGGCTAAGCTCGCCCACGGCGAAGTGCCGGTGGGTTTTAGTGCGCATGAAGTTACGCAGAATCTTATCATAGATATCCTTGGGCAGTTTTTTGCGGTAGATCTTGAGTTCCTTCTTGGCCTCCTGCTCCCATGCCGCAATCTGCTCGGTCGCCAGGGCGGTTCGCAATTCCCCGACGAGTGTCTCGTCCAGGATCGCCAGGTCGCGATCCAAAGCCTCGCAATCCACCTGGCTGTCCGTTTCAAGGTCGCGCATGATTTCCTCGAGGCGATGTACGAGTCGTGGAACCCCCTCGAGCACGCCTTCCGATGCAGGTAGTTTCCCGGACAGGTCCTTTATTTCCAGAATTCTCGCGTTGAGGAACTCCAGGACGGCCTTTTTGTCGGGTTCGTCCGCATTTTGCGTGGCAGCGGGAGTCTCGGCCGTCGCGTTCGCACTCACGGCAGCCGGTTCTTCACCCAAGTGCGATTCCAGGTGGCGTGCGTACTCTTCCATCACCGCCGAGTGGCAGTAGAATAAAGAGCTGATTCTCGAATCGCTGCGCGGCTGCTTGGCGGAGAAGCCGTCCATGGCGCGATCAATGCCACGCAGAGCGACATGCAGAGGGACTCCGGAATCGCGCCAGGTGGCCATCAGGCTCCAATCCATTGGCGAGACAAAAAGGTGTTTGCCACGGCGCCGGACGAAATGCTCCTCAATTTCCGTGAAGTAGTTGTAGTAGTTCATAGCTTGGACGACGGAGCTCGAATAGTGCAGAATGCGGCGCTTACTTCTTGAGCCGGGCGTAAATGATGCGCATGCCTTCGAGTGTGAGGTTCTTTTCCACCGAATCGATTTCCTCGCAGGCGGGCGAAATCAGTTCTGCCAGGCCGCCGGTTGAAACTACATGCGCTCCCTCGAGCTCCTCCTTCATGCGCCGCAGGATCCCATCCACCAGCCCGGCATAACCCCAGTATAGACCCGATTGAATACTGCCCACGGTCGAATCGCCGATGATCTTGCGCGGCTGCCGCATCTCAACCCTGGGGAGGCGCGCGGCCCGGAGAAAGAGCGCCTCTGCCGAGATCGTGATACCGGGTGCGATCACACCACCCAGGTATTCTCCCTGATCGGAGATGGCATCGAATGTGGTCGCTGTGCCGAAGTCGACCACGATCGCGGGACCGCCGAATTGTTCGTAGGCAGCTATCGCATTGACGACCCGGTCTGCGCCCACATCTTCAGGGGGGTGGTAGCGCACCGGCATACCTAGGTCCATCGTGGGATCGATGAACAAAGGCTGGATGCCGAAGTACCTCAGAGCCATCTCCTCCAGCGCTGGTGATGCCGGCGGAACCACGGAGGAGATGACGATGGCCGCAACCGCGCCAGTTGAGATTTCACCCAGGCTGAATAAGGTGCGGAGGAGTATAGCCCACTCATCTGCGGTCCGGTCGCGTTCCGTGACCAGGCGCCAATGGTGGAGTAATTCGTCCTGCCGATATACGCCCAGAACCGTATTTGTGTTCCCCACATCTAGTACCATGAGCATTTGGTTTTCTCCGCGCTAATGCCGGAAATGGCGGATGCCGGTGAACACCATGGCCATGTCATGCGCATCTGCGGCTTCGATCGCTTCGGCATCCTTCAGCGATCCTCCGGGCTGGATGACAGCCCTCACTCCAAAACCAGCAGCGGTGACAATCCCGTCGGGGAAGGGGAAGAAGGCATCCGAGGCCATGACGCAGCCCTGCAGTGGCAGCACCGCACGCTGAGTCGCCAGCTTCACGGAATCGACGCGGCTCATTTGCCCTGCGCCGACGCCGAGGGTACGTGTTGTGTCACAAAGCACAATGGCATTCGATTTGACGTGTTTTACTACGCGCCAGCCGAACATCAGGGCCTCCAACTCCTTGCTGGTGGGCGCGCGCTTGGTGACGACCTTCAGCTGGTCGCCCTGGAGGTGATAGAGATCCCGATCCTGGACCAGGAAACCGCCACCGATTTCCCGGTGCTCAAACGCTGACGCAGCCTTCATGGACATGCGCAGAAGCCGGAGGTTTTTCTTCGTCTTCAGTGTGGCCAGCGCTTTCTCGGAATAATCCGGGGCGAGCACAACTTCCACAAAAGTGCTCGCAATCTCAGTGGCTGTGTCATCTTCCACCTTGCGGTTAAATGCGATGACGGAGCCGAAGGCGGAAACCGGATCGCACTCCCGAGCCATGATATAGGCCGCGCACAGTGTGTCCGCCTGCGCCACCCCGCAAGGATTGGTATGCTTAATGATCACCGCGGCAGTGCGATCGAATTCGCAAACGAGGTTCCAGGCGGCATCCGAATCGAGCAGGTTGTTATAGCTGAGCTCCTTGCCGTGGAGGACATCGGCACCCGCAACCCCGACGGGAGGATGGGAAATGCGACCATAGAGCGCGGCGCGTTGGTGCGGATTCTCGCCATAACGGAGATCCTTGAGCTTCTCCAAGGACAGAATTTCAAGGCGATGCAATCCCTGCCCGGTTTTTGCCGGACCTTCAGGCGACCAGATGCGCTCGGAGAAATATGCCGCAATCGCCCCGTCATAGGAGGCCGTGTGAGCAAAGGCCTTCTGGGCAAGAATAAACCTCGTGGCGGCGCCCAGGCTGCAGCTGTTGGCCTGCAATTCCTGCAAAATCCACTCGTAATCGCGCGGATCCGTAACCACCGCGACCGATTCGCTGTTCTTTGCCGCCGACCGAATCATGCTCGGCCCGCCAATGTCGATCTGCTCCACAACCTCAGGAAAAGTCGAGCCTTCCTTGGCTGCAGCCTCGCGGAACGGGTAAAGGTTAACCACCACCAGATCGATCGGCTGGATACCCTGTGCCTGCATCTGCTCCTGATGTGCTGAACTGCTGCGAATGGCCAGCAGGCCGCCATGAATCTTGGGGTGCAAGGTCTTCACGCGGCCACCGAGAATTTCCGGAAAACCCGTGAAATCGGAGACGTCCACCACTGTAATCCCCTCTCCTCGCAGATATTTAGCAGTTCCCCCGGTTGAGAGAATCTCAACCTTGTTGTCGTGTAAATAACGCGCGAGTTCTGCAAGCCCTGTCTTATCGGAGACACTCACTAGCGCACGTCGGATAGAAATCAAGGTAGCCTCCATAATTAAAATCTTCTAATTAAAATAGAATTTATCGATGACCCTGGATGATCAAAATTCGGCCCTGATAACCGCATCAAGGCGCTCAAGTTCCCGCCCGCTCTACCCTTTCAGATTTGGCCACAGGAACTATTCTCGCTGCCGGCGGCGTGGGCTGATCCCATATGGATCTCCACTGACCGCTTCTTGAAAATGAAACAGCTCCGCCAATTGCAGCGGATAGTATACGATCCATGGGCGGGAAGAAAAGTAGATTTTTCCCCTTGACAATCATAATTATTCTCCAATAGTCTGGCATTAAATTGGAAATTGCACATTAAAAACTCTAATGTCCGACGAGCAGGGGGTCACTCCGCTTCCAATTCCTGCAATCGCGACGTTAGGAGGCATAGAATGGCCAGAATTACCGGCACCGTAAAATGGTTTAACAACACCAAAGGGTATGGCTTCATTTCGCAGCATTCTGGGGCCGATGTGTTCGTCCACTACAGCTCGATTCGCGAGAAGGGTTACAAGACCCTCCGGGAGGGTGAAACCGTAGAGTTCGATATCAAGATGGGGCCACGCGGGCCTCAGGCAGAGAATGTGGCAAGACTGGAATCGCAGCCATTGCAGCAACAGCAAGCTTCAGCCTGACCTGTTGTCGGCTTTGGCCACGAACTTGATCGTATTATCTTCGAGTGCGATGCGGAAAGTGACGCTGCTGCAGTGATGTTTGTTTTTTATGCCGAGGGTCTTGTTGGCAATGTAGGCAGCGAACTGCTGATAGGAAATGTCGGGCGACTCCTTCGCATGTCCCCCCTTCATACGGAGCAGTTCATCATAGAGTCGACGTATATTCTCCGGTTCGGATTCGGGATTGCTGATTGAGACCTGGATTTCCTGAGGGGCTGCCTTGTCCTGCGCATCAGGAGACGTGGCGTGCCTCGAATGTGCCGGAGCATGGGTCACGTCCTCAGCGGACTCCTTTTCCTGCTGAGTGCGCCGCCACAGATCGCGATGCACATAGAAACGTGCAATCAGAGTGTTGTAAAGAAATCGTTGGGAAAAGCTCATGTTTGAGGTTTCAGCCAGCCGCTTGAGCGTTTTCTCGACCCGCACCCGCAATTCATCGGGAGGCTTTTTCCGGTTGCCGATAAAGAAGATGTCGTACTCGATCTTCAAGCGCCGGATCCATTCTTCCAGGTTTTTCAGGTCCTCATCGTACACAGGCGGCAGTCCTAGTAACGATTGACAGCCCTTCCGGGCTGTGCTGAAATGGCGCCATGGCCCAGGACCATGACGCGGATCAGGAGTTGTTGCGCCAGATTCCGGCAGTCGATCAACTTTTGTTGTTGCCTAAGGTTGCCGGCTGGGTTCGCAGCACCAGCCACGGCTTTGTTGTCTCCGAGATCCAGAAACTACTCCAGCAGTTGAGGGGTGCCATTCGCTCCGGCGATTGGCCTGGGGACGGCACCATCGACCCGACCGATCTCGAACTTCGGCTCGAGACGAGATTGCAGCAGCGCCTGCTTCCTGCCTTGACGACCCTGATCAACGCAACCGGAGTCATTTTGCACACAAATCTGGGTCGTGCTCCGCTCTCGGGTAAGGCCCAAAAAAGCTTATCGGCAGTCTCGGCCCAATACACTAACCTAGAGTACGATATCAAGACCGGAGTTCGGTCCCACCGCGACCAGCTGATCGAGTCCGTTCTGAGGGAGATGCTCGGCTGTGAATCCGCTACCGTGGTCAATAATAATGCGGCCGCGGTATTCTTGATCCTCGACACGCTGGCGGCCGGGAAGGAAGTGGTGGTATCGCGCGGAGAGTTGATCGAAATCGGCGGCTCATTCCGCATCCCGGACATCATGGCCCACAGCCGGGCCCGGCTGCGCGAAGTGGGCACAACCAACAAGACCCGCATCAGGGACTACGAGGCCGTCATCGGCCCGGAAACCGCATTGCTTTTGCGTGTCCATCCGAGCAACTATCGCATCCGCGGCTTTACCGAGAAGCCTGATCTGGCGGATCTAGTGGCTCTTGCTCACCGTTATCAGCTGCCTCTGGTTGAAGATATCGGCAGCGGATGCCTGGTCGATCTGCGGCCCCACGGCATCGCCGATGAGCCAAGAGCCCAGGATAGCATTCTAGCCGGTGCCGATCTGATCTGCTTCAGCGCAGACAAACTCCTGGGTGGACCTCAGGCCGGCATCATCGCGGGGGCACGTCGTTGGGTGGATCCGATTCGCAACAATCCGCTCATGCGCACCTATCGCGTCGAAAAGCTCATTTACGGTGCGCTCGAGGCGACCCTGACCAGTTATTGGACCGGCCAGGCCTTCAAGGAAATCCCGGTACTGCGCATGCTGTCGATGACCCGCACGGAACTCCGGCTCAGAAACCGCCGCTTTCTGCGGCGGCTTCTGCCGCTGCTTCCCGAAGGATCACGACCATCGCTTGTGGAGGGAAGCTCGGTGGTCGGTGGCGGTTCCTGTCCCGACTGCAACCTTCCCACGGTGCTGCTTGCCCTCGAATCGAATCGACATTCGGCCCACGATCTCGAACAGCGGCTTCGATCCCGGCGCCCCCCCATCATCGTGCGCCTGGAAGACAACAAAACCCTCATTGACCTCCGCACCGTGTTTCCCACTCAGGAGAGAATCCTGTTGGACGGTCTGCACCAGGCCTTTTCCTGAGTTCGGAGCAGTCTCTCACGCGCTGGAAAGTGGGCGCCGAGCGCCGCACTGCGCCCAGATCGCAGGATGAATAGGTCCCCAATCCCTTCCGGGTGCCGGGGACTGCTTGGCTGTTCCGTCTATTTTCGGAGATGGGGCAATATTCTATCGAGGTTTGCCTGGGCTTCGGGGTAGTTCGGCCTGAGTTGCAGAGCCTCCCGGTAATAGGTCGCTGCTTCTTCCATACGTCCCATCCCTTGCAGGGTAGCGCCCAAGTTATTGAAGGCTTCTGCGAAGTCCGGTTTAAGTCTGCCTGCCTCCAGATACTGTGCTACGGCCTCCTCTAGACGGTTCATGGCGTGCAAAGCATTACCCAGGTTATAACAAGCGTCGGGGTAATCAGGCCGGAGTCTCAGGGCCTTCTGGAAACATTTCGCCGCCTCATCCAAACGATCCAAATGCTGCAAGGCATACCCAAGGCCGTTGTAAGCTTCGGCAGAATCTCCGACAAGCTTGAGTGCCCCCTCATACTGAACGACGGCCTCTTCAAAGCGATTCCTTCCCAGCAACGCATTGCCGAGATTGTAGTGGGCGTCAGCATATTCCGGATTGAGACGCAGCGCTTCCTTAAGCTGTGCCTCAGCTTCATCAAAGCGGCCCGCGCTCTGCAATACGAAGCCCAGATTGTTGCGCGCTTCTGCCGAGTCGGGCTTAAGCCGCAGGGCCTCTCTCAAGTGCTCCTCCGCCGCCTGGATGTTTCCATGTGCCGCCAAAATGCCCAGGTTGATATGCGCTTCCGCCAAATCGGGCTTAAGCCGCAAAGCCTCCTTAAAGTGTGTTTCTGCCTCGGCCGGGGCGCCATTAAGCTCTAGGATTCCCAGGTTTATATGGGCCAGCCAGCATGCGGGGTTGCGGCCCAGGGTTGTGCGGTAGAGCGCTTCGGCATCAATGTACTGGCGGCTTTGGTTCCAGGTCAAAATCCCGGGTAGAAGTCCTAAAACCAGAAACGTGGCGGCCGCGGCTTTTGGGTGGATCTTCCAACGCGAGGCGAGGTGGGCCATCCCTGCTGAGAACAGCGCGATGATGGGAAGGCTCGCCAGATATTGGAAATGGTCCGCCACGAACGAGTAGCGGAATGGGTAGACATTGAAAAAACCTAGCGCCGGAAAGAGCGTGCCGCAGAAGAGCAGCAGGGCCGCAAGGGGCGCCCGGGAGCGATTGCGCCAAAGCCAGAGTGCTATGAGCATGGCCGCCACGCCCAACGGATAAAGATATTGCCACCATGCGCTCGCGCTGATCTGCCAACGCGGGTAGATGAAGATGAGGTTTGCCGGCCAGGCCAGCTTGCCAAGATAGAACCAGACGGCACGTCCCGCAATCAAGCTGCGTTCGATCAGTGAAAGCCGGAACTCAGCGCCGTGAGCTCCGATCATGGTTCGTTCAATCCAGGCGGTAAACAGCCCCCCTGCGGCGGCAATGACAAAAAGAGGCACGAGCGGCAGGGCGTCACGACGCCAGCTCACGCGGCCACGTTGCCACCAGAACACTACCAGCAATGCCGCTGGAAGCGTCGCCGTGACGGTCTTGCTCAGCAGAGCCATGACGAACAAGGCCATCGCCAGAGCGTAGAATCGTTCCTGCCGGCCCCGGTCGAAACGCAGATACGCAAGCATGGCGCCCAGATAGAGCAGGGACGACAATGTGTTCTTCAGCTCCGATATCCATGCCACGGATTCCACGTGCACGGGATGCAGAGCGAAAATAATCGCCGCCAAAAAAGCTCCCGGCACTTTCAGCCACCGCAGAATCACGGCGAACAGGAAGGCGCACAGTGCGTGTAAGAGGATGTTGATCAAGTGGTAGCCCAGGGTGTCGTCACCCCAGAACTTATGCAGGACCCAAAAAACAGAATGAACGGCAGGATAATATTGCTGGGTGGTATTCAGGTCGAACCAGATCCGCCATACTCCCTGGCCAGACTGCAATTCGCGGCGCGTGATGTGGCTGTCGTCATCCCAGAGCATGCCGCCGTGCCAGGCCGGCTGATAGGCAGCCAGCGTAGCCAGCAATAGGACCAGGAGCAAGATCCAGGTTCCACGTCCATTAACAGCACTGCCGGCGGCCTCACGTTCTTTCGACCGCTGCAGATTTTTGGTCGGTCGGAGAGCGGATTGACGTGCCTTAAGTGGCTTGGCGTTCATCGGGGAATATTTATATCGGTCCGCCGGCCGAAATACAACCTGCCACCTGCGAATCCAATGACCGCGATAACCGGATTCCTCTAATTCAGGAGCCGGACGACGGAAAACGTGAGGCGGAAGGATTCCAGATCGGCGTGGTCAAGACGAACGAAGACTTTGGCTCCCAGCTCATAATGTCGGTGGTCGCGCTCGCCCACAAAGGAATGTGTTCTCTCTTTGAAGTAGTAACGGTCGTCTATAAAAGTGCCGGCGGGCACGAATCCTTCTACGTAATGCTCCAGAAGTTCGACGAAGAAGCCTTGGCGGATGACCGAGAACACGATGCCTTCGAATTCTTCGCCCACCTTGTCGGCCATGAACTGTACCTTCTTAATCTTCTCTATCTCCCTTTCCGCCTCGTCGGCGTTGCGTTCGCGCGCCGAAGTGTGCGCGGCGATCCCCGGCAGTTCCTCGACTTTCTTCGCCTGCCATGCCTTCAGTGGATTTTCGTTGAGGCATTCTTTCAGGAGCCGGTGCACGACCAGGTCGGGGTAGCGCCTGATCGGGGAGGTGAAGTGGGTATACTGCAGGGTGGCGAGCCCGAAGTGACCGCTGTTTTCAGCGGAGTAACGAGCCTGCATAAAGGAACGCAGCATCAGGTAGGAGAGAAACCGGCCTTCTGTTTTGCCCTCGAGTTGCGCCACGAATTTCTGGAAGTCGCGGGGATGGTACGCGCCGTTGTGGTCCTCGAGGCGATATCCCAAGGCAAGTGCGAACTCGGAAAAGTCCCGGACTTTTTGCGAGTCAGGCTCCTCGTGCACCCGATACAAGCCAGGACCGCCCGATCGGGTCAGCTCTTCTGCCACGGTTTCATTGGCGAGCAGCATGAGTTCTTCGATGATGCGGTGCGCTATATTCCGTTCAGCTGGCACCACACGGATCACCCTTCCATTCCGGTCGAATTCGATTTCCGCTTCCGGCAGGTCGAAATCGACGGCTCCTCGGCGATACCTCTTCCTGGACAAAAGGATACAAAGCTCCTCCATGGCTTCAAACATCGGCACGAGCGCGGCATAACGGCTGCGTTCCTGCGGATCTCTATCCACGAGGATCCGGGCCAAAGAAGTGTAAGTCATGCGTGCTCGACTATGAAGGACAGCCTCGGTGAACCGATGTTTCACGACCTGACCGCGTCCGTCGATTTCCATGATCACCGAGAATACGAGCCGATCCTCATCGGGTTTCAGGCAGCAGATGCCATTGGAGAGCTTGGGAGGTAGCATCGGAATCGCACGATCAGGGAAATACACGGAGGTGCCGCGGGTATAGGCGTCGGCGTCGAGAGCGGTGCCTTCACGGACGTAGTGCGAAACGTCGGATATGTGCACGCCGAGAAGAAAGTGCCCCGACGGCAGCTTTTCCAGAGTAACGGCATCATCAAAGTCGCGCGCGGTCTCCCCATCGATGGTCACCGCAGGTTCATCGCGGAAGTCTTCGCGCCCTTTGCTCTCGTGGTCCAGGACATGATCCGGAATTGCCGTGAGTTCATCCAGCGTTTGCGGGCTGAAGGTTACGGGCAAGCCGTACTTGTGCTCGATGATCTTGTACTCGATGTCCTTATCACCCGGATAGCCCAGGACCTCAATGACGCGCCCCTGCGGCTGCTGCTGCCGGCCCGCCGGCACCGACAAAGCCACGACCACTACCTGGCCGTTTTTGGCGTCCTTTCCCTGCCGGGGTGGAATCAGGATGTCCTGAAACATGCGTGTGTCGAGCGGCACCACCATTGGGAAGCGCGGATGCTCGTAGTAGCGGCCGACAATGCTGGGATGCGCGCGTTCTAAAACCCGCAACACCGTCCCTTCGAGCCTCTCCTCGGACTCGCCTTCACTTCTGCGCCCGCGACGCCCGAACCGCGCGACCCTTTTCTTCCTGGATACCTTGATCAGCACCCGGTCGCCGTGCAGGGCTTCCTCCATGTTGCGGGCGGGCACGAAGACATCCTGGCTGTAAGTCGAGCGATCCTCCGGCCTCACAAATCCGTATCCGGCGCGGTGGCAAGTCAGCATCCCGGAGACCAGTGCCTCCTTGGCAGGAAGGGCGTACTGTCCTCTCTTGATTCGATGAATGATGTTTTGGGCATCCAATTCATCCAGATAGCGCTGAAGATTGCGGCGTTCATCACTGTCGAGATTGAGAATGCGCACGACTTCCCGGAAGATAAAAGTCCGGGCCGAATGACCGCGAACAAACTTGAGCACCTCTTGCTTCTGCGCTTGCGTGAGCACCGCTGTGCCTCCTCGCTGCCATCATACCATTCCTGACGGATTCTGAAATACGAGTTGAACCAAAGCTGAGAGACGAAATTTAAGAGGAAGAATTGAGAATACAGAATACAGAATTCAGAATATTGAATCAGAAGTCGGAACTCTGATTGTGATTTGCTTCGGCCTGTTTTTGAGGTTTTTCTCCGGCCGACTCATTCTGAATTCTGTATTCTCTTCTCATCCGAATGGAGGCACTTCCGAGGTCTGCCGATAAAGGAGCTTCTCCAGGGTTCGAAGAACGGATCGCCTGTGGGTGCCGGCCCAATATATCTTATGGCACTTCGGACAGGATTTGAAATTAGCCTGGGTCTCAAAAACGAAGGGCGGGACTTTATCCCGCACATGCTCGCGCGCGGCTGCAATCAAGAGTTCGTTGCAGGACAGACAGCGGGTCAAAACTCCAGGCATGCTGGTGACCCGCGCGATTCTGAACACCTGGCTGATCTGGGATTGGATGTCCTCATTCTCGAGGAAGATGAATCGCTTTACTGCCTTGCGCACCAGCAGGCGTGTGTCGCGGGAGAGAAGGATCCGCTCTTCCCGCTGTGAGAGGGCCACCAGTTCGTCATCCGTAAAACGGTTGGAGTAGAGGACGTCAAAGCCGGCGCTGCGCAGCCATTTGGCCAGGCGGCCCAGCATGACATCGGCTACGAACCGCGGGCTGGGGCCGTCAGGCTGCGGCGCATACGCCTTGGAGCGTATTTGCCGTTGCCGCAGTGTCGCCGCCTGCTTGCGGGATTCGGATCGATTCATCGCGACCTCTGCACTCCAGCCTGAGGGATACAGGGTATTGAAATCATAGTCCAATGCAGAAAAGAACTGAGAATACAGAATTTAGAATACAGAATTCAGATTATGGTTTGGTATGAGTTGCCTTTGAGGTTTTTCCCCGGCCGACTCATTCTGTATTCTGAATTCTGTATTCTGAATTCTTGCCTCATCCTGATGGCTGCATTTCAAAGGAGATAGAAGTCAGGAGTCAGAAGTCAGAACAAGCTTGCAGGCGGCCCGGCTTCGACTCGTCTTTGAGGCTTTTCCCTGGCCGGCTCATTCTGTATTCTGAATTCTGTATTCTGAATTCTTTTCTCATATCTGAAGTCTGACTCATGACTTCCTGCACGGTTGGACGCCCGGTTTCTTACTCCGTGAGTTTCTTCTTCAGCAAGTCATTGAGGAGTTGCGGATTCGCCTGGCCTTTGGTTTCTTTCATGACTTGCCCGACGAAATAGCCGAACAGTTTGTCCTTCCCGGAGCGGTATTCAGCGAGCTGTCTTGGATTCGCTGCCAGGGCTTTGTCGATCGCCGCTGCAAGTGAGGCTTCGTCGCTGATTTGGATCAAACCGAGGCGACTCAGGACTGCCGAGGGCTCCTCTCCGGAGTGGTAGATTTCCTCGAAGACGGTTTTGGCGATTTTCCCCGAAATCCGGCCCACATCGACCATGCGGATCAGCGCGGCCAGCCGTTCGGGAGCCAGGGGGCAGTCCTCGATTTCCTTGCCCGAGTTCTTGAGGGCATAGGCGAGATCCCCGGTGATCCAATTGAGCGCAGCGCGCGGATTTCCCGCTTCCCGGGCACATTCTGTGTAGTAGGAGGCCATGGCAAGGTTCGATGTGAGCTGCAAAGCTTCGTCGCTCGACAGTTGATACTCCATCATGAAGCGCAGGGTCTTCTCGTGCGGCAGCTCGGGCAGCGAGTCTCTCAGCGTAGCGATCCACGACGCATCGAGCTCGAGCGGGGCTAGATCAGGCTCCGGGAAATAACGGTAGTCGTGGGCCTCTTCCTTGCTCCGCATGACGGCGGTACAACTCCTGGCTTCGTCCCACAAACGGGTCTCTTGCGCGATCCGGCCTCCAGCCGTGATGACCCGGCTCTGCCGTTCGATCTCGTAATCGAGCGCGCGCTGCAAAAACCTGAATGAATTCAGGTTTTTAATTTCTACCTTGGTGCCGAATTCGGATACTTCCGAAGTGCGGACCGAGACATTGGCGTCGCAGCGCAGGCTTCCTTCTTCCATGTTGCCATCGCACACGCCGAGGTAGAGTAGCGTCTTGCGCAAGTGCGTCAGATAATCGAACGCCTCCTGACTGCTGCGGAAGTCGGGCTCGCTGACAATTTCGATCAACGGTACGCCGCTCCGATTCAGATTGACATAGGATTTTGCATCGGATTCCGGCATGCCGTCGTGCAGCGATTTACCTGCGTCTTCTTCAAGGTGCAGCCGGGTGATGCTAAAGGCTTTTTCCCGCCGATTTACGATGTGCCCATCCTCTGTCCTTTCGCCCGAGAGCAACTTGGCCCTGCCATGCACTGCCAGCGGCAGATCGAATTGCGAAATCTGATATCCCTTGGGCAGGTCTGGGTAGAAGTAGTTTTTGCGTGCAAAAACAGATAGCGGGCGGACGGTGCAACCCAGCGCGAGAGCGGCGCGCACAGCCATGGTTACGGCCTCCTGATTAAGCACCGGCAAGGCCCCCGGCAGCCCCAGGCAAACCGGACACGTCTGTGAATTAGGCGGAGCCCCGAACCGGGTGCTGCATCCGCAAAAGAGCTTGCTGCTGGTAAGAAGCTGAGCGTGCACCTCGAGACCGATCACCGCCTGAAATTCCATGGAGTTCTCCTGGCCTGAGCTTCGAATTCTTGATTATAGCAACCGCGGTCCGCGAAAAACACCCTGCCCGAAGCAAGCGCCGCGCCCGGCACAGTACCGGAAAGTGAGTACGCAAGCTCATTTCGGCTGGCATCCTTGGGGATGTCCTGCGGCAAGGCAGGGTGTAAGTCATTGCTTTGTCTCCATATCCAAGCGGATTGGTCCGGTGCACGGGACCGGCACGCGGCATGCAGGAAAGTGGCCGCGAGGGAGCGCTGCCGTGTACACGCTGCAGAGGGAAATTGGGTTCGGGGGCCAGAGCGGTGCGTGCCGCTTTGGCGGGCGGTTCGCGGCAGTGTTTCCCGCAATTCAGGCAAGGAATCCGGCAATCGCATCGGCAGCGGCTCCGAGAAGCATTTCCGGATCCGCAGCGGCGTCCAGCCACAAGATCTCCGCATCAGAGCGGAACCAAGTCATCTGTCTCTTCGCATAGCGGCGGCTCTCGCGTTGCGTCTCTTCGATCGCCGCGTCCAGGCTGCATTTGCCCTCGAGATGACCGGCGACTTGCCGGTAGCCTATGGCTTTGAAGGCGTGGCAATCCCGGGGGAATCTGGTCATCAGCGCCTGTACTTCCGCAACGAAACCGTGCTGGAACATCTCTTCGACGCGCCGGTCTATCCGGGCGTAGAGCTGCGCACGGGGCCAGAGGAGTACCGAGTTTGAGCCAGCGGAATCCCTCCAGGCTGTCTTTCGGTTGGCTTTGCCACCAGCTCATGGGTTGCCCGGTCAGCAGGTAGATTTCATAGGCGCGGATGTTGCGCTCGGCGTCCGCGGGCGCGAGTCTTGCCGCTGCCGCCGGATCGACGCGCCGCAAGGCGCGGTGGATGACCTCGGGGCCTCGCCGGGCCACGGCGCTGCGCATGCGTTGCCGTAGCTCCTTACATCTTCCCGGGCCCTCGAACAGTCCTTCGAGCAGCGCTCGTAGATAAAATCCAGTGCCGCCAACGACAATCGGAATTCGATTGCGCGCCCTGACCGCCGACAGTGCTTCACGGCCGAGCCGCAGGTAATCTCCCGCGGAGAAATCGTCGCATGGGTCGCGCAGATCAAGCATGTGATGGGGCACCCGGCTGCGTTCATCCGCGCCAGGCTTGGCAGTACCGATATCCATGTACCGGTACACCTGGAGCGCATCGCAGGTGACGATCTCGCCATGAAAGCGCTCGGCCAGCGCCGTTCCCAAGGTACTTTTGCCTGAGGCAGTGGGCCCAATGAGGGCTATCGCCGGGTAATTCTGAGTTTCGACCTCCGGCCCCTGGCCTCCGACTGCCGGCATCTAACCTCCCCTGCGGGATTTCATGTCCGTTGCGCAGTGTACTTCGAACCATGTTTGAAAGCAAAGATCAGGCATCCTGTCCGGATTCTTCGCGCTTCAATTATGTTGCCCAGCCGAGGATGGAATCGATGTCGCCGACTTGATTCCAGGCATCGGACCCTATGACATATGTCCCATTCAATCAGATTCCGAACGGCGCGGGATTCTACAGATGACTGCAGCTGAGTATTTCGATCTGGTGGACAAGTCAGGACGCATGACGCGGTCGGACAAGCGCGGAGCCATGGATGCCGATCTTGCTCCCATCCTGCTTCGGATCGGCGCCAATCCGGAAGCGTGGCTTGAAACCATCTCCCGCTTCGGATCCAAATTCCGTCTTGCCGCCGGTCTGCTTTCCAATCTACGCAATTTTGCTGATCAGCTGGGCAGGCGCTGGCTCCAGGGCGTTGCGATGGCTCGTGCCGCCTTCGCATCAGCACCACCGCAACTGGCCTGACCCCATACGCGCCCAGCAGCCAATACCCTGCAGATCTGGTGCTATCTTCTGACCGCATCGACCCCTGCTGGCATCATTTGGTTTTCTCCATGCCTGTGACCACCCGACTGCCCTGATCCATGCCGGTTTGTTTCACCCTATGGTCACATTGGCTTCCTCAATCCCCAATCGCCGCCCCACCACAAAGACTCAGATATGGATTGGATATTTCTGATGAATGATGGGTGTCCAGGATTTTTCTCGGGCATGAAAACGGCAGCCGGCGCAAAGGTGGACCTATTGGCAAAGCCAGGCGCGTCTTTGAAGAAGTAAGCCAGCTCCCGCGCCACAAGCAGCAACGGATCCTCGGCATCGTCGAGGACCTCCTCGCCGCCCAGCGCATCACGAGATAGCGCGTCCGCTCCGCCGGCGCCAAGGCGGCAGGAGGTCGGATTCTTGCCGACTGCCCGCTTCCGACGCCTTTACAATCCTGAAGAAATACGCACTCGCTTGAGGGGATACCAGCATATGGGCCCGTGTGAGATCGTCGCTCCTGGGCCTGCTCAGAGGGCAATCTCCCGGACCTGGTCACAGAGATTGATGAAAATGTGCGAGGAACGTCTGCAATGCTCAAAAACGGGGAACGGCCCGATTGCCTCCAAGCACCAATCCCGCTTCATGGCCGCAACCAGGCAGGCTTCAGCCCGCTACCGGCCGCCGGCATTGGCGGCTCGAGGCTGCGCATTGAATGAGGGCGGGAGCGACCCCCGGGCGGGTTTTGGGCGGCTGAGCCGCTCAAAACCGGGGGTCGCTCCCGCCCGCTCTCTGACCCCGCACCACGCCCAATGCTGGTTGCGGTGTCTTCGTAGTGTTCAGGATTTGTTTCACTTATCCGGACGGCGGGCAAAAACAAACCTGGAAAGCCCTGGTGAAAGCTGACTCCGGAAGAGCTTTACGCGGTCTGACGCCGTCATTAACGGGTGGCGTCCCTATTTTCAGGAATTGACAAAGCTGCAGGCCCCTCCTGCCTCGGTCGGTAGCGTCGGGAATGGGTTCGGGATCGCCTGCAGTTGATTCAAAACGAGTGGCGTCCCTATTTTCTCGGTTAATGCTGTTGTCGTAGCCATGGGTTTTTCTTTAGCCGCCGCCGCCTATTTTAGCAGCTAATGAGAATGGCAGATGAGTATGTTTTTCTTTTTGATGGTGGGTCGGGAAGGCGCGGCATATTTTCGGAGAGCGTCCCCAGTTTTCCTTATTTTAATCTGTACGGCCTATCAAAAATCTGCTTTCGAATGGTTGAGAGTGGCGCCATCCCGAATAGGTGCCAGCCCTCACAGTGCGGTTGGTGCATGGCATGAAAGCCGCAGGCAGAGTAGTAATCACCATCCGGCACTTTTCGGTATATCATGATCTCCCTGTCTTTGAAATTGAAGTCGCGGATCACGATCTCTTTCGCCCTCGGATACTCGGCCTCGATTTCGCGCCGGATTTCATCGGCGATCCGACGCTTTTCTTTACTGTCAGGTGAAGGCTCCCAGGCAGGTATCGTGCTCAGATCGAGCGTAGCGATACATGTCCGCACGACGTTGTTGGCCCCTTCTTCCCCCGCCGACGCCTCCACGCATTTCAACCAATCCTGCTCTATAGGACAGCTGCATGAACCCTGTGGGCCTTCGGCACCAACAAAATATGCCAACCGAAGGTTTGGTGAAAATGTCCTCAGCGGTTCCTCCACATAGAAAGCCGTGAGGGAGCCACGCTCCCAGACGCGCACGTGTATCAGACTTAGACCTTGTAGTGAATCTGTTTCTAACGCCCTATCGTATGCGATTTCATGCCTAAAAAAGTCTAAGGCGACTGAGGTCGGACAATTCGTCTGTCCCCGGGGAAGGCCAACAGTCAGTTCCAATTTTCTGCCAGCCCTCTCGGCTTGCAGTTGTGCGGGCTGATTCTTAGTCGCTTCCTTTCGGATTTCTTGGATAGCCCGAATATCATCGATTGAAAGAAATAGGGCAAATAAAATGAGACATATATAGGCAATATTTCTCATTGGGCTCCTTATCTCCCAGGAAAGGGACTCTTTCGAACCGGCGGGCTGGGTCTTGGTTGTGGCGGACTTGGAAGAGACAGCTTCCCTGGAGTCGGTGGATTGTACGTATAATTGTAAAAGTCCCATATATTGATACCGTCGGTTATCCTAGCCACACCAGTCAAAGTCCAGTACCTATCATGCCCCGGCATACGTCCACCAGAGGCAAACGAGAGGGCGCTGCGAACAGGGTTTGGGGTGTAAAATTCCCCAGGTTTTTTTATGCCCTTGCGCGCATTAATTGCCCCCCAGGCTACCGTCATGGCCGCTTCCAAACCATAACATCCACTTGAAGATTCTGGACCAGAGAGTATATTAAACAAGTCATCCGCGAAGTCCGTTATTAGTCCTCCACTACTTGAAAAGACGTCGCTACCGAATAGTGTCGTCACAGTAGCTTCAAAGCTCTTAGGGACAACGGCTCCGCGCCCGTAGAACAATGCCTTCTCCGCGCTGGAAAGATCCCATCGGTTTATGAAAGTCCAATCCTGCGCTGCCCAAACCGCTCTGTCAGCTTCACTACCCGATCCCTGCTGTTCGAAGAAGCTCATCATCGTAAGAATGCCTATGTTATCGTCAAAGAATCCCTGAAGGTCCGTGCCAATATACTCCCCGTACATCTGAAAACGGTCTGCGCAATTGCCAGGTTTCACTACCCCCTTTGGAATCGTGACCGCGCTTAAGCCATCCGGGTCGATGAGGTTGACGGGATCGTTTCTGACGTAAACAACGAGGTCTACCGGCGTTTCGTCGTACGCATGGCCGCATCCCGGTCGTGGGTTTGGGCTTAGCCAGGCTGCTGGCCCGATGCAATGCGATATCTGGGAGTTGATCCCCTGACGCGAGTTTTCGGTTAGCGCTGCCGTCGTAGCCATAGGTTTCTCTTTAGCCGCTGGCGGCTATTTTAGCAGCTAAAGAAAAAGGCGGATCGGTTTGTTTTTGCTTTTGCGGGACACGACAGGCAAGAGGGCAGACCGGGGAATGGGGGAAGCCGGGAACTGCGCGACGGCTCAGTCGTGTTTTTTGAGAAGGCGGTTGACCGATAGGTCTTCATCAATCAGTGGCCAGTGGATCCCGTAGCCACCGGGTGACAGCTCCGCAACCAGCCGCTCCTGCTCTGATGCGGCAGCCAGCGTATTGGAGCATTCTTCCCACGGAATCCGCAGGCGCCGCTGGCCAAGCACCAGAATCATCGCGTCCGGGGTCACTTCGATGCCGGTTGCCGTGATCGGATCAGTTGCCTGCATTTTCTTTGTCCCCAAAGCTCTTTTCCCATTCTCCCACAATCAAGTCAAAGTGGTCAAAAATGATCTTGCGCGCTTCCCGGCGCAGGCGCGGCGTCAGGTTAAAGGACCATGCCTCCTCGATCTCATAGAGGTCGGGCATCAGCCAGTACTTGCATTCGGTTTCCGCCTTGCGCGCGTGGATGTGAATCGGTTCATCGCCTTCGTTGGCGTAGAAGAAGAACCGCCATCCCTGAATCAGAAGTATCGTCGGCATGCGGCTCGGTCCCCCCGTGCGCGTTTATTCTTTAGTCGCTGGCGGCCATTGTAGCAGCTAAAGAGGAAACCGTTGAAGTCGTTTTGCGACCGAGTGCGTTCAGGCCGTCTCGGCCGGTTCGTAATGCAGGACCAGCAGCTGGCTTGCCTGCAGCGCCAGGCCGGCAAAGGCGCGGCCGTCGTTGTCCGTGAACTCGACCTCAAACACCTCGGGAGCCAATTCCTGGACGACGGTTCCGACCTGGCCACGCTGCAGCTTGCGTTCAGGCAGAGGCTCGGTCAATGCCACGACATCAAGAAGTTTGATGTTCCCACTCATGTTTTTGACGCCCTCGCCACTATTGTAGCAGCAACAGAAAAAACCAGATCCGTTTTGGAAGGCTGCTTCATTCTTCCTCCTCGTCATCGGCCGGATCGGCGGCTGAAGACGAAAGCGGATGTTCGGGCTCTTTGCGGGTTTTCTTCTTGCGCTCGAGCCTGGCAGGGTGGGTCGCTGTGTGGATTTCTTTCAGCTTCCGGATCGATTTGTCGGTTTTACAGGTGATCCAATGGCACTCTTTGCAGAAGAATCCACCGGTTTCGTCGCCAGAGAAAATAATAGGTGTAGGAGTCGTGCCCGTACCTGATGGGCGTGCATTTGATGATCATGAGGTTGCTGTTCTGCCGAAACTGCAACTCCGGGTTTTGAGGATAGTAGTTTTCACGATACAACAGGGGAACTCAAAGCTCGGCACGCCGTGACCTGGGTACGAAATCGGAGGTAGGTGCACCTCTCCGCTTCTTGAATCCACTACGGCCATCCTCATGCAGGGCGCGCCGCACCCCCAATGGATGACGATTTGGTCACCGGCAAAGTTTGGCCCTCTTTCCTTTTTGCCGTCCCTGACTACAACGTATCCGTACTCCACCCCCGCCTTAATCTCATCGGCGTAACTCTGCTCTAGTGGAGTGCGCAGTTTCGGGATGGCGGGCGTGCCTTTGAAAATCTCACTTACCGGGTAATCTTCAAATCGCGGCACCCTCTGAGAATCGACTTGTGCGCAACCACTGATCAAAATAAACCATGTGGCCAAGGGAAATCGAAAAATACCGATCGCTAACTGAGCTAATGCCGTCATATTAGCCTCCCATCGGATCTCCGAACCGGAAGTATGTGGGGCGGGCGAGCCGGTTGTTCTCGTCTTGGCGATAAAAGTGTCTGACTAACATAGCTGGTTGGAACACCGTAGAAGACATTCCGGTCGCCAAAGCTCCCTGCTTTCTTTTCATAAGGCAATGCCGAGCTCGGCGGTACAGACGAGTTGAAGCTCGTAAGAACCAAGTCGTTGTAGAGCCAAAGTCCGCTGTCATTTCGAGAATTCCACATTCCGATTGCCCATGTGATAGCCTCAGCCAAACCGTCACAACCAGAGCTACCAACATCGGAGTTTAGCGCACTGTTAAGCCGATTCTGCGCATCGGGGGTAAGTGAGACGCTTCCATCAGTGTTTTTCTCATATATTACAAATTGACTCGGGTTTTCCACAATCGAAGCGAGGCCATCGCCCGCCGTTCCCCACCCCAGGTAAAGATTCGAGGGACCGCCCGCTGAAGATGATAAATACCACTTGTGATTGACGAATTGCCACCTGTTCATAATTACAGCGCCGATCGAATATTCCTCTTGAAACACATCTACCCCACTGTCATGACCTGATTCAGTGTACATTGCAGTTACCAAAATCGATATATCCGAATGTGCGTTTATTATGCTTCCAATGGTCCCCTCGTACTCGCCATTGAATTGGTATACAGTATTCGCACATTTCTGACTGTATCCCTCCGGATCAATCATATTTACGGGGTCGTTTCTGACGTAGGTGTATTTGTTCAAGGATGGGGGATCGTAAATACGCGTTGAAACCGAATCGGCCGAGATCCAGCGCATCGAGCTATATCGGATCGGTCTGCCATCATAATATCTGGCCCCGTAGTAATCGAGATCCCCGTTTCTCTCCTTCCCCTGGAACCGTTGCCGTGTCGGGCCGTTTGCGGAATCTGATCCTCCGAAGGGCTCGTAGTCGTAGCTTTCTGTCCCGGACCAATTATATTGCCAGTTACCGTTCGGCAAGGGCACATTGATTATCTTGCGCGTGGACCCGAGATGATCCTTGAACAATAGGCGGAAATTCTCATCCTGCTGATGGATCGCTACCAGCTGCCCGTTGAAGTAAATGTAGTTATTCGACGCAGATTCCGTGATCCTGTCCTCCGTCAGCAGCTGACCCGTGTAGGAATAGACATAGTTTACCACGGTTCCGTCGTTGGTACGGAAGCGCCGTGCGTTGCCGTCGTACAGGTTACTCGCCCCTTGGGCCGTCTGAATCAGGCGGTTCTCGGCGTCAAAGGTGCCCATGCTCGTCATGTTGCCGGCGGCATCGTACCCGAAGCTCGCACTGCCGCCATAAATGGTTCTGCTTATGAGCCGGTTCGTAACCTGACTAACGTTAAAGGTCCAAGGCGTTCCGTATGCGTCAAGGCTCGTAATATTGTTATATAGATCGTAGGCGAACTGCATTTTCGGACCGCTGTAATCTCTGGAGGGTGACTGCCAGTAGCTTGTGAGCCGCTGCCAGTGATCGTAGTTGTAGTGCTTGCTTAAGGATGCGTTGAGCAGATCCGTGATATCGGAGATCAGGCCGGGGCTGAAATAAGCATAGTTGTAACTCATCCCCCATGTTTCCAGATGAGTCAACATGCCGGATTGTGCTGCGTAAGCATAGAGCGTCTGCACCCGCTGCCCGCCGGCGTACAGGATCGGGTAATCAATCTGGGTTA
>CAVTZY010000019.1:0-98239 GCA_963739235.1 Terriglobia bacterium | reverse complement strand
CAGCATTTTTCAGGTTTTGTTCTATAGCCTCTACGCCTGGGTCTTCATCACGGTGCTGCCTCCTGTGTTCGGCCTGAAAGGGAGCCTCGTGGAAGTGAGCATGGGCCAGATTGCCAAGAGCGTTTTCGTTTACCTCGGCATCCCGTTCATCGCTGGTGTACTTACCCGTCTGGTGCTGGTAAACGCGAAGGGCAAGGAGTGGTACCACCGCAGCTTTATCCCGAAGATCAGCCCGATCACCCTCATTGCGCTGCTGTTTACGATTCTGGTGATGTTCAGCCTGAAGGGGAACCTGATCGTGCAGATCCCGCTCGACGTGTTGCGCATCGCGGTTCCGCTCCTGATCTACTTCGTCGTGATGTTCCTGGTGAGTTTCTGGCTGGGGAGGAAGGCTGGCGCCGACTACTCCAAAACTGCGACGCTTTCTTTCACCGCAGCCAGCAACAACTTCGAGCTTGCGATCGCGGTGGCGGTGGCCGTGTTCGGCATTAACTCAGGCGCGGCGTTCGCTGCGGTGATCGGACCCCTGGTCGAAGTCCCGGCCCTGATCAGCCTCGTGAATGTCGCCCTGTATTTCGAGCGACAGTACTTTGCGCCTGGGACTGCCCCGGCGCGAAGTGCAGTCCGGCAATGACCCAATGGGATTTCTATGGGAAATGATCCGAACGAACCACTCGAACTGACCGTCGACAAATTCACGTTCGGGTTTCCGAAAGACCTCTGTTACAGCGAAGTCGGACTCTGGATACGCCGCGAGGGCAAGACCCTCCGCCTGGGGTTGTCCGATTTCGCCCAGCAACGAAACGGAGATATCGCCTTTGCCAACCTGATGCCGCCGGGAACGGAGCTGGACGTTGAGGACGAAATCGCAAGCATCGAAACGGTCAAAGTCAACATCAGCCTGCCTTCCCCCGTGAAGGGGAAGATCCTGGAGGTAAATTCCGGCCTCCAGGATTCGCCCGAGTGGATCAACCAGGATCCTTACGGCAGGGGCTGGATGGCGGTGGTCAAGCCTGATGACCTGAATCGGCCGTTGAGGGGCGTGCTCGACGCGCAATCCCACCTCGATCTGGCCAGGCAGCAGGCGGAAACGGAGTTGAAGTCTTGACGCAAAAGAAAGTATGGATCGTGCCCTGCAGCGGGATCGGAAAGACCTACGGCTCGGTGGCGCGCGAAAGCGCATTCATCGTCACGGAGGACCTGCGCCCCGATAGGACCGGGATCGTGGCCCTATCGCGCCTGGTGCCGGACGACAGCGACGTCCGGGCGGATATCAAACAATCGAAAAGCATTACGATCGACGGCTGCAAGCTCGCATGTGCCGCGAAAGTCGTCGCCGATACGGGAGGGACGGTCGCGCATGCGCTCCAGGTCCTGGACGTTTATCGGGACCACCGGGAATTGAAGCCCGCGGGAATCGCGGAACTCAACGAAAGCGGGAAAAAGCTCACGGCAGTCCTGGCCGAGGAAGTGGCGGCGCTTGTCGACGCGATGGAGGAGAAACGCGATGCCTGAACTGCCCAAAAAGAAAGTCGGCCTGGTGTCGTGTTCCGGGGAAGAGATGCCCGAGGGAACCGTCACGTGGCTCGCCACCCTGAGAGTCCTGGAATCGATACGCCCGGGAGAAACGGTCACGATCTGTCTGCCATTGTTCCTCGCCGGCGGAGAAGGAGACCGTGCTTTCGCCCGCTTCAATCCGACGGTCACGATCGACGGCTGTGAAAAGCGATGTGCAGCCAAGGGTACCGAGCGGTACAGCGGGAAACCGGCGGTGTCCATCGTGGTTACGGAATTATGCCATGCGCCGTCAGGCGGGCTCGGAACCGCAAGGCATTTGAGCGAGTCGGGCATGGAAGCGGTGGCGACCGTTGCGGAAGAGATTGCCCAGAATGTGAACCGGCTGCTTGCCGGCACCTGGGACAGAAGTGCGGGCAAGAGGGCGGATTCCTTTTCAGTGGTTCAGGAAACTCCGGCTACAGCAACCTGTTCCTGCGGATCGGGCATTCCCGTGACCGTGCTTGCAGTTGCCGGACGCAGCGTTGAAGTCCTTGCGCTGCCGTTGATCTTCGACCAGTTCCGCCAATCCGGCAAGGTTCCAGGCGCCAGCCACCAGCATCGAATTGATGGAAACCATGCGCCAGTACAACAGCATTCCGGAAGACGAGCAGGCATCCTGGAAGGAAGTGATCGAACAGGAATACGCCGCTTACTTTGCCCAAGAGGCTCGCTGATGTCCCAAACCGCGACTTATCACACCACGGTTCATTGGAAAAGCGAGCATTGGGGTCATATCCGGATGGGAAACGGCCCCGAGATGGATTTCTCCGCGCCGCCGGATGCACAGGGCCATCCCGGAGTGCTTACGCCGGAGGATGCTTTCGTGGCGGCCGTCAACACGTGCATCATGATGATGTTCCTCTGGTCGGCCGAGCGTTTTAAGTTAGGCCTTGTTTCATACGAATGTCGCGCGGAGGGGGTGAAACGGATCGAACTCGACCGCACGGAGATCTTCACGGAGGTCACGCTGCATCCGCGAATTGTCATGCGCTCTGACGCGGCCGGACAGGAGGGAATCCTCAGACGGGTGCACCGGGCGCTCGAAAGCGCGGTGAAATACAGTCTGGTGGCGAACTCGATCAAGTCGAAGCTCGCCGTTGAACCTCAAGTCGAATTCATAACCTGAGGCAGAGAACGGAATCCAACAAGGAGGGGACGATGGCCGGACCAACAGTAGGATTCATAGGAGCAGGTAGGGTAGCCCGAATTATCCTGGGCGGCCTTAAGAAAGCCGGGTGCATGCCTGCGAAAATTGTCGCAAGCGACATAAATGCGGATGTCCTGAAACAACTGCAGTCCGCATTCCCGGAGATTCAGGCAGTTCTCAATAACAACCGCGAGGCTGCAGGGCAAGACCTGGTCTTTCTGGGATTGCATCCTCCGGCATTGCCGGGCTCACTCGCCGAGATCAAGGATTGCCTAAAGCCGCGCGCAATCGTAATTTCGCTCGCGCCCAAGCTCTCGATCTCCAGGCTCTCCGAAGGTCTCGCGGGATTCAATCGGATCGTGCGGCTGATCCCGAATGCCGCCTCGATCATCGGGGAAGGCTACAATCCGGTTGCTTTATCGGCAGCACTCAGCCTGCAAGAGAAGGAAGAGATAAGCAAGCTGCTGAGTCTGCTCGGCAAGTGCCCGGAAGTCGCGGAGGAGAAGCTGGAGGCCTATGCCGTTGTGACTGCCATGGGCCCGACTTATCTGTGGTTCCAGTGGAATGAACTACGAAACCTGGCCGAATCGTTCGGGATGTCTGCCAGGGAAGCGGAAACCGGCGTTGCCGAGATGGTCGCCGGCGCTATGAAAACCCTGGTCGGGTCAGGGATGTCGGCCGACGAGGTCATGGATCTGATTCCGGTAAAACCGCTGGGTGAAGAGGAAGCGAATATCAAGGCAATGTACCGGGCAAGACTTGAGCCCTTATACAAGAAACTTAAGGGCTGATTTTTAGGGAGCTGCAATGATTACGATCAAGGTGCTGGGGCCGGGATGCGCCAACTGCGTCAAGTTAGCGGATTTGGCAAATAAAGCCGTTGCTTCCTTGGGTGCAGAAGCAAGTGTCGAGAAGGTGACTGATTTTGCCGAGATCCGCAAATACAAAATCCTGGCAACGCCGGGGCTCGTCATCAATGAGAAGGTAGTCTGCGCAGCGCGCATCCCCGCCGTTGCAGAAGTAGCCACCTGGCTGACAAACGCCATGGCGGCGCAGGATTAAGCAGGGCGCGATCAGGGTACGGATCTGCCGAGGGTACTGATGAAGAAGTATGTGGGCATCGCATTTGTAGCAGCAATACTACTGGCCGTCTATTACGAGGGCGGCATGCCGAAAAGGCAGGCCGAGAAGGTCTTTCCGCCCGCTCCATCAAATGCCCAGGTAACCTTTGTCGAACTGGGATCGGTCACCTGCATTCCCTGCCGGGCCATGCAACCGGTCATGCGGGATCTGGAGAAGAAGTTCGGCGACCAGATCCGGATCGTGTTCTACGACATAGTGCAGGACGAGGCCCCCGGAAAGACCTATAACGTCCGGGTCATGCCTACCCAGGTTTTTCTAGATAAAGACGGGAAAGAATTTCATCGCCATGAAGGCTTTTACCCTTTGAAGTCGATTGAGAGCCTGCTGCTGGCCAGAGGAATGAAAGCCATGAACAAAGAGTAGGGGGCAATGGTCGAAAGCCTGCTGACCCATCTGAGTGGAGCGCTCGAACAGTCTCTGGCTATCGCGACACTCGGGGCTTTTCTATGGGGCGTCATCAGCATCCTGTTGAGCCCTTGTCATCTGTCGAGTATTCCGCTTCTGGTCGGATTCCTTGCCTCCCAGGATGAGAGGAAGACCGGTGAGGCTTTCCGGCTATCGACGCTGTTCGCTCTGGGCATTCTGGCATCGATAGCGTTGATCGGCGCTCTTACCGCTTCGGCAGGCCACCTCCTTGGAGATCTGGGAAAAACGGGAAATGCAGCGGTCGCCCTGATATTTTTCGTCTTTGGGTTTTATCTTATGGATTTGCTGCCGCTCAACTGGGGCAGGCCGGGAACGGCGGTGCAGCTTCGAGGAGCGACTGCAGCGCTGGGATTCGGATTCCTGTTTGGCGTTGGCCTTGGGCCCTGCACTTTCGCTTTTATGGCCCCAGTACTGGCGCTGGTCTTCGCCAAGGCCGGCAATGCACCGGGCAGCGCCCTGTGTCTGCTGGGTGCGTTTACCCTCGGTCATTGTGGGGTGATCGTTTGCGCCGGCACGCTCACTCAATCCGTGGAACGATATCTGAACTGGACACAGAGCCACCAGGCGCTCAAGTGGCTCAGGCAGAGTTGCGGGATTCTTGTTGTTCTTGGCGGAATCTATATTTTGCTCCAGGCCATGAGGTAGGGATTCAACCCGACATGGGCCGAAATCTTCAGGATTGATTTAGAAGAGTCTCTGATGGGTGAAGGTGTTCGACTGGGAGGTTCCACGAGCATATCCTCCCAATCCCCTAGGAAAGGACAATTGAATGTTGCGAAACATGATGCTTTTTTTGCTGGTGGTCTCGAGCATGGCAGCAATTGCCATCGCGGCAGATCTTGATGGAAGATGGGAAGGAAAAGTGAGTCTTCCCGGCGGTGGCGACGAAATGGCCATCGTCTTTATCTTCAAGGTCGATGGAGAGAAACTGACCGGCTCCATTGAATCGCCGATGGGCCCCAAGGAAATAGCAAACGGCAAAATAAAGGGAGATGAGTTCACCTTCACAGTAGATTCTGAAGGGAAATCCATACTTCATAAAGGCAAACTTACCGGCGACACCGTGAAGATCAGTATGGAAGGTGACATGGCTATGGAGTTCACGCTCAAGCGCGCGCCTAAGAAATAGCAACGCCTTTTGAGCGACCAACTCCTGAGAGCGGATGGGAAGGCCAAGCCGCATTTCCGATCGTGATCCCCTCACAGCGGTTTCTGATTGCCAGATTCCTATCAGTCTTGGGGAGAAGTCGTGGCTGGCTCTGGATTCCAAGCGCCGCTTATTTCACCCGAACACCTGATTTCCCCATATAATTATATTAGGATGTCGCGTCGGATCGCTGACATGCTGTCAGTGGAGGTATCAATCGGCCCATGAGCACGAAGCGAAAAACGTTAGCAGAGGCGCTCCAAATCCTTACGGTGAAGATAATCCTTATCTTGAAGTCGAAAGGAGAGCGAAGGAAAAATGAATAGGAAAGATAGGATTGGACGGCGAAGTATGCTGAAGGCTGGATGGTTTCAATTGCCGGCCTGCCGGCGCTCGCATCAGCTGCGTCACAGGCGAAGAGCCCCGATAAGATTGATCCTGATGCCGGGGTGACTGCCCCGGAAGATCTGATGAAGGAACACGGTGTGCTCAACCGGTGTCTTCTTATCTACGAGGAAGCCATCCGGAGGCTTCGGAACAAAGAGGAAGTTGACGCCCGAAGTCTTCAACCACACCGCTGAGCTGATCCGAAGCTTTGTTGAGGAATACCACGAAAGGAACGAAGAGAAGTACATCTTCCCTGTCTTCGAGGAGCACAAGAAACTCGTTGATCTCGTCCAAACGCTCAAGACTCAACACAAGGCCGGTCGCGAAGTAACGGCGCGAATCCTCCGTCTCTCGACGCCTGATCAATTCCGCTCGCAGGACAACCGCACCCAACTGATGGCCTCCTGTCAGAGCTTCATTCGGATGTACCGGCCCCACGAGAGCAGGGAGGATACGGTTCTCTTCCCGGCACTCCGAACTCTTCTGACGCCCAAACAGGTAGAAGCGCTTGGCGACAAGATGGAAGAAGACGAACACAAGGTGCTGGGCGACGAGGGCTTTGAAAAGAGCGTAGACAAGGTGGCGAGTATCGAAAAGGCGCTTGGCATATACGACCTCGCGCAGTTCACGCCGAAAGCGTGACCGATGAAAGGAGCCGTCATGAAGTGGCGAAAACTCCTTGCCTCCAATGCTTCCCCCGCCGTTATCCTAATTCGTTTTATTGTCGGCGGGGTGTTTCTTTCCGAAGGCATACAGAAGTTCCTCTTTCCGGGGGACCTGGGTGTTGGGCGCTTTACCAAGATAGGCATTCCATCCCCTGAAGTCATGGCTCCCTTTGTGGGAGTGGTGGAGATCGTCGGCGGGGTGCTTCTTCTCGCGGGCTTTCTTACCCGACTGGCTGCCATTCCGCTCATCATAAACATGCTGGTCGCGATAACAACAACCAAAATTCCTATTCTTCAGAAGAGCGGTTTTTGGGCCATGGCGCATGAGGCCCGGGTTGATTATGCGATGCTCTTGGGCTGCATTTTCCTCCTCATTGTGGGGGCAGGAACGTGGTCGCTCGATGCCGGGCTGACAAGGGGCATAGAGCAGCACTGACGGGCGCCTCCAGATTGAGGGGGCAGTGCATTTCACGTATCAGCCCAACTCTTCTGGGATCTTGGTGGCCTTGGAGTCTCCCTCATTGAATATTCTTCGTCATTGACAAGTATTCAAGTATCTGCTGAAATATTAAAATATCGGGTGGCAGAGGAGCAACCTTTCAGATCGATCTGGCGGGTACGGGAAGGCCCGAGTCCCGTCGTCACAAGAGATAAGGAGATTCGATTTCCAATGCACACTTTCACTGGATTTACCAAAAACCGAATTGTATGGGCCTCTATTTTCGCCTTGGCTGCCTCTGTCGTGTGGCTTGCGGGCTGTGGGCAGAATGGCTCTGCTTTTGAAAACTCCGGGCGGGGACGCGTCAATAACTTGCAGAACACACAGGCGCCTGTCGATCCCTGGACGGCTGACCGGCTATTGGAAGCGGAGCGGCTGGCAAAGATCGTTTCCGAGCCAGGCACGAGCAAGCCGCTGATTCTTAATTTTGGCCCCGCCGTGCTCTTTAAGAAAGAGCACGTGCCTGGCGCGAAACTGATCGGGCCATTATCCGAGCCTGATGGAGCGAAAAACCTGCAAAAAGAGGTGAAGAATCTGGGGAAAGATACGGAGATTATCATCTATTGCGGCTGCTGCCCATGGAATGTGTGTCCGAATGTTCGTCCGGCATTCCAGATGCTGGAAGACATGGGATTCAAGAAAGTAAAGGTCCTGTATCTTCCGGATAACTTCAGACAGGGCTGGGTCAATAAAGGATTTCCTGTCCAAAGGGAACAACAGCACCAGCATTGAGTCTCGTTCATTTCCTCCGTAGTGAACGAATAGGAACACGATGCGAAACGAGAAACATAACTATATGTCGAATCCAAATCGTAAGTACAAAACCGCCATTTACGAACAATTCTCCCGCATTGGCAAAGCCATCTCGAACTCCAGCCGGTTGGAGCTATTGGACCTCCTGTGCCAGGCCCCACGAACCGTGGATGTCCTGGCAAAGGAAGCCAACCTTGGCGTAGCCAACACGTCACAGCACCTGAAAGTGCTCCGCGCAGCCCGATTGATAGAAGCCGAAAAATCAGGGCTGTTTGTGACCTACCGGCTGGCCGACGAGACGGTTTGCGAATTCTTCCGCTCGCTGCGCGTTCTGGCTGAGACGCGTTTGACGGAGGTTCGTGAAATTACGCGCACCTTCCTGCAAGGCCGGAAAGGCATGGAACCTATTGATCGGAAAGCACTCCTGACTAGGGTGAGGAGCGGGGACGTCACTGTTCTGGATGTTCGTCCTGGGGAGGAATACAAGGCTGGTCACATACCCGGGGCGCTTTCGATTCCGCTCAAGGAGCTCGAGCGACGTCTTTCGGACCTGCCGCGGAATCGCGATGTTGTCGCCTACTGCCGAGGCCCCTACTGTGTGCTGGCTGTGCAAGCAGTTGAAATCCTTCGGGCACGCGGATTCAGCGCCTTCCGCCTGGAGGAGAGCGTCCAGGACTGGCAGGCGGAGGGCCTGCCTGTCGCCGCCGGCGAGGAGAGGTAGGCATATGGGCGATGCGGGACGAATCAGCCAATCTACCTGGACTACAACGCGACGACACCGCATGCACCTGAGGTTGTGGCGGCCATGAGACCGTTCCTTGAAGGTCAGTTCGGGAATCCGTCCAGCGCACACCGATATGGCGCTGTCACGCGCGCTGCGGTTGCTCAGGCCCGTTCCCAGGTTGCCGAGACTCCTCAACTCGAAACCGGATGAAATTGTATTTACCAGCGGAGGGACGGAATCCAACAATTACGCCATTCGCGGAACTGCCCTTGCTGGTGCGAAGCCGGGACGTCACATCATCACGAGCCGGATCGAACACCACGCCGTGACTGAAGTGTGCCGCCGGCTGGAGGCCGAGGGATTCGAAGTCACCTGGCTGCCTGTTGATGCGGACGGATTGGTGAGTGTCGAGGAGGCGGAGGCGGCGATTCGACCGGATACCATCCTCATTACGCTCATGCATGCGAACAACGAAGTCGGCACCATCCAGCCGATCCGGGCTTTGGCGAAGGTCGCGCGGCGGCGCGGGAATCATCTTCCACATCGACGCGGCGCAGTCGGTCGGCAAGATCCCTACCGACGTTCACGAGCTCGGGGTCGATCTCCTGACCATCGCCGGACACAAGCTCTACGCACCCAAGGGAGTCGGCGCTCTCTATATCCGGGATGGGGTCGCCCTTCATCCGCTGATGCGCGGAGCCGGTCAGGAGCGCGGGCGCAGGCCGGGGACTGAGAATGTCCTTGAGATTGTCGGGCTCGGCGCGGCTTGTGAAGTTGCCAGGCGTGACCTTGCCCTGAACATGGCGCGCATGCGTGAGAGCCGCGATGAGTTGGAGCGGGGGCTCCGGGAGAAAATCGTGGACGTTCGAGTGAACGGGCACCCCGAGCAGCGCCTTCCCAACACTCTGAGTCTCAGTATTCGTGGCGTCAACGCGAACGAGCTTCTCACTGCCATCGAGCCCTATGTTGCCGCGTCGGCGGGAGCCGCCTGCCATTCCGGCGAGGTTCAGATCTCCCATGTTCTTCGCGCGATGGGTGTCCCGGTGGATTGGGCTCGCGGAACGCTCCGGCTCTCTACCGGACGGCACACAACCCGAGAGGAAGCTGCGTGACGCCACAATCGTAATCGCGGATGCAGTAGGCGGACTTCGCCACATAGATTAGAGGAGAGAACCAGCATGCCTTCAAAGACAGTCGTAATCCTCGGTGGTGGCGTCGGCGGGATGATCGCCGCCAATCGGTTGAGGGAGCGCCTGACCGCTGATCACCGCGTGGTGCTTGTAGAACGCGATGTTGAGCAAGCGTTCGCGCCTTCGTTTCTGTGGTTGATGACCGGCGACCGAAAACCCCATCAGGTGCGCCGCCCCGTGGCAGATCTGCTGCGTCGAGGGGTCGAGTGCATTCATGCCAATGCGGAAGCGCTGGACCTGACCAACGAGGAAAGTGTTCACGAGTACCGGCGAGATCTCTTTCGATTACCTCATCGTGGCCGTCGGCGCGGAACTGGCGCCGGATGCAATTCCAGGTTTGGCGGAAGCTTCTCAAACGTTCTACACATTTGAGGGCGCCTCGCGACTCCACAATGCCTTGGCGGGCTTCGCCGGCGGCAGCATCGCGGTCGTGGTAGCTGCGATGCCATACAAGTGCCCAGGCGCGCCGCACGAAGGGGCTATGCTGATTGCCGACTATTTCCGCCGAAATCAGCGCCGGGCGGGCATTGACATTCAACTCTACACCCCCGAACCGCAACCGATGCCTGTGGCTGGGCCGCAACTGGGCGCGGCAGTTGGGGAGATGCTCGAAAGCAAGCAGATCCGTTTCCGGCCTCTCCACACCCTGGCAGCCGTCGATCCGGCGGAGCGGGTCATGCGATTCCAACAAGGCAACACCGAGAGATACGACCTGCTCGTAGCCATTCCACCGCATCGAGCGCCGCGCCTGGTAAGGGACGCCGGCTTGACCAATGCCGCAGGTTGGGTGCCGGTGAATCCCCAAACGCTCGCAACGGAACATGCCGGTGTGTTTGCGCTCGGCGATGTGACCGCGATTCCTATCCCGGGGCGCTGGAAGCCGGATGTTCGCGCTGATGCTGCCGAAAGCCGGCGTGTTCGCTCACGTGCAGGCTGAGGTAGTGGCAGCTCGGATTTCCGCTGAAATCGAAGGACGGAAGCCGGATGAGACTTTCTGCGGCGACGGGTACTGCATGCTGGAAACGGGTGAGGACCTGGCAGGATTTGCTTACGGAAACTTCTTTGCAGAGCCATCGCCTCAGGTCAACTTGCGGCAAATCGGCAAGGCCTGGCATATCGGAAAAGTGCTGTTTGAGCGTTGGTGGCTCTCGCCGCCGGGCTGGAGGCGGGCGACATATGGAGCCATGTTGAAGATGGGCGGCAGGCTATACGGCATTCCCATCACTGTCTGAAAAAGCCGGAGTTTCGAAGGATACACCCATGCAATATTTGATTATTCTGAACGACCCACCCTACGGCTCGGAACGCAGCTATAACGGTCTCCGGTTAGCGACCTCCCTCGCGCAAGTCAGAGGGAACCGGCGTATCGGTTTTCTTGATCGGAGATGCCGCATCCTGCGCAGTGACCGGGCAAACGACTCCCAACGGCTACTACAACATCGAACGGATGCTGAAGCTGCTGGCGGCCAAGGGAGCACAGGTTGGCGTATGCGGCTCCTGCATGGATGCTCGTGGCATCAAGCCGGAGATGCTGGCTGAGGGAGCGCACCGCAGCTCGATGGACGAACTGACCCGCTGGACTGAAGCAGCCGACAAGGTCCTTGTGTTCTGAAGCCGATCCCGGCTGAGTCGCCCCGGAGCGCTATGAACATCACCCCGGAAACCTATGCTCGATGGAGAGAATCTGCCCTCGGCAATCTCACCGAGCACTTGGAACAAAGAGCCATCTATTCACTCGTCGGTGATCCCAGCGGGCTGCGTGTCCTGGACGTTGGATGCGGTGACGGAGCATACGCCATCGAGGTATCCCGAAGAGGAGGCAAGGTCGTTGGCTTGGATCGGTCGCTCCCCATGTTGGAGGCGGCGTGGATCAGGGCGGCCTCATCGGGTGTTGTGATCAGGTTTTGCCAGGGAGCAGCCCAATCTTTGCCCTTTCGCGACGCCTCGTTTGACCTGGTCCTCGCGGTTACGACGCTGTGCTGGATTCATGAACCGGTCATCGCCATCAAGGAGATGAGCCGCGTACTTCGCCCGGGTGGAGCTGTAATCGTCGGAGAACTTGGGCGCTGGAGTCTCTGGGCCCTTGCGCGAAGATTCCGGGGCTGGCTGGGAGCCGGCACTTGGAAGAGATCTCACTTTTGGACCGCTGGGGAACTCCACAAGCTCCTCGCCAGCGCTGGACTACGAGCTGGAAATGTCCACGGTGCCGTGTACTATCCGCCATGCGAACTTCTAGCCGGGCCGATGAGTCGCGTCGAAGGCGCCTGCGCACGCCTGGGCCCGTACGGAGCGGCATTCATCGCCGTGAGGGCCACAAAGAAATAGCCGCTCGCGGCCGCGTCGACCTCGGTACAGCAGCACCCGGAAGGCAGCAACCCATCGATGGGGCGAACCGTTCGGGTAGGCTTCCTTGGATCGGATCTCATTAGATTCATTTTTGCTTCGGAATCTTGGTTCCAGCCTGGATGCAATCTCATGCTCTGCAATCTGGTGGGCATCTGTCGCGCAGCTTGAAAACCTCATGCCGCGCAGATCATGCCGATCATGCCTGCGCCTTCGCTGCCCGGTGTGCTTCAGCAGGATGTTGCCTCTAACATTTCCAAGCCACACGGCGTAATATGATATGCGTTTTCAATTTCAGTAATGGAGGTAAGCATTAAAATGGCAATTCCTGGCAGGAATATCCGATTGGTGGTTTTTGCAGGTGTTCTCGTTTTCGTATTGTTATCTGCGAGAATCTCACGAGCTCAAGGCACCGGTATGATGGGTCCGGGCATGTCCGGGTTCATGGGCTTTGAAGGCCACCAGATCGATCACAATCTGATCATTCCACAAATCGCCGTGGGACAGGATTACGTCACAACCATATCTCTGATCAATATGGCCTTCGGCGCTTGCGAGAATTTGACCGGGTCTGCTCGCCAAAAATGAGCCAGCGGGCCTGCCAGGCCTTGGCCCCCAAGAGTGGACCTGTGCAGTGCACCTCGCCCGTTTGGCGCGCGCCAAACGGCTTCCCGTGCTCTTCAGCGGCGATTTGGAGAGCACAACGGTTTTCTTTCGGGTCAAATAGCGCAATTCTTGCCGCGCGCCAAGCGCTGCACGCCTTCGGCGTGGATGATGTCGACTGTCTCTTGCGTTTTTAATGGGGTCAACTCTATCCGAGCACAAGTGGTCAAATTCTCGCAAGCGCCGAGGGGCCGATGGCCAGATGATGAGTTGGCTGCCGTCACAAAACCTCGTGACCACCGGAACCATTTATTTCTACAACCACGACGGCACCCACATGTCGGTGACCGTCAATGGGAGTGGCCCGGTTTCCCAGGTTTCGTTTACGCTCAATGCCGCGGCGATGTCACGCTTGGACCTGACGTTCTATCGGTTCGGACGCGTCCGGTTGGGCGCTCGTAGCCATCGATAGTCAATCGACGACCACCAGCCTGGGAATGATGGACGGCCAGGCAATGACAGGCGCCATGAGGGTCATGGCTTCCGTCTACTACACATATGCGAATGGGTCTCAAACGATATCCCGGGTCGGTGTCAGTCCGAGCATGTATCAAATGGGTCTCTACTTCAACTCGATGATGCCCATACAGCTACAAGGAGATCTCTCTACCGGCGTTGCTTTGGTGAATACAGGAGCGCAATCCGCCACGATCCAGATTATGCTAAAGGATTCCTCTGGCCACTTGTTTGCCGGCAAGCAGATCCTAATTCCTGCCGGAAATCAGTCGGCTCAGTTTGTGGATCAACTCTTCAGTGGCATGCCCGCAAATTTCCAGGGATTCCTGCAGGTCCAGACTTCCGACGAGGGCGTAATCATGATGGGTGTGCTGATGAGCGGCGGGATCATGACATCAATCCCGATGCTTCACTTCGGCCAGGTGATGATGACGCCGTAAGTTTGTCGACTGGGCTCGACGCATGCCGTTCATTCTGAGCCCATACATGTCCGCATTGGACAAGTATCGGGGCGCTTCATGCCAACATCATTGTCGGTTACGGGGTGAAAATCATCGATTGGCGTTGCGTAGCGTGAAGTGACTGGAAAAGCACCACCGAGTCCCTAAGCCCTGGAGGCTTATCTGCTCAAGGTGGGAGTTAAGGGGACCATGAGCGATTGCTGCACTGGAAAATCCTGCGCACTTGAACAACTCCGGAAGCGTCAAACGGGCACGCTCCGACTGGTGTTGTTGGCGAACGCTGTCATGTTCGTCGTCGAGCTCATCTCGGGCTTGCTTGCCGGTTCGGTGGCGCTGCTCGCCGACTCGTTGGACATGTTGGGCGACACCCTGGTGTACAGCTTCAGTCTGTACGTCGTTGATCGGGGCCCGCTATGGAAAGCACGGGCCGCGGCGGCCAAGGCAGGGGTGATGGCCCTCTTCGGAATGCTCGTGATCGGTCAGCTCCTATATAAGCTCGTCCATCCGCAGGTTCCGGCGTTTGAAGCGATGGGAGCGATCGGTGGCCTAGCGCTGGCCGTGAATGGGATCTGTTTTGCCCTTCTGTGGCGCCACCGAGCCGAGGACATCAACATGCGTTCGGTCTGGCTATGTTCGCGAAACGACGTGACTGCCAACGTCTCGGTGTTGCTGGCGGCGTGGGCCGTATCGGTGAACGCGTCGCCGTGGCCCGACATTGCAGTGGGCGCGCTTATTTGTGCCGTATTTCTTCATTCGGCGTTTCTTGTAGCCCGCGAAGCGTATGCGGAACTGAAGCTTAATCACACCTGCGATCAGAACGCCACGAGGTCTATTTCAGCGTGAAAACGAGAAAGTACTGGTAGGGCAGGAACGTGTGCTCTTTGGCCAGCTTGAATCCGTTGGTTTCCATCTGCTTCACCAGATCTTCGCGGGCGATCTTCATTTCAGGTGGCGGGCCCAACGGCAGGTCCTTTTTCTGAAATTCAATCATGATGACCTGGCCTCCGGGTTTGAGCATTTTCTTCATCAAGGTCAGGTACTGCGTCTGGTTTTCGATATGATGCCAGGTGTCGCAGAAGAAAAACCGGTCGATCGAAGCGTCCATAAGCAATGGGTCATCAGGCGCTGCAAGAACGGTCGCGATATTCTTGAGCTGCATATCCCGGAAGCGGCGATTCATGTATACGATCATGTCAGGGTTGATGTCGACTGCATAAACCTTCCCCTTGTCGCCGACGTGGTGGGTAAACCGCCATGCAAAGTAGCCTGACCCGGCGCCGATGTCCGCCACAACTTCCCCTTCTTTCAAGTCGAGAGCCATAACTACGTCATGCGGCTTCTGGTAGGCATCGCGCTGCGGGTCTTCCAGCAATGCAACATAGGCCTTCGGATCCTGGTGTAGCTTATGCATCTCTTCCATAGTCATCTTGCCTGGATTCTGAGCAGCGAGATAGGCCGGCAGAAAAATCAAAGCTGTCAAGGCAAATCGGTTTCTCATAAGGTTGTTTCTCCCGTCTGGATATCTCTTTTCAGCAAAGACGACCAATACCAACTATTCATGCTACCACGCTAATGGGATCAATACGGCGTTCAATCTCGCGTTGCCGCTCGTTGATGGGCCGGCAGGACTGTTTGTTTTCAAAATTTTTTGGCTGGGCCTTGGCCTGCCAAAATAAACCGACTTCTGCTCCTAGAGAGCCATCGTGGTACATTATCAAACCGAGGCCAAGGCGCGGTTGTTTCCCAGTGAACTGACTGTCTTGACGTGAGGTTGGTTCGGCGGCAATCCAGAGCCGCCCTGGATCCGGAAAATCGGTTTCACATATTCGTTGCCCGTTGATGGGTGATTCCTGCCATATATGGACAAGGCGACACAAGATTCGGCGGGCCTACCGCCCGGGGAGGATAAAGACGCGCTGCTGATGGTGCGGGCTGCGGAAGGGGACTCGGGCGCCTTCGAGGAACTGGTGATCCGGAATCAGTCCGCTGCCTGGGCTTTGGCGGTGCATTATCTTGGGGATGCCGCCGAGGCGGAGGATATTGTTCAGGAGGCCTTTCTCAAGCTTTTGCGGGCCGCTCCTCGCTATCAGCCCACAGCCCGATTCCGCACCTACTTCAGCCGAATTGTCGTCCGCCTCTGCCTGGATTATCGCGCAAAGAAGCGCCCGGCCTACCGCGAGGCCCTGCCTGATCGCGCCGATACCGCAAGGGATCCGGAGGCCGTTTTCCGCAACGACGAAACTGCAAAAGAAATACGGCGGGCGCTCGAAGAGCTTCCTCCCCCGCAACGAATGGCGCTCCTGTTGCGTCACTTGGAGGGCTTCACTTATACGGAGATCGCCGAGGCAATGAGCACCTCCGCGAAGGCGGTGGACTCCCTTTTACAGAGAGCCCGACAGGCCCTTCGCGGTCGCCTGGACTTCATCAAGAATCGTTTCCAGCCAAAACCATTTTGCGGCAAAAGGTGAACTTGGATTTCCCCTGCGGCGAGGGTTTTATGGAAATTCTCGATTGCTGGCGGGGGATTTTGCACACTGGCCCGTTTATAAGGGTGTTTCAAAAGATGGAGGAATCGAAAAGTGTTCGATTGCAGGCAGATCAATAATCGACTTGGCCGTTACCATGACGGAGAACTGCCTCTGGCCGAGCGTCTTCTTGTGGAGAGCCATCTTCAAGGCTGCCGCCTGTGCAGCCAGCAACTCGATGAAATCAGAGATGTCTCCAGAATCTTCCAACAGGCGCTCGTGATTCCACCGGTCCCAGGAGCCCTGGCTCACAGGATCATGGCTCAGGCGCACGCGCAAGCGGCCGCCACCTCCTCGGCATGGGACCTGCTTGTTTTCTGGAGGGATTGGTCGTTTTCAATGCGGTTCGCGGCTGTGGCCGTCTCGGTGGCAGCCTGCTACCTGGGTCTTGTGATCGGCAGCGCTTCGCTGCCATCCCCGCGCTCGGCGGGCGATGAGATGCAATGGGTCAGCATGACCTCCCGGGGGCCGATTGTCGCAGCCTACGTAGGAGGCAAGCGATGAGACGACATATCAAGACTCTGGCTGTGATCTTCTCCGTGGCCCTAAACCTCGCTTTTGTGGTGGGCTATGGTGTTCGCAGGTACAGCGATCGGCCGCGGTTCGCCTATGAAGACCTAAATCTCTCTGAAGACCAACGGGTCCGAATCGAGGCCGGACGTGATCGTTTCCTTAGTGCGCTCAATGATACCGGAGACAGGATCATAGCGAAACATCTCGAGCTGATGGATCTGATCGCCGCCGACCCGATAGATCGGCAGGCGATCGATGCGAAATTTCAGGAGATTCACTCAACCCAGCACTCGATGCAGAGCCTGGTTATAGAGCATCTGCTGGCGGACAAGCAGATATTGAATGCCGAGCAGCGGACGAAGTTCTTTGCCCTGCTTAAGTCCCGCATCCAGGCGCAGGGCGCACCGGGTCCGCCATGGCTCCCCGCAGGTGCGCGCGAGAGGAAGAAATAGAAGTCCAGCTTAAGGTGAACAGGAAATGTGCGTTATGCATGCCGGCGTCCAGGTCCTCCATCCCAAGCGCGATCGGGGGGACATTCGGCGCGAACAACGTAGTTCTAGAGGATGACAAGCGCGGGAAGGTGTCGCGCCTGCCGGCCGCGCCTCCGATGCGAGGGATCAAGTAAGTTTTGAGGTGAGCGCATGAGGCTTCGATGGGTTTTGATCCTTTTAGCAATCTTGGTTCTCGCCGGTGGAGGCTCCTGGTGGCTGCTGAGTCGAGCGAGCCCGCAAGCGGCAGATCAGGGCATCTCCGTGGTATCCGTGCAACGCCGTGATCTTGTTGCCAGTGTAGCGGCTACCGGAAAAGTCACTGCCATGGTTGGCGCCGAAGTGCGCGTCGGCTCCCGGGTTTCGGGGCGTGTCCAGCGGCTGTACGCCAATATCGGCGACGTGGTTCGAACCGGCCAAGTCATCGCTGAGCTGGAAAAGGACGACCAGCAGGCTCTCTTGGAACAGCGGCGCGCGGAAGTCAAGATTGCCGAAGCCAGAATCTCCTCTGTTGAGGCGCTTCGACCCCGGGAGATCCAAAAGGCTGAAGCCGGCCTCACAGATGCCGAAGCCACTGCCGAGCTGGCAAAAACTGAATTCGGCCGCCATAGCGCGCTATTCGAAAAAGGGTTGGTATCAAAACAGGAACTGGACACAGCTCGCAAAGAGAAAGAGGTCACCGAAGCTCGAGTCGTTTCCGCCGCGCGCGAACTGGAGCTCGCGAAACAGAGGTATGCCGAAGACTCAAAGTCTGCGACGGCACAGCTTGAGCAGGCTGCCGCCGCTGTGCGCGTCCTCGAGGCCCAGGTCTCCTATGCCAGGATCCTCGCTCCAATATCGGGAATTATCAGCTCCGTTTCAACGCAGGAGGGCGAGACGGTGGCAGCCGGTTTGAGCTCGCCCACTTTTGTTACCATCATCGATCTGCAAAAACTTCAGGTCGACGCGTTCGTCGATGAAACCGACATCGGGAAGATTCGGGTGGGCCAGAGGGCGACCTTTACCGTGGATTCTTTCCCGGACCGTGACTTCAACGCCTCGGTACAGGCAATCTACCCCAAAGCCGTAATCATGGATAACGTCGTGTACTACGATGTCGTCCACCGCATCGACGAGCCGCTCACCGGCCAGCTTCGACCGGAAATGACAACGAATGTGATGATTTCCCTGGATGCCCGCAAGGGAGTCCTGGCGGTGCCGGTGCATGCTGTATCGAGGGAACAGGGGAAGTCCGTAGTCTACATCCTGCGCAACGGTCAGCCCGAACGCCAGACCGTCAGGGTCGGATGGAAGGATTCCGAATGGATAGAAATTGTGGGCGGCTTGAAGGAAGGCGACAAGGTCGTAATCCGGAGCGCGCCCAAGACGAATGGAGGAATGTAGCCCATGCTTCAACTGACGGATATCACCAAGGTTTACCAAACAGGCGCGATGGAAACACCCGTGCTGCAAAGCATCAGTTTCCAGGTGAACAATGGCGAGTTTGTTGCCATCATGGGGGCTTCAGGGACCGGGAAAACCACGCTGATGAACATCCTCGGATGCCTGGACCTTCCCACCAGCGGCGCCTATCTGCTGGATGGGGTGGATGTGTTCCGCAATGACGACGACACGATCTCCGCGATCCGCAATCAGAAGATCGGTTTTGTCTTCCAGCAGTTCCATCTGCTCGAGAGAGCTTCGGCGCTCGACAACGTTCTGCTCCCTCTGATTTACGCCGACAAATATCCGGCTGATGCGGTGGAAAGGGGAAGCGCCGCTTTGCGGGCCGTGGGGCTGACGGAAAGAGTGCACTATCTCCCCAGCCAGCTTTCGGGCGGCCAGCAGCAGCGGGTGGCTATTGCCAGGGCGCTGGTTACCAGTCCCGCGTTGATCCTGGCCGACGAACCGACCGGCAACCTGGATCGCCGCAGCGGATTGGAAGTCATGGCTGTCCTGCAAAAACTCAACAGAGAGGGCCGGACGGTGGTGTTGATTACGCACGACCAGAACATCGCCGAGCATGCGCAGCGGATTTTGGCCTTGCGCGACAGCAAGATCTTCGAAGAGGCTGCTCCTGAGTCGATTCGTGACGCGCAGGCGGAACTCGACTCGCTCCCTGCCGTGCCTGCAGCGGATGAACCTGTGACGATACAGCGAGGCGCCAAATGAGAACCGGAAGAATCATGCGGCAATCGATGACCGCGCTAGGCCGCAATCGCATGCGGTCGTTTCTTGTGATGCTCGGAGTAATCGTCGGCATTGCGGCCTTGACTGTGGTGGTCAGCATGGCCAAGGCGGCGAACAGCAAGGTGATGCAACGGGTAAACAACTTCGGTTCGACGGCGATCATGCTGTTTGCCGGCGGGGGCAAAAACATGCCGGGTCCCGACCCGACGGTGGCCACCCTGACCTTCGATGATGCGAAGGCGGTGGAGTCGCAGATCCGCGGGGTCGCGATGATCTGCCCCCAGGTAATGAGGCAGAGAATACCGGCAACGTATCGCGAGCAGTCAACAGAGGTCACAATACAGGGAGCGTCCACGAATTATCAGGAGGCCTGGAACTGGTTTGTCTCGGACGGAGAATTCTACGATGAGCAGGACTACTCCGCGACGGCCCGGGTTGCTGTGGTTGGGCAGACGGTCGTCCGAGAACTCTTTCGAGGCGCAAATCCGATCGGAGAGTCGATCCGGATAGCCAATGCGAATTACAAGGTAAAGGGCATTCTACCGGCTCGAGGCACGAGCCCAATGGGGACCGACATGGACGATCGCGTAGTCGTTCCACTGACGACCGCGATGCGCCGCATGTTCAACGTCACGACGCTCACCATGGTCCGCGTGCGGGTGGACGGCGTCAGCGATGTGCAACGGGTTACGCAGGAGATTCGGGCGCTGATGCATGAACGCCACCAGATACAACCGCCCGACCTGGACGATTTCCGCGTGGTTACCGCAGACGCAGTTGCGGCACTGAGCGCGGCGGTCTCAGGAACTTTGAATAAAATTCTGCTCGCCGTTACGGCTCTTTCGCTTGTTGTCGGCGGCATTGTGCTGATGAACCTGATGCTGCTTTCGGTAACGGAACGACGCCATGAAATCGGGCTGCGCCGGGCTCTCGGAGGGAGGCGTCGGGATATTCTCCTTCAGTTTTTGTTCGAATCTCTTGCCTTGACCTCAGCCGGAGGACTGGCCGGATTGCTTTTGGGGATTGTTGCTGCCATCGTGCTGGGAAGAGTGACCACAAATGCGACGGCAATTTCCTGGGAGCCTCTGGCACTGGCAGTGGTCCTGTCCTTGCTGGTCGGACTGGTTTTCGGACTGGTGCCGGCACGACGCGCGTCGAAAATGCCACCTGTCCAGGCATTGCGTTAAACGCCGGATCCAAGCGCCTGAGGACTCACACATGAGATGGACCCGGGGCCTGAAGGTATCGGCTGAGATGCTGATGGCCCATAAACTGCGCACGCTGCTGTCACTGCTGGGGATTATCGTCGGCATCGCGACCGTCAGCGTGATGGCCGCCGTTGGCCGGGGATCCGAGCGGAAGGTCATGGACGGGATTCGCAGCATGGGAACAAACCTGATCTCGGTCAGCGCGGGCAAAGTCACGCTCATTGCAGGGAGGGAACGCCAGGGCGCGGTCGTGACTACACTTTTGCCCGAAGACGCCGGCGCCATCCAGAGCGGCGCCTCGGATCTGGTGGCGCTGGTGGCGCCGGCTCAGTCGAAAAAACTGCCGGTCAAATTCGAAGAGGTCGGGCTGAAGACCAACATCGTGGGCACGACACCCGAGTTCCTGGCCATTCGCAATCTTCGGCTGGAAACGGGCGAAATGTTCGATGATCAGGACGACCGCGCCTCCCGGCGTGTGGCCGTCGTCGGACAAACCATGGTGAGGGAACTCTTCGGCGGGGTTAACCCTATGGGCCAGACCATCCGCGTGGGGAATGTCCCTTTCGAAGTCATAGGAATTCTGGCGCCGGCCGGTGTTGATATTAACGGCGCCGACCAGGATGACCAGATTCTCATTCCTCTGCGGACGGCGCTGCGGCGAGCCTTCAACATCGTGTACGTGAACAACATTTACATTCAGGTCCGGTCAGAGGGGCAAATGGAGGAATGCGATGGACGCCTGAGCGAGATTCTGAGGGATCGGCACCGCCTGCGGGCCGGCAAACCGGATGACTTCACGATTCAGAACCAGGCGGAGCTGCTGAAAGCGCAGCAGGAGACGCAGCAGACGTTTACTTCTCTGACGGTGGGGGTCGCTTCGCTCTCACTGGCAGTAGGCGGAGTCGGCATCCTGGCAGTGATGCTGATGTCCGTGCGGGAAAGAGTGAAGGAAATCGGCCTGCGGCGCGCCCTGGGCGCTCGACGCGGGGATATCCTGTTCCAGTTTCTGGTCGAGGCCGTGATGCTCAGCCTGTCCGGTGGCATTGTGGGCGTTCTCGTGGGGATCATCGTGACCTTTGTGGTGGCGCGCCTCGCCGGCTGGGATGCCATTTTGTCGCCACAAACCATCCTTCTGGCAGTGGCAAGCTCCGCCGGAATCGGGTTGCTCTTCGGAACAATTCCGGCCCGGAAGGCATCCTTGGCAAGCCCCGTGCAATCCCTGCGCGCGGAGTGACGGACGATCATCGGGGGAGATTGTGCCTCTTGAAGGGATATCGCATGAAGCCAATTGCGGCAACAGAACCACAACGGAAACAGACGGCAGCTAAGGAATCGACAGGCAGTGCTGAAATCAGACCGTCATTGTCCTGCCTGCTTTGGTCCTTTCTGAAGTTGGGCGCCAGCGCGTTCGGCGGCCCGTCCATGGTTGCCTATATTGGCAAGATGGCGGTGGAGAAAAAACGCTGGATGACCAAAGAGTCCTTTTTCGATGGCGTAGCTCTTTGCCAGCTTATTCCCGGCGCGACCGCGATGCAAACTGTGGCCTACGTCGGACTCAGAACGCACGGGATCATGGGGGCGGCAGTCAGTTTCATTGGATTCGGTTTCCCTGCTTTCCTGCTCATGATGATCCTTTCAGCTTTATATGCTCGCGCGCATAGTTTGCCGGCCGTGGTTTCAGCGTTTAGCGGGCTACAGGCGATCATTGTTGCAATTGTCGCGAATGCCGTTGTGCTGTTCGGGCGAAATGCGCTGAAGAACACGCGAGACGTGATCATTGTCGTTATTGCGGCGCTCATGTTCGGCTTCGGGGCCAATCCGATCTTAGCATTGGTGGTCGCCGCGGTTCTCGGGCTGGCGCGAAATGCCAAAATGCCCGTTCCACGTTCAATCCCTGAATCGTCTCCAAAATCCCGCTTTCCCTTGGCTCTGTTGATATTCATTGCGGCTGCTGCTGGGGGGTTCGGTCTGCTTTTCCGATTTGAACGGAAGTTTTTCGACCTCGCCGCGCTCATGTCCACCATTGACCTTTTCGCGTTCGGCGGCGGGTTCGCTTCCGTTCCTCTCATGTTTCACGAAATCGTGCATGTGCGGGGCTGGATGGACGGCCCGACTTTCTTGAACGGAATTGTGCTGGGACAGATTACCCCGGGCCCGATCGTGATCACTGCGACCTTCGTGGGCTACACCGTGCATGGACTGGCTGGAGGGTTTCTGGCTACGGTCAGTGTCTTTTTGCCATCTTTCCTCCTGGTGTTGGCAATTGCGCCCCTGAGCGGCCGCTTGTTTGCATCGCCCTATCTCAACAAGGCTCTCGGCGGCGTCCTGTGCTCGTTTGTCGGCCTGCTATTGACCGTCACCGTTCGTTTCGCCCTGAACGTTCACTGGAATCTGATTCATATCCTTCTCAGCGGCGCTGCCTTTTGCTCTTTGCTCTTGGAAGTCGATATCCTTTGAGTGGTCCTCGTTGGGGCGCTGATATCAGTGATTGTCAGATAGGCGGGATTCGGCCCTTCTGACTTCATCTTCTCGCGACCGGCTATGACCGAAAGATTTTCCGCGGCCACCCTTAAAACGATTTGGGTAACATATCGAACCTCGGAATATGTAAAGAATTGACGAAAGCTACAGGCATGGCACCGTCGATTAACGTGATAGTATCCGGATTTCCTTACTCAAATGATGATCCGGCAGGATCGCGGTCATCGGCGCTCTTCTCGATTGACGAGCTTGCTAACATTGATATTTTATATCATTAGGTCAATTCACTGCATGAACCAGGGGTCTATTGCGCGCGCACGAAATATGTGCCGTTCGGCACCTATCCTCGATTCTCAAACGATCGGATGCATGTGCAATCTGATACAGGGCACTTCCCGTTTCGTCCTTTCAATTTGCCTGTTGCCATCATGCTGCATATACCCCCCAAATTCAATTTGGCAACGCGTGCGTGAGCCCGCGCGCCCGGTCCACGGCACTTTGACCCAGAGAATTGGGTCCCCCTACCCGTTGGCTGTAAAGGATTGGAGGGTTCCTTCCCCAGTTCAGTCAGCTGGTGCACCTCGCGCTGCAGGATGGCCTCGCGATTTCCTCGGGCGTTGCCGTTCCGGCATTGATCTGGTCGATGCGCGTCTGAATCCTGGTCCAAGGTGCGGATTTGCATTAAGATGTCGATCACGCGGGTTTTTAGGTGATTATTCGAACGTTCGAGAGCTGTCAGTGGTTTGAGACTTCTTATCGGAACGAGAAGGTAGCAGTTGAGGAGAACTAGATGGAGAGTGCAACTGTCAGGGTGCGCCCCCTACGCCTTGCGTTTGTAGTTGAGCCGAAGGACAAAGCCAGTCTGCAGCGAATATTTGAAGTGAACTCTTCACTCTGGGGGGGTGTATTCAATTTCATCATCCCACTTTTCAAGCAAGTCCCAAGACGATATCGTGAAAAATACTTCAAGACATCGTCGGCCAAGGTAATCCTAAAGGGAATGGTGGAAGCATTCCAACCGGACTATTTGGTAGAGACTAAGCCTGGCAATGCGGCATCTTACGGAATCGCGTTTCCTGCCAGGCGCATTTTGGCGATTGAAGATATGACCGCTCGGGATGATAGAGGGAGATGCAAGATAGGAATTGATCTGCGCAGCGTATGCGATGATATGTATCGAACTTCTTTCCGGTTTGTCCAGCGCCATCCTCCAAATGTTCTGATCCCTTCGAGTAGCGAGAAAAGATACGAGCTTCTGTTCGCTGCCACATTTGGGTTTTTGCCCGAATCTGGCATTCTCTCCGAGGTAGCGGATTTCTATCTCAAGGCCCTTGACGGTAAGAGAAAAGCAGTCAATGGTATTGCCTTTTCCCAATTATTTGACCACAAGAATCTGTATCCGTTGCGAGCTACTTGTCACAAGTTAGATACATTCAGGAATAGTTGGTCCATTGACTCGAAACTGTTTTACCTAGATGAGAAATCATCATTTGACTTGATTGAGTTTTGGAACCTAAGGGCACTTGGATGGGACATAGTCCCTCTTCCTGCCAGTCTGGCACCGCGCCTTATCGACTACTGCAATCATTTCATCAAATCGGCTTACAGGCCATATCCCCCTCCTTCGAACGCGTTTCACCACGCCACCGTGTTATGCGCCCGATCACAATCGGTCGAGGCGGTGAAACAATTTATTTCTAAGCTGACTTGGCCTCCTCCTCAATTTGCATCGCTTGACGATCGAGTGCCACGAATCTGGGAGGAATGGGGGCGAAGCGCGGACCTTGCTGAGCCACAGACGGTCACTCACTTACAAAAACAGGTTGATGCTTATGTCATCGGAGAAGGGCTTGATCTGCGAACTCAATCACACGGCTTCGCAGAAGATGATCCATTCTGCTCCCAATCGGCCGCATGCGCGAACGTGCTGGAATCCTTTTCCGGTGGAACGCCGATTGTTCCTTGGAAAAATGACGTTGCGACGTCACTGACACGCGATTTCGGCGAGAATAGAACGTGGATTTCGCGCGAGGGGATCACGATGTTGGTCGGTACCCATAGGTCCACCAATTTTCTTCGCGTTCCCACTCCCTTAAATATTTTCTCTTCGCTAGCTGAGTCTCTTGGTTACAGACTGTCAATCTCACCCGCTGGAAGGACATGCAACCAGATCGTGTCCGCAGTGGGGGGATTGAAGATGATGGGAATCATCGCACGAGCGCCAGAATTGCTGAAGTTTATTGATCGTTTGGCTCATGAGGATTTGGAGGTAGAGCTTGATGACGATGAGGGAGCAGCTCGGAAGAAGATGCATAAACCCTATGCCCCATTGTCAATGGTTCTTGAGGTGATCCATAAATCGAACGCGGACCATCCGAGCATTGGTGGGTCACATTTAAACGCCCTTATTCGATGCAAGGTCCTAAAGCTCGGGATGGCGCTGCGCTGTTCAGAATGTCAAAATACAAGTTGGTTTAGTCTTGAAGACCTAGCCCCTACACTGTCATGCCCGCGCTGCCTGGCCGTGTTTGAATTTCCAGCGGGATCTCCGCCGCATAAAAATGCATGGGCTTATCGTGTGATCGGTCCCTTCGCCGTGGGTCATTTTGCAGATGGCGCATACTGCGTCGCGACAGCGTTGAACTTTCTTACCGAAAGGACCTTCCGAGAATCAAATTGGGTGCCGAGCTTCAAAATGCATCATGACAGCGGCAAGGAGTTGGAGGCTGATTTTGGAATGCTTGCTGCTCCAAGTCGCTTTAGCCACAGGTCGTCACCGTATCTGATAATCGGCGAATGTAAGTCGTTCAATCGATTCGAGGAGAGGGATTTTGCAAGAGACTCGTCAGGCAGCGGAGCTTTTTCCGGGTGCGGTCCTATGTTTTTGCACCTTCAATGAGGCTTTGAATAAGAGCGAGATTCGCGGTCTAAGCAGCCTCGCAAAACATGGCAGAACAAGACGGTATGCCGGAAGGCAAACGAATGCAATCCTCATACTTACCCCGCGTGAGCTGTTCTCCGAGTTCAAAATGACGGACTTTTATTCACTTTATGGCGATAAGGCTGACTACGCACGCGCTGTTTACATGCAGGATGATCTGGATGAGCTGTGTGATTTTACGCAACAGCTTTACCTCGGTATGCCTTCATATCACGAGTGGTTAGAACAAAAACGCAGGGAAAGAGTGGCACGATTGGCGGCAAAGCCAGCGCCCCCCACATCATGATCGGCAGAGCGCAGCCTTCCAGCTCTGAACCCCTTCGCCGCAGCAGAAGGATTTCAGATCTGATTTTGTTTGCGCTCCGAGCTATCCCAATCTAGGATTCCCTTCCGCCAGGCGGCCAGCCAGGCGGCGCAGGCTGATTCGAGCGCCTCACGCTTACCCCTCGAACCGACAGCGTTGACGCGGTCTTCGGCTCGTCGGATCAGCGCTCCGTGATGCGAGCTGTGGAGTATCCATTCCCACGCAAGAGAGCCGCCGCTCGTTTCCACTTCGTTCCATAATTCAGCAATCTGATGGACGGTGCGCGCGATGAGAGCCTTTCCGGTCACGATATCCGATCGCTCGCGGTTGTCAGGGATGAAACTGCGGACTCCGCCGGTGGCTCCTGCCGGGGTTTCTGATTCCTCGCATGCCATCTGACCCGATTTGACTTGTTGCCAAAGTCCCACTGCACACCTCCCGTGAAACAATTTAAATCATTCACGTACGTTTGACACGTGCCTGTTTTTTGATGTGGACAGTGTGGACAGTGTGGACAGCGATCGTAAATCATAGAAATATCAATTCTTGCACTGTCCACAGTGCTGACAATGTGCTGTCCACAGGGTTTTTCGTGTGGACAGAGGTCAACCGGCGATGTGGACAGTGGAACTGCTCTGATTGCATCAGCTTGCAGAGGCTGTCCACATTGTCCACGCTGTCCACTGGGGAATTCGGATAGATTGCGAATCATCTCAGGATACCCTCCCGAATGACATACACGGCCACCCGGTTATCCTGCTCTGAGGAGTCAGGGCCCACTCTTCGTCTGGAGATGAGCCTGCCGCCGTCCCCGGCTACCAAGTGGCCGCGCTCCGCCAATGCCTTTGCAACCGCCTGGGCATCGAATCCGCGGCAGACTTCCGCTTTGAAGGTCTCGCGCATGATCCAGAACTCCCCGCCATCGGGATTCTTCCGGTAGAATCCGGCACGGCTCGTGATCGGACGAGTCTCGTTCTCCCGCTCAAAACGGGCAGAACCATGCTGCTCGAGAAATAACCGCACCTGGCGGATCGCGGCTTCGGTGTCCATCGCTCCGGAAGTTCCGCGCCCCACCAGCCATTCTTTGAAAAGGCCCACACTGGCTTCAACAGCGGCGTCTTCAGGCCACGGGAGGATCCCGGCTTCGATCGCGATTTCGCCGGCAACCGCTACCATCGCGAAACGTCCAGCCGCGCGGCTTACCTCGCCGCTGGCTGCTTGCGGGACATTCATCCTTATGAAGGCCTTCCGGAACTTTTGCGCGTTGGTCCTCACCTGCTCATGGTTGACGGTTACAAACTGGAGAAAATGACGGATCGGGGCGCCGTAAATCCTTTTCGTGGCATCTTGCAAGCATCGCGCAAAGATGTCGGCGGAAGGGGAGCCGTGCAGGTTTTGAAAAAGGCCGAGTCCTGCCCCAGCATCTGCCTGGAGATTGACCAGGCGCACTTCCTGTCCAGCTAGCGTCCGCCTCCCGATGCCGGCGATATGATCTGCCAGGCTCATTTCGCCGGCGGACAGGAAGAGAAGTCGCCAAGTCGATTTTCGGCGCAGGCCTCCGGCTGCCTTGCTCCTGTTTTTTCCTTGCCCATTGGCGAGCATATAGGCGACTTCGCCAGCCTCTCTGGCGTCGCATTGGCTCAATTCGTCCAGGATCAGTGTGAGATCGTTGTGGGCTTCGGCGACCGACTCCAGGCCATTGGATGTGGATCGCCAGGATTGAAGAAAACCTGTTTTGCCGCCGCCACCCAAAACCGAGCCGGCAAGGTGCAGCGCGGTCGTCTTGCCGGTCGAAGAACCGCCGACGAAATGGAATCCGCCCGCCTGTTCATCGCACAGATTCAGCAGTGGCCCGGCGAGCGCCGCACTTGCAGAGAATATAAGCCGGGAATTTCCGGTGCAGTATTTCCCGATGGCATCTTTCCAATCGTCCAATGTCCCCGATTGCCGCAGGAGCGATTCGCTCTCGTTCTGATAGATGACATCTTCCTGGTCCAGACCGATGGTCATGTCCGGCAAGACAAAAGACCCGCTGTGCCAACCCACCTGTGTCGTGCACCGTGTGCGCACAGATGGGCGGGATTCGGAGAGGTAGCGGACCAACGCTTCCCGCGCTTTGCGTCCCGGCGCCAGCGACAGTCCGCCGTCGAGCAGCCTGGCTCTCAGCTCGCCACCGTCGCCTGCCAGTGCGGTTGCCGGCATGGCCCATGAATGCAGGTGGCCATCCGCATCGCGCCACTGAACCAGCCGTCCCCAGGACTCGTTGCGGCGGTCCCGGGTGAGTCCGATAACTTCGAGCCGGCCACAAACCCAAATGTCCGGTTTTTCATCATCATCGGTGACCAGCCAGACGCCTGAGTCTTTTAGGCGGAATCCGGCCGGGACCGCAGCCATGGATTTTCCGGACGCAGGGTGCTCCACCGGTCCCGGTCCAAGTCCGGCATGCAGCACCTCGATTTCGTTTGCAGTCAGTGCCGGTTCAGAAATCATCGCGGTAGAGCCTCCATGCCCGTAGCCGCTCCGCATCGGTGCGGCAAAGGTCGATCTCATCGAGAAGGTATTCAATCTTTGTCTCACCGTCGCTTGCGATCCGGAGCAGCTCCCAGCCAAGGGCACTCTCGGAGTCCATCAAAAGCTTCTCCCGGGCGTAATGTGCGATTTTCTGTCTCATAAGGTATTGGTCTCGAAGGCGCCGCCCTGTCTGCCTGCACCACGCACGCACTTCTTCAAGCGCTTCGCGCTGCCTGACGATTTCTGGATCCGGCCGCGGAGGCTTGCAGGGGCCTATGATCCCCAGGAAGGCAAGAGCTCCTTTGAAATCCGTGCCCTGGACTTGGCGCACGAAGTCCAACTTGTCTCCCGATGCGTGGCAAACATGGCAGAAATAGACGCCCTTCTCCTCGTTCAGTGCCAGCGACGTGGGACTGTCGCCGCCGTGAATCGGGCAGCGTGCGCGGTGACAGCGCGGCGCCGGCTCGCCGACCCGGTGAAAGATGGCCTCCCAGGGTGGGAGAGTATGATTTTCGATCATTACCTTTCCTCCGCTCGTGCCTTCAGCCACGCCATGATTTCCGCTTCAGGCCAACCAACGCAGCGCTGTGTCAATTGCACTTTTTTCGGGAACTCCCCCCGCCGCTCCAGCCGCCACCGCGTGACCCTGGACAAGCCGGTCAACTGTTTAACCTCGCGTTCACGAAGCATCTTCATTTGTCCTCCTTTGCCGCGCTTCATTGCGCGCACAGACAGATGAATACACCCGCATTGGAGGGACATTTTCCGTACCGTCCCTATTTCTGAGTTGCCGCCTGATTTTTCGTGAAACGACAGGAACTTGCGGGAAAGGGACATTAGGAGCGTCCCTCCTAATGTCTCTGTGGAATCATGCAGAATGCTATTCTGGTTATTGCGGAGGCTATTCCTTTGTCTTGAGCAGGCCTTGCGCTTTCAGGGCATTCCTGCGGCGGTAATAGACTTTCTTGAAACGGTCGAACGCATCGACATGGGCAGGATTGTCGCGGTTGGCGATGTCCCCATAATTGCAGATGTCAGGAAAGGCATCCCTCAAGTCATCGAGCCACCGATCGTGGGCGATATTTTTGAGCTCTCTAAGCAGGCACTGCATGGGGGTCTTTCCCCTCTTGATGCAGTCGTCGATGATGGCAAGCGTCTTCTCTCCCATTTTCTTGCGACGCATTACTGGGGGCTGATCCAATGGCGTCAGTTCGTTGGCATAGGAAACCGGTGCGTTCCTTTTTGCCTCCAATGCCTCTTTCTTATGGGCTCTTTTCGCCACTATCATCCATGCCAGTTGCCTCAGCCAATCGGCTGAACGGTCGACCTCCTCCCAGATTTCGTTGTATTCATCTATGAATTCCTGAGACCAGGTCTCCGGCGGCTTACGCATGACCATCCTTTCCAGTCGCCTCAAGCGGATGATCGGGCCCATGATTGTCCTCTGAAAGACTCGGGCATAGGCCGGCGAGATGTCGAACTCCAACAATCTGCGACATTTTTCATACTCTAGCCTCAGTAAGGCGCGGTCGAACTTCAGGGAATTAAAGCTGCTGGCAGGGTAGGCCGTCCTGGAGAATTCCTCCATTTGCTCAGCCAGGGGCACGATTACGGCTTTTACAGGGTCCCATTTACCTTCGTCTGACATGCGCCCACCTTCCCGCGTGGTCCCGATCGGAGAAGGCCCGGCAGGCGGTTCGGGAAGCGACCGCTTTTCGCTGATCAGGCTAGCCGGGCTGGTTCACTTTTGATCTTATCATCACCTGGTGCTGAACCGAAAAGCAGTCTGCCGCCACCAAAAAGGTCGAGATCAAGCCCCCCACATGCGGGATCTATCTCATGTAACCGTTCAAGCAGATGACATCCTCGGTCAATAGAGCTCTTTCTTACCGGTGTTGATGACCCTGTGGATTCTCCGATTTCTGGAGGGAACGATAGAATGTATCAACGATTTTGAAAGCCAGATCGAGATCCGTGTCGAGTTCGCATTCAGCAGCGAGCGCCGAATAAGGCTTTTCCCACTCTCTTCTTGGCGGCTTTCCCCATAAGTGAGGCAGCCACTTGTTCCCATCCCGCATATTTCGACGCTGCCCGGAGCTGCTTTTTCGTGATTTTTCCCTGATCCGTTGCTTTTTGGAATGCGGAACGAAGAATGCTTTGCGATATTTCCCCGGATTGCCATAGATCAAAGATCGCGCGGAGAGGGATGGTTACGGGAACATGGTCGATACGCTCGATCTCCTCCGGGCTCAAGTCAGCGTGGTGGAGGATAAGCACTGGCGGGATCGGCGCACCGCGGCGGAATTTTTGGGGGACGATCATTTCGATTCGTGCAGGCATCAAATCTGTGAGGTCGTGCAGAGCCAGGGCCGTGCGGTGGCTGAACACGCCAAGAGGTTGCCCCGATCGGTCATGCGACCAGAGCCACCACAGAATCAGGTCAGGCCTTTCGGGTTTGGGGAAGAGAGCCAGACGAAAAATGCCACGCGCCTCGCGGATCCAATTTCCGGCGCCGACATGATAGTTTCTCTTGCTGGCGCCGTAACCGAGTTTTCCTGCCTGATTGGCAGTAAAATACCCGCCCTGGCTTTCGGCCAGTTCATAGAGGCGACGCTGATTGTCGTTCGGCCTGGACTTGTCTCGCATAAAGGTTCAACTTTTTTGAACAATTATGTCATAACACGGGGCGCGGCAGCGAGCTTTATTTGGCATGGGACTCAAGAAATCCCTGCGCTACGCCTCGCCATCTTCAATCCTCACAAGCTCAAGGTCGCTGACAATCCGGGTAAGTCGTGCACCCCACGCATTGAGTGCTTCCCGCTTTTCCTGATCATAACTGTGGCGGTCGTACACACTGGTAACGCCTGTTTCGACATGGTTCAGGATTTTGCCGATCACCAGTCTAGGCACGCCCATTCCTGCCATCATGCTTGCCGCAGTACGTCTGAAATCGTGTGCCCGATAGGAAACCTCTGAGGCCCGTCGGACCCGTTGCACCAGCTTCTGCATTTCTCCGACGTGCTCAGCCCTGTTTGCCGGGTTTGGAAATACCCATTCGCTGCGAGGCCGTTCAGCTTTCGAATCCTGCAAGTCCGTGGCCGACTGGACTTGATCAATGATCCTTTGTGCCTGCGGCGAAAGTGGGACTCTGTGACTCAGCTTGTTTTTGGAAAACTCCGACGGAATAGTCCACCAGTCACCGTCGATATCCTTCCAACGCATGGAGTGCACCTCGCCCCCTCGTTGAGCCGTCAGCAGACGGAGGCGGAAGGCCGCGGCCGGGATTAGCCGCTCTTTGTCGAGCGCCTTCCAGATCGCTTTGATTTCAGCTTCCGACAGGACGCGGTCCCGCTTTCGCTCGGCTCCAGGGCGAGGGATTCCGGAGACCGGGCTGACTTCCACGAGATCTTTTGACAGCGCCCAGTTGTACATTTTGCGCACGTAGGCCAAGCACCTGTTCGCCATCACAGGTCTCGTCTTCCCCATGTTGTCCAGATAGTCGCGCACCGCCGACCTCTTTAACTCCCTGGCTTTGGTCTTTCCAAACTGGGGCAGGAGGTACTGGTTGAAAGACCTCCTCACCTCACGTGCCGAACGCAGTTTGCTCACGTGTTCTTCCAGGAATTTCTTAGCCAAAAACTCGAAGGTGAACCCTTCCACGCGACGCACAACCTCCGCTTCCTCCCGTCGTTTCTGCTCCTCGACTGGATCGATGCCGCGCCGCACGAGTTCCAGGGCATCCCTTGCCCGCTTACGCGCGTCAACGAGCTGTAGCACGGGGAATCCTCCAAGCGTATAGCGCCGTCGATAACCCCCAATTCGATACATCACCGAAAAGACCTTTTCGCCGCTGGGAGCCACGCGCAATATGAATCCGGGCAGGGAAGTATCATAATAATCGACACGCGTCGCCTGTGGCTTGAGGCTGTCCAATTTTCTCACCGTGAAGTTGATTTTCGGCATTTCTGACCTTTTATCTCGCGAATCTGGAGGTCCTTAAATTTCGACCTGCCACTTTCTGGGGTTCCACCGGGGTTCCAACTGTCGTTAACTTCAAGAAACAAAGTTCCTATTACACAATGAAACAATGAGAACCCTCACGAATCCTTATTCTACAAAGGAATCAAAGGTTTATCCAGCATTTTGCCTGGATGAAATGTTGTTTCTCGCGGTTGCTGGAAGATGCAGAAAGTACGGAATTTACCGACTCATAATCAGCGGGTCGCAGGTTCAAGTCCTGCTGGGCCCACCACAAAACAAAAGACTTACAGATTCAGACAAAAGACGCGAATAGCCTCTGGTTAACATCGGGTTAACAAGAGGGGTACGACTATCAGCATAACAATCGGCGAAAAGGATCCGGGTTTCGCAAAGTCGGGCTCGTTCGGGCGACCCCGAACCGGCGGCACGGTCCAATCAGCGGGTCCCATTCGAGTCCTGCTGAGCTCACCCGAGAACTAATGATTTACGGATTTCCTCACATCCCGGAAACGGGCTTTTGGCGGCACAGGGGATAGCGATTCTTCCCCGGTAATGCGCTTCCTCATCACCCATTGCGCCTCCATCGCGCTGCCTCGAACTTGTGCTTCCCGCAAACAAGGTCCACACGAATCACACCGCTGGCTTCCGATGCCGTCCAAACCACCCTGCACGATCCACCGCACAGCAATGGGCTGAAACCGCCGATGCATTGCAAGGCCTCCCCAATCTTGACATGGAATGGGGAATCGAACGCCCATCGATCATGAAACCGTCCGAAACCGTCTGGGCAAAATAACGACATTTTGGTTCGCTCAACGGGTAAGTTTTTGGCTGATTCTGGGCTCTTTTATGATGAGGGGGAAAGTCCTCCGCTCTCTAATCCCGCCTCTATGGCCGCGGGCAGATCACTTCCGCGGTACTGCATGTGAAAAATCCAACGGCGGTTTCCCGAGCAAACAATCGAGACAACGACGGATCAAGCCCAAAAACCAACAATCCAGATTTGCTGGGGTAAGTATTTGGCATTTTATCGGCCCTTGTTTAGTGAAAGGGGAAGTCTGCGCTGGGATTCAGCAATCCCTTCGGGACCTGCCCATCAGTACGCGATGAAAAGTCACGAAACGTGTTCACCAAATTACGCAACACAGGAGATTCTAAATGAGATACATCAGATTCAAAGAACTCCGGCAATTGATTCCCCTCGGCAGAACCACCATCTGGCGCATGATGCGCGAGGGGCGCTTTCCACAAAGCCGGCGCATTGGGAAAATGGCCGCAGCCTGGCTCGAAAGTGAGGTTGAGGATTGGATCAAAGAGCGTGCTCAAGCCAGCGGTCATACGAATTTGCTTACCAAAGGGAGGCATGAGTATGGACAGATTTGAGAATGCCCTTCCTGAGGCCGCGATCGCAAAGAAAAGGATCATTTTGACCATGGGCGGGAAAGGAGGCGTCGGCAAGACGAGCTTCATGCTTGGTCTGGTCAACTGGTTCGATTCGAACGGGATTCAGATTCAGCTGCTCGACCTCGACACGGAGAACAAGGCGCGCGGCTCGCTCGCGCACTTTTACGGCAGCCGGGCGCCCAAGCTGAACATTCACACGCCTGCCGGGCTCGACGGCTTTGTGGATTGCCTCATGGACGGCCCCCCGGTGATTCTGGCCGACATGGGTTCCGGTTCGGGCCAGGTCACCTACGACTGGTTTGAGCGGATGTACGAGGACGTCAAAAATGCCGGTATTCTCTTTACCGCTGTCGGCATCGTCACGTCCGATCCGGCCAGCGTCGAAAGCGTCCTTGCCTGGGCTGCGAACCTTCAGAACCGGGTGACCTATCTTGTGGTCGAAAACAGCATCACCGAGCACGCTGGGTTCACCTACTGGCGCGAAAGCCACCAGGCTGAGGAGTTCCGGCGACTTTTCCATCCGGCTGTGGTCCGGATGGATTACCGTTTGCCGGAGCTGGAAAACGCAACCCGCAACCACGGCGTCACCCTTGGGTTGGTAGCCGAACGGAAGACTCCGGCGCCCGAGCTGGAAAGGTCATCGCTCATCATGAGAGCACAGAGCTACCGCCGACGGATGTTCGCCGAGATCGATACCGTGAAGGAGCTGCTCCTGCCATGACCGATGCGGCCAAACCGGACCTGATTGACCGCATCGGCGCCATGCTCCCGCTCGAGGTGAGGTCGGAATACTACAAGGAGCTGAGGCATTGCCGCTCGCTTCCGGAAAACGACGAGATGCTCCGGATTCTGCGCGCTATGCAGTTTCTGACACTGCTGATGGAGCAGGTACCGGAACGGGTCGTTAAGGAACGCGAGCAGCTGGACAAACTCTTCTCGGGCAAGATCGAGCGGCTGGAAAGGTCGTTCCAGGACAATAAGTCATCTCTGGAGCGGCTTGACCAGCGGCTTCTGCAGCTGCCCGGGTTTATCGCGGCCGGGCTTTCCCCCGAGACGATCGTGGCCGAAATCGACAAGAAGCTGCAGGAAGCCTTCATCAAATCAACGATTCCCGACACCGCGGCCAGGCTCGGAGCGATCGCGAATCGGATCAAAGAGACAAACGGACAGTTCGCTGCCGCCGCCGATGATCTTGGCAGTTCCTATCGCGGCGCCGTCAAGAAAGCGGGCGAAGCCATCATCAGCTTGGATCAGGCAATTGTCAGGGCTGCAGACTCAGCCGGCCGGGCGGCAAGGCAACTGTCGACCGGTTTCCGCGCGCAGTACTGGTGGTCGGTGTTCGTGCTCACGGTGGTAGCGCTGGTGCTGGGCTTTTTTGCCGGCGCTCTCTTCATGCATCAGCTGGATCAACCGGTCTAAAAGGTCGAGCGCATCAACGCCCCCGGTCAAATCCAAGAGTGAGAAATAGGAATTGGATTGATGCTCACCATTCGAGCCATGTCTAACGGGAAGGAGTATTCCTCCCGGCACCTCGAGCACAGCGACTACTACGCCGAAGGAGAACGCGTCATCGGCCGTTGGTGTGGGCAGGGCGCAGAGTTGCTCGGAATCGGCGGTGAAGTGAAACCGGTTGATTTCGAGGCATTGCGCCAGGGGCTTGATCCCAAAACAGGCGAGTTCCTGCGCCAGCGCCGGAGCGCCGACCGGATCGGTGCAGATGGTACACGGAAATCGCATGGCCGACATCTGTACGACTTCACTATCTCGGCTCCGAAATCCGTTTCCGTGCTCGCCGGTCCGGGCGGTGACGCGCGCCTCATCGAGGCTCACCAGCGGGCGGTGGCCGAAGCTCTGCACGAACTGGAGCTGAATGCCGCCGCCCGGATCCGAAAAAAGGGAGCCAATCAGGATCGCGCGACGGGGAACCTGGTAGTCGCCGTTTATCACCATGACACCAGTCGTGAGTTGGATCCGCAGCTTCACACGCACGCGGTAGCCGCAAACCTTACTTACGACAACATCGAGGGGCGCTGGAAAGCGTTGCAGGCATCGGGCATTTATGAACGGCGGTCCTATCTGACCGAGGTCTATCGCAATGCGCTCGCACGAGAAGCGCGGCAGCTCGGTTATGAGATCGAGAACCGGCGGGATGGTAAGGGCCGGGACCGCGGCTTCGAGATCAGGGGGGTGCCCGACGAAATCCTGAAAAGTTTCAGCCAGCGCAGCCGGCAGCGGGACGAAGCCGTCAACCGTTTCATTGAAGAAAAGGGGCGCCCGCCTACCGATAATGAAATCGCCGTCCTCGTTCGCGATTCCCGCGCCGACAAGCTGCACGAGATATCCACGGAAGCAGTCAAGGCGTTCCAACGCGCTCGCCTGAGTTCTGACGAGGCCCCACTGTTGAACAACCTGGCTGCAAAAGCACGCGCTGCCGAGATCGCACTCGACCATAGCGAGCTTTCGCTTCAATATGCCAAGGATCATGTTTTTGAGCGAGTGTCGGTCGCACGGGATCATGAGATCCTCACCGAAGCTCTCCGGCATGGCCGCGGCAGAATCAGCTACCAGGAATTGAAGAGCTCGCTTGCCCTTGAAGAATCCTCAGCATCGATCCTACGCTCCGGCGGTGAGATTGCTACGAACGCAAGCCTCCGGCGTGAACGTGAGATGATCGATTTCATCAATCGCGGCATCGGCGCCTGTACCCGGCTGGGCGGAAGCCTTCAGTTTGGACCTGCGGCCCGACTAAACCAGGAACAGAGGCGGGTTGTGGAGTTCGTACTCGACTCGCGTGATCGCGCCGTTAACGTCCGTGGCGCCGCCGGGACCGGCAAGACGGCGACTCTCGCGGAGCTGCGGCGAGTGCTGATCGAGTCCGGGCAAAAGCTGCTTGCCGTGGCTCCAACGCGGAGCGCTGTCGAAGAATTACTCAAAGTCGGGTTCAAGGACGCGGTCACCATCGAACGGCTCCTGCAGGACGGAAATCTCCAGGCCCGGTTGACCAATCAGGTCGTAATCGTCGACGAAGCCGGCATGGTCTCCGGGCGCCAGATGTGGGAGTTGCTGCGGCTGGCCAACCTACACTGCGCACGAATCGTCTTCAGCGGCGATACGAAACAGATCCAGAGCGTCGAAGCCTGCGATGCTCTTCGCATCCTGGAGAAGGAATCACGCCTGCAGAGCGTGGAGTTGCAGCAGGTAAAGCGACAGATCACGCAAGACTATCGCGAGGCCATCAAGGAACTGCGGCGCGACCCGGACCGGGGTCTCGGCAAGCTAGAATCCATGGGCGCCGTGCGTGAGGTGACCTGGCTCGATCGTCCGCAGGCGGTGGCACAGGCCTTTGCCGAAGCCGAGGAAAAGGGCCGGACAGCCCTTGCTGTGTGCGCCACTCATGAAGAGATCGACCGCGTCACGGAAGCGATCCGGACAGACCGGAAACGCTCAGGAAAGCTCGGCCAGGGCGTTCAGGTCGGAAAGATCGTTTCTCTGAACTGGACCACGGCACAGAAGCGTGACCTTGGCAACTTCCGCCCGGGCCAGATCCTCGTGTTTCACCGCGCGGTCAAGGGAATCAGAAAGAACGAGTCAATGGAAGTTGCGCAAGTGACGAGCCAAGGCGTGACGGTTCGGAACTCTTCGGGAGAGGAGCGGCTGCTAACCGCCAGGCAGGCGAAGAGCTTCGACGTCTGTGAACAGCACGATCTTGAAATCGCTGCCGGGGATAAACTCCTGCTCACCGTCAACCGGCAGGAGGCTGGGTTTCGTGCCGTCAACGGTGAGGTAGTCACCGTGGACCGGATCGATTCCCGGAAACGGGTGCACCTTGTGGACGGACGCATCCTGCCGGACGACTTCAGGCAGTTCACTCACGGATACGGGGTTACCGCGCATCGGAGCCAGGGGAAATCCGTGGATTCGGTGATTATCTCGGCCGACGGCATGCGGAAGGAGCTGTTTTACGTCGCCGCATCGCGCGGCAGAGAGAGCGTCCAGGTGATTACGAGCGACAAGGAATCGCTTCGCGAGTCCGTGGCTCGATCCGGTGCCCGGCAGTCGGCATCAGAGCTTGCGCGGAGGTTGCAGCCCGGTTTGAGACCAGGACTCTATCGAGGATTTGAGGCAGCCTGCCGGCTTGTAAGGCACGCGGCCCTGTACGTGCACCGGCAATGGGAGCAGCTGAGGATTGCGCCGGCGCCTTCGATGCAGAAACCAGAGACGGAACATGAATTCGCACCTGGAGTCAACCCCTGGGAAGAACACAAGAACGTAATGAAACCTGAACCCGAGATGGAACAGAAGCCGGTGATTAAACCTGCACCGATAATGGAGGCGTCCTGTGATCTCGACTTCGATCGGTAACAGCAAACCCTGGATTGCGAACGAACACGACCGGCCGGCGAGCATGGAGATCCGGCTCCTGAAGCGCACCTTCGTGCTCCCCTGGAGCCAATTCCTTTATGCTGAGGGCAACAGTGACGAGATCCAGCTCTTTTTTGCGACCCATGAAGTCGTGGTCAAGGGCGCCGGCCTTGGCGCGTTGCTTGCAGATCTGTCCGGCCTGCGGGTGAGCCTGTTGCGGGAGCCCATGAGAGCCGATCGATTTGGCACTGACCCCGTGCCGCGAATCACGTCGATTTCAGTCCGCATGGTGGAGTGATCCGGGCGTATGGATGCACATCGCGGAGAAGTCATGAGGCAGACACCATCCCTTAGCCTTCGGCTGAGGATTGCCTTTGTCAGGAGCCGCCCGCATGTCTCGGCGTTCTGTCCGGGGGCCATCCGGCGCTTGTCCGGCGCCGACTTTGCGATGTTTGGGGATTGATTCAAGGATCCATGATGAATGAGCAGCAGATTCGATCCATTCTCAATGCCCTTCCCGCCAGGCAGCTACGCTCCCGTTTGGAGCCCTACAGCGAGCTCATCGATCAACTCCGAAAGCTAGGCAGGACGTATCGCGAAATCGAACAGATCCTCTCCGAAAAATGCGGCATTCAGGCACCTCGCAGCACGATCAACGATTTCGTGCGCCGCCGAAGCCGCCGGAAAGGCAAGATCCAGAAATCGCAGATCCTGAAAGAAAAAAACGGAAACATGCCCACCGCAGCGCCCCCTGAGGAGAAAGAGGTTTTGAGCGTTGAATCAGGGCCACCCGCGGCCGACGACGTGTACCAGCGGATCGCCGCCCTCAAGCAACGGGCTGCGCCGATCGGCAAAAGCACCGAGGTGTTTCATTACGATCCAAATGAACCTCTCCACCTGCCCAATAAGTCCGAGCCCAGAAAGCCCCACGAATAGACGTCACCTGTGCCTCTTGTGTTTTCGAGTGTGGTCGGCACGTCCGATGGCGGATCACCTGCGTGTACTCGGTCACTGGTTCGAACTTCTGCTAGGAATTGGTTCATTTCGATCGAGCAACATCTGGCCGGCTGTCTTGGGTGGGATCTCCGCATATTTGTTCAATCCTACGTCCCGGCATAGATTTTTCCGCTCAAATCCGGAGACAGACAGTTAGATGGGCAGCGGCTTGCCGGCCGCAGGAGTCTGATTCATGGAAGTAGTCTACCTGTATCCTGTCCTCCCTCCTCCGGAGGAAACTGCATCCAGCAGTTTCGCTTTCATGCCCGATGATCCGGACCTCGCCGTCTGCGAAAGCGTTGCGACGTATGTCCCTCGAAATCCTGAAGCGACGGTTCTTTATGGTGCTGTGGCAGGCCATCTGGAAACGTTCGTGGCGCGGCAACGCGAGCGCGATCGCTCTGTGCCCTGGTTCGTGGAAAAGGAACTGCGGTCTTTCCTTGAGTGCGGCATCCTGGCGAACGGCTTCGTGCGCGTACACTGCGATGATTGTCACCAGGACCGGCTCGTTCCTTTTTCGTGCAAGGGCCGGTCCTTCTGCCCATCATGCGGAGGCCGCCGCATGGCGGACACTGCTGCTCATCTCGTGGATCGGGTTTTCCCCGAGGCTCCCGTCCGGCAATGGGTGCTGTCCCTTCCTTACTTGCTACGATATCGCCTCGCCTACGATGCCCGCCTCGTCAGGGATGTGCTTCAGGTATTTGTGCGCGCGGTGTTCGCGTCGGTCCGCCGCCGGGCAGGCATCCCTGCGTCAGACCGGAAGGCGAGATGCGGCGCCGTCACATTCGTGCAGCGGTTCGGGGACGCCCTGAATCTCAATGTTCATTTCCACACGCTCGCGATCGATGGCCTCTATGTCGCTGACGACGGGGGCAACCTCGAATTCCGTCGGGTTGGCCCGCCCAGCGACTCCGAGGTCGCCAGGGTCGCGGAACGCGTTTCCCGCGGTGTCGTCCGGCTTTTGGAGCGGCGGGGTCTGGGGCAGCAGACGAGCGCTGATGAGAGTGATGCGCTTCCTCAGAGCCAGCCGTTGCTCGCAGAACTCTACGGAGCTTCGATCTCAGGGCTCGTAGCGGCCGGCCCTCGCGCGGGCGCGCGGCTTTCGAGGGTCGGCGACGCGATTGAAGTGGAAGACCTTCCTGCACGAAGCGGCCGGAGCTGTGCCGTGGTTTCCGGCTTCAGCGTTCATGCAGGGGTCGGCATTTCCGCCCGGAACCGGCTGCGTCTCGAGCACCTCTTTCGCTATGCAGGTCGCCCTCCTCTGGCCACCGAGCGTCTTACGGCCTTGCCCGACGGGAGGCTGCTATATCGTTTGAAGCGCCGCTGGCGCGACGGAACCTCCCACGTCATTTTCGAGCCCTTGGATCTTGTTGCCCGACTGGCCGCGCTCGTACCGCCTCCCCGTTTCAATCTGGTGAGATATCACGGTATCCTGGCCCCGTGCGCCGCCCTCAGGCGCATGGTTGTTCCACAATGTGCGCCGTATGGGCAGCCTGATCAAAATCGGCACCCGGGCTGTTCGAACAAAGGCGGGAACTTTCCCGATGGCTCGGGAGACTCGGAGCGCAAGGGCCAATGCCGGCCGCGGAATTACAGCTGGGCCGAGCTCATGAAACGTGTCTGGTCGCTGGACGTCCTTGAATGCGATCGCTGCGGCGGGCGCATGCGGATCGTGTGCGCCAACCATCCGCCTTCGGCGGTCAAGAACATCCTGGAGTGCCTAGGCCTGCCCTCCAGGCCGCCGCCGATTGCCCCGGCAACATCGATTACCGAGGAGTGCGCGACGGATTTGGAGGAGAACGGCGCGCGTCTTTGCTGAGGGACGCGAGGCAAGACGGCGTGGAGGGTTGCTTATCTGCCCCGGCCTATAGGAAGAGTTGTCAAAAAATCCCGCATCCCAACGGCCCTTTTGGGATTACAATCCTCGCGGGGACGTGATTCCGACTGGATTTCGGGATCGACTTGCCCGGAAGTTGACATAAGACCCCCATATCGGAAGTAGCGAGCGAGGCAAAACACCTTACCCGCGTGTCACAATGCAGCTCGTTTTTCCTATTCGTTCGCGGATTCGTACCGCACCATCGCCGCCTGCCAGGCTCATCTCAGCGCCGCGACAGGCCATGAGGCCTGAGAAAGAGTGGCTCTGGGCCCTGTAATCCAGATAGCCCGGATGAGTGAAACCATCCATCGAACGGCCGTCCAGAGTGCGGCCGAGCACCACGAGGCTCTGCTGATTTTTTGCGAGTGGAACGGGACGCAGAAAGACTTCGTTGATGATGCTGAAGATCGAACTGCTGGCGCCGACGCCGAGCGCCAGGGCCAGGATCGCCGCAGCCGTGAAGCCGGGATTCTTTGCCGGCATTCTCAAAGCGGAACGCAGGTCCATCAGACTGGGGAGCAAGCTATTCATTTTGGCGGACCGTCGAACTGGCTGTCACCGATTTGCCCCTTTCGCCCCTCTTTCCATCCTCATGGATCGTGAACAGCACAGAACGGCTGAGATTCTTTGCGGTCTACCCGGTTCGATTTCCGCCGCGAGAATCCGCCAATGCCCATGGCCGCCATTCCTCTGCTTTTATAACTGTAAGAAGATTCCAGAACAGACATTTTCGCCAAGTATATGCCTATTCCGAACAAATGTATCTCACAGGAAAATCGAGAACAACCGCGGGACGTTCCCTATCTTGGAAGAAAAAGTGGGGCTGTTACCGATTTGGGTAAACGTATTGGACCTCCCTGGATTTCCTGCTATATTGCTAAAATGGAGAATTTTGGGAGCGGCCGATTGCAGAATCTCCGGGCGGCGCTCGAGTCGGATAGTGCTCTCGCTGCCGTTTATCTGTTTGGTTCTCACGCGCGCGGCACAAACACACGGATGAGTGACATTGACCTCGCGGTCTTGTTCCAAGCTTCGATCAATGAATCCTGCTATTTTGGGCTCAGGCTCGAATACCTCGCGCGCACTATGGGGATCCTGCACACAGAAAGAGTGGATCTCGTGGTCCTCAACAATGCGCCGGTGCATCTGGCCTACGAAATCTGCTCTCATGGTATCCTGCTTCTGGATCGGGATCCACGGCAACGCGCGGCGTTCGAGGCCGATCGCATCGGAAGGTTTCTGGATTTCAAGCCGTTTTTGGCAGTTCAGGTTCACGCCATAAAAGAACATCTCTCAAAGGGGACCTACTTTGACTGATCTCGTGCTGATCGCAAAGCGCCTCAGGAAGTTGCGCGAGTACGTCGGGCTGTTGCGAATCCTGCGCGGCCGCCCGCGTGAAGAGTTCATCGAAGACCCGTTTGTGATTGGAAATGTCGAGAGGTATCTCCAATTGGCCATTCAGGTTGTCCTTGACATCTGTAACCATATCGTAGCTGACGACCGTTTGGGTGCTGTAGAGGAGTATCGGGACGCAATCCGGCTTCTTGGCCAGAGCGGGTATTTGCAGCCGGACCTGGTGCAACGGCTCGCTCCTATGGCCGGGTTAAGGAATATTTTGGTGCACGATTACCTGGATGTCGATCGCGTCAGAATCCACGCCCTCCTTCAAGATTGCCTCGAAGATTTCGAACAGTTCGCGACTCAAATCGGCCAGCGGCTCTAAAAGTCGTACGTAACAACTCATCGAGTCGTGATCTTTGAGATGAACGTCTGGAATGAACTGTTGATACGCTTCGGCTGGAGCGCGCGGGCCCTTGGGAAATCCGCAATCAGGCTAGCTCCTCCGCCGTATCCCGTCGTGCCAATCATATAGATACTTTTGAGAAAAATGTCCATTTTCCGATTGGCTGACAGTTTTAGAAGGAGAACAATCACGTCCAGGGATTTGCCCGGCAGTAGCGGCAAGAATGGGACTGCGATGATTTCCCCGGTGCGCGCATAGTTGGAGGCCCGATGAACGGCGACTCTACGATTCTCGGTCAGCTGGCGGAAGAATTCACCCGGAAAGTGCGGGAAGGGGACCAGCCCGACATCGAGGAGTATGCGCGCCGGTTTCCGGAACTCGCGCCACGCATTCGCGAGCTTGTTCCCACGTTGATGCTCCTGGAAGCTGCAGGAGCGCAAGGCACTACAGGAGAATTGCGCCAGGAGTATAGCGACGAGAAGAGGACGCTCTCGGAGATTGCCGGTGCGCCCGCGTTTGAAAATCTTGGGCCCCGGGGCAAAATGCCCGAGGAGGGCAAACGGTTCGGCCCTTATCAAATCATCCGTCTGCTCGGAAAGGGTGGCTTTGGCCAGGTATGGGAATCCGAAAACGTCGAGACCGGTCGCCGGCTGGCTCTAAAGGTGCTGTCGAATGTCGACACAGTCACTCCGGATGTCCTGGCTCGTTTCCAACGGGAAGGACGGCTTGCCGCTTCGCTCAGCCACCCCAACTGCGTGTACGTTTTCGGTGCGGAGCAGGTTGAAGGCTATCCGGTCAAGCTCATGGAACTAATATCCGGCGGCACCCTGCAGGACAAACTCCGGATTCGCATACGTCTGCCCGTCGCGGAAGCCGTCGATTACATTCTCGAGGTCATCGAAGGATTGGAAGCCGCGCAAAAAGCAGGCATTCTGCATCGGGATGTAAAGCGCTCCAACTGCTTTCTTGATGACCGCGGCCACGCCAAGATCGGCGATTTTGGGCTTTCGAGAACCCTCGAGAAACAAAGATCCACGCTCCGGACAGCGAGTGGATCCTTCATGGGAACTCCCTCGTACGCTTCTCCGGAACAGGTGCGCGGGCGCCAGCTTGACTCCCGCTCCGATATCTATTCGGTGGGAGCCACCCTTTATGCGCTGCTCACGGGCAAGCCGCCTTTTGAAGCCAGCCATACCGGCGAGTTGCTGGCCCGAATCGTCGCGGAAGATCCCACGGATTTTTCCCAACACAAAGTCAAAGTCCCCAGAAGACTACAGCGGATCATCTTCCGTACCTTGGCCAAGGATCCAAGCAAGCGCTTCCCGGACTATGCCCGATTGCGCGCCGAGCTGCTGCCGTTTTCGTCATCGGGATTCACAAGGTCAGGAATGGCAAGGCGTTTTGCCGCCTTTTTGATTGACGCAACGATTCTTGACTTTGTCTTTACCAGATTTGCCCTGGATGAAGCATCAACACGCTGGCCGCTGCAAAGCAAGGTGTTGCATTATCTGCTGACTCACATACTTGTCAATTTTCTTTATTTCCTCATCATGGAAAAACGCTGGGGCCACAGTCTGGGCAAATGGTTGTTTGGCCTTAAAGTCGCCAATATCCGAGGAGACGAACTCACGTGGCTACAGGCGCTTACCCGCACGAGTATGTTTTGCCTTTTTTACTGCATCAGCTATATCTGGGCTATCGCATTCGGCTGGATCTTCTGGAATATTGGTATACGGCTGCCCCTATTATCCAATCTGTCCGGTTTGTTGGTTTTCGTGATGATCGCTCCGATAATTTCCGCCCACCGCAAAAATGGCTATGCCGGGCTCCACGAACTGGCGAGTCGCACCAGAGTCTGGATCCGGCAGAGGCAGAGCGAGACCTTTGCTGTCCCCCATATAGAGTCGGCCGGGACACCACTTGCAGATGGCATGCCTCAGCACTTCGGCCCGTACAAAGCGCTGGCACTGCTTTGGGAAACGGAACCAGATGCCCTCATCCTGTCGAGAGATGAGGTGCTGAAGCGGGATGTGTGGGTCCGCCATTTTCGGGACGTGTCCAAGGCATGCACGATCGGAGGCTTGATTGCAGCGCGCTCCGGACGGCTGCGTTGGCTGCAGGGCGTGCGCAAGCCCGATGAATCCTGGGACGCCTACGAGGTGCCTTCCGGAACGAGTTTCTGCGACTGGGTAAAAACATCAGGCCGATTGTCCTGGCGGGAAATGCGCGCGATCCTGCTTGGGATCAGCAAGACGCTCGCCGCGGAATCCGCGACCGGAAATGCCAACGATGAAATCTCCCTGGAGCAAATTTGGATTACGGATTATGGGCAAATCAAGATCCTGGACTTTCCTTTTCGCGGCAAACGGAGCCTGGAGCCCATGCCGCAAGATTCTCTGCACTTGAGAATGTTTCTCCATCAGGCAGCCCTTTTTGGATTGGAAGGCAGATTCGTACGTTCCGCAGCTTTGCATTCTCTCGTCCCAGCGGTGCCCCTTCCCCAGTATGCCTGGCCTGTCGTCCGGTCCCTGTGTGGGCAGGGGGAGGCACCCAATACCGCCGGTACGCTTGCGCAATCGCTGGAAAACCTGGCCACGTTGCCGGCTCTGCTCACTCGCCGCAGGAGGCTTGCTCCACAATTTCTAGTCGCCGGAGTGTTCGGTGTCTGGCTGGCCTTGTCTTTGCTGCTTTCTCCCCTGGCCAGACTTTACATATTCTCAACTGCAACCCTGCCCGACTTGGCGCTCAACATTCCGGACGTACCCACGCTCTCAACCACGCCTTTGTCCGACTCGAGGCTAAGGCGGCGTCAATATATTAAGGTAGCAACTCGACGCGGATAGAGATATACTTACGTCCGCATGGAAAATGATGAGAAGTCACTGCAACGAAAGTTTTCCAATGTGTGGACACTCCTTGACGAACGGAGTCGGCGACTCATGGCCGCCAGCGAAGCTCTCTCATTGGGGTACGGAGGCGTGTCGAGAATCCGACGTGCCTGTGGGCTTTCCCGAAAAGCCATTGCCAAGGGGATACGCGAGATCGCTGCTGGAAACGCCATGCCGGGACGTATTCGCCGATTGGGCGCGGGCCGGAAGAACATTGTCGAGCGCGATCCCAAGCTTGTTGTCTCGTTGGAGCGTCTGATTGAACCAGAAACACTGGGAGATCCTGAATCCCCCTTGCGCTGGGTCTGCAAGAGCACCCGGACTTTAGCCGCGCAACTGACCCGACAAAAGCATCCGATCAGTCATGAAAAAGTGGCGCAACTGCTGCGCGACCAGAACTACAGCCTACAAAGCAACCGGAAGACAGAGGAAGGTGCGAATCATCCCGACCGCAACGCGCAATTCCGTCATATCAACGCACAGGTGAAGCCGGCTTTGGCAACGGGGATGCCGGTTATATCGGTGGACACCAAGAAGAAGGAACTGCTCGGAAACTATGATAATGGCGGCAAACAGTGGCTTCCCGCAAAGAATCCGATCAAAGTAAATGGGCACGACTTTCCTTCTCCAGACGTTCCCCGCGCCTATCCCTATGGCATTTACGACCTCGCGCGCAATACGGGCTTCGTGAACGTGGGAACGGATCATGACACGGGGGCATTCGCGGTCGCATCCATCCGGGGGTGGTGGCGTAGCGAAGGTAGATCCTTGTATTCGCAGGCGCAGGTGTTGCTGATCACAGCGGATGGCGGGGGTAGCAATGGCGCTCGGTTGCGGCTCTGGAAACTGGAGTTGCAGAAGTTCGCGGATGAAACGGGCCTGTCGATTTCCGTTTGTCACTTTCCGCCGGGCACCAGCAAATGGAATAAGGTCGAACACCGGTTGTTCTCATTCATCTCCTCGAATTGGCGCGGCGAGCCGCTTCGGGATTATGAGACGATCGTAAATCTGATCTCTCGCACTACGACCGCCAAAGGGCTCCAAGTGACCTGCCGTCTGGATCGTCGAAAATATCCAACCGGTCGGAAGGTGACAAACGAGGAAATCAAGCGAGTGAACCTGCAACGAAACAAATTTCATGGTGAATGGAATTACACTATCCACCCCTCAACGTTCTAGTCGAGTTGCTACCTTAATATATTGACGCCGCCTAAGCCTCGACAACGTCAGGAAGTATGCGCGGGAGCTCAAACTCCTTCAGTGGTCGCTGGACCACTTCACTGTGCTGGCAGACGTGGACAAGGCGCATACTGAAAAGGAATGCATTCGCGTCATCCTCGCAGACTACTATGCACGGCTACGGGCATCTCCTGACCTTGCTTTGCATCTGCAGGAAGCCAGGAAGGACAATGAGTTGTTCGCAACGCTTGAAGCGGCCGCCAAGGATTATCCGTCGCCGACAAAAGCCGAACTAGCTTGGGCGCGACAGTTGTTGAATCCGGCGCCCTCTTGGCCAGAAGAGACCATGAATCCGGCAGCTTTGCAGCTGATAGCCGGCAAGCCTTCCTTATCGCTTGTCAGCAGGATTGTCTTTTTTGCCGGGCTCATATCGATTCCTGGGTTTGTGCTCTCGTTCCTGTTGCGCGGCAGCCTCTTGTTTTTGTTTTCCGGAATCGCCCTGCAAACTCCAAAGGGCGACCGCGCCAGTGGTTTGCGCTGCCTGCTCAGAGCTGCTGTCGCGTCATCGCCGTTTCTGTTATCTGTGCTCATCCTTAAGCTGGTGGATCCGAACCTTTCTTTGTTGTATGCGGGTGGCAACCTCCTGTTTCCGATATTGCCACTGGTGCTCACAGCCGCAGCCGTGATCTATTCGGCGTTTCGCCCGGAGCGGGGCATTCCGGATTTGATCGCCGGCACTTATCTGGTTGTGCGCTAGCACGGTCTTTTTTCAGCAAACGTAGGGAATCCGGAGTGCTGATACGAGTGAAATGAATTCCGGGGAATAACGCTACTTGCGAGTGCCACAGACTGAGGAGGTGGCTGATGCAATTACTGCTATTGATTCTCGGCATTCCGGCGACGGCTGCCAAATCCCTGGACGCAACGGCTTGGCTCTGGGGCAGGGCACCTAATCGGGAAGTATCTTAATTATTGTTGCATGATGGGTAGCCCAGCCGATCAAACCACCTAAGCCGACACAAAAGACGCCGGTTCCTATTCCGTTGCCCACCCCCTGAAGCCCGCCGTTGGCAATACCCAAAGGGATGCCCACCAGGGCGCCGATCGCCGAACCTTTACCGGCGTTGGATGAAATCAGCTTGAGAACAACAACATGCGCGCGTGGAATTTCAGTTTTCCCATTTGGGAAAGCCTTCTCCACCAACGACTCGGTGACATCCAGAACCAGAGCGTCTGGTAGAACTTCGAGCACCTTGCCTTTGAGAACGTTGCCGTCCGGCAGCGCCACTTCAACATTGTGCCCGCCAATAATTGGAGACAGTGCCGACCACTTGAGCTCAATCACTTTGGCAGCAAAAAGCCGGCCTGCACCTCCGCATAACAGCATACAAATCAGCAAGACTTTGCGCAGAATCCCGATCCACGAGCCAGTCATACTCAAACCCTCCTCAAGAAGGTTACCAAGTTCCAGTAAGAGGCTACTCGACTAACAGAATTTCGCGGGTCCTGTCCGCACCCGCTGGCGTTTGCCAAATTGCCGCACGAGCTGATTCTCTAGTCGTGTCGCAAGGCTGCTGAGGGATTGATGCGAACGGCCCGCCTGGGCTTGCTCCAGGGCGATTCCGGGCTTAAGGCGTCCGATAGCAGCCAGGCTGGAAAACACCCTGCTGTCAAAAACCGGGAATAGTGGCCGGGCGGTCCCTTCCATCATGAGGGGAATCCAGACGTTAGCAGGTTCACCCAATTCGATCCCAACAAAGCCCTCGGGAGCGATCGCTCTGCTCCTAAAACTGCAAGCCAATCGGGAAATGGACATTTTTCTGCGAGTATACGCCTGTCTTATATGAGCTCATCTCTCCGCAACCTTGGACCGCAGAATCATTGTCCATTTTCCGCAGGGCTGGCAGTTACATGGATAGGAGAAGTTCAGTGTGCTGCGGAGGTACTCAATGAAAGGAAAGTGTCTTATTCCATTCATCTGCTTGTGGCTTGCCGCTCCAGGCTACTTGGCGGCAGGCGAGGTGAACCGGTCTTGGGATGAATTGGAGCGGATCATCGTCCTGGGGAAAAACGTGGCCGTGACGCGGATGAACGCGGTTGTGGTGGAAGGTAAGCTGACGAATATTACCGCGGATTCGATTACGGTGCAAGAGGAAGGAGCACTGCAGACGATCGAGCGCGGGGACGTCTTCCGGGTGCGGTACGCAGGCATCCGAAAGAAGCACGCGCTGTGGGGCATGGCGATTGGAGCGGCTGTAGGCGCAGTGGGGTTGACAATCATTGATTCGCGTTCCACCCACCCGCATGCATCCGAGGCGGCTCCGTTCGGCGCGCTGGTTTTCGGACTTGGCCCTGGCGCGATCGTGGGCGGAGCGCTACCGCTCGGGATGCCGCTGTACGAGGCCGAGAAGGTGGTACGCAAAGGGCCCTAGGACGAGCCGCAGCGGACCAGCGCGGGGAGCCCGGTGCGTCCCCGGCTTCCCCGGACAGTAAAGCTGCCGGGATATTTTTCACATGGAAATTCTCTAGCTTTTATTGCAATGAGGCTCAGGTGCACAAAAAATCCGTAACCAGCGACACGCATCAGCGGTAAAACAGCGTTTTGCGAGGCACAAGCCGTCGAAGTTAACATATAGCCCTTTATCGGAAGTTGAGGAGACAGGATGTAGGGGGGGCGCACCCGGCGGCGACGGCAGCTTGTGCTTCCTATCCTTTTGGCCGAGGACATCATCGACGCCCTGACGCAGGTGCCGGGGCTGCAGGTGATGGCGCGGACCTCCGCCTTCGCCTTCCGCGGCAATGAGCAGGACGTGCGCGAAATCGGCGCGCGGCTCAACGTCGAGAACATCCTGGAGGGGAGTGTGCGCAGGGCGGGCAATCGCCTCCGGGTAACGGCGCAGCTGGTCAAAGCGAGCGACGGGTACCACCTGTGGAGCCAGCGCTTCGACCGGGAGATGACGGACGTATTCGCCATTCAGGACGAGATCTCGCAGGCCATTGTGGAGAAGCTGCGGGTGCGGCTGGCGGGGGACCGTCCCTGGTGAAAGCGCACACGGAAAACGTGGAAGCCTACCACTTATTTCTGAGGGGCCGCCATTGCGTGTGGAGGATGACGCCGGAGTCGCTCGCAAAGGGCAAGGAGTATCTGGATCAGGCCATCGCACTCGACCCGGACTACGCGCCAGCCTATGCCGGGATGGCGGAGTACTACTTCGCGAGCGCCCTCTGGGGCTTCAAGGACCCGAAAGATGCTCTGTTCAAGATCAAATCGGCGGCAATGGAGGCTCTCAGCCGGAATGACGCGCTGCCCGACGGGCACGCCGCGGTGGGACTAGCCAAGGGAATGGGCGACTTCGGCCTATAGGAAGAGTTGTCAAAAAATCCCGCATCCCAACGGCCCTTTTGGGATTACAATCCTCGCGGGGACGTGATTCCGACTGGATTTCGGGATCGACTTGCCCGGAAGTTGACATAAGACCCCCATATCGGAAGTAGCGAGCGAGGCAAAACACCTTACCCGCGTGTCACAATGCAGCTCGTTTTTCCTATTCGTTCAATTGCCTATTATTCAAAGTTATAGTGCGAAAGGATTATGCAATTCTTGGACAGGCGGTGATGTTTCGTCTTCGTCCTTTTACCAAGGCGTGGATATTTCGATAAATGATTTGTTCATTGGCGGTTTCAGCTATAACTCCGACGCGCCACTCACTGGGATCTCGTCTGACGGCCATTCCGGTATCTATCTTGACTCTGTATCGAACTTCGTTTTCTCACTGGGCACAATATCCCTTCCCTCCGCTTCGTTACCCGCTACGATATTTGGTGGTGGTCTAATAGTTGACAATGATGGCCTGTTTGGCTGGGACAACTTTTTTGTTACGCACGGGTTTGCGAGTCCAGAGTGGTTCGCAACTATCGATTTCAATTTAATGGACCACGACGGTGCGGTATTTGATGACTTCTCGATACCGACCAGCCTCAATCTTAGTGACTTTGAAACGTTGTACTTCACTATGGGATTTGTGCGAGAACAAGATGGGGACCAATTGCACCTCTATGGGCACTTCTCAAATGTCACGTTTTCACCCGAGCCGGTCCCTGAGCCATCTTCTCTTACTTTGCTGGGCATCGGCCTGGTCGGTCTGCTCGGTTACGGCTGCATCGCAGGAGATAGTGTATTGGGTAAGTCGGGTGAAGGTTGCCCGATTTGCCTGCCACGGCACTCTCAGGAATTTGCTGGGAGTGCCGCTGGTTGATTCATCAAATCACTACTGGAGACGGATCAAACCCTCCTGGCCTCGGGGCAGGTCTGAGCCCTCGCAGGCCCGCACCCTGATTTTCACTAAATGTGTAAAGAAAACCGACAATGCCGAATCTCGCAACTCCACGGAGCCATCATTAACAATTACTAACATCGCCGGCCATGATGAAACAGCCCTTCGAAATGACTGTGTCGAAGGGCTTTACAGGTTTCTGTTTGAGTCGCCCTACGTGTCCAACAACACGACCACGCTATCAATCCTTCCAAGCTATTTAAATGCAATTAGTTTAAGCTAATTCGTACCAGAGCAAGAATGCATTCTTCTAGCATGGCCCGCGAATTGCTTAAAGCGAATAGGAGGTGGCGTGACTTAGCGGCTGATTGTAGCACAATCCATCTCTGCCTCCAGTCCTCTTGACACGGTAGCTTCAGACTCTCTGCGGTGGAGGCATCGCAAGAAGTAATGAATTAGGTAAGTCGGGTGAAGGCCACCCGAGCTGCCAACCACGGCACTCCATAACCATTACAACCGTTTGCTTCAAAGGAGGTAACATGGAGATTAAGTTCTCGAAGTGGATCATCGGAGGATTGTGTGTCTTAGCCCTCAGCTTCATGATCGCCATCCCGTGCTTTGCCGAGGACATCAACGTTGCCCACACCTTCCAGACATCCAATCAAAGCATGTGGGGATCCGGACCTGCTTTTATATTTAACTATAGCAATTTTTATGGGGTAAGCTGGAATAAAAGCGGCGGCGTGGATGCGCTAGGATGTGGATGGTTGGGCTGTTATGGGGCGGAGTTCAATGCATATTCGTCCGGCAGGATAGGCGTTGATCTAGGATTCCAGGTAAACAGCGGCTCCGTGAACGCTAGCGTGCCCACTCAAATTGGCCTGAGCGTTCCTGATGAGGTGAATCCTGGCCTCGGACAGACAACCTTCGTCGCAAACGCTCTCGCCGGTTATGGAGCCGGACTACTGACGACCGCCTCGCCGAGCCTTTCAGCATATGCCGACCTGGTGTTCGAGATTCTTGCTGGTGCAACAGGACAACTGTGTTTTGTTGATTGCGCCTCGTTTGGAGGTAACATCGTAAACCTAAACGCACATCCCGAACTGCTCGCACTCAATCGAAATAACGATGGCGAACTTCGCATACTCGGAATCGAGGTTCCGGCTTCTGGAGACATTGGGGGCTATGTAGATTACGCTCTGACTATTCCCAACATTTCCACATCGGGAGACGGAGCTCCGCCAATCCTTTCGAGCGGGACTTCTGACTTCATAGACCTTAGCGCCAATATTGTGAATATTGCCACTAGCGCCTTAGGCCTTCCTCCCCTTAGCGGTTCATGGGAAGGCATTGACTATAATCTCCTTTCGGCGGGGGTCGGACTCGATATCGGACTTTTTCAGGACTTTTCATTGATGCCGAACGTGCATATCCGTCTGGATGTGGCTGAGACCGGACAGACTGTTTTCTTCGATCCCGGAAGCCCAAGCCCGGAAATCAACGTTCCATTTGATGTTACTTCACTTCACATCACCCCCACATATTTCATGGACGGGCTATTCTCTAACGATACAGGTTTCAGTCTTACACCATACGTGTACGCTAACGGCGGTTATTTTGGTGTGTCAGGCATCGGCAGCATCGGACCACTGTTTAATGAGACGTACGACCTAGGCAACTTCCCAATCTCCGCGTATGATACCAACTTTACCCTGGGTGGCTTTGACAGTTTCACAGGACCCACATTCGAGGTTAAGGTGACCCCAGAACCGGGCAGTCTGGTATTGCTAGGCTCCGGACTGACTGCAATCGTCGCAGTTGCTATTGGAAAACGTAAGAGCCGCAAAGGCTCTTCTGAGGTGTCATGAGACGAACAGGCGTTTCAATATCGGCTTGGGCACTGGCGCTGCTACTAGTGATCTGGATTTGCATCACCAATACGGGGTGCTCTGGCCGACAGAGCGCTGCCCCAAAGTTTAATACAGAGTATCAGGCGGTGCTGCTGACCAACGGTCAGGTGTTTTTCGGAAGGCTTGAAGGTCTGGAAACCGCTTATCCGGTACTCCGAGAGGTCTACTATGTTCGGACGGTCCCCAGTCCGGTAGATAGTACAAAGACCACTAATGTCCTTGTCAGACGAGGTCAAGAGTGGCATGCACCGGACATCATGATATTGAATGCCAATCACATCGTGCTGGTCGAACCAGTCACAAAGGATTCGAAAGTAGCTCAGTTGATTGCGGAACAGAAGCAGAAATAGCGTCCGGTGAATAGATTTGGACGCTCCTCAACTGTGCCCCACTCGGTGGGTTGGAGTCGGGAAAGTCTGCAATTACGGCTAATTTTTCCTTCAGCGCCGATGAGTTCGCGCGCCGGCTGCGGAGCTCGTGGGCACGGTTGATAAAGAAAGTGTACGAAGCGGACCCCCTGGTTTGCCCTCTCTGCTTGGGCCCGCTGAAAATCATCAGCCTGATTGGCGACGGCGCGGTGATGGAAAAAATCCTGCGCCACCTAAGACTCTGGGACCGGCCCGAGCGCCCGCCGCCCCCGGCTCCCGACAGATTGATACGCTACGATGCCGACGTTCCCAGGTTTGAGGACATCAGCCGGTGGTCCGATGCGGCCGAGTGAGACGGTTGGGTCTGCTCCCGGCCAGGGCGGTTGCCATACCTGAGGGGGAAAGTGTGCCTGGAAGGGAGTGCCGGCGCGGGGAATGGGAACGGGGCGCGACGTCGCGCCCCGTTCCCATTCCCCGTCTTTAAATCCCTCCAGTGTTTTAGCGATGTCGGAACTTGTCAATGATTTTGAGACACCTCTGACTCGAATTTAATGTCGTTTCCAAGACCTTGACCCGCCTGGCTGGAAATATCACCGTCCAGGATGCCCCAGGATCGACGATCCACATCTAACCCATCTCCTACTACCCCCAGAATTGGGACATTTTCGGCGGGCACGCTCTTCTTGGATTCGACCTTTGGTTTGTTGATCCAGGCCGCTTCCGGCAATGACGGTGGCACTGGTAAGCCGCGGACGAACCGTTCTGGATGGGCGTCAAAAGCCGAGGCCAGAACGATCCGCCGTTGGCTGGTCACAGCTTCAGCTTTGCCATAATGGACCATTTCCGGAGTCAGCAGTCCGATCCCGCTGTGACGATGTTCGCAGTTGTACCAGGGGAAGAAATCCTGGCAAAAAGAGCGTCCATCCTGGGCGGAGCCGAAGCGGTCCGGAAAATCCGGACGATACTTCAGGGTCTTGAACTGTGATTCTGAATACGGATTATCATCCGACACATGCGGACGGCTGTGGCTCTTCGTGATGCCAAGATCCGCCAGCAGCAAGGCCACGGGCTTGGATTTCATCGAAGATCCACGGTCGGCATGAATCGTCAGTTGTCCTGGGAGCACGTTCTGTTTCTCACACGTTTCCGCAATGAGCCGCTTGGCGAGCGCGCTGCTCTCGCAGGGAGCAATCATCCAGCCGACCACGTATCGGCTAAAAAGGTCCATAATTACATACAGGTAAAAGTACGTCCACTTCACCGGGCCGAGCAGCTTCGTGATGTCCCACGACCAGACCTGGTTGGGAGCGGTGGCCAGAAGCTCCGGTGCTTTGTACTGGGGATGACAGGCCTGATTGCGGCGCTCCCGGATCTCGCCCGCTTCGTCCAAAACGCGATACATGGTCCGAACCGAACAATGGTAGATTCCCTCATCCAGCAGGGTGGCATAGACCTCAGTCGGTGCCTTATCGACGAAGCGATCTGTGTGCAGGATGTCCAGGACTTCCTGCCGCTCGAGCACGCTCAGAGCCCTCGGTGGCGCAGGGCGAGGCACGGGCGTGTCCTCGGTCCTGGTCTCAAGCCGGCGATAAAACGTCGGCCTGGCGATGTCCAGCGACCTGCAGGCGGCTACGGTCCCAACCTCCGTCGACAGCTCCTGACAGGCAATCATTCGTCGCTCCCGTTCTGTTCGATCGGGGGAACCGTCAGCCCCAGTAGATCGCAGAGTTTTTTTTGGACATCGATTATGGTTTCGGCCTGCCGCAGGCGTTTCTGCAGCCGCTGGGTTTCACGACGCAATTGTTCCACTTCGCCGGCCAGGGGATTGCGTGGAACCGGCTTCTTGCCTCGCTTACGGGGCTCCAGCCCGGCGATCTCTCCCGTCTCGCGCTGCTTGCGCCAAGTGGTGAGGTGGGAGGAATACAGGCCTTCACGCCGCATCAACGCCGCAATTCCACCGGGTCCACACTCGTCAGCTTCCAGCAGGATGTGCCGCTTGTATTTGGCGGAGAAACGCCTCCGTATTGCCTTGCTGTCGACCTCAGGGTCGGCTATGTCGGGGGCCTTGGTCGCCGGCACCGCCAAGGGGATGGTTGCCCCTCCGCTACGCGAAGGCTCGCTGCGCTCGCCTTCACTCCGCTCCGGGGCAACCATCCCCGTCTCTCTCTTCAATTCTGCTATTCCCATCTTGGATTCTCTCCCTACCCTCTACACTAAATTAACATGGGGTAGGTGTCTCATCATCATAGGCACAGAGGGTGTGGTAACTGCTTCCGCCCGGAAGTCGGCAAGAATTCCCGATACTTTCTCCGCAAATTCATGCTACCCTCGCTCAGCACCTTGGAAGCAATTGCCTATTATTAACGCCGCTCGTCGGCTGCAGCGGCTTGTTAGCCAGCAGCATTAGCAAAGCGCTGTGATTCCCGAGTAGCCAATCAAGCTGTGTCTTCGTCTCAGGTCAGGCTACACCACGCGTTCGCGAGACGACGTCGGTGGCAGCGTCTATGGACATGCCCAGCGCCACTACGATCGACACGGCCAGCAATCCCGACCGACCAACGCTTTGGCGGCAGTGCATCGTCACGCTCGCTCCATCGCGCACAAGACAAGCCAACCGCTGGAAGCAACCGATGAATGCCGTGATGTCGCTTGGCACACCACAGTCCGCCACGGGCAGCGAAACAAACTCGATTTGGTGTCGCGCACATGACGCGGCCTCATCTTCGAGACCGAGCTCAATCTGTTCGTCCTCGCACAGCAGCGACACGACCGGCCCAACGCCTCGCCTCGCCAACATCGAAATATCGTCGACCAACCAATCCCCGCCGCGCGGTCGCGCAATGATCGACAGAGAACCAACAGTCGCCACGGGAATCTGAAAGATATCTGCCTCCAAACGTCGAAAAGATTTGCTGGTTAACGACCCAAGCTCAGCGACGGCGGCCACGAGACGCGGCGACTGCAAATGCGACAGCCCGCCGCCGTCCGCTGCAGCGCATGGTTAGGCGGCGTCGTCATGACCACGTGAAAACCGCATCAAAGACCAAGTCAAAGGAAATGCCTCTACCAAATCCCATTTCTCCACCTTGGCCTGCATATCGCCGGGCGTCGGTGCTGGAGTCAAACCATTCAGATTGTGGGCGAGGATGAGAAATGGCAGCGCGAGAACAAAGGTGAGCGGACGTAGAAACGGAGCGCGCTCCGTCACCAAACTGAGCCCAAGCATGACGCCCAAGCAACACATCCAGATCGCGCTACCGGCCAATGTGAAAATCATAAAAGGGAACACGAGAAGAATCATGAGGTGGAAAGGAATCCAGAGCACGAAACCGGAACTTGTCAATGATTTTGAGACACCTCTGACTCGAATTTAATGTCGTTTCCAAGACCTTGACCCGCCTGGCTGGAAATATCACCGTCCAGGATGCCCCAGGATCGACGATCCACATCTAACCCATCTCCTACTACCCCCAGAATTGGGACATTTTCGGCGGGCACGCTCTTCTTGGATTCGACCTTTGGTTTGTTGATCCAGGCCGCTTCCGGCAATGACGGTGGCACTGGTAAGCCGCGGACGAACCGTTCTGGATGGGCGTCAAAAGCCGAGGCCAGAACGATCCGCCGTTGGCTGGTCACAGCTTCAGCTTTGCCATAATGGACCATTTCCGGAGTCAGCAGTCCGATCCCGCTGTGACGATGTTCGCAGTTGTACCAGGGGAAGAAATCCTGGCAAAAAGAGCGTCCATCCTGGGCGGAGCCGAAGCGGTCCGGAAAATCCGGACGATACTTCAGGGTCTTGAACTGTGATTCTGAATACGGATTATCATCCGACACATGCGGACGGCTGTGGCTCTTCGTGATGCCAAGATCCGCCAGCAGCAAGGCCACGGGCTTGGATTTCATCGAAGATCCACGGTCGGCATGAATCGTCAGTTGTCCTGGGAGCACGTTCTGTTTCTCACACGTTTCCGCAATGAGCCGCTTGGCGAGCGCGCTGCTCTCGCAGGGAGCAATCATCCAGCCGACCACGTATCGGCTAAAAAGGTCCATAATTACATACAGGTAAAAGTACGTCCACTTCACCGGGCCGAGCAGCTTCGTGATGTCCCACGACCAGACCTGGTTGGGAGCGGTGGCCAGAAGCTCCGGTGCTTTGTACTGGGGATGACAGGCCTGATTGCGGCGCTCCCGGATCTCGCCCGCTTCGTCCAAAACGCGATACATGGTCCGAACCGAACAATGGTAGATTCCCTCATCCAGCAGGGTGGCATAGACCTCAGTCGGTGCCTTATCGACGAAGCGATCTGTGTGCAGGATGTCCAGGACTTCCTGCCGCTCGAGCACGCTCAGAGCCCTCGGTGGCGCAGGGCGAGGCACGGGCGTGTCCTCGGTCCTGGTCTCAAGCCGGCGATAAAACGTCGGCCTGGCGATGTCCAGCGACCTGCAGGCGGCTACGGTCCCAACCTCCGTCGACAGCTCCTGACAGGCAATCATTCGTCGCTCCCGTTCTGTTCGATCGGGGGAACCGTCAGCCCCAGTAGATCGCAGAGTTTTTTTTGGACATCGATTATGGTTTCGGCCTGCCGCAGGCGTTTCTGCAGCCGCTGGGTTTCACGACGCAATTGTTCCACTTCGCCGGCCAGGGGATTGCGTGGAACCGGCTTCTTGCCTCGCTTACGGGGCTCCAGCCCGGCGATCTCTCCCGTCTCGCGCTGCTTGCGCCAAGTGGTGAGGTGGGAGGAATACAGGCCTTCACGCCGCATCAACGCCGCAATTCCACCGGGTCCACACTCGTCAGCTTCCAGCAGGATGTGCCGCTTGTATTTGGCGGAGAAACGCCTCCGTATTGCCTTGCTGTCGACCTCAGGGTCGGCTATGTCGGGGGCCTTGGTCGCCGGCACCGCCAAGGGGATGGTTGCCCCTCCGCTACGCGAAGGCTCGCTGCGCTCGCCTTCACTCCGCTCCGGGGCAACCATCCCCGTCTCTCTCTTCAATTCTGCTATTCCCATCTTGGATTCTCTCCCTACCCTCTACACTAAATTAACATGGGGTAGGTGTCTCATCATCATAGGCACAGAGGGAACCGAGAATGGTGGTCGCAAGGCTGAACGGCAAATTGACTGCGGAAAATGCGATCTGCTCCCAGCGCGGGAGACCGCGGAGGCTCCAAAAGAACTCTGCACGTTCTGAACGAATGTCACGCATGGTACGAGCCCCCTAACGCTTTGCCGTTCAGCTGCGGGCGGCCGTCTGCGGCCGACCGTCAGCTGCAACGGCTTGTTAGGCGGCGCCCCGCAGGTTGGCGAGAGCGGCGCCGACAATTGAGAGAAACTCCTCCAGGTTGGGTCTGGTGATAGTGGCTGAGAAGGTACGTGCCGAGTTATCGGAGCTTTGGTCCCAGAAGGTGAAGTCACCATTGTCGCCGATTTCGAAGCGGACGTGAGACAACGCATTCCGAAGGTGTCGCAGGACTCCGAGGACCGGGTCGCGGTCGAACTGTCGAGATGGGAGCGTGATCGAGACAAGCCTAAGAAACAATGCCGGATTCAGCGCTGTCCGGTTCGAAGGAAGCTCGTTGCGAAGCCACAACTCCTTCGGGACTACCACCAGGCAGTATAAAAGAGAGACAGCGTACGCCGAGTTGATGATCCGTAGAGAGCCTCTCGGTACATGGTAAGCGTCCTCAATGCGCTTGATGGAGGGCGCGAGCGCACCACTGCGATCCGCATCCTGGATTATTTGAGCATTGATGAACGCCCAAGTCGGAATTTCAGTGCGTCGGTCGATCATGTACACAGTCCTCCATTCTCATCGTCGTTGAGCCCGCCTAACGTCATGCCGATCACCTGCGGCCGGAGGCCGTCCGGTGCATCGGCTTGTACGGATAGATTCTTTATCCGTGATATCTTTGCTTTTATGCAAGAAGAATCATGCTGCAACGGCTCTTTGATAGAGTTCAGGAAACGCAGCATCCCTTAGGGATAACGACGCTGCCATGACCCGCCTGCCACGATCGGTGACTCTCCATCTTCGAGTGCGCGGTATCTTGGCAATGAGTTTGTGGGCGTGAAAGCGACTGAGGATTCGACTGACCTTGGCGCTTTGGCGTTTTACATCATTGGCAAAATCTTGTAAGTGCATGGAACCTTCGAGGTGCGTGCGTATGTCGGCATTAGAGAGTCCGCGGATACAATGCTCTCCCGACATCATTGCTTTGAATAGCAGAGTGTCATCTCGAGAAAGCGGATTGAAAGCTCGCACGCCGCGCCCGGATGCCGTGGTCTTGCGCGTGGTGATGTGGTCGAGTTGTCGGATCGCAGGCGTAGGATCGTCGACGACCGCCAGCGCATCAAGGTATCGGTGATTTGCCCGCCGAGAGACCTCTTGGTAGCGAAAGAGATACGCCACGCTTTTCCTCATAGGAACCCACTCCATGGCTTGCTTGCCTTTGCGAGCGACTCTCTTTCTGACTTTAAATTCCCCGGGATTGTTGATGACCATCTCGACCCGAAGAACCGAACCGGCCTTGTCGTACATTTTCAGCCAGTTCTCTTTGACGCGATGTTTGATCCTGGCCCCGGGGATGCGCCGGAGCCCGCCGCCGGCTTTCGTGTCGGAGACGATTTCACCCAGGAAGTGCCCAGTAAGTTTCCTTCCAAGAAAGCTCATGACCTCCTTGGCGCCAAAGCACAGGGTGCTGTGGCTGAGTAAACGAGGGAAGAGTTCCCTCAAGTCAGAAGAAGATTGAAAGATGATGTCGGTGGAGTACTCGCTCTGGGCCGTCACCCAGTAGTGTTGGAACCCATGGAGCCAGTCTTTCATAAGGGGATTGACACGGTGCGCATATCGTTCCAGGATCCGCGGCCAGTTGCGGCCGGCGAAGCGATCCGCGAACTTCTGCGCGCGTTGCCAGTCTTCGACGTGGGCGAGAACGTTATCGTGCTTGGTGAAGTCAATCTTGTGGGTGGCGAGCTTGCGCGCTAACCATTCATGCCCGTTGACGTAAACCTGGATCGGCATGGGAAACCAGGTCTGCAGCTTGACATGGATCAAGCCAAAATCCCGATCCATGAAATAGAAATAGAGAAACAGGCATTTCCGCCTCGCTGACTGGACGTACGGACGACCGATTTGGAACTTGAAGGAGAACGACCGGCACGGCTCCAGCACCGAGAAGACGCAGACTAATCCGTGCTTGATCCCTTCGTTCTCGGCCATCTTCCGGGCCAAATCCTCCTTTCGAGTAGGAGCGGTCAGGTACTGAAAAGGACGGCCGAGTTTCGCCGCCATGGCCTTGGCGTGATCGTTGACCCGGCTGGCGTTCTCCGTCAAAAAGTCTTTCAGATTGGGGGAGCGGATATCTTTTTGATTGAGGAATTGAGCCATGGCCCAGCCGGACTGAATCGGCAGGTAGCCGCGAAAGAGCATGCGATCGAAACATCCCAGCGTGGCCTTGATCTTTTTCTTATGTTTGCGTACAAATAATTCCATGGGGCTCCCTCCGCGGAATGAGCCCGGTGTCTCCGGCTCATCGCGCCAGTCCCATCTTCGGGACCTAAGATAAGGCGGTATCTCCTGATTTTGCATCAGGAGGTATGCAGATGGCAGCAGGTTTTTCTGACTGCCTGTCATCGCCGGAGGGAGCACCCTGCCGCTACCGAAGCAATAGCTCGCGGTTTTTTTTCGGCGATCGCAAAACACCAAGGCCATAAGCGCGAATCGGAGAATTCGGCTTGTGTTTTTTTGATTGCCAAAAAAGAAAAACCAGTCAGCAGAATCTGGCTGATGCTCTCAACTTTGGTTGCGGCCGAAGGCCGCGGTAGGAAAAACGAGCTGCATTTTGACTGGCGGGTCCCGTGTTAGAACATCCTGGAGTGCCTAGGCCTGCCCTCCAGGCCGCCGCCGATTGCCCCGGCAACATCGATTACCGAGGAGTGCGCGACGGATTTGGAGGAGAACGGCGCGCGTCTTTGCTGAGGGACGCGAGGCAAGACGGCGTGGAGGGTTGCTTATCTGCCCCGGCCTATAGGAAGAGTTGTCAAAAAATCCCGCATCCCAACGGCCCTTTTGGGATTACAATCCTCGCGGGGACGTGATTCCGACTGGATTTCGGGATCGACTTGCCCGGAAGTTGACATAAGACCCCCATATCGGAAGTAGCGAGCGAGGCAAAACACCTTACCCGCGTGTCACAATGCAGCTCGTTTTTCCTATTCGTCCTTCGGCCGAACGAAAAATTTTCCGGCCGTGGCCATGCGCGCCATCTTTGCAGGGACTGCGCTACGCTGGGCAAGGCAGAGCTGAATTACCGACAGGCCGTTCGCAATCTCGAGCGTAACGTGACCATCGAAGGAATCATCGGACGAAAATGTCGCAAGTCCTTCGAAAAGTTCCTGAGCCATCCTGACGAGCGCATTCGCAAATATGCGGAGCACCTTGCCGCTGAAGATGTGAAGGCTCGTGCATTCCTGAGAAAGTTGGAGAGGGAATGGGAGGAAGACGAACTTGAAGACCGCGAATTCGATATGGACTACATCTGCGAGAATGAACAATGCGGAACCATCACACGCCAGACACCTGAATCCGAGGACATCAGCCACGATGATATCCCGCTCTAATCGCTGCGGCATGAAAGCCGTCCAGCCTAAAACCAGTCTGTCAAGGAAGATCTCCGATGGTAACCACGAGAGACCGAAGACACAAAAAAGAGTCAGGTACCAGATCAGAGGAACTCAGCCTGCTTGACGTGCTGTCCGCCAAGCTCTCACGCGAGGAAGTCAGGCAAGCGCTTGCCGCATGCTTGCTCGTTATGGACGGGGCGACCCTCGAACGGCTCGCCGAAAGACTGCAGCCGGAAACAATGGCAATACTGAGGCAATTGCTCTCTCCGAGTGCCGAATCCCCCGCTGTGAATGAGCTTCGGCCGAGTGTCGACAAGATCCGGGAGGAATGGGATTCAGCCTGGGAAGAATGGAATAGCTGCGTTGCCGAAACCGGCGATGAGGACGGGAAATATGTCCTCCAGGAGCATCACTGGGAACCGCCTTATCTGGACACCTCTTGCTTTGCTGAAGATCTCGAGCCCATCGCGGCAAGGGTGCGAGTTCTTCTGCCCCCAGTATTGCAGCAGAATCTGGATCCGGGATTTTCTTTCGCGGATTCTCTGAGAAGCACTGCTGAAGAAGTCGGAGCAGGATTGCCCGAGTGGATGGAAGACACCGGAGAAGGGATTGTATTTGGTCCGGAAGTGACACGCTGCCTGCTCCAGTGGGAATGGGGCATCGCAATGCGTGACAAGCTTGGCGCCTTCGGATTTACCGATAAGATTTGTCTGTTTGAGGAATCCTGCAATGTGGGATTGGATGATGACGTCATCAACGATTTTATCCTGACACTCGAGGCAGAATCCCAGAAAGGTATACTCCAAGGAATCATCGACAACGGCCAGTCCGGCCATTGGGCACAAGCCTTGAAGCCTGTCCACGAAGCGTGGTGCAGTCTCTATAGGGAGCTCTGCCACAGATGGGATCCGCCACGATACCTGGAAGCCTGCCGCAGTGGCATCGCGCAAAACTGGAAGCTTGCCCTCCCCCTGATCGAAGACCTGTGGGCGCGCAAAGCCTTCCAGGATGGCCTGATCCTGGTTGATCAAACCGTGCGCTATATGCTGCGCACCGGGGAGGGGGCCGGCTTGGACGCAAAGAAGGAGCTTCTTGTCAGCCGCGGGTCTCTGCTTTCCCAGGGCGGGAAAGACCCTGCAGTCATTTCTCTACTAAGGTATTGGCTCAAGCTCGCGCAGGCCTTGAAAGACGAAGAGGCGGCCTGCGCACTCCGGTTCCAACTCCTGACGCTGCGCCGTTGGAGAGAAGGTGATGCGGTGTTGGAGGCGATTCGTCGATTTCCCTCTCCCAGGTTCGACAGCATGCGGGAACAGCTCTATGAGGAGTGGAAAGAGCTGATCGACAAAGCTTCTCTCGAGTCATTCAGTGGCAACAAGGAAGAGCGCCAACCCACATGGGTTCATTCCCTCGTAGACGCAGCTCGAGCCGGCGCCAATGGCACGCTAGCTCTCAAAAACGCAGTCTTCAGATGGATGGATGAAATGGGGGAAACCCAGGAATCTCTCCAGCGAGAACTGCGGAGCCTCGAAGTGCTGACGCTTGACCTGGATTTGGATTCTCGACTCTCTACTATCTCTACTGTGTTGAATCGTATCCTCGATCGGGGCAAACAGGGAGATCGCCGCCTGACCGAAACCCGGCGAGCTTGGCTAGGACGTCTGGGAGCCTCCGAGCTATTTCCCAGAGTGATGCAATTCTGGAAGCAAAACGCCTATCGCCTTGTACCAGACCCGGAAAAGAGCTGCGGGAATTACACGGATTGCGCCGAGTGGCTTGCGGTGGTTCGCGATCTAGATCGACCTTCGTGCGACAGGATCCTTCAGGAATGGAAGCTGAAGCAATCGCCGCAGAAAAAATCTCTGGAAGGCCCTCGAGAGTCTGAAAGTCAGCCTCCCTTTAAGATAATTCGGTCGTGGGCTATGCTGTCCTGAATCGGGAGGCGGATCAGGCATTAACCGCCACTATGCAGCTGTCTCTTGAGAAATTCTGACAGCCATCGACCAACCAGAATGCCGCTGGCCGACCCAAACGTAGCCGCGGACTCCGCCTCGTGAACTACCACCCAGAGGATGTTGTCGTGCCGGTGCGCCAACGGGCCTCCTGATGGCGATCTCGTGGATCCGTCGCGCAACAACAAAAGCAACGATGCCGAACAGACCACTCGCGGTGAACCCGCGTCCTACAATGGTAAAAAGACTCAGGATCAGCGTTGCGAAGGATCGACCTCTACCCGTGCTGGCCAGCCTCTCGTCGATCAAGCTGGCCTTGGTGACGACTGCGTCCGCATTTACGGCATAAATCGCGCGTCTACCTTGGCGATCCGGCCTACAAGTCGGCGCTTCGCGTGGCAGCTTTGGAATGTTGCCGGTTCAATCCAGTTCGGGTTCTTGATAGACACGCACCCTGCCTGATTCCACGATCCAGAGTTTTCCGGCGATTGAGTCGCCTGTCAACGCGCGGGCAAGGGTGCGGATGAGATTCGCCAAATCGGCTGCATTTGGTTTGGACGCAAGACGCAACACCGCGATGCCGGGGTATTGGCTGGGTTGAAAGCGCAATGGGTTGGCAAAGTCCAAATCCAGGCTGACCAGCCCCCGCCTTTCACACCGACACTTTTCGATCAATTCTTCGTCGGTTGCGCCACCCAATTGTTGATGAGCGATGGTGGAAACGTCGTGACCGGCTGCTTGGAGAATGGACTGCCCGCGTTTTCCCAGGTTCTCGTCGAGTTTCAGTCTCATGTTCCGACAGGTTCAAGCGGAATAGAGACATACCGCTCGCGTGACATTTCCGATCCATAGGCGATGCAGGCGCGAATGTCTTCTTCAGTCAGTCCGGGATAGGTTTCCAGAATCTCTGGCACGGTGCTACCAGAGGCCAGCAGGTCGAGGATCAGAGAAACCCAAATCCGATGCCCGCGAATACAGGGTTTGCCGGCACAACGTGCTGGATCGATCCAGATTCGCCGCAGAAGCTCCTCCCGTGTCATGACCAGAGCATACTCCGCCCACCGGTGACACTCAAGCCTGCTTCTTCGCTTCCCGAATATTAGGAAATCGCTTCTCACTGTTTGGTGAGGAATAGCATGGGGCGAGACAGCTGATAGTGCCTGAAAGATCCTGCCCGGCGCAACCGTCATGGTTTTTGGGAACGTATGTGGCCCTGCGGGTCCGGGGATCATAGTGTAATCGATACAGACCGACGGGAGGGTCAGCACTTCATAAAGGAAAAATCCCAGCCAGACGCTTTCGCCTTTGCCGTGTTCTCCCACCAGGTTCATGCCGTCATTCCAGTCACCGGAACCCATCAGAGGCAGGCCGTGCTTACCCATGCGGAGACCTCTCTGGATGGAGCGGACGCAATGTTCATACAAACTGGCCGCTTCTTCCGACCGCCCTGGCAGATCGTAGTACGAGTCCTCCTCCGCTTTTACCGGGCGGCCTTCAATAAAGTGAACGGGCTCATCCAGCACCCCGGTGTCTCCTGTGCTCAAAACGTAGCGGCTCGCCGCCAACGGCAGCCAGAGGTAATCATCCGAACAGTGCGTACGCACGCCCCGGCCCGAGGGGGGATGCCACCAATGCTGAACATCTCCCGCCTGAAACTGGCGTCCCGCGCAGAGGAGCAAGTGTTCGCGCAGGAGGTGGGGCTCGGCGTGGAGAAGGGCCATCACGTCCTGCAGCTGATCGCGGAAACCGAAGGCGCCCCCCGGCTGGTAGAATCCGTTCCGCGCCCAGAGGCGGCACGCGAGCGTCTGGTATAAGAGCCAACCGTTAGTCAGGACATCAAGGGACGGGTCGGGGGTTTCCACATGCACCGCGCCGAGCGTGCGCTTCCAGTACTCCCACACCGTCTCGAGCGCACCGCGCGCTGCGGCCGATCCCCGGAAGCGCTGCACCAGGTTGCCGGCTTCATGGGTGTTTCGCCCGACGCCGAGCCTGAAAATGAACTCACGCTCTTGCCCGTCGGCGAGCTCGAATGGAACCTGGAGTGCGGCGCAGGGATCCAACGCGGCTCCCACCTTGCCGGAAAGCCGCGAGCGAGTCATGGCGGCCGGGCTCCGCAGCGTACCATTTCGCCCCAGGAACTCCGTCCGGTCGGCGCTGACGGTTCGAGCCGGATCGTCCACGTCGAAAAACGCAATCCGATCGGCAAACTCTGTGTTGTAAAAGTTCCGCGCGAAGAGCGCGCCGCTGTTGAGGTCGACTTCGGTGATCACGTGCATGGCGGATTTCGGGCGCAGATCTCCCAGCACCCATTCCGCATAGCCTGTGGCGGAGAGGCGGCGGGATCGGCCGGACTCGTTGCGCACTTTCAACACCGTGAACTTGATCGGCGCGTCCCGGGCCACATACACCCACAGCTCGGAGCGGATGCCGCGCTCCATGTGCTCAAAGACGCTGTAGCCGAATCCGTGTCGTGTGGCGTAGGGCGTCGCTCCGGGGCTGGGCAGCGGCGTCGGGGACCAGAAGTGGCCCAGCTCTTCGTCGCGAATATAAATGGCTTCTCCGCTCGCATCGCTAACGGGATCGTTGTACCAGGGAGTGAGACGGAACTCGTGGGCATTTTCGCTCCAGGTGTAGGCAAAGCCGCTCTCCGAGACGACCGTTCCGAAGTTTGGGTTCGCCAATACATTCACCCAGGGCGCCGGCGTCACTTGTCCGGGCGCGGTCGTAATCACGTACTCGCGCCCATCCGGGGTGAATCCGCCCAGCCCGTTGAAGAAGATCAGATCGCGGCGAGGCAATACGGCGGCCGCCGGGGGCTCGGCGCGGCGGGTTCGGTTTGGCGTATGGCGCAAAACCGGCACTTCCACAGGGCCGCGCCGGTTGATCTGGTCCGCCAGCGATCCCCGACTGTCGCTGAGGATGGCACGAGCGACCGTCCCAACTCACAACGCAAATTCTGCGATCTCCTGGACCGATAGGGTGTAATATCTACTGGTTTGAGTAATTACCATCGCGACGTGGGAGGCTGATCTGAGTCCTTCGACAATCGCTCAAACGCCAACGAGCACAAGAGTTTTCCGACTGGTCACTGGATCTTGGTATTGATCTGGGGCCGCTGCCCTTGGGCGAGGTTCTGATCTGTTTGCACCGAGGATTGCCAATCCTCAGCATTCCTCGTAAAATTCTTCCAGGCTGAACGCACAGAGAACCGAAGCGATTGGGGATTGAGCCGATATGTAGAGTGGGACTAGTGCTTCGCCTTGCACAGGAGGCGCGTTCTGACAAACTCTGAGATTTACCCCAACGCCCCTTTGATTGAAGCAGTCTTCGAGATTCGATTCCCCGGAGAACCGGCGGTGGAGTGCCATCGAGACGGGCTTTTTGAGGAGATCCGTCAGGATTTCCCCCAGGTGTTCGTCCCAAGAATTTCTCCCGTCGAGCCGCCGGCACTTCAGCCGTATCACTTCCGAGATCCCTCTGAGCGGAAGACGCTCATGGTGGCGTTGAATAGATTTGCATTTTCTGAAAAAAAATACGAAGGATATCAGCCTTTCAAGGAATCAGCTCTTCAATATATGCGGATTTTCGGCCAGCGCTTCAAAATTGGCAAGCTGAACCGTACCGGCTTGCGCTACATAAACCTCATTCCTTACACGCTGGAATCCGAAGCTCTGCCGATGAAGCGCTATTTCAGGTTCGGACTGAATTCCGGCTCCTCCGAACTCGGAGAGCCCTCCAAGTTGAGCTTAGGTTATGTGCTGCCAACACGAGGCGGCAATCTCACTTTCCGGCTCGAGTGCGTTGCTTCCCCGGAGGGGAAGCAAGCATTCGCAGTGGATTTTGACTATTCGAAAGAACAGAATCTATGCTTCGGTTCCGTGGAGGAATATCTGGACGAAAGTCACACATACACCAAAAAGTTTTTTGAGGATTTGATTTCCGAAGAATATCGAGGTTTCATGCGGGGGGATGTGATCGAATGAACTCCACTAGTTTGCTTCCGATTGAGGATCTGAAGCCCAGGATCCCGCCTCACTATAGCTCGCTCGGACCGGCTCGAGTCGAAACCGGAGCTGAGAGTTTAGAATATCCCAGCGAACGTCTGAAGTCTGCCATCCCGGTCTGGATAATTCGCGGAGCGGGCTTGAGAATCCGAGCAGTAAAACCGATTTTGATCCGTGTGAAATCGGAGGGGTCTCACTACTTTGCCGAAAACGATACGTTGGAGTTGTACGGTGCGGGATCTTCGGCAAACGATGCGGTCTTGGATTTGTGCGTCCACATTGCGCATTTCTATCGCTACTACAAGAATCTCGCTCAAAGCCAGATCGTGGGCGAAGCCATCCGGCTGAAGGCGCTATTCTCCGAGCTGTTTGTTGAAGAGTAGCATATGCAGATTCCGCGCGATGAAATCGAATCCAACCTACCCAGGAAAGGCTTTGTGAGGGAAGACACCCACCATCGGTACTTTTACCACGAACACAACGGCAAGCGGACTGGGGCCTTTACATACACTTCACAGGGCAGCAGTTTCAAGACCTATGGTGCAGAGCTGATCGCCAGAATGAAAAAGCAGCTGAAACTGGAAACGAACCGCCAAGTTGCGGATTTGTGCCTCTGTCCAATGACCGGATCGGAATATGCAAACCTGCTTGCCGGAAAAGGTGTCATAGACGAGCCTGAGCGCTGAATCATTTTCGAATCTCACTCCCTGAGTGACGCTGACTGAATCGGAGATCCCGTAAGGTAAGGGCATTTAGCCGAGCTGCAAACAGCCGTAGGGACATATCTTGAAGCGGACGCCGGTAACGCCCTGTTCGACGCTTGACAGGTAGCCAAGGATCCCGGATGCCGCGGCGGGCGCCCGAACTTGCATCCTTCCCGACATGTGTCCTGCACTTTTCAGCACCGCAGCAGTGTAAGATGATCTCTTCTCCGTGGACTGGGCTGGATCTTCAACTTCCCTGTAATTTGCCGATTTCCCGTACGCGAATCCGCCCAACCCGTTGAAGAAGATCAGATCGCGGCGAGGCAATGCGGCGGCCGCCAGGGCTCAGCGCGGCGGATTCGGATCGGCGTAAGGCGCGTGACCGGTAACTCCACAGGGCCGCGCCGGTTGATCTGGTCCGCCAGCGATCCCCGACTGTCGCTGATGATGGCACGAGCGACCGTCTGGAGCAGAACACGATCTTCGTTCGATATTTGATCCGCGGGCCTGACGGAGATTCCTCCCGGCCGATCGGTCACGTTGGCTTCGATGCCTGCGGCAATCAAGCCCATGATCTGTTCGTGAAGCCCTTGCCGGTAACCGGCGCGCTCTTCGTTCCAGATCACCAGGTCGACCGCCAGACCCTTCAAGCGCCAGTACGCGTGCGCCTGCACGATCTGGCGCACGAGATCGATATTGGCTGGGTCTCCGATCCGCAGCAGCACGATCGGCAAATCGCAGGAAATCGCGTAACCCCATAGACCGGATTGTCCCCTGGCGTTTTTGATGAGGACGCTCGGGTCGGCGCGCAGTGAGGAATTGGCGTAGATCATGGAGCCGGCGAGGCGCCCGTAGAGTTGCGCGTCGGCTTCGGTTGTTTAGGGAAGGTGCCGGGTTGCCCCGCTCCGTGCTCAAGGGCGATTATCCCAAAATCAGTAGCACCTGCCACGCATTCTCAGTGCGGACACGGTGACCATGGGTGGACTGCTAGTTCGGTCGTGACGTTGAGGACTCCAAGAGCCACCGCCTGATTCGCGGTGGCCATTTCCAGTCCCAGCCACTGCATTTTTCGCAACATTGCGGCCTCCACGCCATGAATCTGCAAATCAATGAGCTGGTTGATCGTCTAACCGGGCAGTACAGACTCATTGTCCGGGCATCATTCTCTGGATTTCCCCCGCCCCAACGCTACGACATTAGTGCCAATTGATGTTGTTCTTGCATTATAGTTAACTTGTGTTAAGATACGTTACTATGAGTGAAGGTAATCTGGTTCTGAGGTTGACTGAGGCCGCCGACTTGATGCGCGTGAGCAGGCAGACCTTGGCGGATGAAATCCGAAAAGGAAATATCCCGGCCCAAAGGGTGGGACGCGAATACAGGATTCTTAAGGGCGAGATCATCAAGTTTTTGCAGGGAGAATCTCCTCGCACACTAAAAAGGGATAGCGTTGCGATCATCGGAACAGAGACTCTGAACTCCCTGACCGATTTTTTCTTACGAGGCAAGGCACCAACCCACCTGTCCCTCGCTGAATTCGACTGGTTTTGCGATGCGGTTGTTTTCCACGAAGAGGTCTGGGTGCTGGTTGAGGATGATGAAGTGGTCGATCTGCCGATTTTGGATGCATTCTCAAGCTTCATCCAACGCGTCTCCCTTCGGAAACTCAGATCCACTGTCGATGACAACTCATTCCGCCTCATCTTCGAACGACAACTCCGTCAAGCGCTCGGCATAGCGCAATACATATCGCCAGATCAGGTTGCCAGCCGAGGCATCGCTGTTCGGGATCGGTCCGCTGGAGCGATACAAGATCAGGTTTTCCAACTTTTCTGTCAATACGATTTGCCGGACTTCGTTGCAAGAGTCAGGGACCTGTTTGGCAAGCTTCTGGGGGGCACGGCGCGGGACTCTCTACGGTCGGATCTGAATTATTTTCTGCGTACCTTTCTTTATAACGCGCTTGCCGAAAACATGAGATTCTCCTTCTTTTGCAACGTTGCGCGATCTCCGTTCCTCCTTTTTTTCGGCGTTAATCGAGCGTGTGTCCCTACCTATCGATTCATCACTCATGTCTCAAGATCCCTCGGCCAACTACTTGACGCTAAGGACTATGCCATGCAACGGCAAAACACCGTCGTGCGCTCGCCCGCTGCATATTATGTTCTTAGCAGCGCTGCAACCTCCGGCAAACTGCCCGCAGTTTTGCTGTCCCTGCGCGACGAGCTATCGGGATTGCGGGAGTGCTTCCGTGAAATTGAGGATAGGATAAGATCCGCCAATGATCTCGAGGAGATTAACTCGGCCTTCCAGAGTTTTGAGGATGAACTCTCGACAGCTCGAAACAGTCTTGACTGGAATACTGACTCACGGGCCATCAGATTCACAAAGTCGCTCCTTCCCACTTTTCTGCAAGGCTTGAAAGCGTCCCTTAAGTCTACAGGAACAAATCCTGCATTTGTGGCGGCAGCACCCCTTGCATTGGCAGGTAATGTTACCAACGCTGTTCGGACTATTCGGCTCGGCCCTCTTTTTATGTTCTATCGAAGCCTGGCAAGTTGTGCCGATTTCCCGGAGATTTTGGAGAGATTGTATGGCATTCGTGAACCAGTGCACGATCAGGCGAGCCAGATCGTTGCTCGGATAAGCGAGCTCTTGCCCATAGGAGGATCTTATGAATGAAGAGAATTTTGCATGTAATCGACGACTTATTGGCTATTGCGCGGGAGCGCTGACGGGAACACCGACAGAATCCGCGAGCCTCTATTCGAGACTGCGTGATGCTCTGCAACCTTATAATGTCGGGTTGTACCTGCCCATGGAACATACTGGTCCCGGCACGAGGAATTCCCACCCCCTTAATTCATCTCCCGAGGATGTGACGAAGCTCGATTTATTCAGAGTTGGATTCTCAGATTTCATGCTTTGCTGCCTCGATCGCCCAAGTACGGGCACGGGGATGGAGATTATGCATGCCGGAATCGCACTGGTTCCCCTGTTTGCATTTTATCGCGATGGGCTGCAGTTAGAAGTCGATGTCAGCCGCATGCCCGTTGGAGCACCACAGTTGCTGCGCTTTGGTACGTCTGGATCACTTATCAACAATCTTTCCACCACCAAGGTTTTTATCTATAAGCAAATAGACGATCTCGTCGAATCTCTGAGAGTGCAGATAGAAGCAACCAAGGAAAGGATGAATGAAGCACGACTGATAAAAGCCAAGCTTGATCGCGCATGGAAAGAGCTTGCATTGAGCACAACCCTCCGCCAGAGGATGGCTGATAGTCTGCTGACAGAAGCTGATGTAGCCCTATCCCTTGGGACCAGTTGCGAGGTCGTAAGGTTCCTGAAAATGAGCCAAAACGAATTCGAAGAAATGTTTGACAAGGAAATGAACAACCTCATTAAACGCGGGCATGGATCCTTGGTAATCGACCCATCAGGAGTCTCCGTTCTTCGATATCTTAATCCTTCAATCGTACAGCTTGGCTCTCTGAGCGCCATTCTCGATATCAATCTTCTTGCTATTGTTGGAAATTGCTTAACCAGGGAGTTCGATTTCGTGGAAGGAGGCGAAGGCTTCAGCAGCGAAGTTCCTATGGCTCTTATCGAGAGCCATCGCCGTCTCCTTGAGGTGGGAAATGGAGCAGATGGCGCAATGAAGGAATATTTATGGCATCAGGAGCTCGGCAAATACAAACTGCAGCTCTTAAATCGGAGAAGCGCAGCGAGTTTTCCGATCGTGACCAAGGAAGAATGGGAAATGAGATTGCGCTCGTTGGAAAATGAAATCGCCAAGTCGAAACAACAAAATCTTTTTTAATCAGCCGAGTCAGCTCGTCCGGGGGTTTTGGGCGAACTATCCGGAGGCAAAAACACCATTCCAAGCTATTCTTGACCATCTCGCTGTCTGGGGGCCATCAGTCGGATTATGGAATAGAATTCCGACCGACCTGGATTCGGTTCTGCCGCGCGTTGGTGTTATTGAAAGCCCGAGGTCTGTACCTGGGCTGCCCGTCGCTGGTAGACTTGTTCCCTTGGAGGATGGCGCTACCGCGGAGAATTTCCTAATCGAAGTCAGCGCTGAGATTTCTTCCTCCCGGATGCGCTTTACTTTGGCCCATGAGATTGCGCATACGTTCTTCCGGAGGGGTCTACCCCTAAGTGAACTGTCTCTCGATATAGATCCATTGGAGGAAGCACTTTGCAACTTTGCGGCAGCTGAAATCCTCGTTCCACGCCAAGAATTGCTGACAATTCTTGCAGGTGCTGTCCCCAATATCAATGACCTCAATCTTGTTCGAGACAGATTTCAAGTGTCATTGGATATCGTCCTCATTCAGGTATCCAAGATTCTCCGCAACAGGGTGGCCTTCCTGACTCACGAAGTAGCGCAGGAAAATCAGAGAGAATGCGTCCGAATCACGCGTAGATACGTAGGGAAGAAAATGTGTGAGCTGAGGATTAGAGACCCCCTTTCGTCGCTAGTTATCCAAGCGTACAGGAAACAGGGTGTGGTGGATGGATGGCAGAGATTCACGCTCGATGAGAAGGAGTTTGTGGTATTCACATCATCTGCTCCGTACAAGCAGCGCTACAAGGGTTCACATATTTTGACGATCCTGTATTTGGACAGAAAACACCCACATTCCACGCAGCGGCCAACTCCAAAAATCCAGCGGAGCCAGCCTGAATTGAAAACAGTATCGCCATCATTAGCTCTTCCGCGATCCAGTTTCCACTGTCTTTCGTGTCACGCAACTGGTTGGTACCCGGTTGCTGGCGGAGTAATTCGATGTGCTTGCCATCGAGGAATCTTGATCGACACCCCGGGTCTTGCCCCCTTCCTTCTGGTTTTAAAATAGCTGAATAATCGATAGGATGCCTAACGTTGCCCGACCTGTAATGGCGACTCCGCATGGGACGAGCAATGATTCTGCACTTTCCCCAACATGCTCCAATTTACCTTTCGATCCTCGAGGAACGTAGCTTGACTGTGGGGTACCTCCAATTTGTCGTGATGCAGCGCCACGGGGAAATAGTTGCCTGTCACTACAATTCCCTCCTGCTATTGCCTGAAGCACGTCCTGACGGTTCCCGGCAACCACCCGGCCGATCGGTCACGTTGGCTTCAGTGCCCTCCCACCGCCAATTCATGCTATCCTCATCCACCAGCTTAGAAGCAATTGCCTATTTTTTTGTTGCTAAAGCATGAAATTCGTAATCGCCAAATGTAAAACCTGTGTATGCAGGAGATAACATGAATGGGATTGAATCGTCGACACGTAATAAGGAAGAGGTAACAGCATCCTCCACTTTAAGCGAAGGAGTGCAAGTAAGAACTCTCTTTTCTTGGCCTGAATTTCAAATCAAGGTTGCCGACCTCCAGGCAAGAAAGGCGTATATCTGGCGCGGTCAACAGAAGGACCTAGCTTGGCCACTCAAATCGAAATTTGACCGGCACCTTAGGTCAAAGGACCGAGGGCGCCGAGCTGACATGTTGAAGAGCAAGATCGAAGAGTTCAGGAAAGCAATGAATCAGTCTTATCCGCAAATTCCCTTGGGGACTGACGATAATGCGTGGGCATTAGGGCAGCATTACGGCCTCAAGACCCCTCTTCTCGATTGGACGCTTTCGCCCTATATCGCAGCCTATTTTGCCTTCGCGGAACCCTCCGACGGAGATGATCAGTACCGCTATGTCTATGCCCTGCAGAAAAGTATCAGTAGGCTCATTGTAAAACCATCTCGGCAGACGTTTGTCGAGGTCATAGAAAAACTGGATTTTCCGAGCCCGCGGTTTTCGGTTCAGCGGAGTGTTTTCACCAAAGCCTTGAATGGGGATGGTATCGAGACCAATGTCAAAAGGTTCATCAAGTTAAGACCAGACCGTCCAATCCTTGTGAAACTTCAGATCCCTGCCAGTGAGCGGAAGAAGTGTCTGGACGATCTTGACATGATGAACATAAATTACGGGACTCTCCTGCTCGACCTTCGCGATGTTGTTGATAGGTGTAACAACACGTAGCGATATTGCCACAACATGATACACAGAGACGCCGCTTGCAAGATCTCCCTCTGAATCTACGGGAATTGAAATCACTCGGAAATGGCGGAAATAGGGACGTGACCCGTTTTTGAGGTTGTCAGTGGGCATTTCATCCGAAACAGAGCGTGTGTCGATGCCATGTCGAAGACGCGATCTGAACGGGCTGGAGAGGCGCCCGGCGAGCTCGCCGGGCACATCAGGCTCCTTGGCGGGCTCCGCGCCGGAACGATATGCGCCGCGGTGGCCGCATGCGCGCCCGACCGGTCATGATTACATCGATCGTGGACGGTTTATGTCGGGTACTATTACATGGGTTCCTTGGCGCATGAGACGACTCATCTTGAGCATTGCTTCAACACGATTGCTCACAATGGTGCTCATTTCCTCGGTGACCCTGCCAAATCCTAAAAGCCCGCATGCAGTTTGCGGAACCTGATCTTCCGTCATTCCGTATGACTCTCGCACGACACGCTCTATTGCCAGTTCGATCTCTTCTGGCGCGATCAATTCCAACTTTTTAACCGCAGCGGGCAAATCCGAGCGATCTCTAAGAGGTGGAGCGGTCATGCCTTTCAGCCACAAGAAATCTCCGGACTGCCGGACAATCCCCTCCCGAATGGCACTTCTAAAAGCTGCCTGAAAAGCTTGATTGATCCGACTGCCGACGCGAGCGATGCCGGCTGCGTTTGCGACGCGTCGCATTACCTCGCTCATATGAACGGGGCTTTCCACGTTCAAGACCTGAACCACCCATTCCCCTAGTCTCCTCGGCTGCACTTCGTGCAAGGGCACTCCTCCCAGATTGAAGAACAGCGATGCAATTTCATATTTTGGAATCCTGTCTTTACCTTTCCTCATTTGCTCTTCCCGCTGAATCGCAGACTGTGCTCCTACCTCGGCAGTCTCCATGGCGCTGGATTCCCCACGGACTATGGGGGGGACGCAGGCGCCGCCAACGCAACCAGTCTGCTTTGACTCGGGTCGATTGATCATGGCTGATTCCATAGATTCGACTACGCGTTTTAGTTCCCGCTCGGGATTCCGATACCAGTCAGTGCTCCAAATCCTATGGATCCGCCAACCCAGGCCCTCCAATACGGCCTGGCGCAGCCTGTCGCGATCTCGCGCTGACCTTGCGCGGTGGTAAGTTGCGCCATCACACTCTATGCCTAACAAGTAGCGGCCGGGTTGCCTAGGGTCGGCAACGGCAAGGTCGATGAAAAAGCCGGCGCAACCCACTTGGGAATGGATCGTGTGGCCAAGCGAGCTGATTGCCTGCGCTACCTGGGATTCAAAAGGCGATTCAGGTTCCCGGTCCGTCGCCATTGGAATGTCCAGATAACCTTTTTGGGCATAAGCCAGATAAGTCTTGAGGCACTTAACGCCAACCGAATTTGTTCTGTTAAGGTCGATATCGTTGGCTGTGAGATTGGTGAATACTTCGCACCTGAGTCGGGCTCGCGTGATCAGCACGTTTAATCGCCGCTCACCCCCGTTTCGATTGAGGGGGCCAAAGTCCATCGCAATGTATCCTTCGGCTGTGCGGCCGTACCCGATGCTGATGAAAATGACGTCCCGCTCGTCACCCTGCACGTTCTCAAGGTTCTTCACGAAGAATGGTTCAAACTGGTGGTAATTAAAGAACTCCTCGCATGACGGATCTTGACGGCGCAGCTTTTCCAGGTGATTCAAGATCGCCTCGGTCTGAGCAATACTGAAGGCGGCAACTCCGAGCGTCTGTCGTTGGTCGATGGGAAGCTTCACTTGGGCTTGCGCGTGGTGCATCACCGCTTCGGCTACTCTGAGCGCTTCCAGCGGGTTCGTACGCGTTTTGCCCCTGTCATAGCTGGTGTCCGCCAGTTGATGATAGAACAGTCCCAGATTTTCGCGTTCGCTTTGCGGGCTTGGGAATACTACCAAACGGGAATCGTAGAATTCCTTGTTCGAGACAGCTATCAGAGATTCATGGCGGCTGCGATAATGCCACTTCAGCATGCGTTGGTGCGCGCCGCGCGCGGAGAAGAGGCCAAGGACACTCTCCAGATCCGCTGTGCTGCTCTCCTCGTCAATATCCTCTTCGGCGGACAGCGTGTCGAAAAAGTTTGTGGGAGGCAACTGCTTGCTGTCACCCACGACAACAGCCTGTTTGCCGCGCAGGATTGCCCCCCACGCGTCCACGGGCTTTACCTGACTTGCCTCGTCGAAAACAACAATGTCGAACTGGAGACTCTCCGGCGGAACAAAACTCGCAATGGACAGCGGGCTCATCATAAAGACAGGTTTGATGGCCTGTATTGCGTTCCCGGCATCCGACATCAGCTTGCGCAAAGGCATATGTCTGCGCTTCTTCTCGAATTCGCGTCGGAGCACCCCCAGTTGCCCTTCCCCGCCACCTGTCGGAAGCTGGCTCCAGTGCGATAACGCTAATCTTGCGCGGTTGAAATGCAATTGAAGCAAGTCCATCTGGCGAAACCTCTCTATTAGCTGTGTGTGTCCCGTCCCGTCAAACTGTGCCAACTCGGGTCGTTCTGAGAAGGCTCGCTCTGTGAGGGCCTCGAACCAAAGCCGATCAAAGAGCGCCGCCAGAAAGCCCGGCGCTGACTGCCAAGAGGCAGCCACGGGAATCAGCGCCTCGAGTTTTTCATCGCGAAAGCTCTTGCCGCGCAGATTAAAAGCGCACATGTCGGACAATTCGTCCAGGGTATTCGACCAATTCGAAAAAGTCTGGTTGACTGCATCGAAGGAACATTGCTGCAGGTAGCATTGGATTGACACTTGATCCATTTGCAGCGATTGCCCCAAATCCCTCAAAGCAGAAGTGTATTCGGTGAACGTACGCGCCAGGTCCTCCGAGAGTCTTTTCAAGTTCTCTCGATCTGTTCCGGCAGTCAGTACTTTTTCAGCCCAGTCAGAAAGGATGCCCGCATCAATTTCGCGGCGAAATCCCTGCATCCATTCGCAGATGGGACACAACGCAGACCAGTCGCTTGCCAAGCCCTTCCATAATGGTCCAAACAATTCCTTCAACAGGCTTTCCTGTCTCCGGATTTGGTCACTTAGTACCTGGTGCTCCTGAATACCGGATAATAGATCAAGGATTCCTGTGATGGATCGCGGAGGGTCCGTCCTGCACAATTTTGTCACCTCGTCACGTTGGCGACGATATTGCCCTGACAGCCACCGCCACCATTTCTGACGATATGGAAGAATGTTCTTCTGTGCCTGGCCGGCGGCAAAGTTCCAGGATTCAGGGAAGAGAGAACTGTCGTATCTTTTATGGATGCTGTTGTATGCCCGCCCTGCTTTCAATGTGTCAGCCAGGAGCTCGCATTCGGTGATCCATTGAGACGAATCGAACTTAACGCCATTCGGACAAGAGGCCTCGTAGATTCGACGGCATCCGATGAGCTCCTTCTCAAGCGAAGGAACGTCGCCTGGGGGTGATATTTGGAGGTAAGCTGCAAGAGCGTCCCTGCTTGTTGAGAGAATCTTCAGAGCGTCAAGTGCTCTCCGGATGCTTGATTGTAATCGAGGCTTTTCACTTGGCAGGAAAACGGTTCTCTGTGAACCCCAGAATGGATTCTTGCCAGGAATTCCCCTGGATTTCAAAAAGCCTTCCATTTCCCGAACTAAAGCACTCCGCTTTGCATAATCCGCTGCGCTCCACTCTGCAAGGCCCGGCAATGAGATTGGCGGGCATTCTACAGATTGAAGGGTGCGCGCCAATCGAACGAGATGGCCGAAGGCATCCACCGGCGAAATGCCACTACCGCTTATGGGATTGTTGACTGCGTTACAATAGCTGTTCAGGCGATCCCGCGTTTGCACGAGAAGTCCGAGTTCTGCTTCGGCTTGAGGTAGCCGCGGTTTGCCCAATTCCAAGGTTCGCCTTATTTCTGCGAGCACATTCTTCTTATTCGTCTTGTTGCTATGCAATTCGAGACAGGCATCACCAAGCCCCGCTGCGTCGAGGCGCTTCTTGACCACGCTGAGTGCCGCCATTTTTTCCGCGACGAAAAGAGTCTTCTTGCCGCGCCCGATTGCTTCGGCTATGAGATTGGCGATTGTCTGGGACTTCCCTGTTCCGGGCGGGCCTTGAATCACCATGTTTCGGCCATCAGCGGCGTCGAGCAATGCGAGAGCCTGAGTACTGTCAGCATCCATGATATGGAAAATTTCACGCGAGGCGATGTAGCTGTCCACTGGCTCGTCTTCGCCATAAGGCGACTTGGCTGAGCGAAAGCCGTCGTCGTCCAACAAAGAAATCATGATTGGATTGTCAGAGGGGCACTTGTTCTCGGGCCATGTTTTGGGATCCAGATCCCGAAACATGAGGTACTTTCCGAAGGAGAAGAATCCCAAGACAATCGTGTCTCTCTCGACTACCCAGTTGCGCTTGCTCTGCACACAGCCTGAAATGGAATCGAAATATGCCTCGATGTCGAGTCCATCAAGATCGGGGAATTCCGGGTATTTCAATCCAAAATCCGCTTTTACTTTTGCGGCTAAAGAGATGTTGCCGCCAATCTCCTCTTCAGTATGGCTAAGGTGAAATCTCTCTCTGGCATTGGAGCGTTCCAATTCGACTGGAATCAGCAACAGCGGGGAGCGGTAAGGCTTGCCCGAATCGTCGGATTCGTACCATTGCAGCATGCCCAGGGCCAGGAACAGGATGTTTACCCCTTGTTCCTCTATGTATGTGTTCGCGGCATAGTAAGTCGCCAGCAGACGGTCATGAAGCTGCTTGGTTTTCAGTGAAGTCTGCAGTCTGGTATCCTGATGGCGCTCTGCTACGTATCCCGGTTGATCTGTGTTTTCTGAAGGAGGAGCGTAAAACTCCTGATCCTCATCGATTGGCAGGAATGTGAAGGATTTCTCTTCAACTACAAGGAGGCGATAAATTTGCGGCGGCTTTTCATCAAGGATCTCGACCCCCTTGCCTCGCAGATAGCGGTAGTTCAGGAGCGAGTTTCTCAAGCCGAGGTCGAGCAATTCCTGACGCGACGATTCCAGTCTCGCTCGAAGATTGACCTGTAATAACGGGGTCATATGATCTGATTCCCTAAGATACTGGTTGGCACTGTCGAGGCAAGCCCCGCGAACTCCGAGGTTTCTCCCTAACATCAGCGTTCACTACTATTCTCACTAGGTCGAATAATAGGCAAATGCCTTTTCCTGTTGGGGAGATCATACGACGGATCGCCGATGAGAGTATGCGGAATTCCTTCTCCATGCCGGCAAGCGGGCGAATTTTGAGCTGGGATTGCATCCCCGTCACTGAGGGACAACGGCGCTATGGCCTATCCCTCTTTTGATTGCGGGAGCGGAGTCTGACCCAGCGCCGTTTGGTGCTCCAATGTGGCGGTTGTTTGGCTCGGTGCGACGTGGATTCTTACTTCGGCGCGGTGTTCCAGCCGGTCATCAACCAAGGGGATGGCTTGGTCGTCTCGTTCTATGCCATCCACGGTCACAGTCATCCCGGCATGCGCGGCGACCGTTTGCAGGACCGTGATGTGATACACAGTTTCCCGATAACGGTAGTGGACCTTGAACTCCTGCCAATCCGCGGGGAGGCACGGCGCGAAACGGAGTTTGTCCACTTCCAGCCTCAGCCCCAGGAGTGATTCCACAATCAGCCGATACATCCATCCGGCCGAACCCGTGTACCAGGTCCAGCCACCTCGGCCAATGTGCGGCGAGAGCGCGTGGACGTCGGCCGCTACGACGTAGGGTTCTACCCCGTAGGTCGCTACCGCCGCTGGCGTGGCCGCATGGTTTACCGGATTGATCATGGCCAGCAGTTCCCACGCGCGCCGGCTGTCGCCTAAGGCAGCGAACGCCATGGCCGCCCAGATGGCGGCATGCGTGTACTGCCCGCCATTTTCTTGTCAAAAAATCCCGCATCCCAACGGCCCTTTTGGGATTACAATCCTCGCGGGGACGTGATTCCGACTGGATTTCGGGATCGACTTGCCCGGAAGTTGACATAAGACCCCCATATCGGAAGTAGCGAGCGAGGCAAAACACCTTACCCGCGTGTCACAATGCAGCTCGTTTTTCCTATTCGTGAAACATCCTCGTTGCCTACGAGAAGAACGGCGATGGCGCGGCGGTAATGACCAATGGGGACAATGGCGGCCAGCTCGGCGACGAGATCATTCGCAGCATCGCCGCCGAATACAACTGGCCTGACTGGCATCCTGCCGTGCGCACGGCGGTCAGCGTCGACCCGAAAATTCTTGCCCAGTACGTCGGTACTTATAGTGTGGCGCCAAACGTCAACCTGGTCATCACGCTCGAGAACGGAATTCTGATGGGGCAGCCAGCCGGAGAACCGAAGTTTCAGATCTATTTTGCAAGCGTATCGAAGTTCTTTTTGACCGACGCACCAATCGAGGCTGAATTCACGCGCGGCGCGGACGGGAAAGTCGATTCACTGATTGTGCATCAGGGCGGACGCGACATTAAGGCGCCGCGGAAATAATTGCATCAGTACGAACGAACCACTTCTTACCCAAGAGGCAAGAAGAATCCTGGACTGCCTCGGTCTGGCCTCGAATCCCATCCGTTTGCTCCGGCGATGCAGGCCCGCAATGAGTTTTAGCGAGCTTTAGGGATACTTCTACTTCACGCGGACGTATGCCGATAAACCGGAAACTGATGCCAAGGGCAGGTCAATTGCGAAGAATCGCGGTGCCAGGGTTGGCCTTCCGGAATCCACATTTCCGATAACCCTACAATACGGCCAGAATCCCTCTTACGATTGGTCTCGGCGGTCGCAACCAACGTAAAGTTCAATCCCTTACGTCGATTCGGGTATAAAATGCGTTCTCCGGTAGAGGAAGCATGAATCGCGTTCTGACTTGGGCAATAAAGGCAGCACTTTGGATCTCATGGTTGTTTGTCTTGGGACATCGTCCGGAGGGGGAATGGTAGTGTCCTATGAAAAGAAATGTGGCTCTTGTACGACTTTATGTCATGACAAAGAAGACTACGGTGCAGCTTGAGCGGGAGGTCAATTTTACTCGTATACCCTGCGTAGGGGAATGGTTCAGATTAAGATCGAGTGGGATATTTCCATCAGAAGTCACGGAGGTCACCCACGACGAGAGTGGCGCCATTGAAATCGTTATTGGACCTCAGATAGATCATAACGGAATACTTCTGTTCCACGAAAAGGATGAGGATTTAAGAGCTGATGTGGATGATTTAGTCAAAGACGGATGGAAGATAATCTCAGAAGGACCAAATAGATTTTGGGGGAAGCGAACAAAAAGGCTTAAGGATCATCGAACCTTGAGGACACGCCCGGATGACCCAGATCGGGCATGATCTGGATAAACAAAGCTGCACGTCAAGTCGGGCCATGGATCTTGGACGTAGTACGCGCAAACCGGAGATTACCCGATGGTATTAGATTCCGACGAGCTATTTCTTTGGTAGCCGCACATCGCACAATGGCGTTTTCGCCTTTAGTGATGCGTACCTATCCTTCGCAAAACCAAATCGCTGACGAATAATATCTTGTTGCTTTTTTAGATTCGTGGACGTGATCCGTTCGCAGCTGTCCGAATCCCAAACATCTCCAGTCCACGGGTTAACAGCGAAATTTGCCAAGTGAGGACTCGCAAAGCCGTTGGGGTGAGTCGCAGTTGCATAGAAATAATAAAAATCTAAATCGTATTTATTGCGCAAGAGCATCAGTGTTATTGAATTTTCGTCATTACCTGGCAAGAACACCTTGATGCCTTCATAGGTAAGTTTTCTCGCTTCGAGTTCGTCGATTTTCTGCGTTTGTGCGAATCCAAAAGTGATGCAGATGATTGTGATACCGACGGCAATGAGGCATTGCGTTATGACGCAGAGCATCATTTGTTTTGGTCGCATTTTGGGCTGCCTCGAGTTCAGACTTTGAGAGTACCTTAGATTGGGTGATAAGGATCAGTATTTTTGTAGCTACCAGGGGATTCTGGGCGAATTACGTTAGATCTCTATCGGAAGTGCTCCGGCTGAAAATCATACGATCGTGGCGCGAGGTCGCGTCCGGAGCACTTTTGATAGAGTCGTTTGAAGTGAGCCGCTGGCGCAGCGCCCGACAGGGCGCTCCCTATGGGTTTTCTATCATCGTGGGGGATGGAAGAAACCGTGGCTGAGAACTCAGATTTGGCTCTGCTCGGCGGTGGGTCATAAAAATCGAGGAGAAATATCGTTCTAAGACGAGGCTCAATCACCAGGGAAAAGAGCGATTTTCCGTGGTCTGGACAACCTCCGGCAGACACAGAACATTCGGCACAGAAGAAGCCGGGCCGGGTCGAAGATCAAGAGCTATCAAGGGCATATTCCATCCTGTGTAGCGCAGACCGGATCTGTGCGGCGGTCAGACGTTCGATGATGCACATGGTCCCATGACAGCGAGGGCACTTGGCAACCTGCGGCTCATCGGGTTCGGCCGTTGGTGCCGGGTGATGGAGTAAGGCTCGGCAAATCGGCAGCAGTTCTCCGCGTCGGCGATTGGCAAGCCAGCCGAAATAGCGAATGCGCGGCAGACCCTTCGGCAATACATGCTGCAGGAAGCGGCGCAAGAACTTCTCGCAGGTGAGTGTCGTTGTGCGTTGCGCATTGTTGTGAGCGTAATCCTTCCATTGAAAGGTCACATGGGACTCATCGACGGAGACGATTCGATGGTTGGATATGGCAACACGATGAGTGTAGCGAGCCAGATACTGAAGCACGTGTTCAGGGCCGCCGAAGGGCGGCTTGGAGTAGACGACCCAGTCCTGTTCCGATAGTGGTTTCAAAAACGTCAGCAAACGCTTCCGCATCGGCTAACGGCTCGCACTTTCCGTAAAAAGACAATTTGCCTGCCAGATGGGCCTGTCTCAGTCCTTCCACAAACTTGTCGCGAAAGGTGCGGCTGAGAACCTTGACCGGTACGAAGTAACGCGGATGCGACGAGATCCAGCGGGTGTGATCCGGGGACAGACCACCGCCGGGCACCACGCAATGAATATGCGGATGTCGCTGCAGGGTCTGTCCCCAGGTGTGCAAAATGCAAAGAAAGCCGATCTCCATACCTCGACGCTTATGGTTGGCAGCCACTTCCATGAGAGTAGCTGCGGTCGTCTGGAAGAACAGAGAGAGCAGGAGTTTCTTGTTTTGCCAGATCAACGGGACCAGGCGGTGAGGGATGCTGAAGACAATGTGAAAGTAGCCGACGGGCAGCAATTCTTGTCGCCGGTTGCGGAGCCACTTCTCGCGAGCATTGACCTGACACTTCGGGCAATGGCGATTGCGGCAGCTAAAGAAAGAGATAGCCTGATACCCGCAACTGGCACATCGATCACGATGCCCACCAAGAGCGGCGGTGCGGCAGCTCACGATGGCATGGAGCACCTTGAGCTGTCCCCAGCTCAGCGTTTCCCCGAAGCGCTCCCACAATTTGCTGCCCGCCATGCGAATGACATCGGCCACCTCCCAGAGGGGCCGTGCCATTAGTGTTTGTCCTCCGGTGGATATTTCAGTTCGGAATGGCTGCGAAGCGTGATCTGGTCAAGAGGATTGATAACCGCACGAAGATGACGCTGCGACAGATGCAAATAGATCGCGGTTTCTTTCAGGCAGGAATGCCCCAGGAGAAGCTGAATGGTTCTCAGGTCGGCTCCCGCTTCGCAAAGGTGGGTTGCAAAGGTGTGCCTCAGCGTGTGCGGACCGATGGTCTTAGTCAAGCCCGCACGTTTCGCCGCACCACGAACGGCGTGCCAGACGGTTTTGTCCGACATCGGCTTCTCAACACCGAGACGGCCTGCGGTGCTGGGGAACAGATAGATCTTCGGCCGCTTCGAACGATAGTACTCACGTAGCGCATCGAGAAGTTTGGGAGACATCGGCAGATCGCGATCGCGTGAACCTTTGCCCTGCCGGATATGGATGATCATGCGCTGACTGTCAATGTCAGTCAGTTTGACAAGCGGAGCCTCGGCCCGTCGTAAACCCGTCGAGTACAGAAGCATCAAAATGGTGCGGTATTTGAGATTCGAGGCGGCTTCGATCAATCGCGTCACCTCTTCATGACTCAGCACCACCGGCAGCTTTTTAGGAACCTTGGGGAAAGGCAAATCGTCGATGTCAAGATCGCGACGCCTGAGGGTCTTCTTGTATAGGAAACGCAATGCCGAGATTCTTATCTTAACCGTGCTCGGCTCAAGCTTCTTCTCCTTGAGCAGGTAGAGTTGAAACCGGCGCACCTCTTCGGTGCCGAGTTTATCCGGGGACTTGTCGAAATAATCGGCAAACTGTTTGACTGCCTGAATGTATCCACGAAACGTTTCAGGTGAGTAATTGCGGCGCTGGAGCTCGTCCAGCATTCTCTGACGTAATGGGGTCATAGAGACCTCCTTTCTATGACCCCGAGGCTAGCAAAATAGCGGGATTACCGCAGCAAACGTGGATGCCAAAGTCGGTGATGCAAATCGGGGATTACCGCTGCGAACGTCGATACCGGCGCCAGCGGCTTAGTTCTAACAGCGTACACGGAAATGTGAACACCCCATTGGCGTAACTGGGCACGCGGTTAAGTCGGTTATCGTACATAACTACATAGCGATTGACGTGCGGTTTCTTGGCGCACCAGCAGAGCCGGCCAAATTGGGAGCGAGCTACAGTGGCCGAGGGATGCCGCCACATCCGGTCGCGAACAGCTTCCAAATTCCGTCTGATTTTCCCATGAGCACAAAGCAGCCGAAACCCGCCTCTCGGATCCCAGTCGGCGGCGAGTGATTTCATCGACACGGGCTCTTGAATTACGAATTTGTGCATTGTATTTTAGGTAAATACCGTAATAGGGTATTTGGCCATAATTAGGGTGCAGCCATGAAAAAGAAGCTCGGAAATCTGGAAACGCAGTTTTTTGCTTATGCTCAGATGGTCAAACTGCAGACGGTGCGCACCGGCGACCTGGCGAATTCACTGCTCCGCATGACTCCGGATCAGGAGCGTAAACTGCTTAGCCGCCTGTCGCGCGGAGGACTGATCGCGAGAGTGCGGCAAGGACTCTATCTCGTGCCGTCGCAGCTGCCGTTGGGCGGCGCCTGGACCCCGAGCGAGGCAATGGCATTGAATGCGCTGATGGAAGACCAAAACGGTCAATACCAAATCTGCGGACCGAATGCCTTCAATCGTTACGGGTTCGATGAACAGATTCCGACCCGCGTTTATCTCTACAATAACCGGATATCCGGGCAGCGCACGATTGGAGCCGTGACGCTGACACTGATCAAAGTAGCCGATGAACGGCTGGGAGACGCCGAAGAAGAAAGACTGCAGGACGGCCAGTCCGTTTGGTATTCATCGCGCGTTCGGACACTGGTGGATGCGGTATATGATTGGTCGCGATTCAACAGCCTCCCGCGAGGCTACGAGTGGATCCGGCGCGAACTGACCGCAAGGCGCGTTGACGCATCCGAACTCGTCAAATCTGTGTTGCTGTATGGGGATATAGGCACAATCCGCCGTATGGGCGTGCTCCTGGAGCGCGAGAAATCTGATTCAGGTTTGCTCAAGAAATTGCAGAGGGCGCTTAAGCCGACGAAGAGCCTGATTCCATGGATTCCTACTCTGCCAAAGCGAGGGATCATAAGTCGCCGCTGGGGTGTAGTCATCAATGAACAAAAATAATTCCGAATTCACCCGCTTGCTGAACGACGCCGATTTCTTTCGAACGGCAGTCAATTTCACTGCTCCAAGGACAGCATTCGCAGCTCGCCTCATCGAAAAGGATTTCTTTTGCAGCATGCTTTTGGAATACCTGGCATCGTCGATCGACACCTTGGTATTCAAGGGTGGGACCTGCCTTGCCAAGGTGTATGCCGAATTCTGTCGTTTGAGCGAGGATCTGGCTTTTGTCATTTCGATGCCGGTCGATGCGAAGCGGGCAGAACATAACAAGCGGGCCGCGGCACTGAAGTCAGCGGTCGCTGAGACGGCGCACGGTCTGCCGGGCTTCAGAATGGTTCAGCTACTGACAGGAGCGAATAATTCGACGCAATACATCGCAGTCGTCGGCTACAGGTCGCTGATCGGCGGACAGGAGGACTTCATCATGGTAGAAGTCGGATTGCGTGAGCCTCTCCTGACGAGTGCGCAGGTTGGCTCAGCAAGAACGATCCTGCTCAACCCCGTGTCGGACCAACCGCTCATGAAACCGGTGATGCTCCCCTGCATTTCCAAGATTGAGGCGTTTGCCGAGAAGTTTAGGGCGGCTATGACGCGCCGCGAGGTTGCCATTCGTGATTTCTACGATATCGACCATTGGGAGGGTGATCAATCTTGGACGCCGCCATCATTCGCTTCGTCGTTTTCCCCATGACGCGACAGTCGCGCCGTGCGGCAGTGGCTACTAAGGCAGCTCTTTCTGAATGCGCCGATACCTGAACGAGGCGCGCACACCGTTGAAAAGGATGGCGAGGAACAGGATTGCGAGAATGCTGGGCGGGCGACCGCTACAATCGTATAGATCTGCTCGGCGACGTACAGCAGAAATCCGGCAAGCGCCGCGGTGCGAGATGCCTTTCTCAGTCCCATGCCGATGAGGCCAAAGAGCGCTGCGTCTATGAGGGTGAGTAAGCTAGTAAATAAAGCGAATATAGCGGTCACACCGGCGATGATGAAGCAGGCAAGCGACGCCGCTTCGCAAGCCGAACGAGCGTTCGGCGCGGATGACAAATCCGGAATAAAAAACTCCTTCCATCTCGAAGTGGATTTCGGCGTCGACTTGGAAAGTCCAAGAGTTTCCATTGGAGTATTCCTCGGAAAAAGGCTCCCGCTTGGTTCCTCAGGCAACCTATAGGAAGATTGAGGGAAATTCAAGTGTTATTGATCTCTGGACCACCGCTTCCGGGCCATCTTTTTTCGAGATTTTTTCGTCGTTACAGCCAAGACAGCGTGAACCTTGTCAGAGAATTCACCTGCTCTTCACGGTCGCTTGTATTTCGATGCTACGTATGACGATGTTGGGAGGCAAATTGGGCCGAGGACGCCCCAAAACCACTTGTACGAGAAGCGGACTTAAGCGGCCAAAATGAAAAACGATAGCGGTTTAAATGCTGACAAATAATGAGTTTATCACCGGTCAAAGCACATCATCGATACTGGATTCTTGGATCCGCCAACCGGCCCTATCTTCTTCACGGAGGCATAGACTTTTTCGCAGTGACGCCGATCTTTACTAATAGCCATTGATCGCACTCGGCATCACTCCGCAAGATCCGCCGACATGGCCGGAGGGACCATTAAAGCTCAAAAGCTCCCCAAAATCCTATCGTTCTTGTTCGTGGCCTTCATCGCCGCCACTGCCCTTTTTTTGTTGACGCCAACACTCTGGAATCCCATCGTTCGCAAAGGGAACTCACAAAGCACAAGAATCCGGTTAGCCGAACTCGAGGGAGCCCTCCAGATGTTTGCGTTTGATGTCGGCCATTACCCGAACACATGCGAAGGACTTCATGCTCTCATAGAATCCCCAGGCGATCTGAAATCGTGGAAAGGGCCATACCTCACCAAGCCCGACGTTCTCAATGATCCTTGGAACCGGCCTTTCATTTATCGCTTCCCCGGGCAGCATGGAGCTTATGACATCTTCTCGTACGGGCGCGATGGGGTCGAGGGAGGCGAAGGGGTAGATGCAGATATCACCACAAGGAAAGATGATCACAAGGCAAAGATGATCACACCCGCAGCAAGGCTGTGACAGGGAAGAAAATGGCGACGATCAGGCTTTGCTGCTGGAGATGGAGCGTTAAAGTCCAGATGTACGGGTACCGGACAATTCGCCCGCCGGCGATTTACGCAGATTATCCCATCACTGATCCTCACAGGTTTCAATACACCCGGCAATCCCGTATACTTGGCGCCATGGTGCATCAAGACACGATCCATATTAGGACCTCTGGTCACCGCAACATGCACGACATCACAGCGCAGGTGGCAACGCTCATCACCCGGTCCGGAATCCGGACCGGGACGGTGCACGTGTCCAACGTGGGTAGTACCGCCTGCGTGGGTACCATCGAATACGAGGCGGGCCTGGAGGCGGACCTGCCCGAGATGCTGGATAAACTCATCCCGCCCAGCCGGCAGTACGGCCACGAAAAGGCTTGGCATGATGGCAACGGGCATTCCCACTTGCAGGCCACGTTACTGGGGCCGTCGCTGACGGTCCCAGTTTCCGACGGCAAGCTGGTGCTGGGCACCTGGCAGCAGATCTTCCACCTAGAATGCGACGTGAGGCCGCGGGACAGGAAAATCGTTGTGACGGTGCATGGGGAATAGCGCATGAGGCCGGGGATACGGGCTGAGGACGTTGGCATCGGCATCGGCGACGAGGCCGTCCGCGGCAAAGTGGCCATCATCAACCTCCGGATATTTCTGCCGGGCGGGACGGAACTGCCGGAATCCTCCATGCCCCGATCCAGGCTCAGGATCGACCTCAGCCGTCGGGATTGCATCGCTGGTGTGCGCTACGGCATCGAAGGCATGCGTGTCGGTGGCCGGCGCGTCCTGATCATCAGCCCACACCTGGCTTATGGAGCCAAAGGCGTGCCGGGTCGGATACCCCCCAATGCGATGCTGCGGTGCGAGATTGAACTATTGGAGGTCCGCGAACGCGGCGCAGTGAATCCGGAGGATTACCTGCCCGGCCGGCAACTCAGCGTCTTATGGCTCGGAGATCTCCAAAACGGCGTGGGCAGATGGCAGTTCGATTTGCACGAAGACGGCCGCTGCGGGGCTATGGTTACGATCCCCATCTCCGGCCTGAAGTGGCGGCATGCACGATCGAAGCAGGCGTCGGCGCAGATAGATCCTCAGCGTGTGCTGGCGCTCATCCGGGAAGCGGAAACGCTGCCCGAACGGTGTCCAGCCGACTGCCTCAACGCCGCTCGGGTCTGCGTAGACCATGCCGGACGCGACGGCGGCGTTCACAGGAACCCGGCGACTGACGAGCTTTGCCTGGCCGTGACGCTCTCGGAACTCGGGCATCAAGTGTCTTACTTCTTTGGGGAGCGCAGCAGTGCATGGCGGAATTCGGCCCTCTGTACGCTGGTCGAGGAAGTGATTGCGCCAATTCTAGATTCGGGGCGGAAGGCCGGCAGGTAGCTCAGGCAACTGCCGTGATCGAGCGGCAAAATCTCGAATCAATCCGGAAATGCCACCGAACACCTGGCCGCCGGGCCGTGAATGAAATCCACCCACCCGCAAAAATCTGAGTCGATCGACATCTGTGGCTTAATCTCCGGATAGCGGACTACACGCTCTTTGTGCGCGTTTCCTGTTGCATTGTGGCGCTGAGTATTTGGATAATATAGAGTTAGAGCGCAGCGATAGAAAGCGATGTGCTTCAGAGGCGCAAAATGAATTCACACCTTCTCATTCTCGTGAGCTTGTTTTTCATAACTCCGCAGTCCTCACCTTTGAGCATGCAGAGTAAGATCAAGGCCAATCCCAAGGATTACCTGCCCACGTCAATCGGCGCAAAATGGGTGTATGAAAATAAGTACCTTTCGGATGTCGGTCAATCTCATCCACAACTTGTGACGGTGATGTGGACAAGCGAAATAAGCATAACGGCAATCTCGGATGTTCCTGAAGGTGAACTTGTAGCCAGATCAATACAGATCAAGAACACAAAGTATGATTTTCCGCCAGACATATCCCCGGAACAAGTGAATTGGTTTAAACAGAACTTTCCTGGAAGTTCAATTCCATTGTACTTGATTGCTGATTCCTATGTTTATGAGGTACCCCAAGCGGCTGTAGACCAGTCGAGGATGGTACTGACGGACGCATTCAGGAAAGGCCTGAAAGAAGGAGAAATCGTACCGATTTATTTTTTTCCCATTGAGGCCGTCAGGATGTGGGCTGAAAGGAAGCTCGAATTGGCGGACATTCGTGCTATGGAAGAATTCACGGCAGGAAAGGGACCGGCACCCAATCCAGGAATGTACTATTGGACGAATCAGGGCATAGAAGATCTAACTTTACCCTTCGGTAAGGTAAGCGGTGCCTTTCGCCTCGCATACCGTACGAATCCCGACAGCACAAACGTGTGGTTCAAATCGGGAATCGGATTGGTCAAGGAATCAAGCTATCATCGCGGAACCAGAATAGAAAGCGAGAGCCAACTCGTCTCGTATTCTCTTCCAGCCAAGCGTTAAAACGACGGAACCCACGAGGAAGCGACCGGAGCACAAAATCCAAGTTTCCGTGTAGCGGACAATACGCCCGGAACCTCTCTTTTCCCCCTTTATCTTGCTGATTTTATGGAACTTTTTGGGTGTCAGCTGATCTAAAACGGTAATGATTATAAGAGCATATTTTGGAGGAGATTCCCCATGATCCGATCCAGACACGTTGTCGCATTGGCAACCGTGATGCTTCTCGACGTATCGTTGTTAGCAATTCAACAACCTTCACCTATCCGCATCTCCGACAATGATCAGGAAAAGAAGCTCATAAAAAAAGTCGAACCAATTTATCGCCAAGGCACTCAAGTTGTGGCTATTCGCGGCCCTGTAATCTTAGAAGTGGTCGCCAACGAGAAGGGTGAAGTTATACAGGTGAAGATCGTAAAAGGTGGTAACCCAGCGTTGCAGCAGCCTGTTGCTGATGCCGTAAAACAATGGCTCTATTCTCCAACATATGTGGACGGCAAACCTGTTTCCGTGAAATTTGGAGTGACTGTGCCGATTGTGTTCAAGAAATGAGATGCCAAATAACATTTGGAGGAACGGGAATAATTCGCATCCGACCACATCCAAGTGCAGGGAGGAATGGACCAAAAGCCGCATCCAGCGTGACCGTTCAGGTGTAAAATTCAACCTGCATTCGAGACGCAGATGCCGCAGTCGACATTGTACCCGGCGGGATCAGAATCCTTCCTGGCCAACAAGCGGCTTGAACTTCCTATCTTTTCTCAGTAGCCCTATTTGCTTCAGGATTAGGGAGGCCGATATGGTACGATGCACAATTTTCGCTGCTCTACTCATTGCAGTCTGGCTACTTTATGCTTTGCACACTTCCGCGCAATCCACCCAGACACGCCCCGCATTTGAAGTGGCATCCATCAAACTCGCTCCCGGCTGCGACGCACTCCCACGCCGTCTCCCGAAATATCTAAATGATCGCATAATTCTGTCATGCGTTACGCTGCGCAACCTTATCCGGGTCGCAAGCAACCCAAATGGCATCCGTGGCTTAACGCCTATTGATGTGCTTGGTGGGCCAAGCTGGATTGACAAGGATACCTTCGATCTCGAGGCAAAGGCTGAATCCCCGACGTTGATTACACAGATGACAGGGCCCATGCTGCAACGCCTCCTAGAAGAAAGATTCCAATTGAAAGTTCACAAGGAGTTTAGAAATAAGCCTGTCTACGAAATGACTGTGGTAAAGAGCAACCCTAATATGAAGCCTTCAAAAGAGGGAAGCTGTATTCCGAGGGATGATAATGCTACAAGAGCAATTTCCGCAGATCCCACTGAATTTATAAGGAATAGATATTGTGGACCTGGGCCGATATCACGTAACGGTTCAACATGGATCATCGATTGGTACGGGGTGAGTATGCCGGAGTTTGCCAGCCAAATCCTTTCGGCTGCCCGCTTGGATCGCCCCGTAATTGACAAGACCGGACTTACGGGGCAATTTGATTTCCACTTGGAATTTATCCGCGAGACCAGCAGTTCGGGGCTGATGACCCTCAATGGCGTTCCCGTGCCCGATTTTCCAGCATCTTCGGCTGATGCGGCTAATGGGCCGTCAATCATTGTTGCCCTGAAAGAACAACTTGGATTGAAACTTTCTCCGGCTAATGGTCAATTAGAAGTCATTGTCATCGATCGTGCGGAGAAGCCCTCCGGGAATCACTGACCAAGATAGGCCAAATCATCGGGAGCAGTCAGCAAGTTCCAAGGCTATTATTCCGGGAGAATAACGGCTAAACCGGAAGTTACATGCGCGTGAAAACCGGCAAAATCGAAATTTGGGGCATCGGATTTCTAACTTCCGGTGACCCCACATAACGTCCGGAACGGCATCAGCCGCTCGAAGTTGGCACCAGTCATTGTGGCCCGAACTCATCCCGTGCATACAGCTCTAAATAGCCACAGGCGGTGCAACGGAACGTGCCGATGGGGATGCGGGTGGCCTCGGAGTTTATTCCTCGCCACCACGACTTGCGTGGAACACCCCCCCTCCACCCGAGGACTTCCGCGCCCAAGGGGTAAAGGATAAAGCCCTGTTCCATTTGGTTGTGGCACTTGGGACACTGCAGTGACGTTTCGCTCATGGTTTGTCTCGTGGCGAATATGGGCTTGCTCTCCGAAAGAAGTCCTTTCTCCCGGTCTGCAATCGATTATAAATCATTGCGGGTGTGCAGGATTCAGAAAGAACATGAGACTTACATCGTCCACCTGGACGAACCGGCTTCTCGTACAAGTGGATTTTGGTCCTTTGCCGCCGGAGGACTTGTTCAGATTCAGCTCTGAGAGGAGGTTATCAAGACACGCCGGCTGCTGATCGGTACGACCAGCAGCCGCGAAGCTGAAGTAAACGCGTTCGTCGAGAACGCTGTGGTCGAGAAGACGGATGCCGAGGATCATCCCGGCCTTTACGAAAGGGTTCATGTATTCGCGCGACTGACGGTTGGGCGCGGGATTGCCGTATGATTGAGATAATCCGTTGCTTGGGAAAAAGGGCCCCCTTGAAGTTGGCACCGTTTTCGGGAATCTTCTCCCCGAAGATTGTCAAGTTCAAGAGATCCAGGCGTCCAATAGCGCAACCCTGAATCGGATTTTATCGTTGTGCTGACGGTCCGGAGACCCCACGCGTGAAAAAGGCCGCGAAAAGAATCGCAAAAACCTCAAACCTATTCTCACACTCTCGTGTATTTTGACCTGGAAAGAACGCCTCTACTTAACCCAGTATCGGACCGGCCGGGGAATGGAGGCTTCGGAGCATGGCCCGGGCATTCAGGCCCAAAGCCCGTCCGGCGTGACCTGAAAGGCCGGAAACACAAAAAACGATATCAGCTGACCGTTGAGAGCATCGTTGATGTAAAATTGAGGAAGGAGGGCGAATGGAAACTTCTATTGTGGACCGAGTAACCGAGGAAGTAAAAGCGCTGACGCCAGAGCTCCAAAGGCGAGTTTTAGAGTTCGCGCGAGCATTGGCGGTTTCAACGCCACGGGGCGTGCATGGCCGGCAACTTCTCCGATTTGCCGGCAGGTTGACGCCGGAGGATGCCCGGCTGATGCGTGAGGTGATTGAGCAAGGCTGCGAAAAGGTCGATTCCCATGAGTGGTAGATATCTCTTGGACACGAACGTAATCATTGATCTGCTCGCGAATGAAGAATCGGTCAGAACGATGCTCGGAGAAGCTGAGGAGGCGTTTGTTTCAAGCATTGCGATCGGCGAGCTGTACTATGGCGCGGAAAAGTCGACGCGCCCTGAAGAAAATGTGAGTCGAATTGAACAGTTTGCTTCAGTCACCACGGTGCTCGCCTGCGATAGCGAAACCGCCCGTCATTACGGTCAGATCAAGAACATGCTGCGTGCGAAGGGGCGCCCTATTCCTGAAAACGATCTCTGGATCGCTGCCGTCGCCCGCCAGCATGGTCTCATCTTGGTCTCGCGTGACAAGCACTTCACCGAAATTGAGGACCTCCCGACCGTCGGATGGTAACGCGATCCGACAATTTTTTATTCCTCCGAGTTCACAGCCCTCAGATCCGAAACCATAAGCATTAATCGCTTGCTCCACGCCTCGAGTGCTTCCCGTTTCTCGGCATCATAGGAATAGCGGTCGTAAACGGCCGTCACCTCTCGCTCCACGTGGTTCAGTATCTTCTTTACGGTCAGCCGGGGAATGCCCATACCGGTCATATGACTCGCCGCGGTTCTTCGAAAATCGTGCCCGACAAATCCTATTTCCGTGGCTTTCTGAATTCGCTCCAGCGCTTTTTGCGGATTCCTGATAGGCCTGTCGTCACGTTTTGGGCTTGGAAAGACAAAACGCGATCCGGCGAAGGCGGATCGGACTTCTGCGAGGATTCTGAGGGCTGGTGCAGTGAGCGGAACACGATGCGCCAGGCCATTTTTCGTCTTTTCACCCGGGATAGTCCACCAGTCACCATCAATCTCGCTCCATTCCATGCCCATGACTTCGCCGCCGCGTTGCGCGGTCAGCAATCTCAGTTTCGAAATGGCCGCCGAGAGTAATTTCTCCCGCCTATGCATGGAATCGCCACTCGTCTTGTCCGCCTCCAGGGCCTTCCAAATTGTCTTGATTTCGTCTTCGGTGAGTACCCGATCACGCTGACGTTCCCTGCCCGGCGCAGGAACGAGAAACACAGGATTCCCATCAATGATTTCGGCCGCAATACCCCAGTTGAAAATCTTGCGCAACGTCGCGCGGATCCGATTGGCCATGATGGGCGCCGTCGCCGCCTTGCGATCGAGAAGAGTTCGAACATCACGGCGACTGATGTCTTTGGCGCGCATTCCTCCGAAGGCAGGCAACAGATCAGTCTTAAGGATGCGGGCATCTTCCCGCCAACTGCGTTTTTTAATTTTGGCGTGCCGCTCAAGATATTCGTTCGCAAGATAATCGAAGGTGTCCGCGCACCGCTCCGTTTTTTTCTTCGTCGCCGGATTTATCCCATGGACGACATCATGCAGCGCATCTCTGGCCATTTCCCGGGCCTCAGACAGTTTGATGACCGGAAAAGCCCCAAAAGTATGTCGAGTCCACTTGCCGGCGAAACGGTAGGAGACACACCAGCTCTTGACCCCATTCTCGGACACACGTAGTGAAAAGCCCGGAAGAGAGGTGTCAAAATAATCGGTGCGCTTTCCGTTCGATTTGACCTTCTCTACGAAGGCGGCTGTGAGGTTTTTGTTCGGCATGAAGATCTCCCTTTTTGTGCAAGACGTGACCGCCTGTTCAATCATCAGGTAATCACAGCTCAATGTTCGGGGTAGCACCGGGGTAGCAAAATCACCCTGAAAGAGCCTAAAAAGCACAAAACACATTAAAACACGGAGACATGCTTAAACAAAGGGGATTATGAATTTTTTGAAGTAATTACGAAGTTTGATTGCGTTCCTGATCGTTCGTTACTTCCTCACTGGCAGTCAGGAGGTCGCGAGTTCGATCCTCGCCAGCTCCACCAATAAAATCAATCACTTATAGAAGCCCACCCGAAGAAATATTCCACAGATGGCAGATTTGGAGCCACATTGGAGCCACATCGCATCATTTCGGGCAATTCTGAGATTCTCGTCGGTTCCGCACCCGGCCTGAATGTTTAGAGCTTCCAAGGACTCATAATCAGCGGGTCGCATGTTCAAGTCCTGCTGGGATCATCAATAAAATCAATCACTTACAGTGAAATCAGAAAAACGTGAATTAGCGCAATCCTTACATTGGATCCAAGCTGGATCCAAATCCGCTGATTTGGAATCTGCGACAGCATTAAGGATTACCATCCTCCCTCCTATGATCGATCTACTCCAGAATTGGCAGTTCATGTGAAGATGTCGAGCCGGGCCGGCCTCAGCGCCAGAGTGATCGACATCGGCGTGCTCACGTAAAATTTCCGCTCAAATCGGCTGTTAGACAGTTAGATGGGTAGCGGCCTGCCGGTCGCAGGAGGCCGATTCATGGGAGAGGTCTACCCATATCCTGTCATCCATCTCCCCGAGGACATTTCATCCGGCTATCGCGCACTCATGCCCGCTGAACCGGCGCTGATCGTCTGTGAGAGCGTTGAAACATATGTACCCCGCAATCCCGAAATAACCGTTCTTTACGGTGTCGTTGCAGCTCATCTGGAGACCTTCCTGGCCAGGCAACGGGCGCGCGGCCGACTGGTTCCGCGCTTCGTCGAACAGGAACTGCGCGCATTTCTGGATTGCGGCGTTTTGGCCCGAGGTTTTTTAAGGGTTCGCTGCGATGCCTGCGGACTGGATCGGGTTGTGCCTTATTCATGTAAGCGAAGGTCGTTCTGTCCGTCGTGTGGGGGGCGGCGCATGGCCGACACGGCCGCGCATCTGGTGGATCGTGTTTTCCCCGAAGTGCCGGTCCGGCAGTGGGTGCTTTCAGTCCCTTATGCATTGCGCTATCGCCTTGCTTACGACTCATCCCTGGTCAGGGATGTTTTGCAGATCTTCGTGCGAACCATCTTTGCCTCGATCCGCCGCAGGGCGGGCATTCCTGCCTCGAACCGCCAGGCTCGATGCGGCGCCGTGGCCTTCATTCAACGCTTCAGTGATGCGCTGAACTTAGACCCCCACTTCCATGTCCTGGCCCCTATGTCGCTGGCGACATAGAAGCCAGCATGTGGAAATGTAAATTTAGATTGAGTGCATCGCCGAAGCGCTGGATGAAAGTCACGGCGCCGCACCGGACCGCCCGATTCGCGGCGGGAAAGCCTGCCCGGCGGCGCAGCGAACCGAATACGGCCTGCACAAAAATGTGCAGAACATCCCTGACCAGGGATGAGTCGTAAGCCAGGCGATAGCGCAGAGCGAAGGGGAGCGAGAGCACCCACTGTCGAATCGGGACCTCGGGGGAAACCCGGTCCACGAGATGGGCTGCGGTATCGACCATCCGGCGACCGCCGCACGACGGGCAGAAAGCACGGATATGCATGAAAAAGGGACGACCCGGTCCAGCCGGCATGCATCGCAATGGACTCTCAGAAAGCCGTTGGCCAGGATGCCGCATTCCAGAAACGACCTCAGTTCGCGCTCTACGAACCGGGGCACTATGCGATCGCGGCGGTGTTGCCTCTCCAGGAAAGTCTCCAGTTGTGCAGCAACTGCACCATAAAGGATGCTTTCTTCGGGATTACGGGGGATATAAACCGCAGCGGTTTCGCAGACGGCGAGGCCCGGCCCGGGGGCCATGAAATCGCCACCCTGGTATTGATTCTCCTCCGAGAGACAGGGCGCCGGATATGGGTAGACCATTACCCTCGATCGACCTCCTGCGGCCGACAGGCTGCAACATATCTAACTGCCCGTCACTGGATTTGAGCAGGAAATTCCGAGGGGGGCGCTCCAGGCGTCCAGGCAATAGAGGCGGAGGAAGACGGATTCAGGAACCGGCAGGGCGCTGATCTCCTTGAGATTCCAGATCGATGAGGCTGCACGTTTCGGTCAGACTTCAA